>NZ_AP028672.1:1005000-2247500 GCF_041154505.1 Acidovorax sp. A79
GAAATTTCAGAATTCGCAGCCCTCTCTACACACGCCACTTCTCGAGCAACTTGTCGGGGCTCAGGCTGTCATAGCCTTCAAAGGGCTGATGAATCCAGGGGTTTGTCGGCAGAAATTCCACAGAGTAGTCTGCAGAGAACGTAGACAGGCCCTTCGTCCAGATCACCGCACTGCGCAGTTCGGTGATCGGAGCATAGTTGGTCTTCAACATATTGATCACGGCATGCAGAGTGTGGCCGGAGTCCGCAAGATCATCGACCAACAGCACCTTACCGGCGATCTCACCCTTGGGAGTGGTGATGAAGCGAGCGATATCCAGATGCCCCTGCACGGTGCCGGCTTCAGCACGGTAGGAGCTGGTGGACATGATGGCCAGGGGCTTGTCGAAGATACGACTCAGGATATCGCCGGGACGCAACCCGCCCCGTGCAAGACACAGGATCGTGTCGAACTTCCATCCCGACTGATGCACCTTGAGGGCCAGCTTCTCGATGAGGCTGTGATACTCGTCATAACTGACATAGAGGTGTTTGCCGTCTTCGGTCAACATGAAATGGCTCCTGGATGTATAGCTGTAGAGGCGAGGGTCAAAGGCAATCAGCCTGCGACATAGGGGTGGCGCATCATGATGGTGTGATCCCGATCCGGACTAGTAGAAATCATGTCGATCGGCACACCTGTCACCTGCTCGATGCGCTCCAGGTAGCGCCGGGCACTTTCCGGGAGCTTGGCATAGTCGGTCACACCAACGGTGGAGTCACCCCACCCTGACAATGTCTCGTAGATAGGGGTGCAGCGGGCGATGTCTTCGGCCCCCATGGGCAACAGATCAATGCGTTCGCCATCGAGCTCATATCCCGTGCAAAGCAACAGTTCTTCGAGGCCATCCAGAACGTCCAGCTTGGTGATGCACAAGCCAGAGAGGCCATTGACCTGCGCACTGCGCTTGAGCAATGCGGCATCAAACCAGCCGCAGCGGCGGCTGCGTCCAGTAGTCACGCCCTTTTCAGCACCCACCGTGCTCATGTGGTAACCCGGCGTACCTGGCACTTCCCAGTCCAGCTCGGTGGGAAATGGCCCCCCGCCTACGCGGGTGCAATACGCTTTGGTGATGCCAAGGATGTAATGCAGCATGCCAGGCCCCACGCCGGATCCCGCCGCTGCGTTGCCGGCCACGCAGTTGCTGGACGTGACATAGGGATAGGTGCCATGGTCCACATCCAGCAACGTACCTTGTGCACCTTCGAACAGGAGATTGGCGCCTTCGCGGTGAGCATCGTTCAATTCACGTGACACATCGGCCATCATGGGCTTGAGCAATTCGGCATGGCGCATCGCCTCTGCATAGACCACGTCAAACTGAACCTTGCCATCCTGGATGTACGGCTTGAGCGCATCACCAAACACGAACGAGCCGGAGCGGAGGTACGTCGTGAGGGTATGGTTGTGCAGGTCCAGCAACTCACGCAGCTTGGCTGCAAACCGCTCTGGGTATTTCAGGTCCTGCACCCGCAGTGCGCGGCGGGCAATCTTGTCTTCGTACGCGGGACCAATACCCCGCCCTGTTGTTCCAATCTTCTCCGTACCGCCCTGCTCGCGCGCGGCTTCACGCGCCACGTCGATGGCAGCATGGAAAGGAAGGATCAAGGGACAGGCCTCGCTGATGCGCAGGCGTGACCGCACTTCGACACCCGCCTTCTCAAGGCCTTCGATTTCCTCGAACAGTTTGGCAGCCGACAGCACGACGCCGTTGCCGATGTAGCACTTCACCCCGGGTCGCATGATGCCGCTGGGAATCAAGTGCAACGCAGTCTTGACCCCATTGATCACCAGCGTATGGCCAGCGTTGTGCCCGCCTTGAAAACGGACCACGCCTTGGGCACTCTCTGTCAGCCAATCAACAAGTTTGCCCTTGCCTTCGTCACCCCACTGGGTCCCGACCACCACTACATTGCGACCTTTGGTTGCTTTCATCTCAAACCCAATTCAATTTTCAATTGCTCAAACAGCCTGCACGACCCACCGGCCCGCAACCTGCACCAGTTCCCGGTCGCAGTGGAACTCGTCCACTTCGCTCTCATGCCCCGGCAGAACGCAGACCACCGTCTCACCCGCCTTGCGGAGTTTGGCGATGGCCGCATTGACCTCATCCGACTCCTCCCATGGGGCTCGGATCGCCGCCTTCAACGCACGCGGCGACACTACGCCGACCACTTGCTTGAGATCCAAGCTGAACCCTGCCGCGGGGCGGTTTCTGCCGAACACGGCCCCCACTTCGTCATAGCGCCCGCCTCGGACCAACGCATCGCTTGCACCCGGTGCATAGATCGCGAAACGTGCACCGCTGTAATACGCATAACCACGCAAATCGGCCAGATCAAACGTCACGGTAGCCCCCTCCAACCGGGTAGCAAGCCATTTCAAATTTGATAGCAGCAGGGGAATGTCGGGAAAGTGCTTGAGCGCTTTTTCAGCCTCATCCAACACAGCCTGATCTCCATACAGCTGCAGCAGCGCCAGCAAACCTTTGCGAGACTTCTCGGGGAAAGCGCGGGTCAAAGACACCAATTCGCCAGCGTCCTTTGCAGCCAGCGCGGCATGGATGGCACTCAACACCTGGGCATTCAGCGGCACGCCAGCCAGCAGGCTGCGCACAATCCGCACGTCCCCCAGGTCGATCGTCGTGCCACGAACGTCCGCAACCCGCAGGCACTCCCGGGCCAACTGCAAAGCCTCGAGGTCCGCCTCCAGCCCGGCATGCCCGTATATCTCCGCGCCGAACTGCAGGGGCTCGCGTGTGGCATGGGGACGGTCAGGCCGGGTGTGCAGTACGGGGCCGCAATAGCACAGCCGAGCAACCCCCTTGCGATTGAGCAGGTGCGCATCGATGCGGGCCACTTGGGGGGTGGTGTCCGCCCGCAGCCCCATGGAACGCCCGGAGAGCTGATCCACCAGCTTGAAGGTCTGGAGGTCGAGCGCCTCGCCAGTACCTGTCAGCAAGGATTCGAGATGCTCCAGCAAAGGAGGCATCACCAGCTCATAGCCATAACAACGGGCTGTATCAAGCAGCCCGCGACGCAATTCTTCGATGTGCCGCGCTTCGGACGGCAAGACATCGGCAATGTGATCCGGAAGGACCCAAGCAGACATGGAGAAAAGGGGAGGCTGTTAAAACCGTGATTCTACCGGGAGGAGAGCGAAGGCCCGAGAGACTCCACCGCCAGGACTCCAAGCCCAGGTCAGAACCACAGCACGGCAACACCGGCAACGATGGCCAGCAATGCGAAAAAACGTATCTGGCCATCCTGCAGCAGTGCAATCTGGGAGACCGCACGCCGCCAGCCCTGTGGCGATAGGAAGGGCAATAGCCCTTCAATCACCAGCACGAGGGCCAGAGCCGTCCAAAGGCTGTCAAAAGTCACTGCGGCAAGCTACCAACAACCAGGGCGGTGGAACTCACTTGCGTGCCGCGGCAGCAGGCGCCGTGGCCGAGGTTCCGCCTCGGAAAGTCTTGAAGAATTCCGAAGACGAGGGATCGAGGACCATCACGTCGGTCTTCTTGTTGAAGCTGGACTTGTATGCCTCCAGGCTGCGGTAGAACTGGGCAAACTGTGGGTCCCGGCCAAAAGCCTCGGCGTAGATGCGCGCTGCTTCAGCATCGCCTTCACCCTTGATCTTCTGGGCATCGCGGTAAGCATTGGCAATCGCTATCTCACGCTGACGATCTGCATCCGCCCGAATTTTTTCGCCCTCGGCCGCCCCTGTGGAGCGCAGTTCATTGGCGACACGCTTACGCTCAGCCTCCATGCGCCGGTAGACCGATTCCGTGATGGCTTCCACGTAGTCGACGCGGGTAATGCGCACATCCACCACGTCCACACCCCAGGGCTTGGCCCCGCGAACGGTCTCGAGCACTTCGCGCTTCACATCTGCCATCAGCGCCTCGCGTTTGAGAGACAGCAGTTCCTTGACAGTGCGCTTGTTGATTTCCTCCTGAAAGGCATTGCGCACCACCCGATTGAGCTGCATGGCCCCGGCGCTTTCGTCCAACCCCACATTGCGGATGTACTCCGTGGGTTCGGAGATGCGCCAGCGCACATACCAGTCGATGACCACACGCTGTTTTTCAGCCGTCAGCATGGGTTCTGTATCGCTGCTGTCCAGCGTCAGAAGACGCTTGTCGATATACGACACATTCTGGAAAGGCGGCGGCAGCTTGAAATTCAAGCCCGGCTCGGTAATCACTTCCTTGATCTGCCCCAGCGCGTAAAGCACGCCAAACTGGCGCTGGTCCACCACGAAAAGCATGGAGCTCATGAGGGCCAGCACCACCAGGAGGGTAGATGCAATAAATCCGACTCTGTTCACGAGCAGCTCCTAGCGAGATTCACGATCGCGTGTGCGACTGCTGTCACGCGCTCGGGGGTCATTCGAAAAAGTGGACGAAGGCACGGCAGGCACCACCGCCGGCGCGGGCGCAGCGGCAGCCGGAGCATCCAGAGGCCCTGCTCCGCTCGCCACGCCTTGCATGATCTTGTCCAGGGGCAGATACAGCAGATTGGAGCCCTGGCGCGACTCGACCAGCACTTTGGTCACATTGCCGTAAATCTGCTGCATGGCCTCCAGGTACATGCGGTCACGGGTCACCTGAGGCGATTTTTGGTATTCCGCCAGAATGGAAGAGAAGCGTTGCGCATCGCCTTGCGCCTGCGCAACAATCCGCGCCTTGTAAGCTGCCGCCTCCTCATTCAAGCGCGACGCAGAGCCCACTGCACGCGGGATGACATCATTGGCGTATGCCTGCGCTTCGTTCTTGGCCCGCTCGCGCTCCTGCCCTGCTTTCAGCACATCGTCAAACGACGCCTGCACCTGTTCAGGTGGACGCACCCCCCCCTGCTGCAGATTGATTCCAACAACTTCGACACCGACCTTGTAGCGGTCAAGAATGGTTTGCATGAGCGCACGGACCCGCGGTGCAATCTGGTCACGCTCTTCGGCCAGGGCCGTATCCATGCGCATCTTTCCTACCACTTCGCGAACCGCCGTTTCGGCGGCCTGTACCACTGCATCCGACGGATTCTTGCTTTCAAACAGCCAGGCACGCGCATCACTCAAGCGGTACTGCACCGCAAACTTGATCTCGACGATGTTCTCGTCTTCGGTGAGCATGGCCGACTCGCGCAGGCCGGTGCTCTTGATGACGCTGTCCCGGCCCACGTCGGCGGAGCGAATCTGGGTCACGAAAACAAGCTCGTGGCGCTCGATGGGGTATGGCAATCGCCAGTTGAAACCCGCGCCCACCGTACTCTTGTATTTGCCAAACTGAGTGATCACGGCCTGCTGGCCTTCCTGGACGATGAAGAACCCTGTCCCCATCCAGATGACAAACACAATCCCGGCGATCAGCCCCACACCAACGCCTGCGCTCTTCATGTCGGGTTGGAACCCGCCGCCCGAACCGCCACCGTTGCCCGGCCCGCGCCCGCCACCGTTCTTGGATCCAAACAATCCGCCCAGCTTCCGGTTCAGGTCGCGCCACAGTTCGTCGAGATCCGGCGGCTGCCCATTGCCCGGGCGCTGGTCACCCCCCCGGTTTCCCGAAGGCGGGGGAGCGGGGCGGTCCTCTGGGCGTGCGCCATCATCGGACTTGTTGTCTTCGCCGCGTCCCCACCGGGGATCGTTCAGGTTGAACATGCCCCGAATACGTGCTGGCAGCGAAGTCCAGCGTAGGGTGCGATTTTGGAAATTCATGCGCAAAGTCTCTGGTTCTCTGGATGGCATCGGTAATGCTGGCATTGTGCCCAATCAGGGCTCGGACCCTGGCAATTCAATGGCGGCACCAGGGGTCATGCCTTCTTGAGCCGCAATCACCACCCTGGATGCAAGCGCCTGGCGAAGCGTGTCCAGCCCTTCGCCGGAGCGCGCGCTCACGAACAGGCGCTGGAACAATTGCCCATCCACATCGTACTGATCCTCCAGAAGCGGGGGACGTTGCTCCGCCTGCAGAGCATCCAGCTTGTTGAACACCAGTATCTGAGGAATATCCGCAGCCCCGATCTCATGCAGCACCTTCTGGACCTGCGCCATCTGCTCCGGAAAGCCCGGATTGGAGGCATCCACCACATGAAGCAGCAGATCCGCATCAATGGCCTCCTGCAACGTCGCCTGGAATGCATCCACCAGGCCATGGGGTAGGTCCCGAATGAATCCAACCGTATCGGAGAGGGACACTGATCGTCCTGCAGCGCCCAGATACAGTTGGCGCGTTGTCGTGTCCAGCGTGGCAAACAGTTGGTCTGCGGCATAGGCACGGGCCTTCACCAACGCATTGAACAAGGTGGACTTGCCCGCATTGGTGTAGCCGACCAATGAAATATTGAAGGTGTCGCGCCGCTCCCGTTGCCGCCTCTGGGTGGACCGCTGCCGCTTGACCTTGACAAGACGCTCGCGGGTGCGCTTGACGGCGTCGCCAATCATCCGGCGGTCGAGTTCAATCTGCTTCTCGCCAGGGCCACCACGTGCGCCAATCCCACCCGTCTGACGCTCCAGGTGAGACCATCGACGCACGAGGCGGGTGCTGAGGTACTGCAGTCGCGCGAGCTCCACCTGAAGCTTGCCCTCATGGCTGCGGGCGCGCTGGGCAAAAATCTCCAGAATCAGCAGCGTGCGGTCGTTGACTGGAAGCTCAAGGTGACGCTCCAGGTTACGTTGCTGGGCTGGGCTGAGCGATTGATCGAACAGCACCTCTACCGCACCGTGCATCTGTGCCGCAGTGCGAATTTCGTCTGCCTTGCCACTTCCGACAAACAAGGCCGCGTCCGGGGCCTTGCGTTTGCATGTCAGGCGGCCAACCGGGTTCATACCCGCCGTCTGTGCGAGCAGGCCCAATTCCTCGAGATCGCCATCAAAATGGGGAAAACCAAAGTCCACCCCCACCAGCAGCACCGGGGTGCCGTCCACGCGCGAAGATGTCATCGCATGCAAATCAGATAGCCTTCTCGCACCATCCGTGCAAGAAGCGAAGACCGGTTCAGAAACAACAACTCAAGCGTTGCTGCTATCTGCATCAGGGGTGTCGGCGGTGGAAAAATTGACGGCGCGACCTGGCACGATGGTGGAAATAGCGTGCTTGTAAACCATCTGGGTCACTGTATTGCGCAGCAACACCACATACTGGTCGAATGACTCGATCTGCCCCTGCAGCTTGATTCCATTCACCAGATAGATGGAAACAGGAACATGCTCCCGACGCAGCGCGTTGAGGAAGGGATCTTGCAAAAGCTGGCCTTTATTGCTCACGATATTCTCCGTGTTCAAAATGTTGTTGTAAACCAGCACCTTACCACAGCCCGAAGGGCAAATCGGGCTGGTAGTGCATGGCCCTTCAGGGCTCCAGCCTTTGGATCAGGCCTCGTCCTTGTCGGCAAAAGGATTGTGGGAGGTTTTCATTTCTATCCGCAGCGGCGTGCCCACCAGATCAAACTCTTTGCGGAAGCGTCCTTCCAGGAAGCGCTTGTAGGCATCGGTGACATGTTCGAGCGAATTGCCATGGATCACGATCACCGGCGGGTTCATGCCCCCCTGGTGTGCATATCGCATCTTGGGGCGGAACATGCCTGCTCGCTTGGGACTTTGGAACTGCACAGCCTCCAGGAGCAGGCGTGTAAGCACCGGCGTGGACATTTTGCAGGTTGCCGCCTTGTGCGCCTGGGCGATCGACGTCCACAGCGGCCCCAGCCCCTGCCGCTTCTTGGCGGAAATGAAATGCATCGAGGCAAACTTCAGAAAGGCGAGCCGGGTCTCGATGGACCGTTCCAGCAACTGGCGCTGGTAGTCGTCCACGGCATCCCATTTGTTGACAGCCACCACCACGGCCCTGCCGCTTTCAAGGATGTAGCCTGCGATGTGCGCATCCTGATCCGTGACCCCCTGGGTCGCGTCCAGCAGCAGCAGAACCACGTTGGCCGATTCAATGGCCTGGAGAGTCTTCACGACCGAAAATTTCTCGATCGCCTCAAACACCTTGCCCTTGCGGCGCAACCCCGCCGTATCGACCAGCTCGAAGCGTTGGCCATTGCGCTCGAATGGCACGGTGATGGCATCCCGGGTCGTGCCCGGCATGTCAAACGCGACAAGGCGCTCCTCGCCAAGCCAAGTGTTGATCAGCGTCGATTTACCGACATTGGGCCGCCCTGCGACGGCAAGCTTGATGATGCTCTTGTCGGAGCCGGTCTCGGAGTCGTCCGGCTCAGGAAGCTGCAGGGGTTCCAGGGCGATATCAACCAGACTGCGGATACCCTGCCCATGCGCCGCGGACACGGGATACACCTCGCCCAGCCCCAGCTCATAAAACTCTGCTAGCTGCACGCCTTCCAGCATGCCCTCCGCCTTGTTGGCGACCAGCACACAGGGTTTGCCAAGGCGGCGCAGGTAGTTTGCAATGTCATGGTCCTGCGCAGAAACGCCGGCACGTGCATCGACCACGAAGATGACCACATCCGCCTCGGCAACGGCCTGCTGCGTCTGCTTGGCCATCTCCTTGTAGATGCCACTCGATGCATCAGGCTCGAAGCCCCCTGTATCGATGACGATGTACTCGTGCTTGCCTTGCTTGCCATTGCCGTAATGCCGGTCTCGCGTCAGCCCGGCGAAATCCGCCACGATGGCGTCGCGAGACTTGGTCAGACGGTTGAAAAGCGTGGACTTGCCGACATTCGGACGCCCGACGAGGGCGATAACTGGCTTCATTGAATAAGATCCATCAATCAGGACGGAATCCGTAGACGCCACCGTTTCGCGTGACCACCACCAGCGTATCGGCAGCGACAGCAGGCGCCGCAGCTATGCCGGATGCATCGGTGGCAATGCGGTTAAGCGGAGAACCGTCCGCACGGGAAAGTAGATGAACGAGGCCTGCATCGTCCCCGACCACCACCGAGCGCCCCAGCAGCAAAGGCGCTGTCAGTTTGCGGTGCTTGAGCCTGTCCGTCGCCCACAGGCGTGAGCCGTCGCTGCGGCGCCACGCAATCACCGTGCCATTGCTCTCGGCCCCGAACAGCGCTTCGCCATCGCCGTGCACTCCATCGGCTCCACTGGCCGGCTGCGTCCAGGCCACCGCGCCTCTGGCCGTATTGACGCAACCCACAGCCGACTGGAAGGCCCGTGCACAGACGGAGTCCCCTACCCGGCTGGTACGGCCGACCAGTTCCACCAGGCGTTCGACATCATTGGTACCGCGCGAACTGGCCAGCGGCGCCTCCCAGCGAACGCTGCCGTTGTCCGGGTTCAAGCCCACAAGGCGGCCGGCAAAACCCGCCACCAAGGTATCTCCCACAGCCAGGAGCACGCCGGCTTGGCGCAAGACCAAGGGGTCTCCAGGGCGCTGCTGGCTCCAGAGCTTGCGCCCCGTCACAGCATCGTAGGCGGCCAGCGACCGATCCGTCGACAGCACAAAGACACGCCCGCCAGCAACCAGGGGGGGCGTGAATACCTGCGCAGCCAGGGATTGCCGCCATCGCTCACGGCCGGCATCCAGAACAATCAACGTGTTGCTGCGGGACACGACAGCCGCAGACTTTCCATCGCTTCCCACACCCGCGGACAAGGGCTCGGCCAGTGCGGTGCGCCATACGTCTCCACCGGTGCGCGCATCGATCGCAGCCACCACGCCGTCAGCGGATGCCACGGTCACCACATTGCCTGCGGAGTGGACCTCCAGCGGAAATCCTCCGACGTTGCCGATGCGCGCTGTCCATGCCTGCCGCACACCCAGGACAGCGACATTGGCCCCCAGATCGGCAGGTACGGGTTTGGAGCTGCTGCCACTCCACAGCGAACACCCGGCCAACGTGGCGACCAGCACCGCGGACGAAACGCCACGCAGCAGCATCCGCCCGCCCGGCGTGTTGTTTGCACAAATGAACGCCATGGTTATTTCACCCCTTCCACAGGAGCAGCCGCAGCCACCGCGATACCCTGCGGCGAGACCCCCAGGGCACCAAGCTTGATTTCCACGAGGCGCCGATACTCCACACTCTCCTCGAAGGCCTTGTATGCCTTCGCATACTCCGCGATCGCCTCTGTGCGCTTGCCCTGCAGGGAATAGATATCACCCTTGCGATCTGCGAACACCGCTTCAAACTCAAGGGGAGTGCTGCCAGACACCTGCTTGAGCGCCTCATCGTAGTTTTTCTGGTCCATCAGCACGCTGGCCAAGCGCAACCTGGCCAGCGCCTTGAGGCCATCATCCCCTGACTGGGCGGCCACCCAGGCCAGCGCTTCTTTCGCGCCATCGGCATTGCCGACATCCACCATCGTCTTGGCGAGCGCGAGGCCGGCCTGGCTGGCCTGCGTAGTGCCCGAATACTTGGCCTTGAGGTCGGCAAACGCCTGCGCCATGCGCGCTTGATCCCCCGTCCGGGCAGCCACGTCCACGGCATCAAAGAGCGCCGCGGCCTGGCTCGCCTGGCGGTTTTGCCAATACTGGTATCCGTTCCACGCAACCAGGGAGCCCGCCACCAGAATCAGTACCGAACTGATGAGCGTGCCCCAGGTGTTCCAGAAATGCTTGAGCTGGTCAAGCTGTTCTTGTTCTTCGAGATCTAGGTGATTTGCCATGGAATATGTTCTGTTTAGCGGTTGGATTGTAGGTGGGACACCCATTCGACCAGTGAGTCCAGCGGTTGCTCGGCCTGCGCTCCGACACCATCGCGCAAGGACTTGACAACAACCATCCCTCGGGAGAGCTCATCGTCGCCAAAGACCAGTGCATGCAGCGCGCCGCTCGCATCTGCCTTCTTGAACTGGGACTTCATGCTGCCCATTCCTTCACCGCCTGCGGGCGCAGCATGCATCTGCACACTGACGCCAAGCTGCCGCAGGCGCTCGATGGCCGCCACCGCCACCGGCAACGCCGCCGCCGAGGGAATCACCGCATACACATCGGGAGCCAGCGCCGGCAATGCGCTGGCCTGCTCCTTGAGGAGTTCGAGCACACGCTCAACCCCCAGCGCCCAGCCCACCGCTGGCGCAGCCTTGCCACCAATCTGACCGATCAGGTAGTCGTAGCGGCCGCCGCCACAGATCGTGCCCTGCGAGCCCAATTGGTCGGTGACGAACTCGAACACGGTCAGGTTGTAGTAGTCCATGCCCCTGACAAGGCGCGGATTGACGGTCCATGCGACGCCATTGGCACTCAGGATGGACTTCACTGCGTCGAAATGCGCGAGCGACTCCGGCCCCAGGAAATCGATCAACCGAGGTGCGGCCTCCACGATGGCCTGCATGGCGGGGTTCTTGGTATCCAGAATGCGCAGGGGGTTGCTGTGCAAACGCCGGCGTGCTTCTTCGTCCAGCACATCGGCATGCTGCTCGAGGTACGAGATCAGCGCAGCACGATGGGCCTTGCGTTCATGGGGCTCGCCCAGGCTGTTGAGCTCCAGCCGCACATTCTGAAGCCCCAGTTCACGCCACAGCCCCTGGGCCAGCAAAATCAGTTCCGCGTCGACTTCGGCGCCCGGAAAACCCAGCGCCTCGGCGCCAATCTGATGGAACTGGCGATACCGCCCGCGCTGCGGACGCTCGTGGCGGAACATGGGCCCCATGTAGTACAGGCGCTTGCCCCCGTCGTACAGCATGGAATGCTCGGCCACGGCGCGCACGACGCCTGCCGTCGCCTCGGGGCGCAGGGTCAGGTGCTCGCCATTGAGACGGTCCTCGAACGAGTACATCTCTTTTTCAACAATATCGGTCACCTCGCCGAGCCCCCGCACAAAAAGCGGCGTGGGCTCGACGATCGGTGTGCGGATATTGCGGTAGGCGTAGCGCGCCATCAGGCCCCGGACCTTGGCCTCCAGCCACTCCCAGCGGGCAGATTCCGGAGGCAGGATGTCATTCATGCCTTTCACGGCCACCAGCTTTTCCGGCTTGGGCGAGGTGGCGCTTTTTTCGTTACTCACAGCTGTTCTTTTCTTATCCAATTATTTTGAGAGAGCTTCCTTGCGGCCCCACTGCGGAGGCCAAGCAAGGGCTGTCGGCGCGGATGCAGCGGGTCAGGCGGCGGGAACCGCGGCACCGAAACGCTTTTCAATGTACTGCTCGACGATCTGATGGAACTCATTGGCAATGTTCTCGCCGCGCAGAGTCAGGGCCTTTTCGCCATCAATGAACACAGGGGCCGCAGGCGCCTCACCCGTACCGGGCAGGCTGATGCCGATGTCTGCGTGCTTGCTTTCGCCAGGACCGTTGACGATGCACCCCATCACGGCGACGCGCAGATTCTCGACGCCGGGATACCGAACCCGCCATACGGGCATCTGGGCACGCAGAAAATCGTCGATCTGCTTGGCCAGGTCCTGAAAGGTCGTGCTTGTGGTGCGGCCACAGCCCGGGCATGCCGTGACGCTGGGGACAAACATACGCAGACCCAACGCCTGCAATATCTCGGAGGCGACCACCACCTCCTGCGTGCGCGCCTCCCCGGGCTGGGGCGTCAGGGACACGCGAATGGTATCGCCGATGCCTTCTTGCAGCAGAACCGACAGCGCGGCTGCCGACGCTACCGTGCCCTTGGTTCCCATGCCCGCCTCCGTCAGCCCCAGATGCAGCGCATAGTCGCAGCGGCGTGCGAGCTCACGATAGACGGAAATCAGATCCTGCACTCCACTGACCTTGCACGACAGGATGATCTGATTGCCATCCAGCCCCATCTGCTCGGCCCGGCGGGCGGACTCGATGGCCGACGTGATGAGCGCCTCATACATGACCTGGCGCGCCTCCCAGGGCGAGGCCCGGCGGCTGTTGGCGTCCATCAGGTCCACCAGCAGATCCTGATCGAGACTGCCCCAATTCACCCCGATGCGCACCGCCTTGTTCCACCGCATGGCGGCATCGATCATCTGGCCAAACTGCCGGTCCCTCTTGTCACCCTTGCCGACATTGCCCGGATTGATGCGGTACTTGGACAGCGCCTGTGCGCAATCGGGAAAATCCGTGAGCAGCCGGTGCCCGTTGTAGTGAAAGTCCCCCACGAGCGGCACACTTTCCCCCATCCGGTCCAGCTGTTCCCGGATATAGGGCACCGCCGCCGCGGCCTCGGGGGTATTCACGGTAATCCGCACGAACTCCGAACCCGCCTGCGCCAGCTCCTTGACCTGTATGGCCGTGCCGATGGCATCCACCGTATCGGTATTTGTCATGGATTGCACGCGCACGGGCGCATCGCCGCCCACCGTCACGACACGGGATCCCCACACGATCCTGGCTTGGCGTGAGCGCCGAGGCAAAGGGGATGCAATCGCAATGGGCCCCATATCACCAGATACCTGTTCCACTATTTCACCTCGAAGCGAGCAACGTTTTCACGCGACACAGTCGTCAGGTCGAAAGGCTTTCCGCGCACGAAGACCTCCGTCACGTCCGCGCGTCCGATGACAACCGCCAAAGGCATCGACCCGGCGACCGACACCGACTCGCCCGCGACCAGATTGCGCTGCAGCGCTACCGCGCCTGCGGAGTCCCGCACCTGCACCCAGGATTCACTGCGCGCGCGCAGCACCAGCGCACCTGCGGGGGGTGCGGCTGCGCTGGCGGCCGCCACCGGGGCCGATGCAACACCATTGGCAGCCGCGGGCGCGGCTGCATCGGGGCGCCCCGCCGCAACTGGCGCGGGGCTCTCCGGCTTGCGCTCGGCAACGCCGGTCGCGGCACTCGATACTTCTGTGGGTGCGGGGCTGGCCTGAGGTTCCGCGATGACCGAAGGAGCGGCCGTCACCGGGGCAGGTGCCTGCACTGCGCCTGTCGTGCTCGTCGTCCCGTCCTGCTGGCGGGGAAAGAAAACAAGCACGAGAGCTCCCACCAGCAGCGCCAGCACCACCAAGGTGACGGACCGCGAAGTGGATCCCGAAAAGGACGCCGAAGACGAAGACGACTTGCCAGAACCGCCCTTCACGGGTGCATTGAGACCGGCACTGTCCGTGGCCAGACGCGGACTCTTGCTTTGCGGCAACAGCGACAGGACGGGCGCAGGATCGAGCTTGAGTGTCCTGCAGATGCTGGATGCCAGCGCCCGCACAAACACCGTATCAGGCAGCGCCTCGTAGTTGTCGGCCTCCAGCGCCTCCAGCTTGCTGACCGGCACCTTCAGCGCCACGGCCAAGGCGGCTATGTGCATGCCGGATGCCTGCCGCGCTTCCCTGAGCAATCCACCCGCCGTCATTCCACCACTCTCCAGAACCTCACTCATTGAAAGCCCCACGCTCGTATGCCCCCAGTTCCCGCGAATCCGGGAAACGCTTGCGCAACTGTTCCGCCAGCTGCTTCATGGCCACGGAGTCACCCAGGCCACGCTCCACCTTGATTCCGAGCCACAGCGACTCGGAGTTGGCAAACTGGCTGTTGTTCAGCCGCCGGATATAGAACTGGGCGCGGGTCAGCTCGTTGCGCCGCAACAAAAGCGCAGCCAGGTGGTAGCCCACCACGGGGTTGGCGGCATCCAGTTCATAGGCCTTGAGCAGTGACTGCTCGGCTTCGGCGAACTGACCGGCCCCCGACTGGCAAAGCCCGCGTGCCATGAGTGTCTTGCTGCGCGCGGTGTAGGAAGGATTGGCCAGCGCCCGCCCGAATTGCTGGTCGGCTTCTGCGTACTTTTGCTGCTGGCAAAGCAACCAGCCGTAGTTGTGCAACAGGTTGGGATCGTTCCCCCTGAGCGCCAGCGCCCTGCGAAAACTGTCGTCCGCCTGCGCAAAATCGTTCAGCCGCATGTAGATGAGGCCGCGCAGGTTGAAGGCGTCGGAATACGTGGGATCGGCCGCCAGCGCCTGCTTGACTTCATCAAGCGCCACGGCGGTCTGGCCGTTCTCGAAATAGTTGGATGCAAGCTCCAGGCGAATGCGGGCACGGCGCCGCGTTTCAGGCTCATCGGACGGAGTGACCAATCCCGCATTGGTATCCACGGTGGACATGCTGTTGTTGGTCGCACACCCCTGCAGTACGGACATGCATGCGAGCACGCCACATGCCGTGAGTGTCCAGAGGCCAAGTTGCTGCCAGCTTCCAACCAATCCCACCATGTAGAGCCTCCTTGAAGTATGCCGATTGCTTGCTGATCAAGTCACCGGTTTGAGCACGATTGTCCGCTGCTTTGCCATGCGCTCGGCGGCCCGTGTGCGATCCTTGACATCTCCCGCGAGCTGGCCACAGGCCGCGTCGATATCATCTCCCCGGGTCTTGCGCACCGTTGTGACAATACCTGCATCGCTCAGGACCTTCGCAAACGCAACCACCTGATTTTGCGCAGATCGCAACAGCCCCGATGCGGGAAATGGATTGAAGGGAATGAGATTGAATTTGCAGCGCACCCCTGCGCCACGGGCGGGCTTGACCAGCTCGATCAGCTGCTGCGCATGCTCCAGCTGGTCATTGACACCATCGAGCATGCAGTATTCAAAAGTGATGAAATCACGCGGTGCGTGCGCCAGATAGCGGTTGCAGGCCTCCAGCAGCTCTTCGATCGGATACTTGCGATTGAGCGGTACCAGATTGTCCCGCAGCGGATCGTTGGGCGCATGCAAAGACACGGCCAGGGCCACCGGGCAATCCTGCGAGAGGCGGTCCATCATGGGGACCACGCCCGACGTGGATACCGTCACCCGCCGCCGCGACAGACCATACCCATGGTCATCGAGCATGACGCGCAAGGCGGGCACGAGCGCCGAGTAGTTCTGCAGCGGCTCGCCCATCCCCATCATCACGACGTTCGAGATCACCCGATCTTCGGACTTGAGGCGTTTGCGCAAGGAATGCTCTGCAAACCACAACTGCGCGACGATCTCGCCCGTGGTCAGATTCCTGCTGAAACCCTGATGCCCCGTGGAGCAAAAGCGGCACCCCACGGCACAGCCGGCCTGGGAGGAAATACACAGCGTTCCGCGGTCATCCTCAGGAATGAAGACGGCTTCCACCGCGTTGCCATCCCCCACGTCGAACAGCCACTTCACCGTGCCGTCCGAGGAAACATGCTCGGAGATGACTGGCAAGGCCTCGACACGGGCGCAACCCCTGAGCTTGTCGCGCAGGGCCTTGGCCAGATCGCTCATGGCGTCAAAGTCGCTGGCGCCGCGCTGGTGGATCCAGCGAAACAGCTGGGTGGCGCGAAACCGCTTTTCGCCCAGTTGCTGGCAGAAAGCAGCCAGGCCGTCGAGGTCAAATTCCAGCAGGTTGGTGGTGGTCATCGCGCCCTTCCAGTGACGGGCCGAGCGCGGTCGTCCCCATGGCGCAGGTGTCCCACGATTGCGGGAACAGGCATGGGGAGCACCATATCAGCGCGAGTAGATGTTCAGGCCGGGGAAGAAGAAGGCCACTTCTGCCTGGGCGGTTTCAGCTGCGTCGGAACCATGCACTGCATTGGCATCGATGCTGTCAGCGAAGTCGGCGCGGATGGTGCCGGCTTCTGCCTTCTTGGGGTCCGTGGCGCCCATGAGTTCGCGGTTCTTCAGAATCGCGTTTTCACCTTCCAGGGCCTGGATCATCACGGGGCCGGAGATCATGAAGTCCACCAGGTCCTTGAAGAAAGGACGCTCCTTGTGCACGGCGTAGAACTGCTCGGCTTCCAGGCGCGACAGGTGGGCCATGCGTGCAGCCACGACCTTGAGGCCGGCAGCTTCAAAGCGTGCATAGATCTGACCGATGACATTCTTGGCCACTGCGTCGGGCTTGATGATGGAGAGGGTGCGTTCGATTGCCATGTTGATTTCCTGAATGGATGATGTTGCTGTAATTCGTTTGCCCACTGGACAAAGCCCTCGATTCTAACCGGGCAGACCGGCGCAGCGTGCGCTCAGCGCCCGCTGCCCCCGCGGCGAGGGCCGCCTCCGCCGGGGCGCCGCTTGTCCTGGCGGTGCCGCGAGAGGCTGTCCATGCCGATATAGCCCACCGAGGTCTTCATCGGATCCGGCTGTGCCGCCCCGCGCTGGCGATCACCGCCGCCGGCATTGTTGCCGCGGGCCTGACCTTGTTGTCCATTGTCACGGCGGGGTTTCTGGCCGCGGGGGCCGCCCGGCGCCCCCTGCGACATGTCGCGGCGCGGGCCGTCGCCCACGCGGGGCCCGTTGCGCCCCCGGTTGCGCTTGTTGCCGCCGCGCCCGCCCGCACCCGGCCCCTCTTCCAACCGGCCTTCGGCCGGAGCCTCCGGCCGTCCGGCACCGGCGGCCTGGACCAGGGCGCGGATGTCACTCTCATCGAGTTCCAGCCAGGCGCCGCGCTTGAGCCCGCGCGGCAGCACCATGGCGCCGTACCGGATACGGATCAGCCGGCTGACCGCATGTCCCACAGACTCCAGCATCCGGCGCACCTCGCGGTTGCGCCCTTCGGAAATGGTGACCCGGTACCAGCAGTTGGAGCCTTCGCCACCGCCATCCTCGATCGATCCAAAGGATGCCATGCCATCGTCCAGGCGCACGCCATCCAGCAGCTTCTGCTTTTCTTCGTTGCTCAAGGCGCCCAGCACCCGCACGGCGTACTCGCGCTCCAAGCCAAAACGCGGGTGCATGAGCTTGTTGGCAAGTTCGCCGGAACTGGTGAACAGCAGCAGGCCTTCGGTGTTCAGATCCAGGCGCCCGACAGACTGCCACTTGCCCTGCATGAGCCGGGGCAGCTTGCGAAAGACGGTGGGCCGGTTCTGGGGGTCGTCATGGGTCACCACTTCGCCCACCGGCTTGTGGTACGCGATCACGCGCGCGGGCGGCGGGTCGATCCGGTAGCGGATGGGCTTGCCGTTGACCTTGACCTGGTCTCCGAACTGGATGCGCTGTCCGATATGGGCAGGCTCGTTGTTCACGGAGATGCGCCCTTCCAGGATGAGCTGCTCCATCTCCAGCCGCGACCCCAGCCCCGCCTGGGCCAGCACCTTGTGAAGCTTGGGCGTTTCCACCTGGGGCAGCAATACGCGCTTGGAGGGAACGGCGTCGGCCGACGCATCATCCTCATCGAAGCGGCCCGACACCACATCCTCGAACTGATAGCCATCCACCGCCGGCGCCGCCTTGCGCCTGTCGCGCCCGGCACCTTCGGGGCGTTGGGGCGGCCTGCCGCCGGGCTGGCCCTGGTTCCTGCGGCCGCCCTGCCCTGGCTGGCCCACAGACTCAGAGCCTTCCGCATGCGCCGCCGCAGCCTCGGCCTCGGGCCCTGCAACCACCTGCGACGAGGAGAGCGCCTCGGGCGACAACTCCGTAGCTGTCACGGGCTCCACCTCAGAAACGGCCTCGGGGGCCGCCGAAGCGATGGCGTCGCCAGCAGCACTTTGCTCCTCGGCAACCACAGCCACCGGCACCGCCTTCTTGCGCGGGGCGCGCTTGGCAGCAGGTTTCTTCGGCGCCGCAGCCGCCTGCGCAGGCGCAGCCTCCGGCAGATCAGCCGGCATTTCGGGGGTCGAATCGTTCATCAAGTATTTCCCTGGATACCACCCGGGGTATCGGCATCGTCGTCGCGGAGATCCGTCTCCGCATTCTGAAAAAAGTCTTCCACGGGCAGCACCGCATCCGGCGCCGCGCCCGGTTCTGGCGGCTGTTGGCCCGGGCCGGGCTCCGATGGCGCAGCGACCAGCTCCGCTGCCGGTTCGGGCTCCGGCTCTATCACCCCTTGGGCGGCAGCGGCCATGGCCTCCAGGACATTGGCATTGCCGGTGGGGTCATCCAGCACCGGCAACTGGTCCAGCGACTGCAGCCCCATGTCATCCAGAAACTGCCGCGTGGTCGCAAACAGCGCCGGACGCCCCACCGTTTCCCGGTGGCCGATGACCTCGACCCAGCCCCTGTCTTCCAGCTGCTTGACGATCAGGCTGTTGACCGTCACCCCCCGGATGTCCTCGATATCACCCCGCGTCACAGGCTGGCGATACGCAATGATCGCCAAGGTTTCCATGGTGGCCCTCGAATAGCGCGGCGGCTTTTCGGGGTGCAGCCGGTCGAGGTACTCGCGCATCTCGGGCCGGCTCTGGAAACGCCAGCCCGTGGCCACCTGAACCAGCTCCACGCCACGCTGCGTCCATTCCAGCTGCAGCTCCTGCAGCAATACCTTGAGCGTGTCCGACCCCAGCGCGTCATGGAACAGCACCCGCAGCTCGCGCAAAGGCACAGGCTGCTGCGCGCAGATCAACGCAGTTTCGAGGACCCTTTTGGCATCCACCGTGTTCATGGTTCAGCGATTCCTGGAAAAGTGCCACGCGTTGCAACGGGTGTCACATCAACAGCAGGGGGCAATCAATGGCGCGCTGTGCAAGGGTGCTGGCGCGACGCAAGAGCCCGGCGGGATTCCGTCTTCGGGCTGGGGCCAGTCTGGCCGTCAGGGCGCATTGTAGCCCAGCCCCCATGACGAGAGGGCCTGGCAGATGTCCTGCGGCACCGGCGCCCGGAATTCCAGCGCCTCGCCGGTCACAGGGTGCGAGAAGGCCAGGCGGTAGGCATGCAGCGCCTGCCGCTGCAGGCTGCCGACCGGCGCGCCGCCATACAGGCCATCCCCCACCAACGGATGCCGCAAGGACGCCATGTGCACGCGGATCTGGTGCGTGCGGCCCGTATGCAGGGTGCATTGCACCCAGCAGCCCTCGTCCGCGCCAGCGAGCCACCGGATGTCGGTGCGCGCAAGCTTGCCCGCATGGGTCGCCAGGTCGACGACCGCCATGCGAAGGCGGTTGCGCGGATCCCGGCCAATGGGCGCTTCCACCGTGCGGATCTTGGGACCCGACCATGCGCCGTGGGCCATGGCCACGTACTGCCGCTGCACCTTGCGCTCGGCAATCAATGCGACCAGCGCGTCCATGGTGGCGCGGTCGCGGGCAACGACCATCAGCCCGCTGGTGTCCTTGTCGAGCCGGTGCACGATGCCCGCGCGCGGCACGGTCAGCGCCTTTTCGTCGCGGGCGAGCAGGCCGTTGAGCAAGGTGCCGCTCCAGTTCCCCGGCGCGGGGTGTACCACCAGGCCGGCGGGCTTGTTCACCACCAGCAGATGTGGATCCTCGAACACCACGTCGATGGACATGGACTCAGGCCGGAAGGCCTGGCTCTGCAGCGTGGGCCGCATTTCCAGCACCACCTGATCGCCCGCCTTCACGCGCGCTGCCGCCTTGGGAAGCGGCTTGCCATTGAGGCTTACCAGCCCCTGCGCCAGCAGTTGCTGCAGGTAGCTGCGGGAAAACTCGGGCACCAGATCGACCAGCGCCCGGTCCAGCCGCACGCCATGCTGTCCGGCCCCGATGTGCATGGAGCGAAGCTCGCTCCCGGACTCGTCCGCCAGCCCTTCCGACTCGTCGGCCAGCAGCTCATCCGCTGCCCCGGCCGATTCCCACGCCATGCCCGTTGCGCCCATTGGCGGCGAAGCCACGGCGGAAATCAACGTGCAGGCAGGTAGCGCGACGGGTCGACGGGCTTGCCTTGCCGGCGGATTTCAAAGTGCAGCTTGACGCGGTCGGCGTCGGTGCTGCCCATCTCGGCAATTTTCTGCCCCTTGCGCACGGACTGGTCCTCCTTGACGAGCAGGGTCTGGTTGTGCGCGTACGCCGTCAGAAAGGTGTTGTTGTGCTTGAGGATGACGAGGTTGCCGTATCCGCGCAGCCCCGCGCCCGCATACACCACGCGGCCGTCGGCGGCGGCCAGGACGGGGTCTCCCGCCTTGCCAGCAATGTCGTATCCCTTGTTGCGCGCCTCGTCGAACCCGGCGATCAGCGAGCCCGGAGCGGGCCAGATGAATGCCATGTCGTCTTCCGCGGCGCCCGACGACGGTGTCGGCGTTGCCGGCGCGACGGCCACCACGGGGCCGGAGGCCCCCGAGGTGGCGGGCTTGGCCGCGCTGGCCGGGGGCACGGCCGCACTAGCGGGGTTGGCGGGCGTCACCGTCGAGGAGGTCACCGGGCGGGTGACCACGCCGCTGTCGGCGGCCACGGCCTGCGGGGCGGGCGCGGGCGGCGCCACGCGCAGCACCTGGCCCACTTCGATCAGATTCGCGTTCTCGAGGTTGTTCCAGCGCGCAATGTCTTTCCAGCTCTGGCCCGACTCCAGGCCGATGCGAATGAGGGTATCTCCCGGCTTGACCGTGTAGTAGCCTGGTTTTCCGGCATTTTCCGCGCCGGGCAGCGGCTTGAGGGGTGTCCCCACCACCACGCCGGGCTGGGCCGCTGGCGGAGGCGCGGAGGACGAGGAGGATGTGCCCCGGTCTTCCACAGGAGCCTTGTTCAGCCGGGTGCCGCAACCGGTGAGCGCAAGCCCCGCCAGCGCCACGGTAAACCCAACCACAAGACCACGCGATACGAACATAAGCATTTCCCTTCAGGCAATCCCCGATTTTAGGGGGACAAAATGTACGGGCTCGAGCACGTTTTGTTTCAATCCGTGCGGGGTTTTGTCGATCACCAGCAACATCTGCTGCCCGCCTGCCACCGCCATGGGCGCCACCAGCCGCCCTCCGACCGCCAGCTGGTCGCACCACGCCTGCGGCACGGCATCCCCGCCCGCGGCAGCGATGATGGCCGCGTAAGGCGCGCCCTTGGCGTAGCCCAGCATGCCGTCCCCGAACAGCAAGTGGACATTGGCCAGGCGAAACGGGCGCAGGTTGTAGCGCGCCTTGTCGTGCAGGCCCCGCAGGCGCTCCAGGGTATAGACCTCGCGCGCCAGGTGGCTCAGCACGGCCGCCTGGTAGCCGCAGCCCGTGCCGATCTCCAGCACACGTCCCAATCCGCCCGCGCGCGCGCCTTCGGCGCCCAGCAGCAACTCGCACATGCGGGCCACGACGTTCGGCTTGGAAATGGTCTGCCCAAGGCCAATCGGCAGGCTGGTGTCCTCATACGCCTGGTTGACCAGCGCGCTGTCGACAAAACGATGGCGCTCCACGGTGCCCATGGCGTGCAGCACCGCCGGCGACGTGATGCCTCCGGCCGCCAGCTTGTGCACCATGCGCGCGCGCACCGCCGCCGAATCCAGCCCCACCCCCACCGGCGCCGCCGCCGGCTGGCGCGCGGGCGGAGCGACCGGGGCGGGCCTGGCGGGAGAAGGTCCAGATCCTGGCAACCTGGCAGGGAATCCGGGGCGGCGCTGCATCACGGTCCCGGCGCCCCGGCCACGCCTGCCACAAGGCGGGACGCGGTCTGTGCCCAGTAGCCCAGGTTGTCGTGGTCCGTCAGGTCCACCTTCAGCGGCGTGATCGACACGTGGCCTTGCGCCGTGGCATGAAAATCCGTGCCTTCCGCATCGTCCTTGGCGGCCCCCGCGCTGCCGATCCAGTACATCGCCTCGCCCCGGGGGCTTTCCTGCACGATCACCCGCTCGGCCGCGTGGCGGCGCCCCAACCGGCACAGCTTGAGGGGCTGCAGCGCCTCCAGCGGCATGTTGGGAATGTTCACATTCAGCAGCCATGGGGTCTCTGTCACGAGACGCTGGGCCCGCATCTGCGCGACGATCTCGCGCGCCTTGGCCGCGGCCGCCTCGATCTCGCCCCAGCCCTTGTCCACCTGCGAGAAGGCAATGGCGGGGATGCCGAACAGATAGCCCTCCATCGCCGCGCCCACGGTGCCGGAATAGATGGTGTCGTCGCCCATGTTGGCGCCGTTGTTGATGCCCGACACCACCAGGTCGGGCCGGTAGCCCAGCAGGCCGGTGAGGGCGATGTGCACACAGTCGGCGGGCGTGCCGTTCACGTAGCGGAAGCCGTTGTGCGCCTGGTGCACGTACAGCGGCGAATGCAGGGTGAGCGCATTGGACTTGGCGCTGTTGTTGTGCTCTGGCGCGACCACCTCGACCTCCACCCCGTCGAGGGTCTTGAGCGCATCGTGCAGCGCCACGATGCCGGGAGCCTGGTAGCCGTCGTCGTTGGAAATCAGAATTTTCATGGTTGCAGAAGGGGTTGCAACGGATTGTAGGTGGCGTGCCCGGGGCCCTGCCCTGCGCAACGCAGGCGCAAGCCGTCGCTCGTGGGACATCGCGCCCCGGCAGGCCCCGCCTATCATGCGTCCCACATTGACAGGAGACTTTTCCCATGCACGCTTGGCTTTGCACCAACCCCGTCGGCGTCGACGCCCTGGCCTGGACCGAACTGCCCACGCCCACGCCCAAGACGGGCGAGGTGCTCATCGAGATCAAGGCAGCCAGCCTGAACTTCCCCGACCTGCTCATCGTGCAGAACAAATACCAGATGAAGCCGCCACTGCCCTTCGTGCCCGGCTCTGAATACGCGGGCGTCGTGGCCGCCGTGGGCGACGGCGTGACGCATCTGAAAGTGGGCCAGAACGTGGCCTGCCTGTCGGGCACGGGCGGCTTCGGCACCCACACGATCGCGCCCGCGGCGCTGTGCATGCCCCTGCCCGACGGCTTCTCGCACGTGGATGCTGCAGCCTTCATCATGATCTACGCCACGTCGTACCACGCGCTGGTGGACCGCGCCCAGCTCAAGGCCGGCGAAACGGTGCTGGTGCTCGGCGCCGCCGGCGGCGTGGGCACCTCGGCCATCCAGATCGCCAAGGCCATGGGCGCACGCGTGATCGCTGCCGCCTCCACCGACGAGAAATGCACGCTGTGCACCTCCATCGGGGCGGACGCCACCATCAACTACAGCAAGGACAACCTGCGCGAATCCATCAAGGCGCTCACCGACGGCAAGGGCCCGGACGTGATCTACGACCCGGTGGGCGGCGATTTCGCCGAGCCCGCGTTCCGCTCCATCGCCTGGCGCGGCCGCTACCTGGTGGTGGGGTTTGCCTCCGGCCCCATCCCGGCCCTGCCCTTCAACCTGGCGCTGCTCAAGGGTGCCTCCATCGTGGGCGTGTTCTGGGGCGACTTCGCCAAGCGCGAACCCAAGGCCAATGCCGCCATGATGGGCGAGCTGGCGCAGTGGTATGCCCAGGGCAAGATCAAGCCCGTGATCGACCGCATCATGCCCATGGCGGAGCTGCCCGCCGCCTATGCGCACATGGGTTCGCGGGGCGTGATGGGCAAGCTGGTGATGGTGAACTGAGCCTGTGGCCCGCCGGGCGCGCCGCCCGGCTTCATCCAGGCCCCGGGAATCCGGCCGCTGTGTCACACTCGCGCATCCTGCTTCTCCCTGACACTGGTGTCCGCACATGGCCGACCGACCACCTTCCGAAATCGCGCGCGAGACGCTCAAGCAGCTGGCCACCCGGCGCCTTCCCCCGACGCCCGACAACTATCTGGCGCTGTATGACGAGATCGCAGGAGTCCGCAGCCCGCAGCCATTTCCCGAAGGCCCCCTGCAGCACATCCTGAGGGTGCTGCCGGGGCAGACGCCCGCACAGAAGCGCCTGCTGGGCCAATTCGAACGCGCCGTCAACAACAAAGACTGGACTTCGCTACAAAGTGTGCTGGTGGGCTACGCCAACCTGGGCCTGAACCCCGCCACGGCGGCATCGGCGCCGGTGGAGCCGGCCCCCGGGGCCGCGGCCACTGCCTCGCCAGGCATCCTGCCGGACGAGTTTGCGCAGATGCTGGCGCGCCTCATCGACAACACGCTGCCCGCGCTTGGTGAAGACGATGCCCGCGTGATCGACATGGCGCAGCAGCTCATCACCTTCCTGAAGGAGCCCGCGCCCCCCATCTCCACGGTGCAGCTCATGCTGGGCAACTTCACCTACAGGCTGTCGTTCGCCACCGAGGAGCAGGCCTCCATCCGCGCCAGCCTGCTGGAGCTGCTGCACATGGTGTTCGAGAACATCGCCGTGCTCAGCCTGGAAGACCGCTGGCTGCACGGCCAGGCCGAGGCGCTCATGGCCGCGTCCACGCCGCCGCTCACGCTGCGCCGGCTGGACGACGTGCAGCGCCGGCTCAAGGACGTGATCTTCAAGCAGGCCGAGGCCAAGGCCCGCACCGTCGAGGCCCAGGAGCAGATGAAGGACATGCTGGCCACGTTCATCGAACGGCTGGCCCGGATCACGGCGTCCAGCACCACCTACCAGGGCACGATGGCACGGTGCGCCGACCTGATCGGCAAGGCCAACACGCTGGAGGAGATCGCCCCCGTGCTGCACGAGGTGATGACCGCCACCCGCGCGATGGCGCTGGACAGCCGCGTCACGCACGACGAGCTGCACGAGCTGCGCGAGCGCACCGAAGCCAAGCGCGCCGAAGTGGCCAAGCTGCAGGAAGAGCTCGACCGCGCCAGCCAGCAGGCCCGGCACGACCCGCTCACCGGCTCGCTCAACCGCAAGGGCCTGGACGAGGCCATCGAGCGCGAAATCGCGCGTGCGCGCCGCCTGGGGTCTCCACTGTGCCTCTCGCTGCTCGACGTGGACAACTTCAAGACCATCAACGACCGACTGGGGCATTCCGGCGGCGATGCGGCGCTGGTGCACCTGGCGCAGGTCACCCGCGAGGTCATGCGCCCCCAGGATCTGCTGGCACGCTACGGCGGCGAGGAATTCGTGCTGGTGCTGCCGGACACCCCCGTGGAAAGCGGCGTGGCCGCCATGACGCGGCTGCAGCGGGAGCTCACGACACGCTTCTTCCTGCAGGGCTCCGAGAAGGTGCTCATCACCTTCAGCGCCGGGGTCGCCCAGCTGCACGACAGCGAAGACAGCGCGGACACCATCCGCCGCGCCGACCAGGCCATGTACCTGGCCAAGCGCTCGGGCAAGAACCGCGTGATGGCGGCATGAAAGGAAGCCCCCCTGTGTCGCCTTCGGCGCCTTCCCCCCAGGGGGGACGCCGCCAGCGCACGCAAGCGAAGCGCCGCATCCGCAGCTTGGCGGCCCTTGCGCGGCGGCCGCTGGCCTGGGCTGCGCCAGTTTTGAGCGCAGCGCACTAAGGCGCACCCTGCAGTGCCCCCAGAGCAAAGACGGTCCTTTCTGCGGCGCGCAGCCATGGCTGCCGCTGCCACCAGCCTGCCCCATTGGGCTTGGAGCAACCCGC
This sequence comes from Acidovorax sp. A79, assembly GCF_041154505.1. Taxonomy (GTDB): domain Bacteria; phylum Pseudomonadota; class Gammaproteobacteria; order Burkholderiales; family Burkholderiaceae_C; genus Acidovorax. Next base: position 1,030,899 of record NZ_AP028672.1, read on the forward strand.
CGTCGCTGCACGCCAATCCGTTCGCGCTGGGCGTGGCCAGTGGAGACCCGGCGCCCGACGGCGTGGTGCTGTGGACGCGGCTGGTGCTGGCCGATGCGGCGCAGGTGCAGGCCGCCCACACCGTGCGGTGGGAGGTGGCGCACGATGCGCGCTTCGCGAAGATCGTGCAAAAGGGCGAGGCGCCTGCCCTGCCGCAGCTCGGCCACAGCGTGCATGTGGAGCTGCGCGGCCTGGCCCCGGACCGCTGGTACCACTACCGCTTCCTGCTGGGCGATGCGGTGAGCACGGTGGGCCGCACGCGCACGGCCCCCGCACCGGGCGACCTGCCTGGCGCGTTGCGCGTGGGATTTGCCTCCTGCCAGCGCTGGGAGCACGGCCACTACGCCGCATGGCGCCACCTGGCGGCCGACCAGCCCGACCTGGTGCTGTTCCTGGGCGACTACATCTACGAATACGCCACGCCCAGGAACACGGCCGACCTGGCGCGCACCCACAGCCTCCAGCTGGCCACCACGCTGGCCGACTACCGAGACCGGTACGCGCTGCACAAGAGCGACCCGGCCCTGCAGGCCGCCCACGCCGCCTGCCCCTGGGCCGTGACCTGGGACGACCACGAGGTGCAGAACGACTACGCCGCCGGAGCGGGCCGGGGCGACGCCACCGGCTTTGCGGCGATGCGTGGCGCCGCATGGCAGGCCTTCTACGAGAACATGCCGCTGCGCGCGGCCAGCCTGAACCGGCCCTTCCCCGACACCCGGTGGGACGCGCTGCAGGTCTACCGCCGCCTGCGCTGGGGCCGGCTGGCCCACATCCACCTGCTGGACGGCCGCCAGTACCGCACCTGGCAGGCCTGCCGCACACCGGAATCCGCCAGCGCAGGCGCAGTGCGCGGCGGCCAGTGCGCCGACCTGGGCGACCCCGTCCGCAGCTTTCTGGGCGCGGCGCAGGAGCAGTGGCTCGACGCCGGCCTGGCCAGCGACGCGGCCACCCGCGACACCACACGCTGGAGCGTGGTCGCGCAGCAGACGCTGTTCTCGCCGCGCCACTACCCCTCGGGCATGGTGTCCACCGACAGCTGGGACGGCTACCCCGCAGGCCGCGCACGCCTGCTGCAATCGGTGGCCCGCCACGCGCCCCGCAACACCGTGCTGCTGGGCGGCGACATCCACCAGAACTACGTGTGCCGCGTGCACGCCGACGCGGACCGCCCCGGCTCGCCCGTCATCGCCAGCGAGTTCTGCGGCACCTCCATCAGCTCGCGCTCGGGCACCACGCAGGACAAGGTGGACGCCGTGGCGCGGCACAACCCCCACGTGCTGCTGGCCCGCTGCGACCTGCGCGGCTACGGCCTGGCGGACATCACGCCCGAGCGCTGGACCACCACCCTGCGCGCGGTGGACGACCCGATGCGCGCGGACAGCGGCGCCAGCACCCTGGCCCGGTTCGTGGTTCAGGACGGCCGCGCGGGGCCCGTGCCGGCGTGAACGCTCATTTTTTGATAGCTTTCAGCGCTTATCCAGAAAGCGACAGGACCGCAAAATACCTCAAACCGTGCGCCTGTAGCGCAATGTAACGCCGAGCCCCCGCGCAGGCTGGGCACCGTACGATGGCCGCTTCTTGCTTGCCACGAAGGAGAAGCCCATGTCCCCCATCGTCTCGCCGGCCCCGGCATCCCCCCGCAGCTTGCGCCCTGGCCTGATCACCTGCGCCGCGCTCGCCGCACTGCTGGCCGGCTGCGCCGGCGCCCCCTCGCAGTTCGCCTACACCGTGCCGGCCCAGCCCGAAGGCTCCTCGGGCTACACCGAAAAACCCGGCTGGGCCACCGAGAAATTCGCCGTGGCCGCCGCCAACCCGCTGGCCACCGACGCGGGCTACCAGATCCTCAAGGCCGGGGGCTCGGCCGTGGACGCAGCCATCGCGGTGCAGATGGTGCTGACCCTGGTCGAGCCGCAGTCCAGCGGCATCGGCGGCGGCGCCTTCCTGCTGCACAGCAGCGGCAAGGTGGTGGAGGCCTATGACGGGCGCGAGACCGCGCCCGCCGCCGCCGACGAAAAACTCTTCCTCGGCGCCGACGGCAAACCCGTGCCGTTTTACGACGGCGTGGTGGGCGGCCGCTCGGTCGGCGTGCCCGGCACCGTGCGCATGCTGGAGCTGGCACACAAGCAGCACGGCAAACTGCCCTGGGCCACGCTGTTCCAGCCCGCCATCACCCTGGCCGAGGGCGGCTTCAAGATCAGCGCACGGCTTAACACCCTGGTGGCGGCGGACCCGCACCTCAAAAAGGACCCGGTGGCCGCCGCCTACTTCTACAAAGCCGATGGCGATGCCCGCGATGTGGGCGTGAACCTGCGCAACCCCGAACTGGCCGCCGTGCTGCGCCGCATCGCCGCCGAGGGCAGCAAGGCGCTGCACGAGGGCGAGATCGCCCAGGCCATCGTCGACAAGGTGCAAAAGCACCCCACCAACCCCGGCAGGCTCAGCCTGGCCGACCTGGCCGGCTACCAACCCAAGAAGCGCGAGGCGCTGTGCCACGACTACCAGGTGGCCAGCAAGGACTTCCGCGTCTGCGGCTTTCCGCCGCCGAGCTCGGGCGCCATCGCCATCGGACAGATCCTGGGCATCCTCAAGAACACCGACGCGGCCGCCAAGCCGCTGCAGGACGGTATCCCCTCGGCCGACTGGCTGCACCTGTACACCGAGGCCGCGCGCTTGGCCTTTGCCGACCGCGCGCAGTACGTGGCCGACCCGGACTTCGTGCAGCCTCCCGCCGGCAGCTGGAGCAGCCTGCTCGCCCCCGCCTACCTGGCCGAACGCGCCAAGCTCATCGGCGCACAGAGCATGAAGGTCGCGCAGCCCGGCAACCCCGGCGCGGTGAAGGCCAGCTACGCGCCCATGCCCGACCAGCCCGAGTACGGCACCAGCCACATCAGCATCGTCGACGCGTTCGGCAACGCGGTGGCCATGACCACCACCATCGAAGACCAGTTCGGCGCGCGGCAAATGGTCAAGGGCTTTTTGCTCAACAACGAGCTCACCGACTTCAGCTTCGCGCCCGCCGATGCCCAGGGCCAGCCCATCGCCAACTGCGTGCAGCCCGGCAAGCGCCCGCGCTCGTCCATGGCGCCCACGCTGGTGTTCGACAAGGCCACCGGCGAGTTGCTGATGAGCGGCGGCAGCCCCGGCGGCGCGGCCATCATCCACTACACGGCCAAGACGCTCTACGGCGTCTTCCACTGGGGCCTGATGCCCCAGCAGGCCATCAACCTGCCCAACTTCGGCTCCATGAACGGGCCCACGCTGCTGGAGGAAAAGCGCTTCCCGCCCGCCACGGTGGAGGCCCTGCGCGCACGCGGCGCCGAGGTGCGCGAGATGAACATGACCAGCGGCCTGCAGGCCATCACCCTGGGCAACGCCCACGGCAAGAAGCTCTGGATGGGCGGCGCCGACCCGCGGCGCGAGGGCGTGGTGATGGGGGACTGAGCCCCGCGCTCACCGTGCCGCGCGCCGCCGGCCGGCCCCCGCCAGGGCCGCCACACCGGCCGCCAGCAGCAGCAGGGCCCAGGGCGACAGCGTGGGCACGGCCGTCGCGCCGGACACCATGGGCACGCCGGGGCCTCCCGCATCCCGCACCGCACCGTTGGGCCCCAGGGCAAAGTCATCGTCGCCCAGGCCCCCATCGGTGATGCTGAACCGCACCGTGTTTCCGCTGATGGTGGCGGGCAGCTCGTACCAGTGCGCAGCCGCGTTGCCGGGCGTGGGGCCCCACTTCCAATAGCGCGTGCCGGGCGGCAGCGGCGCGGGATAGGTGATGGTGAAGTGCAGCGTGGCCCCTGCCGCGCACCCGGCGGTGGCGAAATCGAACAGCCCGTGCGGAAAGGCCACGCCCGTGGGCGCCGCCGGCGCCACGCTGGCGGCGGGAACGAACCTGCTGGCGGCAAAGCCGCAGCCGGCCCCGCCGCCCGAAAAACCCGCCGTGACGGCGCCGCCCGGCCCCTCGCCCGTGAACTGGGTGGCGGCGGCCGGACGCACCACGCGCACCACGTACGACAGCGTGGCACCGCTCTGCGCCGTGACCAGCACCGTGACCGGGTTGTCGCCCACGGCCAGCGCGATGGGCGCCGACGCGCTGCCGCGCGCCACCAGCGCGCCGTTGACCCGCACGCTGGCCGTGGCCTCGGCCGCCAGGGGCGTCAGCGTGATGGACGCCACCGCGTGGTCCACGCTCGCCGTGTACTGCAGGGTGCCGGCATCGAACGCCGGGCCCAGGCTGCCCGCGGACAGCGTGAGCGCGCCCAGCAGGGCATTCGCGCTGGGCACGGGGCGCGTGGCGGAGAAGGTGTAGGTGGCCGTGCCGCCATCGCGCGCCAGCACGCTCACCGTGACGACCGCGCTGCCGCCGGCGGGCACCGCGACGGGCGCCGATGCGCTGCCGCTGGCCACCGGCACGCCGTTGACGCGCACCTCGGCGGTGCCGAAGGCCAGCCAGGGCGTGAGCGTGAAGTCCGGGCCGCCCACGGGCAACTGCACGGCATAGGCGGTGACGGCGCCCGAGAACGCCGGGCTCAGCGTGCCGCTGGACGGCACCACCTGGGCCAGGTCGGGCGCGGTGTTGCGCAGCACCCTCAGCCCCTCCCCCCGGTTCGACAGCGCGTTCATCACCAGGTCGGGCTTGCCGTCGCCGTCGAGGTCGGCCATCGCCATGCGCGAGGGCAGCCACGGAACGTAATGCAGCTGCGGCGCCGCCAGGCTGCCATCGCCCTGCCCCGCCAGGATGGCGACATTGAAGGCGCCGCCGTTGCCGTTGAGCACGGCGACGTCGGGATGGCCGTCGCCGTTGAAATCGCCCACCACCACGTCCTGCGGTACCTCCTGGCCGATCATGGGCCCCAGGCCGCTGGCGAAGCGCACGGGGTTCTCGAAGCTGCCGTCCGGGCGGCCCCGCAGCACGAACACCGTGCTCACGCCGTTCACCGACACGGCGACGACGAGGTCATCGCGCCCGTCGCCGTCGAGGTCGCCCACGCGCGGAACCGCCCCGCCCATGGGCACGCCCAGCGTCCCGTCGAAAGGCGCGCCGAAACCGCCCAGGGGCAGGCCCGGCAGCAGTTGCAGCGCACCGTCGCCGCTGGCCAGCACCAGGTCGATCCGCCCATCGCCATTGAAGTCCCCGCCGACGACGTACCGCACCCAGCCCAGGCTCCCCACCGGCTGCGCGTCCGCGAAGCGGCCGCCGCCCAGGCCGCGCTGCACGGCAGCGCCGTTCGCGCCGGGCGACACGAGATCGGGGCGGCCATCGCCGTCCACGTCCAGCGCCGCGACGCCCGCGGCCGCCGCGGGCGGCCAGGCCAGCGGGGGCGACAGCGCACTGAAGCGCCCATCGCCCAGGCCCAAGGCCAGCTGGGCGTGGCTGCCATCCACCGCCATCGCGTCCAGCCAGCCGTCGCCCTGGAAGTCGCCCAGTGCCAGCAGGAAACCGTCGCCCAACCCCACCGGCGACCACTGCGCGGCGGCGAAGGTGCCATCGCCCCGGCCCGCGAGAAGCGCGATGTCCCGCCGGACCAGGCTCACCGCGGCGATGTCCACATGCCCATCGCCATCCACGTCGCCCACCGCGAGCGTCACGGCCTGCGTGCCCTCCAGCGGCAACGACAGCGGCGCGGCGAAGGCCGTCGGGTTGTGCGCGAGCGGCACCGCCTGCGGCGCCTGGCGCGTGATGGAAACCAGGTAGGTGCGCTGCACCATGCCGTCGCTGGACATGACCTGCACCGGCACGGTGTTGGGCCCCGGCGCCAGCGCCACGGTGGCGGCATGGCCGCTGCGCAGCATCTGCCCGCCGACGCGGGCCGTGGCCTCGGCATCGGGCAGCGCCAGCCCCACCCGCACGGAGGCCATCACGAAAGGCACGCTGGCGCTGTAGGCCAGCACGTCCGGGTCGAACGCGGGGCTGAGGCTGCCGCCCGACAGCGTCAGCCCGGCCAGCGCCGCGTCGGTGCGTCCGCGCAGCACGTCCAGCGTGTAGCTGCCGGTCTGCAGGCCGTCGGTGCTGGTGACCTGGATGGTGATGGCGTTGTGGCCGGGCTGCAGGGGAATCGGCGCCGAGGCCTCTCCCGGCACCACCGGACCACCATGGACGAGGATGGTGGCCGTCGCATCCTCCGCCGTGGGCGTGACCGTGAGCGTGGAGGCATCGCTGGCGGCCCGCACGGTGTAGGCGGCGATTGCGGGATGGAACGACGGCCAGGGCGTGCCGCTGGACAGCGCCAGCCCCAGCAGCCTGGCGCTGTTCACGAGGCTGGCACGCACCACGCGCAGCGTGTACGTGCGCTGCGTAGCGCCGTCCTGCGCCGTGGCCCGAACGGCGATGGTGTTGGTGCCGGGCGCGAGCGGCACGCTCACGCCGCCCCCGGCCGCCACGGGCGCGCCGTTGACCGTGACCGACGCCCCGGCGAAGGCGGGGGTGGGCGTGACGGTCACCGCGCTGACGGTGCCGGCCACCGATGCGGTGTAGAGCATTACGTCCGGATCGAACGCCGGGCTCGGTGTGCCCGCCGACAGGGCCAGCGCCGCCAGCCGGGCGTTGGTGTCGGGCGCGGCGCGGGCCACGGTCACGGTGTAGGTCCTGGTGGCCAAGCCGTCCTCCGACTGCACGCCGACGGCGATCGCCGTGGCGGCCCCCGCCTGCAGCGCCACGGAATGCGGCACGCCCGCCGCCAAGGACGCCCCGTTGACGGTGAGGGTGGCGGTGGATGCAGCTGGCGACGCCGTGAGCGACACCGCCGTGGTGGCATAGGGCACCGTGGCGCTGTAGCCCGTCACGGCGCTGTCGAAGGCCGGACTGAGCGCGGCGCCGGACAGGGCGAGGCTGTCCAGGTCGGCGCTGGCGCTGGCCAGCCGCGTGATGGCCAGATCGAAGGTGCGGGTGGTGCCGTCCTGAGCCATGGACTGCACCGTCACCGTGTTCGCGCCCAGGGCCAGCGGGATGGCCGGCGATGCGCTGCCGCTGGCCACCGGCTGGCCGTTGACCGTGAGGCCGGGGCAGTCCGCCGCCGTGGCGACCACCGCCACGGACCGGTCGCGCACGGTGGCGCTGTAGCTGTGCGTGGCCGGATCGAACGGCGGGGAGAGCATGCCCGCCGACAGCGCCAGGGCGGCCAGCTCGGCGTTGGCGCCCGGCCCCTCGCGCTCGATCTGCAGCGTGTAGAAGGCCCTGGCGGTGTAGTCGAACGACAGGGGCCGCTCCACCGCCAGCTCCACCGTGTTGGCGCCAAACGCCAGGGGGACGGACAGCGCGCCCTCCGTCTCGCCGCCGAACAGGTGGAGCGTCTGTCCCAGCGCCCGCACGGTATAGGGCTGGTAGTTGGGCTGCCAGGCCCGCACCGTGATGCTCTGCGGCGCGCAATGGCCGATGCGGATGCCCGGCACCGCCACCCGCAGCGGGTCGTCGGTAAGATCTCCCAGCGGGTAAACCGCGGCGACACCGCCCACCGCGATGGAGGCCAGCTGCGCGTAATTGGTGAAGCCGGGTTCCGGGTCATCGGCCACCGCCCCTCCGCAGGCACACGCCAGCAGACAACCCAGCACCCACCGGCGCATCCGCAACCCCGCCTTCCAACCGCCCATATCCCCTCCCCCTTCAGCCGCTGCACGGCACCGCGTTGGGCCGCGATTGTTCGCAGGCAGCGTTGACGCAGCGTTGAACGCCCGCCGCCCTGGCGGGTGCACGCGGGAGCGCAGGCACCGGTCCGTGCATGTTTTGCTATATTTTTAATAGCTTCCAGCGCTTTGCGGTAAAGCGCTGCAGCCCAAAATGACATCAATCCTTGCGCTGACGGCGGCGTGCGGTGGCCGCGCCCCCGGCCATCAGCAGCGCCAGCAACGTGCCCGCCCACGGGCCGCCCAGCGGTACGGCGACCGGGGTCGCGGGCCCCCCTGGACCGGGCGCGGCGGCCACCGAGAACACATAGGTCACCGTGGCCGTCTGCGCCGCGGCGTCCGTGACCTGCACCGAAAAGCCGTAGTGGCCCGCTGCCGTGGGGGCGCCCGACAGCACGCCCCCCGCGGACAGGGACATGCCCGCCGGCAGGCTGCTTCCGGCCGCCAGGGCGTAGGTGTAGGGCGGCGTGCCCCCCGTGGCCGACAGGCTCTGGCTGTAGGCCACGCCCGCCACGCCCCCGGGCAGGCTGCCCCCCGTGAGCACCGGCGTGCTGGCCAGAGGAATGACGGCGCCGCTGTGCAGCACCACGCCGCCGCCCGACGACAGGCCCGCTACGGCCTGCCCCGCGATGGCGCCGGCCTGGGCCGCTGCGGGCGGCGCCCCCAGGGCGCCAGCCAGCAGGGCGAGCGCAGCAGCCGCGCGGCCCGAGGAGAGAAGAAAGGATGGCATGCCGCGCTCCCTGCCCGCTAGTTCCGCGTGGGGTACGTGCCGCCCACGCAGATGATGTAGTTCAGCGCCAGCGACGGCGGCAGCCTCTCGAACGGCTGGGTGGAGCCCGCGCTCCCCACGGACGTGAGCGCCAGCCGGGTGTCGGGCGCGACCGCCGCGAAGGCGCCCGCCTCCGGCACCGCGGCCAGCGCCATGCCGGCAGCGGGCGTGGCGCTGGTGGCCGCGCCGCCCGCCGCCGCCACCGCGTGGCTGTGGGGCGGCAGGTTCCAGTGCTGAAGCCACATCTGCTCGTCGCCCCGGTGCGTGCCTTCGACGACGTCGGTGGCCAGCCCCAGTCCCTGGCCCGTACCCACCGGGATCCGGCTGCCCAGATGGGGCAGGTTGAAGTGGGTCATGCCGTCGCCGCCCCAGGTGGTGCCCAGCACCGAGAAAAGCGCGTTGTGGTCGGTGATGCTCAGGGCCTGGCCGTTGGCGAGCATCCAGCCCACCGGCGCGTAGTCGCCCGCGAACAGCCGCACATCGCCCAGCAGGCAGTTGTCGGCCACCTGCGCGCCGGTGCCGGCGCATGCCAGCAGGCCCGTGCCGGCCAGCAGGAGCTGGCCCAGCCGTGTTCGCCGTGTTTGCATGGCGGTGCTCACGGCCGGACGGGGAAGTCACCCGCGGTGCAGATGATGTAGTTCATGCCCAGGCTCGGCGGCAGGATCAGGAACGCCTGTCCGTTGCCGGCGGACGCCACGCTGGTGGCGGCCAGCTGCACCGACGGCGACGCGGCGGCATACAGCCCCGCGTTCTGCGCCACGGCCAACACCTTGTCGCTGCCGGGGGTGCCCGTGGTGGCCGGGGCATTGCTGGCCACGTTCAGGGCGTGGATGTGCAGGGGCATCTGGCCGGTGGTCAGCGTGTGCGTCTCAGCGCCCCACTGGTCCCCCAGCGCGCGGTAGGTCAGTCCGAACCCTTGCCCCTCGCCGACCGCCACGCGCCCGCGCAGGTCCGGCAGGGCGAAGGTGGAGGATCCGTTGCCGCCGTAGGTGGTGCCCAGGATGCTGAACAGCGCTGCCGTCTGGGCGTTGAGGGCCAGCATCTGCCCCTGCGCCAGGGCCCAGTTGCGGGGCGCGAAGTTGCCGGCGAACAGGCGCAGCTCACCCATCATGCATTCCTGCTGCGCCATCACGGGCGATGCGCCGGCGGCCAGGGCGGCCGCCAGGGCCAGGGAAGCAAAAGCGTGGTTCTTCTTCATGGCATGTCGTTCTCTTGATGCATCACTGCGCGGCGATGAAGCACACCGGCTGCGCCGTCTCGGCGCTGTCGAGCCAGCCCAGCGCCAGCGTGACCGCGCCGGCCGCCTTGGCCACCGGGTGCACGGCGCGCGCGCGGCCCGTGGGCGCGGCCCGCGCGTCCAGCACCAGCGTGTAGCCGGCGCTGGCGAAGGCGGTGGTGAAGGTGATCTGGTGCTGGCCGGTGCCGCCGTCGTAGGCCACGGTGTAGCCCGTGCCGCTGCCGGCCTGCCCCACGCTGAAGCAGCCGTGCACCAGGTTGCCGGCGCCGCCGCCGGCCGGGCCGGCGGGGCCCTGCGGCCCGGCAGGCCCCTGCGGACCCTGGGCGCCGTTGCAGACGTAGGCGGTGGCGGAGATCTCGCCCGCGTCCAGCACGCCGTTGCTGTTCGCATCGCTGCCACCCTGCACCCGCGTGCCGCCGGTGGCGCAGTTGGCGCCAACAGCCTCGGCGGCGGTGGCGATGAGCGCCCGCGTACCCGCCGCGCCGGTGGGACCGGCCGGGCCGATGGGGCCGGCCGGTCCCGCTAGACCCGCCGGCCCCTGCGGGCCGGTGGCCGCGCCGCAGGCCCAGCCGGTGGCCGTCTGCAGCAGCGTCTCGCCCACGGCGCACACCTGGCCGATCTTGGCGGCGGTGACCGCGCCGTCGGCGACGGTCTTCGCGCTCAGGGCATAGGGCGCGCTGGACAGGGGCATGCGCGGCGCCAGCTCGGCGGCGCCGTTCACGCTCACGCCCAGGTAATACGGCTGGTCGAACGGCAAGGCCAGCGGGGCGATGCTGCCCAGCTGCACGCTGAAGACGCCGGTCGCCAGTGCCACCGCCGGATGGGTCTCCTCCCACAGCGCCGCGCCGCCCGTGGCCGCATCGTAGAGCCGGAACTGCAATTGCACGGGCCCCGCCAGCGGCCCGCCACCAGGCTGGGTGAGCTGCCCCTGGTAGCTGACGGAGGCGGGCACCGCCGCATGGCTGCCTTGCGCCGCCAGCCCCCAGCCCAGCGCCAGGGCCATGGCAGCGGCACGCACGGCGCCACGCCATGGGTACGCCGCCTCGGCCTTCTTCGCTGCATTCACGACCATCCCGCCTCCTCCCTGTTACGCCGCGCCGCGGCACCTTGGACAAGGGGCGGATTGTGGAAAGCAGGGCGTTGACAGAGCGTTGAATGCCGCGATCGCGGCCCTGGACCGGGCCCGCGACAAAACGTCGGGGGGCAGGCCGCCGCGATGCTTCCGTCAGGGGCGCATGGCCGCGGCCGCCGCGGTGCACTGCGCCAGGCATTCCCGTGCCTCGTGCAGATCCGGGTTGCCAGGCAGGTCCGACACGCGAGCCAATGCGGGTTCGAGCAGCGCCGCCGCTTCGCCGCAGGCCCCCTGCGCCGCCAGCAGGCGTGCGATGCGCGTGGCGCTGCGCAGCGCAAACAGGGCCGCGCCGCAGGCCTCGGACCGCGCCAGTGCGTCGCGGTACAGCCGCAGCGCCGGCGCGGTGTCGGACGGCCGCAGCTGCAGCAGGGCATCGCCCCGCAGGCGCAGGAGTTCTGCGACGAAATGCGTGTCGTGGTGCGCGGCCGCCTTGTGCAGCGCCTCGTCGATGGCGGGCAGCGCCTCGGCGCCACGGCCCAGGTGCAGCAGCGCATCGATGAGGAACGCCATGAAGGTGATCTCGATCACGCGGAACACCTGCCGCGCGCCCTCCAGGCCCTCGCGGACGGGGGCCAGCGCGCGGGCATCGCCCTGCACCGCCTGCGCCCAGCCCAGCACCGCCGCGGCGGCGGCCTGCCACAGCAGCAGCCGGTGGTGCTGCGCGTAGGCCAGCAGTTCGGCGCTGAGGGCGGCGGCGTGCTCCGGATCGCGCAGGTGGCGGTAGAGCACGGCGGCGCAGCTGAACGCAAAGCCGAAGCTGTGCGCGTGGCCCAGCGTGCGTGCCAGGGCCACGTTGTCATCGGCCAGCGCCCGCGCGCGCGGCAGGTCGCCCTCGATCCAGTGCACCCAGGCCAGCAGGGCGCGCGCGGCGATGCCGATGTCCTCGCCGAACCGCGCGATCGATTCGGCACTGCCCACCCGCGTGCTCCAGCCGATGGCTGCCTCCAGGTGCCCCCGCGAGCGCGCGAACTCGCCCAGCCACAGGGTGTTGTTGCCGTAGGCGTACTCCACGGCCATGCGCCGCGCCGGGTCGGCGCTGCCCTCGGCCATGCGGGCCAGGCGGTCGGCGTATTCCAGCGGATGCTCATCCTCGCTGTGGCGCCCCACCATCCACAGGCCCCACATGAGCGGGAACAGGTCCATGCCCGGCGGCGCGCTGGCGGCGAGCGCCCAGGCGCGGTGAAAGCAATCCCTGGCCGCGTCGGAGCCATAACCCTGCGCGCCCACCAGGGCCGTGCCCAGGCCGACCTGCAGCAGCAGCTCGTCGCGCGCGCGGCCCGGGTCGTCCTCGGGCAGCGCCTGCACGGCGGCCAGGCCCGCATAGAAGTCGTGGATGGCCTCCCCCAGCACCGAGCGCGATGCGGCCTGGGTGCCGGCCACCCACCAGGCATGCGCAGCGGCGGGATGGATGGATTCGGACAGGTGGTGGGCAAGGATTGCGGGATAGGCCCGCACACGCTCGGAAAAATCGGTGCGCAACGCCTCGGCCAGCCGGGCATGCAGCCGCCGCCGCTCGGCCTGGGCCAGCGATTCGTAGGCGGCCTGGCGGATGAGCGCATGGCGGAAATACAGCGGCCCGCCGAGCCGCCGCCGCACCAACCCCGCGTGCTGCAGTACCTCCAGGCCGCCGCCCACATCGTCCTGCGGCCCGGCGATGGCGCGCAGCAGGTCCTCTCCGAAGTCGCGGCCGATGCAGGCCGCGTACTGTGCGATGCGCTTGGCCGGCCCCATTCCATCCAGGCGCGCGGCCAATGCGTCCCACAGCGTGGCCGGCACCTCGCTGTGGCCTGCGCCCCCCGCCAGAGCGGCACGGGCCAGTTCCTCGGCGTACAGGGGCACCCCGTCGGCGCGGCCCACGATGGACGCCATCTGGGAATCCCCCAGCCGCGTGCCGCCCTCCAGCTGCGTCACCAGGGCGCGGATGGACTGGTACGACAGCGGCGCCAGTTCCAGTTGCACCGCCAGCCTGGCGGCCAGCGGCCCATGCGGCTGCGCCCGCGTGGTGCACAGCAGAAGCAAGGGGGCATCGCGGTCTGGCGCCAGCATGCGCTCGAGCAGCTCCGATGTGGCCTGGTCGGCCCAGTGCAGGTCCTCCACGACGAGAAGCAGCGGCCGGCCATCGCTGCCGGTGCCGAACAGCCGCGCCAGCAGGTGCTGCTCGCGTTCCTTGCGCTGGGCCGGGTACAGGGGCTGCGCAGCGGCGGCAATGCCGGGGTCCATGGGCAAGCCCAGCAGGTGCAGCAGCACGGGCAGCTCCGCCAGGGCGGTCTCTGTCCCCAGCTCTTGCAGGACCTGGACGGCGGCCTGGACAGCGCCCTGGTGCGCATCGGCGGGCGTGCCGTGGTCCAGCCCCATCTGGCGCTGCAGCTGCTCGACAAAGGGAAAATAGGGGATGTGGGCCGACTCGGCCTGGCAGGCCACTTCGGCGACCCGGCCGCCACAGGCCCGGACCTGCTGGGCCAGGGCCGCCGCCAGGCGGGACTTGCCCTTGCCGGCATCGGCCCGCAGCAGCACGCCCACCTGCCGCCCCCGCTGCGCGTCGCCCCACGCGGCCAGCAGCCTGTCCAGCTCCTGGCGCCGCCCGACCAGGGGAGAGGCGGGGCGCTCCTCCGCATCCCCGCGGCGCATGTCCTGCCTTCGGGCCAGCAGCACCGCCGCGCCCTCCTGGGCAGAGCCCCATTGGAAATGCGTCTCCAGGATGCCGCGCAACGCGGCGCTGGCCAAGACGCCCCCCGCCGGCGCGGCCTGCGCCATGCGGCGCGCCGTCCTGGTGAGCGTGCCCGCCGCATCGGGCGGGCCTTGGGATTCGGCCACAAAGGCCCAGCCCGCGTGCAGGCCCACGCGCGGCACGAGGTCCGCCGCGCAGCCCGCGGCACGCCACGTCTGCACCAGGGCGAGAGCGGCCTGCGCGGCATCGCGCGGCGCATGCTCGCGCGCGCTGGGGTAGCCGAAGAAGGCGAGCAGCTCGCCCCCCTGCGCCGCGACCACATGGCCTGCGTACCCGCGAACAAGCCCGCTGCCCTGCTCCAGCAGCCCCGCCAGCGCGGCGGCGGCGTCCTCGGGGTCCATGCCGTCGCGCGGCTCGAAATCGCAGGCCAGCACGGCAAGGCGGCGGCGTTCCGGCAGCGCCAGGCCCTCGGGCCGCGGGGATTGCGGTACTGCGGCGGCGCCGATGCGTTCGACCAGCGCCACGGTCTGTGGCTCGGGCTCGGCCCCCAGCTCCTGCGCGATGGCGCGGCGGTACGCGGCATAGTGCGTCAGCGCCGCGGACGGGCTGCGGCGCGCGAGCAGCCGCAGATAGCTGCGCTGCAAGGGCTCGCGCCACGGGTCCACCTCGATGGCGCGCTGCGCATACTGCAGCGCCTTCGCGCCGTGGCCCTGCAGCTCGTGGTGCGCCACCAGCCGCTCCAGCATGTCCAGCGCCTGGCGGTGCAGCCCTTCGCGCCGCGCGGCCAGCCATGCCTCGAACTCGGGCGCGTCGGGCAGGTACAGCCCCGCCAGCAGGGGCCCCCGGTAGTGCGCCACGCGCTGCTCGAGCAAAGCCGGCGCATCCACGGGCACGCTGGCGCCCGCGAGGAAATCGGCCACGTCCAGGCGGCAGCCGGCGCCGGCGCGCAGGCGCAGCGTTTTCTGGGACGCTTCGATCAGCGGCGGGGATCCCGTCGCCTGCGCCTCGCCCAGCGCACGGCGCAGGTCGAAGAGGCAGCCCCGCAGGTTGGCGCGGGCCCGCTCGGCATCCACCTGCGGCCACAACAGGTCGGCCAGATGCTCGCGGCGGTGCTCGCCAGGCTCCAGGGCCAGGTAGGCCAGCAGTGCGCGGACCTTGTCATAGGGGAACGCGGTCACGGCCTCCTGTCCGCGCGAGATGTCGAATCCGCCCAGAAAGCGCATGGCCAGCTCGCGCGAAAGAGGCCCGTTCACGAAGGTAGTCAAGGTGCGAAGAGAGGAGCAGCGGGGGACGGGAAGGAATGGTGCGCTGGCGGGCACCGCGGCATTCTATGTGCCGCCCGCGCGCAGCCCGGCCGGCCCCCGCCGCCCAGCCCCTGTCACTGCGCGGGGCCGCGCCACGGCGCCCTCACTGCTCGGCGATCACATCCACGAACACCAGCGGCTCGGTGCCGGTGTTGACCAGACCATGGGATTCGCCCTTGCGCACGATGGTCACATCGCCCGGCTTCACGGGCACCTCGCGGCCGTCCTTGTCGCGGAAGGTGCCACGGCCCGAGACGATGATGTAGGTGTCTTCATTGGTCGTGTGCTTGTGGTAGCCGATGGAGTCGCCCGGCTGCAGCGTGAGCCAGCTGATCTCCTTGATGGCCTGGTCCCTGGACGCCTTGTCGCGCGTGAACGCGTACTCGCCGATCAGCGTGCCCTTGCCACCGCCGGCGGCCTCCTTGCTGGCCTTGATCAGTTCTTCCTTGGCGTACACCTCGGCCAGGGCCGGCGCGGCCAGCAGGGCCAGAGCCAGGGCGGCGCCCGCAGCCCGTGCAAGCGATTTGTTGTGTGTTGTCATAAGTCTCCTCGGTGGATGGATGCCGCAGCCGCGCCGGTCAGTCATCCCGGCACACGCCGCGGCGGCCGCGCCCGCATGGGCAAGGCGCGTGCCGAAGGGCATGTTAGAGCCTTGGGCGCCGTTGCGCTGCCGGGCCGTCAGGGTTCTGAAGGCGTGCGCCCTCACCCCAGCCGCGCCAGCGCCCTGGGCACACTCGCCACCAGCATGGCCACACCCGACAGCGTGAGCAGCCCGAGCACGATCTGGCGGAAACGCAGGTCGCTGATGCCGTGGTACAGCCGCGCGCCCAGCAGCGTGGGCACCAACATCGCCGGCACCACGATGGCCAGCAGGGGCAGCGCCTCCCGGGTGACCAGGTCGGTGGCCAGGTAGGTGATGAAGGTCACCAGCAGCATGGCCAGGTTGAAGTTCTGGATGATGGCGCGCTGCACGTCCTTGTCCATGCCGCGCAACGTGCACCACAGCGTGGGCAGCACGCCGGTGAAGCCGCCCAGCCCCCCCATCACGCCGCCCGCCATGCCCACCAGCGCATCGGCCATGCGCCCGCCGCGTGTGATGCGGGGCAACTGCTTGGCCATGAGCATCGCCGGGCACCACAGCACCAGCAGCGTGCCCAGGATGACCTTGAACGCGTCCATGTCCAGCCGGGGCAATACGGCCACCCCGATGGGGATGCCCACCAGGCCGCCCAGCACAAACGGCAGCAGGCGCACCCGGTCAAAACCCCGGCGCACCGTGGCCGCCGCCACCAGCTGGCCCGTGAGCGCGCCGCACACGGTCAGCACGGCCGCCAGGCGCGGCTCCAGCGTCCAGGCCCAGAACGACATGGCCACCATGCCAAAGCCAAAGCCCGACAGGCCCTGCACGAAGCCCGCCGCCACGGCCCCCAGGGCCACCACCCACAGCACTGAATCCATTGCCTTGTCCCCCTTCTGGTTGTCCGCGTGCCCAAGGAGACTGGCGGTGCCTCTGCGCTCCCGCCAGCTCCACCCACCTGCCTGTTCGCTCCCTCGCTCGCTTCGGATTGTGGAGACTTCCCATAAGCAAAGCATCAGCAATTGCCTCGCGCCTGAAGGTGCGTCATCTGGTGCTGCTGCAGCAGATCGAGGCGCATGGCACGCTCACCCGCGTGGCGCACCACATGGCCACGAGCCAGCCCGCCATCACGCACGCGCTGGCCGAACTGGAGGCGATCTTCGGCGCGCCGCTGTTCGAGCGCTCCCCGCGCGGCATGGTGCCCACCGCGCTCGGCGCCGTGGCGCTGGCCCGTGCGCGCACCCTGCTGCAGGACCTGGGCCACTGGGCCCGCGACATGGAAGCGGCCAGCGCGGGCCGCGCCGCGCACCTGCAGGTCGGCGTGATCCCTTTCGTGCCGGGCCGCCTGCTGGCCGCGGCCATCGGGCAGACCCGGCCGCGCGGGCTGCGCGCCACGGTGAGCATCCACGAAGGCACCAGCGACCACCTGCTGCAGCGCCTGCGCGGGCACGAACTCGACTGCGTGATCGGCCGCGCATCCGCCGTGCTCGACATGGACGGGCTGGTGCACGAGGTGCTGTACCACCAGGAGCCGCGCCTCATCGCCCACCGCCGCCTGTCGGCGCGCCTGGCCCGCAAGCCCCTGGCCTGGGCCGAGCTGGCGGACCTGGACTGGGTGCTGGGCGCGCGGCAGACGCCCATGCGCGAGCAGATCACCGACTTCTTCCTGCGCGCGGGCGTGGTGCCGCCGCAGCCTTATGTGGAAAGCCTCTCGTCCAAGGTCATCGGCGAGCTGGTGGCGGCCAGCGAGCGGGCTGTCTCCATCGTGCCGGCCGACATCGCGCAGGAGCTGGTGCGCATCGCCGGCGTGGCCATCGTGCCGCACCGCTTTGGCTGGACGCTGCCGCCCATCACGCTGTTCCAGCGCCTGCGGGACGCGCAGCATGCCGAGGTGGCACAGTTCGCGCAGGCGCTGCGGGGGGCGGCGGCGGCCTTCACGGCCGAGCAGGCCTGAGGGTTCGCGTCCGTCCGGCCGATCCTCTCAATACAGCGTCGCCTGCTGCCGCGCCGGCAGTTCCTGGTCGTACGCCGCGCCATCGAATGCGCCGTGCGTGAGGGACGCAAGGATGGCGCCGGGCGTGGGCACCGGTCGCGGGGTGCCGGGCGGCACGGCATCCCACAGGCGCGAGCGCTGGAGGGCACGCGCGCACTGGAAGAACACGGTCTCCACCTCGACCACGACCACGCACTTGGGCGGCTGGCCGTTGACCACGAAACGCGCGAGCAGGTCGGGCGCCACGCTGATGCGGGCACGGCCGTTCACGCGCAGGGTTTCGCCCACGCCGGGGATGAGGAACAGCAGCGCCACGCGCGGATCGGCCAGGATGTTGCGCAGACTGTCGGCGCGGTTGTTGCCCCGGCGCTCGGGCAGCAGCAGGGTGGTGTCGTCCTGCAGTTGCACGAAGCCCGGCGGATCGCCGCGCGGCGATGCATCGAGCCCCCCGGGGCCGGTGGTGGCCAGCACCGCGAAGGGCGAGGCCTCGATCATGGCGCGGTAGGCGGGGTGGACGCGGGGCACCTCCTTGTGCACGGAGGCATCGCTGAGCGGCCCGAGCAGCGCCTCCAGGCGCGCCAGGGTGTCGATGGCATGGGGGTCGGGCTGCGCCGGGGCGGTGGCTGGCATGGCGGGTGGTTCAAAAAAAAGGTGGAGGGGATCAGGGCCAGAGGCGATGGTGCGCACGACGGTGGCCGCTGACAAACGACATCGCCGCCCGGCATGCGTGACAAAATCGCACACATGCCGCCCGCCACGCCACAGCGCCTGCCCCCGCTCCATGCGGTGCGCGCCTTCGCGGCGGCAGCGCGCCACCTGAGCTTCACGCGCGCGGCCATGGAACTGCATGTCACCCACAGCGCCATCAGCCGCCAGGTCCGCGCGCTGGAAGACCACCTGGGCGTGGCCCTGTTCGAGCGGCGCGTGCGGCAGGTGCTGCTCACGCCGCAGGGCCAGCAGTTCTTTGCGCAGGTGGAGCCCGCCCTGGCGCAGATCGGCGCCGCAGCCCAGGCCCTGGCGACACCCGGGGCCCCGCGCACCGTGACCATCAACGTGCGCCCCTCGTTCGCCGTGCGCTGGGTCATCCCGCGCCTGCCGGGCTTCGTCGCGCAGTGCCCGGACATCGAGCCCAACGTGGTGACCAGCACGGTCACGCCCGACCACGCCACCGCTCCGTTCGACGTGGCCATCCGCCGGGGGCTGGCGGGCTGGCCGGCCGCGATCACGCCGCAGCCTTTTTTGCACGACCAGGCCCTGGTAGTGGGCACACCCGCGCTGTGGGCGGCCCAGCCGGTGCGCACGCCGCCCGACCTGGCGGCGCACGTGTTGCTGTGGTCGCGTTCGCGCCCCGGCGACTGGGACGACTGGAAGCGCCAGGTGGGCGCCCCGCGCCTGCAACCGGCGAGCCAGTTGCAGTTCGACCACCTGCACTTCGTGCTGCAGGCCGCGCTGGACGGGTTGGGCTTCGCGCTCGCGCCCGCCTCGCTGGTGGCGCAGGACCTGGCGGCGGGCCGCCTGGCCTGCCCGCTGCCGGGGCTGGCCCTGCCGCTCACGCGCCACTACTACGGCCTGGCGCCCCAGGCATCGCCGCAGGCCCAGCGCTTCGCGGCGTGGCTGGAGCAGGAGCTGCAGGCGGCCCGCACAGTGGCGTGAGGGGCATGCAGCCCCCTCGGCTCAGCGCGCGGGGCGCAGCTTCACGCCGGGGAAGTCCACGGGCACGGCCAGCGCCACGTTCACGTAGTTGGTGAACAGGTTGAGCGCCACATGGGCCACGATCTCCACGATGTGCCCGTCGCTCCAGCCCTGCTCGCGCAGCGCCTGCACATCGGCGGCATCCACCTGGCCGCGCTCGTCGACCAGCTTGAGCGCGAAGCGCAACACCGCTGCGGTGCGCGGGTCGGCGGATGCACCCGACTGCGCGGCGGCCAGATCGTCGCCGCTCACGCCCGCCTTGCGGCCCAGCGCCGTGTGGGCGGCCAGGCAGTAGTCGCAGGCATTGCGGTTGGCCACGGCCACGGCGATCTGCTCGCCCAGTGCAGCGCCGATCTGGCCGCCGCCCAGCGCACCGAAGGCGCCCCACATGCTTTGCAGCGCGGCCGGCGAGTTGGCCACCGCGCGGAACATGTTGGGTGTGGCGCCGAAAGCGCCGTGGATCTGGTCGAGCAGCGCGCGCGCCGGGCCGCTGGCCGTGGAGCGGTCGACAAGGGGAATGCGGGCGGCGGAGGAGGCAATGGTGGACATGGTGTCTTCCTTGGAAATGGCATGGAGGTTGAAAGCCGGTGCGTTGGCCGCACCGGGTGCATGAACACAGCACCCCTGCAGTGTCTGGCGACATCGAATACCATTGGGCATCAATAGTCCATCATTCATACCAATACATCCAAAACAACCATGAGCCCTACGGAAAGCAGCCTCACGCCACCGTCCGTGCCGCTGGATCGCCTGTCCTCGCTGCTGGAACGGTTCAGGGTGCGGGCGCGCCTGTTCCACACCGGCCCGCTGTGCGGCGTCACCCATTTCGCGGCGGCGCCCGGGCGCGGTTTTCTGCATGTGCTGCGGCGCGGCGAGATGGTGGTCGCCCACCAGCCCCTGGCGGGGCCACCGGAGCGCCTGGAGGTGCGCGAGCCCAGCCTGCTGTTCTACGCGCGGCCGCTGGAGCATTTCTTTCACAACGCGCCCATGGAGGGCTCGGACTTCACCTGCGCGGCACTGGACTTCGATGGCGGCGCCAGCCACCCGCTGGCGCGCGCCCTGCCCCCGCTGGTGCTGCTGCCGCTGGCCCGCGTCGAGGGCCTGCAGCAGGCGCTGGATTTGCTGTTCGCCGAGACCGACCGCCTGCGCTGCGGCCACCGCGTGCTGGCCGACCGGCTCTTTGAAGTCGTGCTGCTGCAGTTGCTGCGCTGGCTGCTCGACCACCCCGAGGAGGCGCGGATGCCCCCGGGCCTGCTGACCGGCCTGGCCGACCCGCGCCTGGCGCGCACGCTCACGGCCCTGCACGATGCGCCCGGCGAGGCCTGGAGCCTGGAGCAGATGGCCGCGCAGGCCGGCATGTCGCGCAGCGCCTTCGCGGCACGCTTCAAGGCCGTGGTGGGCGAAACGCCCGCGGACTACCTGGCGCACTGGCGCCTCACCCTCGCGCAGGCCCACTTGCGCGGCGGGCGGTCCGTGAAATCGATCGCCCATGGGCTGGGGTATGCCAACCCGTCCGCGCTGTCGCGGGTGTTTGCGCAGAAGCTGGGCATGTCGCCACGCGCCTGGCTGGAAGGCCTCGCGGCATAGCCGTTCCTCCCACCCTGGCCCATCTTGCCCGGCTCGACGCAAGGCCCGCGGGACGCCACAATGACCTGCGCCCACCGCCATGCCCCAGCCGCCTTCCCGCAGGGCGGATTTTTGGGTCAAAACAGGCGCCAGCGCTTGTAACTATTGCGCAATCAGCTACTTTATTGATAGCAAATACCCGTGAACTACCCAGCCCCCGGAAAGGACTCACGCCATGAACACAGCGCTCACGCAACTGGCTGCCGGCTGCGACCTGGCCAGCGAGGCCCACACGCCTCTGCGCCTGGCGTTTGGCCTGGCGTGTGTCGAGCGCGTGCGCCATCTGCTGGAAGACCCCGAGGCCATCGCGGGCCTGGACACGCTGGCGGCGTTCACGGCAGGCACGGTGGATGCCGCCACGCTGGCGAACGCCGCCGCCCGGATGAAGGAGGTGGCCTCGCACCACCGGGGCTCGCAGTCGCTGGACGGATCGGCCCATGCCGCCGTGTCGGCCACCTTCGCCGTGGCCAACGCGCTCGCGGGCCGGGCACTGGAGGCCGCCAGCTACGCGGCCTATGCCACGGTGTACGCGTACGGCGGGTATGCGGTGCAAGACCTCTCGGCCTTCGAGCCGGAGCACCAGTGGCAGGTGCTGGCATTGCAGCGGCTGCTGGACGATGCTCCGTCCGAACGGTCGGCACAGCCCGCCGCCGCCAGCCAGCCCGGCGCATGAGCCGTCAGCAGATTCCCGCCGCGCTGGCCGCCCCGCTGCGCATGATCCTGGAGGCCGAGCTGGCACGGGGCAACGTCATCGACGAAGTGGCGGACTGGCCGCCCCAATGCGAGCTGCTTGTGATCCTGCGCCGCCCGTTCGCGACGGCCTACCCCACCGGGCCCGGCGTGGCGTTCACCGCCATCGAAGACCGGCACTACTGGAAGTCCGAATACAACCTCGATGGCGGCCGGCAGACGCTGGCGTGCGGTTTTGGCTGAGCCGTGTGATCAGACGTTGATGGCCGCCGCCGACCCGGCCAGCTTGCGCAGCTCGAACTTCTGGATCTTGCCCGTGCTGGTCTTGGGCAGCTCGCCAAACACCACGGCGCGGGGCACCTTGAAGCCCGCGAGGTGCTTCTTGCAGTGGGCCACGATGTCCTCGGGCGTGGTGGTGGCCCCCGCCTTGAGTTCCACAAACGCGCACGGGGTTTCGCCCCACTTGGCATCGGGCTTGGCCACCACGGCGGCGGCCAGCACGTCGGGGTGGCGGTAGAGCACGTCTTCCACCTCGATGGACGAGATGTTCTCGCCGCCCGAGATGATGATGTCCTTGCTGCGGTCCTTGATCTTGATGTAGCCGTCGGGGTACTGCACGGCCAGGTCGCCGCTGTGGAACCAGCCGCCCGCAAAGGCCTCGTCGGTGGCCTTGGGGTTCTTGAGGTAGCCCTTCATGGCGATGTTGCCCTTGAACATGATCTCGCCCATGGTTTCGCCGTCCTGCGGCACGGGCAGCATGGTCTCCGGGTCCAGCACGCGCACGTCGCGCTCCAGGTGGTAGCGCACGCCCTGGCGGGCGTTGAGGCGGGCGCGCTCGCCGATGTCGAGCTGGTCCCACGCCTCGTGCTTGGCGCACACGGTGGCGGGGCCGTACACCTCGGTCAGGCCGTACACATGGGTCAGGTCGAACCCCATCTTCTCCATGCCCTCGATCATCGAGGCCGGGGGCGCGGCGCCCGCCACCATGGCCTTGACGCCCCCTTGTGCGAGGTTCTGCACACCCGCCTTCATCGCATCCGGCGCATTGACCAGCAGGCCGTGCACGATGGGCGCGCCGCAGTAGTGCGTGACGCCGTGGGTGCGGATGGCGTCGAAGATGGCCTGCGCGTCCACGCGGCGCAGGCACACGTTCACGCCCGCGCGGGCCGCCACCGTCCAGGGAAAGCACCAGCCGTTGCAATGGAACATGGGCAGCGTCCACAGGTAGACCGCGTGCTTGGGCATGTCCCACTCCAGCACGTTGCTGATGGCATTGCTGGCCGCGCCCCGGTGGTGGTAGACCACGCCCTTGGGGTTGCCCGTGGTGCCACTGGTGTAGTTGAGCGCAATCGCATCCCACTCGTCGTCGGGCAGGCTCCAGGCAAAAGCCGGATCGCCCGTGGCGACAAAGGCTTCGTAGTCCGTGCCGCCCAGGCTCTGCGCGGCGGGGCCGTAGAGCGCGTCCTGGACCTCGATCACGCGGATGGGCGTGGTGCCCGTGCGCAGGGCCAGCGCCTTGGCCATGGTGCCGGTGAACTCGGGGTCCACGATCACCGCCCTGGCCTCGCCGTGGTCGAGCATGAAGGCAATGGCCTCCGGGTCCAGCCGGGTGTTGAGCGCATTGAGCACCGCGCCCGCCATGGGCACGCCAAAGTGGGCCTCCACCATGGGCGGGGTGTTGGGCAGCATCACGGCCACCGTGTCGTTCTTGCCGATGCCTGCCTGCGCCAGGGCGCTAGCCAGCTGGCGGCAGCGGGCATAGGTCTGGCTCCAGGTCTGGCGCAAGTCGCCGTGCACGATGGCCAGGCGGTCGGGGTAGACCTCGGCCGTGCGTTCGATGAACGACAGGGGTGACAGGGATGCGAAGTTGGCTTCGGTGCGGGGCAGGTTCTGGTCGAAGATGGAGGTCATGGCTCGCGAAGGTGGGTGAACGGGTCACAGGCTACCGCCCCAGGCTGACTCAAACCCTTCGGCGGCGGCTCTGCTTGACACGGTACATCGCCGCGTCGGCGCTGGCCAGCAGCGTGTGCGCGTCCTGGGCGTCGCGCGGGAACAGGCTCACGCCGATGCTGGCGCGCAGGGCCAGCGGCTGGCCGTCGATCTGCAGCGGGCTCTCGAAAGCGAGCTCCAGCTTGGCGGCGATCTGCAGCGCCGCATCTTCGCAATCCACGTTCTCGCACAGCACGATGAACTCGTCGCCCGCGAGCCGGGCCACGGTGTCGGCCTGGCGCACGGCGCCCACGACGGTGCGGGCCACGGCCTGCAGCACCCGGTCGCCCGCGGCATGGCCCCGCGCGTCGTTGACGGCCTTGAAATCGTCCAGATCCACAAACAGCAGCGCGCAGTCCCGCCCGCTGCGGCGCGACAGCTCCAGCGCCTGCGCCAGGCGCTGCTCGAACATGCGGCGGTTGGGCAGGCCCGTGAGCGCGTCGTGGTGCGCCAAGTGGGCCATGGCGTCGCGGCTGGCGTTGAGCTCCGTCATCTGGCGGCTGATCTGCTGCTCCATGTCCTGGAAACTGCGCGCCAGCTCACCCACCTCATCCTCGCGCTGCACGGGCAGCACGCCATGCGGGCGGCCCTGCGGAAAGGCCTGCGTGGCGCGCACCATGGCCTTCAGGGGCTGGGTGACCACGCGCGACACCCATGCCGCCAGCAACACGCCCACGGCGCTCAGCACCAGCAGGATCTTGAAGATGCTGCGCCCCAGGCTCACCACCTCGCCCTGCACGGCGGCAAGGGGCTGCGAGAGCCCCACCACCATGGACCGCCCCTCCTGCGGCCGCCCGAAGGGCATGCGCACGAACGAGAAGACACGCGCCTCGTCATCGCCAGGGCCCTGCTGGCTGAGCACGGCCTGTTCCTCGCGGCCCTCGATCAGAGCCCCCACCGGGCCGAAGGCATCCTGGATCAGGATGCGCTGGCCGCGGTCGAAGCCGAAGGTCTGGGTGGCGTCCGGGTGCACCAGGAAATCGCCCCAGCGGTTGCTGAGAAAGAAGCTGTAGGAGGCGGGCAGCGCATCATTGAAATTGCGCAGGAACTGGTGCGCCGCCACGCGCACCACGACCACGCCCCGCACCTGTCCCCCACGCACCACGGGCGAGGCCATGCTGAACACGGGCAGGGCCTCGGCATCGGGAGCCCCCTCGTGGTTGATGCCGAACTCGGACACATAGACCTCGCCAGGCCCCAGCGCCAGCGTTTCGAAGACGAAGGGGAAATGGGCCTTCTCCTGCAGCTCCCCCTCGCTCGCGCGTAGCCAGGCGTCCCCCGTGCGGTCGATGCGCACCAGCTCCAGGCCGTAGTCCTGCGCACCGATGAAACGGATCTGCTGGTAGCTCGGGTGCGCCACCAGGCTGGCCCTGAACATGTCGGCCAGCACGTTCCTGTCCTGCTCGATGGCGGCCACGCTGGCCAGGAAGGCGGTGTCGCGCGCCACCGTGCCAAAGCCCGCCTGCATGTGGCGCGACAACACCTGGGTGGTGGCCAGCAGCGCCTGCTCGGCCCGCCCCTGCAGGCGCGTGCGGCTGGAGTCGAAGGTGTAGTAGCCCGCCAGGACGGCGGCAAACACGCTGAAGGACGCCAGCAGGATTCCCAGCCGCAGCGCAATGCCCCATTTCATGCGGGTTTTCATGCGTCAGAACCGGGAGGGCCGGTCTCCCGACAGGATGCGCTGCCACAGTTGCGCGCGGCGTGCTTCGTCCTCGACGGGCTCCAGCCAGACGATGGCCCCGGCGGGGGCGTCGTCCGAGAGCGCGGGCGGCTCGTCGAGCGTATTGGCCAGGCCCTGGCGCCGGGTCAGCTCGCGGCTCACCGTGGGGTCGAGCATGTAGTTGATCCACTCGGCGGCCAATGCGGGCTGGGTCGAGCGCCGGGTGATGGCCCAGCAGTCGAGCCAGGCCAGCGCCCCCTCGCGCGGCACCACGTAGCCCACGTCCAGCCCGGCATCGCGCAGCTGCTTGAGCTGCTGCTGGCCGTAGTTGGCGTGCATGACGGCAATGCGGTGCTTGCGAAACAGCTCCAGCGACTCCTCGGGCAGGCTGTAGAACGAACGCACGTTGCGCCGCAGGGCCACCAGATCCCTGGCCAGGGGGCCGAACTGGGTCGCATGCAGGTGAAACGGCGGCAGGCCGCGGTACATGGCCGCCAGGGAGAACCCGTGGCTGCTGCCGTCGAATGCCAGCACACGCCCCCGCCAGCGCGGGTCCCACAGCACCGCGATGGAACTGGGAGGCACGGCCATCTGCTGGCGGTCATAGATCAGCCCCATCTCGGAATAGGTGTAAGGCATCGCGAATACATCCGTTCCCTGCGCGATGCCCGCAATCGCATGCAATTGCCGAAAGCGAGGGAGCTGGCGCTCGGCATTGGGAATGTTGTGCACAGGCAACGGTGCAAGCAGCCGGCGTGCCACCAGGCGCGCGATTTCGGCGGTATTGGCGGCCACAAGGTCGAAACCGGGCCCTTGGGGAGAGGCCAGCTGGGTGCGCAGCACGTCGTCGGAGGCGACGGTGGTGACCTCCACCTTGACCCCATGGCGCTTCTCGAAAACGGCCACGATGTCGGGGTCGGCATACCCCGGCCAGGACAGCACGCGCAGCACCGGCGCGGCCCTCGCGGGCGCGGGCCACAGGAGCGCGGGCACCAGCGGCAGCAGCACGGCCACATCCCGGCGCCGCAGCCCCCGCTGCGCCGAAGTGCTGGACGCGTCCATTGCCCGCCACCATGCCGTGACCGCCATGCCGAAAGCCCCGCTTCTGCAATATCTGGTAACAAACAGTTTACGCGGACAATACGCGGCGTGACGATCCCTCAGTCTTTCATTCAGGAACTGCTTGCCCGCGTCGATGTGGTCGACATCGTGGGCCGCTATGTGCAGCTCAAGAAAGGCGGTGCGAATTTCATGGGGCTGTGCCCCTTTCACGGCGAAAAATCCCCCTCGTTCAGCGTGAGCCCCGCCAAGCAGTTCTATCACTGCTTTGGCTGCGGCAAGAACGGCAATGCCATCAGCTTCCTCATGGAGCACGCGGGCATGGGCTTCGTCGAGGCCGTTCAGGACCTGGCCCAGCAGGTGGGCCTCTCGGTGCCGGACGACGACATCTCCCCCCAGGAGAAGGAACGCGCCGCCGCCGCCCGCCAGAAGCAGGCCACGCTGACCGACGTGCTGGAGAAGGCTGCCGACGCCTACCGCCGCCACTTGCGTGAATCCCAGCGCGCCATTGGCTACTTCAAGGGGCGCGGCGTCTCGGGGACGGTGGCCAAGCGGTATGGCCTTGGCTACGCCCCCGAAGGCTGGCGCAGCCTGGCCAGCGTCTTCGCGCAGTACGACGACCCGTTGCTGGAGGAAAGCGGCCTGGTCATCGTCAACGACGAGGACGGCGGCAAGCGCTACGACCGGTTCCGCGACCGGGTCATGTTCCCCATCCGCAACGTCAAGGGCGAATGCATCGGCTTTGGGGGCCGCGTGCTGGGCGACGACAAGCCCAAGTACCTCAATTCGCCCGAAACCCCCGTGTTCCACAAGGGCCGCGAACTGTACGGCCTGTTCGAGGCGCGCACGGCCATCCGCGAGCAAGGCTATGCCCTGGTCACCGAGGGCTACATGGACGTGGTGGCGCTGGCGCAGCTCGGGTTTCCGAACGCGGTGGCCACGCTGGGCACCGCCTGCACACCCGAACACGTGCACAAGCTGCTGCGCTTCACCGAATCGGTGGTGTTCAGCTTCGACGGAGACAACGCCGGCCGGCGCGCCGCGCGCAAGGCGCTCGATGGCGCCCTGCCCCACGCCACGGACACGCGCAGCATCAAGTTCCTGTTCCTGCCGGCCGAGCACGACCCGGACAGCTTCATCCGCGCCCACGGCACGGACGCTTTTGCCAAGCACGTGAGTGAGGCCGTGCCGCTCAGCCGCTTCCTGGTCGAATCGGCCAGCGACGGCTGCGACCTGGCCACCGCCGAGGGCCGCGCCCACATGGCCAGCAACGCAAGGCCGCTCTGGACGGCCCTGCCCGACGGCGTGCTCAAGCGCCAGGTGCTGGGCGAGCTGGCGGATCTCACCCAGCTCAAGGCACAGGACCTGGCGGACCTGTGGGGCCAGGCCACGGCGCGCGAGGCACCGCGGTCCTCCCACTCCGGTCACGGCGGCCACACCGGCGCAGGTAGTGCACCGGCCCGACAGGCGCCTGCGGCCTACGCCCACGAACCACCCTCCTGGGACGCCCCGCCCGACGGGGGGTCGTGGCCGCCCCAAGGCGAGCCGGGCAGTGGATACGACGGCGGATACCAAGGCGGCTACGGCGGCGGCAGCGGCGGAAGTGCTGGCCAGGGCAGCAGCTATGGCAACAAGCCCCCGTTCCGCAAGGGCGGCGACTGGAAGGGCAACTGGAAGAAAAAGGACAAGGACTCTCCCTGGCCGCCCCAGCCCCGCCTGCCGCGCACACCCACCGCCAGCCGCACGGACCATGCCGCACGCCTGCTGCTGTCGCACATGGCCTTCCTCGAAGAGCTGACCCACGACGACCACGCCACCCTGTGTGCGCTGCAGCCTCCCCACGGCCCGCTTTTTGGCTGGCTGGAGGCGCAGTTTCACGAACACGGCCCCCTGGCCTGGGCCGTGCTGCGCGAGAGCCTGCGCGATCACGAGTGCGAAGCTCTGGCCGTGAAGGTGATGACGGGCTCGCACGCCCAGACCGAAGGCGACCTGCAGGAGCTGCGAACGGAACTGCGGGACCTGCTCAGCCGCATGCAGATCGAAGACATCGAGGAGCAGCAAAAACTGCTGATGCTGCAAGCCGCCACGGACCCGACCGCCCTGGAGCGCTACCGTGCACTGGAACAAAAACGCAGGGTTTTGCTGGGAGTGGCTGTCAAAGCCGCTTGAAATCCCGCCAAGCGGTATAATGTAGGGTTAGTTAGCGGCAAGAGCGACAGCAGCACCTCCGAACCGGGCCACCGTGACAAACGCGCACAACCAGCCCAACCATCGCAAGGACTGCACACCAAATGATCGCCCAGACATCTTGCCCCTGAGGGCCTCCCCTCAAAGCGCGAAGACATTTTCAGCTTCGCGTTGCCACCCGCGCCGGGATCTGTGGCGCTTGCGTTTTCTTTGTGTCCGTTTTTGATTCTGAGGTTCTCCCATGCCCGCTCAAAAGTCCGCGAAGCCGCCCAAGTCTGCTCCAGGCACCGCCGCGAAGGCCGTTTCCACCCCTGCTGCCAAGGCTCCCGCGAAGGCCGCGGCCAAAAAAGCTGCACCCGCACCCGCCCCAGCAGCCAAGAAAGTTAAAACCGTGCCCGTGAAAAGTTCTGCCGAGCTGACAAAAGCCGCCGATGAATTGCTGAAGAAAAAGCCTGTCCGCGCCAAGGCTGCCGCATCCGACGAGGAAGACACCCCGAAGAAGCGCCCGGGACGCCCCGCCAAGGCCGCGGGTGCCGCCGAATCCAAGGCGCCCGCCAAGCGGGGCCGCAAGCCCAAGGCTGCGGCCGGCGGCGATGAGAGCGGCGACGATACCGACCTGTCCGACATCGAAGCGGACCTGGAAGGTGAGGTCGAGGAAACCACCGAAGCCGCGGCCACGGTCGAGAAGGTCAAGCCGCTGCGCATGAAGATCAGCAAGGCGAAGGAACGCGCCTTGATGAAGGAATTCGGCCTGGACGAGACTGTTCTGTCCGAGGAAGACCTGGCCAAGCGCCGCTCGCGCCTGAAAACCCTGATCAAGCTGGGCAAGACGCGCGGCTACCTCACGCACGTCGAAATCTCCGACCACTTGCCCGACAAGCTGGTGGATGCCGAAACCCTCGAAGCCGTCATCACCACGCTGAACGACCTGGGCGTGGCCGTATACGAGCAGACGCCCGATGCCGAGGCGCTGATCATCACCGACAACGCTCCCACGGGCGCCAGCGAAGAAGAAGCCGAGGAAGCCGCCGAAGCC
Organism: Acidovorax sp. A79; assembly: GCF_041154505.1. Taxonomy (GTDB): domain Bacteria; phylum Pseudomonadota; class Gammaproteobacteria; order Burkholderiales; family Burkholderiaceae_C; genus Acidovorax. The sequence goes on from NZ_AP028672.1 coordinate 1,060,171, forward strand.
GCCCTGTCCACCGTGGACTCGGAATTCGGCCGCACCACCGACCCCGTGCGCATGTACATGCGCGAAATGGGCACGGTGGAGTTGCTCACGCGCGAAGGCGAAATCGAGATCGCCAAGCGCATCGAAGGCGGCCTGATGGCCATGATGGAGGCGATCAGCGCATCGCCCGCCACCATCGCCGAGATCCTCAACATGGGTGAGGAAATCCGCGAAGGCAAGGTCGTCATCTCCACCATCGTGGACGGCTTCTCCAACCCCAACGAGGCCGACGACTATGTGGCCGAGGAAGACTTCGACGAATTCGACGAAGCCGACGACGACGACGGCAAGGGCGGCTCCAAGGCGCTGACCAAGAAGCTCGAAGAGCTCAAGAAGCAGGCACTGGAGCGCTTTGACAAGCTGCGCGAGCTGTTTGAAAAAGTGCACAAGGTGTACGACAAGGAAGGCTACGGCACTCCTGCGTACGTGAAGGCCCAGCAGGCCCTGTCGGCCGAGCTGATGACCATCCGCTTCACCGCCAAGACCATCGAGAAGCTGTGCGACATGGTGCGCGGCCAGGTGGACGACGTGCGCAAGAAGGAGCGCGAGCTGCGCCGCATCATCGTGGACAAGTGCGGCATGCCGCAGGAAACCTTCATCAAGGACTTCCCGCCCAACCTGCTGAACTTGAAGTGGGTGGAAAAGCAGGCCGCCGCCGGCAAGCCCTGGAGCACGGTGATGGCGCGCAACATTCCGCCCGTGCAGGAGCTGCAGCAAAAGCTGATGGACCTGCAATCGCGCGTGGTGGTGCCGCTGACCGAGCTCAAGGACATCAACAAGCGCATGAACGAGGGCGAGGCCACCTCGCGCGACGCGAAGAAGGAAATGATCGAGGCCAACCTGCGCCTCGTGATCTCCATCGCCAAGAAGTACACGAACCGTGGCCTGCAGTTCCTCGATTTGATCCAGGAAGGCAACATCGGCCTGATGAAGGCCGTGGACAAGTTCGAATACCGCCGCGGCTACAAGTTCTCGACCTACGCCACGTGGTGGATCCGCCAGGCCATCACGCGCTCGATCGCCGACCAGGCGCGCACCATCCGCATCCCGGTGCACATGATCGAGACCATCAACAAGATGAACCGCATCTCGCGCCAGCATCTGCAGGAGTTCGGCTTCGAGCCCGATGCATCCATCCTGGCCGCGAAGATGGAGATCCCGGAAGACAAGATCCGCAAGATCATGAAGATCGCCAAGGAGCCGATCTCCATGGAAACGCCGATCGGCGACGACGACGACAGCCACCTGGGCGATTTCATCGAGGACGGTGCCAACACCGCCCCCATCGAAGCCGCCATGCAGGCCGGCCTGCGCGACGTGGTCAAGGACATCCTCGATGGCCTCACGCCCCGCGAAGCCAAGGTGCTGCGCATGCGCTTCGGCATCGAGATGACCAGCGACCACACGCTGGAAGAAGTGGGCAAGCAGTTCGACGTGACCCGCGAACGCATCCGCCAGATCGAGGCCAAGGCACTGCGCAAGCTCAAGCACCCCAGCCGCTCGGACAAGCTGCGCAGCTTCATCGATTCGCTGTAACCACCCCGGCAGCCGGCTGCCCTGGCTGCACCCCAAGGCCCTGCCCCGCATCGCGGTGCGGGGCTTTTTCGTTTCTGCGGGGCGGCCCCGCGTTTACCCCGATGCTCCCGACAGCAAAATGACAGCTTGTAACGCGACTATTACATACTGCTGATGGAGACTGTCATGCAGTTCGGCACTCTCCGGCTGCGGGGCCTGGCATCCCAGTGCACGCTGCACGTGCCCGTTCAACGACCTGCCACCTTTTTGCGAGACACCGCATGACATCCTTCAACCGCCGCCAGATCCTCACCCAGGCTGCCGCAGCCAGCGCCGTGGGCGCGCTCGGCGCATCGCTTGCAGCGCCTGCCTGGGCGCAGGCCGCCGGTGCAACTGCCGCTGGCGCGCGCGGGGCGCCCGCCAAGGCCTCCAGGCTGGCGCCCACGCTGCGCATCGTGATCCCAGCCAACCCCGGCGGTGGCTGGGACCAGACGGGCCGGGCGCTGGGTGCGGCCCTTGCCACCGTCGGTGCGGCAGACCAGATCGAATACGAAAACGTCGGCGGCAAGGGCGGGACGATCGGACTGGCCAAGTACGCGGAGAAGTACGGCAACGATGCCAACACCCTGCTGATGGGCGGCATGGTGATGGTGGGCGCCGTGGCCCTGCAGAAACCCGCCGTGGACCTGACCCACATCCAGCCGCTCGCACGGCTCACCAGCGACTACCTGGTGGCGGCCGTGGCGGCCAAATCCCCCATCAAGAACGCCAAGGACCTGGCCGAAGCCATGCGCGCGGACCTGCGCGCCGTGCCGGTGGCCGGAGGCTCCGCGGGGGGCGTGGACCACATCTTTGCCGGGGTGCTGGCCCGCGCGTCCAAAGCCAGCCCGGAAGGCCTGGTCTACAAACCCTTCGCTGGCGGCTCCGAAGTGGTGGACGCCGTCGTGTCCGGCGGTGCGGCGATGGGCCTTTCCGGCTACAGCGAATTCAGCGACGCCATCGCGGCGGGCAAGCTGCGCGCCATCGGGGTATCGTCCCGCCGCAGCGCCTTTGGCCTGCCGGCCTTCCGTGAGCAGGGACTGGACGCGACCATGGCCAATTGGCGGGGCGTGTTCACCGGCAAAGGCGTGCCGCCCGCACGCGTGGCCGAGATGCTGGCCGCGGTCGAGGCGGCCACCGCCCACGAGTCCTGGCTGCGCACGCTCAAGAACAATCGCTGGGAACCCTCTTGGCTGACAGGCAAGGATTTGGCAGAGTTCATGGAGCTGGACCTCACCACGGCGCGGGTCATGGTGTACCTGCTCAAGCTGAAAGCCTAGACACCCCCCGGGTCGCTTCGCGCCCCGGCGCAGCGGCCAGGAGCGGCCGCCCTTCGGGGCCGTGCGGGCCGGCGCCGGCAAACCGCTTGGAGTGGCGACGCCCGGCCCCGCAAGCGGGTGCGCCGCCCGCGCGGCGGGGGCGGCCCTTGCATGGCGGCCTCGGGCCATGGTCACGCCAGTTGCCACCGCAGCCAGTTCATCTGAAAAGCATTGCCAGGAGCCGCTGATGAAAATGTCCAACCACTCCATCGGCGCACGCATGGCCACCGCGCTGGGCCTGGTGCTCGCCCTTCTGCTGGGGGCCGCGCTGTTCGGAATCGCGGCCCTGTACCGCAGCCTGGGCACCTACGAGACCACGGTGCAGGAGCGCGTGGCCCAGGAACGCGCGGTAAGCCGCATGGAAAACGAGTTCAAGACCCAGGTGCAGGAGTGGAAGAACACCCTGCTGCGGGGCGAGGACTCGCGCAAGCGCGAGCTGCACTGGGCGACGTTCCAGGCCAGCGAAAAGCGCGTGGCCGATGCAGCGAAGGCGCTGGAGCCCCAGCTGACCGATGCGCAGGAAAAGGCGGCGCTGCAGAAGTTCACGCAGGCCCACGCGCAGATGGCGCAGGGCTACCGCAAGGGCTTTGAAGTGTTCCAGTCGCTCGGTTTTGTGCCCTCCGCGGGCGATGCCGACGTGGCCGACATCGACCAGGGCCCCGCCAGGCTGCTCACCGCCCTGAGCGAGCGGGTGGCCGCCAGCAGCGCGGCCATTGCCGAACAGGCGGCGCTGAACGCGCGGCGGGCGCTCGCCAGCAGCCTGGTGGCGCTGGCGCTGGTCACGGCCCTGGGCGGCTGCGCGGGCTGGCTGCTCACGCGCTCGGTGGTGCGCCCGCTGCGGGTGGCCGTCTCCGTCGCCAACAAGGTGGCTGCGGGCGACCTGACCACGACCATCCGGGTCGATGGCAAGGACGAACCCGCGCGGTTGCTCAAGGCCCTGCGCACCATGCAGGAGAACCTGGAAAACGTGGTGTCGGGCGTGCGCAGCAACGCCGAGGGCGTGGCGAGCGCCAGCGCAGAGATCGCCCAGGGGAACGTGGACCTGAGCATGCGCACCGAGGAGCAGGCGTCGTCGCTGGACGAAACCACCTCGTCCATGCAGCAGCTGCAGGCGACCGTGCAGCAGAACGCCTCCAACGCGCAGCGCGCGAGCGAGCTGGCCCGCAATGGCGCATCGGTGGCCCAGCGCGGAGGCGACGTGGTGACACAGATGGTGACGGTGGTCCAGGGCATCCAGGACAGCTCGCGCCGCATTGCCGACATCATCGGCGTCATCGACAGCATCGCGTTTCAGACCAACATCCTGGCGCTCAACGCCGCCGTGGAAGCCGCACGCGCCGGCGAGCAGGGGCGCGGCTTTGCCGTGGTGGCCAGCGAGGTGCGCAACCTGGCCACCCGCAGCGCGAGCGCCGCGCGCGAGATCAAGGAGCTGATCCAGACCAGCGTGGAGCGCGTGCAGGCCGGCTCCGACCTGGCCCGCAACGCGGGCAGCACCATGACGGAGGTGGTCTCCTCCATCCAGGGCGTGAGCGCGCTGATGAACGAAATCAGCCAGGCCAGCACCGCGCAGACCAGCGACATGCTGCGCGTCACGCAGGCCATCGTGCGCATGGACGAAACCACGCAGCAGAACGCGGCCCTGGTGGAAGAAAGCGCGGCGGCGGCCGGCAGCCTGAGCGGCCAGGCGCGCCAGCTGGTGGAGGCCGTGGAAGTGTTCCGCCTGCGCGGCAGCCACCGTGCCTTGGCATTGCCACCTGTGGCGCATTGAATGCCGCACAGGGACGTACTGGCGTCGAACAAGCGCCTATTGCTATATTTTGTATAGCAATAAGCCATTATTCAATAAGCGCCGGACACCCGTTTCCATGGATTTTCTGGACCACGGCGGAGGATCTCCGTTGTCCAGCGGCCTGCGCATTGCCCCTGCAACCGGGGCCGCGCAGGCGCGCAGCGCTTCGGAGGGAGGGCTCCCCAACTAATCTATCTTGAGCCCGGACTGCTTCACCAGCCTCGCCATGCGCGCCACCTCGGTGCGGAAGAACGCGGCCGTGGCATCCGGCGTTGTGGCCTGCAGCAGGTAGCCCTGGGCGAGCAGCGCGTCGCGCACCTCGGGCATCCCCAGGGTGGCGCGCACGGCCTGGTAGACCCGTTCGGTCTCCGCCTTGGGCAGGCCCGCAGGCCCCACCATGCCGACCCATCCATCCAGCGCGTACTGCGGCAGGCCCTGTTCCGCGATGGTGGGCAGATCCGGCAACAGCGGCGAGCGGGTGGTGGACGACAGGCCGATGGCCTTGAGCGTGCCCGCCTTCACATGCGGCGCCGCCACGGCCACCGCGATGAACGCCAGCTGGATCTGCCCGCCCAGCACGTCGGCCGTGAGCGGCCCCATGCCACGGTAGGGGATGTGCTTGATGTCGACCTGCGCTTCGTGCACGAACATCTCGGCCGCGAGGTGCAGGATGGTCCCGTTGCCCGACGAACCGTAGTTCAGGGTCCCGGGCTGGGCCTTGGCCAGGGCGATGAGTTCGCGCACGTTCCGGGCGGCCACCGAGGGGTGCGCCACCAGCACGAACGGCGTCGCACCGATCACGGTGATGGGCGTCACGTCGTCGACGGCATCGTACGGAATGCTCTTGAAGACGCTGGGGTTCACCACGTGATTGTTGGACACCATGCCCAGTGCCGAGCCGTCCCTGGGCGCCTTGACGATCATCGAGGTGCCGGTGATGCCCCCCGCTCCGGGGAAGTTCTCGATCACCACGGCGCGCCCGAGCGACTTGCCCAGGCCGGGCCCGAAGGCGCGCGCCAGGCCGTCCACGCCCGAACCGGCGCTCACGGGCAGGATCAGGCGCAGCGGGCGCTCCGACGCCGCCTGGGCCCACGCGTGCAAAGGCGCTGCCAGGCCGGCGGCCAACGCGGCCAGCGCCGTGCGCCGGCGCAGCGCCGGTGGCGGGCAGGCGGGGTGGTGGTGGATGAAAGGATGGTGGTGCATGGCGGTTGTCTCCGTGTTGTGATCTCATCCATCGCCCGGCGGGTGCACGCGCCCCAGCGGGCGCATTGCTCAAGCCACGGCGTGCCTGTCCTGCAGCGCCTGGATCTGCGCGGGGGTGTAGCCCAGTTCCTGCATGAGCGCGCCGGTGTGCTGGCCCAGCACGGGCGGCTGCAGCCGCACGCCCAGGCGCTGGCCGTCCATGCGCAGCGGGCACAGCGTGGTGCGGGCGGTCTGCCCCGCCCGCTCGCCATCGGGCAGGGTGATGTCGGCCAGGCCGCCCGTGGCGTTGAGGTGCGGGTCGTCAAAGAGCTGCTCGGGCCGCGAAATGGGTGCGAACGGCAGGCCGTGCTTTTCAAAGATGGCCGCCAGCTCGGCGGCGCTGTAAGTGGCCAGGCGCTGGCGCAGGTCGGGCATCAGCGTGGCACGGGCGCGCACCCGGTCGTTGTTCGTGGCCAGTTGCGGGTGGGCCTTGAGGTCGGCGAACCCCATGGCGTCGCAAAAGGTGATCCATTGCGCATCGCTGACGGCGGCCAGGAAAATCTGCTCGCCATCCTTCACGCTGAACACGTCGTACAGCGCCCAGGACGAGATGCGGTCCGGCATGGGCGCGGCCGGCTGGCCGGTGACGGCGTACTGCATCATGTGCTGGCCGACCAGGAAGACGTTGTTCTCGAACAGCGCCGAATCCACCTCCTGCCCCCGCCCGGTGATGCCGCGCTGCATCAGCGCCGCCATGGCACCGATGGCGCCGAACATGCCGCCCATGATGTCGTTCACGCTGGTGCCCGCGCGCAGCGGGTCGCCGGGCCGGCCTGTCATGTAGGCCAGGCCGCCCATCATCTGCACCACCTCGTCGAGCGCCGTGCGGTGCTCATACGGGCCCGGCAAGAAACCGGTGTGGTTCACGTAGATCAGGCGCGGGTTGAGCTGGCTCAGGGCCGCGTGGTCCAGCCCGTATTTCGCCATCACGCCCGGCTTGAAGTTCTGCGCCACCACGTCGGCCGAGGCGGCCAGCTTGCGCGCGACCTCCAGGCCCTCGGGGCTGCGCAGGTCCAGCGCGATGCTCTTCTTGTTGCGGTTGAACATGGGGAAGAAGCCCGCGCCGGCGCCCAGCAGGTGGCGCGTGCGGTCGCCGTCCACGGGCTCGACCTTGATGACCTCGGCCCCGAGGTCCGCCAGCACCATGCCGCAGGTGGGGCCCATGACCATGTGGGTGAACTCCACCACGCGCAGGCCCTGCAGGGGCAGTGCACGGGGGGCAGAGGTGCCGGGTGGCGCGAGCGGGGAGGAAGAAGAATCGGTGTGGGATGTCATGGGGCGACGATACGGGATGGAAGGGCGCGCGGCGGTGGCTCAATGTTGAGCTCGTGGCGAGCTCAGTGGATGGCGGCGAGGGAGACGGCCCCTGCGCCGGTGCGCGGTACCCCGGCCTGCCACAGCGTGCCGTGCAGGGTCTCCCCGGCCAGCCAGCCCGCCACACGCTCGCGCAGCGCCAGCAGCGCGTCCACGGCGATGCCGGTTGCGACGCCCATGCGTTCCAGCATGAACACAAGGTCTTCGGTGGTGACATTGCCGCTGGCGCCCGGCGCGTGCGGGCAGCCGCCGATGCCGGCCAGGCAGGCATCAAAGCGGGTGATGCCGGTCTGCCAGGCCGCGTAGACGTTGGCCAGGCCCATGCCGCGCGTGTCGTGAAAGTGCGCGCAGGCCAGCCGGTCTCCCACCAGCGCGCGGGCCTTCTCGAACAGGCGGGCCACCGAGGCCGGGTCGGCATAGCCCACGGTGTCGGCCAGGCTCACATGGTCGGCCCCGGCATCCAGCAGGGCCTGCATCAGGCGCAGCACCTCGCTCTCGGCCACCTCGCCCTGCAGGGTGCAGCCAAACGCCGTACCCACGCCGCCCTCGATCAGGCAGCGGCTGCCGCTGGCGTCGCGCAGCGCGCGGATGCGCGCCACCTCGGCCACCACGTCGTCGGGTGTCTTGCGCAGGTTGGCCAGGCTGTGGGCATGGCTGGCGGACAGGGGCACCACCATCAGGTCGGCGCCGCATTCAAGCGCACGTTCGGCGCCTTTGTAGTTGGGCACCAGCACCGAGGCGACCAGGCCCGGCAGGGTCTTGGCATGGGCCAGCACCTCGGCGGTGTCGGCCAGCTGGGGCAGCAGGCGGGCGGGCACGAAGGAGCCGACCTCGATCTCGCGCTGGCCCGCGGCATAGGCCGCGTCGAGCCAGTCGATCTTGTGCGCGGTGGACACCACGGTGGCGATGCTCTGCAGGCCGTCGCGCAGGCCCACTTCGCGCACCACGGCCCGCGCGGGCGCCATGCCGGGCGCGGGACGGGTCGCGGGGAAAAAAGAAGGGGTGTTCACGGCGTTGTCTCCAGCTCGTTGGTGTTCCGTGGGAGATTCTAGAAATTCCCAACAGAATCAGAAAATACATCTCGGAAGCCATATGATTCCCAAAAGGAACATCACAGTCTTTCAAGCGGAGGCAATTGCATGCGCGATCTCGACCTGCAGACCCTGCGCCTGTTTGCCGCCGTGTGCGAGCAGCGCAGCATCGCGCGCGTGGCCGAGCAGGAGTCCATCGTGGGTTCGGCCATCAGCAAGCGGCTGGCCCAGCTGGAGGACACGGTGGGCACCGCCCTGCTGGTGCGCAAGCGGCGCGGCGTCATTCCTACCCCGGCGGGGGAAACGCTGCTGGAACACGCGCGCACCATGCTCGCCAGCGTGGGCCAGATCGAGCGTGACATGGCCGCCTATGCCACCGGCATCCGGGGCCACGTGCGCATGCTGGTCACGGCCTCGGTCATGGCCGAATCGCTGGCCGACGATGTGGCCGCCTTCCTGCAGGACCCAGCGCACCGCGACATCCAGGTGAGCCTGGAGGAACGCGTGAGCCCGGACGTGGTGCAGGGCATCCGCGACGGCAGCGCGTCCATTGGCATCTGCTGGGACGCGGCGGACCTCTCCGGCCTGGAAACGCGCGGCTACCGCAACGACCACCTCGCCGTGGTGGCACATGCCTCGCACCCCGTGGCCCGGCACGCCAGCGTGCGGTTCGCCGACGTGCTGGACCATGAATTCGTGAGCATGCCCGCGCTGAGCGCCGTGCAGGTGCTGCTGGCGCGCGCCGCGGCCGTGGAGGGAAAAATGCTCGCGCACCGGGTGCTGGTGTCCAACTTCGACGCGGCCCTGCGGGTGGTGCGCGCCAACCTGGCCATCAGCGTCGTGCCGCGCGAGGTCGCCCTGCCCTTTGCCCAGACCGCCCCGGTGCGCGTGATTCCGCTGAGCGATCCCTGGGCCCGGCGGCGCTTCGCCATCTGCTACCGCAGCGCCCAGATGCTGACCCCGGCCGCACAGTTGCTGGTCCACCACCTGGCGGGGCTGGGCCGCCAGGAATGACCGCCTCCAACCGTGGCCCCATCGCAACAGTTTGAGTTGTAACACGTCATTTTTGGGGCGTAGCGCATGCGTGGTGTGCGTTCTGAGCTACTAAACTTGTAGCAAAATGGGTTCCGCGCTATAGTCTCAGCGCATCAGCGGGCCCGGCATTCGCCCACCCGAATGAAAACTTGATCCAACACTTGCGCGAGGAGAAGCGTCCATGAGCTCCAAAGAAAATGCCGCCATCAACCAGTTGTTCGAGCGGCTCGAATGCCGTTACGCACTGCGCGTGCTCTGGGCCCTGAAGGACGGCCACCCCCAGACCTTCCGCCTGCTGCAGGACAGCGTGGGGGGCATCACCCCCAACACGCTCAACACCCGCATCAAGGAACTGCGCGAAGCCGGCTTCGTGGACCATGGCAGCGACGGCTACACCGTCACTCCTTCCGGCGCCGACCTGCTCAAGCGCCTGTCGGACGTGCAGGCCTTCGCCACCCGCTGGGTGGCCGGCCGCGCCAAGAAGGTCTGACCACAGGCCAGCGGTCCCGTCTGTTCCCCGCCAAGGGGCTTCTCGTTAAAATACAGGGCCAAATTAGCTTCTAGCGCATGACATACAAGCGCTAGAAGCTATATTTTTAATAGCAAGCAAGGAATTTCATCCATGGCACTGACCACCACCGCATCCGGACTGCAATACGAAGACACCACCGTGGGCGACGGCGCCGAAGCCACCAAGGGCCAGAACGTGTCGGTGCACTACACCGGCTGGCTCTACAACAACGGCGAGCAAGGCGCCAAGTTCGACTCCAGCCACGACCGCAACGACCCCTTCGAGTTCTCGCTGGGCGGCGGCATGGTCATCAAGGGCTGGGATGAAGGCGTGCAGGGCATGAAGATCGGCGGCAAGCGCACGTTGATCATCCCCGCGGCCCTGGGCTACGGCGCGCGCGGCGCGGGCGGTGTGATCCCTCCGAACGCCACGCTCAAGTTCGATGTGGAACTGCTCAAGGTCGGCCGCTGATCGCGCAGCCTGCGCGGCAGCATCCGACACGACACCAAAGCGGCCTTCGGGCCGCTTTTTTTACGCCTGGCCCGCCATCTGTGGCATGGGCGCAGCCCAGGCCAGGCCCGCGCGCAAGGATGCCGCGCCATAGAAAGGAAAGGAAAGGCACAGAGCGGCTCGGGGTGTCCCGTCAATCAAAAAGCGCCTTGTCCAGCCGCTCGAACTTCGCGTCGCCCACGGCCTCGCGGATCTTCGGTGCCAGCGCCGCCAGGTCCTCGAAACTGCCCGCTCCCTCCACGGCCAGGTTCAGCCGGAACCCGCGCAGCCCCATGGCGGCGGTCAGCTCGGTGGCAATCGGGTAGGCCGCCTGGTAGCGCTCTTTCGGCGTGCGCCCCGAACCCTCCAGCGGCGATGCCACCGTGCCCAGGTCCGTCGCTGGCGCGGGTTCGGCCACGGGGGCTGGCTGGCTGGCGGCCATTGCGGCAGGCAGGGACTGCCCCGCCAGCGGCGCCAGCAGCCCCTGGGCGATCATGGCCTGCACGTCGTCCTGCGTGATTCCCATGGCGGCGGTGGCCGCCAGAATCTCGCCCGTGGAGCGCTTGCCATCAAACAGGATGAAGGCCGAACGCTGGCGCGAACTGAGACTGCCGTGCCGGTCCTTGAGCGCTTCTTGCCCTGCCGGCGTTTTGACGAGAACCATGAGCCTCCTTGAGCTGAACGGTGGCGGGTTGACGCGGGGCACCCACCACCCCACGAGCCCCTGCAGGCCAGATTCTCACGTTTGCGCACCATTGAAAATCGGGGTTTACGCATAACCATGGCAGCGCTGGCCGGAACGCGGGCGCGCCCCTTCTGGCCCCGTGCCGCAACCCGCAATCCCGCGGCGCCGCTACATCTCGGAGCGGATGCGCGGCAAGGCGGGCGCGGGCCGCGTCACCCAGCTCACCACCACGGCGACCACCAGTCCCGTCGGCACGCCGAACACGCCGGCCGAGATGGGCTGGATGCCAAACCAGAGCCCGTCCGCCAGCATCCAGCTGGGCAGCGCGCGCATGGCCGACACATGCGAAAGCATGTAGTACACCGCCACGCCCAGCCCCGCCACCATGCCGGCCACCGCGCCCTGCCGCGTGGTGCCGCGCCAGAAGATGCCCAGCACCATCACCGGCACGAAAGCCGATGCGGCCAGGGAGAACGACGCCGACACCATGGGCAGGATCTCTGACGGCTTGAGCGCCGCGACAAAGGCCGCCGACAAGGCCACCGCCAGCAGCGCGAACTTGCTCAGGATCACACGCTGCTCGGGCGATGCCTCGCGCTGGGTGTCCTGGAAATACAGGTCGCGCACCAGCGCATTGCTGATGGTGAGCAGCAGGCCGTCGGCGGTGGACAGCGCCGCGGCCAGCCCACCCGCGGCCACCAGACCGGAGACCACATACGGCAGGCCCCCCAGCTCCGGCGTGGCCAGCATGATGAGGTCGGCCCCGAGCCGGATCTCGCCAAACTGCACGATGCCGTCGCTGTTCACGTCCTCCACCGACAGCAGCGAGCTGTCCACGCGCGCCCACTGGGCCATCCAGTTGGGAAGGGCCTCGAAGCTGCTGCCCACCAGGTTCTGCATGACCTCGAACTTCACCAGCACCGCCAGCGCCGGGGCGCTCAGGTACAGCAAGGCGATGAAGAACAGCGACCACGCCACCGAGGCGCGCGCCGCCGACACCGTGGGCGAGGTGTAGTAGCGCGTGAGCAGGTGCGGCAGGCCCGCCGTGCCCACCATCAGGCAGAACATGAGCGCCAGGAAATTGCGGCGCGTCAACTCGTAGTCGCGCTGCTCCTCGGGGGTGCCCTTCGGGTCGCCCACATAGGCCTGGCTGTGCAGGGGCAGGCCACCGAGGGGGCGGGCACGCTCATAGTTCTCGCGCATCTCGCGGGTCCAGCGCTCGCGGGCCGCGGCGGCATCGCGCGGCAGGGCCGCCAGCTCGCGGCTGGCCGTGACGATCAGGCCCACATCGGCGTTCTGGGTGCGCAGCGCGCGGATGCGCTCGCGCCCCTTCTCGCGTTCGCGCTCCAGGGCACCCTCCACGTCGCTCAGGCGGGCCTCGAAATCCTGGGCGCGCCGCAGGTAGGTCTGCACCACCTGGTGTTCCGCCGGCGAATCGAGCAGTTGCGCCTCCAGATCGGCGATCTTGCTGATCTGCTCGCCATAGACCAGCGGCGCCAGCGGGTTGCCAAGCTGCTTGTAGGCCAGCCAGGACACCGGGATCAGGAAGGCCAGCAGCAGCACCACGTACTGCGCCACCTGCGTCCACGTGATGGCGCGCATGCCGCCCAGGAACGAGCACAGCAGCACGCCGCCCAGTCCCAGCATGATGCCGATCTCGAACTGCACGCCGGTCAGGCGCGAGGCGATCAGCCCCACGCCGTAGATCTGCGCCACCACGTAGGTGAACGAGCACAGCACGGCGGCCAGCGCGGCGATCACGCGCGGCCACCGGCCGCCAAAACGCACGTGGAAAAAATCGGGCACGGTGTACAGGCCCATGGCGCGCAGGTGCGGCGCGATCAGCATCGCCACGAGGCAGAAGCCGCCCGTCCAGCCCAGCAGGTAGGCGAGGCCCCCCGCCTGCCCCGGCGTGCCGGAAAAGCCCTGCAGGTAGAGCGCCCCCGACAGGCTGATGAACGACGCGGCGCTCATCCAGTCGGCCGCCGCCGCCATGCCGTTGTACATGGGCGGAATGCGCCGGCCGGCCACGTAGTATTCCTCCGGGTCGGTGGTGCGGCCGTAGACGCCGATGCCCGCGTACACCATCACCGTGAGGAACAGGAAGATGGGGCCGATCCAGTGGCGCGAGAGCCCCTGGTGCTCCGCCCAGGTCATCAGCGCCAGGAAGGCCAGCACGCCCGCCACATACAGCGCCAGGATGCGGTGCAGCCGCCACAGGTAGGCCCGGTCTGCGCCGGAGGAATTGTTCTCAGCCATGGTCAGCCAGGAGGACGGGCCGCGTCTTCCAGGGATGCGGCCGCAGCGGCCGCAATGCGCTCAGCGTCCTGGCGCTCGAACCGGTTCATGGCCCATCCATAGGCCACCACGATGCCGATGAACACCAGCACCGCACCCTGTGCCGCGATCCAGTAGCCCAGGGGCCAGGCGCCGAACACCAGCAACTGCAGGTCCCTGGCGAAGTAGGTGGCGCCAAACGACACCAGCGCCCACAGCAGCAGCAGGCCCGCCTTGAGTTTCAGGTGCCGCACATCGTGCAGATCGGGCGGGAACGGGCCCGCCATTTCCGCCTCGGATGGTGATCGACGGGGCATGGCGGAGTCGTTCACGCAGGCTCTCAGCGATCCACGGCCCTGCGGGCCACGCGTGGCCCGTGCAATGAGGGCAGGTCGAACAACAGGCCCCCCCGCACAAGTGCCGCCCCGCCGCGCCGGGCGCGCACCCCCTTCTGCGCGTGGCGCGCGAGAAGGGGAAAGCGGCACGGCCGCCCGGGGGGTTGCCGCGTCACGTCAGCCTGCCAGTTGCTGCCAGGTGGCGATCACGCTGTCGGGATTGAGCGAGATCGACGAGATGCCCTCGGCGGCCAGCCACTGGGCGAAGTCCGGGTGGTCGCTGGGGCCCTGGCCGCAGATGCCGATGTACTTGCCCTGTGCCAGGCAGGCCTTGATGGCCTGGTGGATCAGCTGCTGCACAGCGGGGTCGCGCTCGTCGAAGTCGTGCGCCAGCAGTTCCAGCCCCGAGTCGCGGTCCAGGCCCAGGGTGAGCTGGGTCAGGTCGTTGGAGCCGATGGAGAAGCCGTCGAAGAACTCCAGGAAACGCTCGGCCAGGATGGCGTTGCTCGGCACCTCGCACATCATGATGACCTTGAGGTCGTCCTTGCCGCGCTGCAGGCCGTGCTGGGCCAGCAGCTGCGTCACGCGCTCGGCCTGGCCCAGCGTGCGCACGAAGGGCACCATCACCTGCACGTTGGTCAGGCCCATGTCGTTGCGCACGCGCTTCAGGGCCTCGCACTCCATCGCGAAGGCTTCGCCGAAATCAGCGCTCAGGTAGCGCGCCGCACCGCGGAAGCCCAGCATCGGGTTTTCTTCCTCGGGCTCGTAGCGGCTGCCGCCGATGAGCTTCCTGTACTCGTTGGACTTGAAGTCCGACAGGCGCACGATCACCGGCTTGGGGTAGAAGGCGGCGGCGATGGTGGCCACGCCTTCGGCCACCTTGTCCACGTAGAAGGCGCGCGGGCTGGCATGGCCCCGGGCCACGGACTCCACGGCCTTCTTCAGGTCGGCATCGATCTGCGGGTAGTCCAGGATGGCCTTGGGGTGCACGCCGATGTTGTTGTTGATGATGAACTCGAGGCGCGCCAGGCCCACGCCCTCGTTGGGCAGCTGGCAGAAATCGAAGGCCAACTGGGGGTTGCCCACGTTCATCATGATCTTGGTCTTGATGCTGGGCATCTCGCCGCGCTGCACCTCGGTGACCTCGGTCTCGAGCAGGCCGTCGTAGATGCGGCCGGTGTCGCCCTCGGAGCAGCTCACGGTGACCAGCGTGCCATCTTTCAGCAGTTCGGTCGCGTCACCGCAGCCCACCACGGCCGGAATGCCCAGCTCGCGCGCGATGATGGCGGCGTGGCAGGTGCGACCGCCCCGGTTGGTGACGATGGCGCTGGCGCGCTTCATCACGGGTTCCCAGTTGGGGTCGGTCATGTCGGTCACGAGCACGTCGCCGGGCTGCACCTTGTCCATCTCGGCAATGTTGTGCACCAGGCGCACGGGGCCGGTGCCGATCTTCTGGCCAATGGCGCGGCCCTCGGCCAGCACGGTGCCCTGGCCCTTGAGCTTGTAGCGCATCTCGGCCTGGCCCTTGGACTGGCTCTTCACCGTCTCGGGCCGTGCCTGCAGGATGTAGAGCTGGCCGTCGGTACCGTCCTTGCCCCATTCGATGTCCATCGGGCGGCCGTAGTGCTGCTCGATGACCAGCGCATACTGGGCGAGCTGCTGCACGTCGGCATCGGTCAGGGAATAGCGGTTGCGCTGCTCGGTGGGCACGTCGGTGGTCTTCACCAGCTTGCCCGAGGCGGCCTTCTCCTGGGGCGTGGAAAACACCATCTGGATGAGCTTGCTGCCCAGGTTGCGGCGGATCACGGCCTTCTTGCCGGCACGAAGCATGGGCTTGTGCACGTAGAACTCGTCGGGGTTCACGGCGCCTTGCACCACGGTCTCGCCCAGGCCGTAGCTGCTGGTGATGAACACCACGTCTTCAAAACCGGACTCGGTGTCGATGGTGAACATCACGCCGGCCGCGCCCAGGTCGGAACGCACCATGCGCTGCACCCCGGCCGACAGGGCCACGACGTCGTGCTCGAAGCCCTTGTGCACGCGGTAGGAGATGGCGCGGTCGTTGTACAGGGAGGCGAACACCTCCTTCATCTTGTGCAGCACGTCGTCGATGCCCACCACGTTCAGGAAGGTCTCCTGCTGGCCCGCAAACGATGCGTCCGGCAGGTCTTCGGCCGTGGCGGACGAGCGCACCGCGAACGAGGCGGCGGGGTTGCCGGCGCTCAGCGTGGCGAATGCTTCGGCAATGGCTTGTTGCAGGTCGGCCGGAAAAGGCTGGGCCTCGACCATGGCACGGATCTCGGCGCCGACGGCGGCCAGGGCGCGCACATCTTCGGTGTCCAGGCTCTTGAGCTTGGCGCTGATCTTGTCGGCCAGGCCATCGTGGGCCAGGAACTGGCGAAACGCGTGCGCCGTGGTGGCAAAGCCCGTGGGCACCCGCACGCCCTGGGGCAGTTGGGAGATCATCTCGCCGAGGGAGGCGTTTTTACCGCCTACGGCCTCGACATCGGTCATTCTCAGGTTTTCAAACGGTACGACCAGGGCGGTCGGGCTGAAAAGTGCAGACATGGGAAAGCTCCAGAAGTTGAAACCGGGTCTGCGCGCCCGCCCCCTTGGAGCGATGGGCGAGCGGCCATGCACGGGCAGCGGCTTTGTCGTTGTGGTTGTGGGCCGACGAAGTGCATGGTGAGAATTTGGATAATTGTCACAATTGTAGGCCTGCGGCACTGGCGGCAGGCTGACGTACTGAAAGGCACCCTGCTCCATGCACACGCGCACCGTTTTTTTCGTCTCGGACGGCACCGGCATCACCGCCGAAACCTTCGGCAATGCCATTTTGGCGCAGTTCGAGATGAAGCCGCGCCATGTGCGCCTGCCCTTCATCGACACCGTGGACAAGGCCCACCAGGCGGTGCGGCAGATCAACCACACGGGCGAGGTCGAGGGAAAGAAGCCTGTGGTCTTCACCACCCTTGTCAACATGGAAGTGCTCAAGGTCATCCAGGAAGGCTGCAAGGGCATGCTGCTGGACATGTTCGGCACCTTCGTGCACCCGCTGGAAGAAGAACTGGGCATCAAGTCGCACCACCGTGTCGGCCGCTTCAGCGACGTGAGCCGCAGCAAGGAATACACCGACCGCATCGAGGCCATCAACTTCAGCCTGGCGCACGACGACGGCCAGAGCAACCGTGACCTGGCGGGGGCCGACGTGATCCTGGTGGGCGTGAGCCGCAGCGGCAAGACACCGACCAGCCTGTACCTGGCCATGCAGTGCGGCCTCAAGGCGGCCAACTACCCGCTGATCCCCGAAGACTTCGAGCGCCGCCAGTTGCCCCCCGCGCTGGTGCCGTTTCGCAGCAAGATCTTCGGCCTGACCATCAGCCCCGACCGCCTGGCCGAAATCCGCGCGGAGCGCCGTCCCAACTCCCGCTACGCCAGCCTGGAGAACTGCCGCATGGAAGTCTCCGAAGCCGAGGCCATGATGCGCCGCGCGGGCATCCGGTGGTTGTCCACCACCACCAAGTCCATCGAAGAGATCGCCACGACCATCCTGCAGGAGATCCGGCCGGAGCGGCTGGTGTACTGAGGGGCGAACCGCCGAGCGTGTGCGCCGAACGCGTCGCACCCCGTCGCTTGATTAAAAAGGCTCTAGCGCTTGATCAGCAATATCTGATAGCTATTAATATGTGAGCGATTGGGAGCACCAACCTCGACCGCTCCCCTGCTCGTGGATCGCTTTGTGCGGCATCGCGCCCCCGGAGCCTCGTTAAAAAATCCCGCATCCTTCACGTTGCCCTGGTGCCCTGGTGTCTTTTGCAGCCGCCGCAATGGTGGTGCTGTTCGTCGGCAAACGTTGGTACGACTACGTGCACAAGGCCACTTCGCCCTACGACGAAGTGGGGCTCGAACTGAACTCCAGGGCGCCAGCGCCCCTGAACCGCCAGGGCTGCGCGCAACTGCAGGAACGCTTTGCCCGGGTCGTGCCACCCTACGGGTGCGCTACCGGCGATGGACGTCAGTGGAAGTAGGCCGGCGCGGAGGACGAATCCACGCGCAGCAGCTGGCGGGGTCATGCCGCCGGCCTGCAACACGCAGAATGAGCGCGCGCCTACTTCACCGCGAACCGCACATTCGCCGGCTTCTTGCCCGGCAGCGCCACCAGCGCCACCACCTTGGTGCCCGCGGCCACCTTGAACGTGCCCTTGGCTTCCAGCCGGCCTTCTCCCGCCGGCACCAGCATCGCCTCGGATTTTTCCGTACCGTTCAGCAGCGTGAGCTTGGCGTTCACGCCTTCGGTCCTGGCGGGCTTGCCGTGGTCGCGCAGGTGCAGCGTGAGGAGGTCGGGCTTGGCCACGAGTTCGTAGTCCATGTCATTGGCTTCCACGACGATGCCGCCATGCAGCGGCTTGTGTTCGTGCCCGTGGGCGTGGTCGCCTGCCGCAAAGGCAGTGCCACAGAATGCGAGGGCCAGGGTGGCGAGAAGATGTTTCGTTGTCATGGTGATCCTTTCAAAGGGAGGATGGAAACAGGGAACAGGGTCAGAACGCCTCGGCGTTCTTGTCGTCCAGAAGACGCTCGGCATCGCGGCGGCCGAACAGCCAGAACAGGGCCGGGGTGAGGAAGGTGTCGAGCAGGGTCGAGCTGATCAGGCCCGAGAAGATCACCACCGCCACCGGGTGCAGGATCTCGGTGCCGGGGCGCTCGGCCTCCAGCAGCAGCGGCGCCAGCGCGAAGGCCGTGACCAGGGCGGTCATGAGCACAGGGGACAGGCGCTCCAGCGAGCCGCGCACGATCATCGCGGTGTCGAAGTTCTCGCCTTCCACGCGCATCAGGTTCAGGTAGTGGCTCACCTTCAGGATGCCGTTGCGCACCGAGATACCCGCCAGCGTGATGAAGCCGATCAGTGCCGCCACCGACAGCGGCTGGCCCGAGATCCACAGCCCCAGCACGGCCCCCACCAGCGCCAGCGGGATGTTGGCCATGATCAGCGCCGACAGCGTGGCCGAGCGGTAGCGTGTGTACAGCACCACGAACATCAGCACCAGCGAGACGATGGCGAGCATGCCCACCAGGCGGCTGGCCTCTTCCTGCGCCTGGAACTGGCCGCCCAGGGTGATGAAGTAGCCATCCGGCAGGCGCGTTTCGCCCACCACCTTGCGGATGTCGGCCACCACGTCGGACAGTGCCCTGCCCTGCGCATTGGCCGAGAGCACGATGCGCCGCTTGCCATCGTCGCGGCTGATCTGGTTGGGGCCGTCGCCGTCCTCGATGCTGGCCAGGCGCGACAGCGGCACGCGCCCGCGCGGTGTCTCGATCATGATCTGCGCCAGGCCATCGAGCGAGCGCGCGCTCTCGGGCAGGCGCACCACCAGGGCAAAGCGCCGGCTGCCTTCCACGATCTGCGTGACCTTCTCGCCTTCCACCAGGCCCTGCAGCGTGGCCAGCACCTGCGCGGCCGGCACGCCGTACTGCGCGGCGGCGGCGTGGTCCACGCGCACGGTGATCTGCGGGGCCAGCACCTGCTTTTCCACCTCCAGGTCGGCCAGGCCGTCGATGCTGGCCAGGCGCGCGCGCAGCGCATCGGCCTGGCCGCGCAGGGTATCCAGGTCCTCGCCGAAGAGCTTGATCGCGATCTGCGAGCGCACGCCGGAGAGCATGTGGTCGATGCGGTGCGAGATCGGCTGGCCGATGGCGATCGCCGCCGGCATCTGCGCCAGCCGGCTGCGGATGTCGGCCTGCACCTCGGCCATGCTGCGTGTGAGCTCGGACGCTGTCAGCAGGCCCACGTCGAGCTCGCTCACGTGCACGCCCTCGGCATGTTCGTCGAGCTCGGCCCGGCCACTGCGCCGGCCCACGTGCGTGACCTCGGGCACCTGGCGCACCAGCACCTCGGCCTGGCTGGCCAGGGCGGTGGACTCGGCCAGCGTCACGCCCGGGTTCAGGCGCATGCCGATGAGCAGCGTGCCCTCGTTGAACGGCGGCAAGAAGGTCGTCGGAAAGAACGGCACCGCCGCCACCGAGAGCACCACCGCCACCGCGCTCACGGCCATGGCGACGCGCGGGTGCGCCAGCACCCGGGTGAGCCCACCGCGGTAGCGCGCCTTGAGCCAGGCCACCACGCGGGTATCGCCATGGTTGAGGTTCTTCATGCGCGGCAGCAGGTAGAAGGCCAGCACCGGCGTGACGGTGACCGACACCAGCAGCGAAGCCACGGTGGAGACGATGAACGCGATGCCCAGCGGCACGAACAACCGCCCCTCGATGCCCGGCAGCGCGAACAGCGGCAGGAACACCAGCACGATGATGGCCGTGGCGTAGAGGATGCCCGAGCGCACCTCCATCGACGCGAGCTTGACCACCTCCAGCGGGTGCAGCCGGTGGTTCGGGTGCTTCGAGCGGTCCATCTTCAGGCGCCGCAGCACGTTCTCCACGTCCACCACCGCATCGTCCACCAGGCCACCGATGGCAATGGCCAGGCCGCCCAGCGTCATGGTATTGATCGACAGGCCGAAGTACTTGAACACCAGCGCCGTGATGAAGATCGACACCGGGATGGCCGTGAGCGCGATCACCGTGGGCCTGAGCGTGCCCAGGAACACGAACAAAATCACCGCCACGAACACCGAGGCGCCCATGAGCTTGCCCTGCAGGGTGGTGACCGAGGCCTCGATGAAGCTCGCCTGGCGGAAGGTGACGCGCGGCGCCTCCATGCCTGCGGGCAACGACTTCTTCAAATCACCCAGCGCCGACTCGATGCTGCGCGTGAGCGCGATGGTGTCGGCCGTGGGCTGCTTCTGGATGCCGAGGATCACGGCCGGCTTGCCCTCGAAGCCCGCATCGCCGCGCTTCAGGGCCGCAGCAAATGTGACCTCGGCCACCTGGCGCAGCAGCACGGGCTGGCCGTTCCTTGCGGTGAGCGCCAGGTTCTGCAGATCCTCCAGGCGCGAGGTGCGGCCCAGGTGGCGGATCAGGTACTCGCGCCCGTTAAGCTCCAAAAAGCCACCCGAAGTGTTGCTGGAGAAGCCCTTGAGCGCCCCCGTGAGCTGGTCGTGCGTGATGCCCAGCTCCGCCATGCGCGCCGTGTTGGGCTGCACCTGGAACTGGCGCACCTCGCCGCCGATGGGGATCACCTGCGCCACGCCGGCAATCGCCAGCAGGCGCGGACGCAGCACCCAGTCGGCGTACTCGCGCACGGCCATGGGCGTGGTGCGCTGCACGTCGATGGGGATCGCCACCTGCATGATCTCGCCCATGATGGAGCTGATGGGCCCCATGCGCGGCGTGACGCCCGCGGGCAACCCCTCCTCCATGGACGACAGGCGCTCGGACACCATCTGCCGCGCGCGGAAGATGTCCGTGCTCCAGTCGAAGGTGACGTAGATGAAGGACAGGCCCGCGCTGGAGGTGGAGCGCACGCTCTCCACGCCGGGCAGGCCGTTCATGGTCGTCTCCAGCGGGAAGGTGATGAGCTGCTCCACCTCCTCGGCGGCCATGCCGCCGGCCTCGGTCATCAGCGTGACGGTGGGCTTGTTGAGATCGGGGAACACGTCCACCGGCGTGCGCGACAGCGTGAAGGCGCCATAGGCCATCAGCACGCCCGCCGCGATGAGCACCAGCAGCCGGTTGGCCAGGCTGCTTTCGAGTAGCCACTTGAACATTGCGTGGTTTCCTTCAACGGACCTGGTTGATCAGCGTGGCGCCCTGCGTGGCCACGCGGTCACCGGCCTTGAGGCCCGAGGTCACGGCCACCGAGGTGCCGTCGAGGGGCACGTAGGTGACGACGCGCGGCACGAAACGCTCGGGCGACTCCTTGACCCAGACGATGGTCTGGTTCGCGGGATTGCGCAGCAGCGAAGCCACGGGCACCTGCACGCCAACGGCCTGCTCGGTGGATTGCACGAATACGCGCACGGGCTGGCCCAGGGCCAAGGTACCGAGCACGGCCGAGTCGCCGGCAAACTGCAGCGGCAGCGCCTGGTCGCGCAGGCTGCGCGCCGCGCCCAGAAAACGCAGCGGCACGCGCTGCCCGCCCACGGCCAGCGCGGCGCCGGCGACGCTGTGGGCCTGCGCCGTGTCGTAAGCCAGGGCTTCGACGCGCAGGCGCGTGGGGTCCACCACCTCGAACACCAGCTCGCGCGCATCCACCACCTGCCCTGCCACGGCATTGGCCGAGGCGATGACACCCGAGACGGGCGCCACCAGCGCATCGCGGGTCGAAAGGCCCGCCCCCACCGCGCCCAGGCGCTGGGTGACGCTTTGCAGCTCGCTCTCGGCCGCCTCGATGTCCTTGCGCGGCACGGTGTCCGACAGGTCCTTCAAACGCGCCACGCGGCGTGCCGCCAGGTCGCGTGCAGCACGCAGCTCGGCCTGCTGGGCCAGTTGGTTGGAGCGCTCGATGGCGCCCGCCGTGGGCACCACGTAGGCCAGCACCTCGCCCTTGCGCACCGCCTGGCCCACGCCGGGCAGGCCCTTGGGCCCGGCCTCCAGCCGGCCGGCCAGCGCGGCCTGCACCTTGCCGCCAGCGTTGGGGTCCATGACCACCGTGCCGGCCAGCTCGAAGGCCTTGGGGTGCCGGCCCTCGGCGGCCACCAGGGTGCGCACGCCGAGTTGGCGCTGCGCAGGCTTGGGCAGGAAGACGCTGCCATCGGGCTGGCGTTTGGGGCCGTTGCCGTCGGCCGCCGCGGGCGCGTCGCCATGGTCATGGCCTTCACCGGCACGCGCCACCAGCGGGGCGCACAGCGCAGCGGCCATCGCCAGGGCCACGACGGAATGGAGAGAGGTCAGGCGCTTCATGCTGCACCTCCCAGGCGCTGGGCGCGCGCGGCGCGGCCACGCCGCAGGCCCCACGCCAGGGCCAGGGCTGCCAGCACGGCGGCCACGGCACCGGCGACCAGCGCGTTGCGCCGGCCCGTGGGCTCGGCGTGGGCCTGGGCCGCGGCGTGCACGTCGATCTCGCCGGCCAGCAGGTCGGTATCGTTGCCGGCGACGACGGTGGCGGTGACGGGGCTCACGCCCTCGGCCAGCGGTGCGGTCAGCGCGGCCTGGAACTCGCCGTCGGCCACGCGGGTCACGGGCACGCGCGTGCCGGCGATGTCGATCTCCAGCTGGGCCTCCTTGACCGGGCTGTTGTCGCCCGCATGGTCCAGGTAGAGCGCCAGTTTTTGCCCGTCGAGCACGCCCACCAGCTCGAACAGGTCGGAGGTGGCGGCAAAGCGCGGTATCGCAGGGCCGGCTGCGGCGGCGGGGGCTTCGCCATGGTCATGGCCATCGCCAGCCAGTGCCCACGACGGCGCCAGGCCCAGCACCAAGGCCAGGGCCAGCGCGGAAGGAAGAGAAAGGAGTTGCATGGTGATCACAAACAGGGTGTCGGGATGGATAGGGCGCTCACTGCGGCAACAGGCCCAGGGCCTGGCGCAAGGTGGAGACGGCGGCCGCCGCATCGATGCGGGCACGCGCCAGCTGGCGCTCGGCCTGCACGGCTTCCAGCTCCACGCGCAGGCGCGTGGGCCAGTCGGCTTCGCCCAGGCGGAAGGCCTTGTCGACGAAACCGCGCGTATCGCGGGCCAGTGCCGCATGGCGGGCCATGGCGTCGCGCTGGGCTTGCGTGGCTTTCACGCGGGCCGTGGCCGCGGCCAGGTCGGCGGCCAGGCGGTCCTGCTCGGCGCGGGCGCGCACCTCGGCGTCCAGCGCGTCGGCACGGGCCGCTGTCTCCTTGGCGCGCGCCCGGTCGCCACCGCCCAGGGGCACGCGCACGCCGACCGTGAAGCTTTGGAGGTAGCGCTCGCCGGCCTGCTCGCGCCCGCGCGTGGCGGCCACGGTCAGCTCGGGGTTGGCACGGGTCTGCACGGCGGCCAGGTCGGCGGCGCGGCGCGCCACTGCGGCCTGGTCGTTCCAGTCCGCCACCGCCGGGTGGTCGGTGGGCAGGCCGGCTGCTGGCAGCGCTTCGGCCTCGGGCTCGGCACCGTCGGCCAGCACCCCGTTGCCGCCCCATGCCACCAGGGCTGCCTGGGCCACATCGCGTGCGCCCGTGGCCTCGGCCACCGCGGCTTCGGCCTGGGCCACGGCACCATCGGCCTGGGCCTGGTCGGCACGCGACATGTCTCCGGCCTGAAAGCGCCGCGCCACGTCGGCCGCCAGGCGCTGCGCGTTGTGCAGCCGGTCCTGCGCCAGGCCCAGTTCTGCCTGCGCGCGCTGCAGGGTCCACCAGGCCTCGCGCACGGCGGCGGCCAATTGCAGCTGCGCGGCCAGGCGGCGGCTTTCCACGGCCTTGATCTCGGCATCGCCCAGCGCGGCCTTGCGGGCGCGCTCGCCGGGCAGCCACAGCGGCAGGGCCACGCCCATCTCCACTTCGCGGTTGCCCTGGTTGCTGCCGGGGCGGTCGGTCTTGGCCTGCAGCTCCAGCGCGGCGGGTTCGGCCGTCCAGGACGATGCACCGCTGCGCGCGGCCTGTGCCGATTCGCGCCGCAGCGCGGCCGACTGCGCCTCGGGCTGGCGCTCCCAGGCCCTGTCGAACAAGGCCTTGAGCGTGAGCGGTGGCGCCGGCGTCTGGGCCAGCGCAGCACTGCCGGCCAGCGCCCACCCCAGGGCCACGGCCGCCATGCACAGCCGTGGTGTGTGGTTCGTTCTTCTCGTTCGTTGCATCCGATTCCTCTGCAATGGCCGGGGGCCACGGGGTTGAAATCGGCAAGGCACGACGATGTCCGGCGCACAAGCACGCGCCGCCGCCGCTCGCGAGAGCTGCGTGGAATCGTCAGGAAGGGGCTACCCGGTGCCCCGCCTCGCCGCTCAGGCGAGGACGGACCAGTTGGGACGTTCGGGGCGTGAGAGGGGTGGATGCACCCAGGCAGGTGCCACCAGGGAAACAGGGCGGGCGACCGAGACCACGATGGCCTGGGCACCCGCGCTCAGCGCCATGCCGCTGCCCACGCCGTGGCAGGCATGGCAGTCCATGTCGGCCGTGCCGGTGGTGGCCAGGGCCTTGTGGTCCTGAGTTTCGCTGGCCTGGGATGGCTCGGCCGGCACATCGGCCCGGTGCTCGTGCACATGGTGGCCAAAGTGCGATGCCTGCGGCGCTGCCTCGTGCCCGCAATACGGCGATGCAGCCGCCCAGATGGACTGGAGCGGCATGAACAGCAGCAAAAAGACGAGGAGCAGGCGGCGCATGGTGGTGTGCGCGCATTCTAGTGACAAGATGGCGCGGTGCAGCATGCGCAACCGTGCATATCCCCATGCGACCAAGGGGAAGACGGGAGCAGATGACCAAATCGTCATGTCGGCTTCATCCGGCCGCCACGAGAAACTGCGGCGTGCCGTCGCTGGCGCGCACTTCGGAACACTCCACACCCCACACGCGCGCGATCGCCGCCGCGTCCAGCGTTTGCCCCACGGACCCCACGTCGCAGCGCCCGGCCCCCATCAGCACCACGTCGTGCGCATAGCGCAGCGCCAGGTTCAGGTCGTGCAGCACCGCCACCACGCCGATGCCCTGCTCCACCGCCCAGCGGCGCACCAGGGCCATGGCCTGGTGCTGGTGCGCCAGGTCGAGCGCGGCGGTGGGCTCGTCGAGCAGCAGCCAGCGCGTGGCGCCATCGGGCCGGGGCTCCCAGATCTGCGCCAGCGCCCGGGCCAGGTGGGCGCGGGCCCGCTCGCCGCCCGACAAGGTGTTCACGCCGCGCGCCGCCAGGTGGACCACGCCGGTGGCCTCCATGGCATCGCGGGCGATGCACGCCTCGTTCCGGCTGGGCGACTGGCGGTGCGGAAAGCGGCCCATCTCCACCACCTCCTGCACCGTGAAGTCGAAGGCCACCGCCGTCTCTTGCGGCAGCACGGCGCGCAGGCGCGCCAGCTCCAAGGCACCAACCGCAGTGAGCGCCCGGCCCCTCAGGCTGACCGAGCCCGAGCGCGGCGCGCGCTGGCCCGACAGCATGGACAGCAGCGTGGATTTGCCCGCGCCATTCGGCCCCAGGATGGCGGTGAAGCGGCCAGGCGCCAGGCGCGCATGCACGGTCGCCAGCAGCGGCAGGCCGGGCAGGCCCACCGCCAATTGATCGCACACCAGCGGATCGCCGGGATGGAGCGGGCCTGCTCTCATACCTTGCTCCTGAATTGGCGCAGCATGGCCAGGAACAAGGGCACACCGATGAAGGCGGTGAGCACGCCCAGCGGCAACTCGGCCGGCTTGACGATGGTGCGCGCCACCACGTCGGCCGCCAGCACCAGCGCGGCGCCCAGCAGGGCCGATCCCGGCAGCACCACGCGGTGATCCGGCCCGGCCACCAGGCGCACCCAGTGCGGCGCCACCAGGCCGATGAAGCCGATGATGCCGGTGGCCGCCGTGACGGCCCCCACGGCGAGCGCCGTCACCAGCACCGCCAGGCGCTTGGTGCGCTCCACCGGCACGCCCAGCAGCGCGGCCTGCGCCTCTCCCAGGGCAATCGCATTGAGCGGGCGCGCCAGCGCCAGGCCCAGGCCGCAGGCCACCGCCACGATGGATCCCACCAGCGCCACGGCGCTCCAGCGCGCGCCGCCCAGGCTGCCCAGCAGCCACATCTGGATGTTGCGCAGTTGCTCGTCGGTGGAGATGAAGTTGAGGTAGCCCAGCCCCGCCAGCGCCAGCGCATTGACCGCCACGCCCGCCAGCAGCATCAGCCCCATGCGCGTGGCGCCATCGGCTTGCGCCAGCCCATAGATCAGCGCCGTGACCACCAGGCCACCGCCAAAGGCCATGGTCACCAGCGACCAACTGCCCAGCGTGCGCGGCATGTCGGGCAGCCAGTGCATGCCGAGCACGATGGTGAGCGCAGCAGCCAGCGCGGCGCCGCTGCTCACGCCGATCAGGCCGGGGTCGGCCAGCGGGTTGCGAAACAGCCCCTGCATCAGCGCACCCGCCAGCCCCAGGCCCGCCCCGGCCGCCACGCCCATCAACAGGCGTGGCAGCCGGATGTTGATGAACACCAGGTATTCCGGTGCCTGTTCGGCAGAAGGCGCCAGCCCCACGGCCTGCAGCAGCACCTGCCACAGCTGGGCGGGCGCGATGGCGTACGCGCCCTGGGTGCTGGCCCAGGCCAAGGCCAGCACCACCAGTGCCGAGCCCACGGTCAGCGCGGTGCGGGGCGACAGGCGCCCCGCGGTCCAGCGCGCACCCGGCTGCGCCACGGACAGGCCGCTCACGCCGTGATCGCCTGCATGCGGGTGTGCACCTCGCGCACGGCCCCGGGCAGGCGCGGACCAAAGCCCAGCAGCTGGCTGGCCTCCATCGTCACCAGGGCCTTGTGGCGGAAAGCGGGCGTGAGCGCCA
This sequence comes from Acidovorax sp. A79, assembly GCF_041154505.1. GTDB lineage: Bacteria > Pseudomonadota > Gammaproteobacteria > Burkholderiales > Burkholderiaceae_C > Acidovorax. The sequence goes on from NZ_AP028672.1 coordinate 1,087,088, forward strand.
GTTCCGGCCGCTGCCAGAACGCGGCCTCGCCGCCCAGCGCCTCGATGCCCTGCGTGCTGTTGAGCAGCACCTCGGGCGCGGCGCTGGCCATGGCCTCGGCCGTGAGCGGCCGGTAGCCCGCGAACTGCGTGATGGCGTTGGTGCCGCCCGCAAAGCGGATCAGCGCATCGGCCGCCGTGCCGGTGCCCGCCACCATGGGGCTGCCGCCGTGCGACAGGATGAAGATCGCGCGCGGGCGGCGCGCGGACGCGGCCACCAGCTTGTGCACCGCCGCCCACTGCGCATCCAGGTCCGCCTGCAGGGCCGTGGCCTCGCGCTCGCGGCCGGCCACGCGGCCCACGGTGGCCACCTTGCGCTGCACTTCGTCCCAGGTGTGGTCGGCCTTGACCAGCTCCACCCGCACCCCGGCGCTGCGCACCTGGTCCAGCACCACGGGCGGGCCGGCCTCGGTGGTGCCCACCACGGCGTCGGGCTTGAGGGACAGCAGCCCCTCGGCCGAGAGCTGGCGCATGTAGCCGACCTTGGCGGTCTTGAGCGCGGCCTCGGGGAACAGGCTGGTGGTGTCGGTGCCCACCAGCTGGCCTTGCGCGCCCAGCAGGTAGACCACCTCGGTCAACGCACCGCCCAGCGAGACGATGCGCGCCGGGCTGGCCGCGACTGCGCGCTCCGCGCCCACCACAGACAGCAGCGGCAGCGCTGCCATGCCGCGCAGCAGCTGCCTGCGCGCCGTGTCGGTCAGGCCATCACGCAGCATGGACCACCTCATCTTGCTGCGCCTGCGGCAGCCGCGCCACCAGGTCGCGCCAGCCCTGCAGCTCGGGCTTGCCGGGCTTGCGCGCACCGAAGAACATGGCCATCAGCTCGCCCGCATGGTCGAACGCCTCGACGGAGGTGACGACGCCATCGGCCGTCGGCTTTTCCACCACCCACACGCTGGCCACCATGTCGGTGCGCAGGTGCAGGTTGAAGCCTGCGTCCAGCACGTTGATCCACTGGGCGTGCGGTGTGTCGAGCGGCTTTATGTTGCGCACCGGCCCGGTGTGGATCTGGATGCAGCCGCCGCTGCCCACGAACACCATGATGGGCAGTCCGTCCACCGCGGCCTCGTCCAGCAGGCGCGATACCGCTTGCGGTTCGGCGCGCCACGCGAACTGGCCTTCGACCAGGCGAAAGCTCTGCTGACGCTCCACGCCGAATTTCCTGGTCAGGCCGAAGAACTCGTGTGTGTCCTGCATGGCACCCCAGGCCTCGCGCAGGCCGTCGGCGTCGATGTCGGGATCGGGCCGCACCGCTTCCGGCGCGGGCGCCTTGCCGAACACATAGCCCGCGCTGGGCTGCGCGAAGCGGCTCACCACCGCATCGAACGCCGCCAGGTCGGTCGCTTCGCGGGTAAAGATCTTGTGCACGGCACGGCCGCTGGCGTTGTAGAACTGCAGGCTGCGCGACGGCGGCCTGGCGGGGTCGTTGGCCAGCTCGGTCACGGCAAAGCCAGCATGCCACTGCGCGAAGAACAGGCGCAGATCGATGTCTTCGCCCAGCGCGATGCCCACCGGGCCTGTGGCCGACACGTTGGTGTAAATGCCGGTCTTCTCATGCACCACGCCTTCATTGCGCGTGAGGGCCATCAAGGGGCCGCAGGCCTCGAGCGCCTGCAGCATCTCCAGCCACGAACCCTGCAGCGGCACGGCCTTGAGCGGGTGGCCGTGCTCGCCCGCGTGGGCCGCCACCGCAGCGCCTTCCGAGAGCCCCAGGCTCTCGGCCGCCTCCTTGGCGCGCTTGCCGGCAGCACGTGCGGTGGCGAACTGCGCGCGAATGTCGGGTGCGGCCAGGGGCGCGGAGGCCGGATTGCCCGGGTTGTTCGTCACGGCGCGGCTCATTGCACGGCCTCCGGCGCGGTGTGCCACAGCACGCGGCGCTGCTCTGCGGCCACCAGTGCGGCGCTGGCGGCGGTGTCCTGGCGCGCCTTGCACTGCTGTTCCCAACGGCCCTGCAGGCTCCAGACCACCGTGCGGAAGTGAGCGGTGAAGCCGTCGGCGTCGGCCAGCATCTGCAGGTTGGCCGATATCTTGCGGCCCATGGCGTCGCGGTGGGTGTCGCAGCAGGCCTGCACGTAGCCCGTCATCAGGGCGAGCGTGCCGGCCAGCAGCGCCTCGGCGCACGGCAGGCTGTACTCCTCGTCGCAGTGGGCGCTGGCCTCGGAGGCATTGGAAGGGTCGGGAACGTGGCTCATGGGTGTTCTCCTTGATGGGTGGCCTTGGAACGTGTTCACGTGGGTGCTCAGAAGTCCGCCACCAGCGACACCCGCACGGAGCGGCCGGGCTGGCTGTAGGCGTCGATGAAGTTGGCGTTGGCGGCCAGGCCGCGCACGTCGGCCCAGCGCCAGTGTTTCCTGTCGGTCAGGTTGTAGATGCCGAGGTTCAGGCGCAGGTCCTTGCGGATGCGCCACTGGCCCGACAGGTCGAGCACCGTGTACGACGGCGTGAGGTACTGCGTGCTGCCCGTCGCCACGGTCACGTCGCTGGCCTTCTTGGCCGCGCTGTGGGTGGCATCCAGGCGCGCCATCCAGTGGCCGGTGTCGTAGCGCAGGCCGGCAGACAGGCGCGATGGGTCCACCGTGTTCACCGGCCTGCCGGTGGCGGTATCGCGCCCGCGCGTCTGGCCGTAGCTGAACGGCGATGTCCATTGCCCGCCGGCCCACCGGCCCCAGCGCATGTCGCCCTTGACCTCGAAGCCGCTGAGCTTGACGCGGCCGATGTTGACCGACTGGAACACCAGCGGGTTGCCCGGCGCACCGGTGCCGCCCACTTGGCGCAGGTCCTCGATGAAGTCCTTGTAGCGGCCGGTGAAGGCGGCGGCCTCGATGGAAAGGCTCTCCAAACGGCCGCGCACGCCCAGCTCGAAGTTCTGGCTCTTTTCGGGGCGCAGGTTGGCGTTGGGCACGGTCTTGTAATTGCTGACCGGGTTCTCGAAGAAGGCGTTGACCTGACCCGCGTTGGGCGCACGAAAGCCCGCCGCGTAGTTGCCGAACACGCTCCACTGCTCGCTGGCGCGGTACAGCACGCCGAACTTGGGCGAGGTGGCATTGCCCGACAGGGACACGGCCTGCGCGCCAAAGCCCGCCTGGTCGGCCTTGATGCGGAAGCTGTCGAAGCGCACGCCCGGCGTGATGCTCCAGGGGCCGGTCACGAACTCGTCCTGCACATACAGGGCCGCGCTTGTCTCGGTGGTGTCCGGAAAGCGCTTGAGCGGGAAGGTCTCGCCCACGGGCGGGGTCACGCCGGTCTGCAGGTTCTCGACCTTGGCCGACGTGTAGTCGAAGCCGTAGGTGATCTTCTGTACCAGACCACCAGGGCCTGCGCGCAGCACCTTGCTGCCCTGCAGGTTGGCCTGCCAGGTGCGCTCGTCGTAGGTCACGTCGCGCACGCGGTCGGCGGCGGTGTTGCGGTCCTCGGTGACGTACTCGCGCGAGTGGGAATCCTGAAAGCTCAGCGTCGCCTTCAGGTCGTCGGCAAAGGCGGAGTTCACGCGCCACGAGCCCTCCCACGTCGCACGGCTGCGCTGCATGTCGGTGAACGACGTGGAGCCCAGCACGGACGCGGCGGCCAGCGGCGGCTTGGAGCGCGCGGTGAGCAGCCCGTAGTCGGAGTTCTTGTCCACATGCTCCAGCGTGAACACATGGCGCTGGCCGCCGCCGGGCGTGAGGATGACCTTGCCCAGCAGCGCGCCGCTCTGGTCCTTTTGCGGGTTGGGACGGGTGCGGTCGGCATTGGCCGCGCTGTTGGTACCCATGTTGTCGAGCTCGCTGGCGCGCGTGACGTTGCCGCCCAGCAGCCACTGCACCGTGTCGCCCGCCTTGCCCGCCACCGTGGCGCCCACGCGCTTGCCGTGGTCGTCGCCGTCGTAGCCCACGCTCACACGCCCGCCGATGCGCTTGTCGCCATCGAGGAAGGCCGATGGTTCGGCCGTGATGAAGTTGACCAGGCCCGCCATGCCGTCCGACCCGTACAGCGCCGACGTGGCGCCGCGCACGACCTCGATGCGCTGCAGCAGGCCGATGTCCAGGTAGTCGCGCCCGAAGGCGTTGGCGCTGAAGACGTAGCTGCGCGGCAGGCGGATCCCGTCCACCATCATCAGCACGCGGTTGCCGTCCAGGCCGCGGATGTTGAAGCCCGCGTTCTGCTCGCGCCCCGTGGAGCCGCTGGCCAGCGTGAAGCGCGCGGGCGAGCGGGTGACGGACACGTTGGGCAGTTCACGCGCCACATCACGGATGTCGCGCACCTGGCCTTCTTCGATGGCCTGCGCGTTGATCACGTCGATGCTCATGGGCAACTCGTCGCGGTCCTGCTCGCTGCGCGAGCCGCTGATGACCACCTCCTTGAGCGCCGGGCCGGCAGCGATCAGTTGCGCCACGTCCTGCGCATGCGCGCTGCCGATGGCGGCACATGCACAGGCCACCAGCCACGTGAGCGGCCGCAGACGGCCTTGCAGCCATTGATCGGAGGGGTGCGCCTGTGCGCGCCGGGAAGAAAACGGAGGGGTACGGAATGCCTGCGCCACGGAGGGGAGTCCTTCTCTGAAACGACAACGAATACAGAGCTGGCTCCATGCAGACGGTCCTGGCTTCTGCGGGCAGCAGAAAGGGCCGTTGTGGCTGGCTGATGGGGTGAATTATATGAGAATAATTCTCAATACGTAATCAGATTTACAACCACAAGGCACCAGCCGCTCCCCAAGACACGGCGGGCCCACGAAAAAAAGCGACCGGCCGCACAACACAGCCGGTCGCTCATCTATTGATAGCTTCCAGCGCTTTACCATCAAGCGCTGCAGGCCATTTTCAATCAAACATCAAACGGTTTCCGCCACCGTTTCCGCAGCCGGGGCACCCGCTGGCGCGGCCGCCACCACCGGCATGCGGATCAGGTGGTCGAATGCGCTCAGCGCGGCCTTCGACCCATCGCCCGCAGCGATCACGATCTGCTTGAACGGCACCGTGGTGCAGTCCCCCGCCGCGAACACGCCGGGCAGGTTGGTACGGCCGTGCGAGTCGACGATGATCTCGCCGAACCTGGACAGCTCCACCGTGCCCTTGAGCCATTCGGTGTTGGGGACCAGGCCGATCTGCACGAACACGCCTTCGAGCTGCACCAGGTGCTCCACGCCCGTGGCGCGGTCCTTGTACTTGAGGCCGTTGACCTTGCCGTCGGCACCGGTGATCTCGATGGTCTGCGCGTTGGTGTGGATGGTCACGTTGTGCAGGCTCTTGAGCTTGTTGACCAGCACGGCATCGGCCTTGAGCTGGTCGGCGAACTCCACCAGCGTGACATGGGCCACGATGCCGGCCAGGTCGATGGCGGCCTCGACTCCCGAGTTGCCGCCGCCGATGACCGACACGCGCTTGCCCTTGAACAGCGGGCCGTCGCAGTGCGGGCAGTAGGCCACGCCCTTGTTCTTGTACTCGGCTTCGCCGGGCACGTTGACGTTGCGCCAGCGCGCGCCGGTGGACAGGATCACCGTCTTCGATTGCAAGGTGGCGCCGTTGGCCAGCTTCACACCGATCAGGCCGCCGGGCTGGGCCGCGGGGATCAGCTGGTCGGCGCGCTGCAGGTTCATGATGTCCACGTCGTAGGCGCGGGTGTGGGCTTCCAGGGCAGCGGCGAACTTGGGTCCGTCGGTTTCCAGCACGGAGATGTAGTTCTCGATGGCCAGCGTGTCGTTGACCTGGCCGCCGAAGCGCTCGGCCGCCACGCCGGTGCGGATGCCCTTGCGGGCCGCGTACACGGCGGCCGCGGCGCCGGCGGGGCCGCCGCCGACGATGAGCACGTCGTACGGTGCCTTGGCCGACAGCTTGGCCGCGTCACGGGCGGCGGCGCCGGTGTCGAGCTTGGCCACGATCTCCTCGACCGACATGCGGCCCGAGGCGAACACCTGGCCGTTCATGAACACCATGGGCACGGCCATGATCTCGCGGTCGGCCACTTCCTGCTGGAAGGCGCCGCCTTCGATCACGGTGGTCTTGATCTTGGGGTTGACGATGGCCATGAGCGACAGCGCCTGCACCACGTCCGGGCAGTTGTGGCAGGTCAGGCTCATGTAGACCTCGAAGTTGAAGTCACCGTCGAGCGCGGCGATCTGCTCGATCACCTCGGGCTCGACCTTGGGCGGGTGGCCTCCGGTCCACAACAGGGCCAGCACCAGCGAGGTGAATTCGTGGCCCAGGGGCAGGCCGGCAAAACGCAGCGAATTCGTGCTGCCCACGCGCTGCAGGCTGAACGAGGGCTTGCGCGCGTCGTTGCCGTCGGTGCGCAGCGTGATCTTGTCGCTGCGCAGGGATTGGATGGTCGTCAGCAGCTCGCGCATCTCGCGGGCAGTTTCGCTGTCGTCCAGGGAAGCCACCAGTTCGAACGGCTGCGTCACGCGCTCCAGGTAGGCGGAAAGCTGGGTCTTGAGTTGTTCGTCGAGCATGGTGGTGTCCTTTCGAGTTGTGACTTGCAGGGTGGGGGCTGGGGCTGCTTGTGGCAAGCCCGGCACCGCAAAGGTAGGTGAAAAAGGCGTAAAAAAGCCGGACGGCATGGCGCGCGTGCGCCATGGCGCTGTCCGGCTGGGGAGCGCCCGCAGCGCTCTGCCGAATCAGTGTCCGCTCAGATCTTGCCGACCAGGTCCAGCGAAGGAGCCAGGGTCTTGGCGCCGTCGTTCCACTTGGCGGGGCAGACTTCACCGGGGTGGGCGGCGGTGTACTGGGCAGCCTTGAGCTTGCGCACGGTTTCCTTCACGTCGCGGGCGATCTCGTTGGAGTGGATTTCGGACGTCTTGATGATGCCGTCGGGGTTGACCACGAACGTGCCGCGCAGTGCCAGGCCTTCTTCAGGGATGTGCACGCCAAACGCGTTGGTCAGCTGGTGCGTAGGGTCGCCGACCAGGGGGAACTTGGCCTTGCCCACGGCGGGCGAGGTTTCGTGCCACACCTTGTGCGAGAAGTGCGTGTCGGTCGTGACGATGTAGACCTCGGTGCCAGCCTTCTGGAACTCTGCGTAGTGCTCGGCGGCGTCTTCGATTTCGGTGGGGCAGTTGAAGGTGAAGGCTGCGGGCATGAAGATCAGCACGGACCACTTGCCCTTCAGGTCGGCTTCGGTCAGGTCGATGAATTCACCCTTGCCATTGCGGTTGACGAAAGCGGTGGTCTTGAACGGCTGAACTTGCGTATTGATCAGGGACATTGCTGTTTCCTTGTTGGTGGTTGAGTGAACAGGACTGAAGTCTAGGCCTTTCCGGACCATCAATCCAATTAATTGATTAGATCAAATCAATTGCCAATAACTATACATCGAGACTGAAACCGGAAAATCCTCCGCCCCTGGCCCACAGGGGAACATGCCCAACCATTGCGCCTTGTCAAATATTCAAATACAACTCATTCTCAGTTGAATTTATGATCTGCTCCAGGGGCGCAAGGCACATCCATCTCCGCACGGCTCACGTCGGGCGTGGCCCCACCGGCCCCCGCGCGCTGGATGGAAAAGCGCAAGCAGCTCATAAACTCATAGCAAAGAACCGAATCCGCCATGTTCCAGACCCTCTTGATCTGTTTCCGCGAGGGGCTTGAAGCCCTGCTTGTCGTGGCCATCGCCACCTTGTATCTGCGCAAGACCGGGCGCCTGGCGCTGCTGCTGCCACTGCGCGCCGGCGTCGTGGTGGCGGTGCTGCTGTCGCTGGTGCTGGGCTGGGTGCTGTCGCAGGTGGGCGCGCTGTCACCCGCGGCCGAGGGGGTGATGGCCCTGGTGGCCGCGGCCGCCGTCGCCTGGTGCGTGGTGCACATGCGCAGCGCCGGCAAAGGCATGGGCCAGGAGATCGCCCAGCGCATCGACCGCGCCAGCGTGCTGGAGGGCCCGCGCGCCGCCCTGGCCGTGTTTCTGTTCTCGCTGTTCATGGTGGGCCGCGAAGGCGTGGAGACCGCCACGATGCTGGCCGCGCTGGCCCGCAGCGCCGAGCTGGGCTACATGGCCTGGGGCGGCATCGCCGGCCTGGCCCTGGCCATCGCCATTGCATGGGCCTGGACGCGCTACGGCCGTGCGGTGAACCTGGGCCGCTTCTTCCGCGTGACCTCGTGGTTCATGGCGGTGTTCGCGGTCCAGCTCGTGGTCTATGCCTTCCATGAATTCACCGAAGGCGCGCTGATTCCGGGCATCGACAACGCCTGGTGGCATGCCGCCACCGAGGATCTGGCCGAAGGCACGGTGGCCCAGGCGATCTCGCTGGCCCTGGTGCTGGTCCCCACGCTGTGGCTGGGCATTGCGCACTGGCGCGACCAGCAGCGCGCCGGGCAGCCCACGGCCACGCCAGCGGGCCCGTCCGCCAAGGCGCTGTAGCCCGCTGGCAGGCCAGGCCGCCACACGCGGCCCGCCGATGCACCGGGCCCTGGGTCATCACACCCAGGGCCTCTTTTTTTGGCGGGAAGCGGCATGGCGCCGCGCACGAAGCCCGCCCCGGCCGCGCTCGGCGCGCAGCCCACCCGCGCGGGAATGCGAACACAACTCAGCATCACACGCACCCCGTGCGCCCCCGCAGGGGATTGCCTTGCGCCTGCTGACGCAGGTCACGACAATCGGGCGGAATCAACACAATAAGGAGTCCCCATGAAAGGTGACGCACAGGTCATTGGCCATCTGCAGGCCCAGCTCAAGAACGAGCTCACGGCCATCAACCAGTACTTCCTGCACTACCGCATGCTCAAGCACTGGGGCTTCGACAAGCTGGCCAAGAAGGAGTACTCCGAATCCATCGGCGAGATGAAGCATGCCGACTGGCTGATGGACCGCATCTTCATGCTCGACGGCCTGCCCAACCTGCAGGACCTCGCCAAGCTCCAGGTCGGTGAAGACGTGCCAGAGATCCTGGCCTGCGACCTGCGCTCCGAACAAGGCGCCCAGGCCACCATCAAGGAAGGCATGGCCCATTGCGAAAGCGTGCGTGACTACGTCTCGCGCGACCTCCTGCAAAAGATCCTGGATGACACGGAAGAGCACATCGACTTCATCGAAACCCAGATCGACCTGATTGACAAGGTCGGCCTGCAGAACTACCTGCAGTCGCAGATGGGCGACGCAGACTGAAGCAAGAGTTCACCAGAGCGCTCCACGAAAAAAACCACCAACGAAGAAATCAGAAAAACGGGCCCTGGCCCGTTTTTTTGTGTCCGCGCGAAGGCAGGGCCGCATCGCCCTGCAGTCACAGGATGTTGCAACTGCACATCAAAGCCGCCAAAGTTGTGCCGCAATGAATGCGAATGCTTCTCAACAAAAGTAGAATGCGTTCTTACGACCGGCGCCCGCCCTTCCCTGCCCACCTCTTCCCCAGACCTGATGGCATGGAGTGCGCGTTGCGCCCGGGTGCCGTGATTGATTCCCTGAATACCTAGCCAGCCAGTCAGCCGGGCCCTGCCCCGCTGCAGCCAGCGTTTGTACGTTTGTTGTGTCCAAACCTGCCTGGAGCCTTCCTGATGCTGCGCCGCACCGCCAGCCCCTGCCTGCCCGGGGCCTCCGCTTCTTTCCGATCGCCCGGATCACCTGCTGACAGCCGCGCCCCGGCTGGCACGCCATGAAGACCGCGCGTGTCGACTGGCGCTACCGGCTGACCATCACCTCCCGCGCCGTGGCGGCCATCGGAGGCGGCTATGCGCTGGCGGCGGGGTTCGCGGCCGCGTTGTCGCTGGGGCTGGCGCAGTTCATGCCGCGGGTGGAAGCCGTGCTGACGGCCACCATGCTGGCCTGGCTGGCCTACGCCATGGCCGCGGGCTGGGCTTTCTATGCCCGCACCGCCCTCGGTGCATGGGCAGGCACCCTGCTGCCGGCGCTGGTACTGGGCGCCTGCGCCATGGCGTCGCAATGGATGAAGGCCGCCGCATGAACGCCACCACACTGACACCCGACGCGTCCGCAGACATGGCAGCGGGCATGCCCGCGGCTGCCCCGGTCAACGCCAAGGCCAAAGCCGCCAGGACACCCAATGACCGAGAAGGCTTTCGCCAGGCGATGTCGTGGCTGCACACCTGGGCCGGGCTGATCCTGGGCTGGCTGCTGTTTGCGATCTTCCTCACCGGCACGCTGTCGTTCTTCAAGAACGAGTTCAACCTGTGGATGCGCCCCGAGATGCACGGCCTGCCCGCGGCGGATGCGCAGGTGGCCCAGAAGTCGCTGGACGCATTGCAGCGCAAGTCGCCCGAGGTCACGCAGTGGATCATGCACCTGCCCGACGAGCGCGACCCGGCCGTCAACCTGCTGTGGCGCGGCACCGGCAACGGCCGGTTCGAGACGCTGCGCATGAACCCGCAGACCGGCGAAGCCATCGAGGCGCGCCAGACCATGGGCGGGGACTTCTTCTACCGCTTTCACTTCGAGCTGCGCACGGCCCAGAAGGGCCGCTGGACCCTCGAAGGCCGCTGGGTGGTGGGCGTGGCCACGATGCTGATGTTCGTCGCGCTGATCACGGGCGTGATCACGCACCGCCGCATCTTCAAGGACTTCTTCACCTTCCGCCCCACCAAGGGCGGGCAGCGCGCCTGGCTGGATGCGCACAACGTTACCGGCGTGCTGGTGCTGCCGTTCTATCTGATGATCACCTTCAGCGGGCTGATGATCTTCCACACGCTGTACATGCCCGCCGGCATCGCCACCACGTACAAGAATGAAAAGGGCGTGGACTCCAACGCGTACTTTGCCGACCTGCAGGGCGAGAAGGCCGAGAGCCGCCCCCGCCGTGGCGCAAACGACAAGGTAGAGCCCCTGCCCGCCATCGCGCTGCAGCCCATCCTGAATGAAGCACGCTCCCGCTGGGACGGCGGGCGCATCGGCAGCCTGCAGGCGCGCCGCGATGCCAAGGGCCGCGCCGTGGTCGAGGTCACGCGCCACGAGGGCGACCGACTGCAGTACCGCCCGCCGCGCCTGTTGTTCGACGCCACCACCGGCCAGTGGCTGGACCAGGCCGACCCCACGGGCCCCGCCGCCAAGACGTATGGCGTGCTGTACGGGCTGCACCTGGCGCGCTTTGCCGATGTGGGCATGCGCTGGGCCCTCTTCGGCTTTGGCGTGCTGGGCAGCCTGATGATCGCCACGGGCATGGTGCTGTGGACCGTCAAGCGCAGCGCCCTGTCGCAAACCAAAGCCGGCCGCCAAGGCGCTGCCGCCCCTGCAGCGCGCACCAAGGCGCCCTTTGGCGAGCGTCTGGTCGCCGCCATCAATATCGCCACGCTGGCGGGCCTGCCGCTGGCCTGCGGCGTGTACGTGGCCTCCAACCGCCTGATCCCCGTGGGCATCGAGGGCCGGGCCGACACCGAGCTGGCCTGGTTCTTCAGCGCCTGGGGCATCGCGCTGCTGTGGGCGCTGGCGTGCGCCGTGGCGCGGCCCAGCCGCATGGGCTGGTCCGTGCCGCTGGGCGCTGCGGGTGCCGTGTGGACGGCCCTGCCGCTGATCAACGCACTGACCACCCACACCCACCTGGGCGTCACGCTGCCCGCGGGCGAATGGATCTGGGCGAGCATGGACCTGTCGTTCCTGGCCACGGGCCTGCTGCTGGGCTGGCTGTCCTGGCGGCTGCGCCCGGGGCGCGTGCGCAAGGGCAAGGCCGCTGTGTCCAAGGCATTGCGCCACGCCGCCGCTGCCAGCGCATCCGCCCCACAGCCCGCTGCACCGGCGCTGTCGGCAACGCCCGACGTCTCGACCTCGGGGGCCTGATCCATGTCCGCTTTTCTGCTGTGTTTCGCGGCGTGGTCCGCCATCGCACTGGGCATGGACCGCCACCATGAAGACGCGCTGGGCCGGGAAGGCACGGAGCGCCGCCTGCTGCACCTGCGCCGCGCCGGGTGGCTGGTGCTGCTGCTGTCGCTGTGGCTGGCGGCCCGCCCCTCGGGCGAGACCCCAGCCTCGCTGGGCATCACCGCCTGGACCGTCGCGCTCTCCGTGGCGGCGGTGGCCGTGACGGCCACCATGACCTGGCAACCCCGGCGCGCCCCGGCCTTGGCGGGCGCGGCCCTGGCGGGCGGCCTGCTCGCGTGGGCCTGGGGCTGGTGATGAACACCGCCGCCCGCCCGCCAGACCTCCGCCCCTGAACGTTACCGCCACCACCCGCACCCCTTTTCACGCTTCGCACACCTCCCAGCCAAGGGCCGACCACCGGCCCGCGCCAGGCACGGGGTGCGGGGTTGCCGTCTTCATCTGCGCTGCGCACACGCTCAAGGAAAACCATGCACGCCATCCGCCAGTCCCACACGCTCAGACCCCTGTCGGCTGCCCTGCTCGCCGCGCTTTGCAGCGCCGCGTGGGCGCAGAGCCCGCCGCCGGCCACCGCACCGCAGACGCTGGGCGAGGTCACGGTGCAGTCCACCAGGGGGGACGACGGCTACTCGCCCGCCGCCAGCACCTCGGCCACCAAGGGCAGTGCGCCGCTGCGCGACGTGCCCCAGGCCGTGAACGTGGTGCCCGAGCAGCTCATGCGCGACCAGGGCGCGCGGTCGATGGAAGACGTGCTGCGCAACGTGCCCGGCGTGGCCATGAGCCACGGCGACGGGCAGCGCGACCAGGTAGTGATCCGCGGCTTCACGGCCATCGCCGACCAGTTTGTCGACGGCGTGCGCGACGATGCCCTGTACTTCCGCGACCTGGCCGACATCGAGCGGGTGGAGGTCCTGAAGGGCCCCGCCGCCGTGCTGTACGGGCGCGGCTCGTCGGGCGGCCTGATCAACCGCGTGACCAAGAAGCCCAGGTTCGGCGAGACCTCGGGCGAGGCCTCGCTGGGCCTGGGCAGCTTCGACTACCGCCGCGCCACGGCCGATGTGAATGTGGGCATCAGCGACACCGCGGCCTTTCGCATCAACGCCGCGGTGGAGGACTCGGGCAGCTACCGCGACCAGCAGTTCGTCAAGCGCCACAACTTCGCGCCGTCGCTCGCGCTCAAGCTCGCGGCGCAAACCGACCTGCTGCTGCAGTACACCCACGCCCGCGACCAGCGCCTGACGGACTTCGGCATTCCGGCGCTCAACGGCCGCCCCGTCAACGTGTCGCCCCGCACGTACTACGGCTCCAGCAACGCCGCGCAGGACGACACCACCACCAGCACCATGCAATCGTTCGCGGCCACGCTGAACCACCGCTTCAACGACGACTGGTCGGTACGCAACGTCACGCGCCTGTACGACTACGCGCTGGACCGCTACAACACCCTGCCCGGCGGCACCACCGACCCGGTGAACCTGACCGTGGGCCGCACGCGCTCGTTCGTCCTGCGCGACGAAAAAGGCTTCTTCAACCAGACCGACGTCACCTGGCGCCACCAGCTGGGCGGCTTCCAGCAGGAATGGCTGATGGGCGTGGAACTGGGCCAGCAGAAGAAGCGCGCCGAGTCCGTCTCGGGCGGCGCCGACCGCGTGCCGATCTTCAACCCCGGCAACCGCCCTGCTCCGGCCATCCCGGCCGCCAGCTTTGCGGCCGACGGCGCCATCCCCAGCCACACCACGCAGGACACCGCCGCGCTGTACTGGCAAAACCAGATCACGCTGGCGCCCCAGTGGAAGGCGCTGGTCGGCGCGCGCTACGACGTGTTCGGGCAGGAGACCACGTTCGACCGCAAGCTCGCGGGCCTGTCGCGCACCGACAAGAAGTTCAGCCCCCGCGCGGGCCTGGTGTGGCAGCCCAGCGAAACGCTGTCGTACTACGTGTCGTACAGCAAGTCGTTCCAGCCCTCGGCCGAGACCTTTGCGCTGGCGGCCAACACCACCGGCGCCGAGCCCGAGATCACCGAGAACAAGGAAATCGGCGTGAAGCTCGACGTGCTGGACGGCCGCCTGAACTTCACCGGCGCGCTGTTCAACCTCGAGCGCACCAACATCAAGAACACCGACCCGACCAACCCGTCGCGCCAGATCAACGTGGGCACGCAGCGCACCAACGGCCTGGAGCTGACCGCCAATGGCCGCCTGCCCGGCCGCTGGGACGTGAGCGCGGGCTACGCCTGGCTCGATGGCCGCATGACCAGGTCGCTGGCCACCACGGGCTCGCTGCAGCTGCCCACGGCGGCCATCGCGGCGCAGGGCAAGGTGGCCGCGCTCACGCCGCGCAACTCCGCGTTCGTATGGGCCATGAAGGACCTGGGCCACGGCCTGCGCGTGGGCGGCGGCGTGAACTACGTGGGTGCGCGCTTCACCTCGCTGACCAACCTGGTCACCCTGCCCGGCTACACCACGCTGGACGCCGCCCTGCAGTACACGGTGGGCCAGTGGGATGTGGACGTGAACGTGAAGAACCTGGCCAACCGCAAGTACTACGTGTCGGCCCACGGCAGCAACGACAACCTGATCCTGCCCGGCTCGCCCCGCGCGCTGCAGGTGACGCTGCGCACGCGGTTCTGACACGGCACATGCAGGCGCCGCCAGCAAATTCAAAGCCTTTTACGCCACCAGCGCTTGATGGAAAAGCGCTGGCAGCTACTCAATTCATAGCAACATCGAGGAGGAGAAGCACCATGCGCATGCACCCATTGGCCCTGGCGGCCTCGCTGCTGGCCACGCTGGCCACAGCCCAGGCCCAGACCGCCGCCACCACCGCCGCCACGGCCGCATTGCCCGAGGTCAAGGTGACCGACGGCGCGGACGGCGCCACCACCGAGGGCAGCGGCCAGTACACCGCCCGCGAAGTCAGCGTGGGCAAGCTGCAGCAGACGCCGCGCGAGACGCCCCAGTCCATCAGCGTGGTCACGCGCCAGCAGCTCGACGACCGCAACCTGACCAAGGTCGAGGACGCCATCAAGCTGAGCACTGGCATGACCATCACGCGGCTGGACGGCGCGGGCAACTACAACTCGTTCCAGTCGCGCGGCTTCGACCTGGGCGCCATCCAGCTCGACGGTGTGCCCATTCCGCAAGGCAACTACAGCACCCTCGATACGGCCATGTACGACCGCATCGAAGTGCTGCGCGGCCCGGCCGGCCTGCTGCAGGGCGCGAGCGAACCCGGCGGCACCGTCAACCTGGTGCGCAAGCGCGCCCCGTCCAAACTGGCCATCGGCGCCGATGCGGCAGTGGGCTCGTTCGGCCTGCGCCGCGGCACGGTGGACGTGGGCGGCGGCCTCAACGCCGAAGGCACGATCCGCGCGCGCGCCGTGGCCGTGGTGGAAGACCGTGACAGCCACATCGACACGCTGTTCAACAACAAGCGCCTGGGCTACGGCACGCTGGAATGGGACATCGCCCCGTCCACCACCGTGTCGGTGGGCGCAGCACAGCAGCGCGTGCGCGCCGCCATCGATCAGGGCCTGCCCACCTATGCCGATGGCCGCCTGGCCGACCTGCCCCGCAGTTCTTTTGCCGGCCTGCGCGCCAACCGCCAGGACCTGGAAACCACCGACGTTTTCGCCGAGCTGGAGCACCGCCTGGCCGGCGGCGGCGTGGTGCGCCTGTCCGCGCGGGACATCGACCGCACGGCCTTCTACCGCTCGGCCCGGGCCAACAGTGCCCTGGCCGCCGACGGCAGCTTCACCATGGAAACCGTGGACGGCGACTTCCACGTGCGCACCCGCAACTACGACGCCTTCCTGGCCACGCCGGTGCAGGTGGCGGGCCGCACCCACAAGCTGCTGGTGGGCGCCAGCCACAACGAAGGCAGGACCTGGGACGGCAACTACATCTACGGGCCGACCCTGCCCTTCAACCTGCTGCGGCCCAACTACGACCTGGCGTACCCCGACATCACACTCAAGGGCTTCACCTCCATCGTCACCCGCCGCGAGAACGCGCTGTACGGGCAGGCCCAGGTCAGCCTGGCCGACACCGTCAAGCTGCTCGCGGGGGGGCGCCTGTCGTGGGCCGAGGTGGTGACGCGCAGCACCAGTACCGGCGCGGTCACCGCATCGGCCGATCCCGGCCGCCAGTTCGTGCCCTCCATCGCGCTGATGTGGGACTTCCACCCGCAGTACACCGGCTACGCCAGCTACGCCGAAACCTTCGTGGTGCAAACCCAGCTCACCGCGGCCAAGCAACTGCTCGACCCGCGCACGGGCAAGCAGGTCGAGCTGGGTGTCAAGGGCGAGTTCCTGCAAAAGCGCCTGCAGGCCCATGCAGCGCTGTTCCGCATCATCGACGAGAACCGCGCTGTCGCCGACCCGGTGGTGACCAACGCATCGATCGCCGGCGGCAAGGTGCGCGCGCAGGGCTTCGAGACCGAGGTCAGCGGCCAGCCACAGCCCGGCTGGGACATCGTGGCGGGCTACGCCTACAACGACACCCGCTACCTGAAGGCGCCCGTCGCCCAGCAGGGCCAGGTGTTCAGCCCCATCACGCCGCGCCACAGCGTGAACCTGTTCACCCGCTATGCCTTCACCAGCCCGGCGCTGCGCGGCTTCAGCGTGGGCGGAGGCATGTCGTACCGCAGCGCGTTCTTCGCGCAAAGCGGCGCGCTGCGCATCAACGCGCCCGGCTACGCGGTGTTCAACGCGCAGGTGGGCTACCAGATCAACGACCACCTGTCGTTGAACCTGTCGGTGGACAACCTGCTGGACAAGACCTACTACGAGAAGGTATCCGGGGTGTCGCGCCAGAACTTCTATGGCGAGCCACGCCGCGTGACGGTGGCGCTCAAGGCGCGGTACTGACGGGGAAGCGGGCTACCGCCAGCGGGCCTGCCCGGGCCCGCCGGCTGCCGCGCCTCAGCGTGCGGGAGCGCGCTGCAGGTTCACCTTCCAGTCGAGCCGTGTGGCCTTGCGCGCGACGGGCCCGTGGTTCTCGCCGCTCACGCACAGGTTGCGGCCGTACTTGAACGATGGCACGTTCATGGACAGGCTGCCGGTACTGGCGGACACCAAGGTATCGCAGCTGCTCACGTCCGGCTCCACATGGAAGTATGTCTGGTAGCTCTGGCCACGCTCGGGTACGAAGGCCACGGTCACCCGGCAGATCCGGTTCTGGGCCACGCGCGCATCGATGTAGTAGTGCGAGAGCACGAACGGCTTGCCGGCCGGAATCTGCACCGTCTTGCCCACGGAAGGGTTCTCCACGTCCTTCGTCATCCCGGTGAAGGTCGCCAGACGGATGCCGTCCTTGTGGGGCACGCAGTCTTCGTTCTCGTACGCCTCGGTGAAGAAGTGGGCGTTGTTGCCGATGATCTTCAGCGTGGCGCTGTCGGCGGTGGGTTGGGGGTGGTACTGCGAAGCGCAGCCAGCCAGCGCGATGGCGCAAAGGGCAAGGCAATGTTTCATGGATGAAAGTGTCTTTTGATGGCCGGAAGGCCAAGTGTTGTAGTGGCGACGGTCACGCACCCGTTCGGGCACGCCCGCGCACTATAGCCACGCAAGCACTTTGGTGGCTCGGCCAACGCCAGTGCGCCGGGGCACTGCACGCAATGCCACGGGCGGGCGCCCCCTGCCCGCGCCCACCCGCCACCGGGTGTTGCTCATCCCAGACAACGCGGCGCCCCGCGCATCCCCACAATAGGAATAATTCCCATTTGCAATGTAAAATTAGGTATCCGCAAGCCACAGCCCGCGCCCCGCAGCCGGCTGCAGCCAGCACCCACCGCCCCTTCGACGTTTCCGGGTTGCCTGGCTTGACTTCATTCGCCCCTGCTTTTGCCACCTGGGTGGCATCTCCACCGCCGCGTCGCCCGTGCTCGCCGCGCGGGGACCGGGCGCGCGCGCGGGCACCGCGCCCCTACCTTCCGACACCGCCATGAGCCCCACCGCCTTGCGCCGCTGGAGCTGGACCCACAAGTGGTCCAGCCTGGTGTGCACCGTCTTCATGCTGCTGCTGTGCCTCACCGGCCTGCCGCTCATCTTCCACCACGAGATCGGCCACCTGCTGGGCACCGAGGTCGAAGCGCCTGCGATGCCCGCCCACACGCCGCGCGCCAGCCTGGACAAGGTGCTGGCCGCCGCGCAGGCGCTGCACCCCGAGCGCGTGGTGCAGTTCGCCTCGCAGCCCGAGGACGACGACGCGCTGTGGTTCGTCACCCTCACGCCCACGCCCGCGCCTACAGAGGATTTCAAGTCCATCGCGGTGGACGCGCGCACTGCGGCCGTGCTGTCGCAGCGGCCGGTGGACCAGGGTTTCATGTACATCATGTTCCGCCTGCATGTGGACCTGTTCGCGGGCCTGGCGGGCAAGCTGTTCCTGGGGTTCATGGGCTTGCTGCTGCTGGTGGCCATCGTCACCGGCGTGGTGCTGTACGCGCCGTTCATGCGCAAGCTGGCTTTCGGCGAGGTGCGCCGGGACCGCTCCACCCGCGTCAAGTGGCTCGACCTGCACAACCTGCTGGGCATCGTCACCCTGGTGTGGGCCCTCGTGGTGGGCGCCACGGGCATGATCAATACCTGGGCGGACCTGATGATCAAGTACTGGCAGTACGACCAGCTGTCCGTCCTGCTCAAGCCCTACGAAGGCCAGCCCACCGTGCCCGTGGCCGAGCGCGGCCCGCTGCAGCAGTCCCTGCAGGCCGCGCAGGCGCATGCGCCGGGCATGAAGCTGTCGTTCATCGCCTTCCCGGGCACGGCGTTCTCCAGCCCGCACCACAACACGTTCTTCCTGAAGGGCAACGAGCCGCTGACCTCGCGCCTGCTGCAGCCCGTGATGGTGGACGCGCGCACAGCCCAGGTCACTGCCGCGCCGCAGTTGCCCTGGTACCTCACGGCGCTGCTGGTGTCGCAGCCGCTGCACTTTGGCGACTACGGCGGCATGCCCATGAAGATCCTTTGGGCGTTGCTCGACATCGCGACCATCGTCGTGCTGGGCAGCGGGCTGTACCTGTGGCTGCGCAAGGGCGTGCAGGCGGGCAACGCCACGGCGGCCACCACCGCGCCAGTGCCCACCGGCCTGCCCGCGACGGCTGCCGCTTCAGTACGCACCGGCAGCCCGCTGCCGCGCACGGAGGGCCGCGCATGAAGCCAACCCCGTTCTGGTCGCTGTGGGGCTGGCCCATCGTGATGGGCGTGCTCACCACCACGGGCCTGATCACCGCCCTGGTATCCGACACCTGGGGCGACTGGTGGTCATGGGTGGGCCTGGGCGTTCCGGTGGCGGTGATGGGATGGTTCTCGTGGCCTTTTGCACAGCGTGCCCACCGTTCCACACCTGCCCCGCAGGCCACCCCAGGCCGCGCTGGCGACCCTGCAGATACCGACATGCGCAGCAGCGACACCGCTTCGGCCCCGCGCTGACACCCCCCTTCAACTTCACTTTTTACACCACGACCATGCGCCCCGCCACATCCTTCCAGCCCGCCCCGCTGCGCCCCGTTTTTGCCGCCACGCCGGTGGCCATTGCCGCCGCCGTGATGTTCGCGCTGGCTGCGCCTGCAGTGCTGGCCCAGCAGGCTGCGCCAACCACCCCGGCGGAAGGCAAGGCGCTGTCCACCGTGACGGTGAACGCCAGTGCCGACGCATCGGCGCAAGGCCTGTCGCCCGCCTACGCTGGCGGCCAGGTGGCGCGCGGCGGGCGTGCCGGCGTGCTGGGCACCAAGGACGCGATGGACACGCCGTTCTCCATCACCAGCTACACCAACGAGTTCATTCAGGACCGCCACGCCCGCAGCGTGGGTGACGTGCTGCAAAGCGACCCCACGGTGCGCGTGGCGCGCGGCTTCGGCAACTTCCAGGAGGCGTACTTCATCCGAGGCTTCATCCTCGATTCGGACGACACGGCCTACAACGGCCTGTACAGCCTGCTGCCGCGCCAGTACATCGCCACCGAGCTGTTCGAGCGCGTGGAAGTGCTGCGCGGCGCATCGGCCTTCTTGAGCGGTGCCAGCCCCAATGGCGGCGGCATCGGCGGCTCCATCAACCTGCTGCCCAAGCGCGCGCCCAACGAGCCTTTGAACCGCGTGACCTTCGGCGTGTCGAGTGGCGGGCAGACGCAGCTGGCGGCCGACATCGCGCGCCGCTTCGGTCCCGACGGCAACACGGGCATCCGCGTGAATGCGGCCACCCACAACGGCGGCACGGCCGTGGACCATGAAGACGTCAAGCTCGGCCTGGCGGCCGTGGGGCTGGACTGGCGCAGCCGCGACGTGCGCCTGTCGGGCGACATCGGCTGGCAGGACCACAAGCTCAAGAGCACCCGCACCAACGTGACGCTGGGCGCCACCGCCACGCAGATGCCCACCGCCCCGGACGGCGGCACCAACTTCGCCCAGCCCTGGACGTATTCGAACGAGCGCGACACCTTCGGCACGCTGCGCGGCGAGTGGGACATCACGCAGGACATCACCGGCTGGGCCGCCGCTGGCGCACGCCGCAGCTCCGAGGCCAACTCCCTGGCCAACCTGACGGTGAGCGACAGCAGCACCGGCGCGGGCTCTACCTACCGCTTCGACAACACCCGCAAGGACAGCGTGAACACCGGCGAGCTGGGCCTGCGCGGCAAGCTGCAGACCGGCAGCATGGGCCACGAATGGGTGGTGGTGGCATCGCACTTCAGCGCGGACAAGAAGAACGCCTACGCGATGGACTTTGCCAACACGCAGGCCACCAACCTCTACAACCCCGTGTACAGCCCGCTGCCGGGCTTCAGCGCGGGTGCCTTCCGGGGCGGCGACCTGGCCGACCCGCGCCGCACCGGCAGCACGCGCCTGACCAGCTTTGCCATCGGCGACACGGTGTCGCTGCTGGACAAGCGCCTGCTGCTCACCGGCGGCCTGCGCCACCAGACCATCGAGATCGCCAACTACGCCTACGGCACGGCGGCCGAGACCGACCGCTACGACCAGAGCCGCACCAGCCCGCTGCTGGCGGCCGTCTACAAGCTGGACAAGAGCCTGTCGCTGTACGGCAACTACGTGGAAGGCCTGAGCCAGGGCGCGACCGCGCCTTCCACCGCCGCCAACCGTGGCGAGATGCTGTCGCCCTACGTCGCCAAGCAAAAGGAAGTGGGCGTGAAGTTCGACGGCGGCCGCTTTGGCGGCAGCGTGGCGCTGTTCTCCACCACCAAGCCGCGCGCCTACGTGGGCAGCGACAACATCTTCCGCAGCAACGGCAAGGACCGGCACCAGGGCATCGAGCTGGCCGTGCAGGGCGAGGCCACCAAGGGCCTGCGCCTGCTGGGCGGCCTGACCTGGCTCGACGCCAAGCAGCTGAACACGGGCACCGCCAGCACCGACGGCCGCCGCGTGATCGGCGTGCCCAGGCTGCAGGCCAACATCGGCGCCGAGTGGGACGTGCCGGGCGTGAACGGTCTGGCGCTGGACGGCCGCCTGGTGCACACCGGCTCGGTGTATGCCAACGCCACCAACACCATCAGCGTGCCCGGCTGGAACCGCCTGGACGTGGGCGTGCGCTACCTGACCGAAGTGCAAGGCCGCCTCGTGACGCTGCGCGCCCGCGTGGACAACCTCACCAACCGCAACTATTGGGCATCATCGGGCGGCTACCCCGGCGCGGGTTACCTGGTGGTGGGTGCGCCGCGCACGCTGTCGGTCAGCGTGGGCGTGGACTTCTGACGCCACCGGCTCTCCCCACTCTGCACCACAGCCCCTTGCCCCAGCGGCGCGTTCATCCGGACGCTGCACCCTGCACACCGCCGCACAGCCACCCAGCGCCTGACCACCGGGCGTAGGCAGCCACTCCCTTTCGCACCGCGTCTCGCCCCCTCGTCCAGGGGCGCGCAGCGCTGCGTGCTCGCCGATTTTTGTTGAAACCACCGAAAGGAAACTGCCATGTCCTCGTCCCTGCGCCTCAAGGCCCCCGTGCTTGCCGCCCTGCTCGCCTGTGCATCCCTCACCGCCGTCACCGCCGCCCACGCCCACCAGGTGTGGCTGGAAAACGCGGGCGGCCAGGCCCGCCTGCACTTTGGCGAGTTCAACGACAACCTGCGCGAGACCTCGCCGGGCTCGCTGGACAAGTTCAAGGGCGTGCCCGCACTCGAGCAGCGCACCGGCACGGCCGCGCAGCGCGTGGACGGCCAACTGGGCAAGGACGGCTTCCACTACACCGTGGCCGGCACGCCCGACACGCTGTTCGCCGCCGCCACCTACCCGCTGATCGACCGCAGCAAGCGCAACCTGCCCGCGATGTACTGGCAGCCCTCGGCCCGCTGGGTGGCGGGGCTGACGCAAGCCGTGGCGCCCACGGCGCCGCTGGACCTGGTGCCCACCGGCAAGCCTGGCGAGTTCAAGGTGGTCTACAAGGGCGCGCCACTGCCCAAGGCCAAGGTGCAGCTGGCAGCCCCCTCGGGCTGGACGCGCGAGGCCGAGGCGGCTGAAGACGGTACCGTGACCTTCGTCACCCCCTGGAAGGGCCAGTACGTGGCCGAGGTCAAGCACAGCGACAAGACCCCCGGCGAAGCCCAGGGCGAGAAATACGGCGAAGCCAGCTACGTGACCACGCTGACCTTCGTGCTGGCCGACGGCATGGCGTCGCCCGCCCTGCCCGCGCCCCCCAAAACCCACTGAGCCACAACGACCGCACCACGCCGCGTAACCGCTGCGCCGGGCGGCGGCGCAGCCCGGTACAGCCCATCCGGCACCACCGCACCTGGGCCGCGCCGCGCGGAGCCGTCGCCGCGCGACCCCAGACGGTCCGACTTCCTGCCAGAGCCAGCCGATGACGCCAGCGGGTTCATGTGGGCCGCTTCACGCCCATTTTTCAGCATCAAATTGCCACCTAACGCTAGATATACAAGCGCTAGAAGCTATTAAAAACATAGCATCATGATCCAACCGAACTTTTTGCGCACCGCCGTGGCCCACGCCGCCCTGCTGGCCCTGTGCAGTACAGCCCTGGCACAAACCGGCGCGGCGCCAGACCCCGCCGCCCCGCCCACAGCGGCGCCATCGATGCGCCAGGTGGATGTGGTCGATTCGACCGCGGGCGCGGCCGCCACGCCCGCACGGCGCGCCCAGAGCAGCTCGCGCCTGGGCCTGTCGGTGCTGGAGACGCCCCGGTCGGTCAGCCTGATCGACAACGCGCTGCTGGAGCAGCAGATGGCCACGACCGAGCGCGACGTGCTGCGCAACGCTTCGGGCGTGTCGATGCGCAGCGAGTACTACGGCTCGTACTCGCAGTTCTCCATCCGCGGGCTGTGGGCCAACAACACCTTCAACTTCCTGCGCGACGGCGCCAAGTTCGTCCACCTGCTGGACCCGCCACTGTTCAACATCGAGCGGGTCGAGGTCATCAAGGGCCCTGCCGCGCTGGAGTTCGGCCAGGTCGCGCCCGGCGGCCTCGTCAACTACGTGAGCAAGCGGCCCCAGGCCGAGGCGCTGCGCAACGTGAAGGTCGGCGTGGGCAGCGACGGCTGGCGCCATGCGGAGTTCGACCTCACCGGCCCGCTCAACGCCGACGGCACGCTGCGCTACCGGCTCGATGGCGGCGCCAGCCGGGGCGGCAGCTTCGTGGACGGCAACACCCCGCGCAAGCAGGGCATCGCCGGCAGCCTGGAGTGGCAGATCACGCCCGACACCGTCTGGCGCGCGCAGGCCGAGTACCAGGGCATCGACGGCGTCTCCACCGTGGGCCTGGCGGTGCCCGACCCCAAGAACCCGCGCAGCGCCGACGTGCTGCCGGTGGGCGCGTTCTACGGCGAGCCGTGGCTGACCACCGACGGCCGCATGCACTTTTACTCCACCGAGCTGGAGCACCGCTTCACCGACACGCTGCAGGGCCGCGTGCACCTGTCGCGCAACGAGACGAACCGCAACGTGAACCTGCCCTCGCCCATGGGCCCTGCGGCCAACGGCCGGGTTCCGCGCGGCTACTGGCTGGCACCCGGGCAGGAATACACGTCGGACACCGCGCTGGCCGAGCTGCGCGCCAAGGTGCAGACCGGCCCGGTGCAACACACCCTGCTGGCCGGCGTGGACTGGCGCACCATCCAGGGCGTGTACGGCGCGCGCGCCACCGGCAACCTGGGTGCCGTCGACCTCTACAACCCGGTGACGGGCCTGGTGCCACCCGCAGCGTCCACCGGCGTGTCCCGGCTGTCCTCGGACGCGCGCAACACCGGCGTGTTCGTGCAGGACCGCATGGTGCTCGGCGACTTCGGCCTGCTGCTGGGCCTGCGCCACGACCGCTTCAAGGACGCGTACTCCACGCCCGCCACCGACCTGAGCAAGACACAGCCGAGCGCGGCGATCAGCTGGGAGCCCCGCCCCGGCAGCATGCTCTACGCGAGCCATGCGCGCTCGTTCCAGGCCAACACCAGCACGCTGCTGTGGGGCGACCGCTCCGCGCCGCCGTCGGAGGGCAAGCAGCTGGAGGTGGGCTGGAAGCAGGAATGGCTGGACCAGCGCCTGATGACCACGGTGTCGGCCTTCGAGCTGGAGCTGACCAACGCGCCCGCCACCGACCCGCAGCACCCGGGCTACTCGGTGCTGACCGCCCGCCAGCGCATCAAGGGCATCGAGCTGGAGCTGCAAGGCCGCATCACCCCCGGCTGGACGGTGACGGCCAATGCGAGCTTCCACGACCCCAAGGTGCTGTCCGACACCAC
Organism: Acidovorax sp. A79; assembly: GCF_041154505.1. Taxonomy (GTDB): domain Bacteria; phylum Pseudomonadota; class Gammaproteobacteria; order Burkholderiales; family Burkholderiaceae_C; genus Acidovorax. The sequence continues at coordinate 1,111,542 of NZ_AP028672.1, forward strand.
CGCCGGTGCCAACGTGGGCAACCGTGTCGCGCTGGCCACGCGCCGCAACGCATCGCTGTGGACGCAGTACCGCCTGCCGCAACTGCCCGGCCTGTGGGTCGGCGGCGGCCTGGTGCACCAGGGCGACAAGTTCACCGCCAACGACAACAAGTGGTGCCTGCCGGGCTTCACCGTGGTCGACCTGGCCGTGGGCTACCAGTTCGCGGGCGGCGTGCGGCTGCAGGCCAACCTGAAGAACGCGGGCAACCGCCGCTACTACCTGGACGGCACGGCCACGGCCGCCGGCTTTGGCACCGTGGTGCCTGGCCAGCCGCGCACGGTACAGGTGTCGCTGGACTACACGTTCTGAGGGCGCGCCACACCGTCCGCACCACCCCATCACCTGACCGCAGGCCAGCGCTTGCCCCCGCAAGCCTTGCGCCTCGGGCTTGAAGAGTTTTCAACCATCGGAGAAACAGCACCATGAGACCTGGCACCACCGCCTGCCGCACCGCCATCGCGCAGGCCGCATTGCTCGCCCTGTGCGGCGCCGCCCACGCCCAGCAGGCCGCCACCGAAGGCACGGCCGCGCCCACGGCCGACAAGGCCCTGGCCCCCGTCACCGTGAGTGCGGGCAGCGAACAGGAAAGCCCCACCGCCCCGGTCACCGGCTTCGTCGCCAAACGGGCGCTGAGCGCCACCAAGACCGACACGCCCCTCATCGAAACCCCTCAGGCCATCAGCGTGATCACCCGCGACCAGATCGAGGCGCAGGGCGTGCAGACGCTGCGCCAGGTCACGGCGTACACGGCCGGGGCGGTGTCGAACTACTTCGACAGCCGCGTGGACAGCTTCGCCGCACGCGGCGGCACCGTGTCGCAGTACCAGGACGGCCTGCTGCGCACCTACGGCACGTACAACACCAGCCGGCCCGACCCCTACACGCTGGAGCGGGTGGAGTTTCTGCGCGGGCCGACCTCGGTGCTGTACGGCCAGGGCAGCGTGGGTGGTGTGCTCAACCTCACCAGCAAACGCCCGCAGGCCGAAACGCAGCGCGAGGTGCAGCTGCAGCTGGGCAACAACGCCCGCAAGCAGATCGCCGCCGACCTGACGGGTGCGCTCGACCAGGACGGCCAGTGGCTCTACCGCCTGGTGGCCGTGGGCCGCGACAGCGGCAGCCAGGTGGACCATGTGGACGACGACCGCCTGGTGTTCGCGCCCTCGCTCACCTGGAAGCCCAACGCCGACACCTCGCTCACGCTGCAGGCGCTGCACCAGAAAGACCAGAGCGGATCGCTCATTGGCTTCTTCCCGTGGCAGGGCACGCAGCTGGCCAGCCGCTACGGCCAGATCCCGCGCAACACCTTCATCGGCGAGCCGGGCTGGGACGCCTTCGACACCACCAACAACTCCTGGGGCTACCTCTTCAGCCACCGCCTGAACGCGGACTGGACCGTGCGCCAGAACCTGCGCCGCACCGTGAGCGAGGTGGACTACCGCACCATCTACACCAGCTTCACCGCCAACGCCGCCACGGGCCGCCCCGCGCGCCCCGTGTTCAACAGCGACGCCCGCACCGTCGTGCGCGACGCGGTGTGGAACATCAACACCGGCCGCATGCTGCTGATCGACACCCAGCTCGAAGGCAAGCTCAAGACCGGCAGCGCGGACCACACCCTGCTCGCAGGCCTGGACGTGCAGCGCAACCACACCGGCCAGCAGGCCTGGCGCGCCGTGGCACCGGCCATCGACGTGTACAACCCGGTGTACGGCAACTTCACGCCGCCCACCACGGCGCAGCTGGTACGGCAACCGAACGTGGTGCAAAAGCAGCTGGGCTTTTACCTGCAGGACCAGATCAAGTGGGACCGCTGGACCGCCACGCTGGGCCTTCGCCACGACAGCGCCCAGACCGACACCGTGGGGCGCCCTGCAGCCGCGGTCGATGACAAGGCCTGGACCAAGCGTGCAGGCTTCACCTACCAGATGGACGGCGGCTGGGCACCTTACGCGGGCTATTCCGAGTCCTTCCAGCCGCTGGGCGGCGTGGACGCGTACGGCACGGCCTTCAAGCCCCAGCGCGGCGAGCAGTGGGAAGCCGGCGTGAAATGGCAACCCGCCGGCCAGGGCATCAGCGCCTTCGCGGCGGTCTACCAGCTGCGCGAGAAGAACCGCAAGACCAACGACCCGGGCAACCCGCTCAACAGCCTGCAGATCGGCGAAGTCAAGGTGCGTGGGTTCGAAGCCGAAGTGCAGGCCAGCCTGGCCCGCCAGTGGGACTTCACCCTGGGCTACGCCTTCACCGACGCGAAGATCAGCCGCAGCAACGCCGGCGACCAGGGCACCCCCGTGGCCAGCGTGCCCAAGCACACCGCATCGGCTTGGCTGAGCCACCGCTTTGCCAGCGAAGGCCGCGGTGGCTGGACGGTGGGCGCCGGCGTGCGCTACACCGGCTCCCAGTGGAGCGGCACCAGCGCCATCAGCACCCCGGCCGCCACCCTGGCCGATGCGATGGTGGCGTACGACGCCGGCGACTGGCGCGTGGCCTTCAACGTGGTCAACCTGGCGGACAAGGTGCACATCACGCAGTGCCTGGCGCGGGGAGATTGCTTCTATGGACAGGCTCGGACGTACACGTTGACGTCGACGTACCGGTTCTGATGGTCAGAAAGGGGAGGCCGCGAGCAGCAGACGCAAGCGGTTTCCGGGAGGTATTCAGGCTTTTGCGGGTCGCGGTGCATCCCGAACTAGCCCACCCGACTGTGCTGCGGCATGCACGCAAGCGGCCAACACGACGTAGGCTGGCAAACCCTCCGCGATCCCATTCGGCTCTACTACACTGAGAACTGGAGTTCACTTTACCAAGCCCATGCAACCTAGTCCAAAGCCCTCGAAAGTGGCCGCGCTTGTCCCGGCGTGGCAGTCTTCGGCATTCATTCAAGCAACCCTCGACTGCCTCTCCGCGCAGACTTACCCTCACCTGGAAGTTATCGTCTCTGTAGATGAATGCAGTGATTCAACTTATGAGATCTGCATGGCGCATGCTCAGAAAGACTCGCGCTTCAGGGTGATCTTGCAACCGCATCGACTAGGTTATGTGGGCAACTGCAACTTTTTACTTGATCAGACTGACGCAGATTATGTACTGTTTGCGTTTCACGATGACATCCTAAAACCCGAATACATCAAACTGCTGACAGAAGTGCTGGACATGCGGCCAGAGGTTGTCATGAGTTATTCGGACGTACACTTGACAAACACCAACGGAACTCAAGAGCACTGGATATTCACGGAGCTTGAGGGTGTTCGCGACCCGGTCCAACGGGGTGCACTCATGATGAGTGGGAGTAATAAATGGTGGGTACCTAATCGGGGACTATTTCGCCTAAATCAAGCGCGGCAAATCAACGGCCTCAAAACCCATCGCGCAGGAGAATTTTCCGCAGATTGGCCGTGGCTGTTCCACATGAGCCTGCTGGGAGAATTCGCACGCATTCCTCAAACTCTATGCTACAAATACTACAAACCCGGTAGCTTGTCCAGAAGTTGGGAATTCTCCAAACGCCAACGCTATGAAGTCTACGCCGCGATAATGCGGGAAATTTGGATTTCCAACCTCACTACTGAGCAAAAAATGACGCTCGCCAGCCCTTTGGCGAGATGGCTCTATCAAAACAATCCAGATCTCAAAAAAGAGGAAAAGTGATGAACACCATCGCTCCAAACCTCTGTTCCAGTTGGTTTGGGGGGCGAGTCCGCTTCATTGACCTTCCCACTCACACTGATGAGCGAGGCAATCTGCTGCCCCTCGATTTTGATAGCCTGCCCTTCACGCCACGCCGCGCATTCACAGTGACAGATGCCCCAACCGGATCCATTCGGGGGGAGCATGGCCACCGCAGTGGGGAACAACTCCTCATTTGCTTGCATGGAAAGATCGGCCTCTTGCTCAGAAAGGGGCACGAAGAAGTGGATACTGTGCTGACACCAGCCGGACCAGGCCTCCTTTTAGGAGCTGGCGTGTGGTGCCGCCAGACTTATTTGGTTTCGGATTCCTCACTTTTAGTATTGGCCAGCGAGCCCTATGATCCCGGATCATATGTCTCGACCTGGAATTAAGACATATGCGAAATCCCCCCCGAATTGCCATCCTTGGTGCTGGAATCATGGGCTGCTCTGCAGCGCTGTTTTTTGCCCGCAAAGGGATCGAAGTATCCATCTTCGATATGGCTGAACAACCGTTCAGTGCGGCAAGCCGATGGAACGAAGGAAAAATCCACTTGGGGTGCCTCTACAGCGCAGATCCATCGCTAAGCACGGCGGATCATGTGATTCCCGGCGGTCTCAGATTTCGGCCATTGATAGAGGAATTGATCGGCACGTCCCTCGCTCCGGCCATTACCTCCGAAGACGACCTGTTTTTTTGCCATCGCAAATCCGTGACTTCAGCATCGGAAATGAAGACGTACATGGAGAAAGTCGTTGAGCGCGTGCGATCCCACCCAGATGCAGCGCGATATCTAGCAGATGCGTCTGAAAGTCGGATTCACCAGCTGAGCTCTTCCGAACTGGCTGGCTTCACATCGTCGCCAGATATTGTTGCAGGCTTTCGGGTTCCAGAAAGATCCGTTGATACCAATTGGGTCGCTGAGCGGTTTATACCGGCGATGGGCGCTGAAAAATTGATTCAACAATTTATGGGAACCCGTGTCATGGCTGCACGGCCCGCAGAGGTTGGAATCAACGGCACGTGGAAAATAGAGACTTCCGCAGGCATATTTGGCCCATACGACTACATAATAAACTCGCTCTGGCAAGGTCGTTTAGCGATAGATCGAACTGCGGGGCTAGAGCCGACAGGAGTTTGGTCGAACAGATACCGTCAATCGCTTTTCTTACGCACTGCAGAACCGGTTCATACTCCTTGCGCTGTCATCGCCACCGGACCATTCGGAGACATAAAAAACTACAACGGGCGTGATTTTTACCTCTCTTGGTATCCCGATGGTTTGCGTGTAGACAGCTCTGACATTTCACCACCGGAGCCTCATTTAGCTTCCAAAGATGCTGAGGATATATCGAATTCCATTCTCAATCATCTTCAAGCCTTATTGCCGTGGGTAGCGAAAATCCGCGAGCAAGCAGAGCGTTCCACCCTTGAAGGTGGATGGGTTTTTGCCGCCGGCCAAGGAGCACTTTCGGATCGAAAATCAACGCTGCACCGCCGTTCTGATTATGGAACCACAAAATTGGGGAACTATATTTCCATCGACACTGGAAAATACTCAACGGCGCCCGCCCTGGCTCAGGCACTGGTAGAAAATATCATATGAACGTGGAATAACTATCACATTTCGGTGTGATTGATAGTTTCTAAAAATTCCCTTGATTGCTTACCACCGCAGGCAGCGAGCGGCGTCGAGCAAACGACAGCCGCTGCGAACGCTCCTCATCCGACAGCACCAGTTCAGTCTTCGGTCTGCCTGTCCTCATCGCGGTATCTCCGTTTCAAAGATACCTCACTGGTACGCGCGATAAGTACAAGTTGTTCACGAGACGGGGCACCAGTCCACAGAACGGCTATTGCAGCCAGCATCAAGGACAACAACAGCACACCCCACCGGGAAAGCGTTGGAATCCCTGTAGAGGCCGCGGCCAGTGCCACACCGCCCGGATCCGGGATAGCGCCATTCAGCGCTAGATCATCATCCCCCAAGCCGCCATCCGTAAGTACCAGCGTGACTGTGTTGCCGGTGATCGTCGCTCCGGGGAACGGGTACCAGTGGGGAGCACCCTGGCCCGGCGTAGGGCCGTATTTCATGTACACGGCGCCGGATGGGAACGGCAGCGGATAAGTCAGCGTGATGGTCACGGCGGCACCGTTGGGGCAACCTCCGACGATCACATCGAATAAGCCCTGGGGAAACACATACCCGGCCGTGCCCCCGGAAGGCGGCGAGCCCGCGCCTCCCGTGCGAGGGATGAAATTCGCCTGGTCAAAACCGCAGCCAGCCGGCCCCGACAGGCTGGCATTCACCGTACCGCCTCCGGTGGGGCTGATGCCCGTCGCCGTGGTGGGGCGGGAACGCATCACGGTGACCGTGTAGTTTTTGGTGGAGCCGCTCTGGGCGGTCACTTGCACAGTGACCACGTTGTTGCCGACGTTCAGCGCAATGGGGGCCGACGCGTTGCCGCTGGGCGTGGCAACGCCGTTGACCATGACACTCGCACTGCCATCGGCCACGGTGGGGGTGACGGTGATAGAGCTGTCGGGCACGGTAGCGGTGTAGTTCTGCTGGGCCGCGCTGAATACCGGGCTCAGGGTGCCGCTCGACAACAACAATGCGCCCAGGTCGTTATTCGACGAGACCGCACGCGTCACGGTGACCGTGTAGGTCTTGGTGGTGCCATTCTGCGCGGTGACCACGACCGTGACGGTGTTCGCACCGGTGTTCATGGCGATGGCGCCGGAGGCATTGCCGCTGGCCACGGCAACGCCGTTGACCGTCACCGCTGCGTTCGGTTCATTGACCGTCGGCGTGACGGTGATGCTGGTGGTCGCGGCCGCGATCAACATCGTGTAGCCCGTGGTGCTCGGCGCAAACGCCGGGCTGATGCTGCCGCCCGACAAGGCCAGGGCCGACAGGTTGGCGTCGCCCGATCCCGCCCGCGTCACCGTCACCGTGTAGGTCTTGGTGGTGGTGCCGTCCTGCGCTGTCACGACGGTGGTAACGGTGTTGGCACCCACCGCCAGCGCAATCGCGCCCGAGGCATTGCCGCTGGTGGTGGCCACCCCGTTCACTGTGACGCTGGCAGTGGCATCGGCCACGGTTGGCGTCACGGTGAGTGAGGTGGTGGCGTTGCCGACGCTGGCCGTGTAGCTGGTGGTGCCAGCGGCAAAGGCAGGCGCCAAGGTGCCACTGGACAAGGACAGCGCAGACAGATCAGCGTCACTCGAAGGCAGCGCGCGCGTGATGGTCACGGTGTAGCTTTTGGTCGCGCCGTTCTGGGCGGTGACGACGATGGTGACCGTGTTACTGCCCGGGTTCATCGCGATGGCACCCGAGACGGCCCCGCTGGTGACAGCCACCCCGTTGACGGTGATGCTGGAGGTGCCAGCGGCCGCGGTGGGGGTGACGGTAAGGCTGGAGGTGCCGGCCGCGATGGAGGCGACATAGCCCGTCGTGCCCGCCGCGAACACCGGGCTCAAAGTGCCGCTAGAGAGGCTCAGCGCAGACAACTCAGCGTTGGACGACGCGGCACGGGTCACGGTGACGGTATACGTCTTGGTCGTGGTGCCGTCCTGGGCCGTAACGACCGTGGTCAGGGTGTTGCTGCCCACATTCAGCGCAATCGCGCCCGAGGCATTGCCGCTGGTCGTGGCCACACCGTTCACGGTGACGCTGGAGGTACCGGCGGCCACGGTCGGGGTCACGGTGAGCGAGGTGGTGGCGTTGCTGACGCTGGCCGTGTAGCTGGTGGTGCCAGCTGCAAACACAGGCGCCAAGGTGCCGCTGGACAGCGACAGCGCAGACAAGTCGGCATTGGACGACCCGGCCCGGGTCACGGTCACGGTGTAGCTTAGCGGCGTGCCGTTCTGCGCGGTGACGGTGACGGTGATGGTGTTGCTGCCGACGTTCAGCGCAATCGCGCCCGAGGCGTTGCCGCTGGTGGTGGCCACGCCATTGACGGTCACGCTCGCAGTGGCGTCGGCCACGGTCGGAGTGACGGTCAGCGACGTGGTGGCATTGCCCACGCTGGCCGTGTAGCCGGTGGTGCCCGAGGCAAACACCGGGGCCAGGGTCCCGCTTGAAAGCGACAGCGCGCCCAGCTGGTTGTTGCCCGACGCAGCACTGCGGGTGACCGTGGCGGTGTAGGTGCTGGTCGTGGTGCCGTCCTGGGCGGTCACGACGGTGGTAATCGTGTTGGAGCCCACTGCCAACGCAATGGCCCCCGACGCATTGCCGCTGGTGACAGCGACCCCGTTGACGGTGACGCTGGCAGTGGCGTCGGCCACGGTGGGCATGGCGGTGAGCGATGTTGTAGTGAAGGGCACGCTGGCCGTGTAGGAGGTGGTGCCCGAGGCGAACACGGGGTTCAAAGTACCTGCCGAGAGCGCTAGGTGTGATGTCTCAATAGGTTGTTCATCCGTCTCGGATTTGGGAAGCTGTGGTTACCAGGCCAAGCAACTCAAGTCAGGAGAGACGGATGAACAGTCATAAGCATGCCCGCTTGACGGCTGCGGGTCGAGCCCTGCTGGTCAGCAGGGTATTGGACGAAGGCTGGTGCGTGACAGCGGCCGCCCAGGCCATGGGCGTGAGCTGCCGCACCGGGTTCAAGTGGCTGGCCCGCTTCAGGGCCGAAGGCACAGCAGGGCTGTGTGATCGAAGCTCGCGACCGCATCACAGCCCCACAGCTTGCCGCCCCGAACAGGTGAGCCAGTTCGAACTGCACCGCCGACAACGCCTGCCGTTGTGGCGCATCGCCCGCGAGTGCGGCCGCAGCCTGTCCACCGTGGCCCGGCACATGGCCCGCCTGGGCTTGAGCCGCTTGAGCGCCTTGCAACCGCCCGTGCCCGTGTGCCGCTATGAGCGGGCCAGCCCTGGCGAGTTGCTGCACATCGACACCAAGCGCCTGGGACGCATCCAGGGCGTGGGCCACCGAATCACGGGCCAGCGCCAGCACCGCAACCGAGGCATCGGCTGGGACGCCGTGCATCTGGCCATCGACGATCACTCCCGGGTCTCCTTCGCCCGGGTGTTGGGCGATGAGACGGCCCCGAGCTGCGTGCAGTTCCTGCGCCAGGCCGTGGACTACTACGCCAGCCTGGGCGTGCGCATCGAGCGCGTCATGACCGACAACGGCGCGGGCTACAAGAACACCTTCGGGGCAGCCTGCCAGGAACTGGGCATCCGGCACATCCGAACACGGCCCTACACGCCCAAGACCAACGGCAAGGCCGAGCGCTTCGTGCAGACCAGTTTGCGCGAATGGGCCTATGCCAGACCCTACGAGAGTTCAGCCCAGCGCCAAGCTGCATTGCAGCCATTCATTGACGGCTACAACTGGTGTCGACCACACTCCGCTCTCAACCATCAGCCGCCCATCAGCCGCATTCCGGCCATGAACAACCTCCTGAGAATCAACAGCTAGGTTGCTCAGGTTGGCATTGCTCGAGGGCGGTGCCGCGCGCGTGACGGTGATGGTGTAGGTCTTGGTGGTGCTCCCGTCGAGAGCCGTGACGACGGTGGTGATGGTGTTGGAGCCGACGTTCAGCGCAATAGCCCCTGAGGCGGTGCCGCTGGCAACGGTCACACCGTTGACGGTGACGGGTGCGCCCGGAGTGTCGACCGTTGGCGTGACAGTCGTGCTGGTTATTGCGTTGGCGACCGTAAAGCCGTAGCTGGTTGTGGCGGCCAAGAATGAAAAGCCGCCAGACGACGCCGACAGGGCACTCAAGTCGGCATTGCCGGTGGGCTCGGTGAACACGAAGTTGTTGAAACCTTCCTGCCACAGCTGGTTGGGCGCTCCGGCGCTGCCAGTGGTGGTGATCCGGACCTCGTCGACATTTCCGAAGTCCGCCAGCAGATTGACGGTGACGTTGGAGCCGCCCGCATCGGCAACAAAGGGATGGCCGGCACCCGTTGCCACGCCGTTGCGGTAGCCGGTGGCGGTATAGGTCGCTCCCAGCGCCTGCACGTCCTGGATGACGAAACTGGTGATGCCGAACAGACGGTTCAACTGGCTTTTGATGACAAGCGCGCCGACCGCGTTCAAGGTGCTGAAGATCAGCATGGAGTTGCTGCCGCTGCTGGTCAGGTCGAAGTTCGTGACACTGCCGCTGAGCGTATTGCCGACGTTGGCGAAGTAGATCTCGTATTCGATGTTGGGAAAATGGATCTGGGCCGAGAGATTGCTGTCGAGGAACTTGGAGACCGTGAAGGTGTTGTCCGCGAGGGTCGGATTGATCGACAAGGTGCCAGCGACGGTGGGCAGGACATGGCGGTACGAGGGGAAGGCCAGGACCGTGCTGCGCAATGGGCCGGTACGGTGTTCCAGCAGCCAGTCGCCGCCTTGACCGGCATCACCCGTGAGGTTGGTGGACGCGGCCACCTGTGCACCGGTTGCCTCGGCCAGCAGGGCTATGAATGCCTGGCCTTCAGCGCCCCGCCCCACCTCGCAACCGTACAGCAGCAGGTCGGCCTCGTCGCCAAGCGCCTCGCGAATGCGCGCGAGGTCCGGGCCCCTCCCCCGCAATGCCTGGCTGTCGAGGGTCAGCGAGCCCAGGGCCAATGCACCTTGCGCACCATGCGAGATCAAATGGATGGCGGAGATGTTCTTGCGGCCCGACAGCGCGTCGGCCATCTGGCGCAAGCCATCAGTCCTGGCATCCAGCACGACAACCTCTGCCGCTGAACCCGCGCCAGCCATCAACGCTTCGTGGTGGGCCACATCATCTTCAATGAAAAGTACCGCCGTGCGTGCCAGGGCAGGGGTCGGCAGCGCCGCGGCGAACGCCAGCGAAGAAGCCGCCCCCAATATCCAGAAAAAACCCGCCACCCACAGCGCCCGGAGAAAAACAACTTCTGAAAATTTTTTCCCCAGATATCCCTCATTGATTTTTTTCACTAATTGCAATCAGTAAATTTGAAATTGAATGCAGTAAATCATGATTCCTTATAAATAACCATTGATATATTAAATTCAGCAATAAAGCGCTTGAAATGCAACACCAGACAAAAACCACATGGCGAATGACCCGGCCGGCGTCTTCTCGTTCCGCCGCCCGCTGCAGAAAAGCCACCCAAAAAACAAAAAAAGGCCCCGGCCGGTGATCACCGGCCGGGGCCTTTTTATCGGGTTCGCGTTGTCTCACACGTTCATGATCGACACCAGGCGCGTGTTCATGTGTGCCTCGATGGCCTCCGGGCCGCCTTCGGAGCCGTAGCCCGAATCCTTCAAGCCGCCGAACGGCAGCTCTGCGGCAGGAGCAGCAGCCTGGTTGATCCACAGCATGCCCACTTCCAGCCGCTGCGCCAGCAGGTGGGCGTTCTTCAGCGAGGTGGTGAAGGCATAGCCGGCCAGGCCGAACGGCAGGCGGTTGGCCTCGGCGATCGCGTCCTCGATCTTCTCGAAGCCGCGCACGGCCGCCACGGGGCCGAAGGGTTCTTCGTTGACGATGCGGGCGGACAGCGGCACGTCGTTGAGCACGGTGGGCTGGAAGAAGTTGCCTTCGGTGCCGATGCGCTCGCCACCGGCCAGCACCTTGGCGCCCTGCTGCACCGCGTCGGCCAGCAGGTCGGCCATGGCGGTGATGCGGCGCGGGTTGGCCAGCGGGCCCATCTGCGTGCCGGCGGCCAGGCCGTCGCCCACTTTCAGGCCCTGGGCGTACTTGGCGAAGGCCGCGACGAACTCGGCACGGATGCTCTCGTGCACCAGGTAGCGGGTGGGCGAGATGCAGACCTGGCCCGCGTTGCGGAACTTGGCGCCGCTCCCGATCTTGATGGCCAGCTCCAGGTCGGCGTCTTCGGCCACGATCACGGGGGCATGGCCGCCCAGCTCCATGGTCACGCGCTTCATGTGCTTGCCGGCCAGCGCCGCCAGCTGCTTGCCCACGGGCGTGGAACCCGTGAACGTGACCTTGCGGATGACCGGGTGCGGAATGAGATAGCTGGAGATTTCAGCCGGGTCGCCATACACCAGGCCCACGGTGCCCGCGGGCACGCCGGCATCAGCAAACGCGCGGATCAGCTCGGCCGGGCTGGCGGGGGTTTCCTCGGGGGCCTTCACCAGGATGGAGCAGCCCGCGGCCAGCGCGGCGGCGAGCTTGCGCACGACCTGGTTGATGGGGAAGTTCCAGGGCGTGAAGGCCGCCACGGGGCCCACCGGGTCCTTGAGCACCATCTGCGTGGCCTTGAGGTTGCGCGAGGGCACGATGCGGCCGTACACGCGCAGGGATTCGTCGGCGAACCATTCGATGATGTCGGCCGAAGCCATGGTCTCGACCTTGGCTTCGGCCAGGGGCTTGCCCTGCTCCTGCACCATGACGGCCGCAATCGCCTCGGCGCGCTCGCGCATCAGCGCGGCGGCGCGGCGCATGGTCTTGGCGCGTTCGGCGGCGGGCATGTCGCGCCAGGCCTCGAATCCCTTTTGCGCGGCGGCGAGCGCCAGGTCCAGGTCGGCCTTGCCGGCATGGGCCACGCGGCCGATTTCCTGGCCGGTGGACGGATTGAACACCGCGATGGTCTTGCCATCGGCGGCATCCTGCCATTGACCGGCAATGAAAAGTTGGGTGCTGGGGTAGCTCATGCAAAGGCTCCTGATGACAAAACGGTGGTACGGACAACCTCGGGCCCGGCGCGGGCCGGACCAGACGGAAAACCGGACACTATAGGCGCCCGCGCTCCGCCCCGCAGACAAGGCCGTGCAACCCCGCCCCGCGGAGCTGGCTATTGGCGGCCGTGGGCCACCCTTGCGGCGGCCACGCGCAGGGCGCGCCGCCGCCCCCCGCTTGCACCTACTGCGCGGACGCGGCGGCGACCTGGGCGGGTGCCTCCCCACCCCAGCCACCCCCCAGTGCCCGGATGAGGCCCACCGTGGCCACGTATTGCGCCGTGCGCACCTGCAATGCCTGGCGGCGGTTGCGCAACTCGCTGCGGCGGGCGTCCAGCAGTTCGAGCTGGCTCACCAGGCCGTTGCGGTACCGCGCGTCCGACAGTTGCGTCGCACGGCGCGCGGCGGTCACCGCTCGCGCCTGGGCCTCGGCCTGGCCGGACAACAGGCGCAGCGAAGTCAACTGGTCCTCCACGTCGCGGAAGGCATTGAGCACCTGGCCCCGGTGGTCGGCCAGCGCGGCTTCGAGCCGGGCCTTCGCCCCCTCGATCTGCGCATCGCGCTGGCCGCCGTCAAAGATCGGCAGCGACAGCAGCGCACCCACACCCCAGGCGCGGGCGGACCACTTGAACAAATCACCCAGCTCCGGCGATGCATGCCCCGCGTTGCCCGTGAGCGTGACGGCCGGGAACCACGCCTTCTGCGCCACGCCCACGCGGGCCTGCGCGGCCAGCACGGCGGTCTGGGCGGCCGACACATCGGGGCGGCGGGCCAGCACGGTGCCGGGCACGCCGGGCGGGATCACCGGCAGCGCCGCGTCGCCCGTGGCGGGGGCCAGCACAAAGCCGCTGGCCACCTCGCCCGCCAGCACGGCCAGGGCGTTGGTCAGCAGGGCCTGCTGGCGCTGCAGGGCCAGGGCGTCGGACTCCGTGGCGGCCACTTCGGTCTGCACGCGGGCCACGTCCAGTTCAGCCACGTCGCCCGCCTGCAGGCGACGCTGCGTGAGGCGCAGCGTGCCTTCGTAGGCGGCCAGGCTCTCCTGCACCAGCACCTGCTCGGCCTGCACGGCGCGCAGTTGCAGATAGGTTTGCGCCACATCGGCCTGCACCATGAGGCGCGTGCTTTGCAGCAGGGCTTCGCGCGTGTCGGCGTCCAGGCGCGCGGCGTCGCTGGTTTGCGAGAGGCGGCCGAACAGGTCCAGCTCGTAGGAGGCGTTGAGCCCCGCCGTGCCCAGTGTGGCGGGTGCCGCGCTGCCGGTGGTGGCAGCGCCTGCCTGGCGCGCCACGCCGGCCGAGGCGCCCACCTGCACCGAGCGGGCGGCGTCGGCAGAGCGCAGCAGCGAGCGCGCCTCGGCCAGCCGCGCGGCGGCCTGCTGGATGCTGGTATTGGCCGTGCCCGCACGCTGCACCAGGTCGGCCAGCACCGGGTCTTGAAAGCCCAGCCACCATTCGCCGCGCGGCTGCGCCTCGGCGGGGGCGGCGACCGTCCAGGGTGCCGTGGGCAGCGTGTCGCCGCCGGCGGTGAAGCGGGTGGGCACGGGCACGCCCGCATGCGGCGCGGGGGCCACGGGCTGCGTCATGCAGCCGGCCAGCACCAGGGCGGCGGCCAGGGGCGCCAGCAGACTGCGCTTGCGCACCGCCGGGGCGACGTCAGGGGAGTTCTTCAATAACGAATCGGTCATGCTTGGTCTCCGGCCCCATCGAATACACCCGCTGCATCCTGCAGCGTGGCGCGAGCGTCCAGGACCACAAAGGTCGTTGTGGTCGTGTGCATCATTCGTGCTCCTTGCGGGGCGCGGCCAGCACGGGGTGGGCGATGCCGCCGCTGCCCGGGGTGTGCGAGATGGGCGCCACATGCGCGCCATGCTCCACCAGCGGACGGTTGCCTGCCAGCTTGCGCAGCAGCACGTAGAACACGGGCGTGAGGAACAGGCCGAAGGCCGTCACCCCGATCATCCCGGCGAACACCGCCACGCCCATGGCGCTGCGCATCTCGGCGCCCGCACCGGTGGACAGCACCAGGGGCAGCACCCCCATCACGAAGGCCAGCGAGGTCATCAGGATGGGGCGCAGCCGCAGGCGGCTGGCCTCGATGGCGGCCTGCACCGGTGTGCGGCCCGCAAACTCCAGCTCGCGCGCGAACTCCACGATCAGGATCGCGTTCTTGGCCGACAGCCCCACCAGCACGATGAGCCCGATCTGCGTGAACACGTTGTTGTCGCCCTTGCTGAGCCACACGCCCGTCATCGCCGCCAGCAGGCCCATGGGCACGATCAGGATGATGGCAATGGGCAGCGTCAGGCTTTCGTACTGCGCGGCCAGCACCAGGAACACCAGCAGGATGGCCAGCGGGAACACCAGCACGGCGGAGTTGCCGGCCAGGATTTCCTGGTAAGTCAGCTCGGTCCACTCGAACGTGATGCCCTGGGGCAGCGTCTCCTTGGCGATGCGCTCGATGGCCGCCTGGGCCTGGCCCGACGAGTAACCGGGCGCGGGGCCGCCATTGATGTCCGCCGCCAGATAACCGTTGTAGCGCATGGCACGCTCGGGGCCGAAGCTGGGCTCCATCTTCATCAGCGCCGACAGCGGCACCATCTCGCCGGTGGCGGAGCGCACCTTGAGAAGGCCCACGTCCTCGGCCCGCGCGCGGTAGGCCGCATCGGCCTGCACGCGCACGCTGTAGGTGCGTCCGAACTGGTTGAAGTCGTTGGCGTACAGGCTGCCCAGGTAGATCTGCAGCGTGTCGAACACGTCCGTCACGGGCACGCCCAGCTGGCGCGCCTTGGTGCGGTCGATGTTGGCGTACAGCTGCGGCACGTTGACCTGCCAGCTGGTGAACAGGCCGGCCAGCTCGGGCGTCTGGTAGGCCTTGGCCATGAAGGCCTTCACGGCGCCATCCATGGCTTCGTAGCCCAGCGAGGCGCGGTCTTCGATCTGCAGCTTGAAGCCACCCGTGGTGCCCAGCCCCGCCACCGGGGGCGGCGGGAACATGGCGATGAACGCATCCTGGATGCCGCCGAACGCCTGGTTCAGCTGCCCTGCCACGGCGCCGCCGCTCTGGTCGGCGCGGGTGCGCTCGGCAAAGGGCTTGAGCGTGGCGAACACGATGCCCGAGTTCGAGCTGTTGGTGAAGCCGTTGATCGACAGACCCGGGAAGGCGATCGCGTCTTCGACGTTCGGGTTCTCCTTCATGATCTCGCCCATGCGGCGGATCACGTTCTCGGTGCGGTCCAGCGTGGCGCCGTCGGGCAGCTGGGCAAAGCCGATCAGGTACTGCTTGTCCTGCGCGGGCACGAAGCCGCCGGGCACGATCTTGAACAGCCCCACCGTGGCACCGACCAGGGCCAGGTAGATCACGAACATCAGTGCCTTGCGGCCAATGACGCGCTTGACGCCGCCGCTGTAGGCCTCGGAGCCGCGATGGAACAGGCGGTTGAAGCCCCGGAACAGGCCACCGAACACCTTGTCCATGCCGCGCGTGAGCGCATCCTTGGGCTCGTTGTGGCCCTTGAGCAGCAATGCACTGAGTGCGGGCGACAGGGTCAGCGAGTTGATCGCCGAGATCACCGTGGAGATCGCGATCGTGACCGCGAACTGGCGGTAGAACTGGCCCGTGAGCCCGCTGATGAAGGCCAGCGGCACGAACACCGCCACCAGCACCAGCGCGATGGCGATGATGGGGCCGGACACTTCACGCATGGCGCGGTAGGTGGCCTCGCGCGGGGTCAGGCCCGCCTCGATGTTGCGCTCCACGTTCTCCACCACCACGATGGCGTCGTCCACCACGATGCCAATGGCCAGCACCAGGCCGAAGAGCGACAGCGCATTGATCGAGAATCCCAGCAGGTGCAGCACCGCGAACGTGCCCACCACCGACACCGGCACGGCCAGCAGCGGGATGATGGAGGCGCGCCAGGTCTGCAGGAACAGGATCACCACCAGCACCACGAGGGCGATGGCTTCGAGCAGCGTGTGGATCACGGACTTGATCGAGGCACGCACGAACTGCGTGGGGTCGTAGGCAATGCGGTACTCCACGCCTTCGGGCATGTTCTTCTGGATCTCGTCCATGGTCTTGCGCACGTTGGCCGAGATGTCGAGCGCGTTGGAGCCCGGCGCCTGGAACACGCCCATGCCCACGGCCGGGTCGTTGTTGAGCAGCGAACGCAGCGAGTAGTCGGCCGCGCCCAGCTCCAGGCGGGCAATGTCGCGCAGGCGCGTCACCGCGCCGTCGGCACCGGTCTTGACGATGATGTCGCCGAACTCTTCCTCGGTCTGCAGGCGGCCCTGCGCGTTGATGGACAGTTGCAGGTCCACGCCCGGCAGGCCGGGCGATGCGCCCACCACGCCGGCGGCGGCCTGCACGTTCTGGCCGCGGATGGCGGTCACCACGTCGCTGGCCGAGAGGCCGCGCTGCGCGACCTTCTGCGGGTCGAGCCACACACGCATGGAGTAGTCGCCGCCGCCGAAGATCTGCACCTGGCCCACGCCGCCAATGCGGGCGAGCCGGTCCTTCACATTGAGCACCGCGTAGTTGCGCAAGTAGTCGATGTCATAGCGGTTGTTGGGCGAGACCAGGTGGACCACCATGGTCAGGTCCGGCGCGCTCTTCACGGTGGTGACGCCCAGGCGGCGCACTTCCTCGGGCAGGCGCGGCTCGGCCTGCGAGACGCGGTTTTGCACCAGCTGCTGTGCCTTGTCGGGGTCGGTGCCCAGCTGGAACGTCACCGTGAGCGTCATCACGCCGTCGGTGGTGGCCTGGCTGCCCATGTAGAGCATGCCTTCCACGCCGTTGATGGACTCCTCCAGCGGCGTGGCCACGGTCTCGGCGATCACCTTGGGGTTGGCGCCGGGGTACTGTGCGCGCACCACCACGGAGGGCGGCGCGACTTCAGGGTATTCGGAGATGGGCAGACCGCGCAATGCGATGAGCCCTCCGAGGAAGATGAGCACCGACAGCACCCCCGCAAAGATGGGGCGGTCGATGAAGAAGCGGGATAGATTCATGGATGCAAATTCCTTGCGTCGCTCCCGCTCAGGCGGCGGGCGACTTGCTGTTGTTCTTGGCTTCCTTGCGATCACCCGCAATCTCGGCCTTCGCGGTCATGGGCACGGGCTGGGGTGCCACCACGGCACCGGGGCGCACGCGCTGCAGGCCGTTGACGACGATGTTCTCGCCCGCCTTGAGGCCCGAGGTGACCACGCGCAGGCCGTCAATCGGCGCGCCCAGGGTGACCTCGCGGTACTCGGCCTTGTTGCCCTCGCCCACCACCATCACGAACTTCTTGTTCTGGTCGGTGCCCACGGCACGCTCGTTGATGAGCAGTGCCTGCGTGTTGCGGGCCTGGCCCATGCGGATGCGCGCGAACTGGCCGGGCATCAAGGCGCCGTCTTCGTTGTCGAACACCGCGCGCACACGCACCGTGCCGCTCTTGGCATCGACCTGGTTGTCGATGAGCTGCAGGCGGCCGGCATGCGGCGTGCCGCCCGTGGTGCCGGTGCCCATCTGCACGGGAATGCGCTCGATGAGCTGGCGCGCGCTGTGGCCGCGCTGGCCGCTTTGCAGGTCCGCCAGGGCCTTCACCACGATCTGCTCGTCGGTATCGAAGCTCGCGTAGATGGGGCTCACGGACACCAGCGTGGTCAGCACGGGGGCGCCCGCACCGGCGGCCACCAGGTTGCCCACGGTGACTTCGATGCGGCCCACACGGCCCGCCACCGGGGCGCGCACCTGGGTGTAGCCGAGGTTCAGCCTGGCGGTCTGCAGCGCGGCCTGGGCGGCGCGCAGGTTGGCATCGGCCTCGCGCTGCGCGTTCAGGCGTTCGTCGTGCTCGCGCTGGGCAATGGCGCGCTCTTCGAGCAGGCGCGTGGCCCGCTCCATTTCGCTGCGGGTGTACGACACGCGGGCCTGCGCGGCCACCACCTGCGCCTCAGCGCGGTCCACCTCGGCGGCGTAGGGTGCCGGGTCCACGGTCACGAGCAGATCACCCTGCTTCACCAGCGAGCCTTCACGGAAGTGCACGGCCTGCACGGCACCCGAGACGCGCGGCCGCACGTCCACACGCTGCACGGCTTCGAGCCGGCCGGAGAACTCGTCCCACAGGGCGATGTCCTTTTGCAGCACGGCAGCCACCGACACGGGCATGGCCGGTGGCGCCGCAGGGGTGCCATCGGCCTGCGCCACGGGCGCCTGGAAAACAAGGATGGCGGCGGCTACGGCGGCCGTCACGGCGGTGGCCAGGGTGGCCAGGCCCAGCGGGCGGCTCTTGTGGGAGAGAGGATTGGAGTTCATGGTCACTTTCGGTCATAAGGGCGGCCTTCGCGGGCACGCCATGGAAGGTTTTCTGCCGCAGCAGGTGTCAGTGCACTGGTGCAGGCAGGTGTCAGTGCGGCGGCGCAGGTGCGAATCTGGGCAATGACACGGTGAGAAGGTCAAGCCCGGAACGCAGCGCGCGGGCCCATGGGCGCTTGCACGTCAACAGACGCTTTGGCGCTGGGTGGTGTGACAGCCGCCGCAGCCGGCGGGCAAAAGGATGGGTGTGCTCATGGTGTTTTCTTTCCTCCGTGTCGTTCAAATCAGTGGCGTCGGGCACAGGGGGGAGGCATGCGCGGGCAAAGCCTCTCCCTCCGGCACGCCAGGCCGGAAAATCAGTGCAAAGAATGCAAATGGATTGTTGAGAGGCCGAAGTATCGAACCTCAACTTAAGTTGAGGTCAATGACTTTCTGCGGCCAGGGTCTTCAGGAGGGCACCGGACATCGGGTGGCCTCAAAGAACATCCGGAACTGGTCCTGGGCGCCCGCGGCGCACGGACATTCGTGCTGGCCGGTCTGCAGCAGCGCATCGGGCCACTGGGCGGTCTTGGAGAACACATGGCGCGTGACCTGCAGGCCCGCAGCCTCCAGCCGCGCGGCGTAGGCCAGTGCCTCGTCGTGCATGGGGTCGGTGTCCCCCACCAGCACGAGCGTGGGCGGCAGGCCCGAGAGCCGGTGCGCGGACGCCGGCACGGCATAGGGGTGCTCGGCATCGCGGGGGCAGCGCAGGAAATTGCGCCAGCCTTCCGTCCACTTGCAGCCCGTGGCGTTGCCCGTGGCTTCGCGCAACGAGGCCGTGCCCACACAGGGGTCGAGCATGGGGGACAGGAGAATCTGCCCGGCCAGCGGCGGGTGCGACTGGTCCCGCGCCATCAGGCCCACGGCGGCAGCCAGGTTGCCGCCCGCCTCTTCCCCGGCCAGATAGACCAGCGCGCCCTGCCCGCCGAGCTTGACCCGGTTGCGGTGCACCCACTTGAGCACGTCATAGCCCGTGTCCACGGGCTGCGGAAACGGAGTGAGCGGGTAGGCCACGGAAACCACCACGGCCCCCACACCCTCCAGCAGGGACGCCACGGTGCAGCCGTTGTCGAGATCCCCCGACACGAAGGCCCCGCCATGAAAATGCACCACCACGGGCGAGGCCTGTCCGGCCTTCTTGCGGCCGTACATGCGCACCGCCACGTCCTGCCCCTTGGTCACCTCGATGGTGGCGTCGGAGCACACGGACACCACCGCCTTGGAAGCGGCCCCAGGCGCGAGGGCTGCCTTGGCGGGCGCTGCGGCAGGCTGCGGTGTGGAGAATGGCGAAGACGGTTGGTCGGGCTGCATGGCATGTACCCAGTGGGTGAAGGTAGGTGAACGATGGGTCAAATGTAGTAGCTTGTGCCTTCGGGATAAACAGGCCAAACACCACCGCACTGTTTCCAAAAGCTCAACAATCACGGGGTGGCGCGCGTGTGAGAATTCCTCAGCACCCACTGGTGGGTGCTGTAGTTCCAGATTCAAGGAGAAGCCATGGACCAGATACAGGCCATGCGCATATTCGTGCGGGTGGTGGAGGCCGGCACGTTTACCCGGGCGGCGGATTCGCTCTCGCTGCCCAAAGCCACCGTGACCAAGCATGTGCAGGCGCTGGAGGAGCGCCTGCGCGTGAAGCTGCTCAACCGCACCACCCGGCGTGTGACGGTGACGCCGGACGGCGCCGCCTACTACGACCGCACGGTGCGCCTGCTGACCGATCTGGACGACATCGAGGCCAGCATGACCAACGCGCGCGCGAATCCACGCGGGCGCCTGCGCATCGACGTCGGAACGTCCATGGCGCAATTGCTCATCATCCCGCACCTGGCGGAGTTCCATGCCCGCTACCCCGACATCCAGCTGGACCTGGGGGTGAGCGACCGCATCGTGGACCTGATCGGCGACAACGTGGACTGCGTGATCCGCGGGGGCGAGCTCAGCGACCAGTCGCTGGTGGCCCGGCGCATCGGCAACCTGGAATTCATCACGGTGGCCTCGCCCGACTACGTGTCGCGCAAGGGCTCGCCCGCCCACCCGCTGGAGATCGAGGAAAAGCACGCCAGCGTGATCTACTTTTCCCCCCAGACCGGCCGGCACTACCCGCTGGAGTTCCGCAAGGGCGACGAGTCCATCGACATCACGGGCCCCTACCAGCTGAGCGTCAACGAGAGCAATGCCTACGTGACCTCCATCGTGGCGGGCCTCGGGATCGGCCAGATCACGAGCTACCAGGCCGAGCGGCATCTGCAAGACGGTACGCTGGTGCGGCTGCTGCCGGAGTGGACCCAGCCGCTGCTGCCCGTGTATGTGGTGTACCCCCCCAACCGGCACCTGAGCGCGAAGGTGCGGGCCTTCGTGGACTGGGCGGCAGAGCTGTGCCAGCGTGAAACCGGACTCCAGCGGGTTGCTTGACCCCGCCGCCCGCGGCCTTATGCTTGGGTCCATGAACGCCACCGAGCCCCGCCCAGACCTCGCGACCCAGGAAGCCCCCGCGCCCACAGCAGCACCCGCCGGCGCGCCGGCGTCCACACCCCAAGCCCCCGCCAGGCAGCCGCGCAACCCCCTGCACGGCGTGACCCTGGAAGCCATGGTGGTCGGGCTGGCCGACTACTTTGGCTGGGATGAACTCGGCCGGCAAATCCCCATCCGCTGTTTCCAGAGCGACCCCAGCGTGGGCTCCAGCCTGAAGTTCCTGCGCAAGACGCCGTGGGCGCGCGAGAAGGTCGAAAGCCTGTACCTCTTCATGCTGCGCGACCAAAAGCGCAACGCCCAGGAGTAGCAGCCGCCGGCGTCAGCCCAGCGCCTGCACCACGTCGGCCTGGAGGTCCTGCACATCCTCGATGCCGATGCTCATGCGCACCAGCGCATCCGACACCCCGTTGGCGCGCCGCACGGCCTCGGGCATGCCGCGGTGGGTGGTGGATGCGGGGTGGCAGGCCAGCGAATCGGCATCGCCCACGGACACGGCCTGGGTCACGATGCACAAGCGGTCGAGGAAGTGCCGCGCGGCCTCGCGCCCGCCCCGCAGGTCGAACGCCAGAATGCTGCCGAAGTGGCGCATCTGGCGCGCCGCCACCGCGTGCCCGGGATGGTCGCCCAGGCCGGGGTAATACACGCGCTCCACCGCGGGATGGCGGTTAAGGCCGTGGGCCAGCGCATGCGCCGATGCGCAGGCGGCCTGCAGGCGCAGCGGCAGCGTCTTGAGCCCGCGCAGCAGCATCGCCGCCTCGTGCGGGCTGAGGCACCCGCCCAGCTGGCCCATGCCCGCCGAACGAATCGCATTCATCAGCTCCACGGAGCCGACGGCCGCTCCGCCGGTGGCGTCGCCGTGGCCACTGATGAACTTAGTCGCCGAATGCACCACCACATCGATGCCCAGCGCCCGGGGCCGGGTGAGGTAAGGCGTGGCGAAGGTGTTGTCGGCGATGCTGATCGCGCCCGCCCGCCGGGCCACCTGCGCCACCTGCTCCAGGTCGATCACTTCCAGCGTCGGGTTGCTGGGCGTCTCCACGTAGACGATGCGCGTGCCCGTGGGGAGGCCCTCCTGCAAACCCTCCACGGTGGCGAAATGCCGCACGCCGATGCCCAGGCGCGGCAGCAGCGTGCGCATCACGCCATCGGTGCCGCCATAGAGCGTGCCGACGCAGGCGACGGTATCGCCCGCCGAGAGCAGGCCGATCAGGCTCGCGCTGATGGCCGCCATGCCGCTGGCGAACCCGACGGCGGCGGGGGCACCTTCCAGCAGGGCCATCTTGCGCTCGAAGGCGGCGACGGTCGGGTTGGCGAATCGGCTGTAGACGTAGCCAGGCGCATCGCCATTGAAGCGGCTCACGCCCGCATCAAAATCGTCATAGGCAAAGGCCGAGGTTGCGACGATGGGCGTGGCGATGGCCCCCGTGCCGGGATCGGGTGCCTGGCCCGCATGGACCGCCAGGGTGCGGAAACCCCAGGCGTGTGATGGATCGGGGGTGGGGGGAATCTGTGTGGTCATGGCGTATGCGGCTTTCCTGGCACTCTCACTGCGGGCCTTGGCCGCGCGCTCAGTCGGTGAACGCCACGGTGTGCCTGGCGCGGCGGTCGACCTGCAGATTGAAGATATCCGGCCGTGCATAGTGGCCGACCACATCGAAGTCATAGCGCGCGCGCACCAGCTCCTCCACATCGATCTGCGCGGTGAGCAAGCCTGTCCGGCCCTGCAGCGGACCCGCCAGCACGTCGCCCAGCGGCCCGACGATCACGCTGTTGCCGCGGATGAGCGGCCGGTCCGGCTCCCACCCCGGCGCCTCCACCCCCAGCTCGCGCGGCGACGGCTGCACCTGGCAGGCGCTGATCACGAAGCAGCGCCCCTCGTGCGCGATGTGGCGCATGGAGCACTGCCAGATGTCGCGTTCGTCCACCGTGGGCGCGCACCAGATCTGCACACCCTGCGCGTACATGGCGGTGCGCAGCAGCGGCATGTGGTTCTCCCAGCAGATCACGCCGCCCACGCGGCCCGCGGCCGATTCGACGACCGGCAGGGTGGAGCCATCTCCCATGCCCCATATCAGCCGCTCGGTGCCGGTGGGCATCAGCTTGCGGTGCCTGGCCACCAGCCCCTCCACCGGGTCGAAGTACAGGGCAGTGCAGTACAGCGTGCTGCCCGCGCGCTCGATCACGCCGAGCACGAGCGTGGCGCCGGTGCGTGCCGACAGGCCAGCCAGTGCCTGCGTCTCGGGCCCTGGCACGTCGATGGCGCTGGCGTGGTACCGGGCGAAGGCCTCACGCCCTTCCGGCAGGCGATAGCCCAGGCGCGTGCCAAAGATCTCGCCCTTGGGGTAGCCGCCCAGCAGGGCCTCGGGCATGACCACCAGCCGCGCGCCCGATGCCTGGATATCGGCCTCGTGGGCGAGCACATCGGCCAGCGTCTGCGCGGTACCCGCGGGGGAAGAGCCGATCTGCAGGGCGGCAACGGTCGTGAGGGGCATGGTGGAAGTCCTTGGGAGAAAGAGGTCCCCCAGTGTTGCCAAAGCCCTAAGATGAATCAATCCGCCACCGTTGCTTAGTGATATGAATGATATTGATATCGGATTTGATCTCAACGTCCTGCGCGTCTTCGAGGCCTTGCACGAGGAAGGTGGGGCCACGCGCGCGGCGCTGCGGCTGGGCGTGACCCAGTCGGCCGTGAGCGCGGCGCTGGCACGGCTGCGCCATGTATATGGCGACCCGCTGTTCACCCGCACCGGCCGTGGCCTGGCGCCCACGCTGCGCGCGCAGGAGCTCAAGCCCGTGATCAGCGAAGCGCTGAACAAATGCAGGGAGAGCCTCGCCCTGGGCTCCACGCCCCAGGCCCGCTATCAGGGGCGGTCCGTGGTGATCGGCATGTCGGATGATTTCGAGATCGCGATGGGCCAGGCGCTGGTGAGGGCCGTGGCGCAGCACGCGCCCGGCCTGCGCCTGGCCTTTCGGCAGACGCACAGCCAGATCGTGGCCGAGATGCTCATGGCGCGCGAGATCGACCTGGCGATCACGGCCGGCGGGTTCGCCACACGCTGGCTCAGCCACCAGGCGCTGGGCGAAGGGGGGTACGCCTGCCTCATCGACGCAGTGGCGCCGGGCCCCGTCGCCAGGGCGGGCAAGCGGCGCGGCGGCGCAGCCCCGCCCGGCCTGAGCGTGGAGGACTACGTGCACCGCGAGCATGTGCTCATCTCGTCGGGCGGCTTCATCGGCGTGGTGGACGAGGTGCTGGCCGCCACGGGCCACAAGCGCCGTGTGATTGCATCCACCACGCATTTCGCCGCCCTGCCCTACCTGCTGGCGGGAACCCGCGCGGTCGCCACGCTGCCCGCGCATGCGGCCCAGGCAATCGCGCGGATGACCGGCCTGCAGGTTCTGCCCTGCCCGATCGCCATGCCGCGCTATGCCATCGAGCTCGGCTGGCGCACCGATGCGCTCCGCGATTCGGCGGTGGCGCATGTCCGCACCATCGTGGCGCAGCAGTGGCCCCAGGGATCTGCTGCCACGGGGGCCTGAGCCCCCGGCCTGCGCCCGCCTGCCGTGCGGGGTTTCTTTCGGTACCGCGCCGGCTCAGTCGCCCGTGGTCACCAGGAAGTCGCGGCTGATGCCCCCTCCCAGGTCGTTGACCCGGTCAAGGAACTGCGTGAGGAACGCGTGCAGCCCTGTCGACAGGATTTCGTCGATGCGGCCATATTGCAGGTCGGCCAGCAGGCGGCCCGCGCGGCGCTGCGTTTCAGCCGACTGCTGATTGGCCACGACGCCCAGGTTGTCCACCACTTCGCGCAGGCAGGCGTGCAGCGAGCGGGGCATGTCGCGGCGCAGGATCAGCAGGTCGGCCACGCGGCCGGGGGTGATCACGTCGCGGTAGACCTTGCGGTAGACCTCGAAGGCCGAGACGCTGCGCAGGATGGCGCTCCAATGGTAGAAGTCGTTCTCCTGGTTGCGCTCGCTGGCCCGGCCGAAGAAGTCGTTCTTCACCGCATGGAACTTCACGTCCAGCAGGCGCGCGGTGTTGTCCGCCCGCTCCAGGAAGGTGCCCATGCGCAGGAAATGAAAAGCCTCGTCCTGCAGCATGGTGCCCAGCACCACGCCGCGCGACAGGTGCGAGCGGTACTTCACCCATTCGAAGAACTGCCCCGGATCCCGTTCGAAGGCGCTGCCTTCGAGCTGGCGGTGCAGTTCCAGCCAGGTCTGGTTCTGTGTCTCCCACACCTCGGTGGTGAGGGCGCCACGCACGGCCCGCGCATTTTCGCGGGCGGCACGCAGGCACGAGAGGATGGACGAGGGGTTGTCGCCGTCGCGCACCATGAACTCGAGCACGCGCTGCGGCGTGACCTTGCCATGCTTGGCGGCATAGGCCGGGATCAGCTCGCTGATGGACAGCAGCCCTTCCCAGCCTTCCTGCGCCATGTCGGCGGACTGGGGCAGCAGCGAGGTTTCGTAGCTCACGTTGAGCATGCGGGCGGTGTTTTCCGCCCTTTCGGTGTACCTGGACATCCAGAACAGATGGTCGGCGGTGCGGCTCAGCATTTCAGAATCCTCCCTGTGATTGCGTCATGCCGCCCATGGATTGCGACTGCAGCGCCGGCGCGGCGGTGTGCTCCCCCAGCACCCAGGTGTCCTTTGTCCCGCCGCCCTGCGAGGAATTCACCACCAGCGAACCCTCCTGCAGCGCGACGCGCGTGAGCCCCCCCGCCACCATCTGCACCTCGCGGCCGCTGAGCACGAAGGGGCGCAGGTCGATGTGGCGCGGCGCGATGCCGCTCTCCACGTAGGTGGGGCAGCTGGACAGGCTGAGCGTGGGCTGCGCGATGTAGCCTGCCGGGTTGGCCAGCAGCGCGCGGCGGAAGTCCTCGATCTCGGCCTGCGTGGCCGCCGGGCCGATGAGCATGCCGTAGCCGCCCGCGCCGTGCACTTCCTTGACCACCAGGTCCTTCAGGTTCGCCAGCACGTGCTGCAGGTCGTCCTGCTTGCGGCACATCCAGGTGGGCACATTCTTCAGGATGGGCTCCTGGCCCAGGTAGAAGCGGATCATCTCGGGCACGTAGGGGTAGACCGACTTGTCGTCGGCCACGCCCGTGCCCACCGCATTGCAGATGCCGACATTGCCGGCGCGGTACGCCTCCATGAGGCCGTGGCAGCCCAACGTGGAGTTGCGGCGGAACACCTGCGGGTCGAGGAAGTCGTCGTCCACGCGGCGGTAGATCACGTCCACCCGCTGCAGGCCGCGCGTGGTGCGCATGTAGACGAACTTGTCCTTGACCACGAGGTCCTGCCCTTCGACCAGCTCCACGCCCATCTGCTGGGCCAGGAAGGCATGCTCGAAGTACGCGCTGTTGTGCATGCCGGGTGTCAGGACCACCACCGTGGGCTCGTCGGCCGTGGCGGGCGCGCTGGCGCGCAGGGTCTCCAGCAGCATGTCGGGGTAATGCGCCACCGGCGCCACCTTGTGCAGGCTGAACAGCTCGGGGAAGAGCCGCATCATCATCTTGCGGTTCTCGAGCATGTAGCTCACGCCGCTGGGCACGCGCAGGTTGTCCTCCAGCACGTAGTACTCGCCCTCGCCCTGTGCATTGGGGGCGCGCACGATATCGATGCCGGCGATGTGCGCGTAGATGTTCTTGGGCACCTGCACGCCGGCCATCTCCGGCCGGTACTGGGCATTGTTGAGGATGAGATCGGCGGGCACGATGCCGGCGCGGATGATGTCCTGGCCGTGGTACACGTCGTGGATGAAGCGGTTGAGGGCCGTGACCCGCTGCACCAGCCCCTGCTGCATGCTGCTCCACTCGTGGGCCGGGATGATGCGGGGAATCAGGTCGAACGGGATCAGCCGCTCGTTGCCCGCCCCGCCCTCATCCTTGGCGCCGTAGACGGCAAAGGTGATGCCCACGCGCCGGAAGATCATCTCGGCCTCGGCCCGGCGGGCCTGCATCACGTCAGGGGGCTGTTTGTTCAACCACTGCGCATAGCGCTTGTAGTGTTCCCGCACATCGCTGCCATCGAAAGGCAGCATGGCGTACATCTCGTCAAATTTCTGCATGAACTGGCCTCCTGCTGTCAGGATAGCAAGTTGTACGCCCGCACTCCCCGAACCAGCTCAAAATCTTTCCGGGGCCCCGTGCATCGGCAGGCCGTTGGGCCCGCCGCGCCCGCAGATCACTCCGGCCACGGTGCCATGCGATGCTGCCAGTACCGCGCGCCGACGTCGCGTTCACACGCCACCCGCGCGGATTTCGCCGACGACCACGCGGCAGCCCCGCAGCGGGACGACTCCACCACGCGGATCCCCCGCTCCCGGTAGCGCTGCAGCACCTCGGCCGCAGGGTGGCCAAAGCGGTTGCGGTAGCCCGCCTGCACCAAAGCAGTGCGCGGTGCCACGGCCTCCAGAAACGCCGGCGAGGACGAGGTCTTGCTCCCGTGGTGGGGCACGAGCAGCACGTCGGCCTGCACCGCGGCGCCCCGCGCCAGCAGGGCCTGCTCCTGGGCGGCCTCAATGTCACCGGCCAGCAGCGCGACGGAGCCCGTTCCCCCTTTTTCTGCGGCGGCCGCGATGCGCAGCACGCAACTGAGCGCGTTGGGCCGGACGGTGGGCGCGGCGGCGTCTTGCGCCCCCGGGTGCAGCACCTCGAAAGACACGCCATCCCATGTCCACCGCTGGCCCGCCACGCAGGGCCTGACGGGGCGCAGTGCCTGCAGCATGTGCTCAGCCTCGATCGAACCAGTGAGTTCGGCCCCCGGCTGCTGGGCCAGCACCGCCGCCGCGCCGCCTGTGTGGTCGGCATCGCGGTGGCTGAGCATGAGCACGTCCACGCGCTCGCCCAGCGCCCGCAGCAGCGGCACCAGCACGCGGTGGCCCGCGTCGCTTTCGCGGCTGAAACGCGGCCCTGCGTCGTACAGCAGGGTGTGGGTCGCGGTGCGCACCAGCACCGCATTGCCCTGACCGATGTCCGCCGCCAGCAATTCGAACTGTCCCGCCGCCGGCCGCGCGGGCTGCCAGCACAGCGCGGGCCACAGCAGCGGAAGGGCCAGCCACCGCAGACGCCAGGGCAACCTCGCGGCCACAAGCGCCCCCCCGGCCACGGCCAGCACGCCGGCCCACAGCGGCGCCGCGGGCATGTGGAGCACGGCCCAGGGCCACTGCGCCAGCCATTGCAGCAGTACCGCCAGCGGCTGCAGGCCGAAGGCGGCCAGGCTCCAGAGCGGCGGCCACAGCACCCCGCCCAGTGCCAGCGGAGTGACCACCAGGGTGACCCAGGGAATCGCCACCAGATTGGCGGCAAAGCCCACCACGGACACCTGGCCGAACAGCAGCAGGGTCAGGGGCGTGAGGGCCAGCGTCACCACCCACTGCTCGCGCACCAAGGCATGAAAACGCCGCCTGGCGCTGGATGGATAAGCGCCATCAGCTACTGAATTAGTAGCAAACAAGATACCCACGGCGACAAAGCTGAGCCAGAAGCCTGCCTGCGCGAGCGCCCAGGGGTCCGCCACCACCACGGCCGCGCACGCCAGCAGCCACACCTGCGGCCACGGCCAGCGGCGGCCGCACAGCTGCAGCAGGGCGATGGCGCCCAGCATGGTCACCGTGCGTTGCGCAGGCACGCCCCAGCCGCTGAAAACGGCGTACGCCGCGGCCAGCGCCACCCCGGCGGCCAGCGCGGCGGACGGCGCGGGCACCGCCAGGCACAGCCGCGTGGACCTTCGCCACAACGCCCCCGCCGCCAGCGCGGCCAGCCATGCGAACAGCGTGATGTGAAGGCCCGAAATGCTCATGAGGTGTGCGACGCCCGTGGCGCGGAACACGTCCCAGTCGGCACGGTCGATGGCACGCTGGTCACCCGTCACCAAAGCCGCCACCACGCCCGCGATGCGTGCGCGGGCGGGGTCGTCGCCGTGCACGTCGCGGGCCAGGCGGTCCAGGATCGCGTCGCGCACGGATTGCCGCAGCCGCTCCACGGGATGCCGCCAGGTCGATTGCAGATGCACCGGAGGCTCATCCCTGGGGCCCGCGCGCACATATCCCGTGGCCTGCACCCCCTGCTCCCACATCCACAGTTCGTAGTCAAACCCGTGCGGGTTGCGCAGCCCGTGCGGAGCCTTCAGCCGCACCGTCAGCGCCCAGCGGTCACCCGCCTTCAAGGCGGGCGGCTGGCGCTGCAGGTCCACCGCTCCGCCGGGATCAAGGAACGGCCCCCCGTACCAGGCCACTTCGATGCGCGTGGGCAGGGCCACGGGGGAGCCGTTCAGGCGCGCGGCCTCCACGTCCATGCGCAGCCGGGTTCCGGCCTCGTTGGCCTGCGGCATGGCGGCCACCACGCCGGTGACACGGATGTCCTGCCCTTCCAGCGCGGGCGCCAGGCCTTCTTCCATGTAGTCCACGGCCCGCAGCCCGGCCCCCGCGAACATCGCCAGCGCGCCGGCGCACAGCGCGAGCACGGTGGCCGCCGCGCGGGCCCCGCGCCCCGCCGCCGCACGAGGGCGCCCGTGGACCGCGCGCGCGCACCACCCCAGCGCGCATGCCACCACCAGCAGCGCCGCATAGGCGGCCGCGGGCCACAGCGCGGGCTGCTGCAACTGCAGCGCAGCACCCGATACCGCCCCCAGCAACAATGCGGGCACCAGCCAGGGCACGGGGGCCGCGGCGCCCGCGCCGACCGTGCCCGCAGGGGCTGGCGCAATCGCATTAGTGGTGCTTATGGCGGGCATGGGCTGATGCTAATGCGGCGCCAGGGCCGCTGCCGCTGGATTCCGCGCACCGGGCTGTGTAACACTCGCGGCCACCCCCGGTGCCGCCAGCATGGCCGGCAGCGCCGCACCGGCCGTCCCACCATCCCTTTCACTGACTTCATACCGAGGAAGACCATGAGCGTTTACGACAAGCTGAAGGAACTCAACATCACCCTGCCCCCCGTGTCGGTGCCCGCGGCCGCCTACGTGCCCTACGTGCAGACGGGCAATCTCGTGTTCCTGAGCGGTCACATCGCGCGCAAGGACGGCAAGCCCTGGGTGGCGCAGTTCGGCCGCGACATCGGCACCGACGAAGGCAAGCAGGCTGCCCGCGCGGTGGCCATCGACCTGCTGGGCACCCTGCAGGCGGCCTGCGGCGGCGACCTCACCCGCGTGCGGCGCATCGTCAAGCTGATGAGCCTGGTGAACTCCACGGGCGACTACACCGAACAGCATCTGGTGACCAACGGCGCCAGCGAGCTGCTGGGCCAGGTCTTTGGCGAAAACGGCGTCCATGCACGCAGCGCCTTCGGCGTGGCGCAGATCCCCATGGGTGCCTGCGTGGAAATCGAGTTGATCGCCGAACTGGGACAGGGCTGAGCCCCGGCGGACAGCGGGCGAAGCGCCCCTGCGTGCAGGCGCTTCGCGGTCAAGGCCGAACCGGCACGGGGAAAGCCCCGGCGCCCGCATAGACACCCGCGCTGCCCAGCTCTTCCTCGATCGCCAGCAGGCGGTTGTACTTGGCGACGCGGTCGGAACGGCACAGCGAGCCGGTCTTGATCTGGCGCGCGCGGGTGGCAACGGCCAGGTCTGCGATCGTGACGTCTTCGGTTTCTCCCGAGCGGTGCGACACGACGGCCGAGAACCCGGCCCGCGCCGCCATGTCGATGGCGGCCAGCGTCTCGCTGAGGGTGCCGATCTGGTTGGGCTTGATGAGGATGGCGTTGGCCGCGCCGTCGGAAATGCCGCGCTCCAGGATCGCGGTGTTGGTGACGAACAGGTCGTCGCCCACCAGCTGAACATGCTGGCCGAGCCTGCGCGTGAGCAGCGCCCAGCCCTCCCAGTCGCTCTCGGCCAGGCCATCCTCGATGGACAGGATGGGGTAGTGCGCGACCAGTTGCGCCAGGTAGTCGACGAACTCGGCCGGCGTGTAGGCCTTGTGCTCCCCAGCCAGCTCGTAGCGGCCCTCGTGCAAAAGCTCGGAACTGGCGACGTCCAGGCCGAGCCAGATGTCCTTGCCCGCGCGCAGCCCGGTCGTTTCGATGGCCGCCAGGATCATGTCCAGCGCGGCGGCGTTGGAGGGCAGGTCGGGCGCGAAGCCGCCCTCGTCGCCCACCGCGGTGGTCCTGCCCTGTGCCTTGAGCAGGCTCCTGAGCGCATGGAACACCTCGGCGCCCTGGCGCAAGGCCTCCTTGAAGCTGGGCGCCTGCACGGGCAGGATCATGAACTCCTGGATGTCCACGTTGTTGTCGGCATGCGCCCCGCCATTGATGATGTTCATCATCGGCACCGGCAGCTGGGGCGCCACGCCGCCAGTGGCGAGCGCGCGGTACAGCGGCTGCTTGCGCTGCGCGGCCCGGGCCTTGGCGGCCGCCAGCGAAACCGCCAGGATCGCATTGGCACCCAGGCGTGATTTGTCCGCACTGCCATCCAGCGCGATCATGTGCCGGTCCAGCGCCCCCTGGTCGCTGGCGTCCATGCCGCGCAACGCCTGGCGCAGTTCGCCATTGACGTGCGACACCGCCAGGGCGACACCCCTTCCGCCATAGCGCCGCATGTCCCTGTCGCGCAGCTCGACCGCCTCGCGCGACCCGGTGGAGGCCCCGGAAGGCACGGCCGCAAAGCCGCTGCTGCCGTCCTGGAGCACGACCGTGGCCGCCACCGTGGGGTGGCCCCGGGAGTCCAGGATCTCGATGCCGTGAATGTCCTTGATGGCTGTCATGGTGCTCAAGCCTTTGCGATGTGGATGAAGTTGGTGCTGCCCACGACGCCGAAGGGCGTACCGGCGGCGATGCACAGCTGGTCACCGTCCCGGGCAATGCCCTCCTGGCGCGCCACGCGGCGGGCCTGCTCGACGAGCTCGGGCACGCCGCTGACCGGCGCATCGGCATGGACCGAGTGGATGCCCCAGGCCAGCGCCAGGCGGCGGGCGATGTGCATGTCCGGGGTGATGCTCAGCACGGCAGCGGCCGGCCGCTCCCGCGCCGCACGCAGCGCCGTCGCCCCTGAGCGCGAGTAGGTCACGATGGCGGCCATGGGCAGCAGTGCCGCCGCCGTGCGCAGGCATTGGCAAATGACATCGGCCACGCCGCCGTCCAGCGCGCGCGACGAGGCTTCCACGATCTCGCGGTAGTGCGGATCGGACTCCACCTCGCGGATGATGCGGCCCATCATCGCGACCGCCTCGCGCGGGTAGCGGCCAGAGGCCGACTCGGCCGACAGCATGACGGCATCGCTGCCCTCGTAGACGGCCGTCGCCACATCGGAGGCCTCGGCGCGTGTCGGCACCGGCGCATGGACCATGGAGTCCAGCATCTGCGTGGCGACGATGACCGGCTTGCCGGCGGCGCGGCAGGCGCCGACGATGCGCTTCTGGATGCGCGGCACCTGCTCTGCCGGCAGCTCCACCCCCATGTCGCCGCGCGCGACCATGATCGCGTCGGCCCGCGCGATGATCGCGTCCAGGGCATCGATCCCCGCCGGTTTCTCCAGCTTGGCCAGCACACCGGCGCGCCCTTGCACGATGGCATGGACTTCGTCCAGGTCCTCGGGGCGTTGGACGAAGGACAGCGCCACCCAATCCACCCCCAGCGACAGGCCAAACGCCAGGTCGGCCCGGTCCTTGGGCGTGAGCGCCGAGATCGGCAGCAGGACCGATGGCACGTTGACCCCCTTGCGCTCGGACAGGGTCCCGCCCGCCATGACCACGGTGTCCGCGAACCCGGGGCCGCAGTCCGTCACGCGCAGCCGCAGCTTGCCGTCGTCGAGCAGCAGGTCCGTACCGGCGACCAGGGCCGCGAAGATCTCGGGGTGCGGCAGTGGCGCCCGGCTGGCGTCCCCGGGGCGGTCTTCCAGGTCGAGCCTGAAGCGCGCACCGGCCCGCAGCTCGACTGGACCATCGGCGAACGTGCCGATGCGCAGCTTGGGGCCCTGCAGATCCTGCAGGATGGCGATCGGCCGGCCACGCTCCTGTTCGATCCGCCGGATCATCTCCAGGCTGGCGCGGTGCTGGGCATGGCTTCCGTGGCTGAAGTTCAGGCGGAACACATCGGCCCCGGCGTCGAACAGGGCCCGGATCGTGGCGGCGTCGGAACTGGACGGGCCCAGGGTGGCGACGATCTTGGCGCGGCGGCCGCGGCGCGAGGCGGCGGCCCCGCTCAAGGGGTAGACGGCAAGCGTGGTCATGGGTAAAGCTTCCTGGAAGGGTTGCGGAATCCGGCGGCTGGCCGGCGGCGCCCTTGCGGGCAGTGCCGGCCCTTGGCGCTCAGAAGTTGTGCTGGAGACCGACGTCGTAGCCGAGCTTTTCCGTGGCCGCCTTGCTGTCGCGGGCCACGTTGGTGTACAGGAAGGTCCGCCTGGACAGGTGGTGGAAGTAGCCGATGCCGAACTTGCGGGCTTCCGAACGCAGCGAACCATCCGGCTTGCGCGTCTTGGCAGTGACGAAGCCGGCCTTGATTTCACCCACCCCCACCCCGTAGGTCACGCCCAGCAGCATGGACTTGAAGTCGTCATTGCGGGTGGTCACGCCCCGGGCCAGGCCGAGGGCCAGCCGGGCCTGGCCGACCTTGTAGGCCGCGCCCAGGCTCAGCAGGTGGTCGTCCGCATGGGCGGGGTCTTCCCAGCCGATGGCCAGCAGCACCGGGCCGACGTGGGTGTTGGCCCCGACCGAGAACGGACGGCGGGGCCCCGCGTTGGAAGCCTCCTGCTGGGCCTCGGCGGACGAGACCGCGATGTGCAGGTCCTTGCGCCGCAAGTCATAGCGCACGGAGTCGGAGACACGGGTCTTCGAGATGCCGCCACGCCATGCGGTGCGCAGCTGGGCCACGGTGTCGCCGCCCCAGGGATCGATCACGTTCTGCACCGTGGAGTAGGCGGCGGTGTACTGGCGGCCCAGGTTGACCGTGCCCCAGGCGGCGTGCCCGATGCCCAGGGTCGAGTAGCCCTGCCAGAAGATGTTCGGATTGGCGGGTTGGCCCGTGTCCGGCGAGAAACGGTGCTCCAGCCCGAAGGCGGCGTGCCAGCCCCCGCCCAGGTCCTCTTGGCCGCGAAAGGCCAGGCGGCTGCCCGCCCCGTCCAGCATTTCACTGGACGTGGCGCCGATGTTCTTGCCGATCCCGAGGTCCAGCTTGCCGGACAGCGTGAGGTTGGAGGACTGGGCCTGCGCGGGCACGGCGGTGGCACCGAGCGCGGCGGCGAGGAGGAGCGACTTGTGGATGTTGCTGTGCATGGTGGAAATCCTTGGGGTCTTGTGAAGCCACGCCGGGCGCGCTGCGCCACTGCATGCGGTGTGCATGCAGATCGATGGCGGTGGTGGCGCGGTGTGGCGGGGGGACGCTGCGGGGATCGCAGCGGCGGCGATGTGGGCGGCCGGCGCTCAGGGCAGTTCGAGCACCCGGCGCAGTTCAGCCTTCGCGGCCCCGAAGTCGGCGCGGTAGCTGGGGTTTTGCGGCGCCAATGCGGCGATCAGCACGGCCAGTTGCCTGCCGGCCTCCACGTCGCTGGGGTAGTGCACCCCGCCCAGCACCCGGTTGTCGCCAAACTCCCTGGCGCGCGCCAGGATCTGCGGACGCCACTCGGGCACCATGTCCGCCAGCGCCATGCCGGTCAGGAAACCGAAGGCGGCATGGCCGCTCGGATACGAGCCGCTGTGCGAGTACTTGGCCACCGGTTGCAGGCGCTTGTCCACCACGGGCGGACGTTCGCGCTTCCAGAGCTCCTTGCCTTGCTTGTTGAAGCCGCTCTCGGTCTTGTACAGCCGCTTGAAGAAGGCAGCGACCAGGGGCAGGCCCTGCTCCGTGAACTTGGGGCCCATGACATCGGCAAACCGGAACACGCTCTGCTCCAGATCGGCCACCGACCTCGCCGCCTGTTCGGGTGTCCGCAATCGCTGCAGTTCGAGCATCAGCTCGATCTCCTTGCCCGCCACCTCCGCGGGTGGGGGCGGCGCCATGAAGCGGGTGGAATCGAGTTGCGCGGCATCGAGGTAGACAGCAGGCGCCTCGCCCTTGGCCAGGGCAGCGTTGCCAGTCAGTGCCAGCAGCGAAAAGCAGACGCTGAGCAATAGCTTGTTCATCTTCATGGAGGTCTCCAGTGGTGGGTATGGATACGCCGATGCGGTGGCAGGCCGTGGGGCCCGTGCCATATCGAGCCGGGCGAAGCCTACGGAATGCGCTGGCGGGAATCCAATCACCATTTCTGATGCCCAGGATCAGCGTGGCCTCGCGGGAGGCAACGCGCCTGTGGCGCCCCCGCGGCAGGGCGCGCCCGCCTGGGACTTTCCCGGATGTCCCCCGGCAGGCCCGCCGCCCGGCACCACCAGGCGCATGCACGGCTTGATGATGCGCATCACAAAGTCTGATTGGACGCACTTGCCGGTTTTGGCGGAGCATTCACCCGACCCAAGAAGACCTGTCGGCACCCGCCGCGCATAACGTTGAAGGAGACATCCGTGACAATCCGCCCCATTCTCAAAACTGCCGCGTTGGCGGCATTCCTGCTCGCCGCCGGGGCCCAGGCCGGCACCGTCTCGGTGGTGACCTCCTTTCCCAAGGAACTGACCCAGGCCTACAAGACCGCCTTCGAAAAGGCCCATCCCGACATCAAGCTGGAAATCCTCAACAAGAGCACCACCGCCGGCGTGGCCTATGTGCGCGAACTCAGCGCGGGGCAGCGCCCCGAAGTGTTCTGGGCGTCGGCGCCCGATGCGTTCGAGGTGCTGGGCAAGGGCAAGCTGCTCGAGCGCATTCCGGACCTCGCCAATCCCGCGGTGCCCAAGGACATCGCCGGCTATCCCATCAACGATCCGGACGGCTTCTACCTGGGCCAGGCCCTGGGGGGCTATGGGCTGATGTGGAACACCCGCTACCTCGCGGCCAAGAAGCTTCCCACGCCCGCCGAGTGGGCGGACCTGACCAAGCCGGTCTACCACAGCCACGTGGCCCTGAGCTCGCCCTCCCGCTCGGGCACGACGCACTTGACGATCGAGGCCATCCTGCAGGGCGAGGGCTGGGACAAGGGCTGGAACCAGGTGCTGCAGATTGCCGGCAACTCGGCCGCGATCACCGAACGCAGCTTCGGCGTGCCCGACGGCGTCAACAACGGACAGTTCGGCATCGGCCTGGTGATCGACTTCTTCGGCCTGAGCGGCAAGTATTCGGGCTTTCCGGTGGAGTTCGCCTACCCGTCGGTCACCGCGGTGGTGCCGGCCAACATTGCGCTCATCAGCGGGGGCAAGAACCCGGCCGAGGCGCGGCGCTTCATCAGCTTCGCCCTGTCCAGGGAAGGTCAGGAACTGCTTACGCTCCCGCAGCTGGCGCGCCTGCCGGTGCTGCCGCCGGACAAGATGAAAATGCCCGCCGGCTACCCCAACGCCTTCGAGGTCGCCAAGCGCGCCAAGGTGAAGTTCGATCCCGAGCTGTCCGCCGCGCGCTACTACGTGGTGACCGCCCTGTTCGACCAGGTGATCACCTTCCGCCACAAGGAACTGCAGGCGGCCACGCTGGCCATCCACCAGGCCGAGGCAGCCCTGGCCGGAAAACCCAACACCGAGGCCGCCAACCGCGTCAGGCGGGCGCGCGAACTGGCCTTCACGCCCCCCGTGACCGAGGCCATGGCCAAGGATCCGGCGTTCCTGAACCTGTTCACGTCCAACAAGAAGAACGCGGACACCAACAGGGAGGTGACGGCCACCGAAGGCGGCTGGAACAGCAAGGCGCTCGACAACTACCGGATGGCGCGCCAGCTCGCCGAAGAAGCCCGGGCCCTTGCCAAGTAAAGGACCACTCATGTCGCGCATCTTCCATCTGGCCCGGCCGGGCGCCTGGCTGGCGGCCGGCCTGGTGCTGGCCTTCCTGCTGCTGTTCCTGGTGCTGCCCGTCGCCTGGGTGTTCTTCTCGGCCTTCGTCAACGCCGACGGCAGCCTGACCCTGGGCCATTTCGCGGCCTTCTTCCACCAGCCGCTGATGACCGAGGCTTTCTGGAACAGCCTCTACGTCGCCACCATGGCCACGATCGCGGCGGCGCTGATCGCCGTGCCGCTGGCCTATTTCACGGTGCGCTTTGAGTTCCGCGGCGCGCTGCTGATCCAGACCCTGGGGGTGCTGCCGCTGATCATGCCGCCCTTCGTCGGCGCGGTGGCGATGCAGCTGATCTTCGGCCGCTCGGGCACGGTGAACCTGCTGCTCGAGCAGCACCTGGGTTTCACGGTTCCGATCATGGACGGCCTCAACGGCGTGATCTTCGTCGAGGCGCTGCATTACTTCCCCTTCATCCTCATGAACCTGACGCTGGCGCTGCGGAACATCGATGGCGCCATGGAAGAGGCGGCGTTGAACCTGGGCTGCCGCGGCTGGCGCCTGTTCCGCCGGGTCATCTTCCCGCTGGCGATGCCCGGCTTCGTGGCGGGGGCGTCGCTGGTTTTCGTCAAGGTGTTCGACGACCTGGGCACGCCGCTGGTGCTGGGCACCACCAACATGCTGGCGCCGCAGGCCTACCTGCGCATCACCCAGGTGGGCATCGACGACCCGCTGGGCTACGTCATCAGCGTGCTGATGATTGCCTTCTCGATCGCGGCAATGGCGCTGTCGGCCCGCGTGCTCAAGGGCAAGGACTATGCGACCACGCAAAAGGGCGGCGGCGCCATCCAGCGCCGCAGGCTTTCCCCGCTGGGCACGGTGCTGACTTACGCGTGGATCGGCTTCATCCTGCTGCTGACGCTGTCCCCTCACATCGGCGTGCTGCTGCTGTCGTTCGCCTCCGTGTGGAGCTTCGCCCCGCTGCCCGACGGCTTCACGGCGGCCCACTACGCCACCGTGTTCCAGGACGCTGGCGGCATGATCTCCAACACCCTGCTGTACTGCGGCATGGCGGCCGGAATCGACGTGCTGCTGGGCACGACCATCGCCTATCTGATCATGCGCACCCGGTTGCCGGCCCGCCAGTGGCTGGACTGGATCGCCACGGCGGCGCTGGCCGTGCCGGGGCTGGTGCTGGCGATCGGCTACCTGCGTTTCTTCAAGGGTGTCCTGGTGCCAGGCACCGACGTGCTGCTCACCAGCACCTGGGTGGTGATCATGATTGCCTATGCCGTGCGCCGGCTGCCCTATGCCCTGCGCTCTTGCGTCGCCGCGCTGCAGCAGGTGCACATTTCGCTGGAGGAGGCCGCCGAAAGCCTCGGCGCGACCAAGATGCGCACCATCCGGCGCGTCGTCGTGCCGCTGATGGCGGGCGGGATCCTGGCTGGCTTCGTCACCAGTTTCATCACGGCGGCGGTCGAGCTGTCGGCCACCATCCTGCTGACCTCCTCGCAGTCGCAGGCGCCCATGAGCTATGGCATCTACCTGTACATGCAGAGCATCGCGGGCCGTGGCCCTGGCGCGGCACTGGGCGTTCTGGCGATCGCGGTCGTCGCGATCGGCACCTATGCCTCCCACGTGATCGTGGAGCGCACCGGCAGCCGCCTGAAGCAGCGGCCGGTCGATGAAGACCTGCCTCCCCTGCCCATCCTCCCCGCAGAAGTTGCTCCGGTACGCACCTGAGCCCTGCCCTTCCCCCCGATTGGAGACAAGCACCATGAAAAAAATCAGTGTCCAATGCCGCGGCATCCGCCTGGCCTATGGCAGCAACGAAGTCCTGAAGGACATCCACATGGAGATCAGGCCGGGCGAGTTCTTTGCGCTGCTGGGGCCGTCCGGTTCCGGCAAGTCCACCCTGCTGCGCCTGATCGCCGGCTTCAACCAGCACCAGCACGGAGAGCTGCTGATCGACGGGCGCGACGTCACCGGGATGGCGCCCTGGCAACGCAACGTGGGCATGGTGTTCCAGAGCTATGCGCTGTGGCCGCACCTGAGCGTCTGGGACAACGTGGCCTTCGGCCTGGTGGAGCGCCGGGTCTCCAAGGCCGAGCAGGTCCGCAAGGTCGAGGCCGCGCTGGCCACCGTGGGCCTGGAGCGCTTTGCCCGGCGCCGGCCGGGCCAGCTGTCCGGCGGGCAGCAGCAGCGCGTGGCGCTGGCGCGCACCATCGTGATCGAGCCGCAGGTGCTGCTGCTGGACGAGCCCCTGTCCAACCTGGACAAGTCGCTGCGCGTACAGATGCGCCAGGAACTGCTGCAGCTGCAGCGCCGCCTGGGCATCACCACCATCTTCGTCACGCACGACCAGGAAGAGGCCATGACCACGGCCGACCGCATGGCGGTGCTCGACAAGGGCGTGGTGCAGCAGGTGGGCACGCCCCAGGACCTGTACGACCTGCCTGCCAACGAGTTCGTGGCCGGCTTCGTCGGCACCATGAACCTGCTGCAGGGCACGGTGCAAGCCCGCGACGGGCATGACGTCACCCTCGACATCGAGGGTGTGGGACGGCTGCAGGTGCCCGCGCACGGCCATGCCCCGGCCAGCGGACGGGCGGTACTCAGCTTCCGGCCGCATGCGCTGCAGATCGATGCCGCGGCGGCGCGCAGTGACATGCGCTACGTCTGGATGAACGGCATCGTCGAATCCAGCGAGTTCCTGGGCGAGGCCACGCGCTACCAGGTCCGGGTGGGGACGCAGTCCGTGGCCGTGGACCAGCCGCACCACCTGGGCGCATCCAAGTTCGTGGCCGGCAGCCCCGTGGGCATTGGCCTGGAGCCGGCGCAGACACGGCTGCTGCCTGCCTGAATCGAGCCCCCGGCTCAACCCCCGGGGCCTTTCCCTACCGGGCATTAGTCCCGATGCGTAGAAGCGGCCATCGCAACGACACTCGTGGCAATGGCTTGTGCAACCGCCAGACATCAGGAACAGCAGCGCGCATGAACAGGGTCAGTGTCAGATGTGAGCAACTGCAGCTCTCCTACGGCAGCGTCGTGGTGCTGGACGGCGTGACGCTGGAGATCGAGCCGGGCGAGTTCTTCGCGCTGCTGGGGCCCTCCGGCTCCGGCAAGTCCACCCTGCTGCGCGTCATCGCGGGCTTTCTCCAGCACCAGGCCGGGCGGCTTGTCATCGACGGGCGGGAACTCACCACCGAGCCCGCATGGGAGCGACGCGTGGGCGTGGTGTTCCAGAACTACGCCTTGTGGCCCCACTTGAACGTGCGGGAGAACGTCGCCTTCGGGCTGGTGGAACGAAGGCTTCCCGGCAAGGTGATCGAGCAGCGCGTGTCGGAGGTGCTCGACCAGGTGGAACTGGGCGCCTTCGCCCACCGCAATCCGAGCCAGCTGTCGGGCGGCCAGCAGCAGCGGGTCGCGCTGGCGCGCACGCTGGTAACCCAGCCCCAGGTGCTGCTGCTCGACGAGCCCCTGTCCAACCTCGACCGTTCACTGCGCGTGCAGATGCGCCAGGAACTGCTCAAGCTGCAGCGGCGGCTGGGCATCACCACGATTTTTGTGACACACGACCAGGAAGAAGCAATGACCAGCGCCGACCGGATTGCCGTCCTGAACAACGGGCGTGTGCAGCAGATCGGCACCCCGATCGCGCTCTACGACTACCCCGCCACCCCGTTCGTCGCCGGCTTTGTCGGCACCATGAACATGCTGGAGGGAACCGTCCGCTGCAGCCGCGGAAACGCCGTTTCCCTTGACGTCCCGGGCTGGGGCGAGATCGTGATCAGCTCCGATGCGGTGCCCGAGGATGGCCGCCGCGTCATCGTGGCCATCCGGCCGCAGACCATCCGGCTCGACGTGGCGGACGCGCGGCTCGACGCGCGCTTCGTGTGGCTGCCAGGCATGGTCGAGACGGTCGAGTTCCACGGTGCATTTGCGCGCTACCAGGTGCAGGTCGGCCCGCATGCCGTGGTCATCGACCAGCCACACCACGCAGGCCTGTCGAAATTTCCGGCCGGCGGTGCGGTGTCGGTCGGCATCGATCCCTCCCTGGTCCGCCTGTACAGCAGATGAGCCGTGCGCAGCGTGTGAGCGATGGAACTCTATCAAGTCCGGGCCTTTGTCACCGTCGCGCGCATCGGCAACGTCACCAAGGCGGCCGAAGCACTGCACGTCACCCAGCCGGCGGTCACCGGACAACTCAAGAGCCTGGAGCAGAGCCTGGGCGTGACCCTGTTCGACCGCAGCGCCGGCCGGCTCACGCTCACGCGCACCGGTGAACTGCTGCTGCCCAAGGCAGAGGCGTTGCTGGCCGCGGGCAGCGAACTGAGTTCGGTGGCCCGGCAGCTGCGCGGCGAGCTGACGGGACGCATTGACTTCGGCCTGCCCAGCGAGCCTGCCGACTTCCTGCGGCTGGGGGAGATGGCCGCCAGCGTGCACCAGGCACTGCCCCTGGTGGAGCTGCGCACGCGCAGCTACTCATCGCTGCAATTGCTGGACCTCATCCGCGCCGGCACACTTTCCGCGGGCTACTTCATCGACGCCAATCCGCCGCGCGACCTGCAATGGGTCGCCTTGCGTTCGGTGACCTACCGGGTGGCGGTGCCTGTGCGGATGAG
The DNA here is from genome assembly GCF_041154505.1 of Acidovorax sp. A79. GTDB lineage: Bacteria > Pseudomonadota > Gammaproteobacteria > Burkholderiales > Burkholderiaceae_C > Acidovorax. Next base: position 1,153,048 of record NZ_AP028672.1, read on the forward strand.
CGAGTCCGTGCAGCGGGGCGGGTGGCGCACGCTGGCCGAACTGCCCTGGGTCGACGGCCTGGCCGACTCCCACATCCACCAGTTGATGCGGGCACTGTTCGAGCGCCAGGGCCTGGCGCCGCGCATTGTCATGCAGGCAGAGGAAACCAGCGGGCTGGACGCCTATGTGCGCGCTGGCAGCGGGTGCGCGCTGCTGCGCGAAGAGGTCGCAGTCCGGGGCAGCGAGCGCCAGGACTGGATGATCTGGGGGCCTGCGCAGCTTGATGCAAAACTCTATCTCGTCACCTCGGCGGAAGGGGCCAGCGATCCGCTCACGGTGGCGCTGACGTCGATGATCCGCGGGGTCTGGAATCAATAGGCGGGCGGGAACGCCGGCCCGCAATGCTGGACAGCCAGATCGAGTGGCCCGGCCGCGCGGCATGCCCCGCGGCGGCCCAATCACCGCACACAGGCAGCAGGGGTCAGAAAGACTCCCATTCCTCTTCAGACCCTTGGGCCACCGCCGGCTTGCGGCTGGAAGGCCCGGACACGGCAGGCGCCGCCTGCGCCTTGGCCGCCGCCGGCCGGTGGGCCGCTTTGGCCGCCGGGGCTGCGGAGGGAGGCCGCGGTGCCGTGGCGGAAGCCGCGGGCAGGGGCGCCCGCTGGGCGGCCGCGGCACGGGCGGCGCCAATGGCCGCCTGCGCCGGTCCATGGCTGGCGGCATTCACCTTGAACATCGACACCACCTGCGCCAGCTGGTCCGCCTGCTCCCGCAGGCTCTGCGCGGCGGCGGCGCTCTCCTCCACCAGCGCCGCGTTCTGCTGGGTCATCTGGTCCAGGTTGCCAATCGCCTGGTTGACCTGCGAGACCCCGGCGCTCTGCTCCGAGGAGGCGGCGGTGATCTCGCCAATCATGTCCGTCACCCGCTGCACCGACTGCACGATGTCGGTCATGGTGGTGCCGGCATCGGTCACCAGCCGCGAGCCCGCCTCCACTTTTTCCACCGATGCGCTGATGAGCTGCTTGATTTCCTTGGCAGCCTCGGCACTGCGCTGCGCCAGGCTGCGCACCTCGCTGGCCACCACGGCGAAGCCACGCCCCTGCTCGCCCGCGCGCGCCGCCTCCACCGCCGCGTTCAGCGCCAGGATGTTGGTCTGGAACGCGATGCCGTCGATCACGCCGATGATGTCGGCGATCTTCTTGCTGCTGTGGTTGATGTCCTGCATGGTGACCACCACCTGGGTCACGACCTCGCCGCCACGGCGCGCCACGCCCGTGGCGCCCGCCGCGAGGCTGCTGGCCTGCTGCGCGCTGCCCGCGCTTTGCTGGATGGTGCTCGTGAACTGCTCCATGGCCGCGGCTGTTTGCTGCAGGTTGCTGGAGGTCTGCTCCGTGCGGGACGACAGGTCATGGTTGCCGGTGGCGATCTCGGCGCTGGCGATGGCGATGCTGTCGGTGCTCTGGCGCACCTGGTGCACCATCCGACCCAGGGCGCTGCTCATGGTGTAAAGCGAGCGCAGCAGGTCACCGAACTCATCGCCCCGGGTCACGGATTCCTGCATGCTCAGATCGCCACCCGCGATGCGCTCGGCCAGCCCGCTGGCCTGCTCCAGCGGCCGCTGGATGCTGCCGATCAGGTAGTAGGCGCCCACCACGATGGCCAGCAGCAGCAGGCCCACGGCCACGGCGGCGATCTTCACGGTGAGCATGCGCGACGCGGCCATCTCCCGCTGCCGGACCTCGGCGGTCTGTTGCTGCTGCTGCACGAAGTCCCGCAGTGTCTGCAGGTAGGCGGCCACGGCCGGGTTGTACGACTGCTTGACCAGCACCACCGCCTGGTCCTGCTGGCCATCGCCCTTGAGCTTGCGGGCCTGGCCGCGCAGGTCCGTCATCGTCTTGCGGGCGGCGGCGATCTTGGCCATCTGCGCCTTGTCGGCTTCGGACAGCGCCATGGATTCGAGCGATTTCTGCACCTCGCTGATCTGCGCGGAAGTCGCCGCGATCAGGTCCTTGAACTCGGCCTCGACGGCGTTGTCGCTGCTCACGATCAGCGCCTGAGTGCGCGCCGCATTGGTCTCGGTGAGGCCGGACCAGCGCAGCGCCGCCTGCACACGCGCCTCCATGTCCTTGGTCATCATGTCCGCCTCGGCCTGCACCTTGGCCGAGCGATAGCCGGAAAACCCCACCACCGCCGCCAGCAGCACCACGATCAGCAAGACCGCCATCCAGAGTTTATGGGCCATCCGGAATCGCTTGGGCATGGTGTTCTCCTGCAGCCTTGTGTTGGCGCGCAGATATTTGCACGCTGTTACACCATTGCACAAACCCGGACCTGATGCATGAGGGTCATCCCCAGGGCCCGCGCTGCACGGCAAGGCCCCGCATTGCAGCCCCGAACCACGCTGCGCAAGGGCTCAGGGCAACAGGGGCGCCCGGGTGCCGCCTGGCCCAGCCACCCGGCCCTTCCAGGGCGGCGAATCGGGCAGTCTGCGAGATAGCTGGCAATGGGCGAGGCCCACGCACTGGGCTGCACGCACGGGCCGCTTTGCCGCCAAGCCGGCGGCAGGATCAACACCGGTCTTTCACGGACCGGCATGGCAACCCTACCGTGGTCGGGTTCACGCGCGGCGGCGCAGCCGTCAAACTGGCCCGAATCCATCTCCCAAGGCCACCATCACATGACAACCTCCCGCACGTTCCGCCGCGCGCAACTCGGCGCCCCCTTCCTGATCGCACTGGGCCTGTCCGGATGCGCCGCCACCATCAGCCAGGAGGGACTGGAACAGCGCACCTCGGCGGCCATTGGCCGCCAGGTGGGCGCCTTCACCATCACCCACAAGAGCGAAGAAACCGGCGGACGCATCAACTACACCGCCAAGACCACCGACGGCGCCACCTACCAGTGCTACATGTACTCCGCCACGGGGTTCCAGAAAGCCATGTCGTTCGGACAGACGCCGAATTCGGATGCCATCTGCACGCCGATGGCGGGCAAGGCGGCGGCACCTGCAGCCGCCCCGGCCTCCTGCAACGCGCTCAGCAAAGCCGCGGGCAAATGCTGAAGCGCTGATCCAGGCACGGCAGCAGGCCGTCAGGCCCCGGCCCCCAGGAAGGTTTCGAAACGCGCCAGCTCTTCGTCCAGCGCGCGCCGAAAAACCGCGCCGCGGGGCGGGCGGCCCGCCACAAAACCCAGCGCGTGCCGCAGTTGCCCGCGCTCCATGCGCAGGTTGGCCCAGCCCACCATCTGTTCGCCCCACAGCACGGGCAACGCATAGTGGCCCATGGTGCGCCTGGAGGCGGGCACATACGCCTCGAACCGGTACGCCCAGCCCCACAGCATCTCGAAGCGGCGGCGGTCCCAGACCACGGGATCAAACGGTGCCAGCAGCCGCACGCCCGCGTCTGGCTGGTGGCGGCGCGATGCCGGGTTCTCCTGCGCGGGCCAGAACCAGGCCGTGCCGTCGACCACCGCATGGCCGTAGCGCGACTGCGCGGCCTTGGCCACCGCGCGCGCTTCGGCCGCCAGTTGTGGGGCGCCGTACCGCAGCAAAGTGACGAGGTAGCCCAGGCTGGGCGCGGGCAGCGGCGCATACAGGGCCACGATGCGGTCGACCAGGGCTTCGGCACGCGCCATGCGGGCGGCGGGGCTGGCATCCTGCCCGGGGTGCTCCACCGGCGCATACACCCGGGTGCCCGATTCGCGGCGGCACACCCGCAGCCAGCCGTGGTGGTGCATGGCATCCAGCAGGCGGGTGCTCGCGTTGAGCTCTCCGCCCCAATAGCCCGCCACGCGGCCATGGTGCGCAAACGCCTCGCTGACCTCGCGCGGGTGCACCACGCCCCGCTCCTGCACGAAGGCCAGCACCTCGCGCGCGCGCCCGGTGGTGGCCACATCCCAGGGCCGGCGCGGCGTGCGCGGGTGCAGCAGCGCCAGCATGTCGCGCGACACGAAGCCGTAGTTGACGAAGGCATCTTCCTCGATGCCCAGCCGTTCGTAGCGGCGCTCCAGGTCACCCGCGCGGTAGCCGCGCACCCGCATGCGCAGGATCAGGTCCTGCGCCCGCGCGGGCGCCCGCATCGGGTCGGCCTGCACAAAACCAAGCTTGCGGATCGCGCCGGGCAGCGTCAGCGGCTTGAACAGGCTGCGTGCAATCGCGTAGCGGCGCAGCTCATCCAGCGTGGGTGAGCGCGCCATCGCTTGGAGCGTGTTCAACGTCTTTTTGGAGTCGCACAAGTACCTTGACCCAAGGGTTGGAGTGAAATCGGGCGATTGCACTCCAATGCAACCTCCCAGAAGGCATTGAACACGCTGTTACTCCACGCGCGCCACGGCCGCAGGCTTGAAGCCCAGGTCGGCCGCCTTGCCCTTGCGCCCGCGCGCGGCCCGGGCGTTGTTGAGCGAGCGGATCTCCAGGGTCTCCTCGCGCTCCTTGCCACCCCGGCCGATGCCCTCGATGCGGATGCTGCGCGTATAGGCCGCGGCACCGGCCAGCGTGTCCTTGGCCTCCAGGTCGATCAGCATCAGGCCACGGCCGCCATTGGCCATGGTCTTGAGCTCGGTGATCTCGAAGGTCAGGATGCGCCCGCCCGCCGAGGCGCAGGCCACGTGCGTGGCCGGCGCGAGCGGCTGGCCACCGGTGCTGCCCGCCGCATGTGAAGGGGGGCACACGGTCTCGCCCTCGCCCAGCGTGAGGAAGGCCTTGCCGCCCTTCTGGCGCGAGACCATGTTCTCCACCGAGGCCAGGAAGCCATAGCCGCCCGAGTTGGACAGCAGCAGGCTGGCACTGGCCGGCCCGGCGAAGTAGTGCAGGAGCTGCGTGCCCGACTCGAGCTCGATCAGCGTGGTCACGGGCTGGCCGTCGCCGCGCGCGCCGGGCAGCACCGACACCGGCACCGAGTACACCCGGCCATTGCTGCCGAAGGCCAGCAGGGTATCCACCGTGCGGCACTCGAAGGTGCGGTACAGGCCGTCGCCGGCCTTGAAGGCGAAGCTCGCCGCCTCGTGGCCATGGCCGGTGCGCGCACGCACCCAGCCTTTTTGCGAGACCACCACGGTCACGGGCTCGTCCACCACCTTGACCTCGGCCACGGCCTTCTTCTCGGCCTGGATCAGCGTGCGGCGCGCGTCAGCGAAGGTCTTGGCGTCGGCCTCAATCTCCTTGACCATCAGGCGGCGCAGCGAACCCGGGTTGTTCAGGATGTCCTCGAGCTTGCCCTGGCTTTCGCGCAGTTCCTTGAGCTCCTGCTCGATCTTGATGGCTTCGAGCCGCGCGAGCTGGCGCAGGCGGATTTCAAGGATGTCCTCGGCCTGGCGATCGCTGAGGTTGAAGCGCGCGATCAGCGCGGCCTTGGGATCCTCGGCCGCACGGATGATGGCGATCACCTCGTCGATGTTGAGCAGCACGATCTGCCGCCCCTCGAGGATGTGGATGCGGTCCAGCACCTTGCCCAGGCGGTGCTGCGAGCGGCGGGTGATGGTGCCCTGGCGGAAGGAGATCCACTCCTCGAGCATCAGGCGCAGCGACTTCTGCACCGGCCGGCCGTCCAGGCCCACCATGGTCAGGTTGATCGGCGCCGAGGTCTCCAGGCTGGTGTGGGCCAGGAGCGCGGTGACCAGCTCCTGCTGCGGCGTCTTGCCGGTCTTGGGCTCGAACACCAGGCGCACCGGCGCGTCCTTGCTCGACTCGTCGCGCACCACGTCCAGCACGGCCAGCATGCTGGCCTTGAGCTGGGTCTGGTCCTGGCTCAGCGCCTTCTTGCCGGCCTTGACCTTGGGGTTGGTGATTTCCTCGATCTCCTCGAGCACCTTCTGCGAGCTCACGCCCGGGGGCAGCTCGTTGACGACGAGCTGCCACTGGCCGCGCGCGAGTTCCTCGATCTTCCAGCGCGCGCGCACCTTGAGGCTGCCGCGGCCGGAGCGGTAGGCGTCGGCGATGTCGGACGCAGCGCTGATGATCTGCCCGCCACCCGGGTAGTCGGGCCCGGGCACCAGGGCCAGCAGGTCTTCGGCGCTGAGCGAAGGTGTCTTGATGAGCGCAATGCAGGCATCGGCGATCTCGCGCAGGTTGTGGCTCGGGATCTCGGTGGCCAGGCCCACGGCGATGCCGCTGGCGCCGTTGAGCAGCGCGAACGGCAACCGCGCGGGCAGCTGGCGCGGCTCCTCCGTGCTGCCGTCGTAGTTGGGCATGAAATCGACCGTGCCCTCGTCGATCTCGTCGAGCAGCAGGCTGGTGATGCGCGACAGGCGCGCCTCGGTGTAGCGCATGGCCGCGGCGCCATCGCCGTCGCGGCTGCCGAAGTTGCCCTGGCCGTCGATCAGCGGATAGCGCTGGGCGAAGTCCTGCGCCATGCGCACCAGGGCGTCGTAGGCCGACTGGTCGCCGTGCGGATGGAAGCGGCCCAGCACGTCGCCCACCACGCGGGCGCTCTTGACCGGCTTGGCCGCCGTGTTGCGCGTGGGGCCGCTGTAGCCCAGGCCCATGCGGTCCATCGAATACAGAATGCGCCGCTGCACGGGCTTGAGGCCGTCGCACACGTCGGGCAGCGCACGGCCCTTGACGACCGACAGCGCGTATTCCAGATAGGCGCGCTGGGCATAGCCCGCCAGGCCCAGGGAGTCGCCTCCGTCATCGCCGGCGGTGGTGAAATCGAGAGTGGGTTGGTCGCTCATTCGTTGGGTACAGTTTCTGGGTTCACGTTCTGGGGGGCGCTTTGCGTCTGCGCCACGCGGGTGGGCGGCAGGTTGCCCCGGTTCTGCGCGCCCCCCGAAAGCTCCATGCGCACGCGGCCGGGCACGGCGCGCTGCGCCAGCACCGGGGCTGGCGGCTTGAGCTGGGCGTACAGGCCCAGCACGGTGCGCACATAGTTCTGCGTTTCCTTGAAGGCCGGAATCTGGTTGCCCGCCTTTTGCACCGCGCCTTCACCGGCGTTGTAGGCGGCCACGGCCAGGTCCATGCGGCCGGGGAACAGGTCCAGCAGGTGGCGCAGGTAGCGCGTGCCGGTGGGCACGTTCACGGCCGGGTCGGCCAGCTTCTGCTCCACCGAGCGCCTGGCATCCGCGCTCACGCCAAAACGGCTGGCCGTGGCGGGCATCACCTGCATGAGCCCGACGGCGCCCCTGGGCGACACGGCCGTGGCGTCGAAGCCGGATTCCGTGGCGATCACGGCCTGCAGCAATTCGTAGTCCACGCCGTGCTTGCTGGCGGCGGCGCGCAGGTGGTGCTTGACGCGCTTGTAGTCGGGCGCGATGTCAAAAAAGGCCAGCAAGCGCGCACCGGCCGCAGGCAGCGCGTAGGGCATGGGCGGTGCGTTGGCCGGGGCGTCGCGGGTCGAGTCGAAATCACTGCCACGAAAAAACAGCTGGTAGCGCGTGTCCACCTGCTCGGCGGCGAAATGCGTCACGCCCCGCTCGTCCACGTGCGCCCACAGGTCCGCCTGGGCCGATTGCTGCATAAAACATAGCAGAAAGCCCAATAAATACAAGCGCAAGAGCCTGTTTTTGTGTGGATTCTTCATCACAGACACCGTGGGTGGCGGGTCCGGTCAGATGTCGATCTCGACCGCATCGCCGTGCAGTTCCATCAGCTCGCGCCGCGAGGCCGCCTCGCCCTTGCCCATGAGCTTGGTGATCAGGCCTTCGGTGGCGGCGAAGTCCATGTCGCCCAGCTGCACCGGCAGCAGGCGGCGGGTGTCGGGATTGAGCGTGGTTTCCCACAGCTGCTCGGCGTTCATCTCGCCCAGGCCCTTGAAGCGGCTGATCTGGCACTTCTCGCGGGCCACGCCGTCCTTGGCGCACTTGTCGAGGATGGCGGTGAGCTCGCCGTCGTCCAGCGCATACATCTTGGCGGCGGGCTTCTTGCCGCGGGCCGGCACGTCCACGCGGAACAGCGGGGGGCGCGCCACGTAGATGTGGCCGGTCTCGATGAGCTTGGGGAAGTGGCGGAAGAACAGCGTGAGCAGCAGCACCTGGATGTGCGAGCCGTCCACATCGGCGTCCGACAGGATGCAGACCTTGCCATAGCGCAGGCCCGAGAGGTCGGGCGTGTCGTTCGGGCCATGCGGGTCCACGCCGATGGCCACCGAGATGTCGTGGATCTCGTTGTTGGCGAACAGGCGGTCGCGCTCCACCTCCCAGGTGTTGAGCACCTTGCCGCGCAGCGGCAGGATGGCCTGGCTTTCCTTGTCGCGGCCCATCTTGGCGCTGCCGCCGGCGGAGTCGCCCTCGACCAGGAAGACTTCGTTGTGGGCGATGTCGCGGCTTTCGCAGTCGGTGAGCTTGCCGGGCAGCACGGCCACGCCCGAGCCCTTGCGCTTTTCGACCTTCTGGCCGGCCTTCTGGCGCGTCTGCGCGGCCTTGATGGCGAGTTCTGCCAGCTTCTTGCCGTAGTCCACGTGCTGGTTAAGCCAGAGCTCCAGCGCCGGGCGCACGAAGCCGCTGACCAGGCGCACCGCGTCGCGCGAGTTCAGCCGCTCCTTGATCTGGCCCTGGAACTGAGGATCGAGCACCTTGGCCGAGAGCACGTAGCTGGCACGGGCGAACACGTCTTCGGGCAGCAGCTTGACGCCCTTGGGCAGCAGGCTGTGCAGCTCGATGAAGCTCTTGACGGCGTTGAACAGGCCGTCGCGCAGGCCGCTTTCGTGCGTGCCGCCGGCGCTGGTGGGAATCAGGTTGACGTAGCTCTCGCGCATGGGCTGGCCGTCTTCGGTGAAGGCCACGCACCAGGAGGCGCCCTCGCCCTCGGCAAAACTCTCGTTGTTGCGGTCGGCAAAGCCCTCGCCCTCGAAGAGCGGGATCACCGGGTCGCCGCTGAGCGTCTGCATCAGGTAGTCGCGCAGGCCGCCCTTGTACTGCCAGGTCTGGGTGTCCCGCGTCTTCTCGTTGACCAGGGTCACCGACACGCCGGGCATCAGCACCGCCTTGCTGCGCAAGAGGTGGGTGAGCTCGCCCATGGGCAGCGCGCTCGACTCGAAATACTTGGCATCAGGCCAGGCGCGCACGGTCGTGCCCTGCTTGCGCTCGCCGGCTTCCAGCGCGCGGGTCACCAGGGGCTCGACCACGTCGCCGGCCGAAAACACCAGCCGGGCGACCTTGCCTTCGCGGTGGCTGCTCACTTCCAGGCGGGTGGCCAGCGCGTTGGTCACGCTCACGCCCACGCCGTGCAGGCCGCCCGAGAAGCTGTAGGCACCGCCCCTGCCCTTGTCGAACTTGCCGCCCGCGTGCAGGCGGGTGAAGACCAGCTCGATCACCGGCGCGTTTTCCTCGGGGTGCATGCCGAAGGGGATGCCGCGCCCGTCGTCCTCGATGCTCACCGAGCCGTCGGCGTGCAGCGTGACCTTGATCTTCTTGCCATGGCCGGCCAGCGCCTCGTCGGCGGCGTTGTCCAGCACCTCCTGGATGATGTGCAGGGGGTTGTCGGTGCGGGTGTACATGCCCGGGCGCTGCTTGACGGGCTCCAGGCCCTTGAGCACGCGGATGGACCCTTCGGAATAGTCACTACTGGTGGACACGGAAGACGGTTTGGCAGACATAGCGGCGGATTGTAGTGCGGCAGCAGCGCAATAGCTGGATGAAAAAACAGTCATGACAACACTGGCAGCGTGCTCCGGGCCCCCCAGGCCCGTGGGCGGCGGCGGCAGACAGGGTGGCTGGGGGCGGGTTGCAACACAAAGGACGGTGCCGCGCAGCAGGCCTGGCGGCAACCCCGCTGCCAACTGTATTGGTCCCCGGTGTATCAGCGCGTTTCGCCCAATCTCGCTACATTCCTGCGCATGCATATGAATCCTCCCAAACTGTCCATGTTCCAGGTGCTCGCGTGCGGCGCGGCCATCGTGACCCTGTCCATGGGCATCCGCCATGGGTTCGGGCTCTGGCTCCTGCCCATCACGCAGGAGATGGGCTGGACCCGCCAGTCGTTCGCGCTGGCCATCGCCATCCAGAACCTGTCCTGGGGCCTGATCGGCATCTTTGCGGGCATGGCGGCAGACCGGTTCGGGGCGTTCCGCGTGCTCATCGGCGGCGCGGTGCTCTATGGCCTGGGTTTGGCGGGCATGGCGCTGTCGCCCACGACCACCCTGTTTGCGTTGACGGCCGGCGTACTGATCGGCGCCGCGCAGGCGGGCACCACCTACGCCGTGATCTACGGTGTGCTGGGCCGCCAGATCGCGCCGGAGCGCAGGTCCTGGGCCATGGGCGTGGCGGCGGCCGCAGGTTCGTTCGGCCAGTTCCTCATGGTGCCCGTGGAGGGCTGGCTGATCGCCGGACTGGGTTGGCAGCAGGCGCTGCTGGCCTTGTCGATGGCCGTGCTGCTCATCGTGCCGCTGGCCTTTGGCCTGCGGGAGCCGGGCTTCAAGGGCGCCGCGCCGCCCAAGCGCGAGCAGACCATCGTGCAGGCGCTGGGCGAGGCGTTCCGCTACCCGAGCTTCAACCTGCTGATGGCCGGTTATTTCGTGTGCGGCTTCCAGGTGGTGTTCATCGGGGTGCACATGCCCAGCTACCTGAAGGACCACGGCCTGTCGCCCCAGGTGGCCAGCTACGCGCTGGCGCTGATCGGCCTGTTCAACGTGCTGGGCACCTACGTGGCCGGCACCCTCGGCCAGCGCATGCCCAAGCGGTTCATCCTGGCCTTCATCTACTTTGCCCGCGCGGCGGTGATCACCGTGTTCCTGCTCGTGCCGCTGTCGCCGCTGTCGGTGTATGTGTTCTCGGCCGTGATGGGCACGCTGTGGCTGTCCACCATCCCGCCCACCAACGCCACCATCGCGCAGATCTTTGGCGTGCAGCACCTGTCGATGCTGGGCGGCTTCGTGTTCTTCAGCCACCAGATCGGCAGCTTCCTGGGCGTGTGGCTGGGCGGCTATCTGTATGACGCCACGGGCAGCTACGATATCGTCTGGTACATCGCCATCGCGCTGGGGGTGTTTGCCGGGCTGGTGAACCTGCCGGTCCGGGAAAGCCCCATCCCGCGCGGCGCCGCCCAGCCCGCCTGAACACGGCCCTTGCATCCGAACATCCCCATGTCCACCGCCAGCAGCGCCCCCTCGACCTCGCCCGGCCACGGCATGCCACGGGCCTGGCGCTGGCTGGCCTGGACAGTTGCCATGGTGCTGTGCCTGGCGGTGTTTGGCATGTACACGGTGCCGGACTTCATGGTGATGCTGGCCGACCAGATGTGGGCGTGTTTCTGAGCCCGCGCCATCCACTTTCAAGTCTTTTTGGCCGCCAGCGCTTGATGAATAAGCGCTGATAGCTATATTTTCAATAGCAAATGCACGGTAACGAAGCCGCTTCCGACTGGGTCCGCCGCTGGTCCCACCTGATCGCGCCGGGCAGCACGGTGCTCGACGTGGCCTGCGGCGCCGGGCGCCACCTGCGCTGGCTGCATGGCCTGGGCCACCCCGTGGTGGGGGTGGACCGCTCTGCCGAGGCCCTGGCCGCCTGCGAGGGGCTGGGGGAACTCGTCCTGGCCGACATCGAGAACGGCCCATGGCCGCTGGCGGGCCGCCGGTTTGGCGCCGTGGTCGTCACCAACTACCTGTGGCGGCCCCTGCTGCCCACCCTGGTGGAGAGCGTCGCACCGGGTGGCGTGCTGATCTACGAAACCTTTGCGCACGGCAACGGCACCGTGGGCCGCCCTGCGCGGCCGGAATTCCTGCTGGCGCCCGGGGAATTGCTGAGCGCCTGCGCCGGGCTGCGCACCGTGGCCTACGAGGACGGCTTCCTGCAAAACCCCGACCGTTTCGTGCAACGCATCACGGCCGTGCGGGAACTCCCGCACGCTGGCGGCCCCTCGCGGAATCTTTTGGCCATGCCGCCTAGTTAGAATGCCCTTTTACCGTTTACCACTGCGGACATGACCTCTTCCTCCGTCCCCCTTACCGGCAGCATCGTCGCCCTCGTCACCCCCATGCACGAGGACGGTAGCGTGGACTACCCGGCCCTGCGCAAACTGATCGACTGGCACATCGCCGAAGGCACCGACTGCATCGGTGTGGTGGGCACCACGGGCGAATCGCCCACCGTCAATGTCGAAGAACACTGCGAAATCATCCGCGTGGCCGTCGAGCAATCCGCCAAGCGCGTGCCCATCATGGCGGGCTGCGGCGCCAACTCCACCGCCGAAGCCATCGAACTGGCCAAGTTCGCGCGCGGCGTCGGGGCCGACAGCCAGCTGCAGGTCGTGCCCTACTACAACAAGCCCACGCAAGAGGGCCAGTTCCAGCATTTCAAGGCGATCGCCGAAGCCACGGGCGACCTGCCCATCGTGCTGTACAACGTGCCCGGCCGCTCGGTGGCCGATATGCAGCACGACACCGTGCTGCGCCTGGCCCAGGTGCCCGGCATCATCGGCATCAAGGAAGCCACCGGCAACATCGAGCGTGCGCAGTGGCTCATCCGCGATGTGCCCAAGGGCTTCGCCGTGTATTCGGGCGACGACCCGACCGCCGTGGCGCTCATGCTGTGCGGCGGCCACGGCAACATCAGCGTGACGGCCAACGTGGCGCCGCGCCTCATGCACGAGCTGTGCGTGGCAGCGCTGGCAGGCAATGTGCAGCGCGCGATGCAGATCCAGTTACAGCTGATGCCCGTGCACAAGAACCTGTTTGTCGAAGCCAACCCCATCCCGGTCAAGTGGGCCGTGGCCCGCATGGGCCTGTGTGGTGGCACCATGCGCCTGCCCATGACACCGCTGGCCAGCAGCAACGAGGCTGTGGTCGAATCCGCGCTGCGCACCAGCGGCCTGATCTAATCCGGGCTGCGCCCGCTCCCCGAGACACTCTCCAAGGATTTCCGCGTGAAAGCTGCTACCACCCGCCTGAGCCTGCTGGCCCTTGCCATGGCCCTGTCCGCCTGCGCCGCCCTGGAGGGCGACAAGATCGACTACAAGAGCGCCGCCAAGGGCTCGACCCTGGAGGTTCCGCCCGACCTGACGCAGCTGTCGCGCGATTCGCGCTATGCCGTACCCGGCGGCCCCGTCTCGGCGGCCGCCATGCAGGCCGGCCAGGCCGCGCAGCCCTCGGGCACCGCCAACGCCGCCGCCATGCAACTGGGCGACGTGCGCATCGAGCGCGATGGCAACCAGCGCTGGCTGGTGGTCAACCGCCCGGCGGACAAGCTCTGGGAGCCCGTGCGCGACTTCTGGCAGGAAAGCGGCTTCAACCTGGCCCAGGCCGAGCCCAACGTCGGCATCATGGAAACCGACTGGGCCGAGAACCGCGCCAAGCTGCCACAGGACTTCATCCGCTCCACCATCGGCAAGCTCCTGGATTCGCTGTATTCCACCGGCGAGCGCGACAAATTCCGCACCCGCCTGGAGCGCAATGCCAATGGCGGCACCGAGATCTACATCACCCACCGGGGCATGATCGAGGTGTATGGCACGCAGACCAAGGACAACACCGTCTGGCAGCCCCGCCCGTCGGACCCGGAGCTTGAAACCGAATTCCTGCGCCGCCTGATGGTCAAGCTGGGCGTGAGCCAGGAACAGTCCAAGGCCGTGGTGGCAGCCCCCGCCCTGCGCACGCAATCCGCCCGCATGGCCACTGTGGACAACAAGCCCGTGGTCCAGCTGGACGAAGGCTTTGACCGCGCATGGCGCCGCGTGGGCCTGGCGCTGGACCGCACCGGCTTCACGGTCGAAGACCGCAACCGCAATGAAGGCACCTACTTCGTCCGCTATGTGGCGCCCAACGCCGACAAGAAGGAACCAGGGTTCTTCGGCAAGCTGTTCAGCGGCTCTTCGTCGGCCACGCCCCCGCTCAAGTACCGCATCGTCGTGCGCAGCCAGGGCGAATCCACCACCGTGTCGGTACTCAACGAAGCAGGCGCCCCCGAGTCCTCGGCCAACGCCGAGCGCATCGTGCGCGTGATCGCGGACGACCTCAAGTAACCCGCCGCATCGCCGCGCGGCACGCGTCTGCCTGCGTGCTGTGCGGAGTCCGCGAGGACCGGCCCCGGTCCGCCCCGCGGCACGGCGCAATATCCTCGCCCTCCATGCTGCGTTTCAAGAACCTGGGGAGCGGCAGCACCGGCAATGCCACCGTGGTGGAAGGCCGCTGCGACACGCAGGTGCGCCGCCTCCTGATCGACTGCGGCTTCGGCATCCGGCAACTGCAGGGCCGGCTGGCGCAGGCGCAGCTGCAGATCGAGGACCTGGCCGCGGTTTTCATCACCCACGAACATTCCGACCACATCGGCTGCGCGCAGGCCGTGGCCCTGCGCTACGGCATTCCCGTCTGGATGAGCCAGGGCACCTACGCCGCCCTGGGCCAGCCGGACTTTGGCGGCATGCTGCGCGTCGCGCACGACATGGCACCGATCGACCTGGGCACGTTCGAGGCCCGGCCCTTCACCGTGCCGCATGACGCCCGCGAGCCGCTGCAGCTGCGCTGCTCCGACGGCGCCGCCCACCTGGGGGTGCTGACCGACCTGGGCCATGCCAGCGAGCATGTGCTGCGGCAGCTCGAGGGCTGCCACGCGCTGATGATCGAAGCCAACCACGACCCCGCGCTGCTGGCGGCATCCCGCTACCCCCTCTTTCTGAAGCGCCGCGTAGGCGGCCCCTTCGGCCACCTGGCCAACCGGGTCACGGCGGACATCCTTCGCGCCGTCCGCCATCCGGGCCTGCGGACGGTGGTGGCGGCCCACCTGAGCGCCAAGAACAATGCGCCCTCCATCGCACGTGAGGCGCTGGCCCCTGCCATGGACTGGCCCGTGGAGGCCATCGCCGTGGCCTGCCCCACGGCGGGCACGGCATGGCTGCCGGTGGCGCAGGCGCCGAACTGACACGAGCGCGCCCACCGGCCACCCCGCCCGCCCCCCCCACGGACGGCGCACCACAAAAACACGTTCCGCGCCCGGAAAAGAAAAAGCCCCGACCTTGCGGTGCGGGGCCTTCGGGCAGTGGCTGGTCTTGCAACCAGCCAGGGCCTGCAGCAAATTACTTGGCTGCGGAAGCGCCAGCGGCAGCGGTGGCAGCAGCGTCGGCAGCAGCCTTGGCAGCGTCAGCAGCAGGTGCAGCGGCAGCCGAAGCGGCGTCGGAAGCAGCAGGAGCTGCATCGGAGGCGGCAGGAGCAGGTGCGGGTGCAGGAGCTGGTGCTTCCACGGCAGCAGGTGCTGGTGCTGGAGCGGGTTCTTCCTTCTTGCCACAAGCGGCGAGTGCTGCAGCAGCGATCAGGGCGGCCAGAACGAGAGAGTTCTTCATTTCGATTTTCCTAGTTGGACAGACAGAATCTTGAAAAGCCGCGGCGTCGGGCTCCTGGAAGCCTCGGAACGCGTCGGCACAATGCGCTTTGGCTTGCACCTTTTCGGCGCAGCCGCTAATTATATTGGTATTTAGTCAATACTGACTAACACTGACGAAAGCTTTACACCCCATTGACACGGCGCAAAGCAGGTATTTCATCTACAGACCCAGGGTCGAGGCGGGAAAACCGGGCGAACTCTTGCCACGCACCCACTCGTTGAGATTCTCGCGCAGCAGCACCCGCCGATCGGGTTCGCTGCCCGTGACGCCCACGCACCGCTCGGGGTCCAGGCGCTGCAGCACCCACTGCGGGGACCACAACGCGCTGGGGATATCGAGCGGGTCCGCCGCGGGGCTGCGGCGGCACGTGATGATGTGGTCCCAGGTACCACGCCAGCGCACAAAACGGGCGTGGCGGCGAACCACATCGTCATAGCTGCACGCCAGCATCGTCAAGCGCCGGCTCCCGTGCGCCCAGTGCTGAAGGGCTTCTGCCACGCTGCGCTCACCCAGCGGCCAGTCGTGGAAGTTCGCGTCGCTGATCACGATTTCCGGCCACCCGTCGCGTGCGGCCGTGGCCATCGCGTCGCGCACCAGTTGCTGAAACGCCTCACGGCCGCTGAACCGCCCGGACGGCAGTTCACGCAGCGGATCCGCGGGGGTGGAGGAAGCCTCGGTCATGGGAGCGTCTCCTTGGGATACACCAGTCTTTTCAGCCTTCAGCCCATGCATGCGCCCAGCCGGCATCGCACCAGGACGACAGCAGCTCGAGCGCATCGTCGCTCGCGCGCGCGAGTTCGCGGGCAGTCAGTTGGCGTTCGTCCGCCAGGCGGCGCATCAGCGTCGCGTCGCGGCCCGCGGCACGGTAGCTTTCGCCGTTGATGAACACGTGGTGGGCGTCATACATCATGCGGCTGCGGCGATCCAGGCGCACGCCTTCCAGCATCACGCCCGCGTCCCCGGGCTCGAACCACACGCTGGGCTTGGGCTCGGTCAGATATTCCCCGAGCGCACGCTCCAGCACCAGGGGTTGCGCCAAGGCGCGGGCCAGAGCGGTCCGCGCGAAATCGTGCAGCCCCGCTGGAATGGCGGCGGGCTGGGCAACCGCCGCCTGCTGCGCATCGCGGTACAGCAAGGGACTGCCCTCTTCATCGCCTGCATCCTCCGCCAGACGCACCAGCAGCTCCTGCGCGAGCTCGGCACGGGCCGGCGCCCGAAAGCCTATCGAATAAGTCATGCATTCGCCTTCGGCGATGCCGTCGTGCGCATAGCGGGGCGGCAGGTAGAGCATGTCGCCAGGCTCGAGAACGAACTCCTCTTCCGGCTCGAAGTGGGCCAGCACCTTCAGCGGAATGTCATCGCGCAGCGACAAGTCCTTCTGGCGGCCAATGCGCCAGCGCCGCTTTCCGTGGGCCTGCAGCAGAAAGACGTCATAACTGTCGAAATGCGGACCCACGCCCCCGCCGTCGGCGGCATAGCTGATCATGAGATCGTCCAGGCGCGCCTCGGGCACAAAACGGAACTGCTGCATCAGCGCGTGCACCGCGTCGTTGTGCAGGTCCACACCTTGCACGAGCAGGGTCCAGTCGGGCTGCTGCAGCGCCGGCAGGGCGCGGCGGTTGAACGGTCCGTGGCGCAGCTTCCAGGCGCCCTTGGCCAACTGCACCAGGCGGGACTCCACCCCCTCCTGGGAAGCCAGCGCAAAAAGCTCGGCACGCAGTACAGGCGGCGAAAACTGCGCGATGGCCTGCCGCACCAGCAAAGGCTTCTTCTGCCAGTGGCGGCGCATGAATTGCGCGGGGGTCATGCCGCCGAGCAGGGAAAGGGGTTGCTGGATATCCATGGGAGAGTGGCGCCCCTTTGCGGAGGCATTGGTCAAACTGCGACAATTCTCCTATGGAAATTACCCAACAATGCGTGGTCGCACTGACCTGGACGCTCAAAGACACCCTTGGCGAAGAACTGGATGTTCTCGATGACCCCGTGGAGTTCCTGGTAGGGGGCGACGACCTGCTGCCGCGCATCGAGGAAGCCCTGCAAGGCCACGGCCCGGGGGCCACGCTGGCTCTGCACCTGGAACCCGAGGACGCTTTTGGCGACTTCAACGATCAACTGCTTTTTCTGGAACCCCGGTCCCTGTTTCCGGCGGAGCTGGAAGAAGGGATGACGTTTGACGGAATGGCCCTGCCGGAGGGCTGCAACCCCGATGCACCGCGCAGCGGGCTGTACACCGTGACGGAGATCTATCCAGAGCACGTGGTTCTGGACGGCAACCACCCGCTCGCGGGCATCGCCCTGCGGCTGCAGCTGACGGTGCAGGCCGTGCGCGAAGCCACGGAAGATGAGATTGGCCGGGGCACCGCGGGCACCGGCTTCTTTCGGGTACAGCCGCAGGCGCCCGGCGGCTCCCTGCTGCATTGATTGAGCGGGTGAGCCAGGCCCGGGAATCCTGAACAGCTCAGGATTCCCGCGGTGGCGGCTGCGGGGTTCGGTTTACAGGCGCGAAATCTGGCCGTTGTAGAGGCGCACGCGGTCGCCGATGCGCAGATCGCCCGGACTGCTCACGTCGTAGGCACGATAGCCGCCCTGGTCCAGCTGGACAGAGAGCCGATAGCCCTGGGCATATTCCTGGCTGTTGTTGCGGCCTTCGATGGCATTGCCTGCCACGGCACCGCCCAGGATGCCCACGCCAGTGGCCGCCGCGCGGCCGGAACCCTTGCCGATCTGGTTGCCCAGGACCCCGCCCACGACCGCGCCCAGCACGGCGCCTGCGCCCGAGGTCTGCCCTTGCGAGCGGCCCTGCAGCACTTCGATGTTCGACACACGGCCATACTCGGTGCCCGCCGGGTTGTTCGGGTAGGCGGGCGCAGACTGGTATCCGCCCGAATAGCCTCCCGAATACTGGGGCTGGGGGGCCGACCGGTTGTGGCCGCAGGCCGCCAGGGATCCCACGAGGACAACGGCGCCCACAATGGCAAACGAACGCTTAAATTGCAGCATTTTTCAATCTCCTAAAGTCAGGGGCTGGCGCATGGTCCGACAATCCGGTCCGGGTGCGCATGCCTTGATTGGAACAACGCGCAAGGGTCTTGTCGCGTGGACAAGGGGCTGAGGCCCTGTCCGTAACAGACCCTTCGAAAAGTAAGCCGTGTCTGACAGGCGCCAGCTCCCAGGCCAGAGGGACCCGCCCCTTCAGGCCTTGCCGGTGGACCCGTAGCCGCCCTCTCCCCGCTGGGTCGCCGCGAACTCGGCCACCACGTTGAACTGCGCCTGCACCACCGGCACGATCACCAGTTGCGCCAGCCGCTCCATCGGCTCCAGCGTGAATGCCGTGCCGCTGCGGTTCCAGGCGCTCACCATGAGCTGGCCCTGGTAGTCGCTGTCGATCAATCCGACAAGGTTGCCCAGCACGATGCCGTGCTTGTGGCCGAGGCCCGAGCGCGGCAGGATGAGCGCGGCATATCCCGGGTCCTTGATGTACACGGAGATGCCCGTGGGTACCAGCTGCCATGCGTTCGGCTGCAGGGTCAGCGGCGCGTCCAGGCAGGCCCGCAGGTCCAGGCCCGCGCTGCCGGGCGTGGCATAGGAGGGGAGTTGATCCGCCATGCGCGGGTCCAGAATCTTGACATCGATCTTCACTACTTCTTCTTTCCTGTCTTGCGCTGCTGGGCCACTTGCCGCAGTCGCTCTTGCAATGGTTGCACGCCTGGCGCGGCGCCTGGGGATGAAATGGCCCTGGGCGCCGCGTCCATCAGCCAGCCCAGCGCCCACCAGATGGCCGCCATGGCGACCAGGCCGGCCAAGGACCCCTGGCTGAACAGGAACAGCGCGATCCCCTGCGCGGCGATGAGCAGCAACAGCACCACGCGCACGGTTCGCAGCACGCCCATCAGGGGCCCGAGCGCCTGCGCGAGATCGGGCGGACCGGCGCGGGGGGTCGACCGGGAGCCGCCCGGGGACACCGGTGGCGCAGGGCCGGTGGCCCCCGGAGAGAGGACCTGGGCTTTCCTGGACGGGGCCGGCGCCGTCAGCCGCTCCACATAGCGCGCAAAGTCGCCGTCGGGCGGCGTGTCCCATTCAGGCTTGGTGGAGCCAGTTTTCATACAACCTCCGGGGAAACGAACGTCACGAATCCGATGGCGGCAACCGCGCCGCGATGTCCTCGATGAGCTGCCGCGCCAGCACCCGCTTGGACGCGCGGGGCAGCTCGCGGTGCCCATCGGCATCCACGAGCAGCAGGGCATTGTCGTCCTGTCCGAAGGTGGCGGGCCCGATATTGCCCACCAGCAGCGGCACCCCCTTGCGCGCACGCTTGGCCGTGGCATGGGCCAGGAGATCGTGGCTCTCGGCGGCAAATCCCACGCAGTACAGCTGGCCCGCCTGCGCACGCGGCGACCGCGCCACGCCCGCCAGGATGTCGGGGTTCTCCACAAAGCCCAGCGTGGGGGTCTGGCCGGAGCCGTCTTTCTTGATCTTCTGTGTGGACGGCGCAGCAGGCCGCCAGTCTGCCACTGCCGCCGTTGCTATAAAAATAGAAGCGTCATGCGCTTGCCCCTCAACCGCTGCCAGCATTTCCTGTGCAGACTGGACATTCAGGCGCTGCACCCCGCGCGGCGTGGGCAGATGCACGGGACCGGCCACGAGCGTGACATCGCCCCCCGCTTCGCGCGCCGCGCGGGCGATGGCAAAACCCATCTTGCCGCTGGAGAGGTTGGTGATGCCGCGCACCGGATCGATGGCTTCGAAGGTCGGTCCGGCGGTGACCAGCACCTTGCGCCCCGCCAGCACCTTGGGCGCGAAGAAAGCAACCAGCTCCTCGAGCAGCTCTGAAGGCTCCAGCATGCGGCCGTCGCCGGTTTCTCCGCAGGCCTGGTCGCCATTGCCCACGCCCAGCACGCGGGCGCCGTCCCTGGCCACCTGGGCCAGGTTGCGCGCTGTGGCGGGGTGGGCCCACATCTCGCGGTTCATGGCTGGGGCCAGCAGCAGCGGCACGCGGTCGATGGGGCGTGCCAGGCACAGCAGGCTCAGCAACTCGTCGGCCCGGCCCTGCACCAGCCGCGCGATGAAATCGGCGCTGCAGGGCGTGATCAGGATCGCATCGGCCTCGCGGCTGAGGTTGATGTGCGGCATGTTGTTGGGCTCGCGCGCATCCCACTGCGAGCCGTAGACGGGCCGCCCCGACAGGGCCTGCATGGTCACCGGCGTGATGAATTGCGCGGCCGCCTCGGTCATCACCACCTGCACGGTGGCGCCCTCCTTGATGAGCTGGCGGCACAGATCGGCTGCCTTGTAGCAAGCCACGCCCCCGCTCAGACCCAGAACAATGTGTTTGCCAGCAAGCTCATTCATGCGGCGAATTTAGCAGACGGGGGTGTCCCTGCCGGCAGGGGTGTCGCCGGGGCGCCATCTATAATCCCAATTTCCCACCACCAAAAAAGACATGACCAAATTTGTCTTCGTCACCGGCGGTGTGGTGTCTTCCCTCGGTAAGGGAATCGCCTCAGCCTCCCTTGCCGCGATCCTCGAATCGCGGGGACTCAAAGTCACCCTCATCAAGCTTGACCCCTACATCAACGTAGATCCGGGCACCATGTCGCCGTTCCAGCACGGCGAGGTTTTCGTGACCGACGACGGCGCAGAAACCGACCTGGATCTGGGCCACTATGAGCGTTTCATCGAAACGCGCATGAAGAAAACCAACAACTTCACCACGGGCAAGATTTACCAGTCCGTGCTGGAGAAGGAACGCCGCGGCGACTACCTGGGCAAGACCGTGCAGGTCATCCCGCACGTCACCAACGAGATCCAGGAATTCATCAAGCGCGGCGCCGGCATCGGCACGCCCGATGCCGTGGACGTGGCCATCGTCGAGATCGGCGGCACGGTGGGCGACATCGAATCGCTGCCGTTTCTGGAAGCCGTGCGCCAGATGAGCCTGCGCATGGGCCCCAACAACGCGGCGTTCGTGCACCTGACCTACCTGCCCTGGATCGCAGCGGCCGGCGAGCTCAAGACCAAGCCCACCCAGCACACCGTGCAGAAGCTGCGCGAGATCGGCATCCAGGCCGATGCCCTCTTGTGCCGCGCCGACCGGCGCATTCCCGAGGAAGAGCGCGCCAAGATCTCGCTGTTCACCAACGTGCCCGAGTGGGGCGTGATCAGCATGTGGGACGTGGACACCATCTACAAGGTGCCGCGCATGCTGCACGAGCAGGGCCTGGACGGCCTGATCTGCGACAAGCTGCGCCTGAACACCCCGCCCACCAGCCTCAAGCGCTGGGACGATCTGGTGCACGAAACCGAGCACCCGCAAGGCGAAGTCACCATCGCGATGGTGGGCAAGTACGTGGACCTGTCGGACAGCTACAAGTCCGTCAATGAGGCCCTGCGCCACGCCGGCATGCGCAACCATGTGCGCGTGAAGATCGACCACGTCGACTCGGAGACCATCGATGGCGCCGATGCCGCCGCCAAGCTCGCCAAGTACGACGCCATCCTGGTGCCCGGCGGGTTCGGCGTGCGGGGCGTGGAAGGCAAGATCGCCACCGCCCAGTTCGCCCGCGAGCACAAGGTGCCCTATCTGGGCATCTGCCTGGGCATGCAGGTCGCGACCATCGAGTACGCGCGCCACGTGGCGGGCCTGGCCAACGCCAACAGCACCGAGTTCGACGCCACCACCCCCCACCCCGTGATTGCCCTGATCACCGAGTGGAAGGACGCCGACGGCACCATCAAGAAGCGCGACGAGAACTCCGACCTGGGCGGCACCATGCGCCTGGGCGCACAAAGCTCCGACGTGTCAGCCAACACACTGGCCCACAGCATCTATGGCGACGTGGTGACCGAGCGCCACCGCCACCGCTACGAAGCCAACGTGAACTACCTGGACCAGTTGCGCAAGGCGGGCCTCGTGATCTCCGCGCTGACCCAGCGCGAACAGCTCACCGAGATCGTGGAGCTGCCGAACAACGTGCACCCCTGGTTCATCGGCGTGCAGTTCCACCCCGAGTTCAAGTCGACGCCGTGGAACGGCCACCCGCTGTTCAACGCCTTCATCAAGGCGGCCGTCGAACACCAGCAAGCGGCTACTAAAGCCTGATTGGAGACCTATGCAGCTGTGCGGATTCAATGTCGGCCTGGACCAGCGCTTTTTCCTGATCGCGGGCACCTGCTCCATCGAAGGCCAGCAGATGTCACTGGACGTCGCGGGCCAGCTCAAGGAGGTCTGCACGGCGCTGGGCATCCCTTTGATCTACAAGGGCTCGTTCGACAAGGCCAACCGCTCCTCCGGCACCAGCAAGCGCGGTGTGGGGCTGGAAGCGGGCCTGAAGATCCTCGATGAAGTGCGCCGCCAGTTGCAGCTGCCCATCCTGACCGATGTGCACGACACCTCGCACGTGGCCGAGGTGGCCAGCGTGGTGGACGTGCTGCAAACCCCGGCCTTTCTCTGCCGCCAGACCGACTTCATCCGCGCGGTGGCGCAGTCCGGCAAGCCGGTGAACATCAAGAAGGGCCAGTTCCTCGCGCCCTGGGACATGAAGAACGTCATCGACAAGGCCCGCACGGCCGCGCAGGAAGCCGGCCTCTCGGAAGACCGCTTCCTGGCCTGCGAGCGCGGCGTGAGCTTTGGCTACAACAACCTCGTGGCCGACATGACCAGCCTGGCCGAGATGCGCAACTCCGGCGCGCCGGTGGTGTTCGACGTGACCCACTCGGTACAGAAGCCCGGCGGCCTGGGCGCCGTGAGCGGCGGCGCGCGCGACATGGTGCCGGTGCTGGCCCGCGCGGGCGTGGCCGTGGGCGTGGCGGGCCTTTTCATGGAAACCCACCCCCGGCCCGCCGAGGCCTGGTCGGACGGCCCCAATGCTGTGCCTTTGAAGCACATGAAGGCGCTGCTGGAGACCTTGGTGGCGCTGGACGACATCACCAAGAAAAATGGATTCCTCGAAAACAACTTTGGAGCCTGAGACATGAGCAGTGGTTACGTCATCGCATCCGTCACCGTCACCAACCCTGAGCAGTACGAAGAGTACAAAAAGTGGAGCACCGTGGCCATGCAGGCGCATGGCGCCGAGGTGTGCATTCGCGGCGGCAAGGTGGAAGTGCTGGAGGGCGACTGGAACCCCGGCCGCACCGTGCTGCTCAAGTTCCCCAGCTTCGAGGCCGCGCGCGCCTTCTACGACACACCCGAATACCAGAAAGCCAAGGCCGCCCGCGAAGGCGCCGCCATCATGCGCATGGTGTGCGTCGAGGGCATCTGATACGCGGCGGCCAGCTCACGCCGGTCGGGTTGTACCCGGTTCGTACCTGCAGGCTGATTCACTATCAAATCAGTAGCATAAAATGACTACAGACGCGCCCAAGCGGCCATTTTGCCATTTGGCCTGAACAAGCAAAGCCCGTCCCGCCCGTCTGAATGAATTTCAAAAACCTCAAGGAAAATCATGAGTGCCATTGTTGACATCGTAGGCCGCGAAGTGCTGGACAGCCGCGGCAACCCCACCGTCGAATGCGACGTGCTGCTGGAATCGGGCGTGATGGGCCGTGCCGCCGTGCCTTCCGGTGCGTCCACCGGCAGCCGCGAAGCCATTGAAATGCGCGATGGCGACAAGAGCCGCTACCTGGGCAAGGGCGTGCTCAAGGCCGTGGAGCACATCAACACCGAGATCAGCGAAGCCGTGCTGGGCCTGGATGCCTCCGAACAGGCCTTCCTGGACAAGACCCTGATCGACCTCGACGGCACCGAGAACAAGAGTCGCCTGGGCGCCAATGCCATGCTGGCGGTCTCCATGGCCGTGGCCCGCGCCGCCGCCGAAGAGTCCGGCCTGCCGCTGTACCGCTACCTGGGCGGCATGGGCAGCGTGCAGTTGCCCGTGCCCATGATGAACGTGATCAACGGCGGCGCGCACGCCAACAACAGCCTGGACCTGCAGGAGTTCATGATCATCCCCGTGGGCGCACCGACCTTCCGCGAAGCCGTGCGCTGGGGCGCCGAGGTATTCCACGCTCTCAAGAAGATCATCCACGACAAGGGGATGAGCACCGCCGTGGGCGACGAAGGCGGCTTTGCCCCCAGCGTCGAGAACCACGAAGCGGCCATCCGCCTCATCCTGCAAGCCATCGAAGCCGCTGGCTACACGGCGGGCGAGCAGATCGCCCTGGGCCTGGACTGCGCCGCGAGCGAGTTCTACAAGGACGGCATGTATGTGCTCGAAGGCGAAGGCGGCCTGAAGCTCACCGCCCAGCAATGGACCGACATGCTGGCGGCCTGGGTGGACAAGTACCCCATCATCAGCATCGAAGACGGCATGCACGAAGGCGACTGGGATGGCTGGAAGCACCTGACCGAACGCCTGGGCGACAAGGTGCAGCTGGTGGGCGACGACCTGTTCGTGACCAACACCAAGATCCTGAAGGAAGGCATCGACAAGCGCATTGCCAATTCGATCCTGATCAAGATCAACCAGATCGGCACGCTGACCGAAACCTTCGCCGCCATCGAGATGGCCAAGCGCGCCGGCTACACCGCCGTGATCTCGCACCGCTCGGGCGAAACCGAAGACAGCACCATCGCCGACATCGCCGTGGGCACGAATGCGGGCCAGATCAAGACCGGCTCGCTGTCGCGTTCGGACCGCATCGCCAAGTACAACCAGCTGCTGCGCATCGAGGAAGACCTGGGCGAGATCGCGCACTACCCCGGCCGCGCTGCGTTCTATAACCTGAAGTAATGGCCCCCAAGGTCGCCCACTGCCTGTGGCTCCCTGCCTCCCCAGGGGGCCGCGTGTTGCCTTGGGGCGGCCCGGTGGCAAAACCCCACGCCAAGGGGTAAGCGATGGTCTCCCGCATTGTTCCCGTCATCCTGCTGGCCTTGCTGGCAGCACTGCACGCCCAGCTCTGGCTCGGGCGGGGCAGCGTGCCGCGCGTCAACGAGATGCAGCGGCAGATCGACGTGCAGAAGGCGGCCAACGACCAGGCCCGGCAGGCCAACGAACGCTTGTCCTCCGAGGTGCATGACCTCAAGGAAGGGCTCGACATGGTGGAAGAAAAGGCACGCAGCGAGCTGGGCATGGTCAAGCCCAACGAAGTCTACGTGCAGTTCACGCCGCGCTGAGCCGCGGCCACCGCGGCGCTATCCCGGCCCCGGCCTTGGACAGGGGCGTGCCCCCCTCCTTCTCCACCTCTCGCCCTCCTGCCATCGTGCCGTCCCAGCCCACCCTCGTTGTCCTGCTCGGCGCGCCCGGCACCGGCGCGCAGGCGCTGGCCGCCGCGCTGCAGGAACGCCTGCCCCCCGGGGCGGTGCGCATTCTGTGGAGCCACGACCTGGGCGGCCTGCATTCCCCGGGCCAGGCCGATGCCACCCGACACGTGCTGCTGATGGGGCTCGATCTGCCCTGCCCCGCGCGCGACCGGCCCGAACAGGAAGCCGCCGATGCGCGCCTGCGCACGGACCTCGCCCAGCGGGAGATGGGCTATCAGGTGGTGTATGGCCATGGCGATCAGCGGCTCGCCAATGCGCTGAACGCCATCAAAAACATGGCTCCGGACGCCAGTCTGTGGAGTACCGGCAGCACTTCTGCCCCCACACCGGCTGCTCGGCCCGCGCGCACGGCACGCCTGCGCGCCTGGAACTGCGAGAAGTGCAGCGATCCGGAGTGCGAGCACCGCCTGTTCACCGCCCTGACCGGCCGGAACGCCCGCGGCGCCTGACCCGCCATCCGGCCATTCCGTCAGGGCAGTGGCTGCTGCACCAGGCCGCGCTTGAGTTCCTTGAGGAGCAGCACGACCTGGCTGGAGCCGTAGCGGTATCCGCCGTTGAGCACCTGCACGGCCTTGTCCCATTCGCCCTGCTGGGCCAGTGCCACCAGCATTGCGGCCTGTTCGTGAAAATACTGGTGGCGCGCCATCAGCACGGCATAGGCGGGCTGGTCGCCCAGCAGTTCCCCGCCCACGCCATGCAGCCACCGCCCCAGCGCGCCACGGTCGCCGCGTCGCACCTCCGAAGGGTCCAGGCCCTGGGTGGTGCGCCCTTCGAGGTAGTCCATGAGGTGCGCCTTCCAGCGTTCGTGGGCATTGATGGCTGCGTCGATGTCGAGGGCCGCGAGCACGGTGTCCGCGCGTTGCGAATCCTGTGCCCCTGCGCTGCCGCTGTCGCACAGCTCCAGCGACGGCCCGGCCTCCCGCCCGCGGGCGCCAAATACACGACGAAAAAAATCCATAGCCCCTCTTGCTGCGCCACACGGACAGGCGGCGCACGCGCACCCCAAGTGCGCGGCGACCGGCGGACATCGCGGGCGGCAACGCCCGGGGCCGTGTGGAGAGCGCCGATCTTAGGCGCGATGGCGGCGGGCGATTGTCAACGATGGTCAGCCGGCGCGGCGGGCTACTGCAGGATTCCGCTCGGCCCGGGCGGCTGGCTGGAGGACGGCGGCACGAAGATCTGCGCGGCGTCCACGGCGTCGAAACGGTACTGCTGGCCGCAGAATTCGCAGCCGACCTCGATGTCGTCGCGCTCGGACAGGATGCTCTCGGCCTCTTCGCTGCCCAGGTTGCGCAGCATGTTGCTCACGCGCTCACGGCTGCAGGTGCAGGCAAAACGCGGGCCGCTGGCACCCTGCTGGGGCTCGAAGCGCAGCAGCTTTTCCTCCCAGAACAGGCGGCGCAGGATGGTGTCCACGTCCAGGGTCAGCAGTTCCTCGCGCGTCAGGCTGGCAGCCAGGTGCGCGATGCGGTTGTAGTCCTCGTTGTGGCCGATCTGGTCTTCGTTCTCGCGGTGGGTGAGGCCCTCGGCCAGGTTGCCCTCGCCCTTGATCGGCATGCGCTGGATCAGCAGGCCCGCGGCCACCTGTTCGTTGGCGCCCAGGACCAGGATGGTGTCCAGCTGCTCGGACTGCAGCATGTAGTGCTGCAGCACATCCGACAGGCGTTCCAGCTTCTCGTGCCGGTCGCCATACAGCGGCACCACGCCCTGGTAGGGCTGCTGGCCGGGGTGGCGGTCCTTGGGGTCGAGCGTGATGGCGCAGCGGCCACCGCCGCCCACGTTCACCATCTGGCTCAGGGGCGCGCCCTCGGGCACCTCGCTGTTGACCGTGGCGGTGGCGCGCAGGCTCAGGTCCGACTGCACCTCGGCCACGGCCAGCTTCACGGGGCCGTCGCCAAACACCTGCAGCACCAGCGCGCCGTTGAACTTGATGTTGGACTGCATCAGCACGCCGGCGGCGGCCATCTCGCCCAGCAGCTCGCTCACCGGGGCGGGGTAGGCGCCGGTGCCGGTATTGCCCGCGCGGCGGCGCAGGATCTCGGTCCAGGCATCGGTCAGGCGCACGATCATGCCGCGCACTGGCAGGCCGTCGAAGAGAAACTTGTGGAGTTCAGACACGCAAGGGTTCCAGAAAGGGTCGGCGTTCAGCCGATTTTGTGCAGGCCGCGCTGAAAGCGGCGCGCGTTGTCGATGTAGTGCTGGGCGCTCTGGCGCAGGCCCTCGATCTGCTCGGGCGTGAGTTCGCGCACGGCCTTGGCCGGGCTGCCGATGATCATGGAACCATCGGGAAACTCCTTGCCCTCGGTCACCAGGGCGCCCGCGCCCACCAGGCAGTGCCTGCCAATCTTGGCGCCGTTGAGCACGATGGCCCCGATGCCGATCAGCGACTCGTCGCCGATGGTGCAGCCGTGCAGCATGACCTGGTGGCCCACCGTCACGCGCTCGCCGATGACCAGCGGCTTGCCGATGTCGGCATGCAGCACGCTCGCGTCCTGGATGTTCGAGCCCGCGCCGATGGTGATGCTCTCGGTGTCGCCACGCACCACCGTGCCAAACCAGACACTGGCATCCTCGCCAAGAACGACGTTTCCCATGACCTGGGCGCCTTCCGCCACCCAGGCCGAAGCCGCCAGCTGCGGCGCCACGCCGTCGAGTTCGTAAATCGCCATGCAAACACTCCAGAAAAATGAAGGCCGGAACCGGGCCTGCCAATGGTTACAAAGCGTGTGCAGTGTTCCGGGTGGCAGGGCCTAGAATTGTAAGGATGGAGCTTCGCCACCGTGCATTGCAGGTTTTGTGCCTTGCAGACCCTGAACAAAAAGCGGCCGCAGCGCTTGATCTGCAATCGCAAGCAGCTATTCTTTCCATAGCAGACAAAGCCCCTGAGGCCCCGCTGGATCCCGCGGCCCTGCCCGGCCGGCCGGAGCGGCCCCTGCTGCTGCGCCACACGCAGGTGGCCCGCCGCTCGCCCGCGACGGCCGAGGGGCGCGCAGTCCTCATCCATGCCATCGCGCACATCGAATTCAATGCCATCAACCTGGCGCTGGACGCGGTCTGGCGTTTCGACGGCATGCCCCGCGCCTACTACACCGACTGGATGCGCGTGGCGGGCGAGGAGGCACAGCATTTCCGCCTGCTGCGCGACCACCTTCGCGGCCAGGGGCACGACTACGGCGACTTCCCGGCCCACCAAGGCCTGTGGACGATGTGCGAGAAGACGCGGCACGACATCCTGGCGCGCATGGCGCTGGTGCCACGCACGCTGGAGGCGCGCGGCCTGGACGCCACGCCGCAGATCCAGGCCAAGCTGCGCCAGGTGGGCACGCCCGATGCGCTGGCCGCCGTGGAGATTCTCGACACCATCCTGCGCGAGGAGGTCGGCCACGTGGCCATCGGCAACCACTGGTACCGCTGGCTGTGCGAGCGCCGGGGCGTGGACCCTGAAACCCACTATGGCGCCCTGGTCAGGCAATACGAGGCCCCCCGCCTGAAGCCCCCGTTCAATGAAAAAGCGCGCCGCAGCGCCGGATTTACCGACGCCGAGCTGCGGTGGCTGCAACAGGTCTGATCCACCACCATGCGCCGACATGCGATGGCTCCTACAATCCGCGGCGCCTGCGGCCGCTGAAGCGGCAACACACTCACCCGAACCTCTGACCATGACTTCACTCTCCGCCCCTGGGGCCTCCCTCGCCCCGCCCCCCGGCACCCAGTCCTCGGTCGCGATGATCGCGCGGCAGGCCATCGTCAACGCGCAGCAGGTGGTGGTCGGCTACGAGCTGTTCAACCGCTCGCGCAGCGGCGCGGCGCACACGGCCGCCACCGACGTCATCCTGGTCTTCACCGCACTCTCGCACGCGGGCACCGAAGAGCTGGTGGGCAAGAAGCTCATCTTCGTCAACTGCACGCACGAGAGCCTCTCCGGCGGCCACCTCGAACTGGTGGACCCCGACAAGGTGGTGCTGGAGATTCCGCCCCTGGGCCACACCGCCGCCGAAGAGGTCGCCACGCGCATGCCCATTCTGGCCGAACTGCGCGAGCGCGGCTTCCACCTGGCGTTCAACCACACGGTGCTGCAGTCGGCCTATGCCCCCTGGCTGCCGCTGGCCGACTACATCAAGCTCGACCTGTCGGTGCTGGCGCCCGACCAGCTGGCCGTGCTCATCAGCTACGCAGGCCGCCACTGCCAGGCCGAGCTGATCGCCGAGAAGGTGGAAACCGCCCAGCAGTACGACATGGTGTCCAGCCAGGGCGTGCAGATGTTCCAGGGCTACTGGTTCGCGCGCCCAGCCCTGGTCGAGGCCAAGCTGCTCACGCCCTCGCAGGCGAGCATCATCGAGCTCATCAATCAGGTGCGCAAGCAGGCCAGCACGGACGACATCGAGGAAGTGCTCAAGAAGGACGCGGGCCTGGCCTTCAACCTGATGCGCCTGATCAACTCCGCGGGATTCGGCCTGTCGCGCGAGATCACCTCCTTCCGCCAGGCCGTGATGCTCATGGGCCTCAAGAAACTGTTCCGCTGGGCGGCGCTGCTGCTCACCGCGTCGCGCACCAGTGGCACCCCCTCCTCCGTCGGCCAGACCGCCGTGGTGCGCGGCCGCCTGATGGAGCTGCTGGCCCTGGAAACCCTGCCCCCCGAGGAAGCCGACCAGGCCTTCGTGGTGGGCATCTTCTCGCTGCTCGACGTGATGCTGTCCATGCCCATGGAATCCGCGCTGGGGCTGCTCAACGTGCCCGAGCCCGTGGCGGCGGCGCTGCTGCGGCGCGAAGGCTTCCTCGGAGACCTGCTCACGCTGGCCGAAGCCTGCGAATCCAGCGACGACGTGGTATTCGACCGCACGGCCGGCTTGCTGCACCTCACCAGCCAGCAGATCAACTTCGCGCACCTGCAGGCCCTGGCCTGGGCTGACCAGCTTGCGGACTGAGCCCCGGTTGCGCGTCCCACGCCCCCGCCGCGCGGCCTGCGGGGCCGCACGGGGCACGCTGGCCGCAGCCGCCTTGGCCGCCATCTAAATCCGCGCGGCCAGTTCGCGAAGTGGCATGCCGGTCTAGAATCAGTGCAGACCCCAGCCCTTCACCACAGCGGACCCCATGTCGAGCACACCTGAACAAGACGCCCCGCAAGCTGATTCACCCGCGGTTGAACCCGTGGATGAGAACATTGCCATCATTGCGCGACAGGCCATCGTGGACGAATCCCGCGCCGTCTATGGCTACGAGCTGTTCGACCGGTCCACGGCCTCGGACTCCCACACGGCGGCCAGCGATGCCGCGCTGCTCTTCAACGCCCTGTCGTACGCCGGCACCGAAGCCCTGGTCGGCAAGAAGACGGTGTTCATCAACTGCACCCACGACAGCCTTTCCGGCGGCCACCTGGAACTGATCCACCCCGAAAAGGTGGTGCTGGAAGTACCGCCGCTGCACGACACGGCCACCCCCGAGGAAATCGAAGGCCGGGTGCCCACCCTGGAGGCCCTGCGCACCCGCGGCTTTCGGCTGGCCTTCGACCAGCAGGCGCTGCGCCGCGCCTACACCAGCTGGCTGCCGCTGGCCGCTTTCATCAAGCTGGACATGATGGCCTTCAAGCCCGAACTGGCGGGGCCGCTGGTCAAGTTTTCCACCACCCACAGCAAGGCCACGCTGGTGGCCGAAAAAGTGGAGACCGCCGAACAGTACGAACTGATGCGGGGCCTGGGCGTCAAGCTGTTCCAGGGCTTCTGGTTCGCCCAGCCGTCGCTCGTGAAGGCCACGACGATCCGCCCTTCGCAGGCCACCATCATCCAGCTCCTCAACCTGGTGCGCAAGCAGGCCACCACCGCCGAGATCGAGGACCTGCTCAAGAAGGACCCCACTCTGTCCTTCAACCTGCTGCGCTTCATCAACTCCTCGGGCTTCGGGCTCTCGTGCGAGATCACCTCGTTCCGCCACGCGGTGATGATCCTCGGCCTCAAGAAGCTGTTCCGCTGGGCGGCCCTCCTGATGACCACCTCACGCGCGGGCGGTGTGCCGCCGGCGGTGGGCCAGACCGCCGTGGTGCGCGGCCGCCTGATGGAGCTGCTGGCCGCCGAACTGCTGCCGCCCGAGGAATGCGACAACGCCTTCGTGGTGGGCGTGTTCTCCCTGCTCGACACCATGCTGGGCGTGCCGCTCGATAAGGCGCTGGAATCCGTGGCCCTGCCCGAACCGGTGATGGACGCGCTGCTGCGCGGCAGCGGCGTGTTCGCGCCCTTCCTGGAGCTGACCAAGGCCTGCGAGAGCGGCGATGAGGTGGCCTTTGCCAAGGCGGCCGACGCGCTGCACCTGTCCAACCGCCAGGTCAACTGGGCCCACCTGCAGGCCCTGACCTGGGCCGAGAGCCTCAACGAAGACTGAGGCACGCCGTCGCGGGGCCCCTTGGCCCGGCATTCGCACACCCGGGCCCTGGTCATCCAGGGCCCGCTGCGTTGTCATGCCGGTCAATTGTTTCCCCGGATGCCCGCCATGCGGAGGGTGCGCGCGTTGCCGGCGGCATCCAGCTTGCGGCGGATGTCCCCCAGGGCCAGGATGGCGGAAGGCGCCTGCGCGGGGACATGGATGCCAACCGGCGACGGCAGATCGGGCCGTGCGGGCGCTCCCACCGCCAGCGGCTGGAGCCTGCCCGCCTTGCCTTCAGGTGCTGAAAAGACCGCGCCCTCGGGCGGCAGGAGAATCCATCAATCGAGTTCGAGCTTGCGCTCGCGGATAAGCTTGGCCCATTTCTCGTTCTCGCCCTTCACGAAGCTGAAGAACTCCACAGGGCCCAGCGAATGCACTTCGGACCCCGTGGACGCGAACTTGGCTTTCACGTCGGCCTGCGCCAGCACCTTCGCCAGTTCGGCGGCCAGCCTGTCCACGGTGTCCCTGGGCATGCCGGCCGGCCCCACCAGGCCCTGGAAGCCCACGGACTCCATCGCCGCGAAGCCCAGCTCACCGACCGTGGGCACATCGAGCAGCTGTGGATCGCGCCGGGGGCCGGTCACGGCCAGCGCCTTGAGCTTACCGCCCTTGATCTGGGGCAGCAGCACCGTACCCGCGTCGATGAGCAGTTGCGTCTGGCCGCCGATCAGATCCTGCACCGCGGGCGCACTGCCCTTGTATGGCACGTGCGTCACGTCCAGCCCGGTGGCCTGGTTCATGAGCTCGCCATTGAGGTGGGTGGACGTGCCCGCGCCGCCCGAGGCGAAGTTCACCTTGCCGGCGTTGGCCTTGGCCCAGGCCACCCATTCCTTGAGGTCCTTGGCCGGGTGGTCCAGCCGGGTCACCGCGATGTAGCTGCCCTGGCTGATCTGGCCGATGTAGCTGAACTGCTTGAGCGGGTCATAGGGCATCTTGCGCTGCAGGTAGGGCGCGATGGCGAAAGGGCCGGTATTGGCCAGCAGGATGGTGTAGCCGTCCGGCGCCGCGCGCGTGAGCTCCGTGGCGGCCAGCATGCCGCCCGCGCCCGGCTTGTAGTCCACCACGATCTGCTGCTTGAGCGCTTCCTGCAGCGGCACCTGCACGGTGCGCGCGGCAAAGTCGATGCCGCCCCCTGGCGGGTAGCCCACGATGAGCCGGATGGGCTTGGCCGCGGGCCAGGCCTGTGCCATGGACAGGGTGGCGGCGCCCAGCAGCAGCGCGCCGGCAATCATTTTTTTCATGCATGTCTCCTGGTTGGTATCGAGGGGGTCGGTCACACGGCCTGTCTGCCTGCTGCGCTAGCCGCGTGGATGGTGCTGCGCGTGCAGCGACTTGAGCCGCTCCCGCGCCACGTGGGTGTAGATGGTGGTCGTGGAAATGTCCGCATGCCCCAGCAGCAGCTGCACCACGCGCAGGTCGGCGCCATGGTTGAGCAGGTGCGTGGCGAACGCGTGCCGCAGCGTGTGCGGCGAGAGCGGCGTGGTGATGCCGGCGACGGCCGCCCACTTCTTGACGATGACCCAGAACATCACGCGGGTCATGCCGCTGCCGCGCTGGGTCACGAACAGGTCGTCGGTCTGCTGGCCCGCAAGGATCTCGCCACGCGATTCCCGCAGGTAGCGTTCCAGCCACTGCCGCGCCTCTTCGCCAAACGGCACCAGCCGCTCCTTGCTGCCCTTGCCCATCACCCGCAGCACGCCTTCGTTCAGGCCCAGCTGGAAGGTCTTGAGCGTGACCAGTTCGGTCACGCGCAGGCCGCTGGCGTACATCAGCTCCAGCATGGTGCGGTCGCGCAGTCCCAGGGGGTTGCCCAGGTCCGGCGCCGCGAGCAGTGCCTCCACCTGCGCCTGCGACAAGGTCTTGGGCACGCGCAGGGGCTGGCGCGCGGCGGTGAGCCGCACCGTGGGGTCGGCGGCGATCCGCCGCTCGCGCAGCGCCCAGTGAAAGTAGCGCCTGAGCACGGTGAGGCGCCGGTTGGCCGACGTGGCGCGGGTCTCGGCGTGGCGCGCCGCGAAGTAGCCCTGCAGGTGGTGTTCGGCCGTGCCGTCCAGCGCCAGGGCGGGTTGCTGCGCGGCCAGCCACTGCGCGTACAGCGTCAGGTCGCGGCGGTAGGCCGCCAGCGTGTTGCGCGAAAGGCCGTCCTCCAGCCACAGGGCATCCACAAAGGCATCGATCGCGTTCAGGCTGGGGGCAAGCATCCAAAAACGATAGCACGTAAAAAAGCCGCCCGGGCGCGGGCGGCTTCTGGAGTGCGCACGGAATTATTCGAGCGCCAGTTTCTGCTTGACCACCACGTCCTTGTACACGGCGAATTCCGCCTTGATCTGCTCGGCGAACTGCTCGGGCGTGTTGCCCAGCACGATGGAGCCGGTGTCTTCGATGCGCTTCTTCACGGCCGGATCTTCCAGCGCCTTGCGCACGGCGGCGTTGACCTTGTCCACCACCTCCTTGGACAGGCCCTTGGGGCCCACGATGCCGTAGTACGCCATGCGGTTCACGGGCTCCAGGCCCATTTCCTTGAACGTGGGCACGTTGGGCAGGGCGGCAACGCGCTGCGGCGCGGCGACCACGATGGGCACCAGGCGGTTTTCCTTGATGAAGGGCAGCGCCGAGGGCAGGTTGTCGAAAATCATGGGCACCTGGCCGGCCACGGTGTCATTCAGGGCGGGGCCCGCGCCACGGTAGGGGATGTGCGTCACGAAGGTGCCCGAGAGGTTCTTGTACAGCTCCATCTGCAGGTGGCCGATGCCGCCCGTGCCAGACGAGGAGTACGAATACTTGCCGGGCGACTTCTTGATCTCGGCCACGAACGCCTTGTAGTCCTTGGCGGGGAAGCTGGGGTGCACCGCAATGATGTTGGGCGTGGCCGCGATGTTGATGATGGGCGTGAAGTCCGTCAGCGGGTTGTACGGCGTCTTGGGATTGATGGCGGGATTGGCCGCCGTGGTGGACACGGTGGCCACGCCCAGCGTGTAGCCATCCGGCGCCGAACGGGCGGTTTCGGCCGCGCCCACGATGCCGCCGCCACCGGCCTTGTTTTCCACGATCACGGATTGGCCCAGGGCCTTGCCCAGCGGGTCGGCGATCACGCGCGCAATGATGTCGGTGGTACCGCCGGGCGCGAAGGGCACCTGCAGCTTGATGACCTTGTTGGGGTAGCCCTGGGCGGCAGCGGACCCTGCGGCGGCAGCCAGTACGGTCAGCGCGAGCCATTGACGACGATGCATTGAGTTCTCCTTCATGGGTGACAGACAGCCTGGATGGTATGCGCAACCGGTGTCCTGGCAGCCTGCGGATTCCACATAAGGGCTAACCCGCAGAACACGACACGGATCAAGTATTCTCCGTGCGTGAATTACGCCCAGCTCCTGCTTCCCGACTTCTCCCTCATCCTGTGCGGCTACCTCATCTGCCGCTACACCGCCCTGAACCGCTCGGTATGGCAGCCGGTGGAGAGCCTGGTGTACTACCTGCTGTTCCCCGTGCTGCTGTTCCAGTCCATCGTCAAGAGCCCCGTGGACATCGGCGCCGCATCGGGGCTGATCGCCGCCGGGCTGATCTCCGGCCTGATCGGGATCGCGCTGGCCTACAGCCTGCCGCACTGGCCCTGGCTGGGCCGGCGCATCGACGCGCGCGACCATGCCGCCAGTGCCCAGGTCGCGTTCCGCTTCAACTCGTTCATTGGCCTGGCCATTGCCGAGCGCCTGGCGGGCTCCGAGGGCCTGCTCATGATCGCCGTGCTGATCGGCGTGTGCGTGCCGCTGTTCAACGTGGCGGCCGTGTGGCCGATGGCGCGGCACGGCCAGCACAGCTTCGCGCGGGAGCTGGTGCGCAACCCGCTGATCGTCGCCACGGTATCGGGGCTGGTGGCCAACCTGCTGGGCTTCAGGATTCCCGACTGGGCCGCGCCCACGGTGGGCCGCATCAGCGCGGCATCGCTGGCGCTGGGGCTGATGGCCGCGGGCGCGGGCCTGCAGTTTGGCCTGCTCACGCGCGGCAAGGCGCTGAGCGTGGCGGTGCTGTCCATCCGGCACCTGCTGCAGCCGCTGCTCGCGTTCGGCATGGCGCGCCTCTTTGGGCTGAACCCGGTGCAGACCACCATGCTGCTCGCCTTCTCCGCGCTGCCCACCGCCTCCACCTGCTATGTGCTGGCGGCGCGCATGGGCTACAACGGACCGTACGTGGCGGGGCTGGTCACGCTGTCGACCCTGCTGGGCATGGTCAGCCTGCCGTTTGCCCTGGGATTTCTGCGATGACCGATCCACACCCTGCCCTGCGTTCCGCCGCCCTGGTCCAAGCACGCCGCCGCGCACTGATGGCGGGCCTGGCGGCCGTGGCGCTTGTGCCGCTGGCGGGCTGCGGGCGCAAGGCCCCGCGCGCGCAGGCGGTGCCCACCGGCGCCACGGTGCTGGCGCTGGGTGATTCGCTGACCTCCGGCGTGGGCGCATCGGCCGACACCGCCTACCCTGCCGTGCTGGCGCGGCTGACGGGCTGGAAAGTGGTCAACGCCGGCGTGTCGGGCGACACCTCGGCCCAGGCGCTCGAACGCCTGCCGGCGCTGCTGCAATCGCACCAGCCCGCGCTGGTGATCGTGGGCATCGGCGGCAACGACTTTCTGCGCCGCCAGAGCGCCAGCACCACCCGCGCCAACATCGTGCGCATCTGTACGGAGGCGCGCGCCAGCGGCGCCCAGGTGCTGCTGGTGGCCGTGCCCGAGCTGTCGCTCCTGGCGGCCTCCACCGGCCGGCTGGGCGATCACGCGCTGTACGAAGAAGTGGCGACCCAGCTGGAGATTCCACTGCACAGCAAAGGCTGGTCCGGCGTGCTGTCCGACGCCCGCCTGCGGTCCGACCAGATCCACGCCAATGCAGCGGGCTACGAGCGGTTTGCGCAAGGGCTGGTGGAAACGCTCAAGGACACTGGACTGCTGGCACGGTAAAGCCACACAAGGTCACGGTTCAAATACTCATTTTTTGATAGCTACCAGCGCTTATCCATCAAGCGCTAGCATCCATTTTTATTCAAGATCCAGCGCCCAGGCCACATGCTCACGCACCAGCTCGCTGGGGTCCTGGGCGCGGGACTGCAGCGCCGCGCGCACCGCTTCATCCCCGGTGGCACGCAGCGCATTGCCCAGCGCCACGGCCACGTTGCGCAGCCAGCGCTCGTGGCCAATGCGGCGGATAGGGCCGCCCTCGGTCATGCGCAGGAAGGTGGCCTCGTCCCATGCGAACAGGTGCGCCAGCTGCTGGCCCGCCAGGCCCTTGCGCTCGTCGAAGTCGGGCAGCCGGCTGGCCTGCGCGAACTTGTTCCAGGGGCAGATGAGCTGGCAGTCGTCGCAGCCGTAGATGCGGTTGCCCATGAGCGGCCGCAGTTCCAGCGGGATGGGCCCCGCGTGCTCGATGGTCAGGTACGAGATGCAGCGCCGCGCATCGAGCCGGTGCGGCGCGATGATGGCCTGCGTGGGGCAGATGTCGATGCAGGCGCTGCAGCTGCCGCAGTGCGCGGTGACCGGGGCGCTTTCAGGCAACGCCATGTCCACGTAGATCTCGCCCAGGAAGAACATCGAGCCCGCCTCGCGGTTGAGCACCAGGGTGTGCTTGCCGCGCCAGCCCTGGCCGCTGCGCGAGGCCAGCTCGGCCTCCAGCACCGGCGCGGAATCGGTGAATACGCGGTGGCCGAAGGGGCCGATGGCCTCGGCGATGCGGTCGCTGAGTTTTTGCAGGCGGGCGCGCAGCACCTTGTGGTAGTCGCGCCCCCGGGCATAGACCGAGACGATCCCTTCCTGCGGGTGGGCCAGGCGCCCCAGTTCGAAAGCCTGCCAGCCGCCGGACGTGCCCGTGCCCGTATCGCGCGGCAAATAATCCATGCGCGCCGTGATCACGCTCACGGTGCCGGGCACCAGTTCGGCCGGGCGCGCGCGCCTCATGCCGTGCGATGCCATGTAATGCATGTCACCATGGAAGCCCTGCGCCAGCCAGGCCGAAAGGCCGGGCTCTGCGGCGGACAAGTCCACCCCCGCCACGCCGATTTGGGAAAATCCCAGTTCGCGGGCCCACTCCTGCATTTGAGGAACGAGTTGACTGTTGCACCACATACCGGCCAGATTGTAGGAAGCGGCACGGCCGCCCCGGCCGAACCCGCCCCCCCCTTCACCTGGCGCAGCGAGGATGACACCGCCGCCTTCGCGCAGCGCCTGGCCGCGCAGCCGGGGCTGTCCAACGCCTTCGTCACGCTGCACGGCGACCTGGGCGCGGGCAAGACCACGCTGGTGCGCCACCTGCTGCGCGCCCTGGGCGTGCAGGGCCGGATCAAGAGCCCCACCTACGCCGTGGTGGAGCCACACGAGGCCCCGGGCCTGGCGATCTGGCACTTTGATTTCTACCGCTTCGACGATCCGCGCGAATGGGAGGACGCGGGCTTCAGGGACATTTTTGCCAACCCGGGGCTCAAGGTGGCAGAATGGCCGGAAAAGGCTGCAGCGCTTACGCCGCCTGCGGACCTTGCTATACACATTGAAGCAATTGACGA
This sequence comes from Acidovorax sp. A79, assembly GCF_041154505.1. GTDB lineage: Bacteria > Pseudomonadota > Gammaproteobacteria > Burkholderiales > Burkholderiaceae_C > Acidovorax. The sequence goes on from NZ_AP028672.1 coordinate 1,191,475, forward strand.
CACCGAAAGGAAGATCACGGTGCACGCCCAAACCGCCAACGGCCGCCACATGCTGCAAGGGCTGCTGAACCCATGAGCCGCCCATCGGCCGCACCGACCCCGGCCTGCCCCCGCGCGCCCCGCACGGGAGGCCCGCGATGAGCCCCGGCAGCGCCAGCGGCACGCCCCCGGCCGCAGCCCGGGGCGTGGCTTCGCGCCGGGCCGTGCTGCAGGCGGGCAGCCTCGTGCTGCTGCTGGGCACGCAGCAGATCGCGCGCGGCGCCACCATCCTGGCGGTGCGCGTCTGGCCCGCGCCCGAATACTCGCGCGTGACCATCGAGTCCGACGGCGCGCTGGTGGCCAAGCAGTTCTTCGTGACCACGCCGCCGCGCCTGGCGGTGGACATCGAGGGCATCGACCTCAGCCCCGAGCTGCGCGAACTGGTCGCCAAGGTCAAGCCGGACGACCCCAACATCGCGGGCATCCGCGTGGGGCAGAACGCGCCCGGGGTGGTGCGCCTGGTGGTGGACCTCAAGCAGCCCGCCATGCCGCAGGTGTTCACGCTGCCCCCCGTGGCGGCGTACCGGCACCGCCTGGTGTTCGACCTTTACCCCGCCGCGCCGGTGGACCCGCTGGAGGCCCTCATCGCGGAGCGCCTGCGCGATGCCCCCGTGACCACGGCCGCCGCCACCCCCAAAGCGCCCACGCCGCCCGCCGAGCACGACCCGCTCGGCGACCTCATCGCGCAGCGCACCACCCGCCCCGTCCCGGCAGAGCACCCGCCCGTGGCGGCGCCCCCGGTGGCGGCCGCCCCGGCCGAAACCACGCGCCCGCCGGGCAACCGGGCCACGTCCACGCACACCGACCGCATCATCATCGTCGCGCTCGACCCCGGCCATGGCGGCGAGGACCCGGGCGCCATCGGCCCCTCGGGCACGCGCGAGAAGGACGTGGTGCTGCGCGTGGCCCACCTGCTGCGCGACCGCATCAACGCCACCACCGTGGGTGGCAATCCCATGCGCGCCTTCCTCACGCGCGACGGCGACTACTTCGTGCCCCTGGGCACGCGCGTGCAGAAGGCCCGGCGCGTGCAGGCCGACCTGTTCGTGAGCATCCACGCCGATGCCTTCACCACGCCGGCCGCGCGCGGCGCCAGCGTGTTCGCGCTGAGCCAGGGCGGCGCCTCCAGCACCGCCGCGCGCTGGCTGGCCAACAAGGAGAACCAGGCCGACCTGGTGGGGGGCATCAACGTGCAGTCCAAGGACCAGCACGTGCAGCGCGCGCTGCTCGACATGAGCACCACCGCGCAGATCAACGACAGCCTCAAGCTCGGCTCCGTGCTGCTGGGCGAGATCGGCGGCATGGCCAAGCTGCACAAGCCGCGCGTGGAGCAGGCGGGCTTCGCGGTGCTCAAGGCCCCCGACATCCCCAGCGTGCTGGTGGAAACCGCCTTCATCAGCAACCCCGACGAGGAAAAGCGCCTGCGCAGCAGCGCCTACCAGGAGCAGCTGGCCGACGCGCTGATGCGCGGCATCACGCGCTACTTCGCCAAGAATCCGCCACTGGCGCGCAGCCGTTCCGTCTAGCCTTGCGCGGACCGCCAAGTGCAGGCAAAGTAGCCTTCATCACCCACGCCCCGGCGTGCAGGCATGTGCTTCCTGCACACCGGCACGCACCGGGGAGGACGGAAGGAGAAACGCCATGGCACTGCCCCACGCCCAATCCGGCCAGATCGTCAGCGTGCGCCCCCTGGGCGACCGCCTGCCCGAGGCCATCACCACCGCCATCCTGAAGGCCGGCCAGCTCGAAGTCATGCGCGTCGTGCTCCCCGTGGGCAAATCCATGAAGGAACACCAGACCCCCGGCGAGGCCACGGTGCAGTGCATCGAGGGCGTGGTCGAGTTTGTCAGCGAGGACGGCATCCAGCAGCTGCATCCCGGCGACTTCGTGCACTTGGCGCCGCGCGCGCTGCATTCGCTCAAGGCGGTGGAGCACGCGTCCCTGCTGGTCACCCTGTGCCTGCTGGCGGGTGCGCGCTGAGTTTTTTTCAGCTCCCTGTTTTGGCGTAGCCACTATTCATCGGGCCGTGCGCCACCGGCGACGAATGCAGCTGGCGCAGCCAGCGCGAGTGCGCCCCGCGCAAGGGCCGCCAGGCCGCGCATGCGGCGCTTCGCTTGCATGCGCTGGCAGCATCCCCCTCCCGGCTCGCACGGCGAGGCGAGGCGAGGAGGGGCTGAGGGCCGAGGCACGAATCGACTCAGAGGGGGTTCGCCTCACCGCTCCAGGCGGAACACGCTCACGACCTCCGCAAGCCGCGCCGCCTGGTGCTTGAGGCTGTCGGCGGCGGCGGCGCTCTGCTCCACCAGCGCGGCGTTCTGCTGCGTGACCTGGTCGAGCTGCGTCACCGCCTCGCCGACCTGGCTGATGCCGATGGTCTGCTCGCCCGTGGCGCTGGAGATCTCGCCAATCAGGTCGCTCACCCGCTGGACCTGCGCGACGATGTCTTCCATGCTGTGGCCGGCATCCCCCACCAGCTGGGTGCCGTTTTCCACCTTCTGCACGCTGTCGCTGATGAGCGCCTTGATCTCCTTGGCCGCGGAGGCCGAGCGCTGCGCCAGGCTGCGCACCTCGCTGGCCACCACGGCGAAGCCACGCCCCTGCTCGCCCGCGCGCGCCGCCTCCACCGCCGCGTTGAGCGCCAGGATGTTGGTCTGGAACGCGATGCCGTCGATCACCGCGATGATGTCGGTGATCTTGCGCGACGCGGCCGAGATGTCCTGCATGGTGGCCACCACCTGGCCCACCACCTCGCCCCCCTTCACCGCCGCGGCCGATGCCGCGCCCGCCAGCACGGCGGCGCGCTGCGCGGTGTCGGAGTTGTTCTTCACGGTGCTGGTGATCTGCTCCATGGACGCGGCTGTCTGCTCGAGGTTGCTGGCTTGCTCCTCGGTGCGCTGGCTCAGGTCGGCATTGCCCGAGGCGATCTCGCTGGAGCCGGTGGCGATGGAGTCGCTGCTGTGGCGCACGTCGCCCACGATGCGCACCAGAGATGCCTGCATGGTTTCCATGGCCTGCATCATCTGCGCCACCTCGCCGCGCCCCTGCGCGTGGATGGGCCGTGACAGGTCGCCCTCGCCGATGCGCCGGGCCACCGCGGCCACCTCGCCCAGCGAGCGGCGGATGCGCCGCACCACCACCCAGGACAGCAGCACCAGCAGCGCCAGCCCCGCGATGCCCGCCGCCAGCACGGCGGCGCGGTAGGAGCCGATCAGGCCCGCGGCCTCGGCGGCCTGGTCGGCCGACCGCTGGATCTGGTATTCCACCATCTTGTCCGCGACCGCGTTGTACTGGTTGACCACCGGCACGAAGGTGGACATGGCAAACGACTTGGCCTGTGCCATGTCGCCTGCCTTCTTGAGCGCCAGGGCCTTGTCGCGCGTGGCGAGGTACGGCGTGCGCACCGCCGCCAGCTCCTCCTGGATGCGCAGGCCTTCGGGGCTGGTTTCCAGCTCGCTGTAGCGCTTTTGAACCTTGGACGTGTCGGCCGTGGTGGCGGCGATCAGGTCCTTGAAGAAGTTCTGCAGGTCGTCGCCTTCGGACTGCACCACCGAGAACACCCGCGTGGAGTTGACCGCGATGTTGCTGCGCCAGCGCAGGGCCAGCTGCAGGCGTTCGACCTGCTCATTGGCCAGGCCGTCCACCGTCCTGCCCAGGTGCTGCACGCGCACCAGGCTCAACGCCAGGATGAGCACGAGCGCCAGGACGGCCACCCCCACGATCAGGCCGATCTGTTGCGCCACCGTCAGCTGCGGGCCCGTGGGGGATGTTTGAGGGTCCATGGTGTGTGTCCTTATACGAATGGATTGCATTAGAAATGATCTGCTGCCGCCCGCCGGTTGGCAACCACCGGCGATGCCACGTAACCCCGCCCCAGGGGGAACGTGATGCCCGCGCACCACGGGAACCGCCGGCACTTGGCAACGCGGCGGGCGTTTCCCATGAGGTCGCATGTCCTACAGCGGCATCCCACGCCTGCCTACGCGGGGGCCCCGCCGGGCGACGGATAGTGAAGCCACAGGTCCAGCCCGTCTGCAGCCGCAGCCGGACTCCCAGGCCTGATTCCATTCACAAAGGACTCTTGCCATGAAAATCCGTCACATCCTTCTTGCGACCACCTGTACCGCAGCCCTGGCACTGGGTGGTTGCGCTTCGAACCCCACCAGCGCACAGGTGGGCACCGGCGTGGGCGCCGTGGTCGGTGGTGTCGCCGGCAATGCCGTCTTCGGGGGCCCCGCAGGCACGATTGGCGGTGCCGCCGCCGGCGCCCTGATCGGCCATGAGATCGGCGAGGACCGCGATCAGCGCCGGCCTTATCGCCGCTGATCCTCCCGGCCGCCGGGCAACCTCCCCTGCGGCCGAACCGGGCTGCCGGTGAGTTCTGCATAAAAGAAGCTGCCAGCGCTTGTCACACAAGCGCTGGCAGCTTCTTTTTTCATAGCACCCGTTGATTCAAGGTCAAGGTGCGGTCCTGGCCTGCCGCCCGGCGCGCCAGGCACCAAAGATGGCGATCAGGCCGGGGATGAAGATCATGGCCCAGATGATCTTGTCCAGGTTCTCCTTGACCCAGGCAAAGTTGCCAAAGAAATACCCCGCCGAGCAGATGCCCAGGACCCACAGGAGCGCGCCCCCCACGTTGAACGCGGTGAACTTGGCGCGGCCCATCTCCGCCACACCCGCCACGAACGGCGCGAAGGTGCGGATGAAGGGCATGAAGCGAGCGATCACGATGGTGATGCCGCCATAGCGCTCGTAAAAGTCATGCGCCTGGTTGAACGCATGGCGGTTGAACCAGCGCGAGTTTTCCCACTGGAACACCTTGGGCCCGAAATAGCGGCCCAGCGAGTAGTTGCACTGGTCGCCCAGGATGGCCGCCGCCAGCAGCACCGCGCAGGCCAGCGGAAAGCTCATCATCCCCGCGCCGCACAGCGCGCCCACGATGAACAGCAGCGAATCGCCCGGCAGGAACGGCATCACCACCAGCCCTGTCTCGACGAACACGATGGCGAACAGCAGGGCGTACACCCACATGCCGTAGGCCTGTACGAAGGCCTCCAGGTACTTGTCCACGTGCAGGATGAAGTCGATGAGAAAAGTGACAAGTTCCATGGAAGGGCGGGTCCGGACACCGGGCAGCAAAAAGGTGGGCGCATTATCCCCATCAGGCCCCGCCCCGGCCCGATACCCCTGCGCGGCCCCCGCCCTAAAATCCCACGGGTGAACGACACCACTCCCCTCCTCGCGGCGGCGCAGCCCGCCACCACCCCCATCGCCACGGCCCGGCGCCCCATCCGCGACCTGCCCGATGAGCTCATCAGCCAGATCGCCGCCGGCGAGGTGGTCGAGCGCCCCGCTTCCGTGGTGCGCGAACTGGTGGACAACGCGCTGGACGCGGGCGCCACCCAGGTCACCGTGCGCCTGTCGGCTGGCGGCGTGCGCCTGATCACCGTGGAAGACGACGGCGGGGGCATTCCACAGGCAGAATTGCCCGTGGCGCTGCGCCGCCATGCCACCAGCAAGATCACCAGCCTGAACGACCTGGAGACCGTGGCCACCATGGGCTTTCGGGGCGAGGCGCTGGCCGCCATTGCCTCGGTGTCGGAGATGGCCCTGCTCTCGCGCCCGGCGGCGCAACCCAATGCCTTCCTGCTGGACGCACGCAGCGGCGAGCTGCGCCCGGCCGCGCGCAGCACCGGCACCACGGTGGAGGTGAAGGAGCTGTTCTTCTCCACCCCCGCGCGCCGCAAGTTCCTGAAGACCGACGCCACCGAACTCGCGCACTGCATCGAATCGGTGCGGCGCCATGCGCTCGCGCGGCCGGATGTGGGCTTTGCCATCTGGCACGAAGGCAAGCTGGTGGAGCAGTGGCGCGCCACCTTCGTGCCCGGACAGGGGGATGCCCAGGACGCGCTGGCCCGCCGCCTGTCCGACGTGCTGGGCGAGGACTTCGTCACGCAATCCGTGGCCGTGCAGCACCGCGTGGGCCCCGTCACCGTCACCGGCCGCGCGGGCCTGCCCGACGCCGCCCGCTCGCGCCCCGACCACCAGTACTGCTACGTGAACGGCCGCTTCGTGCGCGACAAGGTACTCACCCATGCCGCCCGCAGCGCGTACGAAGATGTGCTGCACGGCCACAAGCAGCCCATCTATGCGCTGTATGTCGAGATCGACCCGGCCCGCGTGGACGTGAACGTGCACCCCACCAAGATCGAGGTGCGCTTTCGGGACAGCCGCGAGGTGCACCAGGCCGTGCGCCATGCCGTGGAAAACGCGCTGGCCGCACCGCGCGCCGCCGCGCTCGCGGCCGTCGCTGCGGCTGCTGCGGGGGCAGCCGCGCCAGACGCGGGCGCCACGGCGCAGGGCCCCACCGAGGACTTCAGGCCCAATCAGCCTCCAGCCCTTCAGTGGCAAGCGCAGTCAGCTATCAAATTTGAAGAACGCGGCCACCACGTGGCGGACCTGCAGGCGCTGTGGGGCCCCAGGAGGGAGACCGGGCCCATGGGCCATGGCGCGCCAGCCGCCGTGTTGCCCACCGCGGCGCCATCGCAGCCCCTGCCGGGCACGGCCGATGCCCCGCACGGCAACGGCCCTGCGGCCGCCCCCGCCGGCGGCGCGGTGCCCGGCGCCCCTTCCGTGCCGCCAGCGGCCGCCCGCGGGCCAGCCGGCAGCGAGACCACCTGGCCCCTGGGCCGCGCGGTGGCCCAGCTGCATGGCGTGTACATCCTGGCCGAGAACGCCCAGGGCATGGTCATCGTGGACATGCACGCCGCCCACGAGCGCATCGTCTACGAGCGCCTCAAGGCCCAGGTGGATGGCGACGCCCGCATCGCCAGCCAGCCGCTGCTGATCCCGGCCACCTTCGCCGCCACGCCCGAGGAAGTGGCCACGGCCGAGGCATCCGCCGAGGTGCTGGTCATGCTGGGCATGGAAGTGGTGCCCTTCTCGCCCAAGACGCTGGCCGTGCGCGCCGTGCCCACCACCCTGGCCCAGGGCGACCCGGTGGAACTGGCCCGCAGCGTGCTGGCCGAACTGGCCGCGCACGACGCCACCACCGTGGTGCAGCGCGCCCGCAACGAGATCCTGGGCACCATGGCCTGCCACGGCGCCGTGCGCGCCAACCGCAGGCTCACCATCGACGAGATGAACGCCCTGCTGCGGCAGATGGAAACCACGGACCGGTCGGACCAGTGCAACCACGGGCGGCCCACCTGGCGGCAGCTGAGCATGAAGGAACTGGACGCGCTGTTTCTGCGCGGGCGCTAGCCCCAGCGGCCGGCACCACCACCGCCTGCGACATCGCCCGAGCCCCGTCCTCCAGCCATCGCCCTGTCACCGCGCCGCCCATGACCGACCCCACCGCACCGCACCGGCTGCTGGCCGCTGCAGCCCTGTGCCTGGTGACTTTGCCCGCCCATGCGGGGCGCCCCCTGTCGGTGGACGACGCCGGCGTGGACGAGGCAGGCCACGGCCACATCGAAGTGTGGTGGGAAGGCCGGCGCGGCCAGCGTGGCACCGTCTACGCAGCCCCGGCATTCACCCCTGTCGAGGGATGGGAACTGGGCGCGCTGCTGGCCCGCGACCGGGACGAGCGCCATACCCTGCAAGGCCTGCAGGCCAAATGGCTGTGGAGCCCGGCACAGGAACAGGGCTGCAACGCGGGCAGCAGCGCGGGCATCACCCACCGGCGCCAGAGCCCCGGACAAACCGCCGGCAGCCTGGCGGCGCTGAACCTCATCGGCACCTGCGCGGCGCCCTGGGGCGTGGTCAACGCCAACCTGGGCAGCCAGCGGGAACGCGGGCAATCCTGGCGGGCCACCTGGGGGGCATCGGTGGAGCACGGCTGGGGCGCAGTCACCCCCCATCTGGAAGCCTTTGGCACCCAGCACGGCGCGCCCACCTTCCAGACCGGTGCCCGGTGGGAATGGGCGCCCGGCCGGCAGCTGGACGCCACGATCGGCCGCCAGCAGGGGCGCACCTGGCTGAGCGTGGGATTCGCGCTGGGGTTCTAGGAGCCGGCCCGCGATCTCGCGCCCCCCGAGGCGGGCGCCGAGGTGCTTCTTTGGCTGGCCTTAAGGCACGGAGCGCGGCTTTGCCGGCAGAATCGGCCGCCCTGCTCCCAAGGACCCTGCCCATGATGGCCTTCGACGCCCAGTCCATCGCACAAACCACCCCCACGGGCGACGCCATTGCCCGGGCCGTGGCGGCCGGCTGGGCGCTCGGTCCCGTGGAGCACTGCGTGCTGCTGCGGCGCGGCTTCAACCAGGTGTACGAAGTGCGCTTTGCCAGCGGCCAGCACGCCATCGCACGCCTGTGCGCCGAGAGGCCGCGCGGCGCGCCGAACATCGCCTACGAGACCGCCCTGCTCACGCACCTGCGGCGCGGGGGTATCCCGGTCGCCGCCCCGCTGCCGGCGGCCGATGGAAGCTTCAGCGTGGCGCTCGCCCTGCCAGAGGGTGGCCGCGCGCTGCTCCTGTTCGACTTTCTGGCGGGAGATCCCCCCGGCGAGTCGCTGGTGGACATCGAGGCCACCGGCCGGGGGCTGGCCCGGATGCACAACGCCGCACAGGGCTACCACGGCCCGCCAAGCCGCTACACGCTGGACCTCTCCCTGCTGCTCGACGCATCGCTGGAACGCATGCTCGCCGCCCCCACGGTGGACGCGGCGCTGGGACGCGAGTTTGCCGCGCTGGCCGGCGGGCTGCGCCAGCGCTTTGCCGCATGGCCCGACCTCACCCGCGTGCACTGCCACGGCGACTGCCATGGCAGCAACAACTTCATGAGCGACGGACCCGGGCAGGGAGACGAAAGCAGCCGCGTGGCAGCCTTCTTCGACTTCGACGATGCGGGCCCGGGCCTGCTGGCCTACGAGCTGAGCGTGTTCCTGTGGGTGCTGCTGCCGCGCAGCCTGGAAACACCCCTGTCCGCCGCCCTGCGGGAACGCTGGCAGCGCTACCTGGCGGGCTACACCGGCGTGCGCCCCGTACCGCCGCAGGATCTGGCGGCCATTGCGCCCTGCCTGGCGGTGCGCCAGTTCTGGGTGATGGGCGAATACGCGGGCCGTATCCCCGTGTGGGGCACCCAGGCCATGCCCACCCACTGGCTGCGCAAGCAGATCCCGCTGATGCAGGCATGGATGGACCTGCCGACCGCCGAGGGGCTGGTGGCCGCGGCACCGGCCGTGGCCGCGCCCGCCGCACAGGCGCATTGAACGCTGGGGCCCGCCAGGGCGCCCTGGCCCTCCGCCCAGGACAAGGCCCGCGGCGGCGGGCCTTGTCGTGTGGTTTCAGCCTGGCACCGGGCCAGGGCCCGTGGCCGTTGGCGGATCAGTTGTCCCGCGCCGCCTTGGCGGTGTCCGGGAAGTCGCTGAACACGCCGTCCACACCCAGGTTGTAGAACAGCTTGTACTCGGCCTTGGGGTCGCCCTTGAAGTCCGAGGCCAGGCGCTTGGCCTCGCTGCGGAAGGTGTAGGGGTGCACCATCAGGCCCGCGGCGTGGGCATTCTTCACCACATCGGTGGGCGCCATCATCACGCGGTCGCGTTCGTCGATCTTGCCGTCGCCATTGAGGTCATCGGCCTTGCCGTCCTTGTTGGCGTCCACCTGCTTGGAGGGGATGAGGTACGGCTTCCAGGGGCCGATGCCGTCGGCATAGGTCTTGACCTCCTTGAGGCCCGCGGGGGTGAGCAGGCTGGCGAAGGTGCGCGCGTCGCCGGCCACCGCAAAGTCGTAGGGCTTGTCGTAGGGGGCGGTCAGGTCCATGCTGCCGTCGGGGTTCACGTCGTTCGCGTCCACCAGCTGCACCAGGCGGATCTGCGTCTTGGTGCGCAGGTACTTGAGGTTGGACACCTCGAACGACTGCACGATGACCGGCGAGCTCTTGGCGGTGTAGCCGTACTTGGCCAGCGTGGCGAGCAGGCGGTCTTCCAGCGGCAGGCCCAGCTTGGCATGGAAGGTGGGGTGCTTGGTCTCGGGGTACACGCCCACGGTGCGGCCGGCCTTGGCGCCTTCGTTCTTGGCGAGGTCCAGCACTTCTTCCAGGGTGGGGATCTGGTACTTGCCGTTGTGCGACTGGTCGCGGTCCGACAGGGGCTGGACGGCGCGCAGGGTCTTGATCTCGGCCAGGGTGAAATCCGACACGAACCAGCCCTCTTCCTCCACGCCGTCCACCATCTTCTTGGTCTTGCGGCCCGCGAACTCGGCGCGGGTGGACACATCGGTGGTGCCGGTGATGTTGGGTTCGTGGCGCGCCACCAGCACGCCGTCCTTGGTGGCCACCAGGTCGGGTTCGATGAAGTCGGCGCCCATGTCGATGGCCCGCTTGTAGCCCTCGAGCGTGTGGTCGGGCAGGTAACCGGCGGCCCCCCGGTGGCCGATCACGAGCGGCTTGTCGCCATTCAGCGTGGGATAGGGGTTGTCATCGTTGCCGCCGCAGGCCGCCAGCGTGGCCAGCAAGGCCAGCGCACCCAACTTCGCACCAGGAATGTGCATGCTCTTCTCCTCGTTGTGTTTAGAACCGCCGAACTGTGGCCGCCGCCTGTGACAAGGCGATGACTCCCGTTTTGCGCGCCGGTGACAGCCCACGCCAGCCCCCCGCCGCACCAACATATGGCAACCCACCCGCCACATTCCCCACCATTGTGCATAGGCATGCGCATAAACGTATAACTTTTGAACATAATTCGATGTTGCAGCGCGCCATTGCCTGCTTTTTGACGCAGAAAGCTTTTTGAACATGAAATACGAGTCCGCAGGCAGCTTCCTTTCCCACGTGGCCCACCGCAATCCGGGTCAGCCCGAATTCCTGCAGGCCGTCACTGAAGTCATGGAAAGCCTGTGGCCCTTCATCGCCCAGCACCCCCGCTATGCCGAGCATGGCCTGCTGGAGCGGCTCGTCGAGCCCGAGCGCATCGTGATGTTCCGCGTGTCGTGGGTGGACGACCATGGCACCGTGCAGGTCAACCGCGGCTACCGCATCCAGCACAGCATGGCGATCGGCCCCTACAAGGGCGGCCTGCGCTTTCACCCCTCGGTGAACCTGTCGGTGCTCAAGTTCCTGGCTTTCGAGCAGACCTTCAAGAACGCGCTGACCACGCTGCCCATGGGCGGCGGCAAGGGCGGCTCCGACTTCGACCCCAAGGGCAAGAGCTCCGGTGAAGTCATGCGTTTTTGCCAGGCCTTCGTCTCCGAGCTGTTCCGCCACGTCGGTGCCGACACCGACGTGCCGGCGGGCGACATCGGCGTGGGCGGCCGCGAGGTGGGCTTCATGGCGGGCATGATGAAGAAGCTCAGCAACCGGGCGGACTGCGTGTTCACCGGCAAGGGCCTGTCGTTCGGCGGATCGCTGATCCGCCCCGAGGCCACGGGCTATGGCACCGTGTATTTCGCGCAGGAGATGCTCAAATCCCGGGGCCGCTCGCTCGACGGCATGCGCGTCTCGGTCTCGGGATCGGGCAACGTGGCGCAGTACGCGGTCGAAAAGGCCCTGCAGCTGGGCGCCAAGGTGGTCACTGTGTCGGATTCGAGCGGCACCATCGTGGACGAGGACGGTTTCACCCCGCAGAAGCTGGCCGAGCTGATGGAGGTGAAGAACCACCTGTATGGCCGCGTGAGCGACTACGCAGCCCGCACGGGCTCCCGCTTCGAGGCCGGTGTGCGCCCCTGGCACGTGCCCGTAGACGTGGCCCTGCCCTGCGCCACGCAGAACGAGCTGGACGCCCAGGACGCCGCCACCCTGATCAGGAACGGCGTGGTCTGCGTGGCGGAAGGCGCCAACATGCCTTCCACCATCGATGCCGCCAAGGCCTTCGAGGCGGCAGGCGTGCTCTACGCCCCCGGCAAGGCCAGCAACGCCGGCGGCGTGGCGACCTCGGGCCTGGAAATGAGCCAGAACGCCGCCCGCCTGTCGTGGCCCCGCGAAGAGGTCGATGCGCGGCTGCTGCAGATCATGCAGGGCATCCATGCCGCGTGCCTGCACTATGGCAAGCGCAGCGACGGCAGCGTGAGCTACGTGGACGGCGCCAATATCGCGGGCTTCGTCAAGGTGGCCGACGCCATGCTGGCGCAGGGCGTGGTCTGACCTTTCTTCGGGAAGCGTTTCAGAAGCGGTGAAAAGAAGGGCAGTTGCCGGGCAGTTGGCGGGCTCTGCGGGAAGATGGGCACAAACCCTGCTTTCCGTGCGAGAACTTTCCGGCACGATGGCGACTCTCTCCTTTCCATGAAACGCACCCCCCTCCTGATCTCCCTGGCGCTGGCCATCGCCGTCTCGGCGGGCTGCGCCACCCTCGACGCCAAGCAGCGCGAGTGGATCTTCCAGCCCAGCGACCGCAGCTGGGGCGGCCCCCAGTCCACCGAGGACATGCAGGACGTGTGGATCGATTTCCAGTCCGAGGCCACCGGCCAGCCTGGCCGGCTGCACGGCCTGTGGCTGGCGCATGCGCGCGCGGACGCCCCCGTGATGCTGTACCTGCACGGGGCGCGCTGGAACGTGGCGGGCTCTTCCGGCCGCATGCGCCGCATGCAGGAACTGGGGTTCTCGGTGCTCGCCATCGACTACCGAGGGTTCGGTCAGAGCAGCGCCGCGCTGCCTTCCGAGGTCACGGCCGGCGAGGACGCCCGCGCCGCCTGGGACTGGCTCGCCCGCCAGGCGCCGGGGACGCCGCGCTACATCTTCGGGCACTCGCTGGGCGGGGCCATCGCCATCGACCTGGCCCGCCAGGTCCCCGACGAGCAGGGCACCATCGTCGAAGGCACGTTCACGAGCATCCCCGAGGTGGTCAGCACCTTCAAATGGGGGTGGCTGCCCGTGTCGGCCCTCATCACCCAGCGTTTCGAATCCGTGCGCAAGGTCTCCGAAATCGGCTCGCCCCTGCTCGTGGTGCATGGCAGCGAAGACAGCCTCATCCTGCCCAGCCTGGGCCGCAAGCTGTACGAGGCGGCGGCCGAGCCCAAGCGGTTTGTGCTGGTGGAGGGTGGTTCGCACCACACCACCAACGCCGTGGGCCAGGGCCTCTACCGCGAGGCCATGGTGGCTCTCTTCAAGCTGAAGTAATTTGGCCTGGAGGGCACGCCCTCAGCGCCGCACCGCCTGCGCCAGTGCCGCCCAGGCCTTGAGCGTGAGCGGGTGGGTGAAGCCCGCGCCCGCCACCGGGTGCGACGAGAGCTTGACCACCACCATCTCGGCAGCCGGGTTCACATGGATGAACTGGCCGTGGATGCCCGCGGCCTCCCAGGCGCCATCGGCGTTGTGCAGCACCCACCACTGGTTGCGGTAGCTGTAGCCGGGGCGAAACGCCATGCCGCCCATCTTGAACTTCTCGCGGTCGCCGCCTTTGGCGGTATCGTCGATCACGGCCTTGTCAAAAATCTTTTGGCCGTTGTAGCTGCCGCCCAGGCGCAGCATTTCGCCAAACCGCGCCAGGTCGCGCGCCGTGGCATTGAGCCCTGCGCCCTGCAGCGGCGTGCCCACGCTGTCCACCATCACGTGGGCGTCTTCTTCCATGCCCAGCTTCTGCCAGATGTTCTCGCTCATCAGCTCGGCCCAGTGCTTGCCGGTGGCGCGCGAAACAATCCAGCCCAGCACCTCGGAATGCACGGTGCGGTACACAAAACCCGCGCCGTGTTCGCCTTCCTTCTTGAGCGTCTTCAGGAAGTCATACACAGTGGTCGGCCCCTGGTAGCCCGGCGGGCGTGGCAGCATGCCGCTGGACCAGCTGTAGCCAAAGATCTCGGTGGCGGGGTCGGTGTAGACCTCGCGGAAACGCACGGCGCCCGTCATGTCCATCACCTCGCGCACCTTCATGTCGCCCCAGGCCGAGTCGGCCAGCTCCGGCACATATTTGGTGACCAGCGCGCTGGGGTCGATCTTGCCCTCGTGCGCCAGTTGCGCGGCCATGAGGCCGGTGAACGACTTGGTGACCGAGAACAGCAGGTGCGGCGTGTACGGCTTCATCTGGTTGTCGTAGCGCTCGTACACCACGCGGCCCTTGTGCACCACCACCAGCGCATCGGTGTAGGTGCGGGTGAGCCACTGGTCCACCGTGATGGGCTGCCCCTTGTCGTCATCAAACACCACGCCGCCCAGGGGCTTGGGGTCTGCAGGCAGGGCCGATGCAGCCGCCCCACCCCGGCGGATGTTGTGCGTGGGCTGCAGCTCGCGCAGGTGCTGCAGCGCCCAGCGCATCTGGGGGTACTTGAAGGAATTGCTCAGGTCCACACGCTGCGCGCCCTCGGGCGGGAAGGTGGTCATGTAGCCCAGCTTGTCCAGCGTCACGCTCTCTGGCGCGGGCAGGGCCGGGGCCTGCGCCTGGGCGGCCAGGGCGGTGCCCAGGGCGGCCAGCGCCAGCGCACTGCGCAGCCGGGTGGTCATGGCGGGGCGCCAGCCCTGGGACCCTCGGCGGGTTGTGATCTTGTGCATGGGATGTCTCCTGGCTTGTTGTGTTGTGTGTTGTTGTGCGGCGGCCTGGGTCCGGCCAGCCGCACCACCATGGTGCTGCGCCACCGGCCCCGCGCCCTGTCACCCGCGCGACGCGCGTCACACACCAACTCTCACCATCTCTCACAAGCCCCGCCCGGCAAGGCGCCCGTGCCCCATCTGGTACCCTCAGACAGATATGTCTGCCCCCTCCGCCACCGCCGTGCCCACGGCTGCTTCCGCCTCCATCCAGCCCGGCCTGGCCATCCTGGTGCTCGCGCTGCTGCTCTCCATCCAGCCCGTCACCACCGACCTGTACCTGCCCGCCCTGCCCGCCCTCACGCGCAGCCTGGGCGCACCCATGGCGGCCGCGCAGCTCACGCTCAGCGGCCTGCTGCTGGCGTTTGGCTGCTCGCAGATGGTATGGGGGCCGCTGTCGGACCGCTTCGGACGCAGGCCCATCCTGCTGGCGGGGCTCGGCATCTACACCCTGGCTTCGCTGGGCAGCGCATTTGCACCCACCATGGCGCTGCTCATTGTGTGGCGCATCGCCCAGGGCGCCGCGATGGGCGCGGTGGTGATGTGCGCGCGGGCCATCGTGCGCGACCTGTACACGCCGCTCGACGGCGCGCGCGCCATGTCCAAGGCGCTCACGGGGCTGGGCATCGTGGCCTGCATCTGCGCGCCCATGGGCGGGCTGCTCAGCGAATGGCTGGGCTGGCGCGCGGCGCTGCTGGCGCTCACGGTGTATGCCGTCGTCACGCTGGCCCTGGTGGCGCTGCGCATGCCCGAGACCCTGGCGCGGCGCAACCCGCAGGCACTGCAGCCGCGCGTGCTGCTGGGCACCTGGATGCAGGTGATGCGCCACCCCACCTTCTGGGCGTTCTCGCTGCAGACCACGGCCACCTACGGCGGCCTGTTCACCTTCCTGGCAGCCTCTTCGTTCGTTTATATCGACGTGCTGGGCCTCACCCGCACGCAGTACGGCTGGACCATGGCGTCTGCCTGCCTGGCCTACTTTGGCGGCACCTTCCTGTGCCGCAGCCTGCTGGCCCGCTTCGGCCTGCAGCGCACGGTGGCCATCGCGGGGGCACTGAGCATCAGCGGCGGTACGCTGATGGCGCTGGTGGCGCACCTGGGCTGGCACCAGCCCTGGGCGCTGACCTTGCCCTTCTATCTCTTCATGCTGGGCCACGGCATCCACCAGCCCTGCGGGCAAAGCGGCGCTGTCGGCCCGTTTCCGCAGGCGGCGGGCGTGGCGTCGGCGCTCAATGGTTTCATGATGATGCTGGCCGCCTTTGCCATCGGCGGCTGGCTGGGCGCGCGCCTGGACGGCACCGTGTGGCCCCTCGTCAACGGCATCTGGTTCTGGTCGGCCGCGCTGGCGCTCATCTCGTGGACGCTGGTGCAGAAGTTCGGAGCCCGCGCGTGACCCTGCCCGAGCCCCTGCTGCCCGCCATCGCCCTGGCAGGTCCCACGGCTTCCGGCAAGACGGCGGGCGCGCTCGCGCTGGCCGCCGTGCTGGGCAGCCAGGGCGTGCCGGTGGAGATCATCAGCGTCGACTCCGCCCTGGTCTACCGGGGCATGGACATCGGCACCGCCAAGCCCGCCCCCGAGGAACGCGCCGCCGTGCCGCACCACCTCATCGACATCCGCGACCCGCTGCAGGCCTACAACGCGGCCGAGTTCGTGCAGGACGCGGCGCGGCTCATCGGCGAGATCCGCGCGCGCGGCGCGCTGCCCCTGCTGGTGGGCGGCACCATGCTGTACTTCAAGGCGCTGTTCGACGGCATCGACGACATGCCCGCCGCCGACCCCGCCGTGCGCGCGCGGATCGAAGCGCGGGCCACCGAACGGGGCTGGCCCGCGCTGCATGCGGAACTGGCGGCGGTAGACCCCGTGACCGCCGCCCGCCTGGCGCCTGCCGACAGCCAGCGCATCCAGCGCGCGCTGGAGGTGTGGCATGTCTCCGGCCAGCCCCTGTCGAGCTTTCACACTACAAAAAAGAGAGCTTCAGGCGCAGATCCAGCAAGCGCTACAGCCCTCTTCTCCTTGGAACCGGAGGACCGCGCCTGGCTCCACGCCCGCATTGCCCAGCGCTTTGACGCCATGCTCGCCGGAGGTTTGCTCGACGAAGTGCGGGCCTTGCGCGCACGCGGCGACCTGCATCCGGACCTGCCCTCCATGCGCTGCGTGGGCTACCGCCAGGCGTGGGAAGAGCTGGACTTCCAGGCCACCCGCGCACCCGGCACGCCCCTGAACCTGGCCCACCTGCGCGAGCGCGGCATTGCCGCCACGCGCCAGCTCGCCAAGCGCCAGATCACCTGGCTGCGCGGCATGCCGGGGCGCCACACCATTGCGTGCGACCAGCCCGACGCCACGGCCCGGCTCGTGCAGGCCGTGCTGCGGCGGCTCGCGCAGCGCGAGCAGGCCGCGCCATGACGCTGCTGCGCGCCGAACAGCTGGGCAAGCGCTACGGCGACACGCCGGTCTTCGCCCAGGTGCAGTTCACGGTGGCGCCCGGCGAATTCGTGGCCATCGTGGGCGACTCGGGCGTGGGCAAGTCCACCCTGCTCAACTGCCTGGCCGGGCTGGACAGCTGGGACACCGGCCGCATCACCCACGGCACCACCGACCTGGGCGAGCTCGACGACACGGGGCGCGCCCTGTGGCGCCGCGCCCACGTGGGCTTTGTCTTCCAGGCCTTCCACGTGCTGCCGCACCTGGACGTGGCGCAGAACGTGGCCCTGCCGCTGATGCTGCTGGGCCGCAACGACCCGGCGCGTGTGCAGCAGATGCTGGACGCCGTCGACATGGGCGCACTGGGCGCGCGCCTGCCGCAACAACTGAGCGGCGGGCAGCTGCAGCGCGTGGCCATCGCCCGCGCGCTGGTCCATCGCCCCGCCCTGCTGCTGGCCGACGAACCCACCGGCAACCTCGACCCCACCACCGCCGCCCGCGTGATGGACCTGCTGCTCGCGCAGACACGCGGGCATGGCGCGTCGCTGGTGCTGGTCACGCATTCGGACGCCGCTGCGGCCCGCGCCGACCGGGTGCTGCGGCTGACGGCGCACGGCATGGCCGAAAACGCTATCAATTGACGAGCTGCTTGCGCTTGCCCAGCAATGGCTGGATGCCAGTTCGTTTGATACCTATTTAAGTCGCTGCCCCCAACAGCGCCGGCGCGGGGACGGCGTGGCACCGACCGGCTACCCCCACAGCCGCCGCCGAACCCCCAGCCCCCCGACCAGCGCCGCCAGCAACACCAGCCCCCATTGCGACAGCGTGGGGATGGCCGCCACGCCAGACGGGTCCGGCGGCAGGGCGGCCACCACCCCCACCTGTCCGGGGTCCACGATACGGCCGTTGGACTGACCGTCGTCGTCGCCCTGGCCGCCATCCGCCAGCACCAGCGTGGCCGTGGTGGAGCCCGCTGCCGCCGTGGCACCGCCATAGGGCGCCCAGGCGCCGCCCGAGAGCTTCCAGTACTGCGCGCCTTGCGGCAACGGGCCGGGGTAGGTGATGGTGACGGCCACGTTCGACTGGTTGCAGCCCGCGAGCACGAAGTCCAGCAACCCGTACGGAAACTGCACGTTGGCGGGCGGCGCGGTGCTGGCGCTGCTGGCCTGCAGCACCTGCACGCGCTCGAAGGCGCAGGTGGCGCCGCCGCCCGATACCGCTACGCCCACCGTGCCGCTGCCCGTGAGCGACGGCGCGGAGAACGCCTTGCTGTCCGCCAGCGGCGTGACCGGCGGCGCAACCGCCGGGGCGCCGGCCCCCGCGCCGTTCTCGGCCCTCACGCTGAAGGTGTAGGTCGCCCCGTTGGTCAGGCCCGGCACGGTGCAGCTGGTGGCGGGCCACGCGGCCGTGCAACCCGCGGTGCCCGGGGCCGTCACGCTGTGCTGCGTGATGCCTCCGCCCGTGGCGGCGGGGGCCATCCAGCCCACCACAGCCTGGCCGTTGCCCGGCGTGGCCGTGGCGGATGCCGGGGCGCCAGGAACCGTGGCGGCGATCTGCACGCCCTGCGTAACCTGGGGCGCCGCGCCCCAGTTCGCATCGCCCGCCTGGTTGGCGGCCAGGGTGCACATGCCCGCGCCCACCATCGTCACCGAGCTGCCCACCACCGAGCACACGCCCGGCGCCAGGCTGGTGTAGACCACCGCCGCGCTGGAGCGGCCGGTGGCCGCCGGGCTGATGGCGAAGCTGCCGCCCGGGACAAAAACCTGATTCGCCTGTGCGGGGAAGACGATGGCATTCGCGCCTGGGCCGATGGCGACGTTTTGCGTGGCCAGCGGCGCGGCGGTCCAGGCTGAATTGCCAGCCTGATTGGCCATGATCGTGCAAGTGCCTGCGCCAACCATGGTGACGACAGTGCCCGACACCGTGCACACGCTTGGAGTTTGGCTCCCAACATAAACCACGGCCAGACCCGACGTGGCGTTGGCCAGCGGGTTGATGGCGAAGTTGCCGCCCGGCACGTAGGTCTGGCCTGCCTGTGCGGGGAAGTTGATGGCCTGCGTGCCCTGCAGCCACACGGCGGTGCTGGCAACCGACGCCGCACCCGGCCCCACGCCGTTGATGGCATGAACGGTAAAGCTGTACTGCGTGGCATTAGCCAGACCCGACAAAGTGCAAGGTATGGCCGTGCCGCACGATGCCTGCACAGGGCCTCCGTTGATGGTGGCGACATACTCGGTGATGGCGCTGCCGTTGGGAGCGGACAGCAGCCAGTTCAGCGTGACTTGGCCGCTGCCAGGCGCGCCGGGGGTCGCTGTAACCCCTGCGGGGGCTGCGGGCACGCCCACAGGCGTCACAGGCGCAGAAGCGACCGATGCGCTGCCCGTGCCCATGGCATTGGTCGCCGTTACCGTGAAGGTATAGGCTGTGCCATTGGTCAAGCCGGTGACGGTGCAACTCGTGTCCGTGGCAGGGCTGGGTGTGCATTGCCTGCTGTTGTCTTGCACCGCCGTGACGGTGTAGCCGGTGATGGCACTGCCGTTGTCCGCAGGGGCCGCCCAGGTGACGGTGGCCTGGCTATCGCCATGTGTGGCAACCGGCCCCGCAGGAGCATCGGGTTCCGTTGCACTTCGAAAGACTCCGCCACTCGTTCCAACATAGATCGTTGTACGCTGGGGTGTGCTGGCCAGCACCATGGCGTTGATCGAACGCTCGTTGGAATTATTCAAGCCACCGTTGAAGGTCACCCAGTTGGCCCCTCCATCCACGCTCTTATTGAAGCCTTGATAAGCCGTTCCGGCAAAAAGCGTTGCAGGCTCAAGAGGGCTCACAAGAGTTTCTAGCACATGGGTAGAGCTGATTCCAGTGTTCATCGCAACCCAAGTTGCCCCTCCATTCACGCTTTTGAATACGCCGCCGGTCTGCGTACCAGCGTAAATTGTGGCAGGACTATTTGGGTCGATGGTCAAGCTGTACACGTACAGCGAAGCGCTGCCCATGCCGCTACCGATGGCTGTCCAGCTCGCGCCGCTATTGGTGCTTTTGAAAAGGCCTCCTTCATACGCCGCGGCATAAACCGTCGCCGGAGTCACAGGGTCCACAACAACGGTCCACGCATTGCTGACGCCATAGACGCTCCACCATGCTGCCCCACCATCAACGCTTTTGAATATCCCCAAATCCGTACCCATGTAGAGGGTGTTGGGAGTGACAGGGTCCATCGTGATAGAGAGCACACGGGTGCCTGGGTACCCATTGTTGATCTGAGTCCAACTCGCTCCGCTATTCGTACTTTTGTAAGCGCCCGTGCTGTTTGCGCTGGCAGTACCGGCATAGACAATGGCCGCGTTGAAGGGATCCACGGCCAGGGCCGCGACGTTGTTCACCCAGCTCCCTACAGGAAGGCCTACGCTAGCGGATGTCCAATTCGCTCCGCCATCAACGGTTTTAAAAATCCCGTCTCCCGTTCCCGCATAGATCTTCGTTGGCGTCGCCGGATCGACCGCCAACGCAATGATGGCCTGGTTCGTGATTCCGGTACTGGCTGGCACCCACCCCATCGCCGCCCCCGCAGGCCACGCCATTAGCGCCAGCAGGCTGGATAACAGTGGCATCCGTATCCAGCGCGCCAGCCTCGAGACTTCTGGAGATTTAATACGTGTTTGGTGCCCCGCGCTCACAGAAAAATCAATAGAAGCTCTCATTTTGATATTAATTTACAAAAAAATGAAGAATGTAAAAAACACTCCCCAGGGACCGGGAACCATCACCTGCCAAGGATTGAACGTGGGGCCAGTGCAGCACAATGGCTTGAAATATCCACTGGCCGCCTTGAGCAGGCCATCGGAAATCCCGCACGCCTTTCGCTGTTTTCCACCAACTTCCGCTCGCCCGTTACCCTGTAAATGCAGGAAAGGAGCTGAGCGTGCACGTCGTGGTAGCACACCTGTGGCGCGAACGAGCCGCCCGGGTGGGCTGCCAGTTTCCTCCGGGAGTAGTGGGTTGCGAAGAAACGCTCACAAATCGCAAACAATCACTGCAAACCCCGAACCTCGCGAATATGGGATGCCCGCCCCTGACCATGCCAGCAGAGGCCATGGAACTCGGCACAACCTCAGCGCTCCAGACATTCGACACTGTCTGTTCCCGTTTCGCGGTAGGTTCCGCCGTTGCCAAAACCGATGGATCCTTTGCACGAAAAATATCTGTAACGGCCTTGGATATGGATTTTCCCCTCCGCACCTGCGGCGATATTCTGGGAATGGGTGTAGTAACCGCCATTGGATCCATCGCCGCATCTCTTTTTGGCGTATTTCAAGTCACCGCAATAAATCACAAACACCTTTTCGCCGCAGTTGTTCACGAAGATCACCTCCCCATTACCTGATTTCGCTTCAATGCAGTGCATCGCGCTTTCTCCTGGGTTCTTGGCATGTGCACTTATGCCGACGAACAGTAAAACAACTGCAATGATTGTTTTCATGGTGAATACCTCTTTTTGGCTTAAATCGTCTACGGCGCCCTATTCGCTTGCCCATGGAAGGCAAAGGGCGTGATCGCTGCACCTGGTGCGGCGATCTCGAACTCGCCCGCGGCCAGCAGTGACAGGTCGGGATTGGGCGCAATGACCTCCACGCGATAGCGGCCAGGCGGCCAGTCCACCGAGGAGTGCATCCACACGGGCACGGCCTCGTTCGCGCCGGAGGGAAGGGCCTGGGTCGATAGGTCGATCACTTCATTGTTGCTGGCATTGCGCCAGCGCAGGATCACAGAGTCGCCGCCCAGAAGGTTCGGCGGCACGGCGGCTTCGACGTAGCGCTCGTGGTGCGACAGCACGGGCACCTCGCCCGCAGGCAATGTGGATGTGCCGCCTTGCGGGCCGAAAGCGACGGGCGTGGCGGCACCCGCCCATAAGGTCGCCCGGCCGTCCAGCAGGCCGTGCAGACGCTGCAGCGCCGCGCTGCCGCGCGTGAAGCCGTGGGATTCCAGCCAGTGAGCTTGCAGACGGGAGTGGTCCAGCAACTCATCCAGCAAGTGCGATCCCCCTGCCGCGCGATTGCCGATGGCCGCGCTACGCACAAAGGTACCCTGCTCAGGGGCGGAGACCGCTACGAGTGGCACCAATGAAGTTGGAGGCCACTCAGCCTTCGCCGCCTGTTGCCGGGCAGAGCCACCCAGGGCTTCAACTCCAGGGTCAGTCCCCAAAGCAAGGTAAGCTGCCACGGGGATAGCCAGTGTGAGCGCCAACGCAACGGCGGGCAGCCGTTGCAGACTTCGCGACAAGGACGGCATGCTGCTCAGCGCGCGTTAAGCCACTTGTCGCGGGCCGTGATGCAAGCGCTAGCGCTGCTGAATTGGCTCATGTACGTATAGGAAGCGTACTCGCCCGAGCCGCATCCACCTGCGTCCTTGTAAACCGGCCCAAAGCAACTGCCGTATTTCATACTGGAAGTGGTTTTGGCGCAGAAGTTGTAGTACGTCTGCGTGGAGGGGTTGGGCAGAGTGGGGCCGTTGTCACCGCCGCAGTTCAGTGCCTTGGCATTGTCGCGCGCAAATTGCACGAGCTTGGCGTATGGCCCCGCATAGTCCGCATCCGCCGCCGCTTTCTGGCCCAATTGGCAAGCTTGGATGATTTGCTGCAGGCGGGCGTCTGCCGCACCGTAGGCGCCTGACACCTGGATGCCACAGGCGTTGGACTGCTGGCGCTCGGCCGCAGTGATTTTGTCCGGATAGTTGCAGCCGCCATTCGCCCCCCCTCCGCTACCTGTGCTGCTGCCGCCACCAGATCCAACGCTGCTGGAACTATCGCCCCCGCCGCAGGCGGCCAGCGAGGCCATCAGGCCAACCATCACGGCCAACCGGCATACGCGGCTGGTCTCTGACATAAGAAGAAAGCGTGGGGTATTGGGTACAAGCATACAGCGCTCCATGATTTACGTAGATAACGTTGCTGTTTGTATCCATACGTACATTTCCCGACATCCCCCAGATGGATGAACCGGCACACTTGGCGAAAAACACACCACAAAACAGCGCATGCTCACCACCTATAGCTGCGACGACATCGGCATGCCAGGGCTGATCCGCTGTGTCTATGACGCTGCGCTTGATGCCAGCCGTTGGCAGGAGTTTCTGATTCGGTTCGCGGCAGAGTTCTCTTCGCAGGCAACGATGATCTTTGGGCAGGATTTCTCCGATCGATCGGTGGAAGTAACGGGCGCATCTGCGTCGCTGGCGGCCCACCATGGGATCGGGGAAGACTTCATGCAGAGCTTTTCTACCCACTACTGCCGTACCAACGTCTGGACGGAAGACGAGCGCTTGCACCATGAGGGGCAGTTGGTCAACGGCTCCAAGTTCTATCCTGACGCACGTCTGCCACGCACCGAATGGCATACCGACTGGCTGCGGCCACAGGACCTGTTCTATACGCTGGCAGCAGTGGTAGAAAAACGTGCACAACGCTCTTTCAACGTGACGGCGGTGCGTAGCAAGCGTTGCGGCCCCTATACCGAGGCTGAGGAAACCCGCCTGCGCATGCTGGTACCCCATCTGCAGACAGCATTCGCCCTGCATCGGCGCTTGCATCGTGCCGAGGCGCTGGCTCACGCATCGGTAGCGGTGCTAGAGAATCTGCCAATGGGCGCGGTATTGATTGACGGGCAGGCCCGTGTGCTGCATGCCAACAGCCAGGCGCATGCCCTGGCACGTGCCACGGGCCTACTACGGTTCGATGCCCAAGGCACGTTAAGCGCAAGCGCCGCCAGCGACGACGCGCTGCTGCAGCGCGCCCTGCGCCTGGCAGTTGCAACAGGACGCGGCACGGCGCTAGATGCCGGTCGTGCGTTGCGACTGCGGGGCAACCTTGGTGCGCAATTGCAGGTGATGGTGGCACCGCTACCGCGCTGGTCGTCGCCGTTTGGCGAGCAGGCAGCCGGCGCAGCATTTATCAGTGATCCTGCTAGTCCGGCAAAGGCGCCAGTGGATGTACTACGCACCTTCTATAGTCTCAGCGCAGCCGAGGCGCAGCTTGCACAAGCTCTGACCAATGGCCTATCGCTAAAGGAGTATGCAGACCTACGTGGCATCTCCATCCACACCGCCCGCAGCCAGTTCAAGACTGCCGCCACCAAAGTAGGTACGGGACGTCAGGCGGACTTCGTGCGCACAATCCTCACAGGCCCTGCCATGCTGCGCTGGGACGCGGGCCAGGGCGATCTGATTTGACGAAAACGAGTTCCCTCGGCAGCGCGGTGGGTCTCACCGACGCGCTGCGGCTGCGCAGCGACGGCATCAGCGCGAGCGGCTGACCCGCAACACCCGCATCACGGTTCGAGGCGGGGCGCGCGGAAGCGCCCGTTCTAGTGCAGCACCACGGCACGCACCTCGCCGCTGGAATAACGCTCGAACTCCAGTTCCGCCCGCACCGCGTCGTACGCAAACCGGTCCTGCTGGCCGGGAAGCGGGTACACCGTGTAGCGCGGTTGGGAGCCCAGGCGCACCTGCAGGCGGCCACCCGTGGCCTGCACATCCAGCACATTGCCGCCGCGCAGGCGGTAGCGACCCAGGTACGGGGCCAGCATCTCGTCCGACTGTGGCGGCGCTAGGCCAACCAGCGGTTCCTCTGCACGCAGGGCCGTCAAGCGCGCGCCAAAACGCGTGTAGCGCAGCACCGCGGGCCGCCCTTCCTTGTCGCGCTCGAAGCGCAGCTGCCGGCCCGATGCGGGCTGCGTGAAGGCGTCGGGCCCCAGCACCTGCAGCGGCTCGAACACACCGCCAGTGGGCCGCAGCTGCAACTGGCCATCCACCAGGGCAAGGCTCAGGGCCACCGCAGGCGACGCGCGGTAGACCCCTTCGTACGGCGCCAACGCGGCCGCGTCGGTGGCGGGCTGGCCGGGCGGCACGGGGTAGCGCAGCGCCAGCAGCGGCGTCATCACATCCTGCTGCGCGGCCCGTGCGTTGGCCACCAGGGCGATCACCGCCTCGCCCCGGTCGGGTGCCAGCAGCCATACGCTGCGAAAGCCCCCCGTGCCGCCGCCATGCAGCCAGGTGCGCAGCCCGTCGCGCTCGCGCAGCATGATGGCGTAGCCGATCTGGCCGCCGTCGTGGTCCGCCAGCGGCGTGAACAGGCGCTCGGCCGCCGGGCCCAGGGGCCCCCGCGCGCCGGCCAGCAGCGCGCGGCTGAACACCAGCATGTCGGCCGCGGTCGAGCGCAGGGCCCCCGCACCGGCAAAGGCATCGAACTCCCACACCGACACCGGCGTCTCGCCTTCATGTGGCGCAGCCAGGCGCGGCGCCTTGCCGCCCAGCGACTGCACCGTGTCCTGCATGCCCAGCGGGCCGGTGATGCGCTCGTGCACGAGCGTGGCCCAGGGCAGGCCATAGCGCTGCGCCAGCACCTCGCCCAGCACCGCAAAGCCAAGGTTGCTGTACACGCCCGCGCACGGCGGCGACTGCGCCAGGCGTGCATCGGCCAAGGCCTGCCACAGGCGGGGGCGGTCGTAGCGCAGATAGGGGTTGGCGGCGTCCGAATCGCGGCGGAAGTCCGCCGGCAGGCGTGGCAGGCAGGAGGTGTGCGTGACCAGCTGGCGCAGGGTGATGGCGGCCACCGGGACGGGCAAGGCCGGCGCCAGTGCGGGCGTGCCATTGAGCAGCCCGCCCAGCGTGTCGTCCAGCGCCATGTCGCCACGCTCCACCGCCTGCGCCAGCAGCAGGCCGGTGAACACCTTGCTGATCGAGCCCACCTCGAACAGCGCCTGGGCAGGTGCTTCTGCCACACGGTTGCGGGCCGTGCCGAAACGGGCCTGGCCACCGTGCCACACCCCCACTTCGGCGGCGCCGCGCAACGGGCCCAGCGCGGCAGCGGCCATGGTGTCCGCGGGTCCCGACCAGTCGAAGCCTGGCGGCGGGGCGGCATGTCCCGCCAGCGCCATCCACAACACTCCCGAGGCGAGGATGTGCCGCGCCAGGCGGGACGCCGGGAGAAGGGTTCCATCACAGCATGCCATTCCATCGCCTCCCTGAACGGCACCACGGGGCGGGTGCCATGGCGGCATGGTCGCATGCGCTGGCTGTGGGCCAGCTTAAGGGCGCGGTGTTCCCGGATCCTTTTCAATGCGTTCGCGCAAGGCCAGGCCGCACAATCCCGCCATGCTCGCACTGCTTCGCACCTTCTCCTGGCAGGATCTGCGCCACCATCCCTGGCGCAGCGCCGCGGCCGTGACCGCGGTGATGCTGGGCGTGGCGCTGGCCTTTGCGGTGCATGTGATCAATGCGTCCGCGCTGGACGAGTTCTCGCAGGCGGTGCGGGCGGTCAACGGCCAGCCCGACCTGGAGCTGCGCGCCATGCAGGGCAGCCTGCCCGAGGCGTTGTACGGACAGCTCGCCACCCATCCTCAGGTGGCGCGGGCCAGTCCGCTGCTGGAGCTGGCGGCGGTGGCACGGGCCGCCGTGCGGCAGGATGCCGAAGCGCCGCCAGCGCCCCCGCCGCCCGGCACGCCGCTGCGGGTGCTGGGCGCCGATGCGCTGCTGGTGCCCACGATGGCGCCCGCGCTGATGCCCCGGCCGTGGCCGGGCGCCGATCGCTTCGCGGTCTTCGCCCCCGCCACGGTGTTCCTCAACGCCGCCGCGCTCCAGGCGCTGGGGCTGCCAGCAATCCCCACCGGCCCTGCGCCGCGGCTGTTGCTGCAGGCCGGCCTGCGGCAGTGGACGGTGCACGTGGCCGGTACGGTGGCGGCCGGCGGCGCCCCCCTGGCGGTGATGGACATCGGCGCCGCGCAGGACCTGTTTGGCCGCACGGGGCAGTTGAGCCGCATCGACATCCAGCTGCAGCCCGGCACGGACCGCAGCGCCTGGGAGCAGGCCGTGCGCGCCCTGCCGGGCTGGCCCGCCGATGTGGTGTTCGCCCAGCCAGGCGACGCGGCCCAGCGCATCGGCAACCTCTCGCGCGCCTACCGGGTGAACCTCACCGTGCTGGCGCTGGTGGCGCTGTTCACGGGGGCGTTCCTGGTGTTCTCGGTGCTGGCGCTCAGCGTGGCGCAGCGCGCGCCGCAGTTCGCGCTGCTGGCCGTGCTGGGCGCAACGCCGCGCCAGCGCCTGTGGCTGGTCCTGGCCGAGTCGGCCACGCTGGGGCTGGTGGGCAGCGCCGCCGGCATCGCACTGGGCTCGGCCCTGGCCGCCGCCGCGCTGCGGCTGCTGGGCGGCGACCTGGGCGGCGGCTACTTCGCGGGCGTGCAGCCCGCGCTGCAATGGAGCGCCCCGGCGGCCCTGGCCTATGGTGCCCTGGGCGTGGTGGCCGCGCTGGTGGGCGGCTGGTGGCCCGCGCGCGCCGCGCAGGCGCTGCCGCCCGCGCAGACGCTCAAGGGCCTGGGCACGGCATCCCAGCAATCCGCCAATGGCGCGATGGGACTCATCTTGACCGCAACGGGTGCGCTGCTGGCCATGGCGCCACCTGTTTTTGGCATACCGCTGGCGGCCTATGCGGCCATCGGCCTGCTGCTCGTCGGCGGCATTGCCCTGCTGCCCTGGGGCATGGCCTGGCTGCTGCGCCGCCTGCAGCCGCTGGCCGCACGCCATGCCCTGCCACTGCTGGCGGTGGAGCGCGCGCGGCGCATGCGCGGCACGGCGGCCATCGCCGTGGGGGGCGTGGTGGCCAGCCTGAGCCTGGCGGTCGCGCTGACGGTGATGGTGTCGAGCTTTCGCGGCTCGGTCACGCAGTGGCTGGACGCGGTGCTGCCCTCGCCCCTGTATGTGCGCCCGGCCATCAACGCCCCGGGCAGCGACGCCGCGCTGCTGCCCGCCGGCTTTGCGGAGGCGGTCGCCCAGCTGCCCGGGCTGGAGCGCGTTCAACCCCTGCGGGCCAGTCCGCTGCAGCTCGATGCCGCCCGTCCCGCGCTCACGGTCATCAGCCGCCCGCTGGGCAATGATCCCGCGCGCCAGCTGCCCCTGGTGGGCGATGCGCTGCCCGTGCCCGCGGGGTACACCGGGGTGTACGTGAGCGAGGCGGTGGTGGACCTGTATGGCATGCGCCCGGGCATGGAATGGCCAGCCCTCTCCAGGGCTTTCAGCCCTCCCGCCCTTGGTGATAAAGCGCAGGAAGCTATCTTTTATATAGCAGGCGTCTGGCGCGACTATGCCCGGCAATCGGGCGCAGTGGTGATGGACCGTGCGGTCTGGCTGCGCCTGACCGGTGATGCCCGCACCAGCGATCTGGCCCTGTGGCCCCGTGAAGGGGCCGATCTGCAGGCCTTGCAGGAATCCATCCAGGCCGTGGCCGCAGCGCATGCCGGCGAACCCCGGAGGGCGGGTGCGGCGGACGCCGCGCCCCTGGCTGACTTGCAGCCGGCGGCGCTGCTGGAGTTCGTCTCCTCCGGCACGATCCGCGCGCGCTCGCTGCGCATCTTCGACCGCAGCTTCGCGGTCACCTATTGGCTGCAGGCGGTGGCGATCGGCATCGGGCTCTTTGGCGTGGCCGCCAGCTTCAGCGCCCAGATCCTGGCGCGCCGCAAGGAGTTCGGTCTGCTCGCGCACCTGGGCCTCACGCGCCGCCAGATCCTGGCCGTGGTGGCCGGCGAAGGCGCCGCCTGGACGGGTGTGGGCGCGATGGCGGGCCTGCTGCTAGGCCTGGCCGTGTCGGTGGTCCTGGTGCACGTGGTCAACCCGCAGAGCTTTCACTGGACCATGGACCTGGCGGTTCCGGTGGGTCGGCTGGGCGCCCTGTGCATGGCCGTGGCCGCATCCGGCACCCTCACGGCGTGGCTCGCTGGACGCGCCGCGGCGGGAAGGGATGCCGTTCTGGCGGTAAAGGAAGACTGGTAGACAACGGAAACCCAGCGCCTCCCACTAGGCTTGGAGCCCTTGAGAGAAAGCAACTTTTGCTCACTTGGGTTAAATTATGTTGCATCGGCCCTGGCGATTGGCGATGATCCAGCGCGTCCGGGCATGCGGGGTCAGCCCGCCGCAGACATCCAGACCAAACAAATACACTGTCAGGCCCCGCAGGGCCTGCTCGCAAAGGGAAAAATAGCATGGCGAATTTCGGAGGCCGCTGGCCTGCAGGCCTCGTTTTGGCAGCATCGATGCTGCTGTCGTCCGCCTGGGGGCAAGTCAACATTCCTCCCGGGAGTTCGATTGACCTTTCCGCAGGGGACATCGACTTTTCCTGCCTGGCCACCACCAACCAGGGCGACCTGATTCTGGGCACCGGCACCCTGACCACCGGTAGCCTGACACTTGACAGCGGCTCGACGGTGTCGGGCACAGGCAGCACTTTGAACGTGAGCGGCGATCTCGCCGCCATCGCTCCCACCAACCTTGGCACGAGCACGATCGTCGTGTCGGACATCTGCGCTCCAGGAACCCAGTTCCAGTTGAGCGGGAACATCGTGGTGCGGAATCTGGTGTTCATCAGCACCACGGGCGCCCCCGCCACCTTTGTGCTGCCCGTGGGTACCAACATCACCGTGACGGGCTCCGTCACACTCGGAACTCCGGGGTCTCCCGTCATATTGGCCCCCTCGGGCTCAGGCACTGCGGTGATCACGCTCGCCCCAGGCGCAACCTTGCAAAATCCCAGCGGAAGCGTCATTCCACCCACCGTGAGTTTTGGGCCCATCGTCACCGGGGCGGCCAGCATCCCTACGCTGGACACCTATGGCCTCCTTCTGCTGTCCCTGCTGCTGGGGGGTTTCGCGCTAGGTGCACGCCGGCGCGGCCCTCAGCCCAGCGCGCGGCACTTGCGAAGCTAACGCGCTTTCACCGGGCCATCCGCCCTGGTGGACGCTACGCCCGAGCATCCGATGACGTGCGCCCAGGCTGCAGCGTTGTCAACAACGGTCGCAGCCCCCGGCACACCCTGGTCTTGCGCGACGCTGAAACCTGATTTGCATCCGGCGCCCTGAGCCCATGAGCCGCATCTGCCTGAACATGATCGTGAAGAACGAGGCCCCGGTCATCGCCCGGTGCCTCGGCTCGGTCAAGCCCTGGGTGGACCACTGGGTCATTGTGGACACGGGCTCCACCGACGGCACGCAGGACCTCATCCGCGCGTTCATGCAGGACGTGCCAGGCACGCTGCACGAACGGCCCTGGAAGAACTTCGCGCACAACCGCAACGAGGCGCTCGAACTGGCGCGCCCCCATGGGGCCTATCTGCTGTTCATCGATGCCGATGAGCAGCTGCGTGTGCCGCCGCAGTTCACCTGGCCCGAACTCACGGCCGATGGATACACCCTGACCTGCCACATGGACGGCTGGGAATACCAGCGCAACAGCCTGGTGGCCACCCGCATCGGCTGGCGCTGGGAGGGTGTGCTGCACGAGTACCTGACCGCCGCGCAGCACGGCCCCTGGCAGACGCTGCAGGGACCGGTCATCCATGTGTCTCACGATGGCGCCCGCGCGCGCGACCCCGAGACCTATCTGCGTGACATGGCGCTGCTGGAACAGGCCGTGCGGGACGACCCCACGAACACGCGCAATGTGTTCTACCTTGCCCAGAGCTGCCGCGATGCCGGGAAGATCGAGCCCAGCCTGCTGTGGTACCAGCGCCGGGTCGACATGGGGGGATGGGACGAAGAGCGCTGGTATGCCCTGTTCCAGATCGCCGTGCTGCATGAGCGCAACCAGGCCCCACCCGCCACCGTGCGCGATGCTTATCTGGCGGCCTACGCGGCCCGCCCGCAGAGGGCTGAGCCCCTTTGCGAACTGGCCCGCTATCACCGCGAACGGGCCGAACATGCACTGGCCACCGTGTTTGCCCTGCAGGCGTCACAGATTCCGCAACCTGCGGACATTCTTTTTGTGGATACACAGGTGTACACATGGCGTGCACTGGATGAGCTGGCCGTCAGCGCCTTCTACACCCCCCACCGAGACCTGGGTCGTGCTGCGCTGCAGCGGCTGCTGGCCGAGCGCCGATACCCGGCGGACCAAGCCCAACGCATCGAAGCAAATCAGGTTTTCTACGGTCCGTGACCATCTCTGCGGCCCAGGCTGGAGGCGCTGCGACAATGCTCGCATGCAGACTCTCTCCCCTCCTTCCCGCTGGCTCCACGAAGCCATCGCCCGCATTGAAGCCGACTACCAGCGCAGCGCCGACACGCACCTGATCCCGCTGCGGCTGCCCGCGTTTGCCGCGCATGGCATTGACCTGTACCTCAAGGACGAATCCACCCACCCCACGGGCAGCCTGAAGCACCGGCTGGCGCGGTCGCTTTTCTTGTATGCACTGTGCAACGGCTGGGTGCGTGAAGGCTCGACCATCGTCGAGTCGTCCAGTGGCTCCACTGCGGTGAGCGAAGCCTACTTTGCGCGGCTGCTGGGGCTGCCGTTTGTGGCGGTGATGCCGCGCAGCACCTCGCCCGAGAAGGTCGCGCAGATCGAGTTCCATGGCGGGCGTTGCCATTTTGTGGACAGCGCGGGAGCGGTGTATGAGGCGGCCCATGCGATTGCCGAGGAGACGGGCGGCCACTACATGGACCAGTTCACCTATGCCGAGCGCGCGACAGACTGGCGCGGCAACAACAACATTGCCGAGAGCATGTTCACGCAGATGGCGCGCGAGCCGCACTCGGTACCGCGCTGGATTGTGGTGGGCGCGGGCACGGGCGGCACCAGCGCCACCATTGGCCGCTATGTGCGCTACCAGCGCCATGCCACGCAGGTGTGCGTGGCCGACCCGGCGGGTTCGGTGTTCAGTGCCTACCACCGCACGGGCGATGCGCAGCTGACGGCGCCAGGATCCCGCATTGAAGGCATTGGGCGCCCACGGGTGGAGCCCAGTTTCATCCGCACGCTGGTGGACCGCATGGTCGATGTGACGGACTGCGAATCCATTGCCGCCATGCGCGCACTGTCGCAGCTACTGGGGCGGCGCGTGGGGCCGTCCACCGGCACCAACTTTGTGGCCATGCTCACGCTGGCCAGCGAGATGCGCGAGCGGGGCGAGCGCGGCTCCATCCTGTCGCTGCTGTGTGATGCGGGCGAGCGGTATTTACCCACTTATTTCGACACCGAATGGGTGGACCGCACGTTCGGCGATTGCTCGGCAGCGCAGCAGAAGGTAGATGGCCTGATCGGCTGATGCCAGCCACGCACTGCACCATGCCCTCCACCGCCCTGTCCCCGGGCCCTGCCGGGCCATTCACTGGCCCCGCTGCCACGCGCCGCCAGTGGCTGGCCAGGCAGCTGCCGCTGGGCATGGCGCTGGCGGGAGGGGCGGCGGGCTGGCTGCCCGGTCCGGCATCCGCCCTGCCGGCACGCACACTGGCCTTTCCGCGTGACCATGGCAGCCACCCGGAGCTGCGCACCGAGTGGTGGTACATCACGGGGCATGTGCAGGCGCGGGGCCAGCCCTGGGGATTTCAGCTCACGTTCTTTCGGTCACGGGTGGACGCCACGCAGCCACTGCAGTCCGCGTTTGCCGCCAAGCAGCTGCTGTTCGCGCATGCCGCCGTCACGGACGTGCAGGGCCAGCGTCTGGTGCACGACCAGCGCATCGCACGCACGGGTTTTGGCGTGGCGCAGGCCAGCGAGGCCGATACCCGCATCCGGCTGCAGGACTGGACGCTGGAGCGCAGCGACATGGCGCACGGCAAGCCCCACCTGGCGCTCAGCCGCTACACGGCGCGGATCGCAGGCAGTGAATTCGGCCTGGAGCTGCAGTTCGACAGCACCCAGCCCGTGCTGCTGCAGGGCCAGCAAGGCCTGTCGCGCAAGGGGCCTGACGCGGCGCAGGCCAGCTACTACTACAGCCAGCCGCAGCTGGCGGTCAGCGGCCACCTGACGGTGGGGGGCCGCCGCATGGATGTCACACCCGGCACCGGCCGCGCCTGGATGGACCACGAATGGAGCGAGGCCCTGCTGCACCCCGAAGCCCAGGGCTGGGACTGGATCGGGATGAACCTGCACGATGGCAGCGCGCTCACCGCGTTCCGCCTGCGGCGTGCCGATGGCTCGGCGCTGTGGGCGGGGGGATCGCTGCGCGCGCCAGGGCAGCCCGTGCAGGCATTCGACGCGCGGTCCGTGGTGTTCACGCCGCAGCGGTGGTGGAGCAGCCCGCGCAGCGGCGCGCGCTATCCGGTGCAATGGCGGGTGCAAACACCCGCTGGCGCATTTGAAGTGCGCACCGTGCTGGACAACCAGGAGCTGGACAGCAGCGGATCGACGGGCGCGATCTACTGGGAAGGCTTGTCCGAGCTGGTGGACCACGCAGGCCTGCCCGTGGGCCGGGGCTACCTGGAGATGACCGGATATGCAAAACCGCTGCGCCTGTGACGGCGGCAGCGGCTGGGGATGGGAGGGCCGCCACAGGCGGCCGTATCGCCTCAGTGCTTGGCGGAGTTGCCTGAGCGGCGCTGCGCCAGCCACGCGATGATCTCGCCCATGATGCCGCGGCGGAAGGCGAGCACGCAAACGACGAAGATCAGCCCTGTGACCATGGTGACGGATTCGCCCAGGGTCTTGAACCACTCCACGCTGGTCAGCGCAGCGAGCAGGTTGCCGAATTCGCCGATCTTGTTCTCCAGCAACACCACCACGGCCGAGCCGATCAGCGGGCCCGACAGGGTGCCCAGCCCCCCCACGAGCGTCATCAGGATGACCTGGCCCGAAGCCGTCCAGTGCACGTCGGACAGCGTGGCGAAACCCAGCACCAGCGTCTTGAGCGAACCGGCCAGGCCTGCCAGCGCCGCCGACAGCACGAAGGCCAGCAGCTTGAAGCGGTGCGTGTCGTAGCCCAGCGAGATGGCGCGAGGCTCGTTCTCCTTGATGCCCTTGAGCACCTGGCCGAACGGCGAATGGATGGTGCGCACGATGACGAGGAACGCCAGCACCACGATCACCAGCGCCACGTAGTACATGACCAGGTCGCTCTGCAGGCTGATGATGCCAAACAGCTTGCCGCGCGGCACGCCCTGCAGGCCGTCCTCGCCCCCGGTGAAGGGCGCCTGCAGGCAGGCGAAGAACAGCATCTGCGCCAGTGCCAGCGTGATCATCGAGAAGTAGATGCCCTGGCGGCGGATGGCCAGCCAGCCGAACAGCAGGCCCAGCAGCGCGCCACCGGCCGTGCCCAGCAGCAGGCCGATCTCGGGCGTGAGGCCCCAGACCTTGATGGCGTGGCCGGCCACATAGGCTGCTCCGCCCAGAAACGCGGCGTGCCCGAATGACAGCAGGCCGGTGTAGCCCAGCAGCAGGTTGAACGCGGAAGCGAACAGCGCGAAGCACATCAGCTTCATCACGAAGACGGGATAGGCGCCAAGGAAGGGCGCGGCGATCAGGGCCAGCAGCAGCAGGCCGTAGCCGATGGAGGCAAGGTTCTTGGTATTCATGCGGACGGCCCCTTATTTTTCTTTGCCGAACAGGCCGGCGGGGCGGATGAGGAGAACGATGACCATGATGACGAACACCACGGTGGAGGACGCTTCGGGGTAGAACACCTTGGTGAAGCCCTCGATGACACCCAGGCCCAGCCCGGTGAGGATGGAGCCCATGATGGAGCCCATGCCGCCAATCACCACCACGGCGAAGACCACGATGATGAGGTTCTGCCCCATGAGCGGCGTGACCTGATAGACCGGCGCCGCCAGCACGCCGGCAAACGCGGCCAGCGCGGCACCGAAGGCATAGGTCAGCGTCACCATCACCGGCACGTTGATGCCGAAGGCCTCCACCAGGCGCGGGTTCTCGGTGCCGGCGCGCAGGTACGCGCCGAGCTTGGTCTTCTCGATCACGTACCAGGTGGCCAGACACACGACCACCGAGGCCACCACCACCCAGGCGCGGTAGTTGGGCATGATCATGAAACCCAGGTTGGTCGCGCCCTCCAGCAGTTCGGGCGTGTCATACCCCAGTCCGGAGACGCCATAGATCGAGCGGAACACCCCCTCGATCAGCAGCGTGAGGCCCAGCGTGAGCAGCAGGCCGTACAGGTGATCGAGCTTGTAGATCCAGCGCAGCAGCAGGCGCTCAATCAGCACCCCGAACAACCCCACCGCCAGCGGCGCCAGCACCAGCATCCACCAGTAGTTGATGCCGAAGTAATTCATCGCCATCCAGGTCATCAGGGCTCCCGTCATGAACAGCGCCCCGTGGGCGAAGTTGATGACGTTGAGCAGGCCGAAGATCACGGCCAGCCCCAGGCTGAGAATGGCATAGAACGAGCCGTTGACCAGCCCCAGGAGGAGCTGGCTCAACAGGCCCGGCAATGAGACACCAAAGATTTCCATGGGAGGCAGCTGCAGGTGGTGGTGAACGGTTCAGGTCGGGAGGAAGGGAGGTGCCGGGCAGGCCCCTGCGGGCCACCGGACCGGCCCTGGGCGCGCGCACGCGCACCCGGGGCCTCCTTTCTTTCTCAGCGGTTTACTTCCAGAGCGCGCACTTGCTCTCTGCCTTGGTGGTGAACACCGTGTCGCCCGGCAGCTTCTTGATGAGCTTGTAGTAGTCCCATGGCTTGGTGGATTCGGCGGGCTTCTTCACTTCCATGAGGTACATGTCGTGCACGTAGCGGCCATCGGGACGCAGCTGGCCAGACGCGAAGAAGTCGTTCATCTTCATGCCGCGCCAGGCCGTCATGACCTTGTCGGCATCGATGCTCTTGGCTGCTTCCACGGCCTTGAGGTAGTTCATGGTGGCGGAGTAGTCGGCGGCCTGGATCTCGCCGGGCATGCGCTTGGTCTTTTCAAAGAAGCGTGCGGCGAACTTGCGCGTGTCGTCGTTCAGGTCCCAGTACCAGCTGGTGGTGAACTGCAGGCCTTCGGTGTTGCGCAGCCCCAGGCTGTGCACGTCGCTGATGAAGATCAGCAGGCCCGCGAGCTTCATGCTCTTGCCGATGCCGAATTCCTTGGCGGCCTTGATGGCGTTGATGGTGTCGCCACCGGCATTGGCCAGGCCCAGGATCTGCGCCTTGGAGTTCTGCGCCTGCAGCAGGAACGACGAGAAGTCCGACGCGTTGAGCGGATGGCGCACGGTGCCCACCACGGTGCCGCCCTTGGCCTTGACCACCGTGCTGGTGTCGGCCTCCAGCGCATGGCCGAATGCATAGTCGGCGGTGAGGAAGTACCACGACTTGCCCCCGGTGTCCACGATGGCCGAACCCGTGCCCTTGGCCAGCGCCACGGTGTCGTAGGCGTAGTGCACCGTGTAGGGACTGCATTGCTCGTTGGTCAGTGCCGAGGATGCAGCGCCGTTGTTGATGTACACGCGCTTCTTCTCGGCAGCCACCTTGGCGGACGCGAGGGCCGTGCCGGAATTGGTGCCGCCAAACAGCATGGTCAGGCCCTGGGTGTCGATCCACTCGCGCGCCTTGGACGCCGCGATGTCGGCCTTGTTCTGGTGATCCGCGGTGAGCAGCTCGATGGGCATGCCCAGCACCTTGCCGCCGAAGTCGTCGATGGCCATCTGGATGGCCACAGCCCCGTTCTTGCCCTCCACGTCGGCGTACAGGCTGGACATGTCGGTGATGAAGCCGATCTTGACCTTGTCCTGCGCGTGCGCGGCCGAGGTGGCCAGGCCCGCTGCGCCCAGCATCAATGCCAGCACTTTGAGTTTGTTCTTCATGGATTGTCTCCTGTGGGTGTGGTGGAAGAAAACGGGAAAGAGGTCACCTGGACAGCTCAGACGCCCAGCAGTTCGGTGAGCACGGGCATCTTTGCCTCAAGCTCGGACGCACCGAACTTCTCGACGATGCGGCCGTGCTCCATGACGTAGAAGCGGTCGGCCAGCGGCGCGGCGAAGCGGAAGTTCTGCTCCACCATGACCACCGTGTAGCCCTTTTCGCGCAGCATGGTGATCATGCGGGCCAGCGCCTGCACGATGACAGGCGCCAGGCCTTCGGAAATCTCGTCCAGCAGCAGCAGGTTGGCCCCCGTGCGCAGGATGCGGGCCACGGCCAGCATCTGCTGCTCGCCGCCCGACAGGCGCGTGCCCTGGCTGTTCCTGCGTTCGGCCAGGTTGGGAAACATGGCGTAGATCTCCTGCACCGACATGCCGGGGGTGCCGGTCTTCAGCGCCGGCGGCAGCAGCAGGTTTTCCTCGCACGACAGGCTGGAGAAGATGCCGCGCTCTTCCGGGCAGTAGCCCACGCCCAGGTGGGCGATGCGGTGCGTGGGCATGTGGATCGTCTCGACGCCGTTGATCTTGACCGAGCCCTTGCGCGCGCCGGTCAGCCCCATGATCGCGCGCATGGTGGTGGTGCGGCCCGCGCCGTTGCGCCCCAGCAGCGTGACCACCTCGCCGGGTTGCACGACGATGTCCACGCCATGCAGCACGTGCGACTCGCCGTACCAGGCCTCGAGGTTGCTGATTTCAAGGGCAGGGGTCTTGGATGCGGTGGTCGCCATCTCAATGTGCTCCCTGCAGTTGGCCATCGGTGGTGCCCATGTAGGCTTCCATCACTTGCGGGTTGTTGGACACCTCGGCATACGGGCCTTCGGCCAGCACGGCGCCGCGCTGCAGCACCGTGATGCGGTCGGCGATGGTGGAGACCACCTTCATGTTGTGTTCCACCATCAGGATGGTGCGGCCGGCCGAGACTTTCTTGATGAGCTGGGTGACGCGGTCCACGTCCTCGTGGCCCATGCCCTGCGTGGGTTCGTCCAGCAGCATGAGTTCGGGCTCCATGGCCAGCGTGGTGGCGATCTCCAGCGCGCGCTTGCGGCCGTACGGCAGGTTCACGGTGACCTCGTCGGCCAGGTCCTCCAGGCCCACCTCGGTCAGCAGCTGCATGGCCCGGTCGTCCAGCTGGTGCAGGGTGCGCTCGCTGCGCCAGAAGTGAAATGAGGTACCCAGCTTGCGCTGCAGGCCCAGGCGCACGTTCTCCATCAGCGTGAGGTGCGGGAACACGGCCGAGATCTGGAACGAGCGGATGACGCCGCGCCGGGCGATCTGCGCGGGCTGCTCACGGGTGATGTCGTGCCCGTTGAAACGGATGGTGCCCGACGTGGGCGTGAGGAATTTTGTCAGCAGGTTGAAGCATGTGGTCTTGCCTGCGCCATTGGGACCGATCAGCGCATGGATGGAACCCCGGCGCACGGCCAGGTTCACATCGCTGACGGCGGTGAAGCCCTTGAACTCTTTGGTCAGGCTGTGGGTTTCAAGAATGACGTCGCTCATTGCGCCTGGGTCGCTCCGTTGGGTGCTGGGGGAAGAAGCCTTGCGGCAAGGACTTCATGCGTGCGTTTTTGTCGCAGTGCATCGTATGCCCCCCTACCCTGCGGTAGATACTGGGACTAATGCCTATGTATAAACGCCTATGCCTTCTGGCGCACCAGGCAAGCGCATGCGCGCCGCCTCCGTCCAGGGCGAGGCACCCGCCCTTCCGCCATCGCGCTTTTTGCCGCCCTGGCCGTCTCGGCAGGCCCCATGGCGAGGGTTCTGTCCGGCAGGCGCGGTCCGGCAAGACACTGACTTTTTACTTACAACCTGCAGCGTCGGGGGCCCCGCAGGGCTGCGGATGGGCAGCCCGCCGCCGCCCGGCGCGCTTCTGGCAAACATTCCCGTGGCCTGGGAGATTGCCCCGCCGCGTGCGGGGACCGGGGATGGGAACCTACACTGCATCCATGGCTTCCACCCCTTCCCAACCCGCCCGCGGGGCGCCCCGCTCCCTGACAGGCCTGCTTCCATTTTTGCGGCCGTACCGGGCCCGCATCGCGTTGTCGGTGGTGTTCCTGGTGCTCGCGGCCCTCGCCACCCTGGCGTTTCCACTGGCCTTGCGCAACCTGGTGGACGGCGGCCTTGTCAGCGCGGACAAGGGGGCCCAGACCATGGCGCTGCGCAACCATTTCGAGGCCCTGTTCGCCGTGGCCGTGGCGCTGGGGGTGTTCTCCGCCGCGCGCTTCTACATGGTGAGCTGGCTGGGCGAGCGCGTGACCGCGGACCTGCGCGACGCCGTGTACAGCCATGTGCTGCGCCAAAGCCCCCAGTTTTTTGAAACCACGCAGACCGGGGAAGTGCTGTCGCGCCTGACCGCCGACACGACGCTCGTCCAGACCGTGGTCGGTTCGTCCTTGTCCATGGGCCTGCGCAATGCCGTCATGGGCGTGGGCGCGCTGGCCATGCTGGTGTGGACCAATCCCTATGTCATGTCGGTCGTGCTGCTGGCCGTGGTGCTGGTGGTGCTGCCCACCATGTGGATCGGGCGCAGGGTGCGGCGCCTGTCGCGCGACAGCCAGGACCGGGTGGCGGACTCGAGCGCCATCGCGGCGGAAGTGCTCAACGCCGTGCCGGTGGTGCAGAGCTACGCGGCCGAGCCCCGCGAGTCCGCCCGCTTCATGCAGGCCACCGAAAATGCGTTCCAGGTCGCCATCAAGCGCACCCGTGCCCGGGCCCTTCTGGTGGCCTTCATCATCATTGCCAACGCCGCGCTGCTGCTGTGGGGCCTGTACCGCGGCACGGAGGCCGTGCTGGCTGGCAAGATGACCGCCGGCCATCTGGGGCAGACCGTGGTGTACGTGATCCTGCTGGCCGGCGCCGTGGCAGTGCTGGGCGAGGTCTACGGCGACCTGCTGCGCGCCGCGGGCGCCACGGAGCGGCTGATGGAGCTGCTGGGGAGCCGCTCCCCCGTGGCGGACCCGGACGAGCCCCAGGAACTTCCGCTCTCCGAACGCGGCCTGGAGGTGGAGTTCGAGCAGGTGCAGTTCCACTACCCCTCGCGCCCCGATCAACCCGCCCTGCACGACTTTTCCCTGCGCCTGGCGCCCGGCGAAACGGTGGCGCTGGTGGGCGCCAGCGGCGCGGGCAAGACCACCGTGTTCCAGCTGCTGCAGCGCTTTTACGACGTGGACTCCGATGCCGACGGCGTCCCGCAGGGGCGCATCCGCCTCAATGGCGTGGACATCCGCAGGCTGCGGCTCAAGGCCCTGCGCTCGCACACGGGCACCGTGCCACAGGACGCGGTGATTTTCTCGGCCTCCGCGATGGACAACATCCGCTATGGGCGCCCCGACGCGACGGACGAGGAGGTGGTTGCCGCCACGCGCGCCGCGTTCGCGCACGACTTCATCACCGCGCTGCCGCAAGGGTATGCCACCTTCCTGGGAGAGCGCGGCGTGCGCCTGTCAGGCGGCCAGCGCCAGCGCATTGCCATCGCCAGGGCCATGCTCAAGAACCCGCCACTGCTGCTGCTGGACGAGGCCACCAGCGCGCTGGACGCCGAGAGCGAGCGCATGGTCCAGGCGGCCCTGGACACCGCCATGCAGCGCCACACAGGCCGCCGCACCACGCTGGTCATTGCCCACCGGCTGGCCACCGTGCAGAACGCGGACCGCATCGTGGTACTGGACCATGGGCGCATCGTCGAGCAGGGCACCCACACGGCCCTGCTGGCGCAAGGCGGCGTCTATGCCCGCCTGGCGGCATTGCAGTTCACGGTGTAGCACCGGCTCCCCGGGGCACGGGCGGAGCTTCGCAGGCTTCAAGAAATCGCTATAAATACAATAGCTTATTGCGCTTACTCATCAAGCGTTTGCGACCAAAATACCCACAACATATTGGCGGCCAGGCAGCGCCAGGAAGGCTATTGAAGGGTTTCCTTGGCCGCCGCAGGCAATGCCAGAGGCAGGACGGCAATGCCCTCCTCCAGCAACTCCAGGGCCTCGTCGGGGGTGGCCTGACCACGAATCGCACGCTCCTGCACCTCGCCATGGTGCATGCGGCGGGCTTCCTGGGCAAAACGCCCTCCCACATCCTCGGTGCTGGCGACGATCTTGCGGGCCAGCTCCAGCCAGGCGGCCTGCAGCGCGGGCGCAAGCACGCCGGCATCGGCCGGCGCCCCTCCGGCTCCGGGCACGGGAGACGGTGTTGTCACCGTGGGCGTGGTGGCGGCTGGATCTCGCGCGCCCAGATTCAAGCGCGGAGCGCTCAGACGCTTTTCAATGTGGGCGTCCGCGCACAGGGGGCATTGCACCAGCCCGCGCTGCTTCTGGCCCTGGAAATCATCCTCCGATCCGAACCAGCCTTCAAAGACATGGCCGAGCCGGCATTGGAGATCAAGCACCTTCATGGCAACACCTGAACGCGCCGGCCGTCACCCGTGGCGGCGCAGCAGGTACCGGTAGACAAAACCTGGAAAGGCCAGCGTGAGAAACAGCGTCCCGGTGATGGCATAGAACTCCCAGCCTTGGGGCGCGATCTGCCCTGCGCGGCGCTCCAGCAAGAGCGCGAGGCCACCGACCAGGACATACAGCAGGAGGAGCTCAGCCAGCCGGCCGACGAGCGGCTTGCGCTGCCCGGCAACGGGCCCCACCACCAGCCAGCGGTGGTTCACAAACGGCAGGTTGGCGGCGATGAAGGCCGCCACGATGACCAGCCAGACGGACCCGGTAAGAGACACAGGAACGAACGAGAGCGGCGAGGCGCTCAGGTCGCCAGCGCGCGCACGACAGCGTCCGCGCACAGCGCCATCAGACCGCCGGGCAGAAGGCCCAGCACCAGAAGAAGTGCACCGTTGAGCGTCAGTACCACGCGCACGTCCACGGGCGCCGATACGTTCGAAGCCGTCAGCGGGGCGTCGAAGTACATGACCTTCACCACCCGCAGGTAGTAGAAGGCGCCAATCAGCGACATCATCACGGCGAACACCGCCATCGCGATGTACAGGCCCTGGCCGGAGGCCACCAGCGCCTGCAGCACCGCCAGCTTGGCGTAGAAACCCACCAGCGGGGGAATGCCGGCCATGGAGAACAGGCAGACCGCCATCACGCCCGCATACAGGGGGCTGCGCTGGTTCAGGCCCGCAAAGTCCGAGATTTCTTCGCTCTCGAAGCCCTCGCGCGCCAGCAGCAGGATCACGCCGAACGCGGCCAGCGTGGTGAGCACATAGGTCACCACATAGAACATGGAGGCGCTGTAGGCGTTCTCGACGGCCGTGGCATCCACATTGCCATTCACCACACCCGACATCAGGCCCAGCAGCACGAAGCCCATCTGCGAGATCGTGGAGTAGGCCAGCATGCGCTTGAGGTTGGTCTGCGCGATGGCAGCCAAGTTGCCCACGAGCAGCGAGCCGATGGCCAGCACCGCGAGCATCTGCTGCCAGTCGATGGCCAGGGGCAGCAGGCCGTCCACCAGCAGGCGAATCGTGATCGCGAAGGCTGCCAGCTTGGGCGCGCCACCGATCATGAGCGTGACGGCCGTGGGGGCACCCTGGTACACGTCGGGAATCCACATGTGGAACGGCACCACGCCCAGCTTGAAGGCCAGGCCAGCCACCACGAACACCAGGCCGAAGACCAGCACCTGATGGCGGATCTGGCCCGAATTGACCGCCTTGAACACCTGACCGATGTCGAGCGAACCCGTGGCACCGTAGATCATGGACAGGCCGTACAGCAGGAAACCGCTGGCCATGGCGCCGAGCACGAAGTACTTCATCGCCGCTTCCGTCGCCGTGGCGTTGTCGCGGCGCAAGGCCACCAGGGCGTAGCTCGACAGGGTCAGGAGTTCCAGGCCCAGGTAGATCACCAGGAAGTTGTTGCCCGAGATCATGATGAACATGCCCAGCAGCGCAAACATCGACAGCGTGAACATCTCGCCGCCGCGCATCATGCCGCGGTCCGCCGCATAGGGA
Organism: Acidovorax sp. A79; assembly: GCF_041154505.1. Classification (GTDB taxonomy): domain Bacteria; phylum Pseudomonadota; class Gammaproteobacteria; order Burkholderiales; family Burkholderiaceae_C; genus Acidovorax. Next base: position 1,233,938 of record NZ_AP028672.1, read on the forward strand.
CGGCCGTAGACCAGCGTGATCATCATCGCCACGGTGGCGAAGCACTTGAGCCAGTTGCCCATGGCGTCGCTGACCACCATGTTGCCAAAGCCGTAGAAGGTGTTGCCGCTGCTGGCGTACATGGCCTGCAATGCCGCCACCACGGCCAGCGTGAGCAGGGTCAGCACATAGGTGCCCGTGCGGCGTGCGCTGTGCACGCCCAGATCGACCAGCGCGATCACGCAGGCCATGGTCAATAGCACGATTTCGGGGTAAATCGCGAGCCAGCTGATGTTGTCAATCATCTCGAATCTCTCAGTTCAGTCTGGTCAGTTCAGCTTGGACAGCGCGACATGCTTGAGCAGTTCGGCCACCGAGGTGTCCATCACATCGGTGAAGGGGCGCGGGTACAAGCCCATGGCCAGCACGGCGATGCCCAGCAGTGCAAGCACCAGGAACTCGCGGCTGTCGATATCGGTGAGGCCCTTAACGTTGTCGTTGCCGACAGGTCCCAGGTACACCCGCTTGAACATCCACAGCGTGTAGGCGGCGCCAAAAATCAACGCCGTGGCGGCTGCCATGCCGATCCAGAAGTTGGCCTTGACGGCCCCCAGGATCACCATCCATTCGCCGACGAAACCGGCGGTGCCCGGAAGGCCGCAGTTGGCCATGGCAAACAGCAGCGCGAAGGCCGTGAAGTTGGGCATGGTGTTGACCACGCCGCCGTAGGCCGCGATTTCACGCGAGTGCACGCGGTCGTACAGCACGCCGATGGACAGGAACATGGCACCCGAGACGAAGCCGTGGGCAATCATCTGCACCAGGCCGCCGGAGACGCCCAGGTCGTTGAAGATGAAAAAACCCAGGGTCACGAAGCCCATGTGCGCCACCGACGAGTAGGCCACCAGCTTCTTCATGTCCTTCTGGACCATGGCCACCAGGCCCACATAGATCACCGCGATCAGCGACAGCGCGATCATCAGCCACGCCCATTCGCGCGAAGCGTCGGGAGCGATGGGCATCGAAAACCGCAGGAAACCGTAGGCACCGAGCTTGAGCATGATGGCGGCCAGCACGGCCGAGCCGCCGGTGGGGGCTTCCACGTGCACGTCGGGCAGCCAGGTATGCACTGGCCACATGGGTACCTTCACGGCGAAGGCCGCGAAGAAAGCGAAGAACAGCAGCGTCTGCGCGCGGCCGCTCAATGGCAGCTGGTGCCACGTCGCGATGTCGAAGCTGCCACCCGACTGGTTGTACAGGAAGATCAGCGCGATCAGCATCAGCAGCGAGCCAAGCAGCGTGTACAGAAAGAACTTGAACGCCGCGTAGATCTTGTTGGGGCCGCCCCAGATCCCGATGATCAGGTACATGGGGATCAGCGTGGCTTCGAAGAACACGTAGAACAGCATGCCGTCCAGCGCCGTGAACACTCCGACCATGAGGCCTGACAGGATCAGGAACGCGCCCATGTACTGGTTCACGCGCTCGGTGATGGACTCCCAGGAAGCCACCACCACGATGACGGAGATGAAAGCCGTCAGCGGCACGAACCAGAACGAAATGCCATCCACGCCCAGGTGGTAGTGGACATTGAAGCGCTCGATCCAGGCGGCCTTCTCGACAAACTGCATCGCCGCCGTGCCCAGCTTGAAGCCATCGTACAGGGGCAAAGTCACCAGGAAGCCGATCACGGCCCCGACCAGCGCCAGCCACCGCACCGCGCGGGCATGCTCATCCCGCCCAATGGCCAGCAGCAGCACACCGAAGGCAATCGGTGTCCAGATTGCAAGACTCAACAGACCCATTTGTTGTTTTCCTTATTTGATGAGCTGCAAGAAAGCATCGCCCCAGACAAACCAGGTCATCAATGCGAAGACACCCAGAATCATCACCAGCGCATAGTGGAAGATGAAGCCCGACTGCATCCAGCGGACGATGCCGGAAACCCCGCGCACCAGCTTCCAGGAGCCATTCACGAGGGCCCCGTCGATGATGGCCTGATCGCCACCCTTCCACAGGCCGACGCCCAGGGCACGCGCGCCGCGCGCCAGGATGTTCTCGTTGATCCAGTCGAGGTAGTACTTGTTTTCCAGCAGCGTGTACAGGGGCTGCACGCGGGCCTTGATGCCGGCCGGCAGCGCGGGGTTGACCATGTACATGTAGTACGAAGCAACCACGCCAGCGAGCGCCAGCCAGAACGGCGCGGTCTGCAGTCCGTGCACCGCCATGGCCACCGGACCGTGGAAAATTTCAGCCAGTTTCGCCATGGCCGGATGCTTGACCGCATCGACAAAGATCACGTTCTTGAAGAAGTCGCCGAACAGCATGGGCTGGATGAACATGAAACCCACCACCACCGACGGAATGGCCAGCAGCACCAGAGGCACGGTCACCACCCAGGGCGATTCGTGGGGCTCGTGATGGTGATCGTCATGGCCATGGTGGTCATCATGGTGCGCATCAGGATTCTGGTCGTAACGCTCCTTGCCATGGAAAACCAGGAAGTACATGCGGAACGAATAGAACGCCGTGATGAATACACCCGCCAGCACGGCGAAGTGCGCAAAACCGGCCGCGGGCAGATGGCTGAAATGGACCGCCTCGATGATGCTGTCCTTGGAATAGAAGCCCGCGAACAGCGGGGTGCCGATCAGCGCGAGCGAACCCAGCAGCGAGGTGATCCAGGTGATGGGCATGTACTTGCGCACGCCGCCCATCCAGCGGATGTCCTGGTTGTGGTGCATGCCCATGATGACCGAGCCGGCGCCGAGGAACAGCAGCGCCTTGAAGAACGCGTGGGTCATCAGGTGGAACACGGCGACCGAATAGGCCGACGCACCCAGCGCCACGGTCATGTACCCGAGCTGCGACAGCGTGGAGTAGGCCACCACGCGCTTGATGTCGTTCTGGATGATGCCCAGGAAACCCATGAACAGCGCCGTGATGGCCCCGATCACCAGGATGAAGTTCAGGGCGGTATCCGACAGCTCGAACAGGGGCGACATGCGCGCCACCATGAAGATGCCGGCCGTCACCATGGTGGCCGCGTGGATCAGTGCCGAGATGGGGGTCGGGCCTTCCATCGAGTCGGGCAGCCAGACGTGCAGCGGGAACTGGGCGGACTTGCCCATCGCACCGATGAACAGGCAGATGCAGATCACGGTGATCAGCATCCAGTCGGTGCCGGGGAAAGCCAGGCCGCCGAGCTCACCCGACTTGGCAAACACTTCGCCGTAGTTCAGCGTGCCTGCGTAGGCCGCGATGAGGCCGATGCCCAGGATGAAGCCGAAGTCCCCTACGCGGTTGACCAGGAAGGCCTTCATGTTGGCGAAGATCGCGCTGGGCTTGTTGAACCAGAAACCGATCAGCAGGTAGGACACCAGGCCCACGGCTTCCCAGCCGAAGAACAGCTGCAGCAGGTTGTTGCTCATGACCAGCATGAGCATGGAGAACGTGAACAGGGAGATGTACGCGAAGAAGCGGTTGTAGCCGTCGTCCTCTTCCATGTAGCCGATCGTGTAGATGTGCACCATCAGCGACACGAAGGTCACCACCACCATCATCATGGCCGTGAGGCTGTCGATCAGGAAGCCGACTTCCATCTTGAGGCCGCCGACCACCATCCAGGTGTACAGCGTTTCGTTGAAACGGGCGCCATCCAGCGCAACACTCTTGAGCGTCATGGCCGACAGGACGAAGGCCACGAGCACGCCCAGGATGGTCAGGGTGTGGCTCAGGCGGCGGCCAATCCAGTTACCACCAAAGGTCGTACCGAAGATGCCGGCCAGCAAGGCGCCCGCCAGCGGAGCCAGCGGCACGGCCAGGAGCGTTGAAGCAGAGAGGGTTTGACTCATTCTTGAGAACCTTGGGAATACAGGTGGCTCATCAACCCTTGAGGGTGTTGAGGTCTTCCGCGTTGATGCTGGACTTGTTGCGGAACAGCAGCACCAGGATGGCCAGGCCGATCGCCGATTCGGCCGCTGCCACGGTCAGGATGAAGAACACGAACACCTGCCCATGCATGTCGCCCAGGTAGTGGGAGAACGCCACGAAGTTCATGTTGACCGCGAGCAGCATCAACTCGATCGCCATCAGCAGCACGATCAGGTTCTTGCGATTGAGGAAGATGCCGATCACGGCCAGCGCGAACAGCATCGCGCCCAGCGAGAGAAAGTGGCCCAATGTCAGCGTCATGCTTTTTTCTCCTCGGCGACAGCCTCTGCAGGCGCTGGCGCCTCAGCCTTCTGGGTGGCGACAACCTTGACCACTTCGAGGCGGTCGCTGGCGCGCACGCGGATCTGTACGGACGGATTGATCGCCTTGCTGTCCTTGCGCTGGCGCAGCGTCAGGGCAATGGCGGCAATCATCGCCACTAGCAGGATCACGGCCGCGATTTCCACGGGATAGAGATACTCGGTGTAGAGCAGCTTGCCCAGCGCCTTGGTGTTGGAATACTGGACGACCTGGCCCGCCGCATTCACCGCCGTGGCGACAGCCTTGGGCTCATCCATGCCCCGGAAGCCACCCATCAGCACCGCGGCCATTTCGAGCGCGATCAGTGCGCCCACCGTGGCGGCCAGGGGAAAGTGCTTCCAGAACCCCTTGCGCACCGTGTCGATGTGGATGTCCAGCATCATCACGACGAAGAGGAAAAGCACCATCACCGCGCCCAGGTACACCAGCACGAGCGCAATGGCCAGGAACTCGGCCTTGAGCAGCAGCCAGACGGCGGCGGCCTGCGAGAACGCGAGGATGAGGTAGAGCACCGCATGCACGGGATTGCGCGCGGTGATCACTCGGAAGGCTGCGAACAGCAGCACGACCGAGAAGAGGTAGAAGAAACCTGTCTTGGCGTCCATGAATCGGGTCTTTATAGAAAGTCTGGCAAAGAGGCTGAACCCAGCACCGCTCAGCGGTACTTGGCGTCCGCAGCCTTGGCTGCCGCGATTTCACCTTCGTACCGGTCGCCCACGGCCAGGAGCATGTCCTTCGTGAAATACAGATCGCCACGCTTTTCGCCGTGGTACTCGAAAATGTGCGTCTCGACGATCGAGTCCACCGGGCAGCTTTCTTCGCAGAAGCCGCAGAAGATGCACTTGGTCAGGTCGATGTCGTAGCGCGTGGTGCGGCGGGAGCCATCGTCGCGCACGTCCGACTCAATGGTGATGGCCATGGCGGGGCACACGGCCTCGCACAGCTTGCAGGCGATGCAGCGCTCTTCGCCATTCTCATAACGGCGCAAGGCGTGCAGGCCACGAAAACGTGGCGACAGAGGTGTCTTCTCTTCAGGGAACTGCACGGTCACCTTGCGGCGAAAGGCGTAGCGCCCCGTGAGGGCCATGCCCTTGAGCAGTTCCACGAGCATGAAGCTCTTGAAGAAATCCTTGAACGAGAAAGGTGCAGCAGCAGCAACAGCAGTCATTTGTGTCCCCGCTTATTTCCAGATATTCCAAGGCGAGAGCAACCACCCGCCGACGATCAGCAGCCACACCAGGGTGACCGGAATGAAGATCTTCCAACCCAGACGCATGATCTGGTCATAACGGAAACGGGGGAATGTCGCCCGGATCCAGATGAACATGGACACCACGAGGAATGTCTTGATCCCGAGCCAGATCCAGCCAGGAATGAACGAGAGGAAATCCACCGGAGGCAGCCAGCCGCCCAGGAACATGAGGGCGGCCAGGATGGACACCAGCCACATGCTCGCGTATTCCGCCAGGAAGAAGATCGCGAAACCCATGCCGGAGTACTCCACCATGTGGCCCGCCACGATTTCGGCTTCGCCTTCCACCACGTCGAACGGATGGCGGTTCGTCTCAGCCACACCCGAGATCAGGTAGACCAGGAAGATGGGCAGCAATGGCAACCAGTTCCAGGACAGGAAGCCCAGGCCCATGTTGGAGGCCATACCGCGGGACTGGGACATCACGATCTCGGTCAGGTTCATGCTGCCCGAAACCATGATCACCACCAGGAAGCAAAAACCCATGGCGATTTCGTAGCTCACCATCTGCGCGGACGCCCGCAGTGCGCCCAGGAAGGCGTACTTGGAGTTCGATGCCCAGCCGGCAATGATCACGCCATACACCTCGATGGAGGTGATAGCCATCACCAGCAGCAGGCCGGCGTTGACATTGGCCAATGCCACGTCCGGGCCGAACGGAATCGCCACCCAGGCAGCCAGCGCGGGCATGATCGCCATGACCGGCCCCAGCACGAAGAGCCCTTTGCTGGCGGCAGTAGGCTGGATGATTTCCTTGGTCAGCAGCTTCAAGGCGTCCGCGATGGGTTGCAGCAACCCGAGCGGGCCGACCCGGTTGGGGCCATGGCGCACCTGCATGAAGCCCAGGAGCTTGCGCTCCCACAGCGTGAGATAGGCCACCGCCCCCATCAGGGGCGCCAGAATGCAGACGATCTTGAGCAGGATCCAGAGCACCGGCCAGACCACGCCGGTCCACCAGCCAAAGGAAAGCAGGTTTAGGCCCGCGTTGTAGATCGCGTCGATCATGCTGCCACTCCTTCGCGTGCCAAGCGCGCGTCGGCGGTCAGCTGCAGCGACGTGGAACGGCGCACCAGGCCGTCCAGTTGATAGATCGAGGCCACCACGGGCTCGCCCACCACTGCGGTGGCGACAGGGACAGCAGTGCTCACGGCATTCGACAATTGAGCGGCCGGGACCTGCGCGAAGGTGCCAGCAGGCGCATTCGTGGCGCGGGCCAGCACATCCTGCGACGTCTCGAAATCAAAACCCGGCACGCCCAGCAGATTGGCCAGCACGCGCAGCACCTTCCAGGCCGGACGGGTATCGCCCAGAGGACGCACCACGGCATGGAAACCCTGCAGGCGACCTTCCGCATTGATGAAGCTGCCCGAGGTTTCCGTGAACGGCGCCACCGGCAGCAGCACATCACTGAATTCCATATTGGCCTTGAACGGGCTCAAGGTCACCACCATCTCCGCCCCTCCCAGGGCCGTGGCGGCCTGCAGGCCGGCTGCAGAGTCATGGACAGGCTCGGTATTGAGCAGCAAGGCCGCCTTCAGTCCACCCGCCAGCATCTGGCCTGCACTCAGGCCTCCGTTCACGGGATGGGCGCCAGCGAATTGCGCGCCCACGGTGTTGGCGGCTTCCGTCAGGTAGCCGACGGTTGCCCCGGTTTGTTCACCAATCCAGTTGGCAAGCGCCAGCAGCCGGGCTGCCTGGGCATGGTGCGCTGCGGCATTGCCCAACAGTATGGCCTTGCGTTCGCCGCCCAGCAATGAGCGGGCGATGGCCAGGGAGGCTTCGGTGGGATCACCGGAACCTGCGGGTGCGGCCGTGCCCTTTTCCTGTGCCACGGCAGCGGCGATGGTGCCCAGCGCCTGCAGCCACTGACCGGCGCCTTGCAGCAGGGAGTGCTTCACGGGCATGGCCCAATCGGCCAGGGCCGAGTCGACCACGCTGACCTGGCAGCCATGGCGCGCAGCCTGGCGGATGCGCTGCGCGAACAGCGGATGGTCCTTGCGCAGGTTGGAGCCCACCACCAGCACGCGCTGCAGCGTGGACAGCGAGGCGATGGACGTGCCGAGCCAGCGGATGCCTTCGGGCGCCGCGAATTCGGCGTTGCGCAGGCGGTAGTCAATGTTGTCGCTGCCCAGGCCGCGCACCAGGGCGGAGGCCAGGTACAGTTCTTCGAGCGTGCTGTGCGGGCTGACCAGGGCACCGATGGCGCCAGCGCCATGGTCGTTCTTGATGTTCTTCAAGCCGTTGGCCACGTATTCGAGCGCAGTCTGCCAGTCGACGGTCTTCCAGACTCCGCCCTGCTTGAGCATGGGCTGGGTCAGCCGCTCGTCGCTGTTGAGCGATTCGTACGAGAAGCGGTCACGGTCGGCGATCCAGCATTCGTTGACGGCTTCGTTCTCGAACGGAACGACACGCATCACCTTGTGGTTCTTGACCTGCACGATCAGGTTGGCACCGGTGGAGTCGTGCGGGCTGACGGAGCGGCGGCGCGACAGTTCCCAGGTGCGGGCGCTGTAGCGGAACGGCTTGCTCGTGAGCGCGCCCACGGGGCAGATGTCGATCATGTTGCCCGACAGCTCGGAGTCCACGGTATCGCCCGCCACGGTGGTGATCTCGGAGTGCTCGCCGCGGTTGATCATGCCGAGTTCCATCACGCCGGCCACTTCCTGGCCGAAGCGTACGCAGCGGGTGCAGTGGATGCAGCGGCTCATCTCCTCCATGGAGATCAGCGGGCCCACATCCTTGTGGAAGACCACGCGCTTTTCTTCCTCGTAGCGCGAGGAGGAACCGCCGTAGCCCACGGCCAGATCCTGCAGCTGGCACTCGCCGCCCTGGTCGCAGATGGGGCAATCCAGCGGGTGGTTGATCAGCAGGAATTCCATGACCGACTGCTGGGCCTTGATGGCCTTGTCGCTCTTGGTGCGCACGATCATGCCCTGCGTGACCGGCGTGGCGCAGGCGGGCATGGGCTTGGGGGCCTTCTCCACGTCCACCAGGCACATGCGGCAATTGGCGGCGATGGAGAGCTTCTTGTGATAGCAGAAATGGGGAATGTAGGTGCCGGCCTTTTCGGCTGCATGCATCACCATGCAGCCTTCGGCGACTTCTACCTTCTGCCCGTCGAGTTCGATTTCAACCATATGCGTTTCTCGCGATCAGGCGGAGGCGGAAGCCTGCGGGGTCTTCTCTTGGCGGATCAGCGCTTCGAATTCCGGACGGAAGTGCTTGATCATGGCGCGCACCGGCATGGCCGCTGCGTCACCCAGTGCGCAGATGGTGCGGCCCTGGATGTTGTCCGCCACCGAATTGAGCAGGTTCAGGTCGCCATCGCGCCCCTGACCATGCTGGATCCGGTCGATCACGCGCCACATCCAGCCCGTGCCTTCGCGGCACGGCGTGCACTGGCCGCAGGACTCGTGCGAGTAAAAATAGGACAGGCGCAGCAGGCTCTCGACCATGCTGCGGGAGTCGTCCATCACGATGACCGCGCCCGAGCCCAGCATGGAGCCGGCCTTGGCGATGGAGTCGTAGTCCATCGTGCATTCCATGATGATGGAAGCCGGCAGCACCGGTGCGGACGAGCCGCCGGGAATCACGGCCTTGAGCTGGCGGCCCTTGCGCACGCCACCAGCGAGTTCGAGCAGCTTGGCGAAGGGCGTGCCCAGGGGCACTTCGTAGTTGCCGGGCTTTTCCACGTCGCCGGAGACCGAGAAGATCTTGGTGCCGCCGTTGTTGGGCTTGCCGCATTCAAGATAGGCAGCACCGCCGTTGCGGATGATCCACGGCACGGCCGCGAAGGTCTCGGTGTTGTTGATGGTGGTGGGCTTGCCGTACAGGCCGAAGCTGGCCGGGAACGGCGGCTTGAAGCGCGGCTGGCCCTTCTTGCCTTCCAGCGATTCGAGCAGCGCGGTCTCTTCGCCGCAGATATAGGCGCCGAAGCCGTGCGCGGCATGCAACTGGAAGCTGAAGTTACTGCCCAGGATCTTGTCGCCCAGGTAGCCTGCGGCGCGTGCCTCTTCCAGCGCTTCTTCAAAACGGTCGTAGGTCTGGAAGATTTCGCCGTGGATGTAGTTGTAGCCCACGGAGATGCCCATCGCGTAAGCCGCGATGATCATGCCCTCGATGACGATGTGCGGGTTGAACTGCAGGATGTCGCGGTCCTTGCAGGTGCCCGGCTCGCCTTCGTCGGAGTTGCACACCAGGTACTTCTGACCCGGGAACGAGCGGGGCATGAAGCTCCACTTGAGGCCGGTGGGGAAGCCCGCGCCGCCACGGCCGCGCAGGCCCGATTCCTTGACGGTGGCGATCACCTGGTCCTGGGTGAGGCCTTCGCCTTCGCCCTGCGCCAGGATCTTGCGCAGCGCGGCGTAGCCGCCACGCGCTTCGTAGTCCTTGAGGCTCCAGTTCGTGCCGTCCAGGTCCGCATAGATCTGCGGGTTGATGTGGCGGTCGTGGAAGCAGGTCTGGACGCCGGTGGCCTGGAACTGCGAGAGGATCTGTGCGGCGGTGGTCATGCTTGTCCTTCCGCAGCGCGCAGGCCATCCACAAGCTGGTCAAGCTTGTCGTTGTCCATGAAACTGCACATGGTGCGGTCGTTGACCAGCATCACGGGCGCATCGGCACAGGCACCCAGGCATTCGCACTGCTGCAGCGTGAACAGGCCGTCGGAAGTGGTCTCGCCCATGGCCACGCCGAGCTTCTTCTCGAGGTGGTGCAGCGCCTTCTGGCCGTCGCGCAGCTGGCAAGGCAGGTTGGTGCAGACGTTGAGCTTGTACTTGCCCGTCGGCTGCTGGTTGTACATGTTGTAGAACGTGGTGACTTCGTGCACCGCGATCTGGGCCATGCCGAGGTACTCGGCGATCACGGCCTCGCTCTCGACACTGACCCAGCCCTGCTCCTGCTGCACGATGGACAGGCAGGCCATCACGGCCGACTGCTTCTGCTCGGGTGGGTACTTGGCGACTTCGCGCGCAAAACGGGCGAGCGTCGCCTCGGTGATGGCGGTGACGCCAGCGGTCTGGTTCTTCGATTCGGTCGTACTCATCGGTCAATCTCTCCGAACACGATATCCATGGTGCCGATGATGGCCACCGCGTCGGCGATCATGTGGCCGCGGGCCATTTCATCGAGCGTGGCCAGGTGCGCGAAGCCCGGCGCACGGATCTTCAGGCGGTAGGGCTTATTGGCCCCGTCGCTCACCAGGTAGATGCCGAACTCGCCCTTGGGATGCTCGACGGCGGCATAGGCCTCGCCCTCGGGCACATGGAAACCTTCGGTGAAGAGCTTGAAATGGTGGATCAGCTCTTCCATGTTGGACTTCATGGATTCACGGTCGGGCGCAGCCACCTTGTGGTTGTCGGTGATGACCGGGCCGGGATTGGCGCGCAGCCAGTCCACGCACTGCTTGATGATGCGGTTGGACTCGCGCATTTCCTGCACGCGCACGAGGTAGCGGTCGTAGCAGTCACCCGTCTTGCCCACGGGCACGTCGAAGTCCATGCGGTCGTAAACGTCGTAGGGCTGGGTCTTGCGCAGGTCCCAGGCGATGCCGGAACCACGCAGCATGGGGCCGGTCATGCCCAGGTTCAGCGCGCGTTCGGGTGGCACCACGCCGATGCCCACGGTGCGCTGCTTCCAGATGCGGTTGTCGGTGAGCAGGGTCTCGTATTCGTCCACACAGGCCGGGAAGCGCTGGGTGAAGTCGTCGATGAAGTCGAGCATCGAACCCTGGCGGTTCTTGTTCATGGCCTCCAGGGCCTTGGCGTTCTTGATCTTGCTGACCTTGTACTGCGGCATGGAGTCCGGCAGGTCGCGGTATACGCCGCCCGGACGGAAGTACGCCGCGTGCATGCGCGCGCCGGAGACCGCTTCGTACATGTCGAACAGGTCTTCGCGCTCGCGGAAGGTGTAGATCAGGATGGTGGAGCTGCCGCAGTCGTTGCCGTGCGAACCCAGCCACATCAGGTGGTTCAGCAGGCGCGTGATCTCGGAGAACATCACGCGGATGTACTGGGCGCGGATAGGCACTTCCAGGCCCAGCAGCTTTTCGATGGCCAGGCAGTAGGCGTGCTCGTTGCACATCATGGACACGTAGTCCAGGCGGTCCATGTAGGGTAGCGACTGGATGTAGGTCTTGTGCTCGGCCAGCTTTTCGGTCGCGCGGTGCAGCAGGCCGATGTGCGGATCGGCACGCTGGACGACTTCGCCGTCGAGCTCGAGCACCAGGCGCAACACGCCGTGCGCTGCAGGGTGCTGCGGTCCGAAGTTCAGGGAGTAGTTCTTGATTTCAGCCATGGTGGGTCACGTGGGGCGCGGGGCGCCTTAGTGCAGGCCTCCGTACTTGTCTTCGCGGATGATGCGCGGCGTGATCTCGCGCGGCTCGATCGACACCGGCTCGTAGACCACCCGGCGCTGCTCTGCGTCGTAGCGCATCTCGACGTGGCCGGACAGCGGGAAGTCCTTGCGGAAGGGGTGGCCGATGAAGCCGTAGTCGGTCAGGATGCGGCGCAGGTCGTTGTGGCCGTCGAACACGATGCCAAAAAGGTCGAACGCCTCGCGCTCGTACCAGTTGGCCGAGTTCCAGAGATCGGAGACCGAAGCCACCACAGGGAAATCGTCATCCGCGCAGAACACCTTCACGCGCAGACGCTGGTTCAGGCTCACGGACAGCAGGTGCGACACGACACAATAGCGGGCTCCCTCGTTCACTGCGTCTGCATAGGCGGAATAGTCCACGCCACACAGATCGATCAGCTGTTCGAAACGGCAACCCTCCGCATCACGCAGGACGCGCATGGCATCGAGGTAGTCGGCGGCGGCAACGACCACCGTGACCTCATCCAGGGCCACCGTGATCTGGCGCACTTTCGCGCCCAACGCCGCGGTAATGTTGTCTTTGAGGTTTTCGGGCCGAATGGCAACAGCAGTCATCATCAACCCTTCAGACGCGAGCAATGGTGTTGGTGCGGCGGATCTTCTGCTGCAGCTGGATGATCCCGTAGATCAGCGCTTCGGCAGTGGGCGGGCAGCCGGGCACGTACACGTCCACGGGCACGATACGGTCGCAGCCGCGCACCACGGAATAGCTGTAGTGGTAGTAACCGCCGCCGTTGGCGCACGAACCCATCGACAGCACCCAGCGGGGCTCCGACATCTGGTCGTACACCTTGCGCAGGGCGGGCGCCATCTTGTTGCACAGCGTGCCGGCCACGATCATCAGATCGGACTGGCGGGGGCTGGCACGAAACACCTCCGCACCGAAGCGGCCGATGTCATAGCGCGCGGCGGCAGCATGCATCATCTCCACCGCACAGCACGCCAGGCCAAAAGTCATGGGCCACAGAGAGCCCGTCTTGGCCCAATTCACCACGGAGTCATAGCTCGTGGTGATGAAGCCTTCCTTCATCACGCCTTCAATCATTGCATCATCCTTGTTGAGGCCCGCTCATTCCCAATCCAGGGCACCCTTTTTCCACTCGTAGGCAAAGCCCACGACCAGGATAGCCAGGAAAATCACGACGGCCACGAAGCCGGCGATACCCACCTCATGCAGCGTCACCGCCCATGGGAAGAGAAATGCGATTTCGAGATCGAAAAGAATGAAGAGAATGGCCACGAGGTAGTAGCGCACGTCAAACTTCATGCGCGCATCCTCGAAGGCTTCAAAGCCACATTCGTAGGGGGAGTTCTTCGCGGCATCCGGGCGGTTGGGGCCCAGTATGTAGCCGAGGACAAGGGGGACAACGCCGACGGCGATGCCGACCAAGATGAACAAAAGGACGGGGAGGTACTGATCGAGGTTCATCTTGAGGATGTGCTCACCGCTGTGGCCTTGCCCGTCAGGACCCGAGCCGGGTCATGCAGGCAGGCCTTTGTTTTGGTGCCGTCGGCGAGACTCGAACTCGCACAGCTTTCGCCACTACCCCCTCAAGATAGCGTGTCTACCAATTTCACCACGACGGCTGTTTTTTGCATCTGGATGGCATGAGGAACCTTGCGGTTTTGGCTTTCCAGACAATCCAGAATTCTACTCCGGAAAAACCCTGCTTCGGCTTACGAAGCCCAATTTAGTGCAGATTATTTGGTGGGGATCTGCGCGGCGCCTGAAGCGGGCACCGCAGGAGCCACAACAGCATCCGAAGCCGAGGCCGCAGGAGCACCCGCGGGCACTGCAGCAGCCGGGCTTTCCAGCACGCTGCCCGAACTGGCGGGACGAGCATTGCCAAAGTAGGCCAACGCCAGCGTTGCGACAAAAAACACCGCAGCCAGGACTGCCGTGGTGCGCGACAGAAAATTGGCACTGCCGCTGGCGCCGAACAGGCTTCCGGAACTGCCGCTGCCAAATGCCGCCCCCATGTCCGCACCCTTGCCATGCTGGACAAGGATCAGGCCAATCATCCCCAGGGCCGTCAGCATCTGCACCGCCAAAACCACATTCACGATCACGTTCATTCTCTGTTCACTCCTGATTGAATAGCTGGAAGGGCCGCCTCAACGGGCAGCCGCAATAATTTGCAGGAAATCGGGCGCCTTCAGCGATGCCCCCCCGACGAGGCCGCCATCGATGTCAGGCTGCGCAAGCAATTGCGCCGCATTGACGGCATTCATGCTGCCACCGTACAGCAGGCGGATGCGGTCGGCGTGCTCGCTGGCCGCAGACAGCTGCGCACGCAGCACCGCGTGCACGGCCTGCGCCTGTTCGGGCGTGGCCGTGCGGCCCGTGCCGATCGCCCAGACCGGTTCGTATGCCACCACCACTTCGCTGATGCAATGGCCATTGAGATGGATCACCGCCGCCAGCTGACGCTTGACCACGGCCTCGGTCTGGCCGGCCTCGCGCTCCTGCAGGGTCTCGCCGACACAGACAATGGGCGTGATGCCCGCGGCCAGTGCCCGTTGCGCCTTTTCGGCAACGGCGACATCGGTTTCCCCATGGTACTGGCGGCGCTCCGAGTGCCCCACCAGCGCATAGCGCACGCCAAATTCCTTCAGCATGGCAGCCGAGACCTCGCCGGTGTACGCCCCTGCATCGTGCTGCGACACATCCTGGGCGGCAATCGCCACCACGGATCCGAACGCGACGGACTGCGCCTGCGCCAGATACGGAGCAGGCACGGCGACAGCGACGTCGCAGGCCGCGCCCTCAAGGCCGGCAATGATGCCTTTCAACAGGGCATCGTTGGCAGCCAGGCTGCCGTTCATCTTCCAGTTGCCTGCAATGAGTTTTTTCTTGCTGTTCATGGTCACCACGTCAAAACAATCTTGCCGATGTGCTGGTTCGACTCCATCAGGGCATGGGCATTGGCGGCATCCGCCGCAGCAAACGTGCTGTGGATGACGGGACGCACCCTCCCCTGCGCCAGCAAAGGCCACACATGCTCGCGCAACGCGCGGGCGATGGCGCCCTTGAATGCCACGGGACGCGGGCGCAGGGTGGAACCCGTGATGGTGAGCCGGCGCCGCAGCACCAGGCCCGCATTGAAGTCACTCTTGACACCACCCTGCACCGCGATGATGACGATGCGCCCGTCTTCGGCCACGCACTCCACCTCGCGCGCCACATAGTCGCCAGCGACCATGTCCAGCACCACGTCCACGCCCTTGGCCTGCGTGATGCGCTTTGCTTCCGCCACGAAGTCCTGCGTCTTGTAGTTGATGGCATGGTGGGCCCCCAACTGCAGACAGGCCGCGCACTTGTCGTCGCTGCCCGCCGTGGCAATGACGGTCGCTCCGAACGCCCGCGCCAGCTGTATGGCAGTCACGCCAATGCCGCTGGTGCCCCCCTGGACCAGCAGGCTTTCGCCCGCCTGCAGACGCCCCCGGTCGAAGACGTTGCTCCACACTGTAAAGAACGTTTCCGGCAACGATGCCGCCTCGACGTCGCTCAAGCCCTCGGGCACGGGCAGGCACTGCGCGACAGGTGCCACGCACCACTGCGCATACCCCCCGCCCGCCACCAAGGCACAGACGCGGTCGCCCACGCCAATGCCCGCCTGCGCCATGGCAGCAGGATCACCCGACTCCACCACGCCCGCGACCTCCAGGCCCGGCAGGTCCGAGGTGCCGGGCGGCGGAGCATAGTGCCCCAGTCGCTGCAGCACGTCAGGGCGGTTGATCCCGCTGGCGGCAACACGGATCAGCAACTCGCCGGCGCCCGGCTGCGGCATGGGGCGTTCCCCCAGCTGCAACACCTCCGGCCCACCAAAGGATGTGATCTCGACAGCACGCATGTTGCGATTCCTTGGACAGTTGGTTGGTTGGTTTGAGTGATTTTGATTGCCAACACCCTTTTCACAGGCGCCAGCAGCTACAAAATCAATAGCAAATCACCAACTCAGCCCACGATCTGCCCGGAACCGTTGTCCGAAGGCAGGGATTGCTGTTGTTGTTGCTGCTCCGCCGGCTGGCGGCCGCCGTCGCGCCCCTGGTCACGGCGAGGCTCACGGTCACCGCGCTCCGCGGGAGCAGGACGATCGCTGCCACCCGCCGGGCGGTCGGCCAGCACCTTCATCGACAGTTTGATGCGGCCCTTCTCATCGGTCTCCATGACCTTGACCTTCACGATCTGGCCTTCGGTCAGGTAGTCGGACACCTTCTCGACACGCTCATGGGCGATCTGGCTGATGTGCAGCAGGCCATCCTTGCCGGGCAGCAGGTTGATCAGCGCGCCGAAGTCCAGGATCTTGGTCACGGGACCTTCGTAGATCTTGCCGATCTCGACCTCGGCCGTGATCTGCTCGATGCGCTTCTTGGCTTCGTCCGCCTTGGCAGCGTCGGTGGCCGCGATGGTGATGGTGCCGTCTTCCTCGATGTTGATCTGGCAGCCCGTTTCCTCGGTCAACGCACGGATCACGGCTCCGCCCTTGCCGATCACGTCGCGGATCTTCTCGGGGTTGATCTTCATGGTGTAGAGCTTGGGCGCGAAGGTGGACACCTCGGTCTTGGCTTCGCCCATGGCTTCCTGCATCTTGCCCAGGATGTGCATGCGTGCTTCC
Source organism: Acidovorax sp. A79 (assembly GCF_041154505.1). Taxonomy (GTDB): domain Bacteria; phylum Pseudomonadota; class Gammaproteobacteria; order Burkholderiales; family Burkholderiaceae_C; genus Acidovorax. Next base: position 1,250,414 of record NZ_AP028672.1, read on the forward strand.
TTGGCCTGCGCCAGGGCGACCTGCATGATCTCCTTGGTGATGCCCTGGATCTTGATGTCCATCTGCAGCGCGGTGATGCCGCCGGTGGTACCCGCCACCTTGAAGTCCATGTCGCCCAGGTGATCCTCATCACCCAGGATGTCGGTCAGCACGGCGAAGCGGTTGGCATCCTTGATCAGGCCCATGGCGATACCCGCCACGTGGGCCTTCATGGGCACGCCGGCGTCCATCATGGACAGGCAGCCGCCGCAGACCGAAGCCATGGACGAAGAGCCATTGGATTCGGTGATTTCCGACACCACGCGCATGGTGTAGGGAAATTCTTCCTTGGTGGGCAGCACAGCCACCAGGGCACGCTTGGCCAGGCGGCCGTGGCCGATTTCGCGGCGCTTGGTCGAACCCATGCGGCCCACTTCGCCCGTGGCGAAGGGAGGCATGTTGTAGTGCATCATGAAGCGGTCTTCGTACTCGCCAGCCAGGGCGTCGATGCGCTGCGCATCGCGCTCGGTACCCAGCGTGGTCACGACCAGCGCCTGGGTTTCGCCACGCGTGAACAGCGACGAGCCATGGGCGCGCGGCAGCACGCTGCTGCGGATTTCGATGGGGCGCACAGTGCGCGTGTCGCGGCCGTCGATGCGGGGCTCGCCGGCCAGGATCTGGCTGCGCACGATGCCCGCCTCGATGTCGAACAGCATGCCTTCGACCTTCACGGCATCGAACTCGACGCCATCGGCCTTCAGCGCGGCCATCACGGCGGCGTAGGACTCGCGGCAGGCCTGGGTGCGAGCCTGCTTGTTGCGGATCTGGTAGGCGGCGCGCAGCTTGTCGTCGGCCAGCGCAACCACCTTGGCGATCAGGGCTTCGTCCTTGGCGGGCGCTTCCCACTGCCACACGGGCTTGCCAGCATCGCGCACCAGTTCATGAATGGCGTTGATGGCCACATTGCCTTGCTCATGGCCAAACACCACGGCGCCGAGCATGATTTCTTCGGACAGTTGCTGGGCTTCGGATTCGACCATCAGCACGGCGGCTTCGGTGCCGGCCACGACCAGATCCATCTGCGAGCTCTTGCGCGCCGTCTGGCCGGGGTTGAGCACGTATTCGCCATTGATGTAGCCCACGCGTGCGGCGCCGATGGGGCCGTTGAACGGGATACCGGAGATGGCCAGCGCCGCACTGGTGGCGATGAGGGCAGCGATGTCAGCATCCACTTCGGGATTCAGCGACACCGTGTGGATCACCACATGCACTTCGTTGAAGAAACCTTCGGGGAACAGCGGGCGGATCGGGCGGTCGATCAGGCGGCTGGTCAGCGTTTCGTGCTCGCTGGGCTTCGCTTCGCGCTTGAAGAAGCTGCCGGGGATCTTGCCGGCGGCGTAGGTCTTCTCGATGTAATCCACCGTCAGGGGGAAGAAGTCCTGGCCGGGCTTGGCGCCCTTGGATGCCACCACGGTGGCCAGCACCACGGTGTCATCAATGTTCACCAACACGGCGCCAGAGGCTTGGCGTGCGATTTCGCCGGTTTCCATGACGACGGTCTTGTCGCCCCATTGGAAGGTCTTGGTGACTTTGTTAAAAATGCTCATGTTCAGCTCCTTTTTTAATAGCTGGTAGCGCTCTACCAGACTGCGGCGGAGAGCAATTCAGAACACGATGCCATTCCAGTGGACCTGCCTGCTGCACTGCGGCGGCAACCCCATTGGAATGACACAGCTTCGCTCTGTTTTGCGGCTCCGAAGTAAAAAACGCCTGAGCTAGCGGACTAACCCAGGCGTTTTCGCATGCAATGAAGATTACTTGCGCAGACCCAGCTTGGCGATCAGCGCGGTGTAACGGTCAGCGTCCTTGGCCTTCAGGTAGTCCAGCAGCTTGCGGCGGCGGCTCACCATGCGCAGCAGGCCGCGGCGACCGTGGTGGTCCTTGGCGTGCGTCTTGAAGTGAGGGGTCAGTTCGTTGATGCGGGCCGTCAGCAGGGCCACTTGCACTTCTGGACTGCCAGTGTCGTTGGCAGCACGGGCATTGGCCTTGACGACTTCGGCCTTGATGGAGGATGCGATCATAGTTTTCCTTGAATGTGGCCCGCAACGGATTGCCGGACCGTGATTTTTACTTGCGCCAGCAGCTGGAACGGCCGCAGGCGTGCGTCTTGCACCATGCAAAACTTGTCGATTATAACCCCGCATGCATTTCTTGCCTCACCAAGCCCCTGCAGACAGCGACCTACCCCTCCGATAGCCCCTTGCACCGCCCTTGAAAGCCTTCCATGACGCAATTTCATGCCCCTTCCCCACCCACCGCAGCCCACCACGCCTTGCTGGCCGCCGGCATCGCCCTGCTCCTGATCACCAGCCCCGGCACCGCCCTGGCCAAACGCTCTTCCAGCGACCCAACGATCACATCCCGCACCTCCCCCAAGAAGAAAGGCGCGAACAAGGTCACTTATCAGCGCAGCACCTCCGAAGAAACATCCGCCGAGCGCGATCGGCGGATGTACCGGGAATGCAAGGGGATGCATAACGCCGGTGCATGCCGGGGGTACACACGGAAGTAGCTGCCGCTCATCGTCACTCACAAGCCATTGGTCACGGACACATGGCGCTGCGCCGCCAGATTTCTTAGGATCGTCCTCTATGTTTGCACCGCCTTCGCCCCTGAGAACACCGCGTACCCCAGTTCAACGCGGCTTTACCGTCATTGAATTGATGGTGGTGGTGGCCATTCTGGCGATTCTCGTAGCCTTGGCCGCCCCCAGCTTCACCCCCTTGATTGAGCGCTGGCGCGTGCGCCAAGCAGTAGAGGGACTGCAGTCTTCAATTTACTACGCACGCTCCGAAGCCATCAAACGCGGAGGAAACGTGATTCTTGAAAAAATCCCCAACAACACTAATGGCTGCACGACGGCAACCGGCGTAAATGACTGGGATTGCGGCTGGCGTGTATGTGCCGATGCCAACAAAAACAACAGCTGCCAAGCTAGCGAAATCCTGCAGCGATTCGATACGTCAGCGAATTTACAAGTCACACGAAAAATAGATGGCGCGCGCATTGAGTTTGATCGATGGGGAAAAATCGTCGGCCCTCTTGGCTTCAGTTTTTCTTTGGTCCCCTATGACAAAGGCACCAGCAACCCTGCGGCACGCGGCTTGTGCATGAATTCCGGCGGGCGCATCAGAGTCACCAGCGACCCCCTCGATATTCCGTGTACCAACTGAATCCTATGCGACATACATTCCTTGAAACGCAACGCGGCATTACCTTGATCGAATCGTTGGTAGCCATCGTCGTTGCAGCTTTAGGCATCCTGGGCATTCTTGGTGTGCAGATGCGCACACTCACCGACACATCGACCAGTGTGCGCCGCGCGCAGGCTGTGAGACTGACAGAGGACCTCGGTGAGCGCCTCAAAGTCAATCCCAATGCCCTAGGCAATATCAGCAACTACGCTCTTGGCTGGCGCTCAAGTGGAACGACCACCGCGCAGGCATCCAAGCTCTGCGACGGCGGCACCTGCACCCACGCCGAATTCGCCGCTTACGAGATCCGCGAATGGAAACGTGCCGTAGAACGTGCACTGCCCCAAGGTAATGCCAGCGTCTTTTTCGCACCGGGTGACAACACGGCAGGCAACCGCCGCCAACTAGGTGTCTTGATTGGCTGGCGCGAGAACGAGCGCAGCATTAATGATGCGACAGACAGGGCTGCCTACAAAGATGCCCTTAGCACAACATCAACAGCCCTTGGTGGTGATGGTTCTGCCGCAACGACCTGCCCGGCCGACTTTACTTGCCATCTGCAATATATCCCTGTCAGCAGCCGCTGCGCACCGTACTTCGCAGATGTCGCCGTCCAGTACTTCTGCCCAGGCCCCAGATCATGATGGACAAATGCACCCCATGAAATACACCCACCCAAGGCCTGCTCTTCAACGCGGCGTCACCTTGATTGAATTGCTGGTCGGAATCGTCATCGGCCTGCTCACCATTGCAGTGGCCATGGGCGCGCTCATGGTGTCACGCGGGGTCTCGGGCACAGTCAGCGATGCCAGCGACATTCAGCAGCAAGCGTCCTATGCCTTCCGCGTCATGGGTCAGCAACTGCGTCAGGCAGGCTCACTCAAGCTCAAGCTGTCAGCAGCCAAGGTCGAGGGCGATAGTTCCCCAACGCTGGTGGGCGACCGTGTAGCCTTCGAAACGGACTTTGTCGCTACCCTCGGAGACGGCAGTATCTTCAACCTAGCCGCAGACACCTTGAATGGCAAAGACTCGCCTAGCGCAACCGAGTACAAGCTCACCACTGGCTACCGCAACTATCAAGAGTCCATCTACACCACACCGCGTGTAGAACCCGCGAGCCAAGCCTCCCTGCAACGCAACTGCCTGGGAGAAAACGGTACGAATGCCTTGGTGCAAAGCCGCTTCGTGCTCAAAAACAATGAGTTGCACTGCGCTGGCACAGCCAACTCGCAGGCCCTTGTGCGCAACGTCGCCAACTTTCAGGTGCGCTACCTTATGCAAACAGCTGCGGGCACAGGCAATCCCCAAATGCGCTATGTCAATGCCACCACAGTGGGCGCTACAGGCTGGCCGCAAGTCTTTGCCGTCGAAGTGTGCTTGGTGCTGTATGGCAACGAGGCCATCGACCTTCCCACTGGCAGCACTTATACCGACTGCGATGGCACCACCACCGTCGATATGTCCAGCGCCGCATCCACTGATATGAGCGGCAGTGCCATCGGCACACAACGAGCCCGGCGCATGCACATGGTGTTCCGCAACGTCTACCAACTGCGCAGCCAAGGGCTGGCAGGTTGACTTACTCAAAACAGATCATGTTCACGCAACGCATGCAGCCCCTCCGGTTTCAACATCCACGGCAGAACCAACGCGGTATCTCGCTGATCGTTGTCATCGTCTTCGTCATGCTCTCCATGCTGTTGGCACTGTGGGCTTCGCGCACCTCCATGTTCAACGAGATGGTGGTTGGCAATGATGCTGACTATCAGCGAGCCTTTGAAGCCGCACAAGCCCTGCTACTTGATGCGGAACTCGATATCCGAGGTGAGAAAGCCGACGGCAGCGACTGCCGAGTCCCCACTGCCACCGCTTGCCGCTTCGGCAGAACCAATCAGGCGCAAATCCCTTTGGAGGCCAAGGAGGCTGCAGCCTTGCTTGCGCAACTGGAAGGCATTACAACCGGCCCTCGCTGCATTGATGCACTCTGCCTCAAGCGCCCAGGCCGGCAGGACTTTTGGAATAACACCGGCAGCACCGCAGATGTCACCACGCAAGGCGAAGACGTCTCACTCGAACAAATGATGGCCAGCGCTGATGGCAACCGCATCGGCGCACGCTATGGCCAATACTCAGGCGCCGACGCCGGTAGCGCCAGCAACCCCATTTTGCAAATAGGCAACAAAGGGGCAGATGCCACCCGGAACAACGAAGGCGGCTGGTATTGGATTGAGGTACTCCCCTATGACAGCGATGCCGACAAATCACGCCTGATTGCTGGCGGCGCCAGCAATCTGCCGCTCAACCTGCAACCCAGCGTGGTGTACCGCATCACTGCCGTGGCCCACGGACGCAAGCTCAAGACCGAAGGCGGCTCTGATGTGCCTATCACCCGCGTAGTCCTACAGCAAACCTACGCCCGTCAGAAGCTAGTGGATTGATTTAGAAATACTACCAAAACAATAGCGCCACACGCTTTCCACATAAGCGCCAAAGGTCAATTTCACCCTAATTTCTCCAGGAGCAATACATGCCCCGCAATACACAGCATTCGCACCCTCACTTCAAGAAGACATTGCTCGCACTGGCGGTTGGCACAGCCCTGATGCCCCAAGGCAGTTGGGCGCTTGACCTGGCGCAGTCGCCACCGGGGACGGTGACGCCTTACGTGGCCCCGAACGTGATCATCTCGGTGGATGATTCGGGCAGTATGAATTTCCGCCAGGACGTAGAAAGTGTTCAAGGGACCAACGAGACAGCTCCTGATGCCAATGGTGTGTGGCCTATCTCGACCAAACGTATCAATGTGCTGAAGTACGCGCTGAAGAACGTTTTCAATGACCTCTCCTTGGTCCCCGATGGGAAGATCCGCCTAGCCTGGCAAGTGATGTGGAACAACGGAGCATCGCCTGGTGTTGGTGCTCGACAGAAGGACAGTGACGGCAACTGGCGAGGCGCTGCGGGCGCAACCAGCGTAGACAGCGCCACCATGGGTGAAAATTCGATGCGACCGCTGTCCAGCACCCATCGCACCAATTTCCAGACCTTTGTTGACAAGCTGACTCCTGGCAATGGGACGCCAACCCACCGCATGTTCAAGCAAGCCGATGGCTATATGCGCCGCACCCTTAGTGCCAATGGCCCTTGGGCTTCCAAGCCTGGTGACAGCAGTGCCACCGCAGAGTATCTGGGCTGCCGCCGCAACTACCACATCGTGATGACCGACGGGCGGTGGAACAACTATGAGGCCACCTATGCAGCAGGCGGCAATATCGACACCCCCTCCACGCTGACGTTGCCTGATACCACTAAATACGGGTCTGCCACATCGACCGGAACAACCGCTTTTACCAAGCTGTACCGTGATGGCACGGACAACACCTTGGCAGACTGGGCGTTCAAAAGTTGGTCTGATAAGCTCCAAGACCCTGCCAACCTGAGCGGCGGCATCACCACGGAATCCGACTATGACAAGGCACCTCCAACCGAGTTGATCGGGGGAGTTAACCTGCCGAAGTACTGGAACCCCAAGTACAACCCAGCCACGTGGCCCCATATGGTGACCTACACCATTGGGTTCAGCAAAATGGCCTACGAATGGCGAACCGATTTCTCGGATGCCAAATACAACATCACCCGCCCTACGGAGATGGTGCCCTTCGGCTTTGATGGGGACTTCCCTTTGCTGGTCAAAGGCGACAAGACATGGCCAGGCATGGGTGACGAAGACCGGCGCTCGCTGGATTTGTGGCATGCCGCCCTCAATGGTCGCGGCCGCTTCTTTGCTGTAGAGAAAGGCAAGGATCTGGAGACCGCCTTCCGCATGATCATCCAACAAATTGGCACCCAGAACGATCCAGATCTGGGCTCCACCGCGACCAGCGGCAGCAATGTGTCCCGCAACGACGTGGGCAAGTACGTTGCCAACTACATGCCCAAAGAGGCTTGGAGAGGCTGGGTTGATGCAGAGACCGTGAAGAAGAACGGCACCACCGAGCCCGCAGCGGGATGGGCTGGAAAAAACACGGCGACCTTGCTGGACGACGCTGGTTTTAGCGTAAGCAATCGCGTGATCCTGAGCTGGAGCAACAAGGTGATCGATGCAGCGACAGGCCAGGAAAAAGGCGGTGTGAAATTCGAATGGGCCAGCGACGAAACCAACCTGAGCACTGCGCAAAAAGGCTACTTTCATCTGAAGAGTGATGGAACCGCAGATGCGCAAGGGCAAGACCGGCTGAATTATGTGCGCGGTGACCGCAGTAAGGAAGGCACGGAAAACCCCGTGAGCTACCCCACGAGCAACCCATTCCGGCAACGCAAGTCTCGCCAGGGTGACATCGTGAACTCCGAGGTCTGGTACGTAGCCGCCCCTGTCAGCAACTATGCCTGGAAGGGTTATTCCGCATTCACGCGTGCGCAAAAGGACCGGCTGCCCATGATTTATGTAGGGGGCAACGATGGCATGCTGCATGGCTTCTCGGCCCAGAACGGCGTCGAGAAACTGGCCTATGTGCCCCGTGGAGTCCTACCTGCCGTAGGCCGCTTGACGGACCCAAGTTTCAACCAGAACCATCGCTACTATGTGGACGGCTCCCCCATGACCGGCGATGTGGATATGGGTGTTAGCCTCCCCACAGACCCTGCCTACGTCCCCGATTGGCGCACCCTTCTTGTGGGTGCTTTGGGAGCAGGCGGCAAAGGTTTCTTTGTGCTGGATGTGACCAATCCAGGCAACATTGCGGGTGACAACACAGGCAATTTCACCAAAGACAATGCACAGCAACTGGTGGTGATGGACAAGACCCGCCATGCCAGCGAAGCCACAGCCAGCGTGGCAGACTGCGAAAACGCTGCCATTACTCCGGCGGACAAGAAAGAGGCATGCCTGGCACTCGCCGACATGGGCCACATCTTCGCCAAACCCGTCATGGACGAGGCCAATCCGCAACGCACCTCGCAGATCGTGCGTCTGAACAACAACCGCTGGGCTGCGGTGATGGGCAATGGCTACAACAGCAAGAGTAGCCGCCCCGTGCTGCTGGTGCAATATCTGGATGGCGACAAGAAGCTATTGCGCTTGGTGGCCACGGGCACCACGGCCACAGATGCCAGCACCAGTACGACGGACAACGGCTTGTCGTCTCCGCGTCTGGTTGACATCAATGGCGATGGACGCCCCGATGTGGCCTATGCAGGCGACCTCAAGGGCAACATGTGGAAATTCCTGCTCACCAGCGACGACGATGCTGGTTGGGGGGTTGCACGCTGGGGAACGTCTGCGGCCACCACAACCAATCACACGACAAACGGCGTACCACTGTTCACCGCCATGGGCGGCACGGAAGGTTCGCCCGACTCGCGCACACTGGCACAGCCCATCACTACCGTGCCGACCGTTCGAGCGAATGACCGCAAGAAGGAAATCGATATTGGCGGCGGAAAGAAAGAAACCGTCTCGGTCGGCGGGCTGATGGTAGCTTTTGGCACCGGCAGCAACATAGCAACTTACAACTCAAGCACGCCGCTTGACCCGAACACTCCGGTCAATGCAAACAAGCAGACTCTGTACTCCGTGCTGGACAACGCACGCTATAAGTTAGTGGGCACCAAGAAAGATCGGGTGGAGGTTTGCGCATCATCCTCAGATGTGCCATGTAACAAGCTTGTGAAATCAGCCGATGACTTACCGACGCCGGTTGCGCTATCGAGCCTGGTTCAACGCTCCATTCCCACATCGTCTGTGAATACCCGCGATGGGCATGAGTTCTGGACCATCACTGATTCCACCGTCCTGAACTGGGGAACCAATAGTGGCTGGTACATGGATCTGCCTCAAACCCGTGAACGACTACTCAAACCTATCGAGTTCTACGACGGCAGCAATCTACTGACTGTGTTTACGCAAGTGCCGGCCAAGGGCTCCCGGCTTGACCCTGCCGTGGAAACCTGCGAGGCGGGCACGGTAGACAAAGAGCGCCAGTACCTAACGCTCATCAATGTCATGGATGGCAAGAAACCGAGCGTACAGGTGATGGACACCAATGGAGATGGCAAATACAACCTGACAGCTGACCAAGGCGCCTCGCGCATGTCAGTCACGGCAGGCGCTCAAACCATGATCAAAAAGGGGGAGAAAATGCGACTAACCGGCAAGAAGCCTGATGGCACGGGCAAATACCAGGATGACAATGAAGATATGGCCCTCTTGCCTGAACAGTCCATGCGCCCCAGCTGGCGTCAGATGCAGTAACCGGCCATTGCAGGAGCACCCCTTTTATGAAGCGCCAACACCATGGCTTTACGCTGATTGAATTGATGATCGTGGTGGCCATCGTAGGCATTCTCTCGGCCATCGCCTACCCCAGCTATGTCGAATACATCCGACGCGGACACCGCGCCGACGCTCGCGCTGGCTTGCTGCAGGCGCAGCAGTGGATGGAGCGCGCAGCCACAGCCACGGGCAACTACCCCACGGCGGGGGCCAATGTTCCGCCTGCCGCACTTACGTGGGCTACAGACAATACAAAACGCTACACCATCGGCTTCAAAGCAGGCGTCACCAATTCAGCAACTCAATTCACATTGATTGCCACACGCAAAGGAGCGCAAGTAGGCGACAAGTGCGGAGACTACACACTGACGCACACCAGCACCCAGGGAAACGATAACCTCAGTGGTGGCGCGACCATCGCAGATTGTTGGCGTAAGTAAGCGCCGCTACCATCCAGGGCCATGATCGTTGCAGTGCCCTCCCCCATGAACCAAGCGCTTGGGCTAGCCGCCCAGGCGCTTTTTCTTTCCAGCCCCAATCCCCGCGTTGGTTGTGTCATCACCGCTCCCGACGGTGAGGTGCTGGGCCGAGGATTCACTCAGCGTGCTGGTGGCCCCCATGCAGAAATTATGGCGCTGCGCGATGCCGCAGCAGCTGGCCGCGACGTGCGCGGTGCCACCGCCTATGTCACCCTGGAGCCATGCTCTCACCATGGCCGCACCGGTCCATGCTGCAATGCATTGATCGAAGCCGGGATTGCAAAAGTGGTGGCATCCATCACCGACCCCAACCCTCTGGTCGCAGGCCACGGATTCGAGCGATTGCGGGCGGCGGGTATCGAGGTTGTCGTGGGCCCAGGGGCAGAAGAATCACGCGAACTCAACATCGGTTTTTTCAGCCGCATGGTTCGGGGCACGCCATGGGTGCGGCTCAAGACGGCAGCGTCCCTGGACGGCACCACGGCGCTTCATAACGGCGCCAGCCAGTGGATCACCTCGCGCACGGCGCGCGCGGATGGGCATGCCTGGCGGGCAAGGGCCTGTGCCATTCTGACCGGCATTGGCACCGTGCTGGACGACAACCCCCGCCTGGACGTCCGGGAAGTACCTACACCCCGCCAGCCCCATGTGGTCTTGGTGGATAGTCAATTGCAGCTGCCCCCGCATGCCAACCTGCTGATGGGCGGACGTGATTGCCTTGTCTACACAGCCAACACAAGCAAGGAAAAGAAGGCCGCCTTGGAAGCTCGCGGTGCCACGGTGATCCATCTGCCCAATGCAAGCGGCAAAGTGGATCTGGCAGCGATGCTGAAAGACCTTGGCCAGCGGGGAATCAATGAGCTGCATGTGGAAGCAGGCCACAAGCTCAATGGATCCCTCGTCCGAGAAGGCCTCGTCGATGAACTGCTTGTGTACTTGGCCCCTCGCCTGCTGGGCCCCGGGCTGGGCATGGCGAACCTGGACCCGCTCCATGCGCTGGCGGACGGGCTTGCGCTGCAGTTCACATCCGCAGAGATGATCGGACCGGACCTTCGCGTCCTGGCACGGGTCCAGGGTCGGGATAGTTTTTAATCCGGCCCTCGCGATCGCCTTCGGCCGCACCGCCCCAAGGCGTGCAAAAGCCACGCACCAACCTATGGCACGTTTCTTGCTTCAACTTGGTGCAAGTCTGGTGCACCCACTCAAACCGCACCAGAACGGATCAATTTACTGCAAGAGGACGTTATGGAAGCACTCAAACAGGGCACGGATGCCCTGTTCATTCTTCTGGGGGCCATCATGGTGCTGGCCATGCACGCCGGTTTTGCCTTTCTGGAGCTGGGCACGGTCCGCAAGAAGAACCAGGTGAATGCGCTGGTGAAGATCCTGGTGGATTTTTCTGTGTCCACGGTCGTGTACTTTGCCGTGGGGTACAGCGTGGCCTACGGCACGCACTTTTTCGTGGGGGCCGAGTCGCTCGTGCAGCAAAGCGGCTATGCACTGGTGAAGTTCTTCTTCCTGCTTACCTTTGCAGCGGCCATTCCGGCCATCGTGTCGGGGGGGATCGCGGAACGCGCCAAGTTCTGGCCGCAGCTCATGGCCACGGCGGTCATCGTCGGCTTTGTGTATCCATTCTTCGAGGGCATTGCCTGGAACCAGCATTTTGGCGTGCAGGCCTGGATCAAAGGGTTCGCCGGCGAGGAGTTTCATGATTTCGCAGGCTCCATCGTGGTGCACGCGATGGGAGGGTGGATCGCCCTGCCTGCCGTGATCCTGCTGGGCTCCCGCGCCAACCGGTATCGCAAGGATGGCGCCATCTCCGCGCACCCGCCCTCCAACATTCCGTTTCTGGCGCTGGGCGCGTGGGTGCTCGTCGTGGGCTGGTTCGGCTTCAATGTGATGAGCGCGCAGACCGTGGACAAGCTTTCCGGCCTGGTGGCAGTGAACTCCCTGATGGCCATGGTCGGCGGCACGCTGGCCGCCCTGGTGCTGGGCAAGAATGACCCCGGCTTCGTCCACAACGGCCCGCTGGCGGGGCTGGTGGCGGTGTGCGCGGGCTCCGACCTGATGCACCCGCTGGGTGCGCTCGTGGTGGGTGCGGTGGCTGGCGCCATTTTTGTGCTGATGTTCACGCTCACGCAGAACCGGTGGAAGATCGACGACGTGCTGGGTGTCTGGCCGCTGCACGGCCTGTGCGGTACCTGGGGCGGGCTGGCGGCGGGCATTTTTGGCAGCAAGGCGCTGGGCGGGCTCGGCGGGGTGAGCTTTTCCGCCCAGCTTGTCGGCACCGCCCTGGGCGTGGCCTGGGCACTGGCGGGCGGCTTCGTGGTGTATGGCATTCTCAAAAGCACGGTCGGCCTGCGGCTCTCGCAGGAAGAGGAGTTCGACGGTGCGGACCTGTCGATCCACAAGATCAGCGCCACACCCGATCGCGAAGTGAGCTGGTAGCCGCCGCGGCGCCAGGGCACCGCACAGCGATGCGCCCGCATCCACCCGGTCGCCACCGTGGCTGCGTTGGCGCCGCGTCTGACAAGCGCGAGCGGCGCCGCACGGTCACAATCGCGCCATGCCTGCACTGCCCCCTGCTCCCGCCGCTCCAGCGCCGTTCCTGGGCACCACCGCCCGCTATGGCTGGCTGGCCGTCCTGGCCATGTGCATTGCAAGCGCCATCACCGGCTGCGCCGGCCTGCCCAAGGATGTGGACCGGCCGGTGTCGAGCGCATTGGCGTCGCCTGCGGACACGGCCCTGGGCCAATTGGTGGAAACGCGCCGCGCGTCGGCGGGCGGCCGCCATCCTTCCGGGTTCCTGCTGCTCAGCGGGCCCCAGGCGGCCTACAGCAGCCGCCTCGCCCTGGTCGACGCCGCACAGAAGACGCTGGACCTGCAGTACTACGCCATCCACGCTGACGCCAGTACCGAGCGCCTGCTGCTGGGCGTGATCGCGGCGGCCCAGCGCGGCGTGCGTGTGCGTGTGCTGCTGGACGACTTCCACAGCACGGGGCGCGATGCGCAGGTCATGCGGCTGGCCTTCGTGCCCAACATCGAGATGCGCATGTTCAACCCGCTCACGGGTGCGCGCGGCTCGCCCCTGGGGCGCATGCTGGGCGCGCTGGGGGATTTCTCCCGCGTGCAGCAGCGCATGCACAACAAGCTCTTCATCGCCGACAACGCCATGGGCGTGACGGGTGGCCGCAACCTGGGCGACGCGTACTTCGGCAACGCCGATTCCGGCAACTTCGTGGATCTGGACGTGCTGGCGGCCGGGCCGGTGGTGCAGGACCTCTCCCGCAGTTTCGACAGCTACTGGAACAACGAGCGCGCCTATCCCGTGCAGTCGCTCGTCACGCAGCAGGAGCTTGACACCCTGCGCGAGCGCACGCGCACTTCCGACGCGGCGCGGCGGGACCGGATCGCCGGCCAGGGCGGCACCCTGGCGCCCGACAGCCAGCCGGTGCAATACGGCAGCCAGACCACCACCGCGCAACGCGCCCGCATCTGGGACTACCAGCCCATGGACCTGGCGCAAGCGCAGTTCACCTGGGCCCCCGCGGCGGTGCTGGTGGACAAGCCCGCCAAGATCCCCCCAGACGGTACGTCCACGGGTGCGCTGCCGGAAAAAGCCCCCGCCAGGGCATCCCCCATGGCGATCACCTCGCGCGGGCCGCGTGCGGCGACGGCTGGCGCCGTGGCATCGGCGCCAGTGCCTGCACGTGGCACGGACACCGCCAGCGGCACCCTCCCCGGCCCCAACCCACCTTCCACCGCCTCCGCCGCGCCCGGGGTGCCCGGCGCCGAAGCCCTTGATGCCCAGACCGACACCGTGGTGGACGGCCTGCTGCAGCTGATGGGGCAGGCACGGCAGGATCTGCTCATCATCTCGCCCTACTTCGTGCCCGGCCCGGACATGAAACAGGCCTTCGCAGCGGCGCGCGCGCGCGGCGTTCGGGTGCGGGTGCTCACCAACTCGCTCGCCTCCAACGATGCGCCCATTGCCCACGCAGGCTATGCGCGCCACCGCCCCGACCTGCTGGCCATGGGCGTCGAGCTGTATGAGATGCGCAGCGAACTCACGGGCGTGCTGCGGGGCGCCCTGGGCTCCACGGGCAGCACCGGCGGGGGCGGCAAGGCAGGCGCTTCTGGTGCCGTGGGCAGCTCGCGGGCCATGCTGCATTCCAAGCTTCTGATCCTGGATGGCCGCCTGCTGGCCGTGGGCTCGATGAACCTGGACATCCGGTCGCAGCGCCAGAACACGGAAATCGCGCTGCTGATCCGCAGCGGCGACCTGTCGCGCCGCGCCACCGCGCAGATCGAGGCCGCATTGCGCGAGGTCGCCTGGCATGTGCAGCTGAACGACGGCCACCTTGTATGGCGCGCGCCCGAGGGCAGCGGCCTGGCGGACGCGACGTCCGAACCCGACGCCAGCGCCCCGCTGCGGTTGATGCTGCAGCTCCTGGGCCCGCTGGCGCCCGACCACCTGCTCTAGGCACCTGTCCAGGCGCCTCTTTGCGGCACCGCGCAGTGATGCGCGGCTAGTTGTGATGTCTCAATAGGTTGTTCATCCGTCTCGGATTTGGGAAGCTGTGGTTACCAGGCCAAGCAACTCAAGTCAGGAGAGACGGATGAACAGTCATAAGCATGCCCGCTTGACGGCTGCGGGTCGAGCCCTGCTGGTCAGCAGGGTATTGGACGAAGGCTGGTGCGTGACAGCGGCCGCCCAGGCCATGGGCGTGAGCTGCCGCACCGGGTTCAAGTGGCTGGCCCGCTTCAGGGCCGAAGGCACAGCAGGGCTGTGTGATCGAAGCTCGCGACCGCATCACAGCCCCACAGCTTGCCGCCCCGAACAGGTGAGCCAGTTCGAACTGCACCGCCGACAACGCCTGCCGTTGTGGCGCATCGCCCGCGAGTGCGGCCGCAGCCTGTCCACCGTGGCCCGGCACATGGCCCGCCTGGGCTTGAGCCGCTTGAGCGCCTTGCAACCGCCCGTGCCCGTGTGCCGCTATGAGCGGGCCAGCCCTGGCGAGTTGCTGCACATCGACACCAAGCGCCTGGGACGCATCCAGGGCGTGGGCCACCGAATCACAGGCCAGCGCCAGCACCGCAACCGAGGCATCGGCTGGGACGCCGTGCATCTGGCCATCGACGATCACTCCCGGGTCTCCTTCGCCCGGGTGTTGGGCGATGAGACGGCCCTGAGCTGCGTGCAGTTCCTGCGCCAGGCCGTGGACTACTACGCCAGCCTGGGCGTGCGCATCGAGCGCGTCATGACCGACAACGGCGCGGGCTACAAGAACACCTTCGGGGCAGCCTGCCAGGAACTGGGCATCCGGCACATCCGAACACGGCCCTACACGCCCAAGACCAACGGCAAGGCCGAGCGCTTCGTGCAGACCAGTTTGCGCGAATGGGCCTATGCCAGACCCTACGAGAGTTCAGCCCAGCGCCAAGCTGCATTGCAGCCATTCATTGACGGCTACAACTGGTGTCGACCACACTCCGCTCTCAACCATCAGCCGCCCATCAGCCGCATTCCGGCCATGAACAACCTCCTGAGAATCAACAGCTAGTCCCCGGCCCGCAGCGCCTCCACCCAGGCGGTGATCGCCCGCTGGTCCGTCATCGTGCGCACGTGCTGGTAGGCGGCCTCGGCTTCCGGAAAGCGCCTGCGCAGCAGATTGAGCCACTGCTTGAGGCGCCCCGCGCGCTGGCGGGGCTCCAGGTCCTCGCACACCAGTTGCCAGAAGGCCGCGATGTGCGCCAGCAGGTCGCTCCAGGCCACCGTGTCCGAACCAGGCCGGCCCGCATCGGCCGCGCGGATGGCTCGGGCCAGCCCCGGGTCTGCCACCATGCCGCGCCCGAGCATGAGCGTGGCGCAGCCCGACACCTCGCGGCAGCGCAGCGCATCGGCCACCGTCCAGATCTCGCCATTGGCCACCACCGGTATCTGCACCGCCGCGCGGATGGCGGGAATGTGCTCCCAGTACGCCGGGGGCCGGTAGCCATCGGCCTTGGTGCGCGCATGCACCACCAGCTCGGCGGCGCCGCCCGACTGCATCGCCTGGGCGCATTCGCGCATCAGCCCGGTGTCGTTGAAGCCCAGCCGCATCTTGGCGGACACCGGCAGGTGCGAAGGCACCGCGCGGCGCACGGCGGCCACGACGGCGGCGATGCGTTCGGGCTCCTGCAGCAGCGCGGCGCCGCCACCATGGCGGTTGACGACCTTGGCAGGGCATCCAAAGTTCAGGTCGATCCCCTCGGGCCCCAGGTCCGCCAGGCGGGCCGCGTTCTCGGCCATGCTGACCGGATCGGAGCCCAGCAACTGCGCACGCACCGGCACACCCGCGAGCGTGCGGCTGCCGTTGCGCAGCTCGGGCACATAGCGCAGGAACACCTTGTCGGGCAGCAGGGTGCCGGTGATGCGGATGAACTCGGAGACACAGCGGTCCACCCCGCCCACGCGGGTCAACACATCACGCAGCACAAAATCCAGAAGCCCCTCCATGGGGGCAAGCAGCAAGGTCATCGCGAGAAAGGCCGCCGCGCCCTGCGCCCCGCACAGGGCGCGGCCGGCACACAGCCAGGATATGAGTCAAAAAGGGCCACAATGCTTGATGCACAAGCGCTAACAGCTATTAAATATATAGCATCCATCCCCCCAGGGCCCTGCACGGCCGGGGAGCAGCCCGCCATTGTGCGGCAGCGAGGTCATCACCGCGTCACGGCGGACTGATGCAATCGCCGCCATCCACCCGTGAATGGAGGCTCCCATGCTGCTACAAAAAACCGAAAAAGCCCGCCTGGAACTCTTGCCCGGCGTCCGCACCCTGAGCCTGCGCGAGCGCTCTCTGCTGCTGCTGGTCGACGGCAAATCGCTGTCGGACCTGCAGGCCATGTACAACGGCATCGGCGCGCAGATCGTCGACAACCTCATGCGCCAGGGCTATCTGGCCGGCCCCGCGGCCGGGCTGCCCTCCGCCGCGCCCTCGCCCAGCACCGCGCCACCAGGCGGGCCATCGGTCCAGCGCCCGGAGCCTGGCGAATCCCTGCGCTCGCTCGCCGGTGCGCGCATGTACCTTTTCGACACCTGTGAGCGGCTGTTCGCGCGCCGCGACCCCACGCTGGCAGAGCAGTTCCGCCAGGCGCTGCGCGCCGCCAAGGACCGCACGAGCATGCTGGACGTGGGCGAGGCCATGTTCGAGGAAGTGGCGCTTGCCGCCGGTGCCGAACGGGCCGCAAGCCTGCGCGAAAGGTTCGAGCAGCTGCTGCCCCGGCACGCGCAGTCCTAGACGCCCCGGGGCAATGGAGTGGAGACGGGCCGTCCGTCAGGCGGCGGCCAGGCGCCACAGCGACGTGACCTCGGCCGCGCGGGCCGCATGCAGCGCATCGCCCGCATCTGCCGCCTTGGCATGGCCCGGCTTCACATCGTGCCGGCCCCGCACCACCAGCCCCGCATCGGCAATCCACTGCAGCAGCAGCTCACGCGGGCGCAAGCCCAGGTGCTCGGCCAGGTCCGACAGGATCAGCCAGCCTTCGCCGCCTGGCTCCAGGTGCTCCGGCAGGCCCGCCAGGAAGCCCTTGAGCATGCGGCTGCCTTCGTCGTACACCGCGTGTTCGATGGGCGAGCTGGCGCGGGCCGGCACCCAGGGCGGGTTGCACACCACCAGCGGCGCGCGCCCCGGGGGGAACAGGTCGACCTGCAGCAGTTCCACCTGGGCAAGCACACCCAGGCGCTGCAGGTTCTCGCGCGCGCAGGCCAGGGCGCGCGGGTCCTGGTCGGTGGCCACCACGCGCTGCACGCCACGGCGCGCCAGCACCGCAGACAGCACCCCGGTGCCCACGCCAATGTCAAAGGCCAGTGTCTTGGTGGGCAGCGCCGTGTCGGCGACCAGGCCCACATATTCGCCGCGCACGGGCGAGAACACGCCGTAGTGCGGGTGGATGCGGTTGAGCGGCGGCGCACCCAGGGCGGGCACTTCCACGCCTTTCTTGCGCCACTCGTGCGCGCCCACCAGGCCCAGCAGCTCGCGCAGCGTGGCCACCGAACGCTCGCCCGTGGCCGGGCCCCAGGCCTCGGTGCACGCCTGGCGCCAGTCGGGCGCACGGCGCAGGTCGATGCCGTAGTCGCCTTCGAGCGGGATGAGCACCGACGCCAGCACCCGCGCGCGCTGCGCCTGCGCCTGGCGGTGCAGGTGAAAGGCCTCGGCCGGGGTGGCGGCAGCGGCTTTGTCGGCCGCCCTGGCGGCGGACTTGCGGGGTCTGGCCGACTTGCCCCCCTTGCCGGACCTGGCATCGGCCCGGCGCATCAGCGCCTGCAGCAGCATGCGGGCGTTCTGGAAGTCGCCCTGCCACAACAGGCCGGTGCCTTCACAGGCCATGCGGTAGGCCGTGTCTGCGGCCAAGGTATCGTCGGCGGTGACGACCCGGCGCGGGGCCGGGGCACCGCTCTCGGAGCGCCACTGGACTTGTTGAATCTGGCCCTGGCGGCTCCATTCGATCATAGGAAGAAGTGTGGGCATCAGATTGCTATTGCTTCGGGCGTTAACAGCAGCCCGTGAAACTGGCGCGGCCCCTGCCAAGGCCGCCGCGCAAGGGCCGCCCCGCCGCGCTGGCGGCGTCCCCCTTCCCGCGCAAAGCGCGAGAGAAGGAGGAAGCGACGAAGTCGCTCAGGGGGTTGTTGTTCATCCTACGCGTTGATGGGGCGCTTCAGGCGCACTTCTTCGATCTTGACGCCCCCCACCACGGCCGTCTTGGCGGTGGAGAGTTCGCGCTTGAAGCCCGCCAGCTCGTGGAACCGGATGGCGCGCTCGTTGCGCAGGGGCACCCACGCCGTGACGTTGGTGCAGCCTTCTTCCTGCAGGCCGTCGCGGGCGGCATCCCACAAGGCCAGGCCCACGCCCTGGTTCCAGTGGGTGGGGGCGGCGTAGATGGCCCAGATTTCACCGGTGGTGGGGCGGGATTTTTCATCGCGCGAGCGGTCGTAGCCCACGAAGCCGACGATCTTCTCGCCGTCCACGGCCACCTGGACCTGGGGCTCGCAATATTCGATGGCCTCGCGCCAGTAGGCCTGGCGCTTTTCGACCGACATGGATTTCAACTGCTCGTCTGGCACCAGCCCTTTGTAGACCTCTTGGGCTGAGACGGTATGGATCTGGGCAATGGCTTTGGCATCGCGAAGCGTGGCGGGACGAACCTGGATACTGGACATGGAAAAACCGAACGAAAACGGGGAATGAAAAAACGAAAGGACCGGCATTGTCGCCGCAAACGGTTTTTACCCTTGTACGGCCCCCTGCCCGGCCCCCCATTCACGCCCTGTCCACCCCCTGCGTCCACCGCGTCCAGCCAGGGCTGGCACACCGCTGATGCTGCACCGCAGCACGCTGGCAGCCCTGCGCGCGTCAGGCCAGCGCCATGGAGCCCGAGAGCGAGGCACCGGCCGCGGCGGCGGCGGCACGCTGGACCAGCGCACGCTTGTTGCGGGGGCGCGGCACATGCACCGCCGGGGGCGTGCCGTTGATGGCCGCAAGGCCCAGCACCAGCGTGACCGTGCGCGACCCGTCCTCGCGTTCGTCGCTGGCATAGGCCCGGTAGCTGCCATTGCCCTGCGCATGGCTGCGCTGCACGGTGTGAAATGCCACGCGCGCCCCGCTCACGCGGTGGCCGCCAAAGGGCAGCACGCGCAGCCGCGCATCCCGGTCCAGCGCCAGGCCCAGGTTGCCGGGGCGGTTGACGAGGTCGGTGCGGATGGCGCGCCATGTGCACCCGTCGTCCGTCGAAAACTGCCAGGTCCCGGCCTGGGCGTCCAGGTGCTCGATCACCACCCCGGCCGATGCCAGCATGCCGGGGCAGTTTTCCTCCACGATCCGCGCCACCGTGTTGCCCCCCAGGCCCGAGGAGGCCGTGCCATGCCCTCCCCCTGCGGCGGCCGGTCGTCGCTCATCGCGGCGGTGGGACGCATCGGGGGAGGCTGAACCATCGAGGAAGGCATTGGCTGTCATGGGAGCACCTTTGAAAAACGAAGGATGAAGACGAGGTTTGCGCATTGGTGCGCACTCCAGGTGCTTTTCAATGCTTGACGGAAAGTCTAGAAAGTGCATAACCGGGCGTCCATCGCACAAATGGACTAGTCCGCAACAGCGTGTTGTGCGCAATACTTGCCGTATGACTGCCCGCCTTTTGCTTGTGGATGACCACAACCTGTTCCGCACAGGCCTGCGCCTGATCGTGCAGGACCATCCGAGCGTCGGCACGATTGCGGAGGCGGGCTCCATCGCCGATGCCTGCGCGCAGCAGCTGGCGGACACGGATCTGGTGCTGCTCGATATCCAGTTGCCCGGCATGAGCGGCCTGGACGGCCTGCGCCTGCTGCGCCAGGCCTGCCCCAGGGCCCGCATCGTCCTGGTCTCGGCCAGCGTGGCGCCCGATGCGATCCACGAGGCACGCGCGCGCGGCGCCGATGGATTCCTGCCCAAATCCGCCAGCGCCGAAGACATCCTGGAAGCCATCACCTGCGCCCTGTCGGGCCAGCCGTGTTTTCCGATCAACAGCGGCAACAGCGCCACCACGCGCGGCCCCGACACGCCCTCGCTGACCGCGCGCCAGCTCGACGTGCTGTCGCTGCTGTGCACCGGCAAGCCCAACAAGGTCATCGCGCGCGACCTGGGCCTGAGCGAGAACACGGTGCGCGTGCACGTGGCCGCCATCTTCGCGCAGCTGGGCGTCAACAGCCGCAGCGCGGCCTTGCTCGCCGCGCAGCGCCTGGGCCTGTCCACCCCCCAGCTCCATGACACACTCTGAGGCCCTGCGGGGGGCGCCTGCCGCCGATGCCGTGCTGCCCCCCACCCGCTGGGGGTGGCCGGTGTGGGAGCGCGACGAGGTGCTGCGCGAACAGGTGGCCCTGCTGCGGCAAAACTTCCCGATGACGCTGCTGGCGTCGCTGGCCACCGCCCTGGGCACGCTGTGGGTCATGGCGCGGGTGGCCGACACGCAGGCCATCACGGTCTGGCTGGTGTCGCACACGCTGGTGGTGGCCGGGGTGTACCTCACCCTGCGCAGCATCGCGCCCTTCACCGACCCGGCGCCGCAGGCAGCGCGCAAGCTGATCGCCTGCATGGCCGCCATGGGCCTGAGCTGGGGCAGCCTGGGGTATGTGGTGCTCTACTGGGGCACGTCCGACAGCGTGATCTACGCCATCGGCATCATCAGCACGGTGTCGTCCGGCGCGCTGGGGCTGGGCGCCCCCCTGTACCGCGCCTATGTCACCTACCTCACCTGCGCGATCGGCGGCGTGATGATGGCCGTCGCCCTGGCCGGCGGGCCCGTGATGTGGCCCGCGCTGTTCCTCACGGGGGTCTACTACGCGCTCACCGGCATGCAGGCGCGCACCGCCGACCGGGCCACCCGGCGCAGCATCGCGCTCAAGCTGGAGAACGACCGGCTCGTCAACGAGCTGCGCGCCGAGTCGCAGCGCGCCCTGGCCGCGCAGGGGGCCGCCGAGCAGGCCGACCGCGACAAGTCCCGCTTCCTGGCCGCCGCCAGCCACGACCTGCGCCAGCCCCTGCATGCCATGGGCCTGTTCCTGGAGTCGCTGCAGCGCAGCCCGCTCAACGACCACCAGCTCACCGTGCTGGGGCACGCCCATGCGGCCTCGGGCGCCGCCGCCGAGATGCTGACCACCCTGCTCGACTACTCGCGGCTGGAAGCCGGTGTCGTCAAGGTGCGGCCCGAAGCCTTTGCCGTGCAGCCGCTGCTCACGGCGCTGGAGCAGGAATTCGGCGTGCAGGCGGATACGGCGGGCCTCGTGTACCGCACGCGGGAGACCTCGGCCGCGGCCCATGCCGACCGCTCGCTGGTCGGGCTGGTCATGCACAACTTCATCTCCAACGCCCTGCGCTACACCGCCCGGGGCGGCGTGCTGATCGCCTGCCGCACACGCGGCAAGCGCCTGGCACTGGAGGTGTGGGACACGGGGGCCGGCATCCCGCAGCACCAGTGGGAACACATCTTCAAGGAGTTCCACCAGCTCGGGAACCCCGAGCGCGACCGGCGCAAGGGCCTGGGGCTGGGCCTGGCCATCGTGCAGCGGCTGGCGCGGGAGATGAACACCTCCGTGGAAGTGCTCTCCCAGCCGGGACGGGGCTCGGTGTTTCGGCTGTGGCTGGACCGCTGGCAGGGCGCGCTGGAAGACGACACCGCCCCCGCGCCGGATGCCCGAAGCCTTGCGGGCCTGAAGGTGCTGGCCATCGACGACGACGAAGCCGTGCGCATCGGGATGCAGTCGCTGCTGCAAAGCTGGGGCTGCCAGTGCATCACCGCGGAATCGAGCGCCGATGCGCTGGAGCGCCTGGAAGACATCACGCCGGACATCATCATCACGGACTTCCGCCTGCGCCACGAAGAAACCGGCAAACAGGTGCTGCAGGCCCTGCGCGCCTACCTGGGAACACCGGTGCCCGCGATCATCATGACGGGGGACACATCGCCCCAGCGCCTGCGCGATGCGCAGTCCACGTCAGCGCTGCTGCTGCACAAGCCCGTGTCCACGGGCCAGCTGCGCAGCGCCATGGTCCAGCTCATCACGCACCCTCAAACCGCCAGCACGATGGAGCCCTTGCCGCCGGACGGCGGCACGGAGGCTACAGCCAGCGCCGCAGCAGCCCCATGACCTGGTCGAACTTCGCGCCGTACGGCGGATAGAACAGCGAACCCATCGCCCAGCGCGACTGCACCAGCACGGATTTCTGGTGGCAAAAGCGCAGAAAGCCCTGCTCGCCATGGTAGGCGCCCCAGCCGCTGTCGCCCACGCCGCCAAACGGCAGGTTGTCGTGGGCAATGTGCATCAGCGTGTCGTTCACCGTCACGCCGCCGCTCACGGTGCGGCGCAGCACGTCGTCGCGCACCGCTTCGCTCTGGCCGAACCAGTACAGCGCCAGCGGGCGCGGCCCGGCATTGATGTGGGCAATGGCGTCGTCGAGCCGTTCATAGGAAATCACGGGCAGGATGGGGCCGAAGATCTCCTCCTGCATGAGCTGCATCTGGGACGTGGCCCCGAACACCAGCGTGGGCAGCATCTGGCGGCTGGCGCCATCGCCCAGCGTGCCCACGGTGTGGACGACAGGCTTGCCCTCGGCCGGCTCGATGGTCTGCACCTCGGCGCCCTGGGTCTGCGCCTGCTGCAGCATGGTGCGCAGGCGGGCATGGTGGCGCGCCGTGATGATGGAGGCGTAGTCCGCATTGCCCTCGATGGTGGGAAACAGTCGGCCCACGGCGGCCCGGTAGGCCTGCGCGAACTCCCCCTCGCGGCCCCGGGGAAGCAGCACATAGTCGGGGGCAATGCAGGTCTGGCCCGCGTTGAGCAGCTTGCCGTGCGCGATCTTGAGCGCCGCGTCCTGCATGTCGCAATGGCCATCGATGATGCACGGCGATTTGCCGCCCAGCTCCAGCGTGGTGGGCGTGAGGTGCTGCGCCGCCGCCTGGGCCACCTTGCGGCCCACGGCGGTGGAGCCGGTGAACACCAGGTGGTCGAACGGCAGCGACGCGAACAGCGCCGACAGGTTCGCATCGCCCTGCACCACGCAGAACTCGTCGGGCGAAAAGAACTGCGCCACCAGCAGCGCCAGCTGCGCCGAGGTGTGCGGCGTGAGCTCGCTGGGCTTGAGCATCACGCGGTTGCCCGCCGCCAGCGCGGTGATGGCGGGCGCCAGGGCCAGCTGGACGGGGTAGTTCCACGGCGCGATCACACCGACCACCCCCAGGGGCTGGCGCTGGATCCAGGCACGGGCGGGCTGCAGGTAAAGCGGCGTGCGCACTTTCCGGGGCTTCATCCATTTCGCCAGATGGCGCAGCGTGTGCGACAGCAGGGTGCGCAGCACGAAGAAATCGGCCACCTCGGTCAGGCGCGGGGACCGCATGCCGAAATCGGCCTGCACCGCTGCCGCCAGCACCGGGCCGTGCTCGTCGAGCATCTTGGACAGGCGCAGCAGCCGCTCGCGGCGCACCAGCAGCGGCACATCGACATGCTCGCGGCTGGCCTGGCGTTGAAGATCGAAGTGGGCGTGGATATCGGCAGGTGTCATGGTCGGATCATAGAAGACGCCCCGACAGGCGCGCCACGAAAAAACCGGGGAGGCAGGGCGCGGACGGGCCGCGCAGGCGGCGGCGCTGCGCAGTGCAAGAAGGCAGGGTGCGGCGCCGGGTCAGCGCACGTCCCGCGCCTCGACGTCGGTCACCTCGGCGGCGCCGGGCAGGATGCCGCCACGGCGCGACGCGGCCGCGGCCTCGCCGCCGGCATCGTCGGGCGCGGGCGCCGGGCCACGGCGGCCGGACGACCAGCGCTCGGTGGAGCGGAACACGGTGCTGAAACCCGTGCGGGGGTCCATGCGCATCACCCAGGGGGTCACCGGCTGGCCGGTGAGGCGCGCCCAGCCTGCGCGCAGCGCCCACACCAGCGCCAGCACCATCACGGCGACCAGCAGGCTGGCGAACAGCACCAAGCCCATGGCGATGACCACCACCCGCAGCAACAGGCGCACAACGCCCGCAACAAATTCATTCAAACGACACCTCTCCTTCACAACTTGGGGTCGGGATTGCAGCCCTGGCCAGCGCCGCAATCCCTTTCCCGGCCCACATCACTCCTGCGGAGCCACGCCGAACTGGAACACACCCGGCTCCAGCACGGGGTTCACGGTGACCGGAATCACGCTCTTGGGCGGGAAACGCCCTTCCAGCAACAACTTGGACAGCGGGTTCTCGATGCGCTGCTGGATCGCCCGCTTGAGCGGCCGCGCGCCGAACACCGGGTCGAACCCCACCTTGGCCAATTCTGCCAAGGCCGCATCCGACACCTGCAATTCCAAATCCATCTTGGCCAGCCGGGATTGCAGCAGCTGCAGCTGGATCCTGGCGATCGAGGCGATGTGCTGCGCGTCCAGCGCGTGGAACACCACGGTCTCGTCGATGCGGTTGAGGAACTCGGGCCGGAAGTGGTTCTTGAGCTCGCCCCACACCGCTTCCTTGATGTCCTCGGAGTCCTGTCCGACCATGGCCTGGATCAGGTGCGAGCCGATGTTGCTCGTCATCACGATCACCGTGTTCTTGAAGTCCACGGTGCGGCCCTGGCCGTCGGTCAGGCGGCCGTCGTCCAGCACCTGCAGCAGCACGTTGAACACATCCGGGTGGGCTTTCTCCACCTCGTCGAGCAGCAGCACGCTGTAGGGCTTGCGGCGCACGGCCTCCGTGAGGTAGCCCCCCTCCTCGTAGCCCACGTAGCCGGGCGGCGCGCCGATCAGGCGGGCCACCGAGTGCTTTTCCATGAACTCGCTCATGTCGATGCGCACCAGGTGGTCCTCGCTGTCGAACAGGAAGCCCGCCAGCGCCTTGCACAGCTCGGTCTTGCCCACGCCCGTGGGGCCGAGGAACAGGAACGAGCCCGTGGGGCGGTTGGGGTCACTCAGGCCCGAGCGCGAACGGCGGATGGCGTTGGCCACGGCGGCGATCGCCTCCTCCTGGCCCACCACGCGTTCATGCAGCTTGGCCTCCATCAGCAGGAGCTTGTCCTTTTCGCCCTGCATCATCTTGGCCACCGGAATGCCCGTGGCGCGGCTCACCACCTCGGCAATTTCTTCGGCACCCACCTGCGTGCGCAGCAGGCGGCGGGTGGCGGGGGCGCCGTCCTTGCCATCCTCCTGCGCCTGCGCTTCCTTCAGCTGCTTTTCCAGGTCGGGCAGCTTGCCGTACTGCAGCTCGGCCACTTTGTTGAAGTCGCCCTTGCGGGTGAATTCCTCGATCTGGAACTTGAGCTTGTCGATGGCCTCGCGCACGTGCGCGCTGCCCTGCGCCTGGGCTTTTTCGGACTGCCAGATCTCGTCGTAATCGGCGATTTCCTTTTGCAGCTTGGCGATCTCTTCCTCGATGAGCGCAAAGCGCTTTTGCGAGGATTCGTCCTTTTCGCGGCGCACGGCCTCGCGCTCGATCTGCAGCTGGATCAGGCGGCGGTCGAGCTTGTCCATCACCTCGGGCTTGGAGTCCATCTCAATCTTGATCTTGGAGGCGGCCTCGTCGATGAGGTCAATCGCCTTGTCGGGCAGGAAGCGGTCGGTGATGTAGCGGTTGGACAGCTCGGCCGCGGCCACGATGGCCGGGTCGGTGATGTCCACGCCGTGGTGCACCTCGTACTTTTCCTGCAGGCCGCGCAGGATGGCGATGGTCGCCTCCACGGTGGGTTCGCCCACGAGGATCTTCTGGAAGCGCCGCTCCAGCGCGGCGTCCTTCTCGATGTACTTGCGGTACTCGTCGAGCGTGGTCGCGCCCACGCAGTGCAGCTCGCCGCGGGCCAGCGCGGGCTTGAGCATGTTGCCCGCGTCCATCGCGCCCTCGGCCTTGCCCGCGCCCACCATGGTGTGCAGCTCGTCGATGAAGACTATTGTTTGCCCCTCGTCCTTGGCCAGTTCGTTCAGCACGGTCTTCAGGCGCTCCTCGAATTCGCCGCGGAACTTGGCGCCCGCGAGCAGCGCCGCCATGTCCAGCGACAGCACGCGCTTGTTCTTGAGCGACTCGGGTACCTCGCCGGCCACGATGCGCTGGGCCAGGCCTTCGACGATGGCCGTCTTGCCCACGCCGGGCTCGCCGATGAGCACCGGGTTGTTCTTGGTGCGGCGCTGCAGCACCTGGATGGCGCGGCGGATCTCGTCGTCGCGGCCGATCACGGGGTCGAGCTTGCCGATGCGCGCGCGCTCGGTCAGGTCGATGCAGTACTTGGCCAGGGCGCCGCGCTGGCCCTCGGCCTCGGCACTGTCCATCTTCTGGCCGCCGCGCACCGCATCGATGGCGGCTTCCAGGCTCTTGCGCGTCAGGCCGTTGTCCTTGGCGATCTTGGCGGCCTCGCCCTTGCTGTCGATCACGGCCAGCAGGAACAGCTCGCTGGCGATGAACTGGTCGCCGCGCTTGATGGCCTCCTTCTCGGTGGCCTGCAGCACGCGGCCGAGCTCCGGGCCGCCTTGCACCTGCTCGTTGCCCTGCACCTGGGGCAGGCGCTTGACGGCGGCCTCGGCCGCAGCCAGCAGGCCGGGCACATTGGCGCCCGCACGCTGCAGCAGCGCCTTGGGGCCGTCGTCCTGCTTGAGCATGGCCACGAGCATGTGCACGGGCTCGATGTAGGCGTGGTCATTGCCCAGGGCGATGCTCTGGGCATCGCTCAGGGCTTCCTGGAACTTGGTGGTGAATTTGTCGAGACGCATGGTGGATGTCCTCCGAATTGCAGAGCACTTGAGGCGGGGTGTGCCTGATTTCAAGACACTGCCCCCGCCCACCGATTGACCTGCATCAGCGAATCATCCAGCCGATGGCTTCCCCATTAGCTACCATTTTTATAGCTGCCAGCGCTTTACCATCAAGCGCTAGCGGCTGATTTCCCTCGAAACTCCGGACCAGGTACCGGCCCGGTGGGCCCGCAGGGCCGTGCGCCGGCCGCCCCGCAAGGCCAGCAACCCCAGAAGGGCAGCCAGCCCACCCAGGCCCCCGGCCGACAGCGTGGGGATCGCCACCGGGCCAGGCGCCAGCAGCACGGGGACGACAGGGTCGTTGATGGTGCCATCCTGCGCGCCAAAGCTGTCGTCCCCCCAGCCACCGTCCGTCACATCGTAGGCCACGGTGTTGCCGCTGATCTGCAGGTTCACGGGGTCGTAGTATCGGCTGGAGGAAGGGCTGTCGGGTGTGGGCCCGTACTTCTTCACGGTGAAGCCCGTGAGGTCTGGAAAGGTCACCGCCACACGCACCGTCTCACCCGGCTGGCAATGGATGAGCCGCAGGCGGAACGCCCCGTGCGGCAAGGTGGCGCCGGGGTACGGCGCCGGCGCCGCCACCGGGCCGGTGCCCGCCAGGTCCAGCTGGCAGCCCGTGCTGCCATCCACCACGCCCACGTTGACGGGCCCCGATCCGGTGTTCGTGGGTGTGGGCAGGGTTTCAAAACGCGCCTGCACGGTGCAGGCGGCCGTCACCGCTGCCGTGGTGTAGGTGCTACCGGCCAGGCTGCCGCCACAGCCCGCCACGGACGCGATGCGGTAACCCGCGCCGGGCGTGACGGTGAAGGCCTGCGTCTGTCCCTGCGCCACGTCGACCGTGCCGGCCGGGCCGATGCTGCCACCCGAGCCCGCCAGGGCCGTGACCGCGTGCCGGACCGTCTGGTCGCGGACCACGGTGATGGTGTACGTCCGGCGGGCCACGCCGTTCTGCGCGAGCACCTCCACCTGGATCACATTGGTACCCGGCACCAGGGCCAGGGGCGGCGTCGCGGAGCCGCTGGCCACGGGCGTGCCGTTCACGGTGATGGAGGCCCCGGCATCGGCGGCGACGGGCGTCAGGGAAAGCGCGGTCACCGCATGCGGCACGCCAGCCGCATACGCCACTACCTGCGGCTGGAACGCGGGGCTGAGGACACCCTGCGACAGCGCCAGGGAGGCCAATGCGGCATCGGCCGACGGGGAGGCATTCATCAGCACCGTGATGCCCGCGATACCGTTGGCAATGGCGACGTCCGGCCTGCCGTCGCCATTGAAATCGGCCACCGCCATCTGCTCGGCCGTGCCTCCGGCGAACCGCGCGACAGGCAGGCCCAGAGCGCCCACCCCGGCCTGCCCGCGCAGGATGGCGATCCCACCCGACGCGTCGGCGCCCACCACGTCGGGCAGCCCGTCGCCATCGAAATCCGCGGCCGCGAGCGCCTTGGCCGCGAGCCCTGCGCCGTACTGTCCCACCACGCCCATCGCCTGCCCGGGCGCCGCGGCCAGGGACGCGATCTGCGTGCCGGCGGCCGTGAACACCCCCGCCCGCCCCGCGACGCCCCACCCCGCGACCGCGCCCAGCGGGCCGGCCGAGACTGGCAGGTAGACCGGCCCCAGCGGCTGCGAAGCGGCGGACAGCGAAGTGCCCACGGTGCCCGCCGAGGTCGCGGCCACCAGGTCGGTGCGCCCATCCTGGTTGACATCGACCGGCGCGAAGCCCCGCACGCCCTGCCACACCGTCATGTCCAGCATGTCGACGGCGCCTTGGGGTGTGACGCCCACCCATCGGATGGCTTCGAGCGAGCTGGTCGTCTCCAGCGCCCACACGGCGGCATGGGCAGGGTAGCCCGGCCCGCGAAATGTCCCGGTGACGATCGACCTGGGCGACAGCCCGGTAAAGAAACCCTGGCCCGCCAGGGAGAAGTCGCCCGCCCCCCGGCCCAGATAGACCATGACGCTCCGGTCGGTTTCGCTGACCACCGCCAGGTCCGTGTGGCCATCCCCGTCGAGGTCGCCAGCGGCCAGCGCGCGCACCTGCGCCCCGGTATCGAGCCGCGTGGACAACACGAAGCCGCCCTGGCCATCGCCCCGCAGGATCCAGACACTGGATTCATCCGCGTAGGCGACGGCCAGGTCGATCCGCCCGTCCTCGTTGAAGTCGGCCACCGCCACCGCGCGCGCGTCCCGCTCGGGGATGCCGTAGCTGCGTGCGGCGGCAAAGTGGCCCGCGCCGTCTCCCAGCAACCGGACCATTCGCCCGCCCCACCCGTTGGCCACGGCAATGTCCGGGTGGCCGTCGCCGTTGAAATCGGCCACCGCCAGGGTGCTTTCGTCATCACCCACCGAGTACTCCTGGCCCCCTGCGTTGAAGCCGAACCCGCCACCGGCGAGGCCGGGCCACACCACAACGGTGCCGCTGGAGCGCGCGAGCACCAGGTCCGCCCGTCCATCGCCCGTGGCATCCACGATGGCAGCGCTCGAGAACCATCCGGGGGAGCCCACGCCGCGGCGTGAAAAGTTTCCCGTGCCGTCCCCGGTCAGGAGGATCGGGCTGGCCGAGGTGTTCTGCACCAGCGCCAGGATGTCCAGGTGGCCGTCTCCGTTGGCATCGCCGACGGCCACGAAAGGCACGTACTCATCGCCCGTCAGGCGCTGGGCCGCCGCGAAGCCGCCCGCGCCGTCTCCCCGCAGCCAGAAGACGCCATCGCCCGAGCCCACCACGATGTCGGCATGCCCGTCTTCATTCCAGTCGCCCGAGACGATGCGTGTCGTCGACACACCCATGCCGATCTCCGTGCGGGGACGCCCATCCAGCCGGCCTGTCCCGTCGCCCCACAGCACCGAAACCCCCTTGGCCGCGCCCGAGAAGACCGCAACGGCCACGTCCAGCCGCCCGTCGCCATCGAAGTCCGCCACCGCCAGGCCATAAGGATTGGGGCCGGCGCCGAAGGCGGTTGCTGCAGACAGCCCGCCATGGCCGTCGCCCAGGCGGACCGTGACGGTGCCTTCGTTGAAGCTGGCCACCGCGATGTCCAGATGCCCATCCCCATTGAAGTCGGCCGCCACCAGGCCGTAAGGGGCCGCGCCCACGCCGAACGAACCCGCGGCCGAAAAGCCCGCAGCGCCGCCGGTATTGAGCAGGATCCTGACGGTGTTGTCTTGCCGGTCCACCACGGCAAGGTCCGGCTGGCCGTCTTCATTGAAGTCGCCGCGCGCCGTCTCGCCGAGCAGCCCCCCCAGGGAAAGGCTGCTGGCGGCGACAAAGGCCACGTCGGCCCGGGCCGGACCCGAAAGCGCCAGCATGAGCCCCACGGCCGCCAGGCACCATCGGCACGCGCGTGAAAATGCCCGCGCTTGAAGTTCCATGACACATTCCTCCCTGTCAGCCCTCGCCGGGCAGAAGAAAGGTGCCAGCGGGACAGCAGGCGATTCTCAAAAGGGGACCAGCGCCGCACAAGTCCAAAGATTGCATCGATCTGCAAAACCGCCGGCCTGGCGCGCGGCTGCAGCGCCGGCAGGGGGACATTCCGGCCGGCCGGCGGGTGCGTTCAGGCGTTGGTGGCCACGATGCCCCAGCGCGCCAGCGCAGCGTCGTCGCTCACCCGCGCGTCCACCCAGCGCGCGCCCTGGGCGGTTTCTTCCTTCTTCCAGAACGGGGCCTGGGTCTTGAGGTAGTCCATGAGGAACTCGCAGGCCTGAAAGCTCTGGCCCCGGTGGGCGCTGGTCACGGCCACCAGCACGATCTGGTCCAGCGGTTGCAGCAGCCCCACGCGGTGGATCACGCGGGCGCCAAAGATGTCGAAACGCCGGAACGCCTCGTCCACCATGGCCTCGATGGATTTTTCGGTCATGCCGGGGTAGTGTTCCAGCTCCATGGAGGACACCTGGTCGCCTTCATTGCGGTCGCGCACCGTGCCCACAAAGCTGCACACCGCGCCCACGCCCTTGTTCTCGCGGCGCAGGGCGGCGATTTCGGTGGACAGGTCAAAGTCCTCGGTCTGGATGGAAACGCGGGGCAAGGTCATGGCAGAAGCTCTCTACAGGGCGAATGGCGGCAAGGCGGAATGGCGCGGCGTGGCCGCTTACGGCGAACGGTGCAGCCGTGGCGCGGCCAGCAAGGCACGCTCTTCTTCCACCACCTTGTTCAGCTGCGCCAGCGCGGGCGAAGGGGGCAGCTGGGCCAGCAGGGTCTGCAGCCGGGTGACGTCGCCGACGGTGGGTGCCACCTTGATCTGCGCGATGGCGGCGGGCAGGTTGCCGCCGCGGACCAGCGCCAGCACCTTGGAGGGCCATTCACTTTTGTTGCGTGCCATAGATTGGTAAAAAGGTTTGTCTGTACGATTCGCCCGCACTGTACCCGTACTGCAGCCACCCTCGCACCTTAAGCCCATGGCCACACAAACGATCGAGACCGATCTCTACAAGCTCTACCCGTCCCCGCGCAACACGGTCCGCGATGTGTTCAAGCACCAGGTCTTCGTGCCCCACCCCTACGCCATCATCGACCTGGAGGTGATGGAGCTGGCAGGCAAAACCACCCTGTTTGGGGCCTGCCGCCTGTCGGACATGAAAATGGGCCAGGTGGTGACCTTCGAGCTGGCCGCAGACCAGGCCAAGTTCGAGCGCCTGTTCACGCCGGACTGAAACAGCAACCCTGCACCGCAACACGCGCCATGGACCTGCAAGAATCCTTCGAAGCGCTCGACTCCCAGGCTCCGGACACCTACACCCAGGCCGTGGAGGCCTACTGCGACGGCATCCTGCGCCTGCACTGGAACGAACGGCTCATCAACAAGATCTTCGGCCGGGCGCTGCAGTCGCACGCGGCGGGCCGGCTGGTGGTGCAGCACTACCAATGGCAGCTGCGGGGCGCGCCACGCCCCACGCTGACGCTCCTGCAGCAACGCATGCCGGGGGGCGCCCGCACGCTGGCCACGTTCTTCGCCGTGCTGCGGCTGGCGGGCATGGTGGCGGTGGACACCGATCCCGCCGACCGCCGGCTCCGCTACCTCGCGCCCACCCCCCGGCTGCTGGACGGCCTGCGCACCTGGGTGCGGCACCACCTGCACTGCGCCGAGGCCCTGGGCGCCCTGCCCGCGGGCCATGCGCAGCGGCTGGACAGCGACGCGGATTACTTTGCCGCCTTTCTGGCCGGGGCCGACCACATCCTGGATCGCCTGGCCGAAACCCGGGGCCGCTTCGGCGGCTGGGACTGGTTTGACCAGCGCGAAGGCGGCGGGCGCATTGCCATGCTGCTGCTGCGCGAACACTGCCGGGTGCACCGCCCCGGCGATCAAGGGCCCACGCCGTTTGCCCTGCGCGCCAGCGAGCTTGCGCAGCGCCTGGGCTTTTCGCACTCGCATGTGCGCAACCTGGTCAACGAGGCAACGGCGCAGGGCCACCTCACCCAGGATGCCCCCCGGGGCCTGGTCGCGCTCACGCCCCGCTTTGAGGCTGAACTGCGAATCTGGCTGCAACACCTGCTGGGCTGGTTTGCCGAGACAGCGGCCATGGCGCACAACCACCTGCAAACCTGCTCGCAAGCCCCCGCGCACCACCAAGCCGCGGATATGCAAAGCCCCTGACTGAACCGCTCTGGCGGGCATTTTTTCTGCCGCCTGATCGCTCCCACCATCTACCCAGCCATGTACGACGACAACCAGATCCACGTGCCGCCCTCCTTCATGGCGGTGTACACCGACACCCGAGGACGCCTGACGGAAAAGGCAGACGGCGTGCGCGCCCGCTACGAGCTGTGCGAAGACCTGGCGGGCCACCTGGTGGAACACGCACAGACGCTGTACCACGTGCAGGCGCCTTCCGAGGCCGAGATCCTGCGGCGCATCCATGCGGGGCTGTGCACCCTTGAATCCGGCGTGTCGGTGCCCGAGGCCACGTGGATCGTCACGCGCCTGGCCGAACTGCTGGCGTGGCCATGTCCCGGGCTGGTGCCGCCCCAGCCTGAACCTGCACACGATGCGGCCCAGCCACCGCAGGCAGGCTGACCACTCTTGGGACACGGCAGGCGCTTCGCTATACTGCGGCCCATGTCCACACACACCCCCTTTGCCATGACCGCAGCACCTGCGGTGGCGTTGCGGTGCGTGGGCAAAGCCAAAAAACCAGAGCTCATCTGACCGGAGCTGTGGTTCCGTCCGGATGAGCGACGGAACCACCTGGTAGAGAAATTCCCTTTTTTCTTTTCTCTTTTCACTCCCCGGCATTCCGCACGCACTCCCTCCGGACGGTTCTTCCCCTGGTCGAACCCTGAAAGGATGCTTCGCATGTCTGCCACCGATACCGCCACCTCCCACCAACCGCCGTTCAGCGGGCTCTGGATCGCCCTGGTCACGCCGTTCAAGGGCGGCGCCGTGGACCATCCGGCCCTTGCCGCCCTCACCGCCCGGCTGTGTGCCGACGGTGTTTCGGGCTTCGTTGCCTGCGGCTCGACCGGTGAGGCTGCGGCCCTCGACAAGGCCGAGCAACTGCAGGTGCTGGAAACAGTGCTCAGCGCCGCACAGGGTTTGCCCGTGGTGATGGGCGTGTCGGGCTGCCACCAGGGCCAGGTGCTGGAGCAGGTGCAGGCCCTTGCGCACTACCCGGTTGCGGGCCTGCTGGTGTCCGCCCCCCACTACATCCGTCCCTCGCAAGAAGGCCTGCTGCACTGGTTCCGCACGCTGGCCGACGCCAGCGCGGCGCCCGTGCTGATTTATGACATTCCTTACCGCACGGGCGCCACGCTCACCACCGAGACGCTGCTGGCGCTGGCGGGGCATCCGCGCATCCAGGCCATCAAGGACTGCGGCGGCAACCCCGCCAAGACGCAGGCCCTGATCGCCGATGGCCGGCTGCAGGTGCTGACGGGCGAAGACGCGCAGATCTTCCATACGCTGGCCCTCGGCGGCGCGGGTGCCATCTCTGCCTGCGCGCACTGGCAGACACCGCGTTTCGTGGAGTTGATGGCCCTGCTGCGCCTGGGCGATCTGCCCGCAGCCCGCGACTTGTGGCAGGCCCTGCAACCCTGGGTGGACGCGTGTTTTGCAGAGCCCAACCCTGCCCCGCTCAAGGCCATGCTGGCGCACGCAGGGGAGATCTGCAATGGCCTGCGGGCACCCATGACGGCGGCCTCCAAGGCATTGGAGCAGCGCCTGCGGGCGCTGCCTGGCGTCAGCCGCCCGTAACCGGAGGGAAAAACGCCACCTCGGCCCCCTCGGCCAGGGTGGCGGATTCGTCGCTCAAGGTCTGGTTGAGCGCCATGCGCACCGCCCTGCCGCGCGCCAGGCTGCTGGCGTGGGCGCCGCCGCGTGCGATGAGTTCGTCGCGCAAGGCACCCAGCGTGGTGGCGGAGGTCTCCAGTGCCTCGCTGCCCTGCCCGATGGCCTCGCGGATCGAGGCGAAGTAGCGCACGGTGATCTTTTTCATCGCCGGGCCGCCCCAAGATGAAAAGCGGCCCCCTCGGGGGGCAGCGACCACACACAGTGGAGAGCGTGGGGGTGGTTTCTCATGACAACAACTCCGCAAAGGAGATAAATCGCACCGTATCGCCAGATGCAATGGTCTGGCCCGCCGGGTTGTCCACCACGCCATCGCCCCAGGCGGCGGAGGTGAGCACGCCCGAGCTCTGGTTGTTGAACAGCTCCAGCCCCCCCGCCGCGTTGTGCCGCACGCGCAGAAATTCGCGGCGTTTGTCGGCCTTGGGCCAGGTGAAATCGGCGCGAGCAGCCAGGGATTGAGGAGCGACGTCCTGCACACCCTGCAGGCGCAGCACAAACGGCCGCACCAGCAGCGCAAACGTCAGGAAGCTCGACACGGGATTGCCCGGCAAGCCCATGAAATGGGCCGCGCCAATGCGGCCGTAGGCGAAGGGCTTGCCGGGCTTCATGGCGATCTGCCACAGGTCCAGCGTGCCCAGCGTCTCCACGGCGGGCTTGATGTGGTCTTCCTCGCCCACGCTCACGCCGCCGCTGGTCAGGATCAGGTCGTGCGCGGCACTCGCCTCGCGCAGGGCGTCGATGGTGGCGTCGCGCCGATCCGGCACGATGCCAAAGTCGGTCACCTCGCAGCCCAGGCGCAGCAGCATGGCGCGCAGGAAGAAGCGGTTGCTGTTGTAGATGGCTCCCGGCCGCATCTGCTCGGGCGGTACCTGGCCGGGCATGACGAGTTCATCGCCCGTGGAAAACAGCGCCACGCGGGGGCGGCGGGCCACCTGCAGCTGGTGCAGCCCGATGCTGGCGGCCAGCCCCAGCTCGGCCGGGGTGAGGCGTGTGCCGGCCGGCAGCACCACGGCACCCCGGGTGATGTCCTCGCCCGCACTGCGGATCCATTGGCCCCGCCGGGGCACGGCGTTGATGCGCACCTGGCCCAGGCCGTCCTCCATGGCCAGGGCTTCGCAGTCTTCCTGCATCAGGATCGCATCGGCCCCGGCAGGCACGGGCGCGCCCGTGAAGATGCGGGCGGCGCTGCCCGGCACCAGCGGATCGCCCGCGCTGCCCGCCGCAATGCGCTGCGACACGGGCAGCACCACCCCCACAACCGCCACATCGGCGCAGCGCACCGCGTAGCCGTCCATGGAGCTGTTGTCCTGCGGGGGCACCTGCAGGGCCGAGACGCAGTCCTGCGCCAGCACGCGGCCGTCCGCATCGAAGGTGGTGACCGTCTCGGTGCCCTGCAGGGGCGCGGCCTGCGGCAGCAGGTCCTCCAACGCTGCGTCGAGGGGCTTCAAGGGGTTGTTCGGGCGGTTCATGCGAGACCCGCTCCATAGAGTTCGCAGTCGTAGTCGAAGCGGTGCTGGTTCTCGATCAGCCAGTCCACCACCTGCCCCGGCGCATTGAGGTCCAGCAAGGGCAGCTGCGTGGACACGGGCAGGCCCCGCGGTGCATCGGTGGCGATGGCGACCACGAAGTCGTCCTCGGGGTAGCGCACGGGCTTGGCCACCTGCCCGGGCTCGGGTGCACGCCACACCTCCACCTTGAGCAGGTCGCTGTCCTTGAAGCCCTCCACCAGCACCCAGTCCACGCCCGGGTACAGCTCCGCGATCAGGTGGTGCACGCTGAGCGTGGCGGGCCGCTCGAACTCGCGCACGAGCATGAGCCGCTTGTCGGAGGCCGCCACCACCTCGAAGGCGCCTGCCTCACGGTGGCGGTAGGTGTCCTTGCCCGGATGGTCGAGGTCAAAACTGTGGTGGGCATGCTTGACCACCGACACGCGCAGCCCCCGCAGCCGCAGCTCGGGAATCAACTGCTCGACCAGCGTGGTCTTGCCACTGCCGGAAAAACCGGCGAAACCGACAACCTTCATCCACTGCTCCTTGGTTAGCTATTGTATTTATAGCTGCTAACGCTTATCAGACAAGCGCCAGGGGCATTTTTTGTATCAAATCAAGCCATCCAGAGCCGTCCACCGCCTGCGCAGCAGCACAACGTCCCTGGATTGTCTGGCCACCTGCCTACAGGGCTGGCGCGCAGTGGCGCTCGATGTATTGCTTCACCAACTGCACGTTGGCAGGCATGACGTGCACCCGCTTGGGCAGGTCTTCGATGCCCGCGAACTTGGCGGGCCGCTCGGGCGCATGGCCCAGGGCTTCGACGATGGTCTCGGCGAACTTGATGGGCAGCGCGGTCTCCAGCACGATCATGGGCACCGTGGCGTCCTGGTGGTGTTCGCGCGCCACCTTCACGCCATCGGCCGTGTGGGTGTCGATGGTGACGCCATGGCGCTCATAGTTGTCCTTGATGGTGGCCAGGCGGTCGGCATGGGTGCTCTTGCCGCTTTCAAAGCCGTACTTGGTGGCGGCCTCGGCAAACAGCGGGTCGGCGCTCAAATCGAACCGGCCATATGCGGGCAGTGCTTTGGCAAACAACGCGTTCGTGCGCTGGCCGTTGCGGCCCAGCAGGTCGAAGATGAACCGCTCGAAGTTGCTGGCCTTGCTGATGTCCATCGACGGGCTCGACGTCTCGTGCGTGTCGGCTGCGGCGCGCACGCGGTACGAGCCCGTGCGAAAGAACTCGTCGAGCACATCGTTCTCGTTGGTGGCGACCACCAGCTTGGCGATCGGCAGACCCATCTGGCGCGCCACGTGGCCCGCGCAGACGTTGCCGAAGTTGCCCGACGGCACGGTGAAGCTGACCTTCTGGTCGTTGGTCTCGGTGGCCTGGATGTAGCCCGCGAAGTAGTACACCACCTGCGCCAAGAGGCGCGCCCAGTTGATGGAGTTGACGGTGCCGATCTTGTACTTGCGCTTGAAGTCGAGGTCGTTGCTCACGGCCTTGACGATGTCCTGGCAGTCGTCGAACACGCCTTCGATGGCGATGTTGTGGATGTTCTCGTCCTGCAGGCTGAACATCTGTGCCTGCTGGAAGGCGCTCATGCGGCCATGGGGCGAGGTCATGAAGACGCGCACGCCCTCTTTGCCGCGCATGGCGTATTCGGCCGCGCTGCCGGTGTCGCCGCTGGTGGCGCCCAGAATGTTCAGCTCTTCGCCGCGACGCTTGAGTTCATACTCGAACAGGTTGCCCAGCAGCTGCATGGCCATGTCCTTGAAGGCCAGCGTGGGGCCGTTGGACAGGGCTTCGAGCCACAGGCCGTCTTCCAGGTGGCGCAGGGGCACGATCTCGCCCGTGCCGAACACTTCGGCCGTGTACGTCTTGGCGCAGATGGCCTTCAGGTCGGCGGCAGGGATGTCGTCGATGTACAGCGACAGGATCTGGAACGCCAGTTCGGCGTAGCCCTGCTCGTGGTACGCCTTGCGCAGCTTGGTCAGCGTGGCACCGCTGATCTTGGGGTACTGCTCGGGCAGGTACAGGCCGCCGTCGGGCGCCAGGCCTTCGAGCAGGATGTCGCAGAAATGCTTGCGGTCGGCATGGCCGCGGGTGGAGATGTACAGCATCAGTTCAGTTCCTCCTTGCGGATGCGCGTGATGGGCGCCAGCACCGTGGGCAGCGCCTGCATCTGGGCGATGACGGCGTCCATGGTGCCTTCGCGGGTGTCGTGGGTCAGGATGATCAGGTCGGTCTGGGTGGAGCCTTCGCCCCCCACTTCGTCGGCTTCGCGCTGCAGCACCGCGTCGATGCTCACGCCGGCTTCGGCCAGCAGGCCGGTGACCTTGGCGAGCACGCCGGCCTGGTCGGCCACGCGAAGGCGCAGGTAGTAGCTGGTGACCACTTCGCTCATCGGCAGCACCGGCAGCGTGCCCATGGCGTCGGTCAGCGTGTGGGCCTGGAAGGCCAGGTGCGGCACGCGGTGCTCGGGGTCGGCCGTGTGCAGGCGGGCGATGTCCACCAGGTCTGCGATCACGGCGCTGGCGGTGGGCTCGCTGCCCGCGCCCTTGCCGTAGTACAGCGTGGTGCCCACGGCATCGCCCTGCACCACCACGGCATTCATCGCGCCTTCGACGTTGGCGATCAGCCGCTTGGAGGGCACCAGGCTCGGGTGTACGCGCAGCTCCACGCCCTTGTCGACGCGTTTGGTGATGCCCAAGAGCTTGATGCGGTAGCCCAGCTGCTCGGCGTACTTGATGTCGGCAGCACCCAGCTTGGTGATGCCTTCGACGTAGGCCTTGTCGAACTGCACCGGGATGCCGAAGGCAATGGCGCTCATCAGCGTGACCTTGTGCGCGGCATCCACGCCTTCGATGTCGAAGGTGGGGTCGGCCTCGGCGTAGCCCAGGCGCTGAGCTTCTTTCAGCACCACGTCGAAGTCCAGGCCCTTGCTGCGCATCTCCGACAGGATGAAGTTGGTGGTGCCGTTGATGATGCCGGCGATCCACTGGAGGCGGTTGGCGGTCAGGCCTTCGCGCAGCGCCTTGATGATGGGGATGCCACCGGCCACGGCGGCCTCGAAGGCCACCATCACGCCCTTGGCCGATGCGGCCGCGAAGATCTCGGTGCCGTGCACGGCCAGCAGCGCCTTGTTGGCGGTGACGACGTGCTTGCCGGCCGCGATGGCCTCGAGCACCAGCGCGCGGGCGATGCCGTAGCCGCCGATGAGCTCGATGACGATGTCGATATCGGGGTTGGCGATGATGGCGCGGGCGTCGTTCACGACCTCGATGCCGTCACCCACCGCGGCCTTGGCGCGGTCCACGTCGAGGTCGGCCACCATGGTGATCTCGATGCCGCGGCCGGCGCGGCGGCGGATTTCTTCCTGGTTGCGCTGGAGCACGTTGAACACGCCGCTGCCGACGGTGCCGATGCCCAGAAGGCCTACTTGGATGGGTTTCATGGTGATGTTGGGAAAGGGTTGGATCGGGTTGAAATGGAAGGCCGGCCGTCGCGGCGCGGCGGGGCTCGGTCTCAGCGTGTGACGTAGCTCGGCAACTGCCAGGCGCCGCCAGGAAAGCCCCGGCACATGCTGTCGCCGGCCTCACGGGTGAGCACGAAGCCCTGCCCGTCGAACTGCCAGTCGCGCGTCGACCAGCAGTCGCCGATGCCGCGGCCCTTCATCGCCGAATGGACAGAACCCGTGTCGGCATCGAATTCGCCGTCCACGTCTTGCAAAGGCTCGGGCTTGTGGGGCGGCAGGTCGCTGGCGACCCACAGCAGGTTGCTGAAGTTGTACGCGCCCATGCCGCAGGGCAGGGACACCAGAAGCTTGCGGTCCGTGAGCCGGCGGACCTGGGCGGTGGACGGGTTCAGCGGGTCCTGGCCGTTGCACTGGTCGGCCACGCTGGCACGGTCGATCTCGGCGAGCAGGGGCCTGGCCAGCGCACCATCGCCCTTGCGGGGCGCCACCGGCAGGACGCCCTTGACCACGGGCGCAGCCACGGGCCGCAGCACCGAGGACTCCGCCTTGGTACCGCGCCGCACCAGCGCGCCCGGCGTGCCGACGCGGCCCTGGGCCTCGTCCATCTTGAGCAGCACGGCGCTGGCGCCCGCCAGCGACAGCGTCCACCGGTCGTTGCCTGCGGACAGCGTCGCTTCGTCGTTCCTGAGCAATTCCTGCAGCAGGCGGGGCACCTGGCCGGCCGGCACGCGCGGCACGGCACCCTCCAGGCCGCGCAGCGACAGCTTGCCCACCTGCAGGTCGAGCGCCGCGGGATCGGCCTTTTCGGTATAGACCTGCAGGTCCACCTGAACCGGCGCATTCGGGCCTGCCGGACGCGTCAACAGGATGGAGACAGGTTCGGAATCGCCGTCCTCCGACTGGTAGCCCACGGCGCGGCAGGTGCGCGTGTTGTCGCATTGCAGCGCCCAGTCCTTGTGCAGGAACCTGACGGGCTCTGCCTTGGGGTCGGCGGCGTGCGCGGACGGCCACGGTGCAGCCAGGGCGAGCGCGCCGGCCAGCACGGCCACCACGCGGTCGGCGGCGAAGCGGATACGCATGTGAAAAGCCCTCCTCACTCGGCGCCGTGCCACTCAGGCCGCAGCCGAGGCTGCCGCCGCAGCAGCCGCCTGCTTGCGCTTGCGGTACTGCTCCAGGAAGCGCGCCACGCGGCCGATGGCGTCGCGCAGGTCGTCCTCGTGGGGCAGGAACACGATACGGAAATGGTCGGGAGCCGCCCAGTTGAAGCCGGTGCCCTGCACCAGCATGACCTTGGTTTCCTGCAGCAGCTCCAGGAAGAACTGCTGGTCGTCCTCGATGGGGTAGACGGCCGGGTCCAGGCGCGGGAACATGTACAGCGCCGCCTGGGGCTTGACGCAGGTGACGCCGGGGATGGCGGTGATGAGCTCATACGCCAGATCACGCTGCTTGCGCAGGCGCCCGCCTTCGTTCACCAGCTCGTTGATGCTCTGGTAGCCACCCAGCGCCGTCTGCACCGCCCACTGGCCCGGCACGTTGGCGCACAGGCGCATGTTCGAGAGCATGTTCAGGCCCTCGATGTAGTCCCTGGCGGGCTTCTTGTCGCCCGACACCACCAGCCAGCCGGCGCGGTAGCCGCAGGAGCGGTAGCTCTTGGACAGCGAGTTGAAGGTGAGCGTGAGCACGTCCTCGCTCAGCGAGCCAATGGCCGTGTGCCTGGCGCCATCGTACAGCACCTTGTCGTACACCTCGTCGGCAAAGATCACCAGGCCATGCTCGCGCGCGATGGCCACGATGCCCTTGAGCAGATCGTCCGAATACAGCGCGCCCGTGGGATTATTCGGGTTGATGACCACGATGCCCTTGGTGCGGGGCGTGATCCTCGCGCGGATGTCATCGAGGTCCGGCATCCAGCCATTGGCCTCGTCGCACAGGTAGTGCACGGGCGTACCGCCCGACAGGCTGGCGGCCGCCGTCCACAGCGGGTAGTCGGGTGACGGCAGCAGCAGCTCGTCGCCGTTGTCCAGCAGCGCATTGGTGGCCATCACGATGAGTTCGCTGGCGCCGTTGCCCAGGTAGATGTCATCGAGCATCACGCCCTTGATGCCCTGCTTTTGCGTCTCGTGCATCACCGCCTTGCGCGCCGCGAAGATGCCCTTGCTGTCCGAGTAACCCGCCGAATTGGGCAGGTTGCGAATCATGTCCAGCTGGATTTCCTCGGGCGCATCGAAGCCGAACACGGCCAGGTTGCCGATGTTGAGCTTGATGATCTTGTGGCCGTCTTCCTCCATCTGCTTGGCCGCGTCCATGATGGGCCCCCGGATGTCGTAGCAGACGTTGGCGAGCTTGGCGGATTTTTGGACGGTTTTCATGCGCTGACGGTGGTGCAGTGAGGTCAGGTGGCGGCCAGAGCGGCTGGCACCTTGGCGAAACCTATAATTTGACCACAGATCACCACCGCTGCCGGGCCGTACGCCCTTGCGCACCCGCTGCGCCAGCGCCTGCAACCCGCACCAACGCCCATGAAATTCCAGCCCGACCGCTCGAACGCACAGACCATCAGCGGCTACGGCCCCGGCTGGATCGGCATCGACGCGGAAAAGATCACCCACAGCGTCATCGTGGGGTCTGGCGGATTGCGCCAGGCGTGGCCGTGTGCCCGCTTCGAAGACCTGACGCCGGAACACTTCGCGCAGCTGGCGCAACTGGAGACGGAACTCATCATCTTCGGCAGCGGCACGCGCAACCGCTTTCCGCCGCCGGCCTGGCTCGCCCCCCTCATTGCGCGGAGGCTGGGCCTGGAGACCATGGACACGCCCGCGGCCTGCCGCACCTACAACATCCTGGCCAGCGAAGGCCGCAACGTGGTGGCCGCGCTGATCCTGGAAGACTGAAACGCCGCCAGAGGGCAGGCCGCCCGCCGGCGGAGACCCGGCTCCCCAGCCCCGCAGCGCCCCGGCAGCCCCTCCCTCCATACCCGCAGACGCCGACGCGGACACACTGTCTTACATTTGGCTGGCAATCGATTTCGGGGTAAAATCACCGGTTGCGGTCGGGGGCACTTCCAAGAGCAATAACACACCCGCTCCCCCGGCTTACCAACGACTACATCCTGAGAGATTGAAGTGATATGGCGATCGTTGTCAACAAACCCCTCCCTGAATTTGAAGCCAACGCAACCGGTGGTATCAAGGTTTCCAATACCTCCCACCTTGGCCAGATTCTGGTTCTCTACTTCTATCCCAAGGACAACACGCCTGGCTGCACGACGGAGGCCATGCAGTTC
Organism: Acidovorax sp. A79; assembly: GCF_041154505.1. Classification (GTDB taxonomy): domain Bacteria; phylum Pseudomonadota; class Gammaproteobacteria; order Burkholderiales; family Burkholderiaceae_C; genus Acidovorax. Next base: position 1,293,193 of record NZ_AP028672.1, read on the forward strand.
CGCGACAAGTACAAGGACTTCGTGAAGGCAGGCGCCGCGGTGTTCGGCGTTTCGCGCGACAACATGAAGTCGCACGACGATTTCAAGGAAAAGCTGGAACTGCCCTTCGAACTGATCGCCGACACCGAAGAGAAGATGTGCCACATGTTCGGCGTGGTCAAGAACAAGATCATGTACGGCAAGAAGGTCAAGGGCATCGAGCGCAGCACCTTCCTGATCGGCCCCGATGGCCTGCTGGTGCAAGAGTGGCGCGGCCTGAAAGTGCCGGGCCACGTGGACGAAGTCCTGAAGGCCGTCAAATCCATCAAGGCCCTGAAAAAAGCCGCCTGATCCGCACCTTGGGGCTTCAAAGCGACAACCCGCTGGTTTTGCCCAGGCAAGACATCGCGAGTAGGCATAATGGATTTATGCCCCTGGTTACCGCAACGCCTGCCCCCTGCCACCCCAAAGCCGCCTTGGTCTCCAGGCGGCTTTTTGCTTTCTGACCGTCTTTCCCATTACCGACCGAGGCCCCGCCACCATGCCCCTGCCCCCCGCCCCCAGCCGGCGCGCCGCACTCCTCGCGCCAGAAGCCTTTGAAGTCGCAGCCCGCCCCCGGGTGTCGCAAGCCTCCGCCAATGAACCCGTTGTGGCGCCACCAGCACGTGCGGCCACACCCGCTGCCCGCTCGGGGCGCAAGGCGGACAGCGTGGCTTCGGCCACGGCCGCACCGAGCACGGCACCCCTTGTCCAGGTGGAGACCCGCTCCCGCGCGCCGGAGCCCGCAGCCGTGCCCGCCTCCCGCCCGACCAGCACCCGCAAGGCACGCACCACCGGCGGCAACTCCGTGGCGGCCGGCGCTGCTGCCGCACCCGCCAGCACGCGCGGCAGAAAGTCCGCGCCGCAAGGTCCCACCAAGCTCTTCGTGCTGGACACCAACGTCCTGCTGCACGACCCGACCAGCCTGTTCCGCTTCGAGGAACACGACATCTTCCTGCCGATGATCGTGCTGGAAGAACTCGACGGCCACAAGAAGGGCATGACCGAAGTGGCCCGCAATGGCCGCCAGGCCAGCCGCACGCTGGATGCGCTGGCAGCCGCACAAGGCGCCGACATCGCGCGCGGCCTGAAACTTGACTCCACGGGGCAGCGCGCGGCCGGCGGCTGCCTGTATTTCCAGACCGCGCCCCTGGACTACAGCCTGCCCACCAGCCTGCCACCGGGCAAGGCCGACAACCAGATCCTGGGCGTGGTCGAGGCCCTGCGCAAGCTGCACGCCCCGCGTGAAGTGGTGCTGGTGTCCAAGGACATCAACATGCGCGTGAAGGCGCGCGCGCTGGGCCTGACGGCGGAGGACTACCAGAACGACAAGACGCTGGAGGACGGCGACCTGCTCTACGCCGGTGTGCTGGCCCTGCCCCCGGACTTCTGGGCCAAGAGCGGCAAGAACGTCGAAAGCTGGCAAAGCGGCGCGCACACCTACTACCGCATCGGCGGGCCCATCGTGCCGCAGCTGATGATCAACCAGTTCGTGTACTTCGAAGCGCCCGGCGAGCCCAGCCTGTTCGCCCGTGTGAGCGAGATCCGCGAGAAGACGGCGGTGCTGCAGACGCTCAAGGACTACGGCTCGGCCAAGCACGCGGTGTGGGGCGTGACCACGCGCAACCGCGAGCAGAACTACGCCATGAACCTGCTCATGGACCCCGAGATCGACTTCGTGACCCTGACGGGCACGGCGGGCACCGGCAAGACCCTGCTGGCCCTGGCCGCGGGCCTGACCCAGGTGCTGGACGACCGCCGCTACACCGAGATCATCATGACACGCGCCACGGTGAGCGTGGGCGAGGACATCGGCTTCCTGCCCGGCACCGAGGAGGAAAAGATGGGCCCCTGGATGGGCGCGCTGGACGACAACCTGGAGTTCCTGGCCAAGGGCGACGGCGGCAATGCGGGCGAGTGGGGCCGCGCCGCCACCAACGAACTCATCCGCAGCCGCATCAAGATCAAGAGCATGAACTTCATGCGCGGGCGCACCTTCCTGAACAAGTACGTGATCATCGACGAGGCACAGAACCTGACGCCCAAGCAGATGAAGACGCTGATCACCCGGGCCGGCCCCGGCACCAAGATCATCTGCATGGGCAACCTGGCGCAGATCGACACGCCCTACCTCACCGAAGGCTCGTCAGGCCTGACCTACGCCGTGGACCGCTTCAAGGGCTGGCCACACAGCGGGCACATCACGCTGGCGCGCGGCGAGCGCTCGCGCCTGGCGGACTTCGCCAGCGAGGTGCTCTGAGTTGGCGGCGGGCTGGGTCGCGGCACTGAAACTGGTGCCCTGGGGCGACGTCATCGAGGCGACGCCCCAGATCCTGCAGGCGGCCAGGAAGCTGCTGGGCACCACGCAAAAAGGGAATGCCGATGCTGCGGCAGGTGCACTCGAGAGTGCCGGCGGCGAGCCCGCCATTCCGGTCGCGCTGCAGTTGCAGCATCTGCGGGACCGCGTCGCGCGGCTGGAGCAGGAGCAGCAGGAATCAGCGGTGCTGATCCAGTCCCTGGCCGAACAGAACGCCCAGGTGGTGCAGGCGGTGGAAGTGCTGCGCCAGCGCCACCGGCGGCTCACGGTGGCCATGGGTGTTCTGGCGGCCGGCTGCGCTGGCTTGCTGGTGTGGGCGCTGCGACAGTAAGGGCAACCACCACACAACTCAGCAGCCACGCAGGCGTTGCACAGTCCCTCACCCGGGCACTGCGAGATTGCTATCAATTCAATAGCTGCCAGCGCTTATACAACAAGCGCTGGTAGCTATTTTCATTAGAAATCGTCGCCCGAGCCCATCGCCAGGTTCTCGAAACGCGTCTGGTTCTTCTGGAAGAACAGTTTCACGGTGCCGGTGGGGCCGTTCCGCTGCTTGCCGATGATGACCTCCGCGACGTTGGGCTCCTTCGAGTCCTTGTTGTAGTAGTCGTCGCGGTAGATGAACATGATGATGTCGGCATCCTGCTCGATGGCGCCGGATTCGCGCAGGTCGGACATCATGGGGCGTTTGTCGGTGCGCTGCTCCACCGAGCGGTTGAGCTGCGACAGCGCGATCACCGGGCACTGCAGTTCCTTGGCCAGCATCTTGAGGCCCCGGGAGATTTCGCCCAGCTCGGTGGCACGGTTGTCGGAGCTGCCGGCCCCCGAGCCGCTCATGAGCTGCAGGTAATCCACCACGATCAGTCCGAGCTTGCCGCATTGGCGCGCGAGGCGCCGGGCGTTCGCGCGCAGCTCGCCAGGTGTCAGGCCCGGCGTCTCGTCGATGTGCAGCGACACGGTGCGCAGCTTTTCGATCGCCTCGGTCAGGCGGGGCCACTCGTCGTCGGTCAGCTTGCCCGTGCGCAGGTTGCCCTGGTTCACGCGGCCGATGGAACCCACGATACGCACCGCCAGCTGGGCGGCGCCCATTTCCATCGAGAAGATGGCGACCGGCAGGCCTTCGTTGAGCGCCACGTGCTCGGCGATGTTCACCGCGAACGAGGTCTTGCCCATGGACGGACGCGCCGCCAGCACCACCATGTCGCCCGCCTGCAGGCCCGAGGTCATGCGGTCCAGGTCGGCAAAGCCGGTGGGAACGCCGGTCACGTCCACCGGGTTGTCCGCCATCTCCTGCACCCGGTCGAGCAGGTCGATCACCAGGGTGTCAAGCGACTGGAAGCCCTGCTTGGTGCGGGAACCCTCCTCCCCGATCGCAAAGATCTTGGCCTCGGCCTCGTCCAGGATGCGCTCGACCGTCTTGCCCTGCGGGTTGAACGCATTGGTGGAGATTTCATCGCTGGCCGTGACCAGCTTGCGCAGGATGGCGCGCTCACGCACGATCTCCGCATAGCGGCGGATGTTGCTGGCGCTGGGTACGTACTGGGCCAGGTTGTTCAGGTAGGCCAGCCCGCCCATTTCCTGCGCCTTGCCCTGGTTCTGCAGGTGCTCGAAGACGGTGATGACGTCGGCCGGCTTGCTGGCATTGATCAGCGCACCGATGGCCGAATACACCATCTGGTGCTCGTGCCGGTAGAAGTGGCTCTCCACCAGCAGGTCGCCCACGCGGTCCCAGGCGTTGTTGTCCAGCAGCAGGCCGCCGAGCACGCTGGATTCGGCCTCGATGGAGTGCGGCGGCACGCGCAACTGCGCCACTTCACGGTCGGGCACGGGCGTGAAGCCATCATCAAGGGCAGGAAAGACGGCGGACATGGGCAACAGTTTCTTGAAAGCGGAAAGGGATGCGTCGACGGCCGGCTGGGCGCGTGGTCTGGCGGCAAACCGCAGCGCACGGCAAGCCTTGCATGCTAGCGTGTGCACGGCGCGCCGTCATGGCACAAGTCTGTGGATAACGGGTGGGCAGCCGGTGGGCAAGCCTGTATGGCGCAGTGGGGCCAAAAAAACAAAGGCCGCCCGAAGGCGGCCTTGCGACATTCCAGCTCCAGGGCCGGAAATGGCCGATCAGGCGGTTTCGCCGTAGACCGACACGGTCACTTCCACCACCACATCGGTGTGGAGAGCAACGTTCACGGTGCTTTCGCTCACGACCTTGATAGGGCCGTTGGGCAGGCGGATCTGCGACTTCGCGACCTTGTAGCCTTGCTTGTTCAGCTCTTCGGCGATGTCGTGGTTGGTCACGGAACCAAACAGACGGCCGTCCACGCCAGCCTTTTGCGTCAGCTTGACGGTGGTGCCAGCCAGCTTCTCGCCTTGGGCCTGGGCTTCTGCCAGCTTGGCGGCAGCTGCCTTTTCGAGTTCAGCGCGCTTGGCTTCGAATTCTGCCTTGGCAGCTTCGGTGGCACGGCGGGCGCGGCCAGCGGGGATCAGGAAGTTGCGGGCGTAGCCGTCCTTGACCTTGACGATTTCGCCGAGGTTGCCGAGGTTCACAACCTTGTCGAGCAGGATGATTTGCATGGGTTGTGCTCCTTAGATCTTGTGCTGGTCGCTGTAAGGCACCAGGGCCAGGAAGCGGGCGCGCTTGATGGCGGTGTTCAGCTGACGCTGGAAGATGGCGCGCGTGCCGGTCAGGCGCGCGGGGATGATCTTGCCGTTTTCGGCGATGAAATCGCGCAGCGTGTCGACATCCTTGTAGTCGATTTCTTCAACACCCGTCACCGTGAAGCGGCAAAAGCGCTTGCGCTTGAACAGCAGGGACTGGGTGTTGCGCTTTGGGCGCTTGTCTTTGTTGAACTTCTTGAACGTGGCCATTGCGGACCCCTTGCAAATTAATTTTGTTGAATATCCTGGATGTGGAGCACTGCGTTCTTGCCATTGCGCGGTGTGGCGAGGAATCCACTGAAAGTCCAGAGACTTCCGATGTTCTGCCTTGCCAGGCGCTCGGCCATCGCACCAAAGGCGACGGCTTTCATGGTGGCCTTGACCTCGCGGGGATGGCCTGCTTCGGTTTGCTGGGACTCGTGTTCGAGCCGCAGGGCGATGGCAGGCAATCCGGCGGGCGTGTAGCGCAAGGGTTCAGCCTCTGCGATACAGGCGGTCAAGACAACGCGGTTCTCCACTCAAACGAGGAAGGATCAGCGCTCGCCGCGCTCGCCGCCGGCCGCAGCGTATTCAGCTTGGCTGGCCTTGCGGGCTTCTTCGCGCTCGACGGTCTTCATCATGGAAGACGGGCCGGTATCGGCCTTCTTCTTCTGAACCGTCAGGTGGCGCAGCACGGCGTCGTTGAACTTGAAGGCGTGCTCCAGTTCAGCCATCACGGCCTGGTCGGCTTCGATGTTCACGCACAGGTAGTGGGCCTTGGCCAGCTTGTTGATCAGGTACGCCAGTTGACGGCGGCCCCAGTCTTCCACGCGGTGCACCTTGCCACCGCCAGCGGTGATCATGCCCTTGTAGCGCTCCAGCATGGCTGGAACCTGTTCGCTTTGATCCGGATGGATCAACAAAATGATTTCGTAATGACGCATGCATACTCCTTTTGGGTAAGACCACCTGCTGCGTCGTGAGCAGTGTGGCAAGGCAAAGCCGGCAATTATAGCCCGCTCCTGGCCGCTTGTACACTCAGGAGCTTTCCAAGAGCGGCATCCCTCCCGAAAATGCGGCCTTGTCGCGCCCTGGCCCTTGCAAATCCGCCGGGCGGGACGACATGCTTTACAGCAAAACACGCCGGGCATGGGCCCACAGCCACATGCCCCTTCGCCAGACCTTGAAATGCGCGGGCATGTCCCCACCTCCCGCGCGTACTACTGTTTGTTTATCCACTTTTAGACCACGACATGTCAGACACCAGCCAACCCATCCCCCCACAGAGCGCCCCCGCCCCCGAAGAAGTTGAAGCCGCCATGGCAGCCCACGCCTCCGACGAGCTGGCGCGGCTGCAGGGCGAGCTGGCCGAACTCAAGGCCAAGAGCGCTGACCTGGCCGACCAGTTCCTCCGTGCCAAGGCCGAGGCCGAGAACGCCCGCCGCCGCGCCGAAGACGAGGTCTCCAAGGCGCGGAAATTCGGCATCGAGAGCTTTGCCGAAAGCCTGCTGCCCGTGGCCGACAGCCTGGATGCCGCGCTGGCCATCAAGGAAGCCACGCCCCAGCAGCTGCGCGAGGGCGCCGACGCCACCCTGCGCCAGCTGACCTCGGCCCTGGAGCGCAACAAGGTGCTGGCCATCAACCCTGCCGCCGGCGCCAAGTTCGACCCCCACCAGCACCAAGCCATCAGCGTGGTGCCTGCCGAGCAGGAAGCCAATACCGTCGTGGCCGTGCTGCAAAAGGGCTACGTGATCGCCGAGCGCGTGCTGCGCCCGGCGCTTGTCACCGTCACGGCCCCGAAGTAAATCCTCAAATAAATCAGCACGGATGACTTGAACCCCCACGAGTTATCCACAAGTTACTAGCCATCCAAACCATTCCAGCATTCGGAGAAAAATCATGGGAAGAATCATCGGCATTGACCTCGGTACCACCAACAGCTGCGTGTCCATCATGGAAGGCAACACGACGCGCGTGATCGAGAACAGCGAAGGCGCGCGGACCACGCCCTCCATCGTGGCCTACCAGGAAGACGGCGAGATCCTCGTCGGCGCCTCGGCCAAGCGCCAGGCCGTGACGAACCCCAAGAACACGCTGTACGCCGTCAAGCGCCTGATCGGCCGCAAGTTCACCGAGAAGGAAGTGCAAAAGGACATCGACCTGATGCCCTACAAGATCGTGGCAGCCGACAACGGCGACGCCTGGATCGAAGTGCGCGGCAACAAGCTGTCGGCCCAGCAGGTGTCCGCCGACATCCTGCGCAAGATGAAGAAGACGGCCGAGGACTACCTGGGCGAGCCCGTGACGGAAGCCGTCATCACCGTGCCCGCGTACTTCAACGATGCACAGCGCCAGGCCACCAAGGACGCCGGCCGCATCGCCGGCCTGGACGTCAAGCGCATCATCAACGAGCCCACCGCCGCGGCACTGGCCTTTGGCCTGGACAAGCAGGAAAAGGGCGACCGCAAGATCGCCGTGTATGACCTGGGTGGCGGCACGTTCGACGTGTCCATCATCGAAATCGCCGACGTGGACGGCGAAAAGCAGTTCGAAGTTCTGTCGACCAACGGCGACACCTTCCTGGGCGGCGAAGACTTCGACCAGCGCATCATCGACTACATCATTGACGAGTTCAAGAAGGAGTCGGGCGTCAACCTCAAGAACGACGTTCTGGCCCTGCAGCGTCTTAAGGAAGCGGCCGAGAAGGCCAAGATCGAGCTGTCGAACTCGGCCTCGACCGACATCAACCTGCCCTACGTGACCGCCGATGCCTCGGGCCCGAAGCACCTGAACATCAAGCTCACGCGCTCCAAGCTCGAAGCACTGGTGGAAGAGCTGATCGAGCGCACCATCGCCCCCTGCCGCATGGCGATCAAGGACGCCGGCGTGTCGGTCTCCGACATCCATGACGTGATCCTGGTGGGCGGCATGACGCGCATGCCCAAGGTGCAGGAGAAGGTCAAGGAATTCTTCGGCAAGGAACCCCGCAAGGACGTGAACCCCGACGAAGCCGTGGCCGTGGGCGCCGCCATCCAGGGCCAGGTGCTCTCGGGCGACCGCAAGGACGTGCTGCTGCTGGACGTGACGCCACTGTCGCTGGGCATCGAGACGCTGGGCGGCGTGATGACCAAGATGATCACGAAGAACACGACCATCCCGACGAAGTTCGCGCAGACCTTCTCGACGGCTGACGACAACCAGCCCGCCGTGACCATCAAGGTCTACCAGGGCGAGCGTGAGATGGCCACGGGCAACAAGCTGCTGGGCGAGTTCAATCTGGAAGGCATTCCACCCGCATCGCGCGGCGTGCCGCAGATCGAGGTGTCGTTCGACATCGACGCCAACGGCATCCTGCACGTGGGCGCCAAGGACAAGGGCACGGGCAAGGAAAACAAGATCACCATCAAGGCCAACTCCGGCCTGTCGGAAGAAGAAATCCAGCAGATGGTGAAGGACGCCGAGCTCAACGCCGCCGACGACAAGAAGAAGCTGGAGCTGGTGCAGGCCCGCAACCAGGGCGAGGCCGCCGTGCACAGCGTGAACAAGAGCCTGGCCGAACACGGCGACAAGCTCGACGCGGGCGAGAAGGATGCGATCACCGCCGCCGTGAAGGCGCTGGAAGAAGTCCTCAAGGGCGAGGACAAGGCCGCGATTGACGAGAAGACCACGGCCCTGATGGCCGCCAGCCAGAAGCTGGGCGAGAAGATGTATGCCGACGCACAGGCAGCGCAGGCGGCAGCCGGCGCCGGTGCGGGCGACGCATCGGGTGGTCAGCAGGCATCGTCCTCCTCCAGCAGCAAGCCCGACGACGACAACGTGGTCGATGCCGAGGTGAAGGAAGTCAAGAAGGGCTGAACACGCCCCGTTTGACCCGAGCCGCCGCGCGAGTTTCCTGACAGGGGGGCTTGCGCGGCGTTCCTGTTCCAACCGGGCTCAGAAAGACCATGTCCAAACGAGACTTTTACGAAATCCTGGGCGTTCCCAAGAACGCCTCGGACGAAGAAATCAAGAAGGCCTATCGCAAGCTGGCGATGAAGCACCACCCCGACCGCAACCAGGGGGATGCGGCCAAGCCTGCCGAAGAGAAATTCAAGGAGGCCAAGGAGGCCTACGAGATGCTCTCCGACCCGCAAAAGCGGGCCGCGTATGACCAGTACGGCCATGCCGGGGTGGACCCCAACATGCGCGGCCCCGGGGGCCCGGGCGCGGAAGGCTTCGGCGGGTTCGCCGAGGCCTTCGGCGACATCTTCGGCGACATGTTCGGCCAGCAGGGCGGGCGTGGGCGCGGTGCTGGCGGACGCCAGGTGTACCGGGGCAGCGACCTCAGCTACGCCATGGAGATCACCCTGGAAGAAGCCGCGCGCGGCAAGGATGCGCAGATCCGCATCCCCTCGTGGGAAAGCTGCGACACCTGCCACGGCAGCGGCGCCAAGCCCGGCACCAGCGCCAAGACCTGCGGCACCTGCCAGGGCGCGGGCACGGTGCAGATGCGCCAGGGCTTCTTCAGTGTGCAGCAGACCTGCCCGCACTGCCGCGGCACGGGCAAGATCATTCCCGAACCCTGCACCACCTGCCACGGCCAGGGCAAGCTCAAGAAGCAAAAGACGCTGGAAGTGAAGATCCCCGCCGGCATCGACGACGGCATGCGCATCCGCAGCACGGGCAACGGCGAACCAGGCACCAACGGCGGCCCGCCCGGCGACCTGTACATCGAGATCCGCCTGAAGAAGCACGACATCTTCGAGCGCGACGGCGACGACCTGCACTGCCAGGTGCCCGTGAGCTTCATCACGGCGGCGCTGGGCGGCGAGATCGAGGTGCCGACGCTCGCGGGCAAGGCGGCCATCGACATCCCCGAAGGCACCCAGGCCGGCAAGCAGTTCCGCCTGCGCGGCAAGGGCATCAAGGGCGTGCGCGCCAGCTACCCCGGCGACCTGTACTGCCACATCGCGGTGGAAACGCCGGTCAAGCTCACCGAGCACCAGCGCAAGCTGTTGCGCGAGCTGGAAGACTCCCTCAAGAAGGGTGGCGCCCGCCACTCGCCCAGCGGCGAGAGCTGGACGGACCGGCTGAAGAACTTCTTCAGCTGATCCGGGCGCCAGCGCCTGCCAAAAACCGCCTGCGGCCTATCTACGGCCCAGGCGGTTTTTTTGCGCGCGCCGACGCCAGCGATGCAGGGCCGGCCACAGGCCGCTCGTGCTGCGCAGAGCGGTAAAAACCCAGGATGCGGCGCACGTACTCGCGGGTCTCCGCATAGGGAGGAACACCGCCGTGGCGCTCCACGGCCTTTTCGCCGGCGTTATAGGCGGCCGATGTCAGGGCGACATCGCCGGCAAAACGGTCCAGCAGCCAGCGCAGATAGGCCAGCCCGCCCCGCACGTTCTGCTCGGGGCTCCAGGCGTCCCGGACGCCAAAACGCTCCGCCGTCTCCGGAATCAGCTGCATCAGCCCCTGCGCATTGCGGGGCGACAGCGCACGGGCCTGGAAGTTGGACTCCGACCGCACGATGGCCAGCGCCAGCCGTGGGTCCACGTCGAAGCGGGGCGCGAGCCGCTGCACCAGTTCCGCGTGGCGGCGCTTGTCGTCCGGCAGGTTGCTCACGTAGCGGTCCACCACCTCCTGCGGCACCACCTCCTGGGCGGAGTCCCTGACCTCCAGCCGAGGGGCCTCACCCGTGGTGAGGCAGTCGGGGAGGTGGTCGCCGGGCACCATGCCCTGCGCCAGGCTGCGGGCCTTCTCATGCCCACGCTGGGCGGCCATGGCGAGCAGGGTGGCCGCCGCTGCAGGATCGGGCACCACGTCACGTCCATGCAGCAACAGGCGGCCCAGGCGGTACTGCGCCTCCACGCTGCCATAGCGCGCCGCGTCGCAATACCGCGAGGCAGCGCGGTGCGGCTGGCGCCGCACCTCCGCGACGTAGCCCTCTTCCAGCCAGCGCGACAGCACGGGGGGCTCGTCGGCCCACTCGGGCGGCTCGTCCGGCACCTGCGCGTGCACACCCGTGCCCCCGGCGATCAGGACCGCCGCCAGCACGGGACCGTGCGCTGGAGAGGAAAACCAGGGTTGCATGCCAGAACCCGCCTGCGGAGACAACCGCCCAAAACCGCTCACCCGAGTGGAAGCGGCGCCCCACGGTAGCACCGAAGTCCCCATGGCAACAGGAAAACATTGCCAGCCGCCATTTCTTGATCTGAGGCAAGAAGCCGCCGGCAGGCCGCCCCCGCCCACCCGCCCGCGAAGTAGCATGGAAATCCACGCTGCCGCCCTCCAGGGCGGCACCACGGCCCCAGGACCATCGCGCAGGAGCATCCGGCATGAACAACGACGTCAACCTCACCTTCCTGGGCGGCTCCGGCACGGTCACAGGGTCCAAATACCTGGTCCGCCACAACGGCAGGTGCCTGCTGGTCGATTGCGGCCTGTTCCAGGGGTACAAGCAGCTGCGCCTGCGCAACTGGCAGCCCTTGCCCGTCACGCCCCGGCAGATCGACGCGGTGGTGCTGACCCATGCGCACCTGGACCACAGCGGCTACCTGCCCCTGCTGGCCCGCGACGGCTATGCCCGCGCCATCCACTGCACACCGGCCACACGCGACCTGTGCACCATCCTGCTGCCCGACAGCGGACACCTGCAGGAGGAAGACGCCGCGTACCTCAACCGGCACCAGCTCAGCAGCCACACCCCCGCCCTGCCCCTGTACACCCGGCTCGACGCACTGCACTGCCTCAAGCAGTTCCAGGTCCATGCCTTCCACCAGGTGTTCGAGCCCCTGCCGGGCTGGCGCGTGACCTTTTCCCCCGCAGGCCACATCCTGGGGGCGGCCAGCGTGCTGCTGGAAGTGGGGGGCCGCCGCATCCTGTTCTCGGGCGACCTGGGGCGGCCCGACGACCTGCTCATGAACCCGCCCGATGCTCCGCCCCCGGCGGACACGGTCCTCATCGAGTCCACCTATGGCGACCGCGAGCACCCCGCAGAAGACTTGCAGGGCGAGCTGGGCGCCGCCCTGCAGCGCCTGGCGGCCCGTGGCGGCATTGCCGTGGTGCCGGTGTTCGCCGTGGGCCGCGCGCAGGTGGTCCTGCATGCCATCGGCCAGCTCAAGGCGCGCGGGGTGGTGCCCGCCTCGCTCAAGGTGTTTTTGGACAGCCCCATGGCGGTCAGCACCACGGGGCTGTTCCAGCATCACATGCAGGAACACCGGCTGAGCGGCCGCGAGGTGCAGGCGCTGGAACATGGCGCCACCATGGTCCAGACGCCCGAACAATCCAAGGGGCTGGCCAGGCTGCATGGCCCCATGGTCATCCTGTCGGCCAGTGGCATGGCCACGGGGGGCCGCGTGCTGCACCACCTGGCGCTGCACGCGGGTGACCACCGCAACATGGTCATCCTGACCGGCCACCAGGCCCCCGGCACCCGGGGCGCGCGCCTGGCGGCGGGCGAAAAGAACATCCGCATCCACGGCCAGGACGTGGCCGTGCGCGCGGAGGTGGTGCATCTGTCGTCCGCCTCGGCGCATGCGGACGGCCACCAGCTCATCGCCTGGCTGCGCAGCATGGGCCATGCGCCGGACCAGGTGTACGTGGTGCACGGAGAAATGGGCGCCGCCGACATGCTGCGCCAGCGCATCGAGCACGAACTGCGCTGGCACGCCCTGGTGCCGGAGCACGGCAGCACCTGCGCCGCCTGAGCCTCCGGGCTTCTTGAGCACGCGTCGCCCGCTGGGGTCACAGCGGAGCGGCAGCCCAGCCATCGCGCACAACGATGGCGACCAATTCATAATAGGAAGAAAATACAGAACCTTCTCTTTTCGAGAAGACAATGACACGATGAAAAGCTCCGAGCGCAGTTTTGCGCGCCGTATCGACCTGACCTCGCTGCAGCTGTTTGTGGCGGTGTGCGAGCTGGGCAGCATCGGCCGGGCGGCCGAGCGGGAGTTCATTGCCGCATCGGCCGTGAGCAAGCGCCTGTCCGACCTGGAAACAGCCGTGGACACCGCCCTGCTCTACCGCCACAGCCGCGGCGTCACGCTGACGCCCGCGGGCGAAAGCCTGCTGCACCACGCGCGCACCGTGCTGTTCGGGCTCGAACGCATGCAGGGTGAACTCAGCGAATACGCCGACGGCGTGCGTGGCCATGTGCGCATGCACGCCAACATCTCGGCCATCTTCCAGTTCCTGCCGGAAGACCTGGGCGCGTTCGCCCGGGAGCACAGCCAGATCAAGATCGACCTGCAGGAACACCTGAGCAGCGACGTGCTGCATGCCGTGCAGGAGGGCGCGGCGGACCTGGGCATCTGCAATGTCAGCATGGCCAGCGGCAACGGCGCCATGGAACTGCAAAGCCGCCCGTACCGCGCCGACAACCTGGTGCTGGTTGTGCCGCAGGCGCATGAACTGGCGGGACGTGACGCCATCAATTTTGAAGACATCCTGGACTGGGACATCGTTGGCCTGCATGCCAACAGCAGCATCAGCCTGGCCATGCGCTCGGCGGCTGCGGCGGCCGGGCGCCCGCTGCGCCAGCGCATCCAGGTCACCGGGCTGGACGCCATGTGCCGGATGATCGACAGCGGCCTGGGCGTGGGCTTGCTGCCCGACCGCGCCTTTGAGCTCATGCGCGGCGTGGGCCGGCTGCAGGCCATTGCACTGACGGACGCCTGGGCCCACCGCGAGCTGCGCGTGGTGGCCCGCGATTTCGATGCCCTGCCCGTCACCGCCCGTCTGCTGGTGGAGCACCTTGCTCCCCGCGCCGCGGCCGTGTCGCCCGGGCCCCAACACTAAAATCACCCCACCTGAAGGAAGAGAGCCACCCCATGGGACGCACCCTGTACGACAAGATCTGGGACGAACACGTCGTCCACACCGAAGAGGACGGCACTTCCATCCTCTACATCGACCGCCACCTGGTGCACGAAGTCACCAGTCCGCAGGCCTTCGAAGGCCTGCGCGAGGCGGGCCGCAAGGTCTGGCGCATGAGCTCCATCGTGGCCACGGCCGACCACAACACGCCGACGACGGGCTGGGAGGCAGGCTATGACGGCATCACCGATCCGATCAGCAAGGAACAGATCACCACGCTGAACGACAACATGGCGCAGATCTCGCCCGCTGCGTTCTTCCCGTTCATGCACAAGCGCCAGGGCATCGTGCACGTGATCGGCCCGGAGAACGGCGCCACCCTGCCCGGCATGACCGTGGTGTGCGGCGACAGCCACACCAGCACCCACGGCGCATTTGGCGCGCTGGCCCACGGCATCGGCACCAGCGAGGTCGAGCACGTGATGGCCACGCAAACCCTGCTGGCCAAGAAGGCCAAGAACATGCTGGTGCAGGTGGACGGCACGCTCGCCAAAGGCGTGACCCCCAAGGACGTGGTGCTGGCCATCATCGGCAAGATCGGCACGGCCGGCGGCACGGGCTACACCATCGAGTTTGCGGGCTCCGTCTTCCGCGCCATGAGCATGGAAGGCCGCATGACCGTGTGCAACATGGCCATCGAAGGCGGCGCGCGTGCGGGCCTGGTGGCGGTGGACGACAAGACCATTGACTACGTCAAGGGCCGCCCCCTCTCGCCCACGGGCGTGGAATGGGACCAGGCCGTGGCGTACTGGAAGACCTTGCATTCGGATGCCGACGCGAAGTTCGACACCGTCGTCAAGCTCGACGCCGCCGACATCGTGCCGCAGGTCACCTGGGGCACCTCGCCCGAGATGGTGCTGGGCGTGGACGCCCGCGTGCCCGACCCCGACAAGGAAAAGGACGCCAACAAGCGCGGCGCCATCGAGCGCGCGCTGACCTACATGGGCCTGCAGCCGGGCAAGCCGATCAACGACATCACCATCGACAAGGTGTTCATCGGTTCGTGCACCAACAGCCGCATCGAAGACATGCGCGAAGCCGCCGCCGTGGTGAAGAACCTGGGCCGCAAGGTCGCCAGCAACGTGAAGCTGGCCATGGTCGTGCCCGGCTCGGGCCTGGTCAAGGAACAGGCCGAGCGCGAAGGCCTGGACAAGATCTTTGTGGCCGCGGGCTTTGAGTGGCGCGAACCCGGCTGCTCCATGTGCCTGGCCATGAATGCCGACCGCCTGGAGCCCGGCGAGCGCTGCGCCAGCACCAGCAACCGCAACTTCGAAGGGCGCCAGGGCGCTGGCGGCCGCACGCACCTGGTGAGCCCCGCCATGGCCGCCGCCGCCGCCGTGCACGGCCACTTTGTGGACATTCGTCAATTTGCCTGAAGGAGCCCTGTCATGAAAAAGACCGCAACCCTCATCGTGCTCGCCATCACCTTCGTGCTGGCCGGCTGCAACACCGTCAAGGGCGTGGGCCAGGACGTACAGCGTGCCGGCGGCGCCCTCGAGCGCGCCGCCAAGTAATCCAGAGAACGCCATGCAGAAATTCACCTTGCTCAAAGGCCTCGTGGCCCCGATGGACCGCGAGAACGTCGATACCGACGCGATCATCCCCAAGCAGTTCCTCAAGTCGATCAAGAAGACCGGCTTTGGCGTGAACCTGTTCGACGAGTGGCGCTACCTGGACCACGGCGAGCCCGGCCAGGACCCCGCCAGCCGCAAGCCCAACCCCGACTTCGTGCTGAACCAGCCGCGCTACGCGGGCGCCTCCGTGCTGCTGGCGCGCAAGAACTTCGGCTGCGGCTCCAGCCGCGAGCACGCGCCCTGGGCGCTGGACCAGTACGGCTTTCGCGCCGTGATCGCGCCCAGCTTCGCCGACATCTTCTTCAACAACTGCTTCAAGAACGGCCTGCTGCCCATCGTGCTGCCCGAGGCCACGGTGGCCCAGCTGTTCGACGAAGTGCTGGCCTTCCCCGGCTACCAGCTCACCATCGACCTGGAGCGCCAGGTCATCGTGCGTCCGCAGGGCCAAGAGATTCCGTTCGAGGTGCAGGCCTTCCGCAAATACTGCCTGCTCAACGGCTTTGACGACATCGGCCTGACCTTGCGCCAGTCCGACAAGATCAAGGCCTTTGAAGTAGAGCGGCTGGCCACCAAGCCCTGGCTGGCGCACACCATGGTGTCGTGAGACGGCGCAGGCATCCAAAATATCATTCAAATTGGCTTCTAGCGCTTTACCCATAAGCGCTGATAGCTATCAAAAACAAAGCAAATTCAATGAAAATCGCAGTTCTGCCGGGTGACGGCATTGGCACCGAAATCGTCTCTGAAGCCGTCAAGGTTCTGGAGGCCCTGGAACTCCCGTTCGAGATGGAATCCGCCCTGGTGGGCGGCGTGGCGTACGACGCGCACGGCCATCCACTGCCCGAGTCCACGCTCAAGCTCGCCAAGGAAGCCGACGCCATCCTGTTCGGCGCCGTGGGCGACTGGAAATACGACAAGCTCGACCGCCCCCTGCGCCCCGAACAAGCCATCCTGGGCCTGCGCAAGAACCTGGGCCTGTTCGCCAACTTCCGCCCCGCCATCTGCTACGAGCAGCTGGTGGGTGCATCCAGCCTCAAGCCCGAGCTGATCGCGGGCCTGGACATCCTCATCATCCGCGAGCTGACGGGCGACATCTACTTCGGCCAGCCCCGCGGCCGCCGCGTGGCCACCGACGGCCACTTCCCCGGTGCCGAGGAAGCCTTCGACACCATGCGCTACAGCCGCCCCGAGATCGAGCGCATCGCCCACGTCGCCTTCCAGGCTGCGCGCAAGCGCAACAAGAAGGTCACCAGCGTGGACAAGGCCAACGTGCTCGAAACCTTCCAGTTCTGGAAGGACGTGGTCACCGACGTGCACAAGGAATACCCCGACGTCGAGCTGCAGCACATGTATGTCGATAACGCCGCCATGCAGCTCGTGAAGGCGCCCAAGGCGTTCGACGTGGTGGTCACGGGCAACATGTTCGGCGACATCCTGTCGGACGAAGCCTCCATGCTCACCGGCTCCATCGGCATGCTGCCCTCGGCCAGCCTGAACAGCACCAACCAGGGCCTGTACGAGCCCAGCCACGGCAGTGCGCCGGACATCGCCGGCAAGGGCGTGGCCAACCCGCTGGCCACCATCCTGTCGGCCGCGATGATGCTGCGCTTCAGCCTGAACCAGGAAGCCGCCGCCCAGCGCATCGAAGCCGCGGTGCAGAAGGTGCTGGCCCAGGGCCTGCGCACCCCCGACATCTACAGCGAAGGCACCACCAAGGTGGGCACGGCGCAGATGGGCGATGCAGTGGTCAAGGCGCTGGCCGCCTGAACCCCACCGCCCGGCGGTCACGAAAAAGCGCCGGTCCTCCGGCGCTTTTTTATTGTTGTGGCGCCCGCGTGCCGCCTACACCCACGCGTTGTCGATGAACTCCATGATGGAATAGCACCGGTTTTCCAGCGGCCGCTCGCGCACGGCCGCCACGATGTGCGCGACACCCTCCGCATACGGTGCATCGCCATAGACACGGGTTTCCAGCGTCACGCTGCACGCGCCATCCTCGATCAGCACCCGGTGGTAAGCGTGGCGGGCGAGATGCTCCTGGGGAATGTGCAGCACGTCCCGTTGCACCCCGGCATCGCGCACGGACCGGATGTCCCCCGGCGCCAGGCCCAGTGCCTGCGCCATGCTGACGGCCGTGCCCGGCACCGAGGACTTCTGGGCCTGGTGGGATTCGGTCAGCCCGGTGCGGTAGCCGCGAAACAGAGGCCCGCTGCGCTCCAGCATGGCCATGAACTTGAGCATGAGGATGTTGGTGTTCGGACACAGGACGACCGGAAAACCCACCACACGCCCTTCCAGCCCGGACCCGGTGGCCAGTTCTACCAACGGGGAGTGCGTGGATTCGCAAAAGGCGCAGGCAGCCTCCAGCTCCCTGCCGGAACCGGCATGCAGCACGACAGATTTTTCTGCACGCTGCCCCTCACCGGCCCATGGCAAAACCTGCGCTTCGCCACGGGCAGGCAGCGCCCCCAGAAGCTCCTTGGCCAGCTTGCCTGACCCCACAACGATGACTTGCATTTCTACTTTCGAATTGAACAAAGGAGGCAAAGGCAGCACTGTAGACCGCCGCACCGGCGTGGCGCGCGGCCAGCCCGGCTGGGCGGGCTCTTTTTGCGCCGCCCACGGAGGGCGCGCGCCGCAGGGCCGCCAGCGCACCCGGATCCAGGCCGTATCCGGTACAATATTCGCCTATGTTTGCCGCCCGCCCGTTCGCCCTGAACATCGCACCCGCCGCCCTGGCCGGTGTGGCTGCGCGCGCAACCATCACCAAAACCACGACCATTAAGGGCTGACTCAGCCTGGTTCGTCGTGCGCCCTCCCTGGCCAGACGAGCCAGGCGAGCAGTCCGGTCTGGCACTGTTTCTTATTTAGAAAGGGCGTTGAAATGAGCAAGTTGGTAGGGTTGGTTGGCTGGCGCGGAATGGTCGGCTCGGTCCTGATGGACCGCATGGCGCAGGAGAAGGATTTCGACCTGATCGAGCCGATGTTCTTCTCCACCTCGAACGCAGGCGGCAAGGCTCCCGCGCAGGCAAGGAACGAGAGCACCCTGCAGGACGCGTTCGACATCGAGGCCCTCAAGCGCTGCGAAATCATCATCACCGCCCAGGGCGGCGACTACACCAACGAGGTCTATCCCAAGCTGCGCGCCGCCGGCTGGAACGGCCACTGGATCGACGCCGCCTCCTCCCTGCGCATGGAGAAGAACGCCGTCATCGTCCTGGACCCGGTCAACATGCCCGTGATCAAGAACGCCCTGGCCCAGGGCGGCAAGGACTGGATTGGCGGCAACTGCACCGTGAGCTGCATGCTGATGGGCGTAGGCGCCCTGTACAAGGCGGGTCTCGTGGAATGGATGAGCACGCAAACCTACCAGGCGGCCTCCGGCGGCGGCGCGCAGCACATGCGCGAGCTGCTCACGCAGTACGGCACGCTCAACGCCGAAGTGAAGGCCCTGCTCGATGACCCCAAGAGCGCCATCCTGGAAATCGACCGCAAGGTGATCGCCAAGCAACGCGCCCTGACGGGCGCTGAAACCGCCAACTTCGGCGTGCCGCTGGGCGGCAGCCTGATCCCCTGGATCGACAAGGACCTGGGCAACGGCATGTCCAAGGAAGAATGGAAGGGCATGGCGGAAACCAACAAGATCCTGGGCCAGGGCGAGGGCTTCAGCGCCCCCGCCGTGCCGGTGGACGGCTTCTGCGTGCGCGTGGGCGCCATGCGCTGCCATAGCCAGGCGCTGACCTTCAAGCTGAAGAAGGACGTGCCCCTGGCGGACCTGGAGGCCATGATCGCCGCCGACAACGAGTGGGTGAAGGTCGTGCCCAACACCCGGGAAGCCACCATCAAGGACCTGACGCCCGTGGCGGTGACCGGCACCATGGACATCCCCGTGGGCCGCATCCGCAAGCTGGCCATGGGGCCTGAATATGTCGGCGCGTTCACCATTGGCGACCAGCTGCTGTGGGGCGCGGCCGAACCGCTGCGCCGCATGCTGCGCATCCTGCTCGACGCCTGAGCTCCGGCCCCCCGAAAAGCGCGCGCAGCCCCGGCTGCGCGCGCTTTTTTGCGCCAGGGGTCTTGACACACTCAGTTACGCCACGTTGGCAATTGGCAACATCTTGGCGCCCCAACTTGGGGCGCCAGGACCCCTCTCAAAGCTTCGGCGCCACCTCAGCTTGTCAGTGCAAAACATTGATGCTATGGTGCTTTTTACATATTTTCACGCGCCGGGGCGGGACCAGACCATGAGAAAAAAAGCACCGCTCGACCGAGCCGCACAAAAACCTACTCAGTTGTTGGCAAACATGCATCGTTGGAAATTCTCTGCCCTGGCGGCGGCAGCCGTAGTGTCGGCCGGCTTGTACGCGGGCGACGCCTCGGCCCTGGCGCTGGGCCGCATCACCGTGCAGTCTGCCCTGGGCGAGCCCCTGCGCGCCGAAATCGACCTGCCCCAGATCACTCCCGCCGAAGCGGACAGCTTGCGGGCCACCACGGCCTCCCCGGACGTGTTCCGCGCCCAGGGCATGGAATACACGCCCACCATCAACAATCTGCAGATCCAGCTGCAGCGCCGCCCGGATGGCACGGCCGTGCTGCGCCTGACGAGCAGCCGGCCCGTGAACGAACCCTTCCTCGACCTGGTGCTGGACGCCAACTGGGGCTCGGGCCGCATCGTGCGCAGCTACACCATGCTGTTCGACCCGCCCACGCTGCGCCGTCCCGCGCCAGCGGTGACGGCCTCTCCGCAGCTGCCTGCGCCGGCCACCCAGCAGGCCCCTGCCGTGCGCGCGCCGGTCGCCCCGCGGGCCAGCGAATCCCCCGCAGCGGCGGCCCCTGCCGCACCGCCGACGCCGCGTCCGCCAGCCGTGGCCGCCCGCCCCGCCCCCGCCGATGGAGTCAGGGTGCAGGCAGGCGACACGGCGGGCCGCATTGCGAACGCCCACCGCCCCGCCGACGTGTCCCTCGACCAGATGCTGGTCGCCATGATGCGCGCGAACCCCGATGCCTTCATCCAGGGCAATGTCAACCGCCTGAAGGCTGGCGCGGTCCTGCAGATGCCCGACCAGGCTGCGGCGCAGTCCACGCCGGCACCCGAGGCGCGTCAGATCCTTGCCGCGCAGGCCCGGGACTTCAACGAATTCCGCCGCAAGCTGGCGGGTGCCGCCCCCACCGCCGCGGTCGCCGCCGCAGAACGCTCGGCCTCCGGCGCGGTGCAGGCCCGTGTGGAGGACAAGAAACCTGCCACGGCCGCGCCCGACAAGCTCACGCTGTCCAAAGGTTCCGTCAAGGGCCAGAAGGCGGCCGAGGACCAGCTCGCCAAGGACAAGCAAGCCGGAGAGGCCGCCACGCGCATGGCCGAGCTGTCCAAGAACATCACGGACCTCAACAAGCTGGGCGCCGCGTCGGCCGCTGCGGGCAGCGCCGCACCGGCGCCCGCCGGCGCCGCCAGCGCTCCCGCCGCGGTGGCAGTGCAGGCACCCGCCGTTCCTGCCACGCCCACGGCCCCTGCCGTGCCGGAAACCCCGGCACCAGCCCCCGCTCCCGCAGCCAGCGCGCCGGCAGATGCAGCCGTGCCGGCGGAAGCCGCGTCCGAGCCTGCCTCCGCACCCGCTCCGGCCGCATCGGCGCCAGCGAAGCCAGTCCGCGTTCCCGCACCGGCTCCCGCACCAGTTGAAGAGCCGGGTTTCCTGTCCGGCCTCATGGACGACCCGCTGCTGCCGCTCGCCGGTGGCGGGCTCCTGGCCTTGCTGCTGGGCTATGGCGCCTACCGCGTGGTTCAGCGCCGCCGCCAGAATGCGGGCGTCGACAGCTCCTTCCTGGAAAGCCGCATCCAGCCGGATTCGTTCTTCGGCGCCAGCGGCGGGCAGCGCGTCGATACCGCCAACAGCGAGATGACCACGGGCTCGTCCATGGCCTACTCGCCCAGCCAGCTCGATGCCGGCGGCGACGTGGATCCTGTGGCCGAAGCCGACGTGTACCTGGCCTATGGCCGTGACCTGCAGGCCGAGGAAATCCTCAAGGAGGCGATCCGCCACAACCCTGCCCGCGTGTCGGTGCATGTGAAGCTCGGTGAGATCTACGCCAAGCGCCAGGACCGCAAGGCCCTGGAGGCGGTGGCAGGGGACGTGTTCAAGCTGACCCAGGGCGAAGGCCCGGACTGGAACCGCATTGCCGAGCTTGGCCGCGATCTGGATCCCGAAAACCGCCTTTACCAGCCTGGCGGCCGCCCAGGCATGGCCGAGGACGAGTCGCCATCGCTGCCCCCAGGCGGATTCCCGAGCACGTTCACGGGCGTGGGCGGTGCGGCGGCGACGGCTGCGTTGCCCCCCGACCTGGACCTTGACCTGGATCTGGACCTGCCCGACGACGCGCTGACCGATGCACCAGCGGTGGCTCCGGCACCTCCCGGCGGATTTGCCGCAGCGGCAGCCGCGGCCGCGGCATCGGGCGGCGCCCGCCGCGCAGCGGACCCGGCCGATGAGCCGCAGACACTGCGCCCTGAACTGGACCTGCCGGAGTTGCCGTCGGCGACCGCTCCCGCCTGGAATGCGCCAGAAGTGGCACCAGCCTCGGGCACGATGGCGCCTCCGCCCGTGGCCAATCTGGACTTTCCTTCGGCGGACGACCTGAGCATGGCACCCTCGGGCCCCATGCCGCTCACCGCGGATGCCCAGGACTCCGGCCCGATGGAGTTTGACCTCGGCGACCTGTCGCTGGACCTGAACGCCCCCTCCAAGCCCATGGCGGCCCCCGCAGCCAAGGCCCCTCTGCCGGCCCCTGAATTGAGCGACGACGGCTCGGCGGCGGCGCAGGACGACCCACTGGCCACCAAGCTCGCGCTCGCCGAAGAGTTCAATGCCATCGGTGATACGGATGGTGCACGCACGCTGATCGAAGAAGTGGTTGCCGAGTCCAGCGGCGCGCTCAAGACCCGCGCCCAGCGCATGCTGGCCGAACTGGGTTGATGCGGCCCGCCCCGCAGGCCGCCCCCGCCCGCCCCCAGGCCGCCACTCCATGACCCGGGTGGCGCTGGGTGTCAGCTACAACGGCCAGGCCTACAGCGGCTGGCAAAGCCAGCTGTCCCGCGACACCATTCAAGACAAGCTCGAAGCGGCCCTGGGCCGCTTTGCCACGCACCCTGTGAGCACGCTGTGCGCAGGCCGCACCGATGCGGGCGTGCATGGGCTGATGCAGGTGGTGCACTTCGACACGCCACTGAACCGCCCCTGCGCTTCGTGGGTGCGCGGCACCAATACCTTCCTCCCTGCCGACATTGCCGTGCAATGGGCGCAGCACGTGCCGGACAGTTTTCACGCCCGGGCCAGCGCCGTCGCGCGGCGCTATGCGTATGTGCTGCTGCAATCACCCGTGCGGCCCAGCGTGGACTCGGGGCGCGTGGGATGGGTATTCCACCCGCTCCATCACGATGCGATGCGCCAGGCCGTAGACCACCTGCTGGGCGAACATGACTTCACCTCGTTTCGTGCATCCGCGTGCCAGGCCAAGTCGCCCGTCAAGACCCTGCAGCGCATCGATATCTCGCGCCGGGGCCTCAACGCCCCGCACCCGGAACTGGGTTGGAGTTCCTGCTACTGGCGCTTCGAGTTCGAGGCCAACGCGTTCCTGCACCACATGATCCGCAACATCATGGGCTGCCTGGTGGCCGTGGGCCAAGGCAAATACCCTCCGCAGTGGGTAGCGCAGGTACTCGCGGCAAGATCGCGCGACGCCGCGGCACCCACGTTCTCTCCGGATGGACTGTATTTTCAAGGCCCTGTCTACGACGCCTCGTGGGGCCTGCCCCAGCGCACGGCTGCGTATGATTGGCTGCCATGAAAGCCAAAGAAGTCCCCTCCCCGGCCCGCACCCGCATCAAGATCTGTGGCCTGACCCGCGAAGAAGACGTCGACGCGGCCGTGGCGGCTGGCGCGGATGCCGTCGGATTCGTGCTCTACGCGCCCAGCCCACGTGCCGTGACACCCGAACGCGCGGCACAGCTGGCCAGGCGCCTGCCCCCTTTTGTCACGCCGGTTTTG
The DNA here is from genome assembly GCF_041154505.1 of Acidovorax sp. A79. Classification (GTDB taxonomy): domain Bacteria; phylum Pseudomonadota; class Gammaproteobacteria; order Burkholderiales; family Burkholderiaceae_C; genus Acidovorax. Next base: position 1,316,628 of record NZ_AP028672.1, read on the forward strand.
CTCTTCGTGAATGAAACCGCTCCCAAAGTGATAGCTGCCAGCGCTTTGATAGCGGGTGCCACCGTGCAATTTCATGGTGACGAGACGCCCGAGGATTGCCTGGCCGCCACCGGCCAGGGGGCACGGCCTTACCTGCGGGCCGCGCGCATTCCCCTTGGCGACGGTGCGGCACGGTTCGACCTCGTAAAATACGCGCACGATTACTCCCACGCCCAGGCCATCCTGCTCGACGCCCATGTCGAGGGGTACGGCGGCGGCGGCAAGGCATTCAATTGGTCACTCCTTCCACCAAGCGTCAGCTCTCACCTCGTTTTGTCTGGTGGACTCACGCCTGCAAACGTGACCGATGGCATTTTGCAAGTCCGCCCGCGTTGCAAGACGCTGGCGGTTGATGTCAGCTCCGGCGTCGAGGCCGTAGATCCGAACAGCCCCGATGGCAAGCCCCTGAAGGGCATCAAGGACGCCGGAAAAATCCATCGGTTCATCGCCGCCGTGCGCGCGGCCGATGCCCAACTTGCAAAGAACCCTCATGAATTCCTATCAGCAACCTGATGCTTCAGGCCATTTCGGCTCCTACGGCGGCAGCTTCGTCAGCGAGACACTGACCCACGCCATCCAGGAACTGCGCGAGGCGTACGCCCGCTACCAGAACGACCCAGAGTTCCTCGCAGAATTCCACTACGAGCTCAAGCACTTCGTGGGCCGCCCATCGCCCGTGTACCACGCCGCGCGCACCAGCCGCGAAACGGGCGGCGCGCAGATCTACCTCAAGCGCGAAGACCTCAACCACACCGGCGCCCACAAGATCAACAACGTGATCGGCCAGGCCATGCTCGCCAAGCGCATGGGCAAGCCCCGCATCATTGCCGAGACGGGCGCCGGCCAGCACGGCGTGGCCACGGCCACGATCTGCGCGCGCTACGGCCTGGAATGCGTGGTCTACATGGGCAGCGAGGACGTGAAGCGCCAGAGCCCGAACGTCTTTCGCATGAAACTGCTGGGCGCCACCGTCGTGCCTGTCGAGTCGGGCAGCAAGACCCTGAAGGACGCGCTCAACGAGGCCATGCGCGACTGGGTGGCCAATGTGGACAACACGTTCTACATCATCGGCACGGTGGCGGGCCCGCACCCCTACCCGATGATGGTGCGCGATTTCCAGAGCGTGATCGGCAAGGAAGCCATCGAACAGATGCCCCCCATGCTCGCCGCGCAGAAGATCGCCGCCGAGCAGCCCGATGCCGTGATCGCCTGCGTGGGCGGCGGCAGCAATGCCATGGGCATCTTCCATCCGTACATCCCGTTCGAGAAGACGCGCCTGATCGGCGTGGAGGCCGCCGGCGAAGGTCTGGACAGCGGCAAGCACTCGGCATCGCTGCAGCGTGGCTCCAGTGGCGTGCTGCACGGCAACCGCACCTTCATCCTGCAGGATGCCAACGGCCAGATCACCGAAACGCACAGCATCAGCGCGGGCCTGGACTACCCCGGCGTAGGTCCCGAGCACGCATGGCTGCAGGAGATCGGACGCGCCGAGTACGTGGGCATCACCGACCAGGAAGCGCTGTCCGCCTTCCACCACCTGTGCCGCACCGAAGGCATCATCCCGGCGCTGGAATCGAGCCACGCCTTCGCCTATGCCCTCAAGCTTGCACCCACGATGCGGCCGGACCAGTCCATCCTGGTCAACCTCTCGGGCCGGGGCGACAAGGACATCGGCACCGTGGCCGACCTGTCAGGAGAAGATTTCTACGACCGCCCCTCCATGCGCGGCCTGACCGTCAAGGGCGCCCCAGGAGACGCCAAGCCATGAGCCGCATAGACACCACTTTCGAACAGCTGAAAGCCCAGGGCCGCAAGGCGCTGATTCCCTATGTCACCGCCGGTTTTCCGTTTGCCGACATCACGCCCGCCCTCATGCACGGCATGGTGGAGGCCGGTGCCGACGTGATCGAACTGGGCGTGCCCTTCTCCGACCCCATGGCCGACGGCCCCGTCATCCAGAAGGCGGGCGAAAAGGCGCTGGGCCTGGGTGTAGGCATGGTGCAGGTGCTGGACCACGTGCGCGAGTTCCGCAAGCGCAACAGCACCACGCCCGTGGTGCTGATGGGCTACGCGAACCCGGTGGAGCGCTATGACCAGATCCACGGCGCAGGCGCCTTTGTGCGCGACAGCGCCGAGGCCGGTGTCGATGGCGTGCTCATCGTGGACTACCCGCCCGAGGAATGCGAGGCCTTCGCGGCCAGCCTGCGCGCGCACGGCATGGACCTGATCTTCCTGCTGGCCCCCACCAGCACGGATGAACGCATGGCCCAGGTGGCGCGCGTGGCCAGCGGCTATGTGTACTACGTATCGCTCAAGGGCGTGACCGGTTCGGGCGCGCTCGACACCTCGGCCGTGGAGCAGATGCTGCCCCGCATCCGCCAGCATGTGACCATCCCCGTGGGCGTGGGCTTCGGCATCCGCGATGCGGCCACGGCCCAGGCGATCGGCAAGGTGGCGGATGCCGTGGTCATCGGCAGCCGCATCATCCAGCTCATCGAGGACCAGGAACACGCCAAGGTGGTGCCCCTGACCATCGACTTCCTGCGCGGCATCCGCAAGGCTTTGGACGCGTAGAATAAAGAGCATCCCCCTGAGCGGCTTTGCCGTTTCCCCCTTCTCTCGCGCTTTGCGCGGGAAGGGGGACGCTCCCAGCGCGGCGGGGCGGCCCTTGCGCGGGAGCCGTGGCCTTTGGGCCGCGCCAGTTTCAAGGCCGTGCCGCCGCTGCTGGCCCATTCATACAGAGGAAAACCATGTCCTGGCTCGAAAAACTTCTGCCCTCCAAGATCCAGCAAACGGACCCCACCGAGCGCCGCCAGGTGCCTGAAGGCCTGTGGATCAAGTGCCCGAGCTGCGAGACGGTGCTTTACAAGGCCGATCTGGAGCACAACCAGAACGTCTGCCCCCACTGCAGCCACCACCACCGCATCGGCGCCCGCGCGCGGCTCAATGCCTTCCTGGATGCCGAAGGCCGCTACGAAATCGGCCAGGAAGTGCTGCCGGTGGACGCCCTCAAGTTCAAGGACAGCCGCAAATACCCCGAGCGCCTGAAGGAAGCCCTGGAGAACACCGGCGAGACCGACGCCCTCATCGTCATGGGCGGCGCGGTCAAGAGCATCAACATGGTGGCCGCGTGCTTCGAGTTCGACTTCATGGGCGGCTCCATGGGCTCCGTGGTGGGCGAGCGCTTCGTGCGGGGCGTGGAAACCGCCATCGAACAGAAAGTGCCTTTCATCTGCTTCACCGCCACCGGCGGCGCGCGCATGCAGGAAGGCCTGCTGTCGCTGATGCAGATGGCCAAGACCAATGCCGCCCTGACCCGCCTGGCCAAGAAGGGCCTGCCCTACATCAGCGTGCTGACCGATCCGACCATGGGCGGCGTGAGCGCGGGCTTTGCCTTCGTGGGCGACATCGTGATCGCCGAGCCCAAGGCCCTGATCGGCTTTGCCGGCCCGCGCGTGATCGAATCCACCGTGCGCGTGACCCTGCCCGAGGGCTTTCAGCGCGCCGAGTTCCTGCAGACCAAGGGCGCCGTGGACTTCATTTGCGACCGCCGCGAACTGCGCAACACCGTGGCCAGCAGCCTGGCCATGCTGCAGCGTCTGCCCGCCGATGCAGTGATGTAAGTCATCCAAGCGACAGCGGGTCCGCAAAGTAACTCACGAGGAGATCGCTTCTTTTTTGATAGCTGTCAGCGCTTACCAGATAAGCGCCAGAGGCATATTTTATCAGCCCCCCCGCACAGCACGCAGCCGTTGATACCGGCGCGGTGCCTGCCAGAGAGGGCAAGGAAGGGCTGCCCCGCAGCGAGGCCCGCGTCCCCCTCATCCCCTTGAGGGGGAAGGCGCCGACGGCGACTCAGGGGGGGTTACCTCATCACGCTGGCCTGCAGATGGCCCAGCACGATCATGGCCACCTGCAGCAGCACCAGCACGGCCAGGGGCGACAGATCGATCCCTCCGACCAGCGGGATGATGCGGCGAAATGGCCGCAACACCGGTTCGCACAGCCGGGCGATCACGTCCGAGAGTTGCGACCGTGCCTGCACCCAGGACATCACGGCATGGACGATCAGGAGGCCGATCAGCCCCGACACCGCCACACGCGCCAGCCCGAACAAGGCAAGCCACGGCAGCCACGCCCATGCGGACGCCGCGCCCAGCAGGAGCGTGAGCAGGAAATACTGCAGCAGTTGCAACAGCGCGGCCGCGACGAGGCTTGACACATCCCAGCGCCCCACGGGCCGAATCACCTTGCGCAGCGGCATGACCAGCCAGTCCGTCAGTGCAAAAACCAGCCCGCCGACAGGGTTGGAAAACGGGATGCGCTGCCATTGCATATACAGGCGCAGCAGGCAGGCCCCCGTGAGCAGGCCACCAACAACGTCGAGCAGGAATGAGGCGATCTGGTAGAGCATGGATGAGACAAAAGCAGTGGCGCGCAGCAAAAGCCGACGGTGTCGTGGGATGATAGCGGGCGAAGGCACCCACGCGCCCATGACCCCACCCCTCACCTTGTCGTCCCTGCCGCTTTTCCCATTGGGCTCCGTCCTGTTCCCGGACGGAATGTTGGCTCTGCGGGTGTTTGAGATGCGCTATCTTGACATGGTGCGCAAGTGCCACCAGGCAGGCGCACCTTTCGGCGTGGTCGCCCTAACCCAAGGCCGCGAAGTGCGCCAGGCCGGCGCGCCAGAAGAACGCTTCAACGATGTCGGCACCCTGGCCATGATCGAGCAACTGGAGACACCCCAGCCCGGACTGATCACCCTGTCATGCCGTGGTAGCCAGCGCTTTCGCATTACCCAGCGCCATCACCTACCCCACGGCCTGTGGATTGCCGACGTGGGCCACATCGAACGGGATCTGACAATACCGGTTCCAGACGATCTCAAAAAGGCGTCAACCGCCTTGGCTCAGGTCTTGCACACACTGCAGCTGCGCGACCCCAATATGCCCAGCTTGATTACACCCACCGCGGCGCAACTGAATGATTGTGGCTGGGTAGCGAACCGTTGGTGCGAACTGCTGCCTGTGCCCCTGGAATTGAAACAACGGCTGATGGAGCTGGACAATCCGCTGGTGCGCTTGGAGTTGGTGGGGGATGTGTTGGAGCGGACGGGGATAGCGCAATCTTGATGAGCATGCCCCCACTTGACAATGCTTCAGCTACGTCATCGCCAATGGCACTTAGTACGCCCATGCTGAGCGCCATCCTATCGTGGCCACGGTCCACCAAGCGGATTTTCGTAGTGAGCTTGGATCTGTGCATGAGCCTTGCTGCGATGTGGCTGGCTTTTACCCTGCGGTTGGATACACCACATTGGCCCACCGGACTGCAATGGTTGGTTTATGGCATGGGGCCTGCCTTAGCGCTGCCTATATTCATCCACGCGGGCTTGTACCGAGCCATCTTTCGTTACACCGGAATTGCCGCACTCATCACCACAGGCAAAGCCGTTGCTCTATACGGTGCCCTACTGTTCAGCATTTTGCTCCTAGCTCAATGGGAGGGAGTGCCGCGCAGTGTTGGCGTGCTGCAACCGCTGATTCTGCTTCTGGTGGTGGGCTCCAGCCGAGCGCTGGGATGGTTCTGGTTGGCCGGTAGACCGCGCAACGCGACGCATCGACTACTCATTTATGGAGCCGGCAGCGCAGGCGCGCAAACCGCCGCCGCTATGCAGAACATGCGACAGTATCAGTTGATGGGATTTGTGGACGACGACCCCAGGAAGGCGGGTAGCACCATCAACGGCGTGCGCGTGTGCAGTCCCAACAACCTGCCTGAGCTGATCGAACAACTAAAGGTCACTGACATACTTCTCGCACTGCCCAGCACCACACGCCAGCGCAGACACCAAATCATTCAGAACCTTGGTAGCGCGGCCGTACGTGTGCGCACCCTGCCTGGGTTGTCTGACTTGGCTAGCGGTCGCGTTACCGTGACGGACTTCCAGGAGTTGGATATCGAAGACCTACTGGGCCGCGAACCCGTCGCCCCCCAACCCAGCCTTATAGGAAGCGATCTTTCAGAGCAAGTGGTGCTGGTCACGGGAGCAGGCGGCAGTATCGGCAGCGAGTTGTGCCGCCAGATCGTGAACGAAAGACCAGCGCGGTTGCTGCTCGTGGACCACAGCGAATACGCGCTCTATGCCATCCACCACGAACTGCAGGCGCTGCGCGACCAGGGTGCGCATGCTTGCGAACTGGTACCACTGTTAGCCAACGTGGCCAACCCGCACCGCATGGCCGATATCTGCCGCACGCACCGACCCTGCTCGATCTACCATGCAGCCGCCTACAAGCATGTCCCCATGGTCGAAGCAAACGTGAGCGAAGGCGTGCTCAATAACGTTTTCGGCACGCTCAACATGGTGCACATGGCCCTGGAATGTGGCACCCGCAATTTCGTACTCGTTTCCACCGACAAGGCCGTGCGCCCCACCAACGTCATGGGGGCGACCAAGCGCGTAGCCGAGCAAGTGCTGCAAGCCATTGCCGCCAGCCGAAAGTCACCGCTTAGCGGAGCGCAGGCAGAAACCTACGCCCACTGGTCCTGTCCCACGCGCTTTTCCATGGTGCGTTTTGGTAACGTGCTGGGTTCCAGCGGGAGTGTGATTCCGCTGTTCCGGCGCCAGATCGCAGCAGGAGGCCCACTCACAGTCACGCACCCTGAAGTGACGCGCTATTTCATGACAATTCCCGAGGCAGCACAGCTTGTGCTGCAGGCGGGAGCCATGGCCGAAGGCGGGGACCTGTTCCTGCTTGACATGGGGGAGCCCATCCGTATCCTTGACGTGGCACGACGCATGGTGGCTCTGTCTGGCCTGACGGTGCGCGATGCAGAGCATCCACAGGGCGACATAGCCATTGAGTTCACTGGACTACGCCCTGGTGAAAAACTGTTTGAAGAACTTCTGATCGGTGACAACCCCCTAGCCACGGCGCATCCGCGCATCACGAGGGCACGCGAGGACTTCTGCCCGTGGCAGGAATTGCAAGTCATATTGCAGCCTCTGCACGAAGCTGCCAAGAAGAATGACGAAGCCGAACTAAAGCACTTACTCTCTCGGCTAGTGCATGGCTATCAAACAGAACAAACGAAGATCCAATGCTGACCCTTATCACGACACAATCCAAAATTGCCATCATTGGTCTTGGATACGTAGGTTTGCCACTGGCCGTAGAGTTTAGTAGGCATCATCCCGTCGTAGGCTTCGATACCCACCAGCAACGCATCCTGGAATTGCAAGCAGGCTACGACCGCACGCATGAAACAAGCGCACAGCAATTGGAGGATGCCTCGCAGTTGCAATACAGTTCAAATCCCGACGATCTGCAAGACTGCAATGTATACATCGTGACGGTTCCTACGCCCGTAGACGATGCCAATCGTCCAGACCTGTCCATGCTGATCAACGCAAGCCAATCCGTGGGACACGCCATGCGCTCAGGCGCCTTGGTGATTTATGAGTCTACGGTCTACCCGGGCGTCACCGAGGAAGTCTGTGTGCCAGTGCTGGAGAAATATTCCGGACTGCGCTTCAACCGTGATTTCTTCTGTGGCTACAGCCCAGAGCGTGTCAATCCGGGCGACAAGGTCAATACAATCACGCGCATTCGCAAGATCACCAGTGGCAGCACCCCCGAAGCCGCAGAGGCTGTCGATCAACTCTACTGCCGCATCATCACGGCAGGCACTTACAAGGCTCCCAGCATCAAGGTGGCAGAAGCCGCCAAAGTCATAGAGAACACACAGCGTGACTTGAACATCGCTCTGATGAACGAGCTTTCGATATTGTTCGACCGCTTGGAAATCGACACGCTCGACGTACTCGAAGCTGCAGGCAGCAAATGGAACTTCGTCCCTTTTAGGCCCGGTCTTGTCGGCGGGCATTGCATTGGCGTTGATCCATACTACCTGACTTACAAGGCCGAGCAGGTGGGCTATCACCCGCAAATCATCCTGGCAGGTCGGCGCATCAATGACAACATGGCAGGCTATGCCGCGCGCAACACGATCAAGATGATGTTGCATGCGGGCATGGACGCACCCCGCTGCAAAATCGGCGTGCTGGGCATTACCTTCAAGGAGAACTGTCCAGACATTCGCAACAGCAAGGTGGTAAACCTGGTGCGCGAATTGGAAGCCTGGGGTATGGAGGTGGTCATCTCAGATCCCATTGCCAACGCAGCGGAGGTGCACCACGAATACCAGTTGACTTTGGGTCTGGTGGATGAAGACCATCCCGTAGACGCTCTTGTAGTTGCGGTTGGACACAATAGCTACCGAGCTTTGAGCGCAAGTCAGCTTCGCTCATACTGCCGTCACCCCAACCCGGTGCTGGCCGACATCAAGTCACTTTACGACCGTGAGGAACTGTTCCTGGCGGGATTTACCGTCTACCGACTCTGAGCCCATGAAAAACTTTGCATTGATAGGCGCTGCTGGCTACATCGCCCCTCGACACATGCGTGCCATCAAAGACACCGGCAATTGCTTGACAGCAGCCTTCGATGTCAATGACTCGGTGGGAATCATCGACACCCTGGCACCTGACGCCGTTTTTTTCACTGACTTCGAGTGCTTTTACGAGCGTGCACACACGCTGCGGCGCAGCCCTGATCAGGCCCTTAGCTACGTGGCAGTGTGTTCCCCCAATCATCTGCACCATGCGCACATCGCGGCAGGACTGCGCCTGGGCTGTGACGTTATTTGCGAGAAACCCCTGGTGCCCACGCCCGCACTGGTGGATGAGCTGGCGCGGGTGGAACGAGAAACCGGCCAGCGCGTATTCAACATACTGCAACTGCGCCACCATGAGGCGATTGTCCAGTTGCGCGACAAGGTGGCTACAGCCCAGCAAAACACCAAGTTCGATGTCGACCTGACCTACATCACCTCACGCGGCAAATGGTATGCCGCCAGTTGGAAGGGCGATCCCCGCAAATCGTTTGGCGTGGTCACCAACATCGGCGTGCATTTCTTCGACATGCTGCACTTCATTTTTGGCGAGCTGCAGCGCAGTGAAGTGCACTACAACACCGAAACCAAGGCAGGCGGGTATCTGGAATACCAGCGCGCCAGGGTCCGGTGGTTTCTTTCCATTGATGCCAACGACCTGCCTGATGCAGTCAAAGGCAAGAAGACCACCTACCGCAACATCGACATCAGCGGAGAGCCTCTCGAATTCTCTGACGGCTTTACCGACCTGCACACCACCAGCTATACCGAAATTCTGGCGGGCCACGGTTATGGGCTGGAAGATGCACGCCCCTGTATTGAAACCGTGCACGCCATTCGCACAGCCAAACCGCTGGTCAGCACGCTGCGTGAAATGCACCCGTTCGTGTCCCTATTGAAATGAGCACCACCATCCACCCCAGCGCCATCGTGGACGAAGGCGCAGTCATCGGCGAAGGCTCGCGCATCTGGCACTGGGTTCACGTGTGCGGCGGCGCGCGCATTGGCAAAAGCGTTTCGCTGGGCCAGAATGTGTTTGTGGGCAACCGGGTGGTGATTGGCGACCACTGCAAGATACAGAACAACGTTAGCGTGTACGACAACGTCACGCTCGAAGAGGGCATTTTTTGCGGCCCCAGCATGGTGTTCACCAACGTTCACAACCCGCGCGCATTCATCGAACGCAAGAACGAGTACCGTAACACATTGGTCAAAAAAGGTGCCACCCTGGGCGCCAACTGCACCGTTGTATGCGGCACCACCATTGGCGAATACGCCTTTGTAGGAGCTGGAGCAGTGGTCAACAAGGACGTGCCCGCCTATGCCCTGGTGGTGGGCGTGCCCGCACGGCACATTGGATGGATGAGTCAATTTGGCGAGCAACTCGCGCTCCCACTGCAAGGCCACAGCGAAGCCATCTGCCCGCATACAGAGGCCCGCTATGTGCTAACCGACCGAACGGTTACCAAGCTTCCCGCATCAGACCATGGTTGATTTCATCGACCTCAAGGCCCAGCAGGCACGCATCAAAAACCAGATCGACGCAGCCATTTCCCGGGTATTGGCCCACGGCCAATATATCCTGGGGCCGGAGGTTGCGGAACTGGAGAAACAACTGGCCGCCTACACCGGCGCCAAGCACTGCATTACCGTCGCCAATGGCACCGACGCCCTGCAGATCGCCCAGATGGCCCTGGGCATAGGCCCGGGCGATGAGGTCATCACGCCCGGCTTCACCTACATTGCCACCGCAGAAACCGTGGCCCTGCTGCGCGCCAAGCCCGTCTACGTGGACATTGACCCGCGTACCTACAACTTGAATCCAGCCCTGCTGGAAGCCGCCATCACTCCGCGTACCAGGGCCATCATCCCCGTCAGCCTTTACGGCCAATGTGCAGACTACGACGCCATCAATGCCATCGCCCAAAAACACGGCATTACCGTCATTGAAGACGCTGCCCAGAGCTTTGGCGCCACCTACAAAGGCCGCAAAAGCTGCAACCTGACCCCAATCGCCTGCACCAGCTTCTTCCCCAGCAAACCGCTGGGCTGTTATGGGGACGGCGGAGCCATCTTCACCAACGACGATGAACTGGCCAAGGTCATGCGTCAGATCGCCCGCCACGGCCAAGATCGCCGCTACCACCACATCCGCGTGGGCGTGAACAGCCGGCTGGACACACTGCAAGCCGCCATTCTGCTGGCCAAGCTGGCTATCCTGGACGAGGAAATCGCCGCGCGCCAGCAAGTTGCCGAGTGCTACACCACCCTACTCCCTCGTCCGCTCGCGGGAGAAGGAGTAGATGTGAGTGCGTTCGCTATCACTGCACCCCATATCGCTCCCCACAACACCAGTGCCTGGGCACAATACACCGTGCAAGTGCCCCACCGCGAACAAGTGCAAGACCAACTCAAGCAAATGGGCATCCCCACTGTGGTGCATTACCCCCTCCCGTTGAACCAACAACCCGCCGTGGCTGATGTCGGCACCTTGCTGCCCATGGGTGATGCGGCAGCACAGAGGGTGCTGAGTTTGCCCATACACCCATATCTGGATGTAAATAACCTCCACCGCATCGTGCAAGCCATTGTTGATTTTTCTCCAGAAAATTAGGTCTTAGCCCTCTGCAAAAGAAACAACAAAGAGTTGAAAGCGAGTAAAAAGCAAGCGCATGCGTAGTAGTGGTGATAATTCAACCTAATTTTCCATTAGCCCGATCTCTGGCAAGACCAAGAGCGCAAGTACCTAACAAAGAATGTGCAAATCAAACTCCAGAGGCAATTCACTGGCTCCGTAGAAACAAAAAATGATTAGCAATAAGACTATCTTCATCACCGGCGGTGCTGGCTTTATCGCCAGCACACTGATTGCGCGTTTGGTAGACCACAACCACATTGTTGTTTTTGACAACTATACCCGTGACACCCTCAAAGGTACCGCCTACGCCAATCATCCAAACGTACGGCAAATTCGGGGTGATGTACTAGATTTTGACCACCTAAAAAAATCTATGACAGGCGCTCAGTTGGTCGTACATGCTGCCGCAATTGCTGGTATCGATAGCACGGTTCGGAACCCGGTGACAACGATGCGAGTCAATATGATCGGCACAGCTAACGCACTTGAAGCAGCCCACCAAATCGGCGGAGTGGAACGCTTTTTGGAATTCTCCACTTCCGAAGTATTTGGCTCCCACGCCTTTCGGGTGCAGGAAACAGCCAGCACAGTAACCGGTGCTGTTGGTGAAGCGCGCTGGACCTATGCGGTCAGCAAACTGGCTGGAGAACACCTCGCCCACGCTTACTTCAAGCAATACGATTTACCAACGGTAACAGTGCGGCCTTTCAACGTCTACGGGCCTGGACAGACCGGAGAAGGCGCGCTTTCCATATTCATCCGCAAGGCGCTAAAAAATGAGGATTTACTCATCTTTGGTGATGGTACTCAAATTCGCGCCTGGTGTTTTGTCGATGACATGGTGGAGGGCGTTATACAGTGTCTGCAGCATCCCAAGGCCATCGGAGAATCCTTCAACATCGGGAATGCTCGCGCCGTGGTGACCATTTATGGTCTAGCCGAGGCAGTGTTGCGCGTAACTGGAAGCCGTTCGCGAGTACAGTTCCGCCCAGCCTTATCCGCGGACATTGAGTTGCGAATCCCCAATGTCGAAAAAGCACGGGAACTCATCGGATTCTCAGCAGCCATCGAGCTTGAAGACGGCTTGCGACAAACAGCCAAATGGATCGCAGCTAACGAGACAAGCCTGCCTAGCTTGGCGCCGATCTTCCGTAATTGAACCGGAATGCTCTGATGCTTCGCCTGTCCACACCCTCAATTGACGAGTCTGTAATTGAAGCTGTCAATGCTGTTTTGCGATCGGGCCAACTGGTTTATGGCGCTCAAGGTCAGCGCTTCGAGGCCATGCTGCAAGACTTTCTGGGCGTGCGCCATGCAATCGTCGTGTCCTCTGGCACGGCGGCCTTACACCTTGCGCTTGTAGCGCTCGGCATCGGACCAGGTGATGCGGTGCTCATTCCAAACTTCACGTTTCCAGCCACGGGTAATGTCGTTCGATTGGTAGGCGCGCACCCCGTTCTGGTAGACGTTGACCCTTCGACCTATTGCGTCACCCCTGACTCAGTCGCAGCCGCAATCGATGCATGGCGCGGCCCTCAGCCACTCCGAGCGTTCATCCCCGTACACGAATTTGGCCATCCCGCTGACATGCGGGCGCTCCTCCCGCTTGCTCGATATCACGGATTGAAGATTGTCGAAGACGCGGCCTGCGCCATAGGCGCAACTGAGCACGGAAAAGCTTGTGGCACACATGGAGACATCGGCTGCTGGTCTCTGCATCCGCGCAAGACCCTGACCACTGGTGAAGGGGGCATTATTTCGACGGACGACGACGCCTTGGCAGCCAAGCTTCGCCTCTTGCGCAATCACGGCATGGTCCGCCAACCTCAGGGAATACGCTTCGACGAGCCTGGCTACAACCTGAGATTGACTGACATCCAATCTGCAATGGGTTTGGTCCAGTTACCCCATCTGCCACACTGGATCGATCAACGTCGCTCACTTGCCGCTCATTACCGTCAGGCCTTAGCACCTATGGTGTCCGCGGGTCTCATGGCCCTCCCTGCCAATCATCCAGGACATAGTTGGCAAACCTTCATGGTCGTGTTAAGAGCCGACATCGACCGCGCCACACTGATATGCGATTTGGCCGAGGAGGGTGTCGAGACCAACCTAGGCGCCCAATGCCTTTCTATGCAACCGGCGTTCGAGGATATTCAACCTCTGCCAGCTACCGTCCACGCCTCGAGCCTATACAGACACGGGCTAGCGCTCCCCTTCTGCGAGAGCTATGGACCACAACAAGTGGCGCTAGTTACCAATTTGCTGAATCGGCTGCTATTGGCTCCAAAAACTCAAAAGACCACCTGACTACTCGCGATGGATACTTTCGATCGACTACTAAAAGCCCTTGCACCCAATCTTGAAGGCCTCATTGATGAAGTCCTAGCTGCAAAAATAGAAAGCTCAAGAAACGCGGGACTGCGTCGGCAAATAGCGCTTCGATGGCTCTCCGAGTTGCTGGCTGACGACGAGCGGGCCAAGCTTTATGGATTACCTGCAAGTTGCCGAGTCCGCGAGCAAACCAAGATTCTTATGCCAGAGAAGCTGATTTGCGGCGAGCATGTCTGGATTGGGGAAAATGCTTTTATAGATGCTTCAGGAGGACTTGAGATCGGTGACCACACGACGATCGGTGTCGGAGTGTACGTCTGGACCCATACCAGCATCTTAACCAATCTACTAGGAACGAATATACCTGGCGGAGCACACGTGATTCGGCGCCAGACACGCATCGGCAGCCGATGCTACATCGTCGGCCATACCGTACTCAACCCGGGGATAGCCATAGGGGACGGCGCGGTTGTACTTCCCAATTCGTGCGTCACATCCGATGTGGAAGCCGGAGTGATAGTTGCTGGCGCGCCCGCGCGGCCGATTGGCCAAGTGAATGGCGACTTTCTTACCGCACTCCAAGCGGAGTTACAGGCTCAACGCGGTGAGCAGATCTGAATAGAGGAAATACGTGAGGATCTTTATCGGTCCAACTGAGGTTGCGGGCATCGGACATGGTCTGACACACGGCTTGCGCCGCCTGGGTTTCCACGCCGACGGTGTCTTCGAGTCACCCCACCCTTTCGCCTACGAAACTGCCCAGCACACTAACACCATCACTCGATGGTGGTACGCCACCGGAGGTATTTCGCGCAACTTGCGGTCCAGCGGTTCAGTGTGGACTTGGCCGGTCGCGGCGATCCACTTGCTGTTGGCGTGGCCAGTCCTTGCACTTTCCTTGATCCGGTACGAAGCGTTTGTGTTTCTATCTGGCAAGTCCATCACGAATACTCGTCTCGAGCTCTTCTTGATGCGCCGTCTTGGTAAGCGCACTATCGTGCTATTTGTCGGCTCAGATGCTCGTCCGCCCTACGTGAATGGTGCTTGGCCTTGGTCTGGAGCAAAGGCGATGAAGCAGCTCACTCAAAAGATTCGTCGACGCGTTCATCGCTTTGAAAACGCTGGTGTGATTTGCATCAATGCCCCAGGCACCGCGCAGTTCCATCGTCGACCTGTCATCAACTGGTTTGCGTTTGGCTTTCCCTGCACGCTTGCTGAACGTCAAGCACAACCAGTCTCAACAGAAGATGCGCCTTCCGACATACAGACCGCACCCGCCATAAAAAAAATTAAGTTACTCCACAGTCCTTCCAACCCTCAAGTGAAGGGAACGGAAAGGATCGAGCGGATCGTCAATTCTTTGTTGTCGCGTGGACTTCAAATCGAGTGGACAAAGATCAGCGGCCTCAGCAATGCCCAAGTGCTCGACGAAATCCGAAGTTGCGATCTGGTTGTGGATCAATTGTTTTCTGATACACCTATGGCTGGGCTAGCAACCGAGGCTGCCCAGCTCGGCAAACCTGCAATCGTAGGCAGTTACCTCGCACGCGCACCGAGCTTGATAGCAGGTAATTGGCCAATGCCGCCCAGCCGCTTCGTCGATCCTGATCAATTCGAGTCGGCTCTGGAGGCGTTGGTGAGGGACACAGAGGCACGCCGATCTTTGGGCAATGCTGCCCTCAGTTTTGTCCAATCTGCGTGGTCCTGTGAAGCGGTGGCCGGTCGTTTGGTCGCTTGCCTAAGGGGTGAGGTGCCAGACGCTTGGTGGTTTGACCCTCGGACGACAACCTACCTGCAAGGTTGCGGGCTTGACGAAACTGAAGGTCGCCGTCGCGTTCGCGAGTTGGTTGACGCATATGGTGAAAGTGCACTGTGCTTGGATGACAAGCCATCACTGAGCAAAGCCTACCTTTATTGGGCCCGGCACGACGAATCCAAGGCAGCCCATGTTGAAGCAACTCGCGCGTGACGGCAGTATTTACGCCGCTGGCACGATCGCGTCACGTGGGATCGCTTTACTCACTGTGCCTGTCTACACACGCTTCCTTGATCCTGAGAACTTTGGTGCACTGGATCTAATCCTCACTTCGGGAGTCCTAGTGACGCTGGTAGTTGCCCTGGAAGTCGGCCAAGGCCTAGCCCGTGAGTGGGCCACCTTGCCAAACCCAGAAGCAAAGCGCAGGATGGCTGGCACCGCACTGTGCTTCACGACATTGATGCATGGTGCATTTCTGGCGCTAGCTCTGTCGTTTTCTGAGTCACTGTCGGAGATTCTGTACGACACCCCAGACCGTTCAAGCTTGGTGCAAGCAGGTCTAGCTTACATCGCCTGGAACGCACTGTATCTTCAGCTACAAGCCCAGTTCCGTTGGTCGATGCGACCGCTGAGTTACGTCTCAACTAGCATTTTGTATAGCCTGTTGACATTGGTACTTGGGTACAGCCTCGGTCGTAAGTGGGGCGCTACCGGTGTGTTGGCAGGCCAGATGTTGGCGGCCGCTAGCGCGGTTGGGGTGAGCATCTGGGCTTTGCGAACCCAGTTCGATTGGGCGCTCGATTTGAAACATTTGCGCAGCATGCTTGCCTACTCACTGCCGCTGGCGCCTGCGGGCCTGGCAACCTTCACCAGCTTCCATATCAATCGTTTTATTCTGAACGCATATGCCAATCTGGACCAGGTGGGATACTACGCCGTCGCGTCAAGAGCAGCAGCCGTTACGGCGCTGCTGACCGTTGGCGTTCAGACTGCTCTGACCCCACTTGTCTACCGCTACCATGCGGCACCCGCAACACCGAGACAGCTAGTTCGCCTGCTCGAAGGTTTCATCACGGTAGCACTGGTACTGAGCCTCGGCTTGAGCTTGTATGCACAAGAGCTCATCTTGTGGATTTCGGGACCAGCATACCTGCCAAGTTCTGTGCTGGTTGCTTGGTTGGTGCCAGCAACGCTGCTGTCGCAGATGTACGTATTCTTCCCAGGCTTAGCTCTTGCGCGTCGCACAATGACCCAGTTATCAATCACCGTGCTGACCGGTCTTGTAGCGCTCAGCCTCAACCTCATCCTTATCCCAATTGCACAAGGCCAAGGCGCGGCAATATCCACTCTGATCGCGGCGGCGCTCTATCTCGCGGTTTGGGTCCAAGCAAGTCAACAAAGCTACCGACTACCCATCCGTCTGGGACGAGTCGTTCTCGCATTATTGGCTTACTTGGTTTTTCTCGGCATGGGTTTCATCATGAAGTTCATTGAACTAGACCGTTCGTTGCTCCTTGTTTTTAACTTTGGCTTGCTGATCAGCATGTACATCGTTTGTAATTTGATGGGACTATTTCGATATCGATCCAACGCCGAGCCCCGTAGTTGATGTCTCGTAGTTCACCATGAAAAAAATTCTCCCCAGCCGGAGCGGCTGCCCACAATTCATCAAGAAAAGCGTGGCATTGCAGGGAAATACCTACATGGAGTCGGGCTGGAATCGCTTGGCCCCGTCGCTTTCACCGAGGGCTGTCGGCATGGCAGTGCTTCAGGTGGTGGGTACTCAGGTCTTAGACATTCGCCCTTATGGCGAGGGGGATGCGGATGCCGCATCGCGCATCGTGCAGCACTTGTACGCGGACCTGTGTAAGTGAACATCCTCTACGTCAATCACTACGCCGGCACGCCATCACTGGGAATGGAATACCGCCCCTACTACCTAGCGCGCGAATGGGTGCGGGCCGGCCATGAGGTCACAATCGTTGCCGCCAACTTCTCGCACGTACGTGCCCGGCAGCCGCACAAGGCACGAGATGAAGTGGACGGCATTGCTTACCGTTGGCTACCCACCCCAGCCTATCGAGGCAACGGACTGGGCCGGGTAAAGAACATCTGGAGTTTTCTACGCCAAGTGTGGCAAATGGCGCCCGCACTAGTGGCCGAGTGCAAGCCCAATGCGGTGATTGCATCCAGCACCTACCCCATGGACATCTGGATTGCAAGGCGCATTGCACGGCTGGCGAATGCAAAGCTGATTTATGAGGTGCACGACCTCTGGCCAGCATCGCCCATGGAGCTTTCAGGCATGCCCTGGTGGCACCCCTTCATCCTGTTGTGCCAAAAGGCAGAGAACGACGCCTACCGTGATGCAGATTGTGTGGTGTCCATGCTGCCCAAGGTGACAGAGCATATGGCCCAGCATGGGTTGGACCTTCACAAGCTCCACATTGTGCCCAATGGTGTATCGCCAGAAGAATGGCCCGACTTACCAAGGCCGTTGGTGGGCCCACTGGCGGATTACCTGAATGCACTGAAAAAAGCAGACAGAACCATCGTCGGCTACGCTGGCTCGCACGGGCTGCCCAATGCGATGGATGTGCTTCTGGATGCTGCCGTGCTGCTACGCAATGCACCTCTCTCTTTTGTGTTGGTGGGCAGCGGCCATGAAAAGGCCCGGCTGGCACAACGGGTGCAGAGCGAGCGTTTGGATAACGTCGCGCTGTTTGACCCAATTCCTAAAACACAGATACCGGCCCTGTTGGCACAGTTTGATATTGCCTACATTGGCTGGCGGCGCAGCCCACTGTATCGGTTCGGCATTGCCCCCAACAAACTCATGGACTACATGATGGCGGGCTGCGCTGTTTTGCACTCGGTAGAAGCGGGCAATGACCCCGTGGCAGAGGCAGGCTGCGGGCTGACTGTGGCGCCCGAGTCGCCCCAGGCCGTGGCCCAGGGCTTGCGCCAACTCGCAGCGGCCACGGCGCAACAGCGCCACGGCATGGGCCAGCGGGGGCGGGCATTTGTGTTGGCTCATCACGCCTACCCAGCGCTGGCTCAAAAATTTCTGAAGGCCATGGAATGACTCCGTCGGACGAACCCAGTGCAGTCACCAAGCGATATGCCCGTCGCGCCCAAAATGACGGGCGGTACAGCTTCTTGCGTCCTGAAGTCTATTTGGGTGTTCAGGAGCGGCAACGCGCCATGCTGAAGATGTTCAGCCAACATGGCATGACCGACTTGGCGGCGCCGCGCCTACTGGAGGTTGGGTGCGGCACCGGCGGCAACTTGTTGGAGCTCTTGCGCATGGGCTTCGCACCGCAGCATCTCTGCGGCATTGAGTTACTGCCTGACCGCTGCCGCCAGGCACGCCAAGCTCTTCCGCAGGCGCTGGAACTACTTGAGGGCGATGCGCTGCTGGCTCCCATTGCTGCCGAATCTCAGGATGTGATTCTGGTTTCCACGGTTTTTTCTTCGCTGTTGGATGATCAGTTCCAGCAGCAAATGGCCACCACCTTGTGGAAGTGGCTCAGACCAGGCGGTGCCGTGCTTTGGTACGACTTCACACTCAACAACCCGCGCAATCCCGACGTGCGTGGCATGCCACTGCAGCGCGTGAAAGCGCTATTCCCACAAGCTACCATCACCGCGCGGCGTGTCACACTGGCTCCGCCAATAGCGCGTCGCGTAGCGCCCATCCATCCGATGCTTCACACCTTGTTCAACAGCCTGCCATGGCTGCGCACACACATCCTTTGCTGGATAGCTAAACCATGATCCAGCCCTTCTTGCCCTTTGCCCGCCCCGACATCGGCGACGCCGAGATCGCTGCGGTGACGGAGGCCATGCGCTCCGGCTGGGTCACCACAGGCCCTGTCACGCGCCAGTTTGAACAGGCTTTTGTTGACTACCTCGGCGGCGGACTCCACGGCGTGGCCGTCAATTCGGCTACCGCCGGTCTGCACCTTGCGCTGGAAGCACTCGGCATCGGCCCCGGCGACGAGGTGATCGCGCCCACACTGACCTTCACCGCCACCGTGGAGGTGGTGCGCTACCTGGGCGCCGAACCGGTACTGGTGGATGTGGACCCGGTGACCCTCAACATCGACCCGGCCAAGGTGCGCGCCGCCATCACGCCCCGAACAAAAGCCATCATGCCCGTGCACTACGGGGGCCTGGCCTGCGACATGGACGCCATCCTGTCCATCGCCAAAGAACACCAGCTCAAGGTGGTGGAAGACGCAGCCCATGCCTTGCCCACCACCTGGCGCGGCACCCTGGTGGGACAACTGCAGTCCGATGTCACGGTGTTCAGCTTCTACGCCAACAAGACCATCACCACCGGAGAAGGCGGCATGGCGGTGACGCGCGACCCGGAGCTCGCCAAGCGCATGCGCGTGATGCGCCTGCACGGCATGAACCGGGATGCCTTCGACCGCTTCACCTCCAAGACGCCCGCCTGGTACTACGAGGTGGTGGCTCCGGGATTCAAGTACAACATGACGGACGTTGCAGCCGCCATGGGCGTGGAGCAACTGGCGCGGCTGCCGCAATTCGTGCAGCGACGGCAAGACCTGGCAATCCGCTACCACGAACAGCTGGCGCCCCTGCCCCTGACCTTGCCAGCCACTGCGCCACCAGGCGACACCCATGCGTGGCACCTCTATGTCATCCGGCTGCGGGCGGACGCGCCACTGGGGCGTGACGAGGTCATCCAGGCACTGTCGGACAGGGGCATCGGCACCAGCGTGCACTATGTGCCGCTGCACCGGCACCCGTACTGGCGCGACCGGTACCAATTGACGCCCGCCATGTTCCCCCAGGCCGATGCAGCCTACCAGGCCATGATCAGCATCCCCTTGTTCACCGCCATGAGTCACAGCGACCAGGACCGCGTGATTGCAGCGCTGCACGAGGTGCTGCGCTGACATGCCCAAGCGGCTGTTCGACCTTTTCTTTGCTGCCCTCGGCTTGCTGCTGCTCGCCCCCGTGCTGCTGGCCGTGGCACTGTGGGTGGTGTGGGATTCGCCCGGTCCAGCATTCTTTCGCCAGCAACGCGTGGGCCGCGCAGGCAGGTTGTTCCGCATCTACAAGTTCCGCACCATGCACCCGCGCGCCGAAGCCTTGGGCCCGGCGATTACCGTGGGGGCGGATGCCCGCATTACCCGGGCTGGCCACTGGCTGCGGCGCACCAAGATCGATGAATTGCCCCAGCTTTTCAACGTGCTGCTGGGCCACATGAGCCTCGTCGGCCCCCGGCCTGAGGTGCCGCACTATGTCGCGCTCTACCCGGATTCCGTGCGGGAACTGGTGCTCAGCGTGCGGCCGGGCATCACAGACCGCGCCTCCATCGAATTCCGCGACGAAAGCACCTTGCTGGGCCAGAGCGGCGATCCGGAGCGCACTTACGTGGAGCAGATCCTGCCCGTCAAGCTCCGCTACGCCGCCGACTACGCCCGCTCGCACACGCTCTGGACCGACCTGAAGATCATCGCCGGAACGGCATCCGCGCTGTGGAGCGACCGTCCGTCCAGGGGATAAGGACCAGTCGGCACCCCGTAGCCGATAAAATCAGGGGTTTGGCTGAACCCAGCCCCAAAATTTCACGCCCCCGCACCGACGGCACCTATGTCAGACCAAAACCACGCCCCCGCTCCCCAGGACGAAAACCAGCTCATCGCCGAGCGCCGCGAAAAGCTCCGCGCTCTGCGCGAGGCCCAGGCCAACGGCGGTGGTGTTGCCTTCCCCAACAACTTCAAGCCCGGCCACAAGGCCGCCCAGTTGCACCTGGAGCACAGCGCTGCCACGAACGAGGCCCTGGAAGCCACGCCGGTGAACGTCTCGGTGGCCGGCCGCATGATGCTCAAGCGCGTCATGGGCAAGGCCAGTTTTGCCACGGTGCAGGATGGTTCGCTGGGCGACGTGGGCGGGCGCATCCAGCTTTACGTGACCCGCGACGCCGTGGGCGAAGAGCTGTATGCCGCCTTCAAGCACTGGGACCTGGGCGACATCGTGGGCGCCGAAGGCACGCTCATGAAGACCAAGACGGGCGAGCTGTCGGTCAAGGTGACCGGCCTGCGCCTCTTGACCAAGAGCCTGCGCCCCCTGCCCGACAAGTTCCACGGCATGGCCGATCAGGAGCAGAAGTACCGCCAGCGCTATGTGGACCTGATCACCGACGAGCAGGCCCGCAAGCGCTTCATGGCGCGCAGCAAGGCGGTGAGCGGCCTGCGCGAGTTCATGGTGGGCCACGGCTTCCTTGAAGTCGAAACGCCCATGCTGCACCCCATCCCGGGCGGCGCCAATGCCAAGCCGTTCGTCACGCACCACAACGCGCTGGAGCAGGAGATGTACCTGCGCATCGCGCCCGAGCTGTACCTGAAGCGCCTGATCGTGGGCGGTTTCGAGCGGGTGTTCGAGATCAACCGCAGCTACCGCAACGAGGGCATCTCGGTGCGCCACAACCCCGAGTTCACCATGATGGAGTTCTACGCGGCGTACTGGAACTACCTGGACCTGATGGACTTCACCGAGACGCTGATCCGCGAAGTGGCGCTCAAGGCCACGGGCTCGCTGCAAATGACCTACCAGGGCCGCGCCGTGGACCTGACGCAGCCGTTCGCGCGCCTGACCATCCGCGAAGCGATCTTCCAGTACACCGAAGCCGGCGCCCACGTGGACGATGCCGCGTGGCTGGTCAGCGCGCTCAAGAAGCTGGGCATGACCGAGGAGAAGGACAAGCTCTCGGCACGCACGCTGGCCAGCCTGCAGGTGCTGTATTTCGAAGAAACGGTGGAAGACAAGCTCTGGCAGCCGACGTTCATCATGGAGCACCCGACCGAGATCTCGCCACTGGCACGCGCCAACGATGCCCGCCCCGAGGTCACCGAGCGTTTCGAGCTGTACATCACGGGCCGCGAGTTCGGCAACGGCTTCAGCGAGCTGAACGATGCCGAAGACCAGGCCGCGCGTTTCCATGCCCAGGTGGCCGCCAAGGACAGCGGCGACGACGAGGCCATGTTCTACGACCATGACTTCGTGCGGGCGCTGGAATACGGCATGCCCCCCACGGGGGGTTGCGGCATCGGCATCGACCGCCTCATGATGCTGCTGACCGACAGCCCCAGCATCCGCGACGTGATTCTTTTCCCAGCGCTGCGCCGGGAGTCCTGAGACCGCATCCGCAGCGCCCGGCCGCCACGTCCGCCTGATCGCGCCGTTTCACAGGACACACCAGGAGCCACCGTGCCATTCATCTCCAGCACCGCCCCTTATCCGGCCAACGCGCCACTGCCCGCGGGCGCAGGCTTTTCGGTGCTGGTGGTCGAGGACCAGGGCTCCGTGCGGGCCGCGCTGGTGGCCGAACTGCGGCGCGCGGGCGTGTCCGCCATCTTCGAGGCCCCGGAGGGCAGCGCGGCACTGCACCTGTTCAAGGCCCACCGGCCCGACCTGGTGCTGCTGGACATCAAGCTGCCCGGCAAGGATGGCTATTGGGTGGCGCAGCAGATGCGCGAGAGCGAGGCCGGCGACTGGACGCCCATCATCTTCCTGTCGGGCCTGGACAACGAGCTCGACGTGTGGCGCGGCATCGAAGTGGGGGGCGATGACTACCTGGTCAAGCCCGTGAGGCCCATCGTGCTGATGGCCAAGCTGCGGGCCATGCGGCGGCTGCTGGACATGCGCCGCAGGCTCGTGTCGGTATCGGCCGAGCTGCACCTGGCCAACCAGCGCCTCAACGAAATGGTCGAGGTCGACGCGCTGACCGGCCTGGTCAACCGCCGCGGCTTCGACCGCATCCTGCACAACGAGATCCTGGCCGCACGCCGCGATGCCACGCCGCTCACGCTGATGCTGTGCGACCTGGACCACTTCAAGCTCTTCAACGATGCCAGCGGGCATGTGCAGGGCGATGCCTGCCTGAAAGAGGTGGGCCGCCTGCTGCGCGAGGTCTGCGTGCGCCCCCGGGATGTGGCTTCGCGCTATGGCGGCGAGGAATTCGCACTCATCCTGCCGAACACGCCGCGCTCGGGCGCGATGACCTTTGCAAGGGCATTGGCGCAGCTGCTCAAGGTCCGCGCCATACCGCATGCGGATTCGCCACTGGGCAGCATCCTGACACTGTCGGGTGGCATCACCACCTGCGTGCCCGACGACAGCACCAATGCCGAAAGCATGATCATGCGGGCCGACCAGGCCCTGTATGCCGCCAAGGCCCAGGGCCGCAACCGCTTCTTCAGCTTTGAAATGCAGATGGACACCGTGGAGCAATTGCGCAATTGAGTTTCTTTTCCGCCTTCTCGTTCGACGCCACCGAGCGCAGCGCGCGCACCGCCGTTTCGCGCATGCAAATCCTGAAGGCCCGCCTGCCCGACTGGGTGCAGGACTGGCTGGAAGTCATCATCCCCGGCACGCAGATCCTGCTGATCCTGTTTGTCGCCTGGCTGCTGCAGCGCATGCTGCGCCGCATCGTGCGCCGCGCCAGTGCGCACTACCAGGTGCCCGACGAGCTGGTCGTGCCCATGAACGGGCTCATCCGCTGGTTCATCGTGGCGGGCGCCCTGCTGCTGGTGCTCGAGCGCATGGGAGTGTCCGCCACCGTGCTCTGGACGGCATTCACGGGCTTCGCCACGGTGGGCGCCGTGGCGTTCTTTGCCGCGTGGAGCGTGCTCTCCAACCTGTTCTGCGCGCTGCTCATCTTCACGGTACGGCCCTTTCGCATCGGCGACTACATCGAGGTGCTGGACACCGCGGAGAAACCGGGCGCCAAGGGCCGGGTGGTGGACATCAACCTGCTGTACACCACGCTGGAGGACCATGGCGCAGCAGCGGGCCAGGTGGCCTGGCTGCAGATTCCGAATGCGTTGGTGTTTCAGCGGGTGGTGCGCAGATTCCAGGGGGTGCCACCGCCGCCCGCGCCCCCCGCCAGCGCTGCGCATGCCGCGGAAAGTGCGCCGGCGGCCCCGCCACCGGTCACGCCCGGGCCTTTCAACACGCCATAGCGCAACCAACCGGGCGCGGCACGGCCCTGCGCCGGGCCGCGCGCAAGCGGTTGCTCTGCGTCAGGGCAGCAGGTCGAGCGCCTGCAGGTAGGCGGGCTGGTACATCAGCTCGTCCCACGCCTGGGGCAAGGTTTCGGGCAGCAGCGCCAGGCGGCGGGACTCGCTGTCCACGCTCGGCTGCCAGCGGCCCTGGGCGCGGGCCTGGTCCAGGCCGGCGATGAGTTCATCCACCGCGCGGCCATCGCCCACGCTCTGGTTGCACAGCAGCACGAGGTCGCAGCCGGCCTGGAGCGCCGCCACGGCCGCATCGGTGTAGCCGACCACCTGGCCGTCCAGGCGGCGGGCGCCTTCCATGCTGAGGTCGTCGCTGAAGATCGCGCCATCAAAGCGCATCTGGCGGCGCAGGATGTCCTGCAGCCAGCGCTGCGAGAAACCTGCGGGGCGGCTGTCGACCTTGGGGTAGATCACATGGGCCGGCATCACGCTGGTGAGCGTGCTGCTGAGCCAGGGGTACGGGGCGGCGTCGTCGGCCAGGATGGCCTTGAGGCTGCGCTTGTCCACGGGTACCTCGGTGTGCGAGTCGGCCTTGACGAAGCCGTGCCCAGGGAAGTGCTTGCCGCAGTTGGCCATGCCGGCCTGCAGCAGACCATGCATGAGGCTCTTGGCGAGCAGCGCCACCACGCGCGGGTCGCGGTGAAAGGCGCGGTCGCCGATCACACCGCTTTCACCCCAATCGAGGTCGAGCACGGGCGTGAAGCTGAAGTCCACACCGCAGGCGCGCAGCTCGGCGCCCAGCACATAGCCCGCCGCCGTGGCCGCATTGGTCGCACGCAGCGCGCCGCTGCCGGGCACGGCCTTGGCGCCTTTGCCGTCGTCCATCCACATATCACCCAGCGCACGCATGGGCGGCAGGTGCGTAAAGCCATCGGTGCGAAAGCGCTGCACGCGGCCGCCTTCGTGGTCCACGCAGATCAGCAGGTCGTCGCGCACGGCCTTGATGCTGCTCGTGAGCTGCAGCAGCTGCGCGCGGTTCTCCCAGTTGCGGGCAAACAGGATGATGCCGCCGGTCAGCGGGTGCGCGAGGCGGCGGCGGTCAGCGCTGGTCAGCTCTTTGCCAGCCACGTCGAGGATGAGGGGTGCGTGTTCGGTCATGGGTTTCAAGAATGATTTTGCTATGCAAATAATAGCTATCAGCGCTTGCCAATCAAGCGCTGGAGGCCGATTTTTCTTCAGCCCTCTCGACCACGCAGAAACTGGCGGCGTAGTCGGTCTCGTCGGTCACGCTCAGGTGCGCCTGCAGCCCCCGGACCTCGAACCATTCCTTGAGCGCGCCGTGCAGCACGATGACTGGCTGGCCGGATGGCAGCTTGGCGACCTCGCAGTGGCGCCAGGTCATGGGCATGCGCATGCCCAGGCCAATGGCTTTGCTGAAGGCTTCCTTGGCGGAAAAGCGCGTGGCCAGGTAGCGCAGGCCCCGGTCGGGCCAGCGGCTGCTCCTCTCGCGCCAGGTGGCCAGTTCGCCGTCGGCCAGCACCTTCTGGGCAAAGCGTTCGCCGTGGCGCTCCAGGCTGGCCGCGATGCGGCGCACGTCGCAGATGTCGGTGCCGATGCCGTAGATCATGGTCTTTTTTTTGAGTCAAATCAGCCGCCAGCGCTTATTCATCAAGCGCAAGCAGCTATCAAATCAGGAGTTATCTGCCTGTGCCGCAAAACCCGACCGGATGCAGCCCAGGTAGGCCAACACCGTGGCGGCGTAGCCCAGCTCCAGCGCGTCGGCGATCAGTGCATGCCCAATCGAGACCTCCAGCACGCCGGGCACGCCGCGCACGAAGGCGGTGAGGTTGTCGCGGTTGAGGTCGTGGCCCGCATTCACGCCCAGGCCCGCATCCAGCGCGGCCTGGGCGGCCGCGGCGTAGCGTTTTAGCTCAACCTCCTGCTGCGGGGTGCCCCAGGCGGCGGCATAGGGCTCGGTGTACAGCTCCACCCGGTCGGCGCCCACCGCCCTGGCGGCGGCCATCTGCTCCGGCACCGGGTCCATGAACAGGCTCACGCGCACACCCAGTGCCTTGCACTCGGCGATCAGAGGCGCCAGGCGCCCGGCATCCTGCGGAAAGCTCCAGCCGTGGTCGCTGGTGAACTGGTCTTCGCTGTCGGGCACGAAGGTCGCCTGGTGGGGGCGCACCTGGCGGATGAAGTCCATCAGGTTCTGCGACGGGTTGCCTTCGATGTTGTATTCGCGATCAGGCCAGGCCTTCATCAAGGCGGCCAGCTCGAACACGTCCTGGCCGCGGATGTGCCGCTCGTCGGGCCGGGGATGCACGGTGATGCCCTGCGCGCCCGCCCGCAGGCACAGCTCGGCCGCGCGCGTGACGCTCGGAATGCCCAGGTGGCGCGTGTTGCGCACCAGGGCGACCTTGTTGACGTTCACCGACAGGGCGGTGGTCGGGTGCGGAGGGCGGTGTGGCTGGTTCATAGGGCCTGCAGGTCGATCATGAGCTGGCGGGTGCGCAGCGTTGGGCTGCCGCAATGGTATTGCAGCAGGGCACGCAGCTGGGGCTTGAGTTCGGCCGAGACGGCAACGCAGGCCCGCAGTGTGGCGGTATAGCTGGCGGCATCGTCCAGCGCCCGCTGCAATGCCTGCCACTGGCTGCCCGGCAGCCCGCCCCGCTCGGCCGCCGAGGCAGCGCGCAGGCCCGCTTCGGGGACCAGCGTGTAGCGCGTGCCGGCCTGCAGAGGGGCCAGGGTCATGGTCTGGACGTCGAGGCTCGGCAACAGGCCGATCTCGCGCAGCAGCAGCAGTTCGAAACTGCGCAGCACGGGCTCCAGGGCGTCGCCATGCTCGCTGGCCAGCACCCGCACCACGCCCGCGTAGGCGTCGAACAGCGCGGCGTGCGGGTCCGCGCGGGCCAGCAGGCGCAGCAGCAGTTCGTTGAGGTACAGGCCCGACAGCAGGGCGTCGCCCGTGGGCATCACGTGGCCACCCACCCACTCGGCGCCCTTGAGCGCGTGGATGTCCGCGTCGCCATTGCCGGCCAGGGTGTAGGTCAGCAGCAGGGGCTGCAGCGGCAGCAGCACCGGGCGGAAGTTGGAGCTGGGCTTCTTCGCGCCCTTGGCCACCAGGGCGACGCGGCCGTAGTGGCGGCTGAAGACCTCCAGGATCAGGCTGGACTCGCTCCAGTCGTAGCTGTGCAGCACGAAGGCAGGTTCATCGGAGATACGCTTGGCGGCAGCCACGTGGGGGTCGCAGGGATAGGCGTGAGGATGGAGTGTGGCGGCGGCTCAATCAACGCCGGCCACCCGGCGGGCAGCGGGCGCTGATGGCATGCACTTACTCGTAGCCGAAGGAACGCACCCGGGCTTCATCGTCAGCCCAGCCGGAGCGGACCTTGACCCACAGCTCCAGGAACACCTTGGCATCCATGAGCTTTTCCAGCTCCTGCCGCGCCTCGGTACCGATGCGCTTGAGCCGCTCACCCTTGTCGCCGATGACCATCATCTTGTGGTTGTCCCGCTCCACCACGATGGTGGCGGCGATCTTGACCAGTCGCTTGTGCTGCTTGCTCGCCTCTTCCTCGAACTTGTCGATGACGACGGTGGAGGTGTAGGGCAGTTCATCCCCGGTGAAGCGGAACAGCTTTTCGCGCACGGTTTCGGAGGCCAGGAATTTCTCGCTGCGGTCGGTCAGTTCGTCCTCGCCGTACCACCAGCCCTGCTCGGGCAGGTATTTTTCGCAGATGCCGAAAAGGCGCTCGATGTCGCCCTTGTTCTTGGCCGACATGGGCACGAATTCGGTGAACGGATGGCGCTCCTGCATGCTCTTGAGCCAGGGCGCGATCTCCGCGCGGCGGTGCACCATGTCGAGCTTGTTCGCCACCAGGAGCGTGGGAATGCCGGGCTTGAACAGCGAGAGTACCTTGGCATCGGCCAGCGTGAAGTTGCCGGCCTCCACCACGAACAGGATCAGGTCCACGTCGCCGATCGCCCCCATCACGGTCTTGTTCAGGGACTTGTTGAGCGCGGTGGCGTGGCGCGTCTGGAAGCCCGGCGTGTCCACGAAAATGAACTGCGTCTGCTCGCGGGTGCGGATGCCGGTGATGCGGTGGCGCGTGGTCTGCGCCTTGCGCGAGGTGATGCTGATCTTTTGCCCCACCAGCGCATTGAGCAGCGTGGACTTGCCCACGTTGGGCTTGCCCACAATGGCGATCACGCCGCAGCGCTGGCCGGGGACGGCTGCGGGGGCGCCCGCCGCCGCGAGCATGGCCTCCAGGTCATTTTGCGCCCCTGCGCTTGCTGCACCTTCGTCACCAGCTACATCTTTGGTAGCATCATTCATAGATTCTTTGCTTTCAATGTGGCCAGCATGGCCACCGCTGCGGCCTGCTCGCCTGCCCGGCGGGAGCCGCCGATGCCACGCTCGGTCAGGCCCAACTCGGGAATGTCGCATTCGACATCGAAGGTCTGGCGGTGCGCCGCCCCGACCGTCGCCACCACGCGGTACTGCGGCAGCTTCATTTTGCGGCCCTGGAGCCACTCCTGCAACGCGGTTTTGGCATCCTTGGACGCCGCCTGCATCTGCGGGTTGATCTCGACACCCTGGAACAGGCGGTGCACCAGCGCCTCCGCGTTGCCATACCCCGCGTCAAGGTACACCGCGCCGATGAGCGCCTCCAGCGCATCGGCCAGGATGGACGGCCGCTGCTGGCCGCCGGATTTGGACTCGCCTTCACCCAGGCGCAGCACCTCGGAAATCTTGAGGCCCAGCGCCAGATGGTGCAGGGTGTCCTGCTTGACGAGGTTGGCACGGACACGGGACAGATCCCCCTCCGGCAGGGCCGACAGCCGCTGGTACAGCAGGCTCGCGACCGCGAGATTCAGCACGGAGTCCCCCAGGAACTCCAGCCGCTCATTGTGATCGGCCGAAAAACTGCGGTGCGTGGTGGCGCGCTGGAGAAGGGATGGATCGGAAAAAACATGCTGCAGGCGGGACTGCAGCGCTTGAAGGCCGGCGTGCACTAGTTGGTCTGTCCTTCAAAGCGGTAGACAAGATAGGCCGGGCCCGCCAGCGCGATTTCGCGGGAGTACTTATAGGACACCACGACCTTGTCGCCACGCTTGCCCACCTCCAGGTCAATACCCCGGATCGAGGTAATGTCATCAATCGCCGCCGCACGGTCAAAAGCCGCCCGAACACCAGCTACGGAGCTTTCTACTTTGGCCTTTTCAACGGCTTTCTTAATGGCCACATATTCAAGAAAAATGGGAACCGACTGGCCGCCAATGGCGAAAACGGCCACAGCCAGGACACCAATGAAGACCAGACCAAAAAAAGACAATCCGCGCTGGCGCGACCGGCTGGCCACGCGATGGACTTTCACCATGATGTATTCCCTCTCCTTGTTTGCCTTGACGGCCGTGGCTTAGTGGAATGAACCGATACGCTTGAGGTTACCGAAATTCATCCAGACAAAAAAGGCCTTTCCGACGATATTGCCTTCTGGAACGAATCCCCAGTAGCGCGAATCGAGCGAGTTGTCCCGGTTGTCCCCCATCATGAAATAGTGGCCTTCCGGCACCTTGCAGACGACGCCCTCGACACTGTAGCGGCAGTTCTGCCGGTAGGCAAAATTGCTCGCGCCCTGTACGAAGGCAGGAACATCGGGGTTGTTCAGCAAGCGATGCGGCTGCGGGCCCAGCTGCTCTTCAAACTGCTTGAAGTAGCGCATCGAATCCTCTTCGAAGAAATCCGGCGCTGCCTTGGTATCCACCGCTTGGCCGTTGATCGTGAGGCGCTTGTTGAGGTAGGCGACCTCGTCCCCCGGCACGCCGACCACCCGCTTGATGTAGTCCAGGCTGGGCTGTGGCGGGTAGCGAAACACCAGCACATCCCCCCGCGCAGGCTTGGTGCCTTCGGTGATCTTGGTGTGGATGACCGGCAGGCGGATACCGTAGGTGAACTTGTTCACCAGGATCAGGTCGCCCACCAGCAGCGTGGGAATCATGGAACCCGACGGAATCTTGAAAGGCTCGAACAGAAATGACCTCAGCAGGAACACCGCGACGATCACCGGGAAGAGTCCTGCGGTCCAGTCCAGCCACCAGGGCTGCATGAGCAGCCTCCCCTTGGCTTCCTGGACATCCACATCAACTTTCTGGATGCCCATGCGGTCCAGTTCGGCGCGGCGCTGCACGGCGGCATCTTCCACGGCCTGGGCAGCCCGGCGGCGCTGCGGCAAAAAGTACAGCCGCTCGGCCAGCCAGTAGGCACCCGTGACCACCGTGGCCAGGAACAACAGCAGGGCAAAGTTGCCTTCCACGGCCCCAAAGTACCAAGCGCCGATATACCCGCCAAATGCGGCCAGCACCACAGAGGTGAGAATCTGCATGGCCTGCATCAGTCTTCCACCTGCAAAATGGCCAGGAAGGCCTCCTGGGGCACTTCGACCGATCCAATCTGTTTCATGCGTTTCTTACCTGCTTTCTGCTTCTCGAGGAGCTTGCGCTTGCGGGTGATATCACCGCCGTAACATTTTGCCAGCACGTTCTTGCGCAATGCCTTGATGGTTTCGCGCGCAATGATGTTGGCACCGATAGCGGCCTGGATGGCCACGTCGTACATCTGGCGGCTGATGATCTCGCGCATCTTGGCGACCACGGCACGTCCGCGGTACTGCGATTGCGAGCGGTGCACGATGATGGACAGCGCGTCGACCTTTTCACCGTTGAGCAGGATGTCGACCTTCACCACATCGGAGGCGCGGTATTCCTTGAACTCGTAGTCCATGGAGGCATAGCCGCGCGACACCGACTTGAGCTTGTCGAAGAAGTCGAGCACGATTTCGCCCAGCGGCATTTCGTAGGTGAGCATCACCTGGCGGCCGTGGTATGCCATGTTCATCTGCACGCCGCGCTTCTGGTTGGCCAGTGTCATCACCGGGCCCACATAGTCCTGCGGCATGTACAGATGCACCGTGACGATGGGCTCGCGGATCTCCTCCAGCCGCCCCTGGTCCGGCATCTTGGAGGGATTCTCGACCATGATCACTTCGCCATCGGCCTTGACCACCTGGTAGACCACGCTGGGCGCCGTGGTGATGAGGTCCTGGTCGAACTCCCGCTCCAGGCGCTCCTGCACGATTTCCATGTGCAGGAGCCCGAGGAATCCGCAACGAAAACCAAAGCCCAGCGCCTGGCTCACTTCGGGTTCGTAGTGCAGCGAGGCGTCGTTGAGCTTGAGCTTTTCCAGCGCATCGCGCAGCGAGTCGTACTCGCTCGCTTCGGTGGGGTACAGCCCCGCGAAAACCTGCGGCTGGATTTCCTTGAAGCCGGGCAAGGCCTCGGCGGCGGGGCCTGCGTTGTTGGGCAGCTTCTTTTCCAGCGTGATCGTGTCGCCGACCTTGGCGGCCTGCAGCTCCTTGATGCCCGCGATGATGTAGCCCACCTGCCCTGCATCCAGCGAATTGCGCGGCTCGTTGGCGGGCGTGAACACCCCCAGGTTGTCGGCGTTGTACACGGCGCCACTGGCCATCATCTTGATGCGCTCGCCCTTGAGCAGCCGCCCGTCCACCACGCGCACCAGCATCACGACGCCGACATAGCTGTCAAACCAGCTGTCGATGATCATGGCCCGCAGCGGACCCTGCGCATTGCCGCGCGGCGCGGGCACCTTGGCGACGATGGCTTCCAGGATCTCCTCGATGCCCATGCCCGTCTTGGCGGAACATGGAATGGCATCCGTGGCGTCGATGCCGATCACGTCCTCGATCTCGGCCTTGGCGTTGTCCGGATCCGCATTGGGCAAATCCATCTTGTTGAGCACCGGCACGACCTCGACACCCAGGTCCAGCGCCGTGTAGCAGTTCGCGACCGTCTGGGCTTCGACGCCCTGGGATGCATCGACCACCAGCAACGCGCCCTCGCAGGCAGACAGCGAGCGGCTCACTTCATACGAGAAGTCCACATGACCCGGCGTGTCGATCAGATTGAGGTTGTAGACCTGGCCATCCTGTGCCTTGTATTGCAGTGCCGCCGTCTGCGCCTTGATGGTTATCCCACGCTCCTTTTCGATGTCCATCGAGTCCAGAACCTGGGCCTCCATCTCACGGTCCGCAAGGCCGCCACAGCGCTGGATCAAGCGATCAGCGAGCGTCGACTTGCCATGGTCGATGTGCGCAATGATGGAAAAATTTCTGATGTGGTTCATCAACGGAAAGCGTCAAGTGATTGAATTAAAACGGAGCACACAAGAAAAAAGGGCGCGTCGAATGGCGACGCGCCCTGAACCAACAATCATTGGCAACTGCGATAGTTGGAGCTTCATTGTAGGCAAAAAGCCCGCAGGAAAAAGCCCATACGACTGCATCCAGGGGGAGTTGCCAGGGTGCAACAGGGATTTTATTCACAACTTATTCACAGTCTGCACAACAACAACGCTGGACAACTTGTGGGTGAGCTGTGGATCAGCTGTGCATTGCACCAGCGCATCCCGCATCGTGAATCCGCGCCTGGCCAATATACAGATTAGCGTTGAACAGGAGCCTCTATTCTATCGAATCCAGTTGATAGACCCTGAAAAAGTTAGCAAAAGCTAACATTCATGCCTTCGGAGAGGCTCCAGCAAAAACGCCAAAAAACCTTTCGCCGCGGTCGAATAGCCCATTGCAAAAGTGGGGAATCGCCGCCCAGGCGCCCCCACCCGCACATCCGACGCCTCAGCGTCCGGGCCGGATCAAGGCATATTGCGCCCACTCTCCGCGTCGGTACAGCACATTGATGGCCTTGCTCTTGTCCGCCTTTGCCAGCACGGCTTCGAACTCCTTGACCCCCGATACCTCGGTGTTTGCGATCGCAAGAATCACGTCACCTTCGCGCAGGCCGGCACGCGCGGCAGCCTCCGTGGCGGTCGCCACCAGTACCCCTCCCTTGACCTTGAGTTCCTTCTTCTGCGCATCGGAAAGTTCAATCACCGCCAGCCCGATTTGCTGCGCAGCGGCCGATGCCTTGGGCTTCTCTTCCCGTTCTGCCGCTTTGGCGGCCGCGGGCTTGTCAGGCTCGATCTCGGCAATGGTGATGCCCAGATCCCGCGAAGCGCCCCGGCGGAATACGGTCATGGTGCTCTTGGTGCCGGGCTTGGTGTTGCCCACCAGCCGGGGCAAATCAGCCACCTTCTCGATGGTCTTGCCATCGAAACGGGTGATGATGTCCCCCGCTTCCACCCCGGCCTTGTCTGCCGGCGATCCAGCCTCCACGCCGGTCACCAGGGCCCCCTGCGCCTTGCCCAGGCCAATCGATTCCGCCACGTCCTTGGTGACCTGTCCGATCTGCACGCCGATGCGACCCCGCGTGACCCGCCCGGACGCGCGCAATTGTTCGCTCACCCGGATGGCTTCATCCATCGGGATGGCAAACGAAATACCCATGAATCCACCCGAGCGCGAATAGATCTGGCTGTTGATCCCCACCACCTCGCCGCGCATGTTGATCAGGGGCCCCCCCGAGTTCCCAGGGTTGATGGCCACGTCGGTCTGGATGAAGGGCAGGTAGTCGCCGGTATCGCGCTGCTTGGCACTGACGATGCCCGCGGTCACCGTGTTCTCCAGCCCGAAAGGCGAGCCAATCGCCATGACCCACTCTCCGACACGCAGGCGCCCCAGATCACCCACCTTCACTGCGGGCAGCCCGGTGGCCTCGATCTTGACCACGGCCACGTCCGTGCGCTTGTCCGCGCCGATGATCTTGGCCTTGAACTCACGCTTGTCGGTCAGCGTGACGATCACCTCATCGGCCCCCTCCACGACATGCGCGTTCGTCATGACAAACCCGTCCGTGGTCAGGATGAAGCCCGAGCCCACGCCACGGGGCTGCTCGTCGTCCTGGGGCCGCTGCGGGCGCTGCTGCCTCGGCACGTTGGGAATCGGCACTCCGAAACGGCGGAAGAACTCCAGCATTTCCTCGTCCATGCCATTCGCGCTCGCGCGGCTCGACGCCTTTTCCACGGTCCGTATGTTGACCACGGACGGGCCCACCTGGTCCACCAGGTCGGTAAAGTCTGGCAGGCCACGCACAGCTGCGGCGGGCTGCGCGAAGGCGGCCTGGGGCAAAAACGCTCCACCGGCAACCCCGGCGAACATGCACGCAAATGCTACGGAGCGCAGCGCATTTCCATCGAACTTCGGCATCATCGACCTTTCGTGAATTGTGACGAACGCAGTCATCAAACTGTATGTAACTGTGAAGAGTGTGCGGCCATTTGGTTCCCGCGCTGACAGTGCTGTCTGCATGCCCCTCTGAAGGGCAGGCCGCAACCCGCAGCGGCCCGCCACCCCACGGAGTGGCAGCCGCGCAATCAGCGGGTGCGCTCCAGTTGCCCGGCAAACAGGCGAAGGGTCTGCAGCGGCACCTCTCCGACCGCGGTGAGCCACACATCGGGCAAGACCCGCATCGCCAGCAATTGGGTGGCGCCCATGCTCGACACCTGGGGCTGCGCCGGGTGCCGCTGGGGATCAAACGGCTCCACGAACAGCGAGACCGACGCGAGGCCATCGGAGTACAGGCATTGCAGAATGCCCTGGGCATCGTCCGCGGCAGACACCGCGCGCCGATGGCAACTCACCGGAACAAATCCCGCGACCGGCTGGCGCAAGGCCCACCCCTCGGCCGACGCGGTGGTCTTGACCACGGCCGGTGCCACGACCTTGTAGCCCTCCGTGGCATCCATCAGGCGCGAGAGCTGCTCCACTCGCACGGGCGCATTCAGATCCAGCTCTGAAAAGGCGGCCTGCTCCAGAACGCGGCCATCCGCAGCCAGTGTCTGCAGCTTCACGACAAGGCCGGTGTCCCGCTCGCTCCACAGCCTGTAGCCGAAACGCAGGGAGTCCACCGGCTTGAACCACACCACGTCCGCGACAAAACCCGCCACCCG
The DNA here is from genome assembly GCF_041154505.1 of Acidovorax sp. A79. Classification (GTDB taxonomy): domain Bacteria; phylum Pseudomonadota; class Gammaproteobacteria; order Burkholderiales; family Burkholderiaceae_C; genus Acidovorax. The sequence continues at coordinate 1,351,769 of NZ_AP028672.1, forward strand.
CTCCTGCCCCACCGAACGCGAGACATAGAACTGGGAGATCGACGTGCCGTTGACCACAGGAACGCGCGGAAACTGCCCCGAGGCTTCGCGGCGGTCCGAGCGGACCACCCGGGACTGGGGCCAGAAAGTGCGCACCTCGTCATCGCGCCGGAAAATAGTCCGCGGCGTGCCGCTCAGCGCCTCCACGCGCTCCATCTGCTGCTGCCCTTCACAGGCGTGCCAGATGCGCGAACTGGCCATCGCGCCCGAGGCTGCAAGCACCACGAAGGTTCCCGCATAGGGCCGGATGCAGGGCGCGCTGTGCATGCGCTCAATCCACTGCACGATGGTGCGCGCCGCGGGCACCGGGGCCGCGTCTCCCAACGGACGAGGCGACTTTTCCGGTTGCGCCTCCCCCATCGCGGCGGAAAGCCCCGCCACGCACAGAAGCACCGCCACCCACCCGGACCTGAACCACCGGCATGGCACAATCACGCTATTGCCCGCAACCCCTGTATTGGTCATCGCACGGTCTCAGCACAAAGAGCCATCCTTGACTCAGCGGCCGGGTGTCTCAAATGTCGCATTGCGCAGGAAGCCCGCGGGCATCTGCAGGGCGGAAGTGCTGCCAAACTGCTTGTGCGCCGCCAGCAACTCGTCCAGGCGGGGATCGCGAATCATCACCTGTGCCCCACCTTCGGCATCCGCCACGGCCACCACGGGCGTGCCAGCGGTGCTGGGCGCGGATTCCGGCGCAAGAGCGAGCTGGGCACCGCCCGACGGACCCGCCGCACCAGTGCCTTGCAGGCCAGCCAAGGAGGTCCATCCAATCGCGGCCACCGCCGCCAGCGACGCAAAACCAGCGACCATCTTCCAGCGGAAGACGGACGCATTGGCGGCACTCTCCATCACGGGAGCCACCACTGCCACCTGCACCGGGGGCTGAACGCCCAGGGCAGGCCCTTCCTTGGCGAGCTCATCGCGCAGCCGTGCCATGAAATCCGGGCTGGAGGGCCGCGCCAGATCGGACGAACGCAATACGTCACCCACCAGGTGGTAGAGCTGCCACGCCGCATGCCCCTCGGCTTGCTCCGCGTAGGCCAGGGCATCGGCCAACTCATCCCCCTGCAACTGGCCATCGGCCAGTGCAGACAACTGTTCGCGCCTGTGCATCTCATTCACCACGGCGCCCTCTGCCAATCCATCGCTACGTACAGCCTTGTTCATTTCATTACCTCACCACCGTTTGCCCGACTGGTTTTCAAGCAAGGGGCGCACTTTTGCCGAAATGGCCTCACGCGCCCGGAAAATCCGGGACCGCACCGTGCCAATGGGGCAATCCATGGCCGTTGCGATCTCTTCGTAACTCAGTCCCTCGATCTCGCGCAAGGTCACCGCCTGGCGCAGATCTTCGGGTAATGCCTCCATGGCCGCATTGACGGCTTGCGCGATTTCTCGGGCCGCGAGCACGGTTTCGGGGGTTTCTTCGCTGGTTAGTTCGTGTCCGAGGCGGGAAGTTTCATCTTCATCCTCATTCCCTCGCAGCGCATTCTCCGAAATGACGGGATTGCGTTTCATGTCCATCAGCGCCTTCTTGGCGGTATTGACGGCAATCCGGTAGAGCCAGGTGTAGAACTGCGCATCGCCGCGGAACTGATGCAGCGCGCGGTAGGCACGGATGAACGTCTCCTGTGCGATGTCCTGCACGAGGTCGGTGTCGCGCACCATGCGCCCAATGAGGCGCTCGATGCGGCGCTGGTACTTGATGACCAGTAGCTCATAGGCGCGCTGATCGCCCGCCACCGTGCGCTCCACCAGTTGGAGATCGCTGTCTTCGGAAGGGGAAGGCGGAATTACAGTCATGGATACTCAGGATTCACGCCCCACGGCTGCTGCCGGGGCGGTTTCGTCAGCGTTGCCAGCGCCCGGTCTGGGGCGCGAATATACCGCACGGCGCAGATCCATCCAACGTTCAGGCTGGGTGGAACGCTCCAGCCACAGCCAGATGCGGCCGCGCCCCGCGGGCCGCGCATGCAGCCACAGATGCGATTGCACGTCGAGAAGGACTTCCGGGGAAGCGGAAAGTGCCGCCAATGTGTCGCCGGGCTGCCCACTCTCCAGAGCCCAGGACTGTCCGTCCCAGCGAATGGCACCAGAAAGCTGGTGAACCCAGAAGTGCAGTGCGCTGGCGGCGGCCACGAGCCAGAGCCCGCCGCCGGCCAGAACAGGCCAGAGGGAGCCCGCACCCGAGCCTCGAAAGAACCACGCGCCGAGCCCGCCCGCGCCTGCCAGCAGCGCGCCAGCCAGCACACAGCCCAGGGCACGGCTGCGCCGCAGGGGGTACAGCACCGCCGGCGGCCGCCGCGAGGAGGTCACGTCCATGGCGCGCCACCGGTCACCAAAAGCCCACGGCCCAGGCCGGGGCACAGCTTCGCGGCAGGCCTGCCCTCGGGCTCAAGGCAACAACAAGGCAGGAAGGCCTTGTCATCCAGCGCGGCAGGATGTGATGCCAGAGAATCAGACGCGTTTGAAGACCAGGGTTCCGTTGGTGCCGCCAAAACCGAAGTTGTTCTTGACGGCCACGTCGATCTTCATGTCACGCGCCGTGTTGGCGCAGTAATCCAGATCGCACTCCGGATCCTGATTCAGCAAATTGATGGTCGGCGGCACTTTTTGCTCATGCAGCGCCAACACCGTGAAGATGCTCTCGATACCACCCGCGCCGCCCAGCAAGTGGCCGGTCATGGATTTGGTAGAACTCACCACGGTCTTGTAGGCATGGTCGCCCAAAGCCGCCTTGATGGCATTTGTTTCGTTGATGTCACCCAGGGGCGTGGAAGTACCGTGGGCGTTCAGGTAGTCGACCTGGTCGGCATTCATGCCCGCATTGCGCAAGGCGTTGAGCATGGCACGGCGCGGGCCATCCATGTTGGGGGCCGTCATGTGCCCGGCATCGGCACTCATGCCAAAGCCGCTCAATTCTGCGTAAATCTTGGCACCCCGGGCTTTGGCATGCTCGTATTCTTCCAGCACCATCACGCCGGCGCCCTCGCCCAGCACAAAACCATCGCGGTCCTTGTCCCAGGGGCGGGATGCTGTCTTGGGGTCGTCGTTGCGGGTGGACAGGGCACGCATGGCCGCGAACCCCCCGATGCCCAGCGGCGACACGGTGGATTCCGTGCCACCGGCGACCACCACGTCGGCATCGCCGTACTCGATCATCCGGCCGGCCTCGCCGATGCAGTGCAGGCCCGTGGTGCAGGCAGTGACCACCGCCAGGTTGGGGCCCTTGAAGCCAAAGCGCATGGACACGTGGCCCGCCACCATGTTGATGATGGACGCCGGCACGAAGAACGGCGTGATGCGACGGGGGCCGCGGCTGACCAGTTCCGCGTGGGTGTTCTCGATCAGTGGCAGGCCACCAATCCCCGATCCGATCACACAGGCAATGCGCGTGGCGAACTCTTCGCTGAGCGCCTCACCCGTGGGCAGGCCGGCATCCTGCACCGCCTGCGCAGCTGCCGCGATGCCGAAATGAATGAAGCTGTCCATCGCGCGCGCATCCTTGGCGCTGATGTACGACTCCAGGTCAAGACCTTTGACCTCCCCCGCGATCTTGCAGGCGAAGTTCGACGCGTCGAACTTGGTGATGAGATCAATGCCGGATTTTCCGGCAAGGAGGTTGGCCCAGGATTCGGCCACCGTGTTGCCCACGGGGCTGACGCATCCCAGGCCGGTCACGACAACGCGACGACGGCTCATGCGTAAAAAACCTTCTGCTGATCGCTTGAGTCAGGCGCAGAGCGCCGCTCAGGCCTTCTGGTGGGTATTGGCGTAGTCGATGGCGTTTTGCACCGTGGTGATCTTCTCGGCGTCTTCATCCGGAATCTCGATGCCGAATTCGTCTTCCAGCGCCATCACCAGCTCCACCGTGTCAAGCGAGTCGGCACCGAGGTCTGCCACGAAGGCCTTTTCATTGGTGACTTGGGACTCTTCCACGCCGAGTTGTTCGGCAATGATTTTTTTGACGCGTGCTTCGATATCGCTCATGGTTTCCCTCTGGGGGTTGTGAATGAATCCGCGATTCTAGCTGCTTCAGGAGAAGCCCCTCAGCAGCCCGCCGTCCGGATGAACCGGCGTTATCTTCCATCAATTACATATACATGCCGCCATTGACATGCAACTCCTGCCCGGTGACATAGCCAGCCTCGCGCGAAGCCAGGTAGGCCACCGCATGGGCGATGTCTGCGGGCTTGCCCATGTGGCCCAGGGGAATCTGCGCATTGAGCGCTTTTTGCTGGTCTTCGGGCAACACGGAGGTCATGTCGGTTTCGATAAAACCCGGCGCCACACAGTTGACCGTGATGCCGCGGCTGCCCAGTTCGCGGGCCAGTGCGCGCGCCATGCCGGCCACGCCCGCCTTGGCGGCCGCGTAGTTGGCCTGGCCTGGATTGCCCGAGGCACCCACCACGCTGGTGATGCTGATGATGCGCCCAAAACGCTGCTTCATCATCGGACGGATGGCCGCACGGCTCACGCGAAAGACGGCCTTGAGATTGGTGTCGAGCACCGCGTCCCAGTCGTCGTCCTTCATGCGCATGGCCAGCGTATCGCGGGTGATGCCCGCATTGTTCACCAGCACATGCAATCCGCCCTGCTGCTTGACGATGGCATCCAGCAGCGCATCAACGGCGGCCGCATCGTTCACGTTCAGGTTGGCGCCGCGGCAGCCCGGATAGGCCGACAGGGCCTGGCTGATGCGCTCAGCCCCCTCGTCGGTCGTGGCCGTGCCCACCACTTGATAGCCACGAACAGCCAGTTCCAGCGCAATGGCCGCGCCAATGCCGCGCGATGCGCCTGTCACCAACGCCACCTGCGCGGCCGATGAGGTTTCCGTCATGCCAGCAACTCCCGGGTTTCGGCCAGCGTGGCCGGATCAAACATTGCACCACCCACCAACTCGGGGTCGATGCGCTTGGTCAGGCCGGCCAGCACCTTGCCAGGGCCACTTTCAACAATATGGGTCACGCCGCGCGCCTTGAGGGCCTGCACGCATTCCACCCAGCGCACGGGGCCAAAGGCCTGCCGGTACAGCGCATCCCGGATCGCATCCGCGTCCTGGCGAACCGCGACATCCACGTTGTTCAGCACAGGGATCTGGGGAACGGCAAACGCCACATCCGCCAGCGCCAGCCGCAGCTTCTCGGCGGCGGGCTTCATCAGGCTGGAATGAAAGGGTGCGGAGACAGGCAACAGCAATGCACGCTTGGCACCCGCCGCCTTGAGAACTTCGCAGGCCTTGTCGACACCCGCCTTGGTCCCTGCAATGACGGTCTGGATGGGGTCGTTGAAATTGACCGCCTCGACCACCTCGGACGTGCCCGCACCCAGCGAAGCCAGCGCCTCGGCGCAGCCCGCGATGACCTTGGAGGCTTCCATGCCCAGAATCGCCGCCATCGCTCCGGTGCCGACGGGCACGGCCTCCTGCATGGCGGCCGCCCGCAGGCGCACCAGTGGCGCGGCCTGGGCCAGCGTCAGCACCCCCGCCGCCACCAGCGCCGAATACTCGCCCAGCGAATGGCCAGCCACAGCCACGGGAGCCGCGCCGCCCTCCGCGCGCCACACGCGCCATGCAGCGACCCCCGCCACCAGCATCACGGGCTGCGTATTGGTGGTCAGCGCAAGCGCCTCCTTGGGGCCGCCCTTGATCAACAGGCTGACGTTCTCGCCCAGGGCATCCGATGCCTCCTGCAGGGTCTGGACGACCACCGGGTGATCGCCCCATCCGTCGAGCATGCCCACCGATTGCGAGCCTTGCCCCGGAAAGACAAATGCAAAAGATTTCATGAAAAATCCAGAAATATGATTGAAATCGAGTCCCAGCGCTTATTCAACAAGCGCTGAAAGCTATAACTTCAGGAGCACCGCGCCCCAGGTAAAGCCACCGCCCACACCTTCGAGCAGCAGGGTCTCGCCCTTTTTGACCTGGCCAGAGCGCACCGCGTGGTCCAGCGCGAGGGGAATGGAAGCGGCCGATGTATTGCCATGCTGGTCCACCGTGACCACCACCTTGTCCATGGACAGCTTGAGCTTGCGGGCGGTGCCCTGCATGATGCGGATGTTGGCCTGGTGCGGGATCAGCCAGTCGATGTCGGCCTCCGTCATGCCCGCCTTCGCGAGCACCGCATGCGCGGCCTTTTCGAGCACCCCGACAGCGAGCTTGAAAACAGCCTGCCCGTCCATCTTGAGGACCGGGTCCCCCAGCACCTGGCCACCGGCCACGTTGCCAGGCACGCACAGGATTCCCACATGCCTGCCGTCGGCGTGCAGGTCGCTGGACAGGATGCCGGGCGTCTCAGACGCTTCCAGCACCACAGCACCCGCCCCATCGCCAAACAGCACGCAGGTGGTACGGTCGTTGAAGTCCAGGATACGGCTGAAAACCTCAGCGCCAATGACCAGCGCGCGGTTGGCGGCGCCGGTCTGGATCATGGCATCCGCCACGGACAGGGCATAGACAAAACCGCTGCACACCGCCTGCACATCAAACGCCGGGCAACCATTGGCGCCCAGCTTGTTCTGCAATATGCAGGCAGCCGAAGGAAACACCATGTCCGGCGTGGACGTGGCCACGATGATCAGATCGATGTCCGTGGGCTGCAGCCCCGCGGCCTCCAGGGCGTTGCGCGCGGCTTCCAGCCCCAGATCGCTGCTGGCGACATCAGGCGCCGCGAAATGGCGGGCGCGGATGCCCGTGCGCTCCACGATCCATTCGTCCGAGGTTTCTATGCCGCGCTGGGCCAGTTCGGCCACCAGATCAGCGTTGGTCAGCCGGCGCGGGGGCAGGTAGCTGCCGGTGCCGGTAATGCGGGAGTAGCGTCTCATCAATGTGTGATCGTCGCCGCAACGCCAGGCTGGGGCTGTGCATCTGCAGGCACCAGAAGAGGCGCTGCATGCGCAATCCGGGTCCGGACACGGTCGAGCAAGTTGTTGCGGGCTGCATCATACGCCCGGTTCAACGCCTGCTCGAAGGCCATTGTGTCAGCCGACCCATGGCTCTTGAAGACCAGCCCACGCAGCCCCAGAAGGGCCGCACCGTTGTACCGACGGTAGTCCATGCGCTTCATCAGCGCTTTTAAGACCGGATAGGCAGTGATGGCAGCAATTTTGGTGAAGATGTTGCGCGAGAACTCGGTCTTGAGTGCACCGATGATCATCGACGCGACGCCTTCGCTGGCCTTGAGGGCCACGTTGCCGACAAAGCCGTCACACACGACGATATCCACCGTTCCCTTGAAGATGTCATTGCCTTCGACATTTCCATAAAAATTCAGATCGCCAGAATTGGCAGCAGATCGCAGGAGTTCACCTGCTTTTTTAATCACTTCGCTGCCCTTGATGACTTCCTCACCAATATTGAGGAGGCCCACCGTCGGCTCGCCGCCATCCCTGAGGGCGGACACCAGCGCGGAGCCCATGACGGCGAACTGAAGCAGGTGCTCCGCAGAGCAATCCACGTTGGCGCCCAGGTCCAGTACCGTGGTGGCGCCGCCGGCGGCATTGGGCATCTGCGTGGCGATGGCCGGGCGGTCGATGCCGTCGAGCGTCTTGAGCAGATAGCGGGCAATAGCCATCAGGGCGCCGGTATTGCCTGCGGAGACAGCCGCCGAGGCGGCGCCATCCTTGACCTGCTGGATCGCCACGCGCATCGAAGAGTCCTTCTTCCTGCGCAGGGCCACCTCCACGGGGTCATCCATGGCCACCACTTCGGAAGCGGGCACGATGGTGGCGCGGTCGTGCGAGAACGACTGCAGGCTGTCCGCCAGGCCAACGAGCAGCAGGCGGGCATCAGGGTGGTTATCTAGGAACTGGCGGCACGCCGCGAGCGTGACGCGGGGGCCATGGTCGCCCCCCATGCAGTCAACAGCCAGTGTGATCATGGGCGACTTGTCCGACCGGCCAGACAGGCCGGAAGATGAAATGCAACGGTCAAAACAAAGGCCCGCGCTACGATTTCAGTAGCAACGGGCCTTTGGATGGGGCGAAAGTCAGGCTTCAGACTTGTTTTTCAGCACCTGGCGGCCGCGGTAGAAGCCGTTGGGGCTGATGTGGTGGCGCAGGTGCGTTTCACCGGTCGTGGGTTCCACGGCAATGCCCGGCACATTCAGGGCATTGTGCGAGCGGTGCATGCCGCGCTTGGAAGGGGACTTTTTGTTTTGCTGAACGGCCATGATGGCTCCTGGTCTTGAATAGGTTGGTAAAAACGCGATCAGCCCATTAAAGACACGAGGGGATTCGCGCGAAGCCCTCGATTATAGCCTAAATGGCTCGCGGCCTCTTTATGACCCTTTGCCGGGTTTTCGCAGGCCCGCCAGCGCGGCAAATGGGTTGGGCTTCTCGGCGTTGGCCTCTTCGAAATCCTCATCCGAGGAAGCCAGGGGCACCGAGGTCGGGCATTCGTCGTGCTTGGGCACCACGGGCAGCGCCATCAGCAATTCGTCTTCGATCAGCTCGCGCAGATCAAATTCGCGGCTCATGGCCAGCAGGTCTTCCTCGCTCTCGTCGTCCAGCGCCTCGGCCGTGGCTTCGTCGGCCACGAAGCGGAACTCGCGGTCCACCTCCAAGGGGACATCCACCGGGGTCATGCAGCGCTGGCACTCCATGGGGAAACTGGCCTGCACCTTGAGATGCAGCCACACCTGGCCCATGCCACCCAGCGCCGTGCGCACTTCGCCGACCGCCTCCCAGTCCACCATCAGGTCCGGGTGCAGGCCCTTGGCCTCCTGGGCCAGGCGTTCGTACTTCAAGAGCGAATCGTGGCCCGACAGCCGACCGCCCGCCTGTGCAAAGGCTTTCACGTCCAGGCGCTGTGCGGAGAATTCCTTGGTCATGGCGGCAGTGTAAGAGAATCGGCGCATGCATCAATCCCCTCCCCTGCAACGCCCTCTGGTATTGGGCTCCACCTCGCGGTACCGGCGCGAATTGCTCCAGCGGTTGAACCTGCCTTTCGACGTTGCCGCCCCCGATGTGGACGAGACGCCCCGCCCGGGCGAGGCCCCGCGCGCGCTGGCCCTGCGCCTGGCGGTGGCCAAGGCCCAGGCGGTGGCCCGCCAGCACCCCGATGCCGTGGTGATCGGCTCCGACCAGGTCGCCGACCTTGCGGGCGAACCCCTGGGCAAGCCGGGCCACCACGAGCGCGCGGTGCAGCAGTTGCGCCAGATGCGGGGCCAGACCGTGGTGTTCCAGACCGCCGTGGCCGTGGTATGCGCCGCCACGGGCTTCGAGCAGGTGGACCTGGCTGCGGTGGAGGTGAAATTCCGCGACCTGTCCGACGCAGAGATAGAGCGCTACCTGCGCGCCGAGCAGCCCTACGACTGCGCGGGCAGCGCCAAGAGCGAAGGCCTGGGCATCGTGCTGCTCGATGCCATCGTGAGCGACGACCCCACCGCGCTCATTGGGCTGCCCCTGATCCGCACCTGCCGCATGCTGCGGGCGGCAGGGCTGGTACTGCCGTGATGAAACATCCCCCGAGCCGCGTCGCGCAGCCACCCTCTCCTTGCGCAGAAGGGCACGCCCCGGCCTGGGCTGCGCCAGCTGCCTGGACGGCCGGTACCACGCAGCCCCATGGAGCCCAGCGATGAACGCAAGAACCGGAACGCTGTACCTGGTGCCCGCGCCGCTCGATTTTGGCTGCGACAGCCAGGTTCCGCTGCAGGATGCGCTGCCCGCCAGCACCTTGCAGACCGCCGCGCGGCTCACCCACTGGGTGTGCGAGAACGCCAAGAGCACCCGCGCCTACCTCAAGCGCGTCGATGCCCTCCACCCCCTGGCCGCTTCCCTACAGCAGCAGCAGATCACCGAACTGCCGCGCGAGGTGCACAAGAAGGGAGATCATGGCGACAAGGGGTCGGCCCCCTTCGATGCCCGCCCCCTGCTGGCCGCCGCGCTGGCGGGGCATGACATGGGACTGGTCAGCGAGGCGGGCATGCCCGCCGTGGCCGACCCGGGCTCGTCCGTGGTGCGCGCCGCGCACGATCTGCAGATCCCCGTGGCCCCCCTGGTGGGCCCGGTGTCGCTGCTCCTCGCACTGGCGGCCAGCGGCCTGAACGGGCAGAACTTCGCATTCGTCGGTTATCTGCCACAGGACAGCCAGGAGCGCACCCAGCGCATCAAGGAACTCGAAGGCCTGGCCCTCAAGACAGGGCAGACCCAGCTCTTCATCGAAACCCCGTACCGCAATGCGGCCCTGTGGCAGGCGCTGGTCCAGGCGCTGCAACCCCACACCCGGCTGGCGCTGGCCAGCGGGCTGACGCTGCCGGACGCACGCATCCGCAGCCAGCTGGTGCGGCAATGGCGCCAGCAGCCCGAGCCCCCCGACAACCGCACCCCCGTGGTGTTCGCATTGGGCCGCTGACATGCAGTCGCATTCAGTTGCTATATTTTTAATAGCTTGTAGCGCTTATATGACAAGCGCAGAGGCCATTATTCGTTGTGAATTGAACGGCAAGGCCATCAACATCTCCAACGGCGCCGAAACGGCCGGACAGTCCGGGCTCGTGCGCTGCCGCGAAGAGGACACGGGCCATGTCCAGCGAGAGCAGGAGCTGCGCAATGGCAAGTACATCGGCCAGGAGCGCATGTTCGACCGCGAAGGCCGCCTGCAGCGCGAGCGCACGGTGAACGAACGCGGCAACAGCCACGGCCGGGTGGCCGAGTTCTGGCCCAACGGCCAGGTGCGGCGCGAGGAAACCGCCGACAACGGCCGCACCCAGGGCGCGGTGCGCCGCTTCGATGCCACCGGCCGCGTGGAGCGGGTGTCGTTCCATGGCGACGGGCAGGAGCTCTTTCATGTGGAGACCAACGGCAGGGGCCAGCCCACGCGCCTGCTCTGCCCCCGTGCCAGCGTGCTGCCCGAAGACCGCAAGCTCTGCGGCTTCGATGGCGCCACCGACACCCTGCTGCACGCGGAAAACGGGACCCCAACCGCACAGCTTCGGTACGACCAGGGCCGCCTGCTGAGCGCCACCGAATGGAACGGCGACGGCCTCGTCTCCGCCCAGCAGCTCGTGGTGGAAGGCCGGCGCGTTCACCGCAGCTTCCACACCGAAGGCGGCAGGAGCGTGCTGCGCGAGGAACGCGTTTTCGCCCCCGACGAGCGCGCGCTGCGCGACACCCGGGGCCCTCTGTGGAGCACCCGGCGCTACGGCGCATCGGGCCAGCTCATCGAGCAGCGCGGTTTTGACGGCGGGCGCGAGGTGCAGGTGGAGCGCTGGTACCTCAACGGGTCCGTGCGCGAACGCAGCACCTGGAGCGGCACCGGCGAGCAGGCCCGCCTGCTGCGCGAGATGTACCGCGACGACGGCAGCCTCCTGCGGCGCGACCAGCTCACCAAGGACCAGTGGCCCGTGGGAACGCAGCAGGCGTTCCACGACAACGGCCGGCCGGCGATGGAAGAGCAGTATTCCGTCCCCGATGCCCGCGGCCGCACACGCCTCACGGCGCGCAAGCAGTGGGACGAAGCGGGCAAGCTCGTGGCGGACGACACCATCCTTGAAGACGGCTCGCGCCAGCGCAGGGCCGGCGGGCTGGACAGCTGAAGCAGGCATCACACCCCGGCCCCTCCACCCTCCTGCCGCCCCTGAGGCTTGCACGGCCCGGTCAGCAGCGCCATTCACACACGCCCATACGCAAAAATGCCCCGGATGGAATCTCCACCCAGGGCATTGGCTGCGAGCGGCCCGCAGGCCAGATCAGGTGGCGTCAGCGCAGCTGCGGCCCCGCCACTGACAGCGACTTGACCGCGCCCACGCCGATGGCGGCGCCAAAACGCTTGACCAGGCGTTCGGCCACGTTGTCGCGGCGGGTGTAGTCGATGATGTCCTCGGCCTTGACCACTTCACGCGCCACGTAGTCCAGGTTGCCCAGCTTGTCTGCCAGGCCCATTTCCACGGCCTGCTGGCCGGTCCAGAACAGGCCGCTGAACGTGTCGGGCGTGGTCTTGAGGCGGTCGCCGCGCCCGGCCTTCACCACGGCGATGAACTGCTGGTGGATCTGGTCGAGCATGGTCTGCGCGTAGGCGCGCTGCTTTTCGGTCTGCGGACTGAACGGGTCGAGAAAGCCCTTGTTCTCGCCAGCGGTCAGCAGGCGGCGCTCCACGCCCAGCTTTTCCATGGTGCCGGTGAAGCCGAAGCCATCCATCAGCACGCCGATGCTGCCCACGATGCTGGCCTTGTCCACATAGATGTCGTCCGCTGCGGCGGCGATGTAGTACGCGGCCGAGGCGCAGGTTTCCTCCACCACGGCATAGATCGGCTTGTTGTGCTTGGCCTTCAGGCGCACGATCTCGTCGTTGATGATGCCGGCCTGCACCGGGCTGCCGCCGGGCGAATTGATGAGCAGCACCAGCGCCTGCGAGCCTTCGTCCTCCAGCGCGCTGCGCATCGCGGCCACGACGAACTCGGCGCTGGCCTCGGCGCCCGCGGCGATCTCGCCCTTGATGTCGACCACCGCCGTGTGCGGCGCGCTCTTGCTGGCGCTGGGCGACGCCTGGCGCAGGGCGGCGAAGGCAACGGCGGCGATCAGCAGCAGCCATGCCAGCCGGAAGAATATCTTCCAGCGGCGGGCGCTGCGTTGCTCTTGCAGGGCAGAGAAGGCCAGCTTTTCCAGCGTGGCGCGTTCCCAGCCGGGTTCACGCGATGAGTCGCTCACAGATGCTCCTGAATTCGTAGCTGATTGCGCCCACAGGTCGGGCGCTGGGTTGCTTTTGGGGTCAAAACCCGGGGAACCGGGCGGTTGGGGGTCGGTCATGTCATGCGTCCTGGCGCTGCGCCTGCCTTGCCGGGGCGGCCTGTCCAGGGCACGGGCAAGGCACCGGACGACAGCACATAAGGGTAATTCATCTAGATTTTCTAGAACTCTACGGGTTGCAGGTTGTATGCAGTATGCCAGTGCACCACGCCATCGCTTTCCGACAAGGCAATTTTCACCAGGCCGCCCCGGCAGGGCCCCCCCGCGCACTGCCCCGTGCTGGGCAGGTAGGCCGCACCATGGGTGGCGCACAGCAGCCACTGGCCGGTGTCGTCGAAAAACCGGTCGGGCTGGTAGTCCATTTCCATCGCCACGTGCGTGCAACGGTTGAGGTAGGCATGGGGCGTGCCGCGGTAGCGGATGGCAAAGGCCCGGCAGGTCTGCCCCGCATAGACCACGTCAAACGCGACGGCCAGGCCGCTGTCGGCCAGGTCGGCGCTGTTGCACAACGCAATGGCCCGGTCAGGAAGGTCCGTCATGGGAATGCTCGCTTGCGCATCGTGCACCCCCGTCAGGCGTATTGCAGCAGCCAGTCGTGCAAATCGCGCACCGAATGGGCCACGTGCAGCGGGTTGAGCGCATGGAACACCTCGGGCTCATGCGCGCCGTAGCTCACCCCCACGCTGGCGCAGCCGGCATTCACCGCCATCTGCAGGTCGTGCGTGGTGTCGCCCACCATCAGCAGCCGCTCGGGCAGCACGTCGAACTCGGCCATCAGCTCCTGCAGCATCAGCGGATGCGGCTTGCCCGCGGTCTGGTCGGCCGTGCGCGAGCCATCGAACACGCCGCGCAGGTCCACCGAATGCAGCGCATCGTCCAGGCCGCGGCGGCTCTTGCCCGTGGCCACCGCCAGCAGGTGCCCGCGATCGCGCAGGTCGGCCAGCAGCGGCAGCACGCCGTCGAACAGGCTCAGGTCCTCCTGGTGCTGGATGTAGTGGAACCGGTAGCGGTTGCCCAGGTCGGTGTACTTCTCGGGCGGCACGTCGGGGGCGGCATGGGCCAGGGCCTGCATGAGCCCCATGCCGATCACGTAGGCGGCCTCCTTGTCGGTGGGCACCGTGCCACCGACATCGCGAACCGCCGCCTGGATGCAGCGCACGATGATGGCGGTGGAATCAAACAGGGTGCCGTCCCAATCAAAGGCGATGAGATCGAAACGGCGCGGGCGGGAGGTGGTGGAGGGCATGGGGGGTTGTTCGCGCCATTTCAGGCAGGAGAAGGCACAAAGCCGGCCAGTTCGGACGGCAGCTCGGCATGGAGCGCCACGCGCTCGCCCGAGGCGGGATGGTTGAACTGTAACCGCCAGGCATGCAGGAACATGCGCTTCATGCCCAGCTTCTGCAGCCGCTTGTTGAGGTCGAAATCCCCGTACTTGTCGTCCCCCACGATGGCATGCCCCTGGCTGGCCAGGTGCACGCGGATCTGGTGGGTGCGGCCGGTCTTGATGGTCACCTCCAGCAGCGACATGGCGGGCAGCCCCTGCGCGGGGCGCGGGGGCACCGAGCTGCGCACCTTGACGAGCGTGACGGAGCGCATGCCGTCCGGGTCGTCGGCCGTGGTCACGCGCACACGGCGCTCCCCGTCGGCCTGCAGGTACTTGTGCAGCGGCAGGTCGATGACCTTCTTGTTGGCGGGCCAGGCACCCGTGACGAGTGCCAGGTAGGTCTTGCCGGTCTCGCGCTCGCGGAACTGGTCCTGCAGGTGCGTGAGCGCCGAGCGCTTCTTGGCCACCAGCAGGATGCCCGAGGTCTCGCGGTCCAGCCGGTGCACCAGCTCCAGGAATTTCGCGGCCGGGCGCGCCTGGCGCAACTGCTCGATCACGCCGAAGCTCACGCCGCTGCCGCCGTGCACCGCCACGCCGGCCGGCTTGTCGATGGCGATGAGGTGCTCGTCTTCGAGCAGGATGGGAAATTCGCGCGCGGGCGCCGGGCGCTCGGCCTTCTCGGCGACCTTGTCTGAAATTCGAACAGGAGGCAGGCGCACCACGTCCCCTGCTTCCACGCGGGTGTCGGCACTCACGCGGCCTTTGTTGATGCGCACCTCGCCGCTGCGGATGATGCGGTAGACGTGCGTTTTTGGCACACCTTTCAAGTGGCGTATCAAAAAGTTATCGAGCCGCTGGCCCGCGGAATCGGAATCGACCTCGATCAGGCGTGCCGCCGGAGGGCTTGCCGCCGTGGTGCGGTCGGATGGCGGTTTGGCCCCTATAATGTGTTTCACCTGCGCGTTGCTGTGTAAGTGGTTGATTTGTCTGGAGTTTAGTCCACGCAACCCTTTCCCTCGTGCAGGAAGGTCGATGCCAGCGGGCGTCGTGCACGCAGATTGCAGGCCAGATGCCTGCGGTGGCCTGCGCTTCGTTCGGCGGGCTGACAGATTGAAACACTGATACGGAATCCCCAAGCTGGCAGACGCACCCTACCCGGGAGCAGCCTGCCAGCGGATCGAAGCGAGCATGTGGTTGTTGATGGCATGGATGGTGACCTTGTGGCGGTGGCTGTTGCCCCCGGCCGCACACGCACATTCCGCCCCAGCGCCCGTCCTGCAAGCGCAACACGCTACTATTTTGGTAGCAAAACTGCGCCACTCTCACTCGCCCCCATCCACGCGCCCCTGCCTTTTCCTGCCGCGCTAGCGCTCGGCAGACCCTTGGCATTCCCGGCAATTCCCTTCGTTTCGATGCGTCAGTCCAGGCATTCACAGCTCCTGTAGAGCTTGTTGTATTGGTTTGGAAACTGTGGGCGGCAGCCCGCGCAGCCCTCTCCGTGGGTCACGGTTGGCTGCTCCGCTGCTGTCCGCGAAACACTGAAGGAATCGCATCATGAAGCGGATGCTCATCAACGCCACGCAGCCTGAAGAACGGCGCCTGGCCATCGTCGACGGACAGAAGCTCCTCGACTACGAAATCGAAATCGAGGGGCGCGAACAGCGCAAGGGCAACATCTACAAGGCCGTCGTCACGCGCGTCGAGCCTTCGCTGGAGGCCTGCTTCGTCGACTACGGCGAAGACCGCCACGGCTTCCTGCCGTTCAAGGAAATCTCGCGCAGCTACTTCACCCCCGGTGTCTCGCCCAGCCAGGCGCGCATCAATGAAGTGATCCGCGAGGGCCAGGAGTTGCTGGTCCAGGTCGAAAAGGAAGAGCGCGGCAATAAGGGCGCGGCCCTGACCACCTTCGTCTCGCTGGCCGGCCGCTACGTGGTGCTGATGCCCAACAACCCCCGTGGCGGTGGCGTCTCGCGCCGCATCGAGGGCGAGGACCGCGCCGAGCTCAAGGAGGCGATGGACCAGCTGGAATACCCCAACGGCATGTCCATCATCGCGCGCACCGCCGGCATCGGCCGCACCGCGCCCGAGCTGCAGTGGGACCTGAACTACCTGCTCAAGCTGTGGAACGCCATCGACGGCGCCGCCAAGGGCGGCAAGGGCGCCTTCCTGATCTATCAGGAATCGAGCCTCGTCATCCGCGCGATCCGCGACTACTTCAACAACGACATCGGTGACATCCTCATCGATACCGACGACATCTACGAACAGGCGCAGCAGTTCATGGCGCACGTCATGCCCGAGCATGCCGCCCGCGTGAAGCGCTACCGCGACGACGCCGCCCTGTTCAGCCGCTTCCAGATCGAGCACCAGATCGAATCGGCCTACGCCCGCACCGTGCAACTGCCCTCGGGCGGCGCCATCGTGATCGACCACACCGAAGCGCTGGTCAGCGTGGACGTGAACTCGGCCCGCGCCATCAAGGGCGGCGACATCGAGGAAACCGCCACCCGCACCAACCTGGAAGCCGCCGACGAAGTGGCGCGCCAGATGCGCCTGCGCGACCTGGGCGGCCTGATCGTGATCGACTTCATCGACATGGAGGAGAGCAAGAACCGCCGCGAAGTGGAAAACCGCCTGCGCGACGCGCTGCGCCAGGACCGCGCCCGCGTGCAGTTCGGCACCATCAGCAAGTTCGGCCTCATGGAGATGAGCCGCCAGCGCCTGAAGCCCGCCTTGAGCGAAGGCTCGTCCATCCCCTGCCCGCGCTGCGGCGGCTCGGGCCATATCCGCGACACCGAATCTTCGGCCCTGCAGATCCTGCGCATCATCCAGGAAGAGTCCATGAAGGACAACACGGCCGCCGTGCACTGCCAGGTGCCGGTGGAAGTGGCCTCGTTCCTGCTCAACGAAAAGCGCACCGAGATCGCCAAGATCGAGCTCAAGCAGCGCGTGGCCGTGCTGATGGTGCCCAACAAGACGCTGGAAACCCCCAACTACCGCCTGGAACGCCTCAAGCACGACGATCCGCGCCTGGACCACATCGAAGCCAGCTACAAGCTCGCCGAAGAAGTGGAAGACCCCACCGCCGTGACGCGCCGCTCGCAAGAGCCCACCAACAAGCAGACCCCGGTGATCAAGGGCGTGCTGCCCGATGCACCCGCCCCCGTGGCCGAGCCCCGCCCCGAAGGCGCGGCCCGCCCACCCCGCGCCGGCCAGCGCCCCGCTGCCGCGCCCGCGGCACCCGCCCAGGCCCCCGTGGCTGCGCCAGCGCCCGCTGCCGCCGCCGCGCCGCAGGAGCAAGGCTTCTTTTCCTGGCTCAAGAGCCTGTTCGGCTTTGGCGATGCACCGGCAGCCCCCGCACCGGTGGCAGCAGCCCCTGCCCCCGCCGCCACACCTGAAACCACGGGCCGCGGCGAGCCCCGCCGCGATGGCCGCAACGGCGAAGGCCGTGGCCGCCGTGGTGGCCGCGATGGCAACCGGGAAGGCCAACGCGAAGGCGGCCGTGATGGCGGCAACCGCGAAGGCGCCAGCGAAGGCCGCGGCCGCCGTGGCGAGCGCTCGGCCGAAGGCCGCGCTCCGCGCGACGCCGAGGGCCGTCCACCCCGCGACACCGACCGCCGCCCCGAAGGCGAAGCCCGCGAGGGACGCGAAGGCCGCAACGGCCGTGACGGTGGCCGTGGCCGCCGCGACGCCGAGCCCCGCAACCAGGCCGCCGGCCTGAACGGCGACAACACCGCTGCCGCGCAGGCGCAGGTGGAAGGTCCGAACGGCAACAGCGCGGAAGCGGGCCAGCAGCCGCGCGGCGAGCGCGGTCCGCGCCGTGACCGTGGCGAAGGCTCCGGCCGCCGCGAACGTGGAGACCGTGCAGAGCGCGGCGAACGCACGCCCCGTGCTGTCGAAGCGCAGGAGAGCACCGCGCCGGCCGCGGGCGACTTCGTCGACACCGCCCCGCTGGCATCGCTGCCCGACCTGGACCTGTCCGGCAACGACGTGGCCGCGGGCAATGGCGCCCCGGCCAGCGAAGAGCAGCAGCGCCGCGAGCGCCGCTCGCGCGACCGCTACGGCCGTGACCGCCGCGAACGCGGCGAGCGAGGTCCTCGTGACAGCGCCGAGACCACGGCAGCGGCACCGGCGATGCTGGACTTCGATCCCACCGCCGTCGCCGCACCCCAGGCCGAACCGGCGCCGGAACAGGATGAGGCTCCACGCCGCAGCTACTTCAGCGCCCCCGCCGCACCGGTAGAGGCCCCCGTGGCCGAGGCTCCGGCTGCCGCCCCGGTGGCGGTTGCAGCGCCAGCGCCCGTGGCTGGTCCGGTGGCCGCCACGGCCCCTGCTGCCACGGCACCCGTGGCGCCCCCGGCCGCACCCGTTGCCGCGCCCGCGCCAGCCCCGGTGGCGGTTGCTGCTGCGGCGGCTGCCGCCAACGGCATGCCCCGTGTCCAGTCCTTCACGCTGCCGGTCGACGAGCTCCAGCAGGTTGCCGCCTCGTCGGGGCTGCAATGGGTGAACTCGGACGCGGGCAAGATCGCCGCCGTGCAGGCGGCGATCGCCGCCGAACCGCAACCCATCCGCGTTCCACGCGAACGGCCGCCCGCGGTCGTGCTGGACGAAGGCCCGCTGGTGCTGGTGGAAACCCGCCGCGACCTGTCGGCGATGACCCTGCCTTTCGAGCAGCCGCCGGCGGCCTGATCCACCGGCTGCGGCCCTGAAAACAAGAAGGCGGCCCAGGGCCGCCTTCTTGCTTTGGGGGCCCTGAACAACGCCTTGGCGCTGCGGCGGCCCTGCAGCAGGTACCATTTTGGCCGCTGCCGGCATTCCGGCCTCGCTCCACCCAGCCTTCCCCCTTCCGAGCCCCACGGACCACCCGGACTCCCACATGCTGTTCCTGCTGTCCCCTGCCAAATCCCTTGACTACGACACCCCCCTGCCCGAGGGGCTGCCCCATTCCACGCCCCAGTTCGTGCCACAGTCCACGGCCCTGATCGAGGTGCTGCGCACCCAGTCCCCCCAGGACATCGCCTCGCTCATGGACCTGAGCGACAAGCTGGCCGCGCTCAACGTGGCGCGCTACCAGGCCTGGCGCCCCCGCTTCACCGCCGCCAACTCGCGCCAGGCGCTGCTGGCCTTCAACGGCGACGTGTACGAAGGCCTGCAGGCGCGCGCGCTCACCGCCGACGACCTGGACTGGGCCCAGCGCCACGTGGCGATCCTGAGCGGCCTGTACGGCGTGCTGCGCCCGCTCGACCGCATGCAGCCCTACCGGCTGGAGATGGGCACGCGCCTGGCCACGGCCGCGGGCAGCAACCTGTACCAGTTCTGGGGCAGCCAGATCGCCGAGCACCTCAACACCCGGCTGCGCGCCGACACCACGCCCGTCGTGGTCAACCTGGCGTCGCAGGAGTATTTCAAGGCCGTGGACCGCAAGGCGCTCAAGGCACGCGTGGTCGAATGCGTGTTCGAGGACTGGAAAGGCGGCGGCTACAAGATCATCAGCTTCCACGCCAAGCGCGCGCGCGGCCTCATGGCCCGCCATGCCGTCACGCACCGCCTTGCCACACCCCGCCAGCTGGAAGGGTTTGATCTGGACGGCTATGCCTTTGCCCCGGCATCATCCGGGCCCGAGCGCCTGGTATTCCGGCGCAAGGCAGCACCCGCCCCGTAACCCCGAAAGAAACCTGCTTACGTTGAAGGACCGCCATGACATCGCGTTCTGAACAGCACCCGGACAGCACCACGGCAACCCACCAGGACCGCGGTGCCGCGCGGCAGGCCATCACGTCCGAGCTGCGCCGCTGGATCATCGAGCAGGCCCAGGCAGGCTATGCCGCGCCCGTGGTGCTGCAGTCCATGCGCGATGCGGGCTGGGATGAGGACGTGGCCGCCGATGCGCTGGAGATCACGCTGCAGGACCACCTCAACGAACTGGCCGTGCAGCAGGGCCAGCCACCCGCCGTGGCGGTGCCCGAGCCGCGGCTGGACGAATCCCCCGCGCAGCTTGAGGCCGGCGACCGCAGCGTGAACGTGCTGCTGGCGATCGCCCAGCCGCGCATCGTGGTGTTCGGCAACCTGCTGTCGCCCGAAGAATGCGATGCGCTGATCGCCGCCGCCGCGCCGCGCATGGCGCGCTCGCTCACCGTGGCCACCAAGACGGGGGGCGAGGAAGTCAACGACGACCGCACGAGCGACGGCATGTTCTTCCAGCGCGGCGAAAGCCCGCTGCTGCAGCGCATCGAGGAGCGCATCGCCCGCCTGCTGAACTGGCCCATCGAGAACGGCGAGGGCCTGCAGGTGCTGCACTACCGCCCCGGTGCCGAATACAAGCCGCACTACGACTACTTCGACCCCGCCGAGCCGGGCACGCCCACCATCGTCAAGCGCGGCGGCCAGCGTGTGGGCACGCTCGTGATGTACCTGAACACGCCCGAGAAAGGCGGCGGCACCACCTTCCCCGATGTGCATGTGGAAGTGGCGCCGCAGCGCGGCAATGCCGTGTTCTTCAGCTACGAGCGCCCGCACCCGTCCACGCGCACCCTGCATGGCGGCGCCCCGGTGATCGCCGGCGAAAAATGGATCGCCACCAAGTGGCTGCGCGAGCGGGAATTCAAATAAAAACAGGCCCTGGCGCTTATCCACATTGCGCTACAAGCTATCAATTTAATAGTATCCATGAACACCCCGGAACAATCCCAACTCGGCAAGGCGTCGGCCTACATCGACCAGTACGACGCCTCTTTGCTGTTCCCCATCCCCCGCGCGGGCAAGCGGGCCGAGATCGGTGTCACCGGCGCCGCGCCGTTCTTCGGCGCCGACCTGTGGACGGCGTTCGAGCTGTCGTGGCTCAACCAGCGCGGCAAGCCGCAGGTGGCGCTGGCGCACATCACCGTGCCGTGCGAGACCCCCAACATCGTGGAGAGCAAGTCGTTCAAGCTCTACCTCAACAGCTTCAACAACACCCGATTCACGGATGCGGCCGAGGTGCAGGCCCGCGTCCGTGCCGACATCAGCGAGGCCGTGTGGCGCGGCGCGGAGCACCCGGCCACCGTGGGCGTGCGGCTCCTCAGCCCCGAACTGTTCGACCAGGAGCCCGTGCACGAACTCGACGGCCTGAGCCTCGATCGGCTGGACGTGGAATGCACGCAGTACCAGCCCGCGCCCGAGCTGCTGACGGCCGTGTTTGGCGAGGCCCCCGTGTCCGAAGTGCTCACCAGCAACCTGCTCAAGAGCAACTGCCTGGTGACGGGCCAGCCCGACTGGGGCAGCGTGCAGATCAGCTACAGCGGCCCGCAGATCAACCAGGAAGGCCTGCTGCAGTACCTGGTGAGCTTTCGCAACCACAACGAATTCCACGAGCAGTGCGTGGAGCGCATCTTCATGGACGTGTGGACCCGCTGCAAACCCATCAAGCTCACCGTGTATGCGCGCTACACGCGCCGGGGCGGCCTGGACATCAACCCGCTGCGCACCAGCCACCCGCAGGGCCTGCCGCACAACGTGCGCACCGCCCGCCAGTAAGGCCCTCCAAAGATCCGCTAACCGCGCGCGTCAATCCAGTCGCACCGCAGGGTGTGGCGCGCATGCGCGCGGGTGCGCCAGGTCACATACAGGCTGGGCAGAAAGATGGCGACCAGGCACACCGGCGCGGTCCAGGGCTCGCCAAAGGCGCAGATGGGAAACCAGCCCACCCACCCCAGCATCCAGATCGTCAGCACCAGGTCCCAGAGGTGGTACTCCAGCGGGTGCTCGGCCTTGTGCGCGACATGCCACTGCTTGATGCGTTGCAGCTCGTTCAGGGTCATGGGAACCTCCCGGAAAACGGGAAATTCACTGTAAGTTACGAGTAAGAATTCGTCAAGAAATACCGCGCGCCCCGCCACGGCGCAGGGCCGCTAGCCCAGACGAAACACATCCACGGACCGGCCCAGCGACAGGGCGCTTTCCTTGAGGCCCTGGGCCGATGCCGCCGACTGCTCCACCAGCGCCGCGTTCTGCTGCGTCACGGTGTCGAGCTGCGTGACAGCCTCGTTGACCTGGGCGATGCCCTGGGACTGCTCCTTGGTCGCGCTGCTGATCTGCTGCACCAGCGTGCTCACCCGCCCGACGGCGTTGACCACGCCCTGGATGGTGGTGCCCGCATGGTCCATCTGCTGCGCGCCGTTGGCGATCTGGTTCACCGTCGCGCCGATCAGGCCGCTGATCTCCTTGGCCGAGCTGGCGCTGCGCTGCGCCAGGGCCCGGACCTCCCCCGCCACCACGGCAAAGCCCCGGCCCTGCTCGCCCGCGCGGGCCGCCTCCACGGCGGCATTGAGCGCCAGCAGGTTGGTCTGGAAGGCGATGCCCTCGATCACGCCCACGATCTCGCTGATGCGCGTGGACGACTGCTTCATCTCCTGCATGGCAGTGCCCACCTCCTGCACGGCCTGGCCGCCGCGCGTGGCGATGTCGCTGCTTTGCGCGCTCTCGTGCGACACCTTGGCGGCGGTGTCGGCCGTCTGCTGCACGGTGCTGGCCAGCTGCTCCATCGACGCGGCAGTTTCCTCCAGGCTGCTCGCCTGCGATTCGGTGCGTGCCGACAGGTCCAGGCTGCCGCGCGAAATCTCGGCGGCCGACTGGGTGAAGCTGCGCACTTCGGTGCGCACATCGCCCACCACCGCGCGCAGGTTGACCTGCGTCTGCCGCAGCCGCTGCATGAGCGCGCCCAATGGCGGTGGATAGTCCACGTGGACCGAGGTGGCCAGATTGCATGCCGAGATGTCGGAGGCGAACCGGGTCGCATCGTGCACGCCCCGCAGCACGGTGGCCTGGTAGCGCCACAGCGCCCACCCGCTCCCCACCAGCAGCAGCACCAGGCGCGTCACCCAGGCCACGGGGCCCTGCAGCCCCAGCATGTCGGGCACCAGCGCCAGCAGCAGCAACACCCCAAGCACCAGCGCCATGCGGGGCAGCAACGCCATTTGCGCCATGCGCTGCCGCCAGCCACGCACACCGCGGTAGCGCAGGTTGCCGGCGTCCAGGTAGAAACTGCGCGCGCCCGAGGCCGCATCGCGGCGCATCTGCGCATACAGGGCCTCGGCGGCATCGGACTCCGCCGCGCTGGGCTTGGTGCGCACCGACATGTAGGCGCGGGGCTTGCCCCCCTCCATGATGGGCGTGACATTGGCCCGCACCCAGTAGTGGTCGCCATTCTTGCGGCGGTTTTTCACCAGCCCCGTCCAGGGCTCCCCCCGGCCGACGGTGCGCCACAAGTCCTTGTAGGCCTCGGCGGGCATGTCGGGGTGGCGGATGATGTTGTGGGGCTGGCCGACAAGCTCGTCGTGGCTGTACCCGCTCACGCGCACGAAGGCGGGGTTGCAGTGCGTGATCTCGCCCTTGGTGTTGGTGCTGGACACCAGCAGCTCATCGCCGGGGTAGTCGAAATTCTGCTGGGTCACCGGCAGGTTGATGCGCATGGAAAGCTCCTGATGGGCCCGCATCGTCGGCAGGCGGCGCGGTCCGCTACCGCTTGATACCGATCAAGTCTACCTGCCGATCACACCGTCTGGCACCAAAAGAATTGCGGTGGTGCCGCGAGAACGGGCGGCCCCGGGCGCAGCCTCGGGCCTAGAAAAGCTGACCGGTTTCCATGGTGGCCTGCGCGTCGGGCCGCCGCCCCCGGCCGCCGGCCGGCACCGGTGTGCGTGGCTCCAGCACCGGCTCTTCCCCGCGCCGCGCCAGCGTGCTGGCCCGCACCCCCAGCAGGCGCAGGCGCTTGTCCAGCGGCACGCGCTTGAGGCACTGCCCGGCCAGCTGGCGGATGGTGGCGCCGTCCGCCGTGTAGATGCCCGCGGTGTGGTCGCGCGTGGCGATCTTGAAGTCGTCGTAGCGCAGCTTGATGCCGATGGTGCGCGCCACATAGCCCTTGCGCTGCAGGTCTTCGGCCAGGCGCAGGCACAGGTCGGTGAAGATCGCGCCCAGCTCCGCCTTGTCGCGCACGGCGTGCAGGTCGCGGTCGAAGGTGGTCTCGCGGCTCATGCTCACGGGTTCGCTTTCGGTCACCACGGGGCTGTCGTCCCGCCCCCAGGACACCCGGTGCATCCACGCCCCCGTCGATTTGCCGAAGTGCCCCATCAGCCACTGTTCATCCTGCGCCGCCAGCTGGCCGATGGTCTCGATGCCCAGGCGCGCCAGCTTCTCACCCGCCTTGGGGCCGATGCCGTTGATCTTGCGCACGTTGAGCGGCCAGATCTTCGCCTGCAGATCCGACTCATAGACGATGGAGATGCCGTTGGGCTTGTTGAACTCGCTGGCCATCTTGGCCAGCAGCCGGTTGGGGGCCACGCCGATGGAGCAGGTCAGCCCCGTCACGTCGAAGATCCTCTTCTGGATGAGCCGTGCCAGCACCCTGCCTCCTTCGCGCTGGCCCCCGGGCACGTCGGTGAAGTCGATGTAGACCTCGTCCACGCCCCGGTCCTGCATCACCGGAGCGATGTCGGTGATGGTGCTCTTGAACAGGCGCGAAAAGCGGCGCACTTCGTCGAAATCCACGGGCAGCACGATGGCATGGGGGCACAGCCTGGCCGCCTTCATCATGCCCATGGCCGAGCCCACGCCGAACTGCCGCGCCGCGTAGGTGGCGGTGGTGATGACGCCCCGGCCCACATAGTCCTTGAGCAGGGGAAAGTCGGCCACCGGAATGAAATGCGGCTCGCGCAGGCCCTGGCCATCGGGGCTCTGGTGCAGCAGCTCGTCCACCTTGCGCCGCCCGCCGCCGATGACCACGGCCAGGCCCTTGAGCTGGGGGTAGCGCAGCAGCTCGACGGATGCGAAGAAGGCATCCATGTCGAGGTGCGCGATGCGGCGCAGGCGCGGTGCGGAGGGCTCGTCGGGCGGTGCGGAGGTCACGGCCTCCATTGTGCGCAAAAGCGCAGACACCCTGCTGTCAGCCGCACGGCCGACCACAGGGTTTGGGCTGCGGTATTGATTGTGTCTATTGCTTCTTGGCGAGCGCCGCGTTGCGCAGGCCCTGCAGCGTTCCCGTGGGCGTGATCGCCTCGGGGTCGATCAGGCAGTGCAGCACGCTGGGCAGGCCGCTGGCGCGCGCGCGCGCCAGGGCGGGGGCGAAGTCTTCGGTGCGCTCCACGCGCTCGCCGTGGCCGCCGAAGGCCTGGGCGTAGGCCTTGAAGTCGGGGTTCTTGAGCTGCGTGGCGCTCACGCGGCCCGGGTACTCGCGCTCCTGGTGCATGCGAATGGTGCCGTACATGGCGTTGTCCAGCAGCACCACGATGATCGGCAGGCCGTACTGCACGGCGGTCGCGAACTCCTGGCCGTGCATCAGGAAGTCGCCGTCACCCGCGAAGATCACCACCTCGCGCTGCGGCCACAGGCGCTTGCCGCCCACACCGGCCGGCAGGCCGTAACCCATCGACCCGCTGGTGGGCGCGAGCTGGCTGGCATAGGTGGTGAAGGGCCAGAAGCGGTGCACCCACGTGGCGAAGTTGCCCGCGCCGTTGCAGAAGATGGTGTCGGCGGGCAGCACGTCCTTGAGGTGCTGCATCACCTGGCCCATCTGCAGATCACCGGGGATGCGGATGGGCGCGGTGTCGCTCCAGGCCAGGTAGTCGGCATGGGCGGCTTCGGTGTGGGCCTTCCACGGCACCGGCGCCGCAGGGCGCACGGCATCCAATGCCGCGGCGAAGGCCTGCGGCGTGGCGTGGATGGCCTGCGTGGGGCGGTACAGCTTGCCCAGTTCATCGGCATCGGCATGCACATGCACCAGGGGCTGTGCGGGCGTGGGGATGCCGAACAGCTCGTAGCCCTGCGACGGCACTTCGGACAGGCGCCCGCCCACCACCAGCACCAGGTCGGACGCGCGGATGCGCGCCAGCAGCTTGGGGTTCACGCCCAGGCCCAGGTCGCCGCCATAGCAGGCGTGGGTGGCGGCAAACAGCATCTGCCGGCGGAACGAGCAGTACACCGGAATGGACCACGCCTCGGCAAACGCCGTGAACTCGCGCACCGCCTGCTCGGACCAGCGGCTGCCGCCCAGGATGGCCACGGGGCTCTGGGCGGCCTGCAGGCGCTGGGCCAGCTCGGCCATCTGCGCGGCGCCGGGGTGGGTCTCGGTGACCTGGTAGGGCAGCGCATCGGCCACGCTGGCGGCTTCGGTCAGCATGTCTTCGGGCAGCGCCACCACCACCGGGCCGGGGCGGCCCGAGGTGGCGACGTGGAAGGCGCGCGAGATGAGTTCAGGCACACGCGCCGGGTCGTCGATCTGCACCACCCACTTGGCCATGGTGCCGAAGACCGCGCTGTAGTCGAGCTCCTGGAACGCCTCGCGCCCCATGGCGCCGCGCGCCACTTGCCCCACGAACAGGATCATCGGGGTCGAGTCCTGGTGCGCGATGTGCACCCCGGCTGACGCATTGGTGGCGCCCGGCCCGCGCGTCACGAAGCAGATGCCTGGCTGCCCCGTGAGCTTGCCCTGCGCCTCGGCCATCATGGCCGCGCCGCCTTCCTGGCGGCACACCGTCACGCCGATGTCCGCATCGTGCAGGGCATCGAGCACAGCCAGGTAGCTCTCGCCCGGCACGCAGAACAGCTGCTTGACGCCATGGGTGATGAGCTGCTGCACCAGGATCTGGCCGCCGGTGCGGCTTGGGGCGGGGCTGGAGGTGGAAGGCGTGGTCATGTCAAAAGGTCCGGAACGGGAAAATATCAAACGAGGAAAACAGGCGGGTCAGCGCAGCGCCTCGCACGCACGGCGGATACGTGAGCAGGCCCCCTGCAGGTCGGCCATACTGGCAGCGTACGAGATACGGAAATACGGCGCCAGCCCCAGCACGCTGCCCGGCACCACGGCCACGTGGAACTCGCGCAACAGGTAGTCGCAAAAATCGGCATCCGTGCGCAGCAGCGCGCCGCCCGGCGTGGTGCGGCCCAGCACGCCTTCGCAGCTGGCAAACGTGTAGAACGCACCCTCGGGCACGCGGCAGCGCAGGCCCGGCGATGCGTTGAGCGAAGCCACCACGAGGTCGCGCCGCGCCTGGAACTCGCGGCAGCG
Source organism: Acidovorax sp. A79 (assembly GCF_041154505.1). Taxonomy (GTDB): domain Bacteria; phylum Pseudomonadota; class Gammaproteobacteria; order Burkholderiales; family Burkholderiaceae_C; genus Acidovorax. The sequence continues at coordinate 1,378,855 of NZ_AP028672.1, forward strand.
CTCGGCCACCACGTCCTGCGGGCCGGTGAGCGCCGCCACCGCCGCCGCCTGGCTGATGGACGATGCGCACGACGTCGCCTGGCTCTGCACCACCGCCATGGCCGCGATCAGTGCACGCGGGCCCGCGCCGTAGCCGATGCGCCAGCCCGTCATGGCGTACGACTTGGACACGCCGTTCACCGTGAGCGTGCGCTCGCGCAGCGCGGGCAGCACGACCACCGGCGTGGCGAACGCATGGCCGTCGTACAGGATGTGTTCGTAGATGTCGTCCGCCAGCACCCACACCCGCGGGTGGCGCAGCACCACCTCCAGAAGGGGCCGCAGTTGCTCGGCGCTGTAGGCCGTGCCGCTGGGGTTGGACGGCGAGTTGATGAACACCCAGCGCGTGCGCGGCGTGATGGCGGCATCGAGCTCCTGCGCCGTGATGCGAAAGCCGTTGTCTTCGCTGCACGGCACCACCACGGGCACACCGCCCGCGATCAGCACCATGTCGGCATACGAGGTCCAGTACGGCGCGGGCAGGATCACCTCGTCGCCGGGGTTCAGGCTGGCCATCAGCGCGTTGTAGATGACCTGCTTGGCACCGGCGCCCACCGTGATCTCATTGGTGGCGAACGCGAGGCCGTTGTCGCGGCGGAACTTGAGCTGGATCGCGGCCTTGAGCTCCGGCGTGCCGTCGAGCACCGTGTAGTGCGTGTCACCCCGCGCCATGGCGCGCTGCGCGGCCTCCTGGATGTGCACGGGCGTGTCGAAGTCCGGCTCGCCCAGGCCCAGCACGATCACGGGCTGACCCTGGCGCTTCAATTCATTGGCGGCCTGGGTGATGCGCACGATGTCCGACACGCCGATGGCGCTGATGCGGTCGGCCGCGCGAAAGGCTGTGGCGGGGATGGCGGCGTTCATTGCTGGTAGGACTCCAGGGGCTTGTCGTTGGGTGCGGAGAACAGCTGGCGCAGCGTGGTGCCCAGCGGCAAATTCAGGCTCATGTTCTTGGGCGGAATGGGGTTCACGAACCACTTGGTGTAGATCTTTTCCATCTCGCCGCTCTGCATCAGCCGGGTGAGCACGCCGTCCACCGCGGCCTTGAAGGTGGGGTCGTCCTTGCGGAACAGCAGCGCGATCGGCTCGGCGCCCAGCGGCTCGCCCACGATGCGGTAGGCCGACGGGTCCTTGGAGTTGGAGATCAGGCCCGCCAGCAGGTTGTCGTCCAGCACGAACGCATCAGCGCGGCCGGATTCGAGCAGCATGAAGCTCTCGTGGTGGTCCTTGCCCAGCACCGTCTTGACGGGTGCGCCCAGCGTGCGCTCCTGCTTGCGCAGCAGCTGCACGGCCGTGGTGCCGGTGGAGGCCGCGATCGTGCGGTTGCCCAGCTGGCTGATGGACTTTAGGTCCGAATCCTTGCGCACCGCCATGCGCACCTCGCTCACATAGGTGGTCACGGCAAAAGCCACCTGCTGCTGGCGCGCCAGGTTGTTGGTGGTGGGGCCGCAGCCGATGTCCAGCGTGCCGTTCTGCACCAGCGGCATCGTGTTCTGCGCCGTCACGGCCATGTACTCGAGCTTCGCGTCGGGCACGATTTCCTTGAGCACGCGCTCGCACAGCTCCACATGGTAGCCCACATATTTCTCGTTGGCCCCCAGTGCGTAGGCCATGGGCGGCGAGGTCTCGCGCACGCCCAGCACCGCCTTGCCCGATGCCTTGATCTTCTCCAGCGTGGGCATGGCGGGTTGCGCCTGCGCGGGCACGAAGGCCGTGCAGGCCAGTGCGAGCCCTGCAGCGAGCGCGGTGAATGTCTTGCGGGAAATTGCCATGGTCGTTGTCTCCGGTTGTGTTGTGGTTGGCAGGTGGGAAAGCGTCGAAAAAGAGGAAGGGCCGGATGGGCGGGGCCCCGGTGCGGGGCTCCTGGGTTCAGATGACGTTCTTCTCCAGCAGCGGCTGGTTGCGCGCGATGCGCTCGATGGACAGCGGCGACAGGTCCAGGCTCTGGTAGCGCCCCGTCAGCATCAGCTCGGCCAGGCCGCGCCCCACGGCAGGGCACTGCTGCAGGCCATGGCCCGAGAACCCGTTGGCGAACACCAGGTTGTCGCACGTCGGATGCAGGCCCACGATGGCGTTGTGGTCGAAAGTGTTCATCTCGTAGTAGCCCGCCCAGGCGCCCTGCATGCGCAGTGCCTCGAAGCCCGGAATGCGCTCGGCCAGGGCAGGCCACACGTGGTCTTCAAAAGCGTGGTGCTCCGGCTCCAACGGCGCAAAGTCGGCATCGTCGCCAGCCTGCGGTGCAAAGCCGCAGATGAAGCCCGAGCCCTCGGGCCGCAGCCAGATGCCGCTGGTGTCGATGAGCAGCGGGCAGCCGGGCAGCGCCGCGGGGCTGGCCAGGTGGAACACCGTGCGGCGCTTGCCCACCACGGGCAGGCCGATGCCCGCCCAGCCCGCGATGGCCGCGGCCCAGGGGCCACCCGCGTTCACCGCAAAGCGGCACGGCAGCTCGCCACCGCTTTTCAGGCGGACGGCACGCACATGCCGCACGCCATCGCTAGCCACCACGTCCAGGCCCACGGCCTCATCGGCCACGTAGCGCACGCCCTGGCTCTGCGCCTTCTTGCGCAGCGCGGTCAGCAGCAGGTAGCCGTCGAACCATCCCTCGCCCGACAGCCCGAGCGACCCCAGCACCACGTCCTGCAGCGCCAGCCACGGAAAACGCCCGGCCAGCTGCTGCGGGCCGAGCAGCGCCACATCGGCGCCGTGACGCTTTTGCAGCGCATGGTTCTCGCGCAGCGTGGCCTCGCCGGCCGCGGTGGCCAGGTACAGATAGCCGCCCTCGTGCAGGCCCACATCCGGCGCGTCGCCGCTGCAGGCCAGCAGCGTGTTCACATTGCGCAGAAAGTCGATGCCATAGGCCGAGATCTGGACATTGATGTCGGTGGAGAACTGCTGGCGGATGGAGCTGGCCGACAGCGCGGACGATGCGCGCGCATAGGTCGGGTCCCGCTCGACCACCACCACCGCGCAGCCCGGCTGCTGCAGCGTCAGGAAGTACGCGATGGCGCTGCCGATGACGCCGCCACCGATGACGACGATGGGTGGCGTTTCAGCCGGCATGAAAGCGCTTGCCACTGCGCTGCTCACACGTCGAAGGTCACGCCCTGCGCCAGCGGCAGTGCCGTGGAATAGTTGATGGTGTTCGTCGCCCTGCGCATGTAGGCTTTCCAGCTGTCGGAGCCCGCCTCGCGCCCGCCGCCGGTTTCCTTCTCGCCGCCAAACGCGCCGCCGATTTCCGCGCCGCTCGGGCCGATGTTCACGTTGGCAATGCCGCAGTCCGAGCCGGCTGCCGACATGAACAGCTCGGCCTCGCGCACATTGAGCGTGAAGATCGACGACGACAGGCCCGCGCCCACGGCGTTGTTCATCGCGATGGCTTCGTCCAGCGTGCTGTAGCGCACCACGTACAGGATGGGCGCAAAGGTTTCGTGCAGCGCGGGGCCTTCATGGGCTTTCAACTCCACCAGAGCGGGGCGCACGTAATACGCATCCGCACCGCCCACGCCTTCCACGCGGCCACCACCGTGCACCGTAGCGCCCAGCGCGCGGCTTTGCTCCAGCGCTTTTTGCATGCCGTCAAACGCAGGGCGGTCTATCAGCGGGCCCACCAGCGTGCCGGGCGTGCGCGGGTCGCCCACCTGCACGTTGGCGTACACCTTGGTCAGCTGGGGCACCAGCTGGTCGTAAATGCTCTCGTGCACAAACAGACGGCGCAGCGTGGTGCAGCGCTGGCCCGCCGTGCCCATGGCGGCGAACGCAATGCCGCGCAGGGCCAGGTTCAAATCGGCCGAGGGCGCCACGATGGCGGCGTTGTTACCGCCCAGCTCCAGGATGCCGCGCGCAAAACGCGCTGCAAGGCGCGGGCCCACGGCGCGGCCCATGGCGGTGGAGCCCGTGGCTGACAGCACGGGCACGCGGGCGTCATCCACCAGCACCTCGCCAATGTCGCGCTGGCCCACGATCAGCTCCAGCAGGCCTTCGGGCGCGTCGGCACCAAACCGCGCGATGGCACGCTGCGCGATGGCGTGCGTGGCCAGGGCCGTGAGCGGGGTCTTTTCGGACGGCTTCCACACCACCGAATCACCACACACCAGCGCCAGCGCCGCGTTCCACGACCACACGGCCACCGGGAAGTTGAAGGCCGAGATCACGCCGCACACGCCCAGCGGGTGCCAGGTTTCCATCATGCGGTGGCCGGGGCGCTCGGTGGCAATCGTCAGGCCATACAGCTGGCGCGACAGGCCCACCGCGAAGTCGCAGATGTCGATCATCTCCTGCACCTCGCCCAGGCCTTCGGACGGAATCTTGCCCGCCTCGATGGTGACGAGCAGTCCCAGGTCCGCCTTGGCGGCGCGCAGCTCTTCGCCCAGCAGGCGCACCAGCTCGCCCCGGCGCGGCGCAGGCACGTTGCGCCAGGCCTGGAAGGCCGCATGCGCACGGCCGATGGCGGCGGTCGCCTCGGCGGGGCCGTGCTGCGGCACCCGGGCCAGCACCTCGCCCGTGATGGGCGAGCGGGCGGCCAGCGTGCCACCGGTGTAGCCCGCGCGGGGCACGCCCAGGCGTTGCAGCAATTGATCGACTTCGGTCACGAGGGGGGTGGCGGCAGGGGTGACGGACATGGCGGCTCGCAAGGATCAGAAGGGCAGGAAAAAGGGGCAGCGCAGGAGAAAACACGCAATGAAGGCGCCAATATCCGCCAATCCTGCCGCGCTGGATAGCAAAAAAATGGAACTACTTGATCACAAATTGGAATGAAGTACCTGAAAATAGCAGGAGCCCGCACCGCACACCGCATCAGTGCCACGGACTTGAAAGGCCTTGCCTGGGCCACCGCCGATCATTCCCCCCACGCATGACCATGCTGCGCCGCTCCTTCCTGCCTTCCACCGCCGACCTGCTGGCCTTTGAAACGGCTGCCCGCCACCAGAGCGTGTCGCGCGCGGCCGAGGAGCTGCACCTCACGCAAAGCGCCGTGTCGCGCCAGATCCGCCAGCTGGAGGAGCAACTGGGCACCGCCCTCTTCCACCGCGTGCGCCAGCGCGTGGTGCTCACCGACGCGGGCCGCGTCTACGCCGCCGACGTGCTGGCCGTGCTGCAGCAGCTGTCGACCAGCACGCAAAAGGCCATGGCGTTCGCGAGCACCGACGGCCTGCTCAACCTGGCCGTGCTGCCCACGCTGGGCACCCGCTGGCTCATCCCACGCCTGGGCGGCTTCATGGCCCAGCACCCCGAGGCCATGGTCAATTTTTCGGCCCGCACCGAGCCCTTTGATTTCGCGGGAACACCGTTCGACGCGGCCATCCACTTCGGTGCGCCGCACTGGGCGGGTGCCGTGTGCGAATACCTGATGCACGAAGAGACGGTGCCCGTGTGCAGCCCCGCCTACCGCGACCGCCACCACATCCGCACGCCACAGGATCTGACCCGCGTGGTGCTGCTGCAGCAAAGCACGCGCCCCACCCAGTGGGCCGAGTGGTTCGAGCTGGTGGGCGCCCCCACGGCCCTGGCCCTGCGCGGCCCCCAGTCCGAACACTTCGCCATGATCGCCCAGGCCGCCGTCTCGCACCTGGGCGCGGCGCTGCTGCCGCGTTTCCTGATCGAGCAGGAGCTGGCGGCGGGCAGCCTGGTGGAGCTGTCGGGCACGGTACTGACCAGCACCGATGCGTACTACCTCGTGTACCCGGAGGCGCGCGCGCAGACGCCGCTGGTGAAGGCGTTCAGGGACTGGGTGGTGGGGGAATGCCAAGCACACTCGGCTGTGGCGCAGCACGGTGGCTAAGGCACGGACCGGCCTCCGCACAGGCCTTCAGGGCACCAGAATATCCGGCGCCTCCGCCTTGGCCCAGCCCGCAAACTCCTTGGCGACCAACTTGCTGGCAAATTCTGACAGATGAAAATATTCATCCCTGAAAGCAGGCATGACGGGGAGTTTGAACTGGCACCCACGCTCGTTGCAGAAAGTCGAGTTCTGATTGAAGGCCAATATTTTTGGATTTGTCTGCCGGATTTCATCCACCAGCCAATTGAAATACTTCATGATCTTCATGTAATTCTCAGCAGATATTTGGCAATCTCTCTTGGATTCCTTCAATGGCCGCGCATAGCAATTTTTAATATCGTAGTCCATCCTTACATGGGGACTGAAAAGAATGACATTGACGCCGTTCTTTTCAAGAAAATCAACTCTTCTTTGCAGCCTTTTGATGTATCCTTCCTTCATGTTGATGGGAATACCATCGATGATGGCATAGCGAATTGATTTTTCTTTGAGCACGATGTTATTGATGAGCTCCTGCTGCTCAAATTGCCTGTGACCAGAGCAGGGTAGGGTACTCAACTCGCTGACGGGGTCGGACATTTCCACCCAGGCAGGGTCGCAAGCGCCGATGGAAAGTACGGAGTGGTGCTTGAGATCATCGTTCAGAGCCAATCCAGGGTAGAGGTGATTGGCAAAGCTGTTTCCCAGCAGAAGCAGGGTTGGTTTCTCTTGGCTGCTTGCCATGCAAAACCACCACCCGTATTTCTCCACATCCACCAGCGGATATTTGGACAGGCAGGTGTCATTCTTCATGAATTTCCACCCCGGCCCTACGAACTGCGCGTTGATGGAATCCATCTGCACGATACCGCTTCTGGACTTCAAGCCATCCCTGTCATAGATAAAATAACCGGCAAACCCGACGATGAGCATCAGGGTGGTCAACAGGGCTACTTTCCACCCATTGCGGTTCCCACTCCGCACCGGCCGCTCGATGAATCTGTAGGTGAGCCATGCGAGCACGATGGACAGAGCCACTGCGGCCACACGAACATTCCGACTGGGAGTCTCTCCTTCCACGATACGGGCAAAGGAAAGCAGCGGCCAGTGCCAAAGGTACAACGGGAAGCTGATCAAACCAATCCAGACTGCCAACCGGTTCGACAGGATTCTTTTATTGATCCATGCATCCGGGCCGGCGAGAATTATCAGCACGGCCCCCAATATGGGGATAGCTGCCCAGATTCCCGGGAAATCCGTGTTCTTGTTGATCCGCCAGAATCCATAGGCCAGCAGCAGTGAGCCAAGAAACGAACAGAGGTTCGACAGGCTCTTGCCGCAGGATTCACCCTCTTTGAAAAGCGCGGCCAGACGCCACCTGTCCTTCAGCGCATATCGCAGTTTGCCGCCCACTTCCTGCCCATAAAGAGAAAACCATGCCAGGAGACTCCCACATTGAAGCTCCCAGAACCGCGTCTGCGGAGAATAAAAGTTGGCAACGGAATTTTGCCCTGCCCCCTGGAGGTTCAACCCGAAAGAAACTACCGTGCAAGTGGCGGTTACCACCAGCAGATTGCATTTGCACCTATAGGCCAGCCAGAGCAAGAGCGGCCAAATGATGTAGAACTGCTCTTCGATACCCAGGCTCCAGAGATGCAGCAGGATCTTGGTTTCCGCGGAGTTGTCGAAATACCCCGACTCGCGCCACAGCACAAAATTGGAGACAAAACCCACGCCTCCCATGACATGCTTGCCCAGCTGCATATACTCATCCACGAGCAGCGCAAACCAGCCCAAGGCAAGACAGGAAGCCAGAACGAGCAAGAGTGCTGGAAATATGCGCCTTATGCGCCGGGCATAGAACAGCGAAAAACTGAAAAATTCTCCGTCAAGGCTTTTGAAGAGGATCAATGAAATCAGATACCCCGATATAACGAAAAATATATCGACTCCGATGAACCCCCCTTCGAGCCACTCTGGAAAAGCGTGAAAGACAACCACGGAGACAATGGCCACGGCCCTCAGGCCATCAATGTCCAGACGGTATTTCGGGTGGGCGGTTTGGGAGTTTTGCGTTGCCATTTTTATTTATGGGTAATCCGGACAATGCGCGCCAGCGCGCGGCGCTCTCGACACCGTGGTGCGGGCTCACGCACCATCTCGGAACAGCTTCAGCCCTGGAGTATGCCGGTCGGATGCGCAAGAAATTACGGGAGGACCCACGGCAACGGCCCGCGCACTGCTACCCCGGACGGGCTACCCGCCTAGGCTTGCACCCGATTGCGCCCTGACGCCTTGGCCCGGTACAGCCCGCCATCCGCCGCCTCGATCAGTTGCCGCTCGCACCCCTGCGCGTAAGGCCCTGCCATCGTGGCGGCTCCCACGCTCACCGTGACGCAGCCCCACGAGCTGCCGCTGTGCGCGATAGCCAGCGCCTCGATCCGCTCCCGCACGACCTCCGCCACAATGCGCGCCCCCTGAAGATCCGTGCCGGGAAGAATGATCGCCAGTTCTTCCCCGCCGTAGCGCGCCACGAGGTCACCGGGGCGTTTGGCGTACTGCACCAGGCATTTCGACACCGCCTGCAGGCAGGCATCGCCCGCCACATGGCCGTAGGTGTCGTTGAAACCCTTGAAGTAGTCGATATCGATGAGCAGCAGGGACAGCGGCGTCCCCTGCCGGCTCGCGCGGCGGCACTCCATGTTCAGGGTTTCGTCGAAGCAGCGGCGATTGGCCAGGCCCGTGAGCTGGTCTTGCGCGGCCAGCGCCTCCAGCTTCTGGTTCACCCGCATCAGATCCTCGCGCGCAGCCACGAGGGAGGCCTCGGCGCGGGTCCGGCGGCGGATGTCGAGCAGCAGCCGCCAGCCGATGACCGCGATGCCCAGGAGCAAGGCACCGACGACGGCCGCAGTGAGCAGCGCCTGATGCCGCCAGCCGGACAGGGCTTCTTCCTTGCCCACCGCCACGGTGGTGACCACGGGATACCGGTCGCTCTTGCGAAAGGCGTAAAGCCGCTGCGTTCCGTCGATGCCGGACTTGAACGAGGCCGTGCCCGACACGGCGCCGGAGTAGACGCGCTGGAAATTGGCCGATTTGGAGAAGTCGCGGCCCAGGTCCTGCTCGCGGTAGGGATAGCGAACGAGCATCTGCCCGCCCGTGGTCGACAGCCCGATGGCGCCTTGGTCGCCCACGTCGATCTTGCCGAACAGCTCCAGAAAGCTCTTGATGCCCAGGCTCACCACCACCACGCCGCCAAAGCGCCTGTCCTTGTCCTCGAAGCGCTGGCTGATGGTGATGACCCAGTCGCCGGTGGAGCGGCTCCGGATGGCCGGCCCGATGAAGGGCTCGCGCGACGCGCTGTCGCGGTGGTGGGCAAAGAAGGCCCTGTCCGTGCTGTTGGCCTGGGCCGGCAAGCGCCCGGCCGAAGACATGAGCCAGTCGCCGGTGGCGCCATAGATGACGATGCCATTGAGCTGGGTCAGCAAATGTTCCTGCTGGTCGATCAGCCGCTGCAGGCGCTGCATGTGCTGGGGGCCGGTGCCCTCTTCCTCCAGCCGCTCCACGATGCCCAGCAGCAGCATGGCGCTTTGCGTGATGACGCCTTCGGTGTAGGTGTTGAGGGTCTGCGCCAGGTTGAGGTTCTGGGTGTCGATTTCGGCCAGCGAGCGCTCCCGCGCCGACCACATCTGCCAGGCGGTGGCGGCAGACACCGAGAGGTACACAACGGTCAGCAGCAGCACTGCCAGGCGAACATCACGCTTCATCGATTCATTTCCACCCACCAGCACACTCAGCAAACGTCAGGACAGATCGGCGGCCTGGCTGGCCTCTACCCCTCTACGGACCATACTAAGTGATTGGTGGTGGCTTTGCTACTGGGATGAAACCCCACCTTTCAGAAACCCGCCGCGCGGGCGGTGGCGTGCGTGCCTGGGCTTGCGCGCCTTCAGGGGCGCCGCGCGGCCTCGCGCACCATCAGCCAGTACGTGCGGCCAGAGACCGGTTCCACGCACTCCACCGTGCGCGTGAACCCCAGGCGCCGGTAGAACGGCAGGCTGAGCGGGTTGAAGGTTTCCAGAAAGCAGATGGCGCGCGCCAGGTCTGCGCGGGCCAGCGTCAGCCGCAGCAGTCCCTGCGCCAGCCCCTGGCCCTGCGCAGCAGGGCGCACGCCCAGGATGGACAGGTACCACGCACCCCGCAGGTCGCCGGGCACCTGCTCCTCCATGGCGGCGGCGATGCGCACATAGTTGGCGAAACCTGCGGGCCCGAGCAGCCGGGAAAGCCCCTGGGTGCGGCGCTCGCCGTGCAGGGCCTGCGCGCTGGCCGTGGCCTCCTGGGTCAGCCAGAGGGCGGCGCCGTCGGCGCCCGACACATGCACCTCGCCCACGGCGCGGGCCTCGTCCAGGGCCAGCGCGAAGTAGTGGGCCAGCACACGGTGCCGCAGGGCGGGGTCGGCCGCGTGGTCGATGGTGACGGCCTGATAGAACGCATCGTCCCGCAGCGCTTCGGCCAGGGCGCCGCACACGGGAGCAAAGGGTTCCAGTGCGCCGCTCGCGGGTGGCTGCGCCGGCGTGGCATGGGGTTGCATGGGCCTCCAGGGAGCGCTATTGCAGGTTCTGCAGCGCGTAGACGAACGCGGCGTCGCCCAGGAACTCCACCATGCGCGGGTGGTAGGCATTGTGAAACGCCTTCATGTCGGCATTGTCGGCATAGAACAGCACGGTGCCCACATAAGCGTCGCGCGATGGCACGTAAAAACGCGCGACGATGGAAAAGTGCTTTTCCATCAGGGCCTGGATGGCCTCGGATTCAGGGGCGTGCGCATCGATCAGCGGTGCCAGCTCCTGGTAGAACGCAGTGAAGTCGGCATGCACCTGGGGCTTGTCCACGTGCGCCCAGTCGTTGGTGGCCGCCAGGGATTGCTCCTGCTCAGCCCGCTGCGCGGCGCGGCATTGGTCGAGGTATTCGGGGGTGGTCTGCTGCAGGCCCATGGTGTTCGTTTTTTTCTTGTCTTGAAGAGGCGGGTCGGTCAACACGGCGTGCATCGCCGGCACGCAAACCGCCAGGGGGAGCGCGGACTATAGCGGGGCGGACTGCCACCACGCTGTTCAGCGCATTTTTCTGCGGCCACGCGGATGGCGGCCGGGACTTGCCGAGCGCGGGCCGCGCGCCGCCAGGCCAGCAACTCAGCCCAGGGGGTCGGATGCGCTCGCCCGGTCCGCGCCGGGCACCACCCGCTGCGCTGGCGGCGAACCCGCCAGGCTTTGTGCAGGCCGGCGCAGGGTGGCGTCAAAGGGGTTGATCCGGGGCCCGATGGCAGCGGCCTCGCGCTTGAGCAGCTCCACCACCGTGGGCATGCGGTCGGCGTTCAGGCGGTCGGCGATGGTGCCCACGCTCAGCGCCGCCACGGCGCGGCCTTCGCGGTCACAGATGGGCACGGCCACACCGGCCATGCCTTCGAGCAGGCCGGTGTTGCGGCCCGCGTAGCCCTGCTGGCGCACGCGCTCGATCTCGGTGCGCAAATACACCTCGTCGTACACGCCGTACTCGCGCACGCGCGACAGGTTGAAGCGGATGACCTCTTCGCGCTCGGCCTCGGGCAGGAAGGCCAGGATGGCCAGGGCGCCCTGCCCCACCCCCAGCGCCACGCGGCCACCGATGTCGCCGGTGAACGAACGGATCGGGAAGGGCCCCTCGCTGCGGTCCAGGCAGATGGCGTCGAAGCCGCTGCGCGCCAGCAAAAAGATGCTGTCACCCAGGCTGCCGCACAGCCGCAGCAGCGCCGGGCGGCACAGGCTGCGCAGGTCGCCCGGGTTGCCGGCGCGGGCCGCCAGCGCGAAGAAGTCCATGCTGAGGCGGTAGAGCTTGCTGCGCTCGTCCTGCTCGACCATGCCTTCTGCCACCAGCGATTGCAGCAAACGGTGCGTGGTGCCCTGCGTGAGACCGATGGCACGCGCCAATTGGGTGACCCGGCCGCCCTCGGCCTGCACGGCCACCAGGGCGCGGATGAGGGCAAAGACCCGGGGTACGCCGCCCGTGCCTGCGGTTGCTGCTTCCATGCATCGCTCCTGCGGAATAGATGGGCTTCATTCTACCCATCACATTCCAACTATCGGAATAATTTAAAGAAAAATTCTGATTAATGGAATACCCGGTGCGATCTGGTTCGGTTGTTGCAATAGAGTGAACTGAAAACGCCAAGGCTCTCCATCCTGAACAGCCCCATGCACCACGGCGGTGCAGCAGTGGCAAGCCCCTTGTTCAGCAGAGGCAGCCCGGCACAAAGACATCCATGCGCGCGCCGCTCGGAGCACGCGCATGGCAGGAAACCGGAATCCGAAGAAAGGCCCCCATGTCCTTCCTGAAGCTCAGTGATGTGACCAAGTTCTACGGCAGCACCTGCGCGGTGCAGTCCATGAACCTCACGGTGGAAAAAGGCGAATTCGTCTCCCTGCTCGGCCCCTCGGGCTGCGGCAAGACCACTACCTTGCAGATGGTGGCGGGCTTCGAGGCGGTCAGCAGCGGCCGCATCCAGCTGGACGGGCGCGACATCACCCACGCCAAGGCCAACACGCGCGGGCTGGGCATCGTGTTCCAGAGCTATGCGCTTTTTCCGCACATGACGGTGGCCGACAACGTGAGCTTTGGCCTGGAGATGCGCAAGGTGCCCAAGGCCGAGCGCAAGGACCGCGTGGCCCAGGCCCTGGGCCTCGTGCACCTGGAGGCGCACGCCACGCGCTACCCCCGCGAACTGTCGGGCGGCCAGCGCCAGCGCGTGGCCCTGGCGCGCGCACTGGTCATCGAGCCCCCCGTGCTGCTGCTGGACGAGCCCCTGTCCAACCTGGACGCCAAGCTGCGCGAGGAGATGCAGTTCGAGCTGCGCCAGATCCAGCGCAAGGTGGGCACCACCACGGTGATGGTCACGCACGACCAGAGCGAGGCCATGTCCATCAGCGACCGCGTGGTGGTGATGGAGGCCGGCCGCGCCACGCAGATCGACCACCCGCACCGCGTGTACGAACACCCGCGCACCCGCTTCATCTCCACCTTCGTCGGCAAGGCCAACCTGGTGCCCGGCAAGGTGACGTCAGCCAACAACACGCACACCCACGTGGGCACAGGGCCCATCGAGGTGCGGGTGGACGGCGCGCAGTTTCGCCCCGGCGCGGCCGTGCTGCTGAGCGTGCGGCCCGAAAAGCTGCAGCTGGTGCCTGCGGTGCAGGGCCGCATCGGCGGCGAGGTGCGCGAACGCTTCTTTCTGGGCAGCCAGTGGCTGTACCGCGTGGGCACCCCCCTGGGCGACCTGATGGTGCTGGTGCCCAACGACGGCCGCAACGCGCTGGACGAAGGCGACCGCACCGGCCTGGACTGGCCCGACCACTGCATGCGCCTGCTGCCCGCCGATGAAGCCGCAACGGCAGGCGCCGAGGCCGAGGCCACGCCATGACAGCCGCCCCATCGACCCTGTCCGCAGCGCCCCACCCGCTGCTGGGCAAGAAGGCCATGCCCTGGTGGCTGTCCGGCCCGGCGCTGCTGCTGTTCACCGTGCTGCTGCTGGTGCCATTGGCGCTCACAGCGGTGCTGTCGTTCAACGCGTTCGACCCGGCCACGGGGGTGAAGGCGGGCGAGTTCACGCTGGAGCACTACCGCCATGTGTTTGCCGATTCGTACTACCACGCGATCTTCTGGCGCACGTTCTGGATCGCCGGGCTGGTCACGCTGATCTGCGTGGCCATCGGCGCGCCCGAGGCCTATGTGCTCAGCCGCATGCGCAACCCGTGGCGCTCCATCCTGCTGCTGGTGGTGCTGGCGCCCTTGCTGGTGTCGGTGGTGGTGCGGGCCTTTGGCTGGAGCATGCTGCTCGGCCCCGAGGGGCTGGTGAACGCGGCCTTCGGCCTGGTGGGCATCGGCCCGGTGAAGATGCTCTACACCGAGATCGCCGTGGTGGTGGCGCTGGTGCACGTGATGCTGCCCTTCATGGTGATCCCCGTGTGGACATCGCTGCAGAAGCTGGACCCGGGCGTGGAGAACGCCGCGCTGTCGCTGCGGGCCTCGCCCTTCACCACGCTGCGGCGCATCGTGCTGCCGCAGGTGCTGCCGGGCATTCTGTCGGGCAGCCTGATCGTGTTCGGCCTGGCCGCCAGCTCGTTCGCCATTCCCGGCCTGCTGGGCGGGCGGCGGCTGAAGATGGTGGCCACGGTGGTGTACGACGAGTACCTGCACGAGCTGAACTGGCCGCTGGGCGCCGCCATTGCGCTGACCTTGCTGGTGGCCAATCTGGTGGTGATGCTGAGCTACAACCGCCTGGTTGAAGGCCGGTACAAAAAATCTCTCGGGTAAGTATGACCACCCCCACGCTCCATCACTTCGTGTATTCGCTGCCCCCCAAGGGGGCGCAGGCCTCCCTTGGGGCGGCCCGGCGGGAGTCCTGATCCATGCAAAAAAACGGCCCCATCGCCCTCGCGTTCAACGCGCTCGTCATCACCTTCATGCTGGCCCCGCTGCTGGTGGTGTGCATCGTCGCCTTCACGCCGCACAACACGCTCACGCTGCCCACCACCGAGTTCTCGCTGCGCTGGTTCAAGGCGGTGTTCGACCACCCGGACTTCATGCAGTCGTTCTGGAACAGCCTGTGGCTGGCCCTGGCGTCGGCCACGCTGGCGACAGTGCTGGCAGTGCCCGCGGGCATTGCGATCACGCGCTACGACTTTCCCGGGCGCGGCTTTCTCAATGGGCTGTTTTTGTCGCCATTGATCATTCCGCACCTGGTGCTGGGCGTGGCCCTGCTGCGCCTGTTCGCGCTGATCGGCGGCACGGGCAGCTTTGGCTGGCTGGTGGTGGCGCACGCGCTCATCGTCACGCCGTACACGCTGCGCCTGGTGGTGGCGGCGCTGGTGGGGTTCGACCGCAGCGCGGAGCATGCAGCCCTGTCGCTGGGCGCCAGCCAGGCCACGGTGTTCACGCGCATCACGCTGCCCATGATTTTGCCGGGCGTGACGGGCGGGTGGATGCTGGCCTTCATCAACAGCTTTGACGAAGTGACCATGTCGATCTTCGTCACCTCGCCCAGCACGGTGACGCTGCCGGTGCGCATGTACATGTACGCCACCGAATCCATCGACCCGCTGATGGCGGCCGTGTCGGCGCTGATGGTGGCCGTGACGGCGTGCGCCATGGTGCTGCTGGACCGTGTCTATGGACTGGACCGCGTCCTCGTGGGCCGGAAGTAGATGAGCACCGAAAACATGAGTTCCAGCCCTGCCTTGCTGCACCGCGTGGCCGAGAAGAGCCGTGCGCCCGTGCACTTCACCATCAACGGCCAATCCGCCACCGCTCTTCAGGGCGATACGGTGCTGACGGCCATCCTCACGCAGCATGCGCAACTGCGCCGCAACGAGTTCAGCCACGAGCCGCGCGCAGGCTTCTGTTTGATGGGTGCCTGCCAGGACTGCTGGGTGCTGACCGACAGCGGCGAGCGCCTGCGCGCCTGCAGCACCTTCGTCACCCCCGGCATGGCGCTGCGCACCGAACCCGCCGACGCGGCCACCTTTGCCAGCGGGGGCCAGCCATGACGACGAAGCCTGCTTTGCAACCCGTGATCGTGGGTGCAGGCCCCGCCGGCATCCGCGCCGCGCAGACGCTGGCGGCGCACGGCGTGCGCCCTGTGCTGATCGACGAAGCCGCGCGCGGCGGCGGGCAGATCTACCGCCGCCCGCCTGCCCACTTCAAGCGCACCCCCGCCACGCTGTACGGCACCGAGGCCGCGCGTGCCACCGCATTGCACGGCACGCTGGACGGCCTGCACGCACAGATCGACTACCAGCCCGACAGCCTGGTGTGGAACGCACAGGGCGGCCTGCTGGATGTGTTGCACGGCCCCACGCAGACCACGCGCACCGTGCCCTACGGCCAGCTCATCGTGGCCAGCGGCGCCACCGACCGCGTGCTGCCCGTGCCGGGCTGGACGCTGCCGGGTGTCTACACGCTGGGCGGCGCGCAGGTGGCGCTCAAGTTCCAGGGCTGCGCCATCGGCAGCCGTGTGGTGCTGATGGGCACGGGCCCGCTGCTGTACCTGGTGGCCTACCAGTACGCCAAGGCCGGCGCCATGGTCGCTGCGGTGCTCGACACCGCGCGCTTTGCCGACCAGCTGGCCGCCGTGCCCGCCATGCTCACGCAGCCTGCGGTGTTCGCCAAGGGCGTGTACTACGTGGGCTGGCTGCGCGCGCACGGCGTGCCCATCCACAGCGGCATCCGCCCCGTGCGCGTGCTGGGCGACGGCCGCGTGGCGGGCGTGGTGTGGGCCGATGGTGCCGGGCGCGAACACACGCTCAGCTGCGACGCCGTGGGTTTTGGCTACGCGCTGCGCTCCGAAACACAGCTGGCCGACCTGCTGGGCTGCCGCTTTGCCTGGGCACCGATGCACCGCGCCCACCTACCCGAGCGCGATGCCGCGGGCCGCAGCAGCGTGCGAGGCGTGTACCTGGCGGGCGACGGCGCGGGCATCCTGGGCGCCGACGCGGCCGAGTGGGCCGGCGAGCTGGCCGCGCTGGCGCTGCTGCAGGACCACGGGACGGCCGTGGATGCGGCGCGCATGCAGGCGCTGCAGGGGCAGCTTCACCGCCTGATGCGGTTTCGCCAGGGGCTGGAACGCGCCTTTCCCTTCCCCACCGACTGGGCCGCGCACGCGCCCGACGCGCTGGTGGTGTGCCGCTGCGAGAACATCACGGCCGGCGATCTGCGCGCCTGCGTGCGCGAGACCGGTGCCGATGAAATGAACCGCCTGAAGGCGCTCACCCGCGTGGGCATGGGCCGCTGCCAGGGCCGCAGCTGTGGCGTGGCAGCGGCCGAGATCCTGGCGCAGGCCACCGGCCAGCCCGTGGAGCGGGTGGGCCGGCTGCGCGGGCAGGCGCCGATCAAACCGGTACCGATCCACCTGCAGGCACGGCAGGCCACGGACGCGGGAGCCAGCGCATGAGCAGCAGCACGCCTCGAACCATCAAGACCGACGTCGCCATCGTGGGCGGCGGCATCGTGGGTGCATCGGCCGCGCTGGCCCTGCGCCGCCAGGGCGTGGACGTGGTGCTGCTGGAGCGCGACCTGTGCGGCTCGCGCTCGAGCGGCGTGAACTACGGCGGCGTGCGCCGCCAGGGGCGGCCGTTGAGCCAGTTGCCGCTCGCGCAGCGCGCGCACGAGATCTGGGCGCGGCTGCCCGCGCTCATCGGCACCGACGGCGAGTACCAGCGCACCGGGCACTTCAAGATCGCGCGCAGCGAGGCGGACATGGCCGCGCTGGAGCACTACGCCCACCTGAGCCGGGACTTCGACCTGGGCATCGAGCTGATCAGCGGCGAGCGCCTGCGGGCGCAGTGCCCCTGGCTGGGCGGCAAGGCGGTGGGCGGCTCGCTGTGCGTGGACGATGGGCAGGCCAACCCGCGCCTGGTGTCGCCCGCGTTCGCGCTGGCAGCCCAACGCGCCGGCGCGCAGATCTTCGAGCGCTCGCCGCTCACACGCATCGAACACGACGGCCGGCAGTTGTTCACGCTGCACTCGGGCACGGCACTGGAGGTCAGTGCCCCGGTGGTGCTCAACTGCGCGGGTGCCTGGGCCGGTGCGATGGCGGAGCAGTTTGGCGAACCGGTGCCGCTGCGCTCCGGCCACCCCGCGATGATGGTCACCGAGCCCCTGCCCTATTTCATGCAATGGAGCCTGGGCGTGGAAGGCGGCGGCATCTACTGCCGCCAGGTGGCGCGCGGCAACCTGGTGCTGGGCGGCGGGTCGGGCTTCTGGCTCGACGGCGACCGCGCGCGCTCGGAGCGCAGCGCCATCGCGTCGCTCACCGTGCAGGCGGTCGAGCTGCTGCCCGCGCTGAAACACGCGCACTTCATCCGCACCTGGAGCGGCACCGAGGGCTACCTGCCCGACCGCCAGCCCGTGCTGTGC
Source organism: Acidovorax sp. A79 (assembly GCF_041154505.1). GTDB lineage: Bacteria > Pseudomonadota > Gammaproteobacteria > Burkholderiales > Burkholderiaceae_C > Acidovorax. Next base: position 1,396,592 of record NZ_AP028672.1, read on the forward strand.
AAGAGCCGCACCACGCCCGGCCTGATCCACGGCTTCGGCTTTGCGGGCGCGGGCTTTCAGATCGGCCCCGCCGTGGGCGAAGTGCTGGCCGAACTGGCGCGCGACGGGCACACCAGCACGCCGATCGACGCGTTTTCCCTGGCTCGCTTTGACACGCCGCCAGCGCCCGCCGCGGGCGCCACGCCCACAACAACCACAGCGCAGGCCCACTGAGCCCGCCGACCTCTCCCCACCCCCTCCCACCCGAAAGGCAATCACCATGAACTTCGCTTTCCGCCCGAACGTTTCCCTGCGCCGCGGCCTGCTGGCTGCGGCCGCTGCCACGGCCCTGGCCGCCAGCGGCGCAGCCGTGGCACAGACCCCCAAGACGCTGTACATCGGCATGAACGGCGGCACCATGGAGAAGGCGTACACCCAGTACGTGTTCCCGGCGTTCGAGAAGCTGCACGGCGTGAAGGTCGTGGTGGTGCCGGGCACGTCCTCGGACATATTGGCCAAGGCCCAGGCCAACAAGGACAAGCCGCAGATGCACGTGATGTTCCTAGATGACGGCATCATGGTGCGCGCCATGGGCATGGGCCTGTGCGAGAAGCAGCGCCCCAACCCGCACCTGAACGACATCTACCCGGCCGCCCGCTTCAAGGACGACCTGGCCAGCGGCGTGAGCCTGGGCATGACCGGCATCGCCTACAACACCAAGATGTTCACCGAAAAGGGCTGGGCTGCGCCCACCTCGTGGATGGACTTTGCGGACCCCAAGTACAAGGGCAAGGTGGTGTTCCAGTCCATGCCGTCGTCGTCGTTCGGGCTGCACGGCTTCCTGATGTTCAACCGCATCCAGGGCGGCAACGACAAGAACGTGGAACCGGGCTTCAACAACTGGGCCAAGACCATCGGCCCCAATGTGCTCGAATACATCCCGAGCTCGGCCAAGATCTCCGAGATGGTGCAGACCGGCGAGGCCGCGCTGTTCCCGCTCACGCCCACGGCCGTGGCCGCGCTCAAGTCCAAGGGCATTCCCGTGGAATACGCACAGCCCAAGGAGGGCTCGGTGGTGCTGATGACCGGCCAGTGCGTGATCGCCAGGAACAGCGAGCCCGAGCTGGCGCAGAAGCTGGCCGAGTTCCTGCTGAGCCCGCTGGCGCAGGCCAACGTGCTGCAGTTCGGCGCGCAGATCCCCACCAACCCCAAGGCCCCGGCCGTGGGCGAAGGCGCGGCGCAAGTGGCGCAGATCAGCCAGTGGATGAAGAACGCCGTGACGCTGGACTGGGACAGCGTGAACGCCAACCGCCCGGCCTGGAACACGCGCTGGAACAAGACCATCGAGCGCTGAACCTTCGCGGCCCCCCACACCGGCGGGCCGTTTGTGACAAATGTCACCGGCCCCGCCACGCCTTGCGGCGGCGGGTGGCACAAACCGCTTCTTCGAATTCAGAATCCGGCGCCTGGACACGCCAATCATTCATTCGAAGAAGAGGGACCCCCCATGAAACGCTGGATCAAATGGACCGCCGGCGGCGCGCTGCTGCTGAGCGCCATCGTTGCCGCCACGGCGGCCAGCGGCCTGTATCTGGCCGAGCAAAAGCGCAACCGCTACATCGACATCAAGCCCCGGCCCGTGGCCTACACCACCGATGCGCAGACCATCGAGCGCGGGCGCTACCTGTATGCATCGCGCGGCTGCACCGACTGCCACGGCGCGCAGGGCACGGGCCGCGAATTCGTCAACGACGGCAAGGGCACGCGCATCATCGGGCCCAACATCACGCCCGCCGGCGTGGTGGCGCGCTACCAGCCCGAGGACTGGAACAGCGTGATCCGCCATGGCGTGAAGCCCAACGGCCGCCCCGTGCTGGTGATGCCCAGCGAGGACTACAACCGCTTCACCAACGACGACCTGAATGCCCTGGTGTCGTATGTGCGCCAGCTCAAGCCCCAGGAGGGCACGCAGGCGGTGGTGGAGCTGCCCCGCCCCGCCTGGGTGCTGTACGGCCTGGGCGCCATCCCCGACGCGGCGGCGCGCATCGACCACCAGCTCGCTCCGTCACGCCCCGTGCCAGCCGGCGTGACACTGGCCAACGGCCAGTACGTGGCCAACATGTGCATCGGCTGCCACGGCGCCACGCTGGAGGGCGGCAAGATTCCGGGCGGACCGCCCGACTGGCCCGCTGCCGCCGACATCCGCCCCGGCGCCGACAGCGCCCTGGCGCGCTACCCCACGGCGGCGAGCTTCGTCGCCATGCTGCGCACCGGCAAACGGCCGGACGGCACGCCCATCCAGGTCATGCCGTTCGAGTCGCTGGGCCAGCTCAGCGATGTGGATGCACAGGCGCTCTACCTGTACCTCAATGCCCCCGCCGGGAGCGTGAAGGTGGACAACGTGGGCGCGCCGGCCGCGGGCAACAAGAGCAGCGCCAACACCATTCCCTCGGGACCGGGCGGCCTGAAGCTGCCGGGCTGAGGAAGCGAAGGGCCGGCACGGCCCACGGGGCGCCGGCCTGCCCGCTGGCCCGCCATCCGGTGGACCACCCGCCGTGGTGGCGGGTCAGCTGCCGGGGTGCAGGTGGGCGCCGCCCGCGGGCGCCTGGCTGTACGAACCCATGGGGCCTCCCGGGGGCGCGGCGGGCGGGGCGCGGCGCACGCGCGGCACCACGCTGAGCTGCACGGTGTCGAGCACCGGGCCGGGCGCCACGTTCAGGGCCTTGCGCGGCAGGTCCACCAGCTGCTCCGCATGCCATACGCGGACCTGGGCGGCACCTTCGGGCACGGCGGGAAAGCGGGCAATGCCGTCGCCGTCGGTCTTGAGGGCCCAGGCCGAATCGGTCACGAACACATGGCCGCGCATGGAGCCGTGCAGATGGCAGCCCAGCAGCACCACGCCGGGCGTGTCGAGCTTCACGTCGGCGAAGTTGGAGGGCTTGCCATCGGTCTTGCCCGCCAGGCGCAGCTCGAAGCCGGGGTTGGTGCCGCCCGGCGCCGCGGCGGCCGCGACCGTGGCGGGGTTGCCGCGCACATGGTGGTCCCACCGGTCCTGGTTGGTGAAGCGCACGGTGGTGCCGGGGGCCACCACCGTCAAGGCGGGCACGAAGCGCATCTTCTCCTGTTCGATGGTGGGGCTGGCCTGCAGCAGGCTCGGGGGCGTGCCGGCCGTGGCGCCGGGGTACACCACCACCACCGCATCGGGCACGGGCCGGCCCTCGCGGTCCAGCACCTGGATTTGAACATTTCCGGCGCTAGCGCTTACCCATAAAGCGCTGATAGCTATCAAAATAATAGTATTTTTCATCATGGCGTCAGTGGATGGTGATCACGTCCCGGTGCATGGGTGCGAGCAGGGCCAGCAACCGGTTTTGCTGGGCGAAGGGTATGCCCTGGGCATCCATGGCGCTTTGCAGCACCTCCACGAGGGCATGGAAGTGGCCCTTGTGGATGTCCATGTCGGCATGGGCCGATTTCATGTCAGCGCCTTCATATTTGCAAGGCCCCCCGCTGAGCTGGCAGACCTGGTCGGTCAGGCTTTCCTTGAGGGCCTGGGGCTTCGCCTCCTTGAAGTGGCCGCCGATGCGCGGGTCTCTCACGACACGGTCCACGAAGTCGTCCATGAGGCGGGTGATGCCGGGCTTTTCGCCCAGCGCCTGGTACAGGCCCGCGGGCGCCGCCGGGGAGGTGGCCGGGGCAGGCTGCGACAGGGCAGCTGGAGCCCACAGGCAGGCGGCGGCCAGGGCCAGGGCAGAGAAGGTGTTGCGTTTGATCATCATGGGGGTCTCCGAAGCGGGCTCAGAAAGCGACCTGGGCCGACAGGTAGTAGCCCGTCTGGCGGCGGTTGTTGGTGATGCCCGGCACGATGCGCCCCAGGTCCACATACGCCAGCGTGAGCGACACGTTCTTGGTGGGTGCCCAGGCGATGAAGATGTCCTTCCAGTCGTCCTCGCGCAGCGCGGCGCCCAGGCCGGCCGCCGCCCCCAGCGCCTGCAGGTTGTTGGGCTTGAAGCGGTACTCGGCGCCGACCGCCAGGTTCTTGCTCAGCAGGTAGGCCATCGAGAACTCGGGCTGCAGGCTGCGGCTGTTCCTGCCCGGCGCGGCCGAGCCAAAGCCCAGCAGGCCGTTCTGGTTGGCATTGGTGTAGCGCAGGGTGCCGTTGACGAGCAGGCTCTGCGCCAGCAGCAGCTTGGTGGCGCTCACATACACATCGGTGCCGCTGGTTCTTGTACCGAGGAAGTCGAGCACCGACCGGATGGAGCCCGCGTGCGTCCGCTTGTGCTCCAGGCCCACGGCGATCTGCGGCATGAGGCTGTCGGCATCCAGCACGGCATCGCCCGCCACCTTCACCTTGATGCCCACCACATCCATCCGGATGTGCTGGCCGGGCGCCACGCCAAAGGGCGCGATGCCGTTGAGCGCCAGCGCAGGCGAGGCATCAAGATCCTGCCGGGCCAGCGACAGCTCCACCCGGTCGTGCAGGCCCAGCGCCACGCCATAGCCCGTGAGGCCGTAGTCCTGCGTGGCCGCTCGCGTGGCGTAGCCGCTGAAGCCGGTCTCGCCCGCCGTGGCGTTCGTGCCGATCACGGCCCAGGGCGTGAGCCCGCCGCCGGCCGACCCGCCGATGCTGCTGACGCCGCCGGTGAGCAGCAGCTTGCCCGTCCCGGCCTGGGCCAGCCCGGCGGCGCCCATCGCCAGTGCCGCGAGCAGCGTGCAGTGAAGCCTGTATTCCATCGTGATCTCTCCCAAAGGGCGGTGTCGCGGTTGTAAGTGGATGTTGCTCCCAACTTACGAACCCCGGCACCCGGTGGATTCAAAAACGACAGATAAATTTTTTTTGACGGGCGCCTGCGCCAGCCCTCCACCCCGGCGCCCCTTACAGCATGCGCTCGATCAGCGCGCCCTTGAACAGCACCGGCCCGGTAGGTCCGGTCGCGCTGGGCACGCCACCCTTGGGCTCCAGGCTGATCGCCAGGGCTGGCACCTGCTTCACATCGGCCTCGCCCGCCACCAGGGTGAGCAGCCTGTCCTGCCCCAGCACCCCCAGCGAACGCGGCCCGCCCGAGGGCGGCAGCGCCCACAGCTGGAGCGACTTGTCGGCCCCTTCCTGGAAGCCGCCCACGCGCTGCAGCACCAGCTGGTTGTTCCTGGGGTCGAAGGTGACCAGCATCGACGCGGCCTCCTTGTCGTCGGACAGCACGGCCACGTACTGGATCTGCGGCGCGGCCTGCAGTTGCTGCTGCAGCGTGGCAATCTGCCGGCCCGACGTGGCCTTGAGCGCGCCGTGCACCTGCACGCCGATCGCCACCGCCGCCACGGTGGCCAGCGCGCCGGCGGCGGCCGCGCCGCGCCACACCAAGAGGCTGTGCCACCAGCCGCCGCCCGGCACCCGGTCCGCGGGCCGATGGGCGGCCTGCAGGGCCCGCGCGGCCTTGTCCGCCTCGACCAGGTTGTGGATGCGGGTCCAGACATGCGAGGACGGCTCGGCCAGTTCCTGCAGTTCGGTCAGGCCGGACCAGCGGCCTTGCCACACCAGCGCGGCAGCCCGCACGGGGGCCTGCTCGCGGGCCAGGGTTTCGAAGCGGCGGCGCGCGCCGCCCCGCAGCGTGCCCAGCGCATAGCTGGCCGCCAGGCGGTCCAGCAGTTCGGGGTGTCGGGAAAGGTTCATGGGGAGGTTCCTGGCTCAGGCATAGCGTGCCATGCAGGCGCGCAGCTGTTCCAGCCCGCGCCGGATCCAGGTCTTGACGGTGCCCAGCGGCAGCTTGAGCTGCTCGGCCAGCTCGCCGTGGCTCAGGTCGCGCAGGTAGGCCAGGCTCACCACCTCGCGCTGCCGCGTCTCCAGCTTGCCCAGGCATTGGTGCAACGCGAAGGCCTGCTCGCTCGCCTCGGTGGCGTCCATGGGGTTGGCGCCCTCGCCCGGCAGCGTTTCCGCCAGGGCATCGTCCAGTTCGTTCATGAGGTCCGCGCGGTCGCTGGTGCGCTTGCGCAGCGCATCGAGCGCGCGGCTGCGCACGATGAGCCCCAGCCACGCCATGGGCGGGCTGAGCGATGCACGGTAGCTGGCGGCCGACCGCCAGATGGTCAGGAACGACTCCTGCAGCACGTCCTCGGCCGCATCACGGTTGCGCACCACGCGCAGCGCCAGGCCAAAAAGCCGCGACGAGGTGCTCTCGTACAGGCTTTTCAGCGCGGTGTCGTCCTGCGCGGCGATGCGGTCGAGGAGGTCCATCAGTTCACGGTCTGTGTGGAGGGTGCTCATGCGCCCATTCTCTGGGATTGGTCTCTGTTCACGGTGCAATGGGATCTTCTGTGGGTGAATACGCCACAGCGGGCGCTTTGGATTCATCGCCCGGCCCGAAGAGTGCAGCGCGCGGCGGCCGCGTTCAAGCCGCCCCGGGCGGCGCTGCTGCGGCTGCGACCGCTACCACTGCGCGCAGACCCCCACGAGCCCCGCCACCACCAGCGCCAGCCCCACGCCCTCGGTGCGCGTCAGGCTCTCGCGGAACACGCGGCGCGAGACGAGGTAGCTGAAAAGCACCTCCACCAGGCCCAGCGTGCGCACGTCGGACGCGGGCCGCATGGCGTAGGCCGTGAACCACGCGATGGACGCGACCGCGCCCATCGATCCCGCCACCACCGACATGCGCCAGGCCCGCGCGATGGCGCCCGCCACGCCGGGCTGGCGTGCCAGCAGCCAGCCGCCCAGCACCACCGACTGCAGCAGCTGCGCCCAGAACACGCCCCAGGCACCGGCCACCCAGGGCGCCACGCCCGCATTGGCCTCTGCCAGCGCCAGCGACGCACCGCGAAATCCCACGCTGGCCAGCGCGAAGCAGGCGCCCGATGCCAGCCCGTAGACCACGAGCCGGCCGCTGCCCTGGCCGTCCACGGCCCCTGGCCCCGCGCGCAGCGCGCGCCAGCCGCCGCCCGGCGGCAGCGACAGCAGCACCACGCCCACCGTGGCCGCCGCCATGGCGCCCAGCGCCAGCGGGCCCGGCAGTTCGTGCAGCAGCACGGCCGAGAACAGGGCCACCTGCAGCACCTCGGTCTTGGAATACGCCACGGCGAGCACGAAGTTGCGCTCCTTCATCGCCAGCAGCAGGAAGGCCGTGGCCCCCACCTGCGTGAGCGCGCCCATGGCAAGCCACGCGGCATACATCCCGTTGAACTGAGGAATGCCGCCCGCCCCTGCCCAGGTCAGCCCCGCCACCCAGGCCGTGGCCAGCGGCAGGCCGTACAGAAAGCGCACCAGCGTGGCCGCCAGCGTGCCCAGCCCGGCGGTGAGCGAGCGCTGCGCCGCGTTGCGCGCGGTCTGGGCCAATGCGGCCCACAGCGTCAGCGGTATCCACGCCCAGGCGATCCAGGAAAGAGTCATGCAGGGGTTATAGCGGCCCCATGGCGCGCCGCCCGACGCCAATGGGCAATGCGGCCATGCAGGGGCGCGAGGGCGCGGTGCGCCCCCACGTCAGCGGCCCGGTCAGTCAGACGGCCAGACGGTCAGTCCGCCGTGATGTGGCTGGTCTCGGCCACCTTCTTCCACTTCACGATGTCGTCGGCAATGATCTTGGCGAAGGCCGCGGGCGTGTCCTCGACCGTGATGGCACCGGCGGCGGCGAACTTCTCCTGCACCATCGGCGTGCGCAGCGCACGCACGATGGCGCCATGCAGCTTCTCCAGCACATCGGCGGGCAGGCCGGCGGGCGCCAGCACGCCGTTCCAGAAGCCTTCGTTGGCGCTCTTGAGGCCCAGCTCCGCGAAGGTGGGCACCTCGGGCAATTCCTTCAGGCGCCGGGGCGTGGCCAGGGCCATGGGCACCAGGTTGCCGGCCTTGATATGCGGCATCGACGAGGCCAGCGTGTCGTAGATCATCTCGACCTGGCCGCCGATCACGTCGTTGAGCGCCGGGCCCGTGCCGCGGTACGGCACATGCACCACGCGCAGGCCGCTGAGCGACTTGTAGTACTCCATCGCCATGTGGGTGGCGCCGCCGTTGCCCGAGGAGGCATACGAATACTTGCCGGGCGACTGGCCCACGAGCTTGGCGAACTCCGCATAGTTCTTGGTGGGGAAGCTCTTGTTGATGGCCAGCACCCCGGGCACCGACAGGATGCGCGTGATGGGCGTGAAGCTCTTGAGCGCATCGAAGCTCAGGTTCTTGTACACCGCCGAATTCGTGCCGTTGGTGCTGGTGGTGCCCAGCAGCAGCGTGTAGCCGTCGGCCTTGGATTCGGCCACGAAGCGCGCGCCCACCGAGCCGCCCGCGCCCGCCTTGTTCTCCACGATCACCGGCTGGCCCAGTTCCTTGGACAAGGCGTCGGCCAGCACGCGGCCACTGATGTCCGACGTGCCGCCCGGCGGAAACGGCACCACCAGCTTGACGGGTTTGTCAGGGAAGGCGCCCTGCGCGGCGGCGGGCAGCGCCGCCGCGGCCCCCAGCAGTGCCAGTGCGATGCCAGCGGCCGTGCGGCGGTTCATTCGGTGCTTGTTCATGGGTGTTGTCTCCTGCGAATGTGGGAATGAAAGAATCAATGGAACTTTGAAACGCTGGAACGTGAAGGGCCTACTTGCCCGTGCAGCCCTTGCCGCCATCCACCGGAATGCACACGCCCGTCACGTAGCGCGCCTCGTCGCTCGCCAGGAACAGCGCCGTGTAGGCCACGTCCCAGGCCTGACCCATGCGGCCCATGGGGCTGGCGGCGTTGCGCGTGCGCAGCATGTCTTCGGTGCTGGCGAACTGGCCGGCGATCTGCTGGTGGATGAGCGGTGTGTCGATCACGCCCGGCAGCACCGCGTTGGCGCGGATGCCCTGGGCCGCGTACTGCACGGCCAGCGCCCGCGTGAAGTGGTTGAGCCCGGCCTTGGCCGCGTAGTACGGCATGTACGGGTAGCTGTTGATCTGCTGCGAGGCCAGCGACGAGATGTTGACGATGGCGCCGCGCCCCTGCGCCAGCATCACCGGCACCACGTGCTTGCAGGTGAGGAACACGCCGGTCAGGTTGGTGTCGATCACCTGCTGCCAGGTGGCTTCGTCCATGTCGATCACGCTGCCCATGCGCGTGATGCCCACGTTGTTGTGCAGGATGTCGATGGCGCCAAAGCGCGCGTGCACGCGCCGCGCCACCTCGGCCACGGCGGCGGAGTCCGTGACGTCGGCGGCATAGGCCTCGGCGTCGAAGCCCTCGGCGTACAGCTGGGCACGGGTTTCCTCGGCCGCCTCGCGGCGGATGTCCACCACCGCCACGCGCGCGCCTTCGCGGGCGTAGACCATGGCGGCGGCCTTGCCGTTGCCCCAGCCGGGGCCAGCCGAACCGCCACCGAACACCAGCGCCACCTTGCCCGCCACACGGCCCCGGCCGGGCAGCGCATCGAGCGGCGGGAAGTACGCGGCCGACGTTGCCGGGCTGCTTGCATGTGCTGTGGTCGCCATGAATGTCTCTTTCTTTGTGGGTTGTGCCGGGCCTTCAGCCTCAGTGCACGGCCGCCATGAGTTCGGCCCAGTCGCGTGCGCCCTGCCCCTCGCGCGCCCCCAGGGCGTAGGCCGCCTGGTTCACGCGGCTGATCACGCCGGTCTCCCATGCGGACCGCGCGTCGCCAATGCGCGCGCTGCTGGCAGCCACCGTGGCAGCCGGGATGCCCCGCGCATCGAGCGCCGGCAGGCGCGAGACGCCCGCGCCGTCGCAGCCGATGCCCGCATCGTTGTAGAGCGCGGCGAACACGGGCAGCTTGATGGCGGTCTCGAACCGGCCACCCAGCAAGCCGCCGTGCGAGGCGGTGATCACCACGCAGTCGCGGTCCTCCTCGGCCACCAGCGAGGCCGAGTCGATGAGCACGACGGTGCGGTGCCCATGCAGTCCCGGCAGCACCTTGCGCGCCTCGCCGGGCGAGGGTCCCGGGTCCACGGCCTGCAGGTCCGCAGCGGCCATGCACTGCGCGGCCTGCAGGGCGGGCATGCCCACGCGCACGCCCAGCTGCACGGCACGCGCGTTGGCGTACGAGACCAGGCCGCGCCGCGCGCAGTCGGCCCCGTCGCCGATGCGCGCCGAGCGGTGGTGGAGGGCGGCGCACGGCACGCCCAGGCTGTTGGCATGGTCCAGGCCCGCGATGCCCGCGCGCTCCAGCCCCACGCCCGCATCACACACCACCAGGCCGGCCACGCCCTCCTGCAGCGCCAGGTGCACCGCGAACACGCCGCCATGCGAGGCGGCGATGGCCACGCGGCCCCGCACGTCCTGCCCCATGCGGGTGACCGAATCGCAGACCAGGATGTCGCGCGAAGGGGTGGTGCCGGTCATTCGCCGCTCCGGTCCTTGTTGTGGCCCTCGCCCGTGCCGCGGTAGGGCACCTCGTGGTCCACCAGGTCCCACACGAAACGGGCGGACGGAATGCGCTGCTCTTCCGCGATGTGCGCCACCAGCCCCGCCGCGCGCGAGATGACGGCAAAGCCGCGCATCATCGCCGGGGGCACGCCCAGCTCGCCCAGCAGCGTGCCCACCGCGCCCGTGGCGTTGATGGTGATGTGCTTGCCGAAGGCGCCATCCACCTCGCGCGAGAGGACCTCGATGGCCTGCAGGTAGCGCCCCTCGAAGCGCGGATGCTCGCGGCCGATGGCCAGCAGCCTGGCGGCGCGTGGGTCGTCCGGCTTGTGCATGTGCTGGCCGAAGCCGGGGATGGGCTTGCGCTCGGCGCGGTGGCGCTGCACCGTGGCGCGCGCCGCGGCCTCCACGCCTTCGGGCGCATCGATGATCTGGCGCAGCAGGATGGCCGAATTTTCCACCGTGCCCACGAACTGGCTGCCCACGGCCAGCAGGCCCGCGGCCACGCCGCTCTGGATGTTCTCGGGCGAGCTCATGTAGACCATGCGCGTGGCGATGGCGCTCGGCGTGAGGCCGTGTTCCATGATGGCGATGAGCGCGGCGTCGAGCACGCGCAGGTCGTCTGCGTCAGGCCGGCGGTTGAGGATCTGCGAGAACAGCACGTCGGTGAAGCCGCGCTGGCCCAGCACGTCCTCGGCCAGGTTGTCGCCCCGGTAGTGGATCGACGTTGCCGAGTGCGTGCACAGCTCGGTGTAGGGGCGTTCCACGGGCTTGTTCATGCGGGCTGCTCCTGGCGCACCAGGCGCGTGATGTCGGCCTTGAGTGTGACCTTGTGCACCTTGCCGGCCACGCTGCGCGGCAGGTCGGCGTAGAAGTGCACGGCCTTGGGGGTCTTCACGGAGCCTAGGTGCTCCTTGGCGAAGGCGATGAGCTCCTGCGCGCTCACCTGCGCGCCGGGCTTGAGCTGCACGGCCGCGTGCACGGCCTCGCCCCACTTGTCGTCCTCGATGCCGAACACGGCGGACTCGTGCACGGCCGGGTGCTGGTCGAGCACGCTCTCCACATCGATGGGGTAGACGTTGAAGCCGCCGGTGATGACCACCTCGCGCAGCCGGTCCTTGAGGAACAGGTAGCCGCGCTCGTCCACGTAGCCCCGGTCGCCCGTGTGCAGCCAGCCGTCCACGATGGTCTCGGCGGTCTTCTCCGGCATCTTCCAGTAGCCGTTCATGATGAGGTCGCCGCGCACCACGATCTCGCCCGCCTCGCCCGTGGGCAGCAGGGCGCCTTCCGGGCTCATGATGGCCATATCGGTCACCAGGCCCTGGCGGCCCACGGAGCGCCAGTTGGCCTCGTCGGCGAAGTCTTCGGCGCGCATCACGCTGACCACCTGCGGCGCCTCGGTCTGGCCGTAGGTGGTCTCCAGCACGGGGCCGAAGCATTCGCGCACCACGCGGATCTTCTCGGGCGGCATGGGCGCGCCGCCGTAGATCAGGTGCCTGAGGCGGGGCAGCCGAAGGCGCTCGCCATGCGCCTCGGCCACCAGCATGTACAGCAGCGTGGGCGGCATGAAGGTGGTGGTGATGCCATCCTCGCGGAAGCTGCGCAGCAGCTCGGCCGGCTTGTTGCTGGCGGGCAGCACGTGGCAGCCGCCCTGCGCCAGGATGGGCAGCAGGTAGGTGGAGGTGCCGTGCGTGACGGGCGCCGAGATGAGGTAGCGGTCGTCCGCGCCGAAGCCGAACGCCTGGATCTGGTTGACCAGCGTGGCCACCCACGCGCGGTAGGGCTGCATCACCCCCTTGGGCACGCCCGTGGAGCCGCCCGTGAACTTGATGGCCTGGGCCTCGTCGCGCGAGCGGTCGTGCGGCCGGGGCCGCTGGCCCGCGTGCGCAGCCTCGGCGGCCTGCAGCGTGGCGCGGGCTTCACCGCCCTCGCCCAGCGCCAGCACGGCCTTCACGCCGGCCAGGTCGAGCGTGCCCAGGTGCGCGGGCTCGGCCACCACGATGGTGGGTTCGGTGAACGCGATGATGCGGTTGAGCTCCGCCGCCGGGTTGCGCCAGTTCAGCGGCACCCACACCTTGCCCGCCGCCAGCACGGCCAGCAGCGCCACGACGTGGTCCACGGTGTTGCCGGCGCAGATGCCGACGCGCGAGCCGGGTTCGGCGTCCAACTGCTGCAGCGCGCAGGCGGCGGCGTCCACGCGCGCGGCCAGCGCGGCATAGGTCAGCACCTGGCCGCCGCCGGCCAGGGCTTCCCGCTGCGGATACATCCGGGCAGCGCGGTAGAAGAAATCGATGGGGTACATGCAAATATTCCGCAATACGGACTTTTATTGTTGAATCGTCGTCAGTGAAATAAATTTCTCATTGAATTATTCCTTTGCACGGCCGGACGCCAAAGCAAATAAGTCCACAATATGGATTTACAGTGAATTTGATGACATGACCACCGTTCAAAGCCTGGACCGGGCCATCGGGCTGCTGCGGCTGATTTCCTCCGAGCACAAGTCCGGCGCCCGCCTGTCCACGCTGGTGGCGGCCAGCGGCCTGGCGCAGCCCACGGTGCACCGGCTGCTCAAGCAACTGGTCGAAGGCGGGCTGGTGATGCAGGACGCCCGGCGCCGCTACCGGCTGGGCCACTTCGCCTACGAACTCGGGCTGGTGGCGTCCACCCACTTCAATTTGCGCGACCAGTGCGCGCCCTTCCTCGCACGCATCAGCGCCGAGACGGGGGACACCGCCTTCCTGGTGGTGCGCAGCGGGGCGGATTCGTTCTGCCTGGACCGCCAGTCCGGCAGCTTTCCGATCCAGGTGCTGACCGTGGAAGTGGGCAAGCGCCGGCCCCTGGGCATTGGCGGCGGGGGGTTGGCGCTGCTGAGCTTCATGCCGCAGGACGAACTGCCCGAGGTGCTCGGCCGCATCGAGCCGCACCTGGCCACCTACGGGGGCCTCACGCGGCAGATCCTGCTGGACCTGATGGAAACCGCCCGTGCGCGGGGCTACGCCAGCATCACCAACTACGCCGTGGCGGGCGTGACCAGCATTGGCGTGCCCATCCGGGACCGGGGCGGCATGGTGGTCGGCGCCATCAGCGTGAGCGCCATGACGGCGCGCATGCAGCCGCGCGAGGACTTCGTGGTGCAGACCCTGCAGCGGGAGATCGCGGCGCTGCAGAAGACGCTGTAGGTCCTGCGCACCGGCCGGCCGCGGTTGCACGGGCCACGGTTAGGCGGGGTAGGTGCCCGGCAGCAGGATGGACTGGTCCACCGTGTTGATGTTGGTGTGGCCGCAGAAGGCCATGGTGATGTCCAGCTCCTTCTGGATGATCTGCAGCGCGCGGGTCACCCCCGCCTCGCCGAAGGCACCCAGGCCGTAGAGGAAACTGCGCCCGATCAGCGTGCCCTGGGCGCCCAGCGCACGCGCCTTGAGCACGTCCTGCCCGCTGCGGATGCCGCCGTCCATCCACACCTCGATGTCCTTGCCGGCAGCGGCCGCGATGCCGGGCAGCGCGGCGATGGACGATGGCGCGCCGTCCAGCTGGCGGCCGCCGTGGTTGCTGACGATGAGCGCATCGGCGCCGCTGTCGACCGCTAGGCGGGCGTCCTCCGCGTCCATGATGCCCTTGAGGATCAGCTTGCCGCCCCAGCGCTTCTTGATCCACTCGACATCGCCCCAGTTGAGCTGCGGGTCGAACTGCTCGGCCGTCCAGGACGAGAGCGAGGACAGATCGCCCACGCCCTTGGCATGGCCCACGATGTTGCCGAACGAGCGGCGCGGGGTGCCCAGCATGCCCAGGCACCAGCGCGGCTTGGTCGCCAGGTTGATGAGGTTGGCGAGCGTGGGCTTGGGCGGCGCCGACAGTCCGTTCTTGATGTCCTTGTGGCGCTGGCCCAGGATCTGCAGGTCCAGCGTGAGCTGCAGCGCCGAGCAGTTGGCGGCCTTGGCGCGGTCGATCAGGCGCTCGATGAAGTCGCGGTCGCGCATCACATACACCTGGAACCAGAACGGGTGGCGCCCCGTGTGCTCGGCGATGTCCTCGAGGGAGCAGATGCTCATGGTCGAGAGCGTGAACGGGATGCCGAACGCCTTGGCCGCCTTCGCGCCCAGGATCTCGCCGTCGGCATGCTGCATGCCCGTGAGGCCCGTGGGCGCGATGGCCACGGGCATGGCCACGTCCTGCCCCACCATGGTGGTGCGCGTGCTGCGGCCTTCCATGTTCACGGCCACGCGCTGGCGCAGCTTGATGCGCTGGAAGTCGCTTTCGTTGGCGCGGTAGGTGCCCTCGGTGTACGAGCCTGAATCGGCGTAGTCATAGAACATGCGCGGCACGCGCCGCTGGGCGATGACACGCAGGTCTTCGATGCAGGTGATTTTGGACAAGTCAGGCACGCGGACGCTCCAGAAGGGGTTGCACAGGGGACGGTAAGAACTGCGCGGATGGTAGGCACTTGCGCGCTGGCGGGCCATCAAAATTATTTGCGCGGGGCTGCAACAAATTTCCAAGGCGGGCCGGGGCGGGCCCGCGCAAGCCCCAGGACTTTCACTAAAAACACCGCCTGGCGCTTATTCCACAAGCGCAATAAGCTATTATTTTCATAGCAAAACATGATCCCACCGTGGGTTCTGGCATGCGGCCCCCCTCCCCGCACCGCGTCGCACCGCCGCATGCTCAGCGCACGCGGCCTCCCGCGTTGTCGGCCAGCACGACCTCGGGCGTCTCGTCCGGGCCCCGGTAGAGCATGAAGCGCATGCGCCCGCCGCGCTTGGCGGCGTACATGGCGCTGTCGGCATGGCGCGAAAGCGCGTCGAAGGTGTCGCCATGCTGGGGGTACAGCGCGATGCCGCCGCTCAGCCCGATCTGCAGCACCCGCCCCGCCAGCTCGAAAGGCAGGTCGCAGGACGCGAGGATCTTGCACGCCACGCTGCACGCGGGCTCGGCGCCGTCCAGCCCCGGCAGCAGCACCACGAATTCGTCGCCGCCCTGGCGGCACACGGTGTCCGAGGCGCGCACGGCGGCCTTCAGGCGCTGGGCGAACTGCACCAGCAGCAGGTCGCCCACATCGTGGCCGAGGGTGTCATTCACGTCCTTGAAGCCGTCCAGGTCCAGGTACATCACGGCCAGGCACTTGCCGTCGCGGCGCGCCTGCGAGATGGCCAGCTGGGCGCGGTCCTGCAGCAGCACGCGGTTGGGCAGGTCGGTCAGCGCGTCGTACTGGGCGAGGTGCGCCATGCGCTCGGCCATGACCACCGATTCGGTCACATCGCGCAGCACGGCCACGGCGCCCGTCACGGCCCCATGGCGGTCGGTGATGGGGCTGGAGGTTTCCTCCACCTGAAAGCGCTGCCCGCTGGTGCGGTGCAGGACCACGCCGCGCACCGCTTCCACCGCCAGGCCCTGCTCCATGGCCTGGCGCAAGGGGCTGGCCAGCACCGCGTCGTTGTCGGGGCTGCGCAGGTTCACTACCTCGTCCACGTTGTGGCCCGCCGCGTCGAAGGCCTGCCAGCCGGTCAGGCGCTCGGCCACCGGGTTCAGGTACGTGACCGCTCCATGGGCGTCCGCGCAGACCACCGCGTCTCCGATGGACTGCAGCGTGAGGCGCACGCGCTCCTTCTCGTCAAACAGTTCGTCCTCCATGCGCTTGCGTTCCGAGATGTCCGTCACCTGCACGAAGATGCCACGCACCTTGCCGCCCTCGGTGTCGGGCAGGTAGGAGGCCATGGTGTGGCGCGCAACGCCATGCACATCCGCGAAGGTGCGCTCGAACAGTTGCGGCTCGCCCAGCAGCGCCCTGTCCAGGAACGGCTTGTTCTGCGCGAACAGCTCCGGCCCGAGCAGGTCGCTCAGGTGCATGCCGGGCATGCGCTCGGGCCGCACGCCGAACCACTCGAAATAGACCTGGTTGGCGAACCGGTTGCGCAGCCCGGCATCCCAGTAGCCGATCATCGAGGGCATGTTGTCGAGAATGGTGCGCGTGTTGCGTTCGGCCTCGCGCAGCCGCGCGGAGACCTGCTGGCGCAGCGTGAGCTCGCGCACGAACAGCGTGGCCAGCCCCACGCAGCTGACCATCAGCAGCAGCGCGAACCCGCCCAGCACCCAGGCGCTGCGGTACCACTTGGCCAGGACGGTGTCGGTGGACTGCGCCACGTTGAGGATCAGCGGATAGCGCCCCACGGGACGGAACGAATACAGGCGCTCCATGCCGTCGATGGTGGACGTGCCGATGAAGGTGCCCGTGCCCTCCTTCTGGAAGCGGATCATGTTGGGGGTGCCCGCCAGGCTGCGGCCCACGTCGGCGTCCCCATAGGGAAACCGGGTGATCACGACGCCGTCGCTGCGAAACAGGTTCACGCCGCTGTGGGGGCCCATGTCGAGCGAACCGAACAGCTCATTGAAATAGCTCAGGCTGATGGCGCCCACCACCACCCCGGCGAAGCTGCCGTCCGGACGGTAGTAGGCGCGCGAGACCGGCAGGATGTTGAGCCCGGTCACGCGCGAGGGCACGGGCTTGCCCACGAACAGGCCCTGGTGCCCGCCCGACTGGAACGCCGTGAAATAGTCGCGGTCCGCGAAGTTGACCCGGCGCGGCGGCAGCGGGCCCGAATCGAGCACCACGTTGCCCAGGGTGTCGAGCACCAGCACATCGCCCGCGCCACGCGCGCGCAGGGAGTTGTCGAACACCACCCGGGCGCGCAGGTCGGGCGGCAAGGCCCACACCTCGGGCCTGCCCACCTCGCGCGCCACGCCTTCCAGCGATTTATCGAACGTGTCGAGCGCCCAGCTCAGCCCCTGCTCCAGCGTGCGCGCGAGATTGGCGTTGGTCTGGGCGGCGTAGTTCCACTCGTCAGCGCGAATGGTCCAGATCGTGCGTGCGAAGAGTGCGCCAATGCCCAGCGAGACCAACAGGGCCAGCCAGATCAGGCGATGGGAAAAGAACTGGCGCAGAAAGGGCATAGAAATATCTTGTAACCATTCTAGGCGTCTACCTGTGGCGTGCCGGGCGGCAAGTCACACCGTATCCCTCGGATTTCGTGGCGTCAATGCGCAGTGGCCCTGGGTGCGGCCGCCACGGCACCCGCGCCGCGCACCTCGATGCGGACCTCGTCCAGCACCTGGCCCTGGACATCGGTGAGCTGCACCACGTGCCGCCCCGGCCAGGGCATCCAGGCCACGCGCGCGCCGCGCCCGAGCGGCCTGCCGTCCATGCGCCACAACCACCCGCTTCCCGTGGCGGTGAACTGCAGGCGCTGGCGCGCGGGAGGGATGTCCGGGTCCAGCGCGATGATGGTGCCAGGGGCCGGCGCCGTGATGCGCGCGCCAAGGCCCGGCGCGGCCGCCCCGGCCTCCCGCCCCGGGGGATGGGGGGTTCTTTTGGCGCTGGCGCTGGTTTCGTCTTGCCCGTTAGCTCCTGAATCAATAGCAAACAGGGGCTGCTGGGTGCCCTCCAGGAACCACTCCTGCCGCGCCGCCTCCAGGGGCTGGCGGGCGTCGCCCGCGCCACCGGGCTGTGGCGCGGCGGGCCCGAATTGCACGGCGGCCCGGGCAAGGCCTGGGGGCGCCTTGGGGGCGCGGCTGGGTTCGCGCGCGTGCAGGAAGCCCATGACCGCGGCCCAGATGGGCGCGGCGCCGCTGGTGCCGCTCACGTCGTGCATGGCCGCGCCGCTGGCATTGCCCACCCATACGCCCACGGTGTAGCGCGCGGACCAGCCCACGGCCCAGTTGTCGCGCATGTCCTTGCTGGTACCGGTCTTCACGGCGGTCCAGAAGCGCGTGGCCAGCACGCTGTCGGTGCCAAAGGTGCGCGCCCGCGCATTGCCGTCGGACAGGATGTCGCCCACGATGAAGACGGCGCGCGGATCGAGCGCGGGGGCGAAGGCCGGGGCCTTGCCGGGGGGCGCCTGGGCCCATGCCACCGGGCTCAGGCGCCCGCCGTTGGCGAGGGTGCGAAACGCGTTGGACAGGTGCAGCAGCGGCACCTCGGGGCTGCCCAGCGCGAGGCTGTAGCCAAAGTAGTCCCCGTTTTCGCGCAGCGGCATGCCCGCCGCGGAGAGCTGGCGATGGAACGCGTCCGGCGTGACCATGACCAGCGTGCGCACCGCCGGCACGTTCAGCGACGCCGCCAGCGCGGTGCGCACCGACACCCAGCCCTTGAACTGGCGGTCGTAGTTCTGCGGGATGTACAGGCCGCCCGCGGTGGCGATGTGCGCGGGCGAATCGTCCACCAGCGAGGCCGCCGTGAGACGCCGCTCGGCGATGGCCTGCGCATACAGGAACGGCTTGAGCGTGGAGCCCGGCTGGCGCGGCGCCAGCACGCCATCCACCTCGCCGGCCTGGCTCAGCGGCCCCGACGAGCCCACCCAGGCCAGCACCGCGCCCGTGGCGTTGTCCAGCACCAGCACCGCGCCGTCTTCCACGTTGCGCCCGCGCAGCTCCCGCAGGTGCTGCTGCAGGGTCTGCACGGCAAAGCGCTGCAGCGGCGCGCGCAGCGTGCTCTGCACGCGCTCGGGCACCACGCCCCCTTCCTTGAAGCGCTGGCGCAGCAAGTGCCGCGCGAAGTGGGGGGCCACGCCCTCGCTCGCATCGAACGCGCGGCGCTGCAGCGCCGCCGTGGCGAACAGGTCCAGGGCATCGCAGTCCACGGGGGGCAGGTGCTGTGCCGGACGGCCGGAGGCCAGGGATGGCGGCCGCGCCGGTGGCTGCTGCGCCCGCATGTCGCGCAGCACCCCGCAGGCCCGCTGCGCCACCAGGCCGGGGCGCGCGTTGGGCGCGCGCACCAGCGCGGCCGCCACGGCCGCCTCGCGCTCGTCCAGGCCATGGGCGGCCTTGCCGAACAGCGTGCGACTCAGGGCGTCGATGCCCACCAGTTCGCTGCGAAAGGGCACGAGGTTGAGGTAGGCCTCCAGGATCTGGTCCTTGCGCCAGCGCCGGTCCAGCACCTGTGCGGCCACCGTCTGGCCGAGCTTTTGCGCCACCGAGCGCCCGCCCGGCCCCTGGCGCCAGTCCCCATCGAGCAGGCCCGCCAGCTGCATGGTGATGGTGCTGGCCCCGCGCGTGCGCTGGTTCCACAGGTTGCCCCAGGCGGCGGCCGAGGCGGCTTGCCAGTCCACCCCGCTGTGCTCGAAGAAACGCTTGTCCTCGCTGAGCACCAGGGCCGTGCGCAGCGCGGGTGAAATGTCGGCCAGCGCCACCCACTGGCCACGGCGCACGGTGGTGTCGGTGCGCAGGCGCTGCAGCACCTCGCCCTCGCGCGAGAGGAGCACGGTGTCGGACGGTCTGAAGTCCGCGCGCACCTCCTCGAAAGTCGCGATGGCCGCCGCGGGCGCCGCCAGGAAGGCGGACAGGGCCGCCACGGCCCACCCCTTGTACGGCCTGCGCGCCCGCCCGGGCACCACGGGCCGGCCACGGTCAGTCATCCCGATGCTCCCGGTCGAACCGCGTTTCGGCCTCGGTCAGGTGGCGCAGCAGCACGTGCGAGATCAGGTTGACCCCGATGCCGCCGAACACCACCGGCAGGATATACAGGGCAATCGACAGCTCGGAGATGAACACCGCGTCGTCCGCCAGCGACGGCGTGCCTTTGGCCAGGGCCGCGAGCGATTGCAGCAGGTACACGTCCACGCCCGCGATCAGCACCAGCGCCACGCCAAAACCCAGCACCGCCATGCGCGAGATCGAGCGCGTGGCCAGCAGCAGCCCATAGATGCCCGCGGGCAGCACCAGGGAAAACGCCACCAGCAGCCAGAACCGCAGTTCCACGAAGACACTGAGGCTCATGGCGCGCGGCTCCGGGGACGGCTCATGACGGGGCGTGGCACGGCGCCGCGGCTACCTGGCCGCCTCCACCTTGACCCGCGCGTTGGGCAGCTCGCCGAACATCTCGGGCGCGTACATGGCCTCCACGCGGCTCGGGGGCAGCGCGAAATCGCCCACGTTGTTCAGGCGCACGGTGTACTCCATCTTGACCGTGCCCTTGGGCAGGTACTCGTAGTAGCTGCGGAAGGCCTCGAAGCTGCGCTCCTCGAACGCGGGCCAGCCCGCGCCGCTCTTCGCCTTCTCGCCCTGCGTGGCGATGGCCGAGTCGCGGCCCAGGCCGCTGCCCAGGATGGTGGCGCCGCCCGGGACCGGGTCGGTGATGGCCACCCAGGTCATGTCGGCGCTGGCGTTCACCTCCAGGGTCACGCGCAGCACGTCGCCGCGCGTGTACTGGCCTGCGGGCAGCGACTTGTTGGCCTGCTCCACCGGCGTGACGGTCTTCTTGATGGCATAGCCTGCGGCAAACGGCGCCTTGAGCTGGATGGCGGCCACGGACTGCAGGGTGAGCCACGGCTTGCCCGGCCCTTGGTGAGCCACCGCCAGGCTTTCCTTGCCACCCGCTTTGCCCCAGGCCAGGAACATGTCGTTGTTCTTGAGGTTGCCGGGCGATGCGGGGGCTCCGAACCAGGTCGTCTGGTGCGCGGCGCCCGTGGCGTCACTGGCCTTCACGCGCTCGACCTTGCTCCAGTCCACGGTGGCACTGCTGCCAGACATCGTGGCCTTGGTGGTGCCCGAGACCGGCACGGCCTCGAACTTGGCGCTGAATTTCTCCAGCGCCAGCCCGCCCCACAGGTTGGCCGTGGTGGTGTGCCAGGCGCCGGCCTGCTGGCGGCTGATGAAGCCGTTGGCCAGGCGGCCCATGTCGTCCTTCCAGGCCGGGTCGTCCATCACCGCGAGCATCAGGCGCGCGGTGTTCACGTCGCCGTTCTGCATCAGCCACCACCAGTAGTCGTCCTGCTCGGTGCTGAAGATCAGCTTGGTGCCCTGGAACGACAGGCGGCTGCGCAGGATCTGCAGGGCTTCGGCCAGGCGCTTGTCGCGCTCGGGCACGTCGGCCACGCGTTTGAGCACGTTCACCCAGTCGATCACCGTGTGCGTGGGCCACTGGTTGGGCGCGATGGTGATGCTGCCGACCATCCGGCCCTGGGCCTTGCCGTAGCGCGAGAGCGCCTCCAGCGCGGCCACCTTGCGCATGTCCAGGTCCTTGCGCGGGCTCCAGAAGCTGCGCTGGATGCGGCCTTCCACGAACGCGATCAAGCCGCGCTCCATGGGCGCGCGGGCCTCGTCGGGCAGGGCAAACGCGGGGTTGAGGCTGGCCGCCTCGTGCGTGGCCGCCAGCACGTAGGCCGTGAGCGTGTCGCTGCCCCGGTTGGCGTCGCCGTCGCGCGGCGGGAAGTAGTTGGCCAGGCCGTCGCTGTCCAGGTAGGTGGGCAACTGCGCCACCACGGTCTGCCACAGCGCGCCGTCACGCAGGCCCACGGCCTTGCTGGTCTTTTGCTCCAGGCAGGCGAACGGGTAGCGGGCCCACCAGTCGCGCACGCCGGGCAGGCCCTCGGCCAGCTTGGGCTGCAGCGACATCTTGAGGCCGCCCCGGCCCGGCAGCGCATCGGCGGGCGGGTTCACGTCCAGGCTGAAGCTGCCGTCCACCTGCACGAGCGTGGCCTGCTGCACCGTGAGCGGCACGGCGGGGATGATGCGCTGGCGTGCCTTGAGGGCATCGCGCGCGCCGCTGACGGTGTCCTTGGCCTCGATCTCCCACAGGATGGACTCGGAGCGCGTCTGCGCCAGCTGGGCCGGCGCGGTGACGTTCCAGGCCACCTCGCGCGACTCGCCGGCGGGGATGTCGACGGTCTGGGGCTTGAGCTCCAGCAGCGTGGCGCGCGGCGCTACCTCGACCCTCATCGCCGCCTTGGTGGTGTTGCGCAGCGTGATCTGCGCGCGGAACTGGTCGTCCTCGCGCACCAGGGGCGGCAGGCCGCTGATGATCTGCAAATCCTGCGTGGCGCGGATGCTGGTGCTGCCGGTGCCGAACAGGCCGGTGGACGCATCGGCCACCGCCACGATCTTGAACGTGGTCAGCGCGTCATTGAGCGGCACCGTCACCTTGGCCTGGCCGTTGGCGTCCAGCTGCAGGGCCGGCTCCCAGAGCAGCAGCGTGTCGAGCAGCTCGCGCGTCTGCGCCCTGCCCCCTCCGCCGCCGGCAGGCACGGCCTTCTTGCCATAGTGGCGCCGGCCGATGATCTCCATCTGCGCGGTGGAGGTCTCCACGCCCCAGCTGCGGCGCTGGAGCATGGCTTCGAGCAGGTTCCAGCTGTTGTTGGGCATCAGCTCCAGCAGCGCCTGGTCCACGGCGGCCACGGCCACCTCGGCATTGGCGGCGGGCTTGCCGCCCGGCAGCGTGGCGGTGATGGTGACCTGCGCCTTGCCGCGCACGGCATAGCTTTCCTTGTCGGCCGCCACCTTCACGCTGATCTGGTGGGCCTGCGTGCCCACGCGGATCTCGGCCAGGCCCAGCCGGAAGGCGGGCTTGGACAGGTCCACCAGCGCCGTGGGCGCCTGGTACTCCTTGCCCTCGTACCAGAACGAGGTCCACCACTCGCGCGGCGCCTTGAAGCCCCAGGTGAAGAAGCTGTACCACGGCACCTCGCGCAGGCGCCCGCGCAGGGCCAGCACGCTCACGTACACGTTCGGGCCCCAATCCGGCTGCACCTTCAGGCTCACCGTCGGGTCCTGGCCGTTGAGCTGCACCACCTGGGTGTCGATGACGCCCTCGCGCTCCACCGCCACCAGTGCCGTGGCAAAGCGGAACGGCATGCGCACCTGGAACTTGGCGGTCTCGCCCGGCTGGTAGCTTTTCTTCTCGGGCAGCAGGTCGATGCGGTCGTGGTCCTCGCCGCCAAACCACAGCTCGCCCTGGCGCGTGACCCACACCGACGAGGCGGCCACGCTGGTGTTGCCGTCGCGGTCGGTGGCCGTGACCACCAGTTCCACCTCGCCGGGCTCGTCCAGCCTGGACTCGCACAGCAGCAGGCCGCGCGCGTCGCTCTTGCCGCTGCACAGCGTGCCCAGGTCTTTCGTTTCGGTCTGGTTGTCATAGCTGTAGAAGCCGCCCACCATGCGCTTGCGCGTGGTGGTCGTGATGCGCGCGATGGCCTGCACCTGCAGCGAGGTGTCGGCGGCGGGCTTGCCGTCGTGCTGCAGCGCCAGGGCCTGGTAGCGGATCTTCTGGCGGGCCGAGACCCAGCCCTCGGTCTTCACGCCCGCCACCACGCCGGCGGGCCACAGCGTGTGCGTGCCGCGCAGGGTCTGCACCTCGCCGTTGGGGTCGGCATACGTGGCCTCCATCAGCAATTCCTGTGGTTCGCGCGCCTGGGGCACGTTGTCGATGGTCAGCTTGCCCGCCCCGTCCTTGTTCAGCGTGAGCGGCAGCTTGTCGGCGATCACGCGCGCGTCCTGGCTGGCGGCGGGCTCCTCGTCGTCGCCACCCGCGCTGGAGGCCTGCGCGCGCTTGCGCGGAGGGTTGAAGCTGAAGGCCTCGTAGTCGGCGTACTGCAGGCTCTTGCCGCGCACCAGGGCGGACACCCGCACCGGCAGATGGGCCGCGCCGCCGCCCGCCACGTAATTGACCTGCACGTCGGTGGGCACCGAGCGCACGCGCACCAGCGCCTTCTTGTCGGCCGGCGCAATGCGCCCTTCGAGCACCGGCAGGCGGAATTCCTCCACGCGGAACTCGCCCGAGCTGAAGCTGCGCTCATTGTCGGAATCGCTGCGCAGCTCCACCTGGTACACGCCGAGCTTGGCGGCGGGCGGCACGGCGAAGCTGCTCTGCGCGCTCAGCCCCCCGGTGGCGGTCGCGCGCCATGCGAGGCTCTGGGTGAATTGCTGGCCGCTGCCCACATGGGTGATGACCAGGGTCTCGGGCCGCTGCGCGGGCAGCGCGAACCCCTGGCGGGTTTCAGAGCGCAGCACGTGCTTCATCGACACGGTTTCGCCCGCCCGGAACAGGGTGCGGTCGAAGATGGTGTGGGCCCGCTCGCTGGGGCGCGGGGCGCTGTTCGTGGGCACGTTGAAGCGCCAGGGCTCGATGCCGCGCTGCCAGTCGCTCCAGGTGAAGGCCATGTCCTCCACGCCGTCGTCGCCCTTGTGGCGCGCACTCACGAAATAGGCCTGGCCGCCATCGCCGCCGTGGTAGGCATCGCCGCAGCGCGGCGGTTCGGACGACAGGCCCTCGATGTTCGCGACCCCCTGGTCGTTGGTGATGGCCTGCGCCAGCTCGTTGCCCTTGCAGTCGGACACACGCACCGTGGCGCCCTGCACCGGCTGGCCCTTGTCGAGCGTGGTCACCCAGGCCAGTGCGTTCTCGCGGCCCAGCTTGAAATGCACGCCCAGGTTGGTGACCAGGGCCGAGGTGCGCACATACATCGTGCGGGCATCGCCATGGCGTTCGTCGAGCAGCGAGGCGCCCAGCTTCTGCGAGGCGATCTCCACCACGTGGAACCCAGGCGTGAGGGGAATGCCCACCACCTCGAACGGGCGCGGGTCGTTGCCGGAAGGCCTGGGCAGGTCCAGCGTCTTCACCCCGCCCTTGCCCGCCAGCAGCGACAGCATGCGCGACTGCACGTACTCCTTGTCCTCGTCCAGCGCCTTGGGCAGCGGGCCGCTCACGTCCTGCCGCGCCTGCTTGCGGTTCACCACGTAGTTGTCATAGCGCTGCACCTTGCGGAACCACGCGATGATGTCCGCATCGGTGCGGGGCTTGAGCGTGCTCACCTTGCCTGCCGGCGCCTCGGCGCCCGGCTGCAGCCCCTGCACGCGCAGCGCCGCCTCGACATTGCGCAGCGTCACCGGCAGCAGCGCGGGGGGCTTGTCGGAGCGCGGCCCCTCGGCAAAACGCTCCACGATGCCGAACGGCGCCGCCGCGAACTTGGCCAGCGGCGGCATGCCGCCCGTGGCCACCTTCAGCGGAAAGCTGTCGGCATTGCGCAGCGGACGGCCCGAGGCGTCCTTGAGGTCCTTGGGCAGCTCCAGCGTGAACGCCGTGTTCTCGGCCAGGGGCGCGGCGAACTGCACGCTGTTCACCAGCGCATCGCCCGCCTGGCCGTCGCCCGCGCCTTCCATCCGGGGCTGGAGCGTCTCCTTGGCCGATTTGAGGCGGATGGCCGCTGCAAGCTTGCGCGGCACGGGGGCATTGAAGGACAGCTGCAGCGGACGGATGGGCAGGCAGGCCGCCTGCGCGTTCTCCCGCTCACAGCTGAATTCGGCCGAGAAGGGCTCGCGCACCTTGAAGTCAAAGCGTTTTTCCACCGCGTTGGCCACCCCGCTGGGCGTGGCGACGCCCTTGCCGAACACGACCTGCATGCGCGAACCGGACGTGAACCGCCGGTTGCAGGCCAGCGCGGCGTACTGCAGGGGCTCCTGCGCGGCGCTTTTCTCCAGGCCCAGCGCCTTCAGGATCTCGGCCCGCTGCGCGCCCTCGATCAACCGGACCGGGATGCGCTCGCCCACGCCTTCGGCCGTGCACCACACATTGCCCTGCACGCTGGCGGTGGTGGCGGGGCCATTGAGCTGCAGCACGAAGAACTGCTCTTCGTCGATCTCCTGGTAGGGGTTCGGGCGGATGGCCTGCACGAATGGCCCTCCGCTATTGAATTGATAGCTTTTCGCGCCCGTCAATTCAGCACCAGCGGCCGATTTGAACCCTGCCCTGACGGTGGCGGTGCAGCGCACCCCCGGCGGCAGGTCGCGCTCGAAGTCGAACACCCACTCGCGCTCTCCCGTCCAGCGGCCCGTGCCCTTGGTGGCCCCGGCATCGCTGCAGCTCAGGGCCAGCGGCGCGGGCGCCTTGGGGTCGCCAAAGTTGACGGCAGCGGCATCGAACTTGGCCACCACCTGCCGCACCCGGGCCACTTCGCCCTGCGGCGAAAAGCTGGTGATCTGCAGGGCCTGCGCCCCCCAGGCCGCCAGCGACAGGCTGGTGGCCAGCATCCATTTCTTTGCGTTCACGCTGTCCCCTCCGAAGGAACCGGCAAGCGTAACAAAACGGCACTGCACCCGGCGCGGCGTTGCAAGCGCTTACGTATCCGGCCAGCCGGCCGGATCACCGCCCGCCGACGACGGCCCGATACGGTGGCGTCCTACCCCGCGGCGGCGTGTGGCCCTCAAAGATGGGGGTTTGTTTCCCTTCCTTCCCACCGTTCAGGAGCGCCCATGGCACGAACCCCCACCACCCGCGGCGCGGCAAAGAAGACGCTGCCCGCTGCTCCCTCCTCCACCCAGGCCGACACCTACCGCGGCAACGCGGGCGAGTTGCAGCAGCAAGCTGGCGGCAAGCACCCCGTGCTCACCACGCAGCTGGGCATTCCCGTGGCGGACAACCAGAACTCCCTGCGTTCGTCGCCACGCGGCCCCACGCTGCTCGAGGATTTCATCCTGCGCGAGAAGATCACCCACTTCGACCACGAGCGCATTCCCGAGCGCATCGTGCACGCGCGCGGCTCGGCGGCCCACGGTTTCTTCGAGCTCACCCATTCCCTCAAGCAGTACACCACCGCCCGCGTGCTCACGGAGGTGGGCGTTCAGACACCCGTGTTCACGCGCTTTTCCACCGTGGCGGGCGGCGCCGGTTCGGTGGACACGCCGCGCGACGTGCGCGGCTTCGCCGTCAAGTTCTATACCCCCGAGGGCAACTGGGACCTGGTGGGCAACAACATCCCCGTGTTCTTCATCCAGGACGCGATGAAGTTTCCCGACCTCGTGCACGCCGTCAAGATGGAGCCCGACCGTGCGTTTCCCCAGGCGGCCAGCGCGCACGACACCTTCTGGGATTTCATCTCGCTGATGCCCGAGTCGCTGCACATGATCATGTGGGCGATGAGCGACCGCACCATCCCGCGCAGCCTGCGCATGATGGAGGGCTTCGGCGTGCACAGCTTCCGCCTGATCAATGCCGCGGGCGACAGCACCTTCGTGAAATTCCACTGGCGCCCCAAGCTGGGCATCCAGTCCACGGTGTGGGACGAGGCCGTGAAGCTGCAGGCGGCGGACAACGACTTCCACCGACGCGACCTGTTCGAGGCCATCGAGGCGGGCGATTTCCCGGAATGGGAGCTGTCCGTGCAGCTCTTCACCGAAGAGGATGCGGAGCGCTTTCCGTTCGACCACCTGGACCCCACCAAGCTCGTTCCCGAGGAACTGGTGCCGCTGCAGCCCGTGGGCCGCATGGTGCTCAACCGCTGGCCCGACAACTTCTTCGCGGAGACCGAGCAGGTGGCCTATTGCCCCGCCAATGTGCCGCCAGGCATCGACTTCAGCAACGACCCGCTGCTGCAGGGCCGCCTGTTCTCGTACCTGGACACGCAGCTGTCGCGCCTGGGCGGGCCCAACTTCGCGCAGATTCCCATCAATGCGCCCAAGTGCCCCTTTCACAACATGCAGCGCGACGGCCACATGCAGATGCAGGTGCCCAAGGGCCGCGTGAACTACGAGCCCAGCAGCCTGCAGTCCGATACGCCGCGCGCCTCGCAGGCGCTGGGAATGCGGCATTTCGCGCAAGGGGACGACGGCGCCAAGGGGCGCATCCGCGCCGAGAGCTTCGCCGACCACTACAGCCAGGCGCGCATGTTCTTTCGCAGCCAGAGCCCGCTAGAGCAGGCGCACATGGCGTCCGCGCTGGTGTTCGAATTGTCCAAGGTGGGCACGCCGCATGTGCGCGAGGCCGTGGTGGGCCACCTGCAGCATGTGGACCCCGAGCTGGCCCGGCGCGTGGCCGACGGGCTGGGCCTGCAGGCCCTGCCCCCCGCCCCGCCGGTGGCCGATCCGGTGCAGGACCTGCCGCCCTCTCCCGCGCTGCGCATCATCGACCGCATGAAGCCCACGCTGCAGGGCCGCTGCATCGGCATCCTGGTGGCCGACGGCTCCAACGGCAACACGGTGGCCAACCTGCGCAAGGCGGCGGAGAAGGCCGGCGCCACCGTCAAGATCGTGGCGCCCAAGGTGGGCGGTGCCCGGCTCAGGGACGGCACCCAGCTGCCCGCCGACGGGCAGCTGCAAGGCACGCCATCGGTGGTGTTCGACGCCGTGGCCTCGGTGCTGTCGCCCGAGATGGGCGCGCAGCTGGCCCAGGAGGCCGCCGCCGTGGACTGGTTCCGCGACGCGTTCGGGCACCTCAAGGCCATCGCGGCCTGCAAGGGCACCCAGGCCATCCTGCAGGCCGGGGGCATCGAGCCCGATGCGGGCGTGGTGGACCCGGCCGACGTGCAGGGCTTCCTGGCTGCCGCGCAGACCCGCCAATGGGAGCGCGAACCCAGGGTCCGCACCCTCGCATGAACGAACACCCCCTGCGCACACCCCATTGCCAACCCAACCACCGAAGGAGAAACCATGCCCAAAGCCCACTATGACAGCCACCAGCTTGATGATCTCGTGCTCCAGATGATGGAGACCGAACTCGGCGGCGAGCAGGTGTACCGCACCGCGCTCACCTGCGCCGTGAACCCGGATCTCAAGAAGGAATGGCAGACCTATCTGGAAGAAACCCTGACCCACCAGGAGGTGGTGCGCAGCCTGTGCGACGCCCTGGGCCTGGACCCGGCCGCGCAGTCACCCAGCCGGGCGGTGGTCAAGCACATCGGCGAATCCCTGGTCAAGGCCATGCTGCTGGCGAAACAGGGGGGCGACCCCGCCGCCGCCCAGCTGGTGGCCTGCGAATGCGTGGTGCACGCCGAGACCAAGGACCACGCCAACTGGGAACTGCTGGGCAAGGTGGCCGAGGTGGCCACGGGGGACGTGGGCCAGACGCTGAAAGCGGCCCACAAGGCCGTGGAAAAGGACGAGGACCACCACCTCTACCACACCAAGGGCTGGTGCCGCGAACTGGCCATTGAGGCGCTGGGCATGCCCGCCGTGCTGCCGCCGCCCGAAGAGGTCAAGAAGGTGGAAACCGCCATCGGCGCGTCGCGCGCCGAGCAGCAGCGCGAGGCCATGCTGTAGCCGGACAAGCCGCGGGGGGGGCGCCGCCAGGCGCTCCATGCCAAAGCTACAAAAACAATAGCCGCCAGCGCTTGATTGACAAGCGCTGGCGGCTATTTCATTGCCCGGCCGCGCTGGCGCCACGGCCCTTCGGAACCCCCACTACTGGGCCACGAACCCGCTCGTCTTGATGATGCGGGTCCAGGCGTCGGTGTAGGAAGCCTGGCGGGCGGCCAGCTGCTGGGGCGACATGTGGCCCACGGTGAGCCCCATGGCGGTGAGGTGGTCACGCACGTCGGGCATGGCCACGACCTTGGCCAGCGCGGCCGAGAAGTCGGTGATGAACTTCTGCGGCGTGCCGGTGGGTGCGTAGATGCCGTAGTACGGCAGGTCCTCGAAGCCCTTGAGGCCCATCTCGTCGAACGTGGGCACGTCGGGCATGGCCGCCTGGCGCCTGGTGCCCAGCACGCCCACCACGCGCACCTTGCCGGCCTTGTGGTTCTCCATGAAGTCCTGCACCGAGGCCACGCCCGCGCTGATCTGGTTGCCCAGCATGTCGGCCATCATGGGCGCACTGCCCCGGTAGGGGGCCGAGACCAGGTCCAGCTGGTACTTCTGGCCCAGCAGCTTGACCAGGAACTCGGGCGTGGAGGCGGGTGCCGGAATGCCGACCGCGCCCTTGCCGTGGCCACTGGCCTTCACCCAGGCCACGTACTCGGGGAACGACTTCGCCGGCGTGCCGCCCGAGACGGCGAACGCGTTCACGAAGGTGGCGAAGCCACCCACGGGCACGAAGTCGCGCACCGGATCAAAGCCCGGGTTCTTCACCACCTGCGGCAGGATGGAGATGGTGTGGTCGTGCGTGAGGAACAGCGTGGTGCCGTCCGGCGCCGAGGCCTTGAGCGCCTGCGCGGCGATCTGGCCGCCCGCACCGGGGCGGTTTTCCACCACCACGGGCTGGCCCAATTCGTCCTTGAGCTTCTCGGCGAGCGTGCGCGCGATCGCATCGGTGCCGCCGCCGGGCGGGAAACCCACCAGCAGGCGGATGGGCTTGGGTGCCTGGGCAAAGGCCAGCCCCACGGTCAGCGCGGCGCCCACCAGGGCGGTGGTGCGCAAAAGACGGGACAGCAGGCTGCGGCGGAAAGTGGTCGTCATGGCAGAACTCCGGTTTGTTCGAATGTGGTCGCTGGGGTGCGCATCCGCACACCTAGCACGGTTCAGGCCAGCGGCCCCGGCGCACCAGGGGCCGCCCCGCCGTGGCTGCGGCGCTGCGCTGGCGTGCGCTGGCGGCGTGCCCCTTCCCGAACTGCGCGGCGATTCGAGAGACGGGCAAAGGCGCGCAGCGCCCCGGGGGTTGTCTCATTTTCCCAGGCGCGCGCGGTGGCGCTCCAGCTGGCTGCGCACCTGCGCGGGCGCGGTGCCGCCCAAGGTGTTGCGCGCATTGAGCGAGCCGCGCAGGCTCAGGCACTCGTACACGTCCTTGTCGATCTGCGGGTGAAAGCCCTGCAGCACGGCCAGGGGCAGCTCCGACAGGTCGCAGGCGTGCGTGGTGGCCGCCTTCACGGCGTGGGCCACGGTCTCGTGCGCGTCGCGGAAGGGCAAGCCCTTCTTGACCAGGTAGTCGGCCAGGTCGGTGGCGGTGGCGTAGCCCTTGAGCGCGGCCTGCTCCATCGCGGGCGCGTTGACGGTGATGCCGCCCTCCTTCTGGCCCGTGGCGGGGTTCAGCTGGCCGCCGACCATCTCGGCGAAGATGCGCAGCGTGTCCTTGAGCGTGTCCACGGTGTCGAACAGCGGCTCCTTGTCCTCCTGGTTGTCCTTGTTGTAGGCCAGCGGCTGGCCCTTCATCAGGGTGATCAGGCCCATCAGGTGGCCGACCACGCGGCCGGTCTTGCCGCGCGCCAGTTCCGGCACATCGGGGTTCTTCTTCTGCGGCATGATCGAGCTGCCCGTGGTGAAGCGGTCGGCGATCTTGATGAAGCCGAAGTTCTGGCTCATCCAGATGATGAGTTCTTCACTCAGGCGGCTCACGTGCACCATGCACAGGCTGGCGGCGGCGGTGAATTCGATGGCGAAGTCACGGTCGCTCACGGCGTCCAGGCTGTTCTGGCACACACCCTCCATGCCCAGGGTCCTGGCCACGCGCTCGCGGTCCAGCGGGTAGGTGGTGCCGGCCAGCGCAGCGGCCCCCAGCGGCAGCACGTTGGTGCGGCGGCGCACATCGGCCATGCGTTCGGCATCGCGCTTGAACATCTCCACATAGGCCAGCATGTGGTGGCCGAAGCTCACGGGCTGGGCCACCTGCAGGTGGGTGAAGCCGGGCAGGATCACCTCGACGTTCTGCTCGGCCACGTCCACCAGCGACACCTGCAATTCCTTGAGCAGGTCGCCGATCAGGTCGATCTCGCCGCGCAGCCACAAGCGCACGTCGGTGGCCACCTGGTCGTTGCGGCTGCGGCCGGTGTGCAGGCGCTTGCCCGCATCGCCCACCAGCTGCGTCAGGCGCGCCTCGATGTTCAGGTGCACGTCCTCCAGGTCCAGCTTCCATTCGAAGCCGCCGGACTCGATCTCGGAGGTGATCTGCGCCATGCCGCGCTGGATGGAGGCGTGGTCCTCCTGGCTGATCACGCCCTGGGCCGCCAGCATCTCGGCATGCGCCAGGCTGCCCGCGATGTCGGCCTGCCACAGGCGCTTGTCGAAGAACACGCTGGAGGTGTAGCGCTTGACCAGGTCGCTCATGGGCTCGGAAAACAGCGCCGACCAGGCCTGGGCCTTGGTATCGAGCTGGTTGTGGGACGGCGCAGAGTCAGCGCTGGTGGCTTGGGCTTTGGACATAGGAGGGCAATAATCCGGAGGTTCAGACACCCGGACAACCCGGGCGCCGCAATGCAAAACACGCAAATTTTATCGACCCAGCCTCCGCCGCCCGATTCGGCCCTGCCGCGAGGCTCCGCGCGGGGTGGCCTGGCGCCCGCGCGCCGGGTGCTGGTGTTCGATGCCTGCCAGGTGGGCGTGGTGCTGCGGGCCGTGCTGTTCGTGGAGCTGGTGGTGGGCGTGGGCGCGATGTTCGGAGCGGGCAACCCCGTGGAATGGCTGGCCACGATGGCGCTGCTGACGGGCGGGGCATTGCCGGCCACGCTGCTGTGGCTCATCACGGCCTGCAGCCTCAAGACTGTTCTGCAGCGCCTCTCCACCGCGCAGCAGTATGCGGCCGGCGTGCTGCTGGGCGCGCTGGCGGGCGCCTACGCCTGCGGCATGCTGGCGCTGGTGGCGCAACCTGCGTCACCGCCCTGGCTGGCCAGCGCCGCGACAGGGGCGCTGCTGGCGGCCATGCTGGTGGCGGCGCTGGTGCTGCGCGCACGGGGCCGCACGCCCGCGGCCACCACGGCGCGGCTGACCGAACTGCAGTCGCGCATCCGGCCGCACTTCCTGTTCAACACCCTCAACAGCGCCATCGCGCTGGTGCGCGCGGAACCGGCCAAGGCCGAATCGCTGCTCGAAGACCTGAGCGACCTGTTTCGCCACGCGCTGGTGGAACAGGGGGAATCGGTCACGCTGGCCGAAGAGATCACCCTGGCGCGCCGCTACCTGGCCATCGAAGAGGTGCGCTTTGGCAAGCGCCTGCAGGTGCAGTGGAACCTGGACCCCCGCACCGACAGCGCCCGCCTGCCGCCGCTGCTGCTGCAGCCGCTGGTGGAGAACGCCGTCAAGCACGGCGTGGAGCCCAGCGCGCGCGGCGGGCGGCTGCGCGTGCTGACCGAGCTGCGCGGCAGCCGCGTGGTCGTGCGCATCACCAACACCCTGCCCCCCAAGGAAGGCAGGAACGGCAACGGCCATGGCGACGACACGGCGCCCCGGGGCCACGGCATTGCCCTGGCCAACGTCCGCGCGCGGCTGGCGCTGCTGCATGATGTGCAGGGCGAATTCACCGCCGGCGTGCAGGACGGCCTGTACCAAGTGCGCATCACCCTGCCCGCCACCGACCCCAAGGCGCGCGCCCGGGGCGCGCGCGGCGCGGCGCCAGCCCGAAGGGGCCCCCATGGCGGCCGCGCGCAAACATCCCAGCGCCGCATGGTGGACGGCGAAGACGACCTCAACCACAGCAGCCCCGCTACCGACCATGAACATCCTGATCGTTGACGACGAAGCCCTGGCCCGCAGCCGCTTGCGCACCCTCCTGTCCGACTGCGCCCAGGCCCAGCCTGCCCAGCGCATGACCGTGGCCGAGGCCGCCAACGCCGGCGAAACCATGGCGCTGCTGGGGCCCACGGGCGGACGCGCCTTCGACCTGGTGCTGCTTGACATCCACATGCCCGGCCAGGATGGGCTGGCACTGGCCCACACCCTGCAGACCCTGCCCCAGCCCCCGGCCGTGGTGTTCGTGACGGCCCACGCGGACCATGCCGTGAGCGCGTTCGAACTGGATGCCACCGACTACCTGACCAAGCCCGTGCGCCGCGAACGCTTGCAGCAGGCACTGGCCAAGGTACAGCGTGGCACGCGCCCCCCCGCGTCCGCGCCCACCACCGGCGTGCCCGAAGGCGAAACCCTGCTCATCCAGGACCGGGGCCGCACCGAACGCCTGCCCCTGGCCGAGGTGCTGTACTTCAAGGCCGAGCAGAAGTACGTGACCGTGCGCACCGCCACGCGCAGCTACATCATGGACGGCGCCCTGAGCGAGCTGGAGGCCAAGTTCGCGCCGCGCTTCCTGCGCATCCACCGCAACGCGCTGGTGGCCCGCCGCGCCGTGCGCGCGCTGGAAAAGCACTACGACCCCGAGGAGGGCGAAGGCTGGGCCGTGCGGTTGCAGGGCTCCACGGAACTGCTGGCGGTGTCGCGCCGGCAGGTGGCTGCGGTGCGGGAAGAGTTGGCGCGCTGACCGCGTTCGCTGCATGTGGATGGTTTCTGTCGAGAGCATCCAGGCTCACGACAGCCCCACTGCCCAACTGAGCCTGGCCAAGCCAGAGCGCTCCTGGGCCCCAGTGTGAGCCCCGCTCCAACAAGCCCGGGGACAACGACTTCCAAGGTGTGGCGAATCCCGAGAACATCCATCGGAGCCAGTCAACCCAGCCCCGCGTCGCACCGCGCCTGCCCGGGGGTCATGCCGTAGTGCTGCTTGAACGCGCGGTTCAACGCCGACGCCTCCGAGAACCCGCACGCGTGCGCAATGGCCGAAATGCTCAGGCCCGCGTTGCGCGGATCGGCCAGCATGGCACGGGCAGCTTGCAGGCGGGCCGTGCGCACCGCATCCTGGTAGCTGGTGCCGGCCTGCGCCAGCAGGCGCCGCAGGTGGCGGGCGGAGATCCCTTGGCGTTCTGACAGCCAGTCCATGCTCAGGCGCCCGCTACCCAGGTGGGCCGCAATGTCGGCCTGCACGGCGCGCAGCCGGGCGGTGGGCAGGCTGTGGTCTTCGGCCCACTCCGTGAACTCGCGCGACTGGCCGAGGGCAACGGCGAGCATGTCCTGCAACTGTCGCGCGGCCAGTTGCTGGGCTGCGGCGCCGTGCAGCGGGTCGGAGTCGAGCAGCCTGCCCATGCGCGGCAGCATGTGCAGGAGCGGCGTGCCCTGGTGCAGCGCCAGCAGCGGGGCCGCAGACAGGCGCGGCAGGCGCCAGGCCAGATCGCGGTGCGGCACCCGCAGCGCCCACAAAGTGCCAGCCTGCTCCTGCACCACGCGCATGGGCCGCGCCCGCGACGCCAGGGCTGCCCCGCCGGGCAGAATGCGCAGCGTCTCGTGCCCCGGCTGTTCGATGGTCATGCAGGCCGACGACACGAACAGCATGAGGTCGTCCTGCCCGTCACGGCACATGGCGGCGGTGCGTGTGCTGACCACGGGGTCGAAACGCTGGGTGCTCCACGTCGCCCCCGGAACGGTACGCGTGGCGCCCTCGTAGCACCAGGGCTGGTGGGCGTGCAACGGCGCGAAGTCGGCCCGCACGATGTCGGCCAAGTAGTCGCGCATGGCGAGCAGATCGCGGTCGCCGGGCAGGCCGCTCAGGCGCAAGCGCTGGATGGGTACCGTCGCGCCAGCAGGCTCTGGCTGTTCTTCTTCCACCCCTTCCAGGCTGGGCGTGGGTGTCTGCATGGGCCGCCTCCTCGTCTC
Source organism: Acidovorax sp. A79 (assembly GCF_041154505.1). Lineage (GTDB taxonomy): Bacteria > Pseudomonadota > Gammaproteobacteria > Burkholderiales > Burkholderiaceae_C > Acidovorax. The sequence continues at coordinate 1,431,757 of NZ_AP028672.1, forward strand.
TTTCTCTCTCGATGGCGCGTAGTGTTGCAGGTTTTGACACGTGTCCGCAGCAGTCAATGCGAGGGCCGCAGGCGTCAAGACGGAGAGCAGGGTTTTCACAAGAATCCCGGCAGCCAGACTTACCACCAATGCACGCCATGCCGCATACCCGCCTTCCTGCCTCCATCTTCCCTCTCGTGGCCCGATCGGCTGCCGTCCTGGCCCTGGCTGGCGCCCTGCCCGCGCAAGCGGCCGTGGGCTCTGGCACGCCGGCCAGTTGCACCGAGGCCGCACTCGACCTGGCGCTGGCTGGCGGCGGCGCGGTGTCGTTCAACTGCGGCCCCAGCCCCGTTTCCATCCCGATCACCAGCACCAAGGTGCTCAACCAGTCCACCCACATCGACGGCGGGGATCTCGTCATCTTGCAGGGCGACGGCAATGTGCGCCTGTTCGACTTGACCGGCGCGGCCAGCTATACGATGGCGAACCTGGTTCTGACGGACGGCATGGCCCTGAATGGCAGCGGGGGCGCCATCCGCATCGAGACCAGCACGCTGCTGCTGAACAACGTGACCTTGTTCGGCAACGTGGCATCCGGTGCGTTCAGCCGGGGCGGCGCCATCTACTCGTTCGGGGGCGCGCAGCTCACGCTGCAGAAGGTGACGGCCACGGGCAACATGGCCAACGCGGGCGGCGCCATCTACACCGGGGGTGACGCCGACACGCTCACGTTGACCGACTTCGTCGCGGTGGAGAACATCGCAGGCGCCGACGGCGGCGCCATCCTGCACGCCGGCGCCGCGCTGAACATTGCGCAAAGCCTGTTCACCCGCAACCAGTCCCATACCTTGGGTGCCACCGGAGGCGCCATCATCGTCAGCCCCGGCCTCACGAGCACGCTGTCCATCACCAACAGCACCTTCCAGGGCAACCTGCGGGATGCGAGCGGCAGCGGCAACGCGATCGGCGTCTCGGGCGTGCCTGCGGGCACCATCACCAACAGCACCTTTGCCGACAACGGCGGTTCACCCGGCACCATCACGGTGTTCGGCACCAACACGCCCACCCACCTGACGCTGCGCAACACACTCATCGGCAACACCACCGGGGGCCAGTCCAATTGCGCCATCTATGGAATGGCGGGCAACACCATCGTGGATGGGGGCAACAACCTGCAATGGGGCGGCTCGGCGGCTCCGTCGTGCGGCGCGTCCATCCCCGTCGCCGACCCGCTGCTCGCCCCGCTGGCCGCCAACGGCGGCTTCAGCCAGACCATGGCCTTGCAGGCAGGCAGCCCGGCCCTCAACACCGGCGGCAGCTGTGCGGCGACGGATCAGCGCGGCGTGGCGCGCCCCATCGGCCCGGCATGCGACATCGGTGCCTTTGAGTCGCCGCTGGGAGCAGCAGGCGGCGGGGGCGGCCCGGCCAGCCCTGCCGCCATCCCCACGCTGGGACATGCGGGGCTGGCGCTGTTGTCAGCCCTGATGGCGGGGGTATGCGCGCTGCGGCGCAGGCGCATTTTTTATGCATAAAAATTGCCCTAGGGCTTATCCATAAAGCGCCAAAAGCTATCAATTTAATAGCTTTTGTGTCGCCATGACCGATGGTGCAGCCACCATCGACCCCAGCGCATGCCCCCCACCGGCAGGTTGACCACCCCGCCGGCGGGTCATTCCTTGATGTTCGCCGCCTTCACGATCGCGGCATACCGGGCGCTTTCGATCTGCACAAACCGCGCAAACTCGGCGGCGCTTCCCTTGCCCGCCACGGCACCGCCATCGGCCAGCTTGGCGCGCACATCGTCCATGCGCAGCACTTCGCCCAGCTCGCGGTTCAGGCGTTCCACCACGGCAGGGGGAGTCTGCGCGGGGGCAAACAGGCCCGTCCACGAGACCATGTCAAACCCTTTGAAGCCCGCGGTCTCGGCCACCGTCGGCACGTCGGGCAGAGAGGGCAGGCGCTGGTCGTCCGTCAGGGCGATGGCCTTGAGCTTCTTGCTGTGGATGTGCGGCGCCGCCGTCACGCTGATGAGCACGGCGAGGTCCACCTGGTTGCCGATCACATCGGTCACGATCTGTGCGCCACCCCGGTACGGCACATGCACCATGAAGGTCTTGCTCTGTTCCTTGACGCGCTCCATGGCCAGGTGCAGCACCGTGCCCACGCCCGAGGTGGCGTAGCTCAGCTGTCCGGGCTTTTCACGCGCCAGACGCAGCACATCGGCCAGGTTGTTCGCCGGCAGCCCGGGGCGCGCCACGATCAGCATGGGGGCGGTGGTCACCAAACCCACCGGAGCCAGGTCCTTGAGGGTGTCGTAGCGCACGGCCGCAGGATTCACCAGTCGTGCAATGGCCGCCGGGCTGTCAGCACCCAGGACCAGCGTGTAGCCATCTGGCGCCGCCCTGGCGGCCTTTTCCATGCCGATGACGCCGCCAGCGCCTGCCACGTTGTCCACCACCACGCTCTGTTTCAGGCGTTCTCCGAGCCTTTGCGCGATGAGCCGCCCCGTCACATCCACATTGCCCCCGGCACTGAAGGGAACGATGAGCGTGATGGGCTTGGCGGCGGGCCAGGCGGCCTGCGCGTGCGCAGCCATGCTGGCGCCTGCGCCGAGCAGCGCAGCCACCAGGGGCCACGCCAGGCGCCGTGGCAAGAAGGACGGTACAGGGAAGAACCGGGAGGGAAACATGCAAGGACTCCTTCAGGGGGGGACGGCAGAGAACAGGTTTGTCTGCGCCAGTTGCTTGTCAAACGCTGCCAGCCACTGCGTGGACCATGCACGCCGCGTGCCATCGTCAATCCAGGCGGCATCCAGTCCATTGGCCAGGAAACCGCGCAGGTCCCCGGCACCAAAGCCGAAGTCGCGCACCATCATGGCCCAGGCCTGGGTGGGGTTCACGTGGTGCAGCGTGGGGTCATCGGTGTTGGGGTGAATGCGCAGGCCCGCCGCCGGCATGTGGCGGATGGGGTGGTCCAGCGCCCAGCGTTCGGGGGCCAGGGTGCGCAGGTAATACGAATTGGTGGGGACCACGGTGAAGACGATGCCCCGATCGGCGCATTCGCGCACCAGGGCCGGGTTGTCGAGGACCGTGTAGCCGTGGTCGATGCGGTCCACCTGCAGCACGTCGAGGGCCGTGCGCACGTTGTTCCAGGGCATGCCGAACTCGCCCGCGTGGGCCGTGGTCCTGAGCCCGCCCTGGCGCGCCAGCGCGTAGGCCTGGGCGAACCATTCAGGCGGGTGATCCACCTCGCGGTAGTCGATGCCGATGCCAATCACCTCGTCGCGCCGGTGGGCCAGCACCCATTCGACCATTTCGGTGGCGGCCTCGGGCGGGGCCTCGCGGTCGATGGCGGCAACCAGGCGGCCCGTGATGCCGAAGTCGGCCTCGGCATCTGCAATGGCGCGCACGATGCCTTCCAGCGCCTGCGGATAGGCCAGCCCCGATTGCCGTGCGGTACCCGTGGGGTTCCAGAAGAACTCGGCATAGCGCACGTGGTGCGCGGCGGCATCCTGCAGGTATTCGTAGGTCAGGCGGTGCAGGTCATCCGGGCTGCGGATCAGTTCGGCATCCAGCGCGCGCAGCACCCGCAGCACGCCCACGGGTTTTTCGCCCCGGGTGTAGAAGGCCTCGATCTCGGCATCGCCGATGGGGGCGCCCGCCCGGCGAACGAGGCTGGTGAACGTATCGCGCCGAACGGTGCCGAGCAGGTGACAGTGCAGCTCCACCTTGGGCAGGGCGTGGAGAAAGGCGTACAGCGGATCTGCGGGTGCGGCAAAGGTGGGCATGGCCGCATGCTATGCAGCGCGGTGTGATGGCGGAAGTGATTTAATTTGATGTTGCAATAAAAGCAACTTATGAGCAAACACCCCGCCACACGGCCCGCGGCCGAGCGCCCACCCGCGCACCGCACGCCCACGCTGCGCCAGTTGCGCAGCTTTCAGGCCGTGGCCCGGGCCCTGAGTTTTCGGCAGGCGGCTGAGGCCCTGTCGCTCACGCAGCCCGCGCTGTCCGCCTCCATCCGCGAGCTGGAGGCCGTGCTGGGCGCGCCCGTGCTGGAGCGCAGCACGCACCACGTGCGCCTCACGCCCCAGGGCGCCCTGCTGCTGCCGCAGGTGGAACGGCTCATCAATGGCTACGAACAGGGAGTGGATGGGCTGTACCGCACGCTGGACGATGGCAAGCGCACCCTGCACGTGGCCGCGCTGCCCTCAGCCATGCACCTGCTGGCCGAGCCGCTGCGGCAGTGGCTGGCGCAGCACCCGGACGTGGACCTGCGCCTGCAGGACCCCCTCAACGACGATCTGGTGGCCGCGCTGCAGCGCGGCGAGGTGGACCTGGCCTTGGGCGTCGCGCTCGATCTTCCGCCCCATATCGAGACCTTCCCCGTGGCCCACGACGACCTGGTGGCGGTGCTGCCCATCCGCCACCGGCTGGCCCGGCGCAAGCGGCTGGCATGGCAAGACCTGGCCGGCGAACGCCTGGCCCTGTTCGCGAGGGGCAGCACCTACGACCTCGCGGTGGCCACCTTGCGCCAGCACGGGGTGGACCTGGCAGCGGCAGACCAGTTGCTCTACAGCGAATCTCTCTACAGCCTGGTGCGCTGCGGGCTGGCGGTGGGGGTGATTTCCCGGCTGTACACCCACAACCTGGACGCGGCCGCCGTACGGGTGAGCCCGCTGCACGCACCGGTGATCTCGCGCCGGGTGGCGCTCATGGCGCACGCCCCCATGGGGGCGCGGCCCCCGCTGGTGCAGGATTGCCTGGAGTTCCTCACTCAGGCGCTGCGCACGGGATAAGCCGCCTGGGCGGAGACAGCCCTGGCAACCAGTCGCACCGGGCTCAGTGCCCGTGCGCCGCCCCGCTCATCTTTGGCAACACCGAATGCCACGCCGACGGCAGGGGCGTGGGTCGCACGTACCCGGGCAACGGCGGTCAGTACAGCGGCAGCCTCACGCTAACCCATCTGCCCGCGGGCACGGTGTTGACGATGACAGCCTCGTTGGACTTGGGGCGAGGTTCGGCACGTCGGAACCCTCGCTGTGCGTGGTGGTGGTGGCCGCCGGGTCGGGTGGCGGGCCCGTGGGCGGCCCTGCGGCCATCCCCGCGCTGGGCTGGCACGGCCGTCGGCCATGGTGGTGGGTGCGGGCGCGCTGCGGCAAAGGCACGCAAGGCGCACCAGAACTGCCGGCAGCGGCCGCTTTGGCACAAATGGAAGGAGCGGGTAGCGGGCGCAAGCGGCGCCTGCCTCCTGCCTGTATCTACCATGCGACGCGATGGATTGCCGGGTTGCCCGTGCCTGATGTACAAAGGCGCGAAACGTCCATCGCCCCGCCATGCCCGCCAGCCACCCCGCGCCGCCCTCGTCCATCCGCCTGGCCTCCAGCGACTTTGCGGGGCCTGACAAGGCCGCCGCGTTGCGCGAACTGTATGGGCGCGAGCTGATGCGCGTCGATCTCTGGAGCCATGCCAATGCCCAGGGCTCTTTCGAGTTTTCCACCAGCGTGACGACCTTGGGCCAGGACGTGGTCCATGCAAGGACGCTGTGCACGCCCGCCCACCAAGCGCGCTCGCGCGCGCTGATGCAGGACGGCTGCGACGACATTTTTCTGGCCACCAGCCGCGCCCCCATGGTGCTGCGGACCCCGCACGGTGAGCAGCATTTGCCTGCGAACAGCATGGTCGTGGTGTCAAAGGCGCGCGAGTACGAGGTCATCACGCCCTGTGGCGGCCCCACGGCCTGCGTGCTGATGCCGCACGCCAGCATCGCGCCCCTGGTGCCGCGCCTGGAAGAGGCTCCGCTGCTCGTGCTGCAGCCCGGTGCGCCCAGCGGCGCGCTGGCCCTGGCCTACGCCCAGCTGCTGGCCGAAAGCGCACCGCTGGCGCCGCCGCAGCAGGATCTGGCCGTGGCCCACCTGCGCGAGCTGCTGGCGGGCGCCATCGCCCCGGCCCTTCAGGCCCACCTGCCGCCAGGGCGTGCGGCACAGGCCACCCCGCGTCTGGCGCTGATCCGCCACGACATGCAGGCGCGGCTGGGGCAAGCCAGCCTTTCGCTGGAAGAGGTGGCGCGGCGCCACCACCTCACGCCGCGCCAGGTGCAGCGCCTGTTCGCGCAAGAGGGCACCTGCTTTTCCGACGCGCTGCGCGAGGCACGCCTGGACCGCGCCCGCGCGCTGCTGCAGGCCCCCGCGCAACGCCAGCGCCGCGTGCTCGACATCGCGCTCGACTGTGGCTTCGCCGACATCTCCACTTTCAACCGGGCCTTCCGCCGGCGCTTCGGGCTGGCGCCGTCCGATCTGCGCTAGGAGCCTGTCGGACTGGGGCATGTCGCCTGGTGCATGGCGCTTTTGTCGCGCCGTGCGCAGACGGCCGGGCGGTTCTTTTGAAGAATCGCCGCGATGCTGTTCACACCCGCTTACACCGCGCCGGCCCTGGCGGTCGCCCTGCTCCTACCCGCTGCTGCATCGGCCGCCACGTTCACGGTGAACGACACAGGCGACGCCCCCTTGAGCGTCTCCGTGCCCTGCAACGGCGGGATCACCCCCTGCACGCTGCGCGCCGCCATCGAGGCGGCCAACAACAATCCCGCATCGGCCGACACCATCAATTTCAACTTCTCGAGCGGCTCCGTCACCATCGAGCCCCAAAGCCCGCTGCCCGCCATCGCCGGCGTGACCACCATCGACGGCTACGCCCTCGGCGCAGGCATCCCCAACACCTTGCCCGTGGGCAATGACGCCTACATCAGCACCCGCATCGACGGTGCCAACGCGGGCGCGGGCACGCACGGCCTGCGGTTCGTGCCGGGCGCATCCGGCTCGGTGCTGCGCGGGCTCGCCATCACCGGTTTCGGGGGCCACGGCGTCGTGCTGGACGGGCAAGGCTCCGCGAACGGCTTGGTGGGCGTGGCCATCGCGGGCAACTTCATCGGCACCAATGGCAGCGGCACGGGCGGCGACCAGACCGGCGCGCTGGTCAACCTGTTCTCGGGCATCTATATCGACAACAGCGCCAGCAACACCACGGTGGGTGGCGCCAACCCGGCCGACCGCAACCTCATCGTGGCCAGCAGCAGCGGGCGGGCCGTTTCGCTGGGCGCTTCTCCAGGCACGCTGGTGCAGGGCAACTACATCGGCACGAACCGCGCGGGCACGGCACGCGTCAGCACTCATACGGGCATTGCCGTGGCCAGCCCCCAAGGCGCCGGCAGCATGGTGCGCGGCAACGTGATCGGCGCCGCCGACACGGGGGTGATCCTCCATGGCGGCGCCCGCAATGCAACGCTGCAGGGCAACGCCATCGGCGTGGGCGCCGACGGCACGGCCAGCGTGGCGGGCAGCGGCAACGGCGTGTACATCACCGACGGCGGACTGCCCCTCAGCCCGTGGTTCATCCACATCGGCGGCACCGACCCCGGCGAGGGCAACACCGTCGGCCATTGGGGGGGCAACGGCATCCGCGTGGAGCACAGCTCCGCGCCCGCTCCCGCCCTGCGCTACCACAGCTTCACGAACAACAGCATCCACGGCAACGCGGGCCGGGGCATCGCGCTGGTGGACACCGCCGGCAGCGACCCGGCCACGGTGAACAGCGGCCAGCCCGCACCCGCCATCACCGGCGCCACCAGCACGGTGGTGAATTTCAGCTTCAGCAGCGTGGCAAACACCACGCAGCGCTTCGAGGTGTTTGGCAATACCAGTTGCGGCACGCCGCAAGGGCGCGTCTTCCTCGGTTCGCTGCAAACGGGCACCGACGGCAGCGGCCAGGTGAACGGCAGCATCAATCTGCCGCCCCAGCCCGCAGGCACCTACCTGAGCATGACCGCGACGCGCTATTTCAGCGGCGGCGGCGGCAACAACCAGGAAACCTCGGAGTTTTCGGCCTGCGCGCAAGTGCCGGGCGGCCCCGCGGGCAACCCCAGCGCCATTCCGACACTGGGCCACGCGGCACTGGCGCTGCTCGCGGCCCTGCTGGCGAGCCTGGGTGCTCTTAAAAAGAGAGCTGCTCGCGCTTGATGTGCGGGCGCTAGAGGCCAAAATGATCAAAAAAATACTGCTACCCGCCCTGCTGTGCGCCAGCGCCGCGCAGGCGGCCACCTACACCGTCAACGACGCGGGCGACGCCGCCGACGCGAACCCGGGCGACGGCCTGTGCGCCACAGCCGGCGGCACCTGCACGCTGCGCGCGGCCATCGAGCAGGCCAACGCCCACATCAGCGCGGACACCATCGCCTTCAACTTCGGCGGCGTGCCCACCACCATCAGCCTCGCCACGCCGCTGCCGCCGATCACCTACCCGGCCACCATCGACGGCTATACCAACGGCGGCACGCCCAACAGCGCGGCCACGGGCACCAACGCGGTCATTACCGTGCGCATCGACGGCGCGAACGCCGGAGCGGGGGCGAACGGCATCCTCTTCTTGAACGGCGCCTCCGATTCGGTGCTGCGCGGCGTGGCCGTCACGCGCTTCGGCGGCGCGGGCGTGATGGTGAACGCCCAGCAGATCTACAACCTGAACATGGTGCGGGTACTGGGCAACTTCATCGGCACCGACGGCAGCGGGTCGGCCGACGACGCGACGGGCCTGCTGGCCAACCGGCGGGGCATCTCCGTCATGCTCTATGCCCAGGCCACGCTCGTGGGCGACGGCACGCCCGCCGGGCGCAACCTGGTCGTGGCCCGCGCCGATGGCCAGAGCTTTTACCTCGAAGACCAGGTGGTGGACACCCACATCACCGACAACCTCATCGGCACCGACCACAGCGGCAACCAGCCGCGCGGCGGCGCGCCCATCGCCATCAGGGTGATTGGCACCAGCGGCATCACCATCCAGGGCAACGTGATCGGCGCGCGGGAGACGGGCATCGAGATAGCGAACGAAAGCCACGGGAACGCCATCGTCTCCAATCTGATCGGCGTGGGCGTCGACGGCACCTCGCCCATCGGCGGCAGCGGCCACGGCGTACTCATCCGCCACACCCAGAACGCGAACGGCGCCTTCCCCTTGCGCACCCGCGTGGGCGGCGCCAGCGCGGGCCAGGGCAACACCATCGCCCACTGGGGCGGCAACGGCATCCGCGTGCAGCGCGACGAGCTCGCCGTGGACGCGCCGGAAAGCAACCGATGGCTGGGCAACCGCATCCACAGCAACGGCGCCTTGGGGCTGGAGCTAATCGATCCTGCCAACCCCCCCGCCATGGGGGCCGACCCCGCGCAGCCCCCACCCATCTGGGCCGTGCACATGCCCATGATCGCCAGCGCCACCGGCAGCGCCGCCGGCACGCAGGTGAACACCACGCTGATGGACAGCCTGCGGCCCAGCAGCACCTACCGCGTGGAAGCCTTCGCCAACACCGCCTGCGACGCCAGCGGCTATGGCGAGGGTCAGGTCTTCCTGGGCGCCGCCGATGTGCAAACCTATCCCAGCGGCGGCTGGGCCGGCACGCTGGCCTTTGCCGCCCTGCCCGCCGGCTACACCCACGTGGCGCTGACGGCCACCGTCATCGGCCAGGACGGCTATGCGGCCAGCTCGGAGTTCTCGCGCTGCGTGGTGGTGCAGATGCAGGGCGATGGGCCAGGCGGCGGACCCGGCGCGGCCACCCCGCCCACCGTGGCGCCGGGCAGTGCCAGCGGGCCAGCGGGCCAGCCCTTCAGCCACCCCCTGGCGCAATACGTGACGGCCACCGACGGCGATGCGCTGCAGCCCTACGCGCTGCTCGGCACGCTGCCGCCGGGCGTGGCATTCGATGCCGCCACCGGCCAGCTCTCCGGCACGCCCACCGCGCCCGGCATCTACCCGCTGCTGCTGTCGGCCACCGACAAGGACGGCACCGCCAGCGCCGTGTTCACGCTGACAGTCACGGGCGCGGGCGGCCCCGGCAGCGCGGTGGCCGTGCCCACGCTGGGGCACGCGGCGCTGGCGCTGCTGTCGGCCGTGGTGGCGGGCCTGGGCGCGCTGCGCCGGCGGCGCGGCGGCTGAGCTCGGGAATCTTGCGAGGTCTCCACTTGTGCCCGGCCTTTGCGCCGGGCTTTTTTACGCCATCAGTGCCCATGCGCCGCCCCGCTCACCAGCGTGACGATGACCATGCCCGCGACGAGCCAGGCGATCTGCAGCACCGTCTCGCGTGCCGTGAGGCGCTTTTGCAGTTGCGGGATCAGGTCGGCCAGCGCCACATACACAAAGCTGCTGGACGCCACGGCCAAGAAGTAGGGCAGCAGGTCCTGCAGCTGCCCCACCAGGAAGTAGCCCACCACGCCGCCCAGCGCCGTCACGGCGCCCGCCAGGGACACTTTGACCAGCGCCATGCGGCGGTTGGGGCTGGTCTGGCGCAGCACCACCAGGTCGCCCATGTGGTGGGGCACCTCGTGCGCCAGCACCGACACGGCAGCGATCACGCCCAGCCGGATGTCGGCCAGGAAGGCGGAGGCGATCAGGATGCCGTCGCCAAAACAATGCACGCTGTCGCCCGTCAGCACGGCCCAGCCGCCGGATCGCGGGGCATGGTGGTGGTGATGGTGGTCGTGGTGCGCATGGTCGTGCCTGCCGCCGTGGTCAGGGCCGTGGCCGTGTTCAGCGCCGAGCGGATGTGCCGGCGCCTGCGCCACATGGCTGTGCTCGTGCCCGTGGTGCCAGAGTTCCGCCTTGTCCAGCAGGAAGAAGAACACCACGCCCACGAGCAGCGTGGCGAACAGGTCGTGCGCGCCCGCCTGGCTCTCGAATGCCTCGGGCAGCAGGTGCATGAAGGCCGTGGCCAGCAAGGCGCCCGCCGCCAGGCTGAGCAGGTGCTGGGGGCCGACGCTGTCCGGGCGCCCGCCCAGACCCAGCCGCATCAGCAGCGCGGCCAGCCACACGCTGCCAATGCCCGCGGCCAGTGTGGCCAGGATGATTGCTACCAAAGTCATAGCTTCTTGCGCTTTATAGATATGCCCTGGAGCCTATTTTCGTTCAAATACCGCATCCCGGATGCGAGATTAAAAAAGCCGCCCCGGGTGGGGGCGGCTGCGGTGGCCAGGGACTTCCCCTGCCGGGCCCGCGTGGGCCCACGCTGCCTCAGGCCACGCCGTGTGTCTTGAACCAGGCCAGGGCCCGCTTCCAGCCGTCCTCGGCCGCTTCCTTGCGGTAGCTCGGGCGGTAGTCGGCATGGAAGGCATGGGGCGCGTCCGGGTACACCACGAATTCCGACGCCTTGGCCTGCGGCGAACCGCTGGCCAGCGCGGCTTTCATCTTATCAATCGTGTCAAGGGCGATGCCCGTGTCCTTCTCGCCGTACAGGCCCAGCACCGGCGCCTTGAGGATGGGCGCGATGTCCACCGGGTGCTTGGGCGTGAGTTCGCCCGGCTGCCCCACGAGGCGGCCATACCAGGCCACGCCCGCCTTCACGGGGCCATGCGCGGCGTACAGCCAGGTGATGCGGCCGCCCCAGCAAAAACCCGTGATGCCCACGCGCGCGGCGTCGCCGCCATTGGCGGTGGCCCATTGCACCGCGCCGTCCAGGTCGGCCATCACCTGCGCATCGGGCACCTTGGACACCACGTCGGCCATGAGCTTGGCCACTTCGGTGTACTGGGACGGGTCGCCCTGGCGCGCATACAGTTGCGGCGCGATGGCCAGGTACCCGGCCTTGGCGAAGCGGCGGCAGGTGTCGGCGATGTATTCGTGCACGCCAAAGATTTCCTGGATCACCAGCACCACGGGCAGGCCGGTCTTGCCGGCGGGCGCGGCGCGGTAGGCGGGCACCTTGAAGCCGTTCACGGTAAAGCTCACCTCGCCCGCCGTGAGCCCGTCCGCCGGCGTGGCGATGGCCGTCTGCGCCATGATGGGCGCGGCCGCGGCCGCATAACCCAGCCCCAGGGCAGCCTGCAGCGCGGTGCGCCGCGTGGCGCCGGCGTCGGTGCTGCGGCCGGGCAGCAGGGCCCGGGCGTCGGAATGGAGGTCGTCATTGAACATCGGGTTTCTCCAGGAAAAGAAGGATGGGCAAGGGATGGGAACCGCAGTCTAGGGGGTTTGCCGCATCCCCGCTTCCCTGGGTACCGAAAAACAGGGACCGCTGCTAGACTTTCCGCAGACCGGCACCGCACCCAGCCGCTGGCCCCCTGGTTGTGCGCCGCCACGGCGCTTCCTGGGGCGGTCGATCCCTTCACCAGAGAGACCCGTGACCGCCACCTTGGGAAACCCTGCACGATGAGCCCGACCCCACCCCGCGAAGACCCGCTGGCGCTGCCGGTGGCGGGGCTCTGCGGCGTGGGCGGGCTGGCGCTGCTGGGCTGGGCCCTGGCGGGCCAGGATGCCGGCAACGGCACCGCGCGCGCCATGCTGGCCGCCGCGGGCGTGGCGCTGGCGGCGCTGGCCCTGCTGCACGGTCGGCTGGCGCTGCGGGCCCGGCGCCTGCGCCGCGACGCCGCCGCATTGCGCCAGGCGGCCGGGCGCGCCAGCATGCAGCTGTCCGCCACCCTCGACATCCTGCCCGACGGGCTCGCGATCTACGACGCCGAAGACCGGCTCGTGCTGTGCAACGCGCAGTACCGCCAGGTGGCCGCGGACTCCGTGATGCCGCTGGAGTACGGCACCCGCTTCGAGGACGTGCTGCGCCGTGCCGCGCAATCGGGCAGGATCACCGCCGCCCTGCCCGACACCGAGGCCTGGCTGCGCGAGCGCATGGCGCGCCACCGCTCTCCGGCGGGCCCCGAGGTGCAGGAGATGCAGGGCGACCGCTGGCTGCGGATCACGGAACGTGGCCTGGACGGCGGGGGCGTGGTGGTGCTGCGCACCGACATCACCGAGGCCGTGCACAGCGAGCGCGCGCTCAAGCGGGCCCTGCACGACGCCGAGCGCGCCGAGCGCAGCCTGCGCGAGGCGGTCGACGCCATGCCGGCGGGACTCGAAATCTACGACGAGACCGACCGCCTGGTGCTGTGCAACAGCCACATGGAGCGCCTGCGGCCCCACCTGCGCTCGGAGACCTCCCTGGGCAAGACGTATGAGGAACTGCTGCGCGAGGGCCTTCGCCAGGGCATCCCCGAAGCGGCGCAGGGCCAGGAAGAGCTGTGGCTGGCGCACGAGATGGCGCTGCGGGGCCACCGCCCAGGCCCCGAGGTGCGCCATGAAGGGGGCGGCGCGTGGATCCACATGCACGAAAGCCGCACGCCGTCGGGCATGACGGTGTGCGTGCGCCTGGACATCACCGACCTCATCGAACAGCGGCAGGTGGCCGAGGCGGCCCGCCAGGAAAGCCAGCACACCCGCCAGCTGCTCGAGCGCGCCGTGGAGGCGCTGCCCGTGAGCATCGAGATCTTCGACGAGCAGGACCGGCTGGTGCTCTACAACCAGCAGCTGTCGCGCATGTACCCGCACATGAACTACGCGGAGCACCTGGGCAGGAGCTTTGCCGACATCCTGCGGCATTCGGTGGACCGGGGACTGATTCCGTCCGCCCACGGCCGCGAGGAGGCCTGGATCGCCGAGCGCCTGTCCGAGCATGGCAGCCGCACCTCCACCCTGGTGCAGCGGCTGGCCGACGGGCGCTGGATCAACATCTACGAGACCCGCACGCCCGAGAACTACGTGGTGGCGGTGCGCCTGGACATCACCGACCTGATCGAGCAGCGCCAGGCACTGGAGGCCGCGCAGGAGGCCGCGCACAAGGCCCGCGAGCTGCTGCAGGACGCCGTGGAATCGCTGCCCGAGGGCTTTGCCCTCTTCGATGCCGACGACAGGCTCGTGGTGTGCAACGCCCAGTACCGCAAGCTGTACCCCATTTCCGCGCCCATGATCGTGCCCGGCAGCACCTTCGAGCAGATCGCGCGCTACGGTGTCGAGCGTGGCCAATACCTCGACGCGGTGGGCAACGAGGAAGACTGGATCGCGCAGCGCGTGGCCGACCACCGCTCCGCCAGCCAGGCCGTTCTGCAGCGCCTGCCCCACGGCCGGTGGCTGCAGGCCGACGAGCGGCGCACCCCGCAGGGCGGCATCGCCGGCGTGCGCACCGACGTGACGCTGCTCGTGCGCAAGGAGCAGGAACTGGCGGCCGCCAACGAGAAGCTGGCCCTGCTGTCCACCACCGATGGCGTGACGGGCATCGGCAACCGGCGCCGCTTCGACGAGCGGCTGGCCACCGAATGGCTGCGCTGCGGCCGCCACCAGGCGCCGCTGGCGGTGGTGCTGATCGACATCGACCACTTCAAGCTCTACAACGACCACTACGGCCACATCGCCGGCGACGCCTGCCTGCGCCACGTGGCGCAACTGCTGCAGGCCACCATCCGCCGCGCGGACGAGGTGGCCGCCCGCTACGGCGGTGAAGAGTTCGTGCTGCTGCTGCCCGACACCCTGCTGCCCGATGCCGTGACCGTGGCCCAGCGCTGCATGGACGGACTGCGCGAGGCCGCCCTGCCCCACCCGCGCTCGCCCACGGCCCCCATGCTCACCCTGAGCATCGGCGTGGCCAGCCTGGTGCCCCGCCCCGATACCGGATCGGACACCCTGGTGCAGGCGGCCGATGCCGCGCTGTACCGCGCCAAGCATGGCGGACGCAACCGGTTCGAGGTGTTCTCCCCGCCGCCCTCCACGCTCACCGCGGCATGAAGTCCGGCGGGTACGTGAGCGAATCCACCAGCAGCAGGTGAGGCATCCGCATGCCCGGTTTCACCCACCCTGGGTGCAATGGGCGCGGAGAAGCACTTGTCGAACACGCGGTGTGCGTGTTGAACCAGGCCCCCCGATTCAGGCCGGGTGGGCCGCAGGCCGGGCGGGTGGCAGGGCCGCGTCGCGGTACGCGTGCCGAGCCAATGCGCTGGCCAGCACCAGCGAGGGGTTCACCAGCGCCACCCCGTCCAGGCGCGGGCTTTCGCTCAGCGCCAGCGGGATCTCGGTGCAGCCCATGATGAGCGTGGACACGCCGTGGCGCCGCTGCAGCGCCCGCGAGACGGACTCGAACCGGTCCCGCGCCAGGGCATAGTCGCCGGCCTTCACGCCGCCGTAGATGCCCTGCATCAGCGCGTCCTGCTCCGCGAGCGTGGGCACGAAACACTCGATGCGGCTGTACGCCAGCTCGCGCTGGTACAGGCCCGCGTCGTAGGCGCCCCGGGTGGCCAGCAGGCCCACGCCCTGCACCCCGGCGGCGGCCAGGCCGCCCACCACCTCCTGCATGCCGTGCAGCACCACCATCTGCGGGAACCGCTGCTGCAGCAGGCCATGCCAGGCATGGGCCGTGTTGCAGGCAATGGCCACCACGCGGGCCCCCAGCGCCGCGAGCCGCCCCGTGGCCTGCAGCATGGGCTCGGCCGGCTGGTGCGCGCCCGCACGGGTATCGCTCAGCGCCGCCGTGCGGTCCGGGATCGGCACCTGCGCCAGCCAGTGCTCGGGATAGGCCTGGTCGTGCACGGGAATGCCCAGCGCGCCCATGCGCTCGGTACAGGCCTGCACGAACAGGCGCACGAAATCAGCCCCCGCGGCGGGGCCCATGCCCCCGAGGATTCCCACCACCTGCGGCAGCGGGCCGTGGCTTGCGGACACTGGCATGTGCTCTCTGCGGCTCGCGCCTCAAAGGGCCGGCTTGTCGCTCTGCGCCACCAGGTTCTCGCGCAGCTCCGTGCTCATGGGCAGGTTGAGGTTCTGGTTGCGTGGCGGCACGGGCGAGCTGAACCACTTGGTGTAGAGCTTCTCGAATTCGCCGGACTTCATCATCGTGCCGATCACGCCGTTGACGAGCGCCTGGAACTGCGGGTCGTCCTTGCGCAGCATGCAGGCGTAGGGCTCGACCTGCAGCGAGTCGCCCACCACCGCCCAGTCGGCCGGATTGCGCACATTGCCCATCAGGCCGAAGAGCAGGATGTCGTCCATGGCGAACGCCTCGGCGCGGCCGCTGTCCACCAGCAGCACGGCATCGTCGTGGTCCTTGCCCAGCACGATGTCCAGATCGAGGTTGTTGTCCCGGCTGTACTTGCGCAGCACCTGCGCATTGGTGGTGCCGGAGGTGCTCGCCACCTTCTTCTTGGCCAGGTCGGCGTAGTTCTTCACGCCCGACGACTTCTTGGTCAGCAGGCGCGTGCCGGTGTAGAAGTAGTTGATGGCGAACTGCACGTCCTTGCCGCGCGTGCTGTTGTTGGTGGTGGAGCCGCACTCCAGGTCGATGGTGCCGTTCTGCAGCAGCGGGATGCGATTCTGCGAGGTGACCGCCTGCAGCTCCACCTTGAGCGCAGGGTTGTTCACGCGCTTCTTCACCGCGTCGACCACCGCGTTGGTGATGTCCACCGCGAAGCCCACCGGCGCGCCCGGGCCGGCCAGGTAGCTGAAGGGCACCGACGACTCGCGGTAGGCCACGGTGATCTTGCCCGACTCGGCAACCTTCTTGAGGGTGTCGGCACTGGCCACGGTGCTGGCCAGCAGTCCGGTGGCCACGATGGCGGCGGTGGTGAGGGCAGAGAGCTTCATGGAAATCCCTTTGTGCAAAAGCAGATGGATGGAGGGGGAGCAAGCGAACGAACGTGAATCATGGAATGAATGCGGAAAATCCGGACGCAGGGGCACTGTAGGAATTTGCGCCGCCCTTGAACAATTCATTTGCACGGGTAGGCCATGACGAAAAGTTATGCCGCCAGACTGGTGCACGCCATCGCACCATCCGCGTGCCTCTTTCCACGAGGCCCTCGCAACTTCCGCACCCGCGCGCCCCCTTCCCGTGCGCGCATCTACATAACTTCCCGGCATGGCTGCCCCGCGCATTGGCATTGTTCAGGCGCCGGCCCGCGCCCTACATTGCGCTTCCATCCACCAAAAAGCCCACAAGATGCAGGTATGTGTCCTCGGCGCAGGCATCGTCGGCCTGGCCACCGCGTATGAACTCCACCAGCGCGGCATGCAGGTGACCGTGGTCGACCAGGCCCAGCCCGGCGCCGGCGCCAGCGGCGGCAACGGTGCGCAGCTGAGCTACAGCTACGTGCAGCCGCTCGCGGACGCGGGCATCTGGGCCCAGCTGCCCCGGCTGCTGCTGTCGCCCCAGTCCCCGCTCAAGCTGCGCCCGCAGTGGGACCCCCACCAGTGGCGCTGGGGCGTGGCGTTCCTGCGCGCCTGCAACCGGCGCACGTCGGAGCAGAGCACCCGGCAACTGCTCGATCTGGCCGCGCTGAGCCGCCACCGGTTCGAGGCCATGCTGCGGGCCGAGCAGCTCGACTGCGACTTTTCGACCACCGGCAAGCTGGTGCTGTACGACACGCCCGCGGGCCTCGCGGGCGCGCGCCGGCAGATGGAACTGCAGCGCCCCTGGGGCCGCCCGCAGGAGGCCGTGTCCGCCGCGCGGTGCGTGGAGCTGGAACCCGCCCTCGCCCATTACGAGCGCCACATCGCGGGCGCCATCCACACGCCCAGCGAATGCGCGGCCGATTGCCTCAAGGTCTGCCAGGGCCTGCAGGACCTGCTTGCTGCGCGCGGCGTGTGCTTCGTGCTCGGCGCCCGGGTGGAGGACTTCGTGCGCGAGGGGCAGCACATCCACGCCGTCCACACCAGCCAGGGGGCCATCGAGGCGCGGCAGTTCGTGCTGGCCTTGGGCAGTGCCAGCCATGCCGTGGCGCGGACACTGGGCGTTCGCCTCCCGGTCTACCCGCTCAAGGGCTACAGCATCACGCTCGATGCCAGGGGCGACGCGGGCGCCGCGCCACGCGTCAACGTGACCGATGCGGCGCGCAAAGTGGTGTTCGCGCGCATCGGCCAGCGCCTGCGCGTGGCGGGCATGGCGGAACTGGTGGGGCACGATGCGCAGATTCCTCCCGCGCGCATCCGCAGCTTGTGCCAGGCCACGAGCGCGGTCTTTCCACGCTGCAGCGACTTTGGCGAGCTGCGCCCCTGGACGGGCATGCGCCCGGCCACGCCCACCGGCGTGCCCGTGGTGGGCCGCCATGTCCGTGCGCCCGCCAACCTGCTGCTGAACACGGGGCACGGCGCCCTGGGTTTCACCCTCGCGTTCGGCACCGCGGCCCAGGTGGCGCAGCTGCTCGCGCCGGCCTGAGCGTACGGCGCTGCCCGTGCCCGCCACGGCGGGCTGCGGGAGCGCGCCGCCAGCTCAATCGGCCACGGGCAGGCCCACGGATTCCATGGTCTCGGCCACCGCCTGGCGCATGCAACGCGTCATGGCGCTGGCCAGCAGCGAGCTGGGCCGGTTCACGGTGCGCAGCGACTTGATGGGCACGGCGATATGGGGCGCGAGCGCCAGCACGTCGACCTTGCCGCGGTCCGCCGATGCGGCGGTGCACGCATCCACCACCGCCACCGCATGCCCGTGGTGCGCCAGCGCCAGCGCCGCGTGGTAAGTCTGCACGGTGATCGCCGTCTTCAGGCCCACGCCCGCTTCGCGGCATGCATGGTTGACCACGGTGCCGATGGGGTCGCGCACGTCCAGGCGCACCACGGGCGTCTCCACCAGATCGGCCAGGTGCACGGTGCCCGAGCGCACCAGCGCCGCATCGAGCATGCCCTTGGGCGCCACGCAGAGCATGCGCCCATCGGCCAGGTGCTCCTGCGTGAGCGAGGGGTGCGCCACGGCGCTGAACACGAAGCCCACGTCGGCTTCCTGCAGCACCAGGGCCGAGACGATCTGGGGCGAATGCAGCGCATCGATGGTGATCACCACATCCGGGTGCGCCTGGCGAAAGAACCGCAGCGCGCGCGGCAGCACTTCGTAGCTCAGCGCCAGCACGCTCAGGATGTGCAGCTCGCCTTCGCGCCGGTCGCTCTTCAGGCTGTTGGCCAGGCGCTGCACGTCGTCGAGCTGGGTGAACAGGCGCTCGATGTGGGGGTAGAGGGTCTGCGCCTCGGTGGTGGGCACCAGCCGGCCCTTGAGGCGGTGGAACAGCGGAAAACCGAGCTGCAGCTCCGCGTGGGCCAGGATGCGGCTCACGGCGGGCTGGGTGACGTTGATGAGGCGGGCCGCCGCGCTCACACTGCCGGTGAGCATGACGGCGTTGAAAACTTCTATGTGGCGAAGGCGCATGGTGCAACGATGCAAGGAACGCGCCGGGCACGCAATCCTTGAATCTCCCCATTGCGGAAACGGGCTGCGGCAGCCCGGTCGGGCGGTTAGCTGGCGGCCGTAACGGTTCTCTCAGCTACAGCTACAACGACATCGACGGCCGCGCCGCCATGGCCGCGCGCCAGCGCAGCAGGTGCGGGTGCTGCTCGCCCGGCTTGTGCTTGACCACGCGCGCAAAATCCACCGCCACCACGGCCGTGATGTCGGCCACGCTGAAGCGGTCGGTGGCCATGAAGTCGCGCCCCGCCAGGCGCTCGTTGAGCAGCTGAAAGAACTGCCCCACCCGCACCAGCCCACGCTCGGCCAGGGCCGGGATCTGCGGATAGTCCACCGCGCCCGGCAGCGCCCGGTTGGCCATGGCGGGCGCGCTGTTGCGCAGCGCCTCGGCAATGGCCTGCAGGCCCTCGAACTCCATGCGCCAGTTCCAGCTGGCGATCTCGGCCTTCTCTGCCGGCGTCTCGCCCAGCAGTGCAGGCTGCGGGTAGCGCGCTTCGAGATACGCGGTGATCGCCGCGTTGTCGGTCAGCAGCAAACCCTCTTCGGTGCGCAACGCGGGCACCGTGCACTGCGGGTTGATCTGACGGTAGGCCTCGCCCAGTTGCTCGCCATTGCGCAGGTCCACCTGCACGGTGTCGTGGGCAACGCCCTTTTCTGCCAGCAGGATGCGCGCACGGCGCGGGCTGGGCGCGGTGGCGCAGTCGTACAAAGTGATCATGGTGACGCCTTGCAAGAAAACTCAGCGTGCGGGTGAAGAAGCTGCTGCTGCCGCCGCCTCGATCTTGTCCTGCGTCTTGGTGTCAAAGTCGCTGGCGTCATGCCGCTCGCGCAACTGGCTGGCCGGGTCGCCATTGACGCGGTTGACCTTGCGCCCGCGCTGCACCGCCGGGCGCTTGGCAACTTGCTCGGCCCAGCGCACCACATGCGTGTACTCGTGCACTTGCAAGAACTCGCCGGCGTTGTAGGCCTGCCCTTTCACCAGCAAGCCATACCAGGGCCAGATCGCGATGTCCGCCACCGTGTACTCATCCCCCGCCACATACTCGGTCACTGCCAGGCGCTGGTTCAGCACATCCAGCTGGCGCTTGGCCTCCATCGCATAGCGGTCAATCGCATATTCGATCTTGACCGGCGCATAGGCATAGAAATGCCCAAATCCGCCGCCCACAAACGGCGCACTGCCCATCTGCCAGAACAGCCACGACAGGCACTCGGCCCGCGCCGCGCCATCCTTGGGCAAGAAGGCGCTGCCGAACTTCTCGGCCAGGTACATCAGGATGGCACCGGACTCGAACACCCGCACCGGGTTGGCGGCGTCGGTGCGGTCCAGCAGCGCGGGGATCTTGGAGTTGGGGTTCACAGAAACAAACCCGCTACCGAACTGCTCCCCCTCGTTGATGCGAATCAGCCACGCGTCGTACTCCGCGCCGCTGTGGCCCAGCGCGAGCAGCTCTTCCAGCATCACCGTCACCTTCACGCCATTGGGCGTGCCCAGCGAATACAGCTGCAGCGGGTGCCGCCCCACGGGCAATTCCTTGTCGTGCGTGGCACCAGCAATGGGCCGGTTGATGCTGGCGAAACGGCCACCGTTTTCCTTGTTCCATTGCCAGATAGCGGGTGGGGTGTAGGGGGTGGGATCGGGCATGCAGGGGCTCCAGGCAAATGTGGGAGAGGCGGCCATGCGGCCACGGGTTGCCTCACAAGTTTAGCGGCGACCCTGCACGCCTGCATGGCTACCACCCATGCCCTTTCCGGCGTCCGCTTCCAGACTCTTTCATGGAGCAGGGCATGTCGGGGGCACCGCAGAGCGGGGTCGACCAGGCAGCCTCGGCGGCCCGCACCGGAGGACCGCGGCGCGGCTCAGAACGTATGCGCGATGCCGCTGCTGATCCCGGTGGCTCGGCTCTTGGCGGCCGCGCCCTGGTAGCCCGCGCGCCAGCGGGTACGGTCCAGCTCGGCGTAGAGCTTGGTACGGCGTGAGAATTTATATTCTGCAAACAGCATGGTCCGGCTGTACCCGTCCTCCCTGGCCCCGGTGCGCTCGCGCTCCACGCGATACCACGCCGCTGTGAGGTCGATCGTGTTCGTCGCCGACCAGGTGGCGCCGGCCGAATGGGTGCGCTGCCCGGTGCGGGCCGCTGCTGACGTCTGCGCATGGCTGCGCGCGGTGTTGACCGCCAGGCGCACGCTGCCGGACTGGTAGGCAGCGCCCAGCGTGGCGGCACGCAGCGGCAGGTCTGCCGCCGTGGTGAGCCGCTGGAAAGCCCCCGAGATGACCCAGCCCCCGGCCGTGTACGCCAGGCCGGCACCGGCCGAGTGCTGGGCGGCGGTGGACCCGGCGTTTTCACCCACGCTGTACATCGCCCGGGCCGTGACCGGACCGAAGAAACCGGTGTATTTGAAGGAGTTGTCCAGCCGGTACGACCCGCTGGAAGACCCGGTGGCACCGTACTCCACCCCGAGGCCGTGGTTGCTCAAGGCCGCAGTGACGATGTTGGGATTGAAGGCCGCAAAGCGCATACCCACGGCATCCACCGGGCTGACGGCATCGGCCAGCAGATTGGTCTGACGCCCAAGGGTGACCTGCCCCCACGAACCACCGACGCCAACGATGGCGGCTCGATCAAAGAACTTGGTGACGTTGGCCGTGCTGCCCGTGTCCACGTTCAGGCCCGTCTCCAGGTTGAAGAGCGCGTACATGCCATCGCCCAGGTCCTCGCGGCTGCGGAACCCGATGCGGCTGGTGTTGTCGACCCCGCTGGCCAGGCCGGCGGCCGGTGCGTTGGCGGAGGTCATGCCCGAGGTGTGCCGCACGCTGGCGTCGACGATGCCATACACGGTGGGGCCACCCTGCTGGGCAAATGCGAAGGCCGGCACACTCAGTGCGGCGACGAGGACAGGAATCAAGCGGGTCATAGGACTCTTTTGTCGTTGTCGTGATGTGCGCGCAGCCGCCAGCCGCACCGTGCAAAGCCGGTGCCTGTCGTGTCTGAGGTGCGCGCAGGAAGGGGCATGCGCCCCGGGCGCAGGGGGCGTGCCTGGGCGGTGCCGGGAGTCGCCGCGTCAGCGAGCGGTGGCGGGCTCCATGCCGGTACTGCGGATGATGGGTGCTGCAGCCGACGCCGAAAGGAAGCGGATCAGATGGCGGGCCGCTTCCGGATTGGCCGACCCAGCCGCCACCCCGGCCGAGAAAAACACGCGCTGCTGCACTTCGTCCGGCAACGGGCCGACAAACTCCAGCTCCTTGAACGGCAACAGCTCACTCACCTGCTGAAAGCCGATCTCGGCATCGCCGCGCAGCACCACCGCGCCCACGCGTTCGCTGAATATCTTGGTGGCCTTGTCCTTGATCTGCTCCGCGACACCCAGACGCGGGAACAATTCGGTCGACAGATAGACGCCGCTCGCGCTGGCCGAGTAGGCGATGGATTTGGCATCGAGCAGCGTCTTCTTGAGCGCATCGACCGTGCTGATGTCGGGCTTGGGCGTGCCCTTGCGCACGCTCATGCCGATCATCGAACGCGCGAGATCCACGCGGCTGCCCTGCTGCACCTTGCCCTGGGCAATGAGTGCCTCCAGGCCCGAATCGGCCAGGATGACGATATCGAACTGCTCGTTGCGGGCAAAACGGCTCGGGATCGAATCGGGCGCGTTGCCCATGGATGCACCCCGCTCCGTGACCACCTTGTGGCCGGTGGCCTGCTCGTACAGCGGGATCAACTGGTCGTACGCAGCCGAGAAGCCGCCCGATGTGACCACGCGGATCTCTGCGGCCTGGACGCTGGCCGGCACGGCGCCCGCCATGCCCAGGCCCACCGCCAGCGCGGTGCCCAGCATGGCGTTCAGGAATCGTCGGCGCGGCGCCCGCGGGGACCGGGTAGTCGTCGAATGGACGGATTGCATGTCTTGTCTCCTGATGTCTTGTTGGAATGCGGGGCGCTGCGCCTCAGTCCGCAGTGATCTTTCGCTCGCGCACGATGCGGCCCCACTTGCCGTGCTCTGCCGCGATGAACTTGCCCAGTTCTTCCCGCGTGCCGGGCGCAGCCGTCTGGCCGTGCTTGAGGAGGTTTTCGCGTACCTCGGGGGTGTTGAGCACCTTCACCAGCTCGACATTCCAGCGGTCGAGCAACGGCTTGGGCGTTTTGGCCGAAGCCACGAACGCATACCAGTTGGTGGCATTGAAGCCCGGGAACGTCTCGGCCACCGTGGGCACATTGGGCAGGTAGGCGGGGCGGGTCAGCCCGGTGGTGGCCAGCGGCACCAGCTTGCCCGATTCGATGTGGGGCAGCGCCGTTGGAGGGGCCGCATAAAACGACGTGACCCGCTCGCCCAGCACATCCTGCAGCGCCGGGGCACCCCCTTTGTAGGGCACATGCACGGTATCGATCTTGGCCACATCGTTGAGCAGCTCGCCCGCCAGGTGGGAAGCAGACCCAGGGCCGGTCGAGGCAAAGTCGAGCTTACCGGGCTCACGCTTGGCCTTCGCCACGAATTCGCCCAGGGTCTTGATGCCGGTGCTGGCCGGCACCACCAGCACATTGGGAAAGCTCACTCCCATGGTGATGGGCGACAGATCCTTGAGCGGGTCGTAGCGCACGGCCATGAAATGGGGCGCGATGGTGAGCGGCCCGATCGATCCAAACAGCAACACCGAACCATCCGATGGACCGGTGGCGACCTGCGTGTGCGCCAGATTGCCGCCCGCGCCCGGCTTGTTGTCCACCACCACGCTCTGGCCAATGTTTTCGCCCAGCTTCTTGGCAATCAGCCGCGCAGCGATATCCGCCGAACCGCCGGCGGCAAAGCCCACGACCAGGGTGACCGGCTTTTTGGGAGGGAAGTCTTGAGCCTGGGCTGTGGTGTGGGCCAGCGCAAGGCTGACCGCGAGGGTGGCCGCCGCGATCAGTGAACGTCGTTGCATGTCGGTGATTTCCAGAAGCGGCCGAAGCACGGTCGGCCTTGCTAGGAGCGCAAGTCTAGGCAGGGCACAATGGTCTGTGAATTGCAATTTAAGGAGCGACTGTTGCATGGCACGCATCAAATTCGATATGGGTGAACTGCAGGCATTCGTGGCCACCGCGGAGAAGGCGAGCTTCCGGCTTGCCGCCGAAGCGCTGTGCCTGTCGGCACCCGCCTTGAGCCGGCGCGTGGAGCGGCTGGAGCTGGCCCTGGGCGTGCGACTGCTGGAGCGCACCACCCGCAGCGTGGAACTGACCGCCATCGGCCAGGAGTTTCTGCACGAGGCTCGCACCGCGCTGGCCGGGCTGGATGCGGCCGTGCAGCGCGTGAGCGACCAGGTACACCTGCGCCGGGGGCGGGTCACGATTGCTTGCATCCCGTCGGTGGCAAGCCATCTCCTGCCCCGTGTGCTGCGCGGCTTTGCAGTCGCGCAACCTGAAGTGCAGGTGCATGTCATGGACGAAAGCGCAAGCCAGGTCCTGGACGCCGTGCTCAGCGGCGCGGCCGATTTCGGGCTCAGCTTCACGGGAAGTCAGGAGTCTGCCGTTCGCTTTGAAGCCCTGACCAAAGAGCGCTACATGCTGGCCATGCCGCGCAGCCACCGCTGGGCCAAGCGCAAGGAAGTGCCCTGGGCCGAACTGGCCGGGATGCGGCTGGTGTCGGTATCGCGCGACAGCGCCAACCGCCTGCTGCTGGACCAGGCCACGGCCGACCTGCCCGAGCAACCGGTGGCTTGGTACGAATGCAATCACGTGGCGGGCGCGCTGGCCCTGGTGGAAGGTGGCCTGGGGCTGGCCGTTCTGCCCCAGCTGGCACTGCCGCCTGCTCACGCCGAGGTCTGCGGCGTGCCCCTCAGCGCACCCGACTTGTGGCGCACCCTGGGTCTGCTGCAGCGGCGCGACCGTGTGCTGTCACCCGCGGCTGACGCGTTGAGGGCACGGGTGAAGCAGTTGCACGGCGCGGGTTGAGGAAGACCCGGCAGCCGCAATGCGTACTCTGGTGTGGCTTACCCACGGGCAATTCACCGTCACACGGCGCACCAGCGATGCGGGCTTGATGCTGGCTGCACCTTCCGAACCTGGAGAGGCTTGTCTTTGGAGTACCACTTCACTTCGAAGGTCGGCTGTTCGTGTTCTCACCCAGGGCGTAAACGGGTCTTGCGAGCAGCTAACTAGCCGCTTGTCTCTCCAGCGAGACGGCGACGAAGGCAACGACATAAAATTTGATAGCTGCCAGCGATTGCTGGATGAGCGCCGGGGCAAAAATACCGAAATTTCTGCCTCCCCGCGTCGGTTCTCTCCTGGGCCTCAGTGGGCCTTGTCCCAATTCGCCCCCACCCCCACCTCGGCCAGCAGCGGCACCTTCAGCGCAGCCACCTCCGCCATCAGGCGCGGGATGTGACTCTTGAGCCAGTCCACCTCGCCCTCGGGCAGCTCGAACACCAGTTCGTCGTGCACCTGCATGATCATTTGGATGCCCGGCTTGTGCGCGTCCAGCTCCTTCTGAACCGCCACCATCGCCAGCTTGATCAGATCGGCCGCCGTACCTTGCATAGGGGCGTTGATGGCAGCGCGCTCAGCCCCTGCGCGGCGGGGGCCGTTGGGGGAGTTGATCTCGGGCAGGTACAGGCGACGGCCAAACACGGTTTCGACATAGCCCATGGACTTGGCGGCGGCCTTGGTGTCGTCCATGTACTGCTTCACGCCGGGGTAGCGCTGGAAGTACTTGTCGATGTAGGCGGCAGCGGCCTTGGTTTCTATCCCTAAGTTCTTGGCCAGGCCGAAGCTGCTCATGCCGTAGATCAGGCCAAAGTTGATGACCTTGGCGTAGCGGCGTTGCTCGCTGGTGACCTGATCGACCTCCACCCCAAACACTTCGGCGGCGGTGGCGCGGTGCACGTCCAGCCCGGCGTGGAAGGCGTGCAGCAGCGAGTGGTCGCCGCTGAGGTGGGCCATGATGCGCAGCTCGATCTGCGAGTAGTCGGCGCTGGCGATCACGCGGCCCGCGGGAGCGACGAAGGCCTCGCGCACGCGGCGGCCTTCGGGGGTGCGGATGGGGATGTTCTGCAGGTTGGGGTCGTTGCTCGACAGGCGGCCCGTCACCGCCACGGCCTGCGCGTAGTGGGTGTGCACGCGGCCCGTGCGCGGCAGCGCCAGCTGGGCCAGCTTGTCGGTGTAGGTGCCTTTGAGCTTGCTCAAGGATCGGTGCTCCAGCAGCTTGGCGGGCAGGGGGTAGTCCTCGGCCAGTTTTTCCAGCACCTCTTCGTCGGTGCTGCGCGCGCCGGTGGCGGTCTTTTTGACCACGGGCATGCCCAGCTTGTCGAAGAAGATTTCGCCCAGTTGCTTGGGGCTGCTCAGGTTGAAGGGCTGGCCTGCGATTTCGTACGCCTCGGTTTCGAGCTGCAGGATGCGCTGGCCCAGCTCGTGGCTCTGCGTGGCCAGGGTGGGCGCATCGATCAGCACGCCGTTGCGCTCGATGCGGTACAGCGCCTCGCTGCTCTGCATCTCCAGCTCGTAGATGAAGCGCAGCTTGTCGTCCGCCTGCAGCAGCGGCCACAGCGCGTTGTGCACGTCCAGGGTCTGGTCCGAGTCTTCGCACGAGTAGGCGGCGGCCTTGTCCACGGGCACCTGGGCAAACGGGATCTGGTGCGCGCCCTTGCCGCACAGGTCTTCATAGGTGATGCCCTTGCGGCCGGTGTGGCGCTCGGCCAGGCTGGTCAGGTTGTGGGGCTTGTGCACTTCGAGCACGTAGCTTTGCAGCATGGTGTCGTGTGCGTAGCCCTGCACCTCGATGCCGTGGTTGGCGAACACATGGCGGTCGTACTTGATGTGCTGGCCCAGCTTGTGGTGCCTGGCGTTCTCCAGCCAGGGCTTGAGGCGGGCCAGCACCTCGTCCATCGGCAGCTGCGCGGGTGCGTCGGGGCCTTCATGCCGCAGCGGTATGTAGGCGGCCTCGCCGGGCTGCACACTGAAGGAAATGCCCACGATCTGCGCACGCATCTCGTCGAGCGAATCGGTTTCAGTGTCGATCGCCGCCAGCGGGGCCTTGTGCAGGCGTTCCAGCCACTGGTCAAAGTCGGCCCAGTTGAGGATGGTGTCGTACACCACGGTGCGGTGCTGGGCTTCTTCGGCCACGGTGCTGGCCGAGTGGTCGGCAAACAGATCACCACTTTGACCGGGCATGGCAACGGTGGGAGCTGTGGTGGCGGGGGCCGCTGCGCCCTTGATCGCGCTGGCCAGGCCCTTGAAGCCATACTTTTCGTAAAACGGCAGCAAGCCGGTGTTGTCTGGCGCGTCCAGCGTGATGTCGTCAAACGCAGGCAGGCCGGGGATGTAGTCGGCCAGCGCGCAATCGGTCTTCATGGTGACAAGCTGACGGCTCAATGCCAGCTGACCGCTGGCAATCGCCTCGCGCAGATTGTTGCCCGCCGCGCCCTTGATGGCGTCGGCGTTGGCAATCAGGTTATCGAGCGAGCCGTATTCTTCCAGCCACTTGGCGGCGGTCTTGGGGCCTACCTTGGTCACGCCGGGCACGTTGTCCACGGTGTCGCCCACCAGGGCCTGGTAGTCCACCATCAGCGTGGGTGGCACGCCAAACTCTGCCGTCACGCCCGCCACGTCGCGGCGCTTGCCGCTCATGGTGTCGATGATGGTGATGTGCTCGTTGACCAGCTGGCTCAAATCTTTGTCGCCACTGGACACAATGACCTCAATGCCCTGTGCGGCTGCTGCGTTGGCCAAGGTGGCGATCACGTCATCGGCCTCTACGCCGGGCACGGCCACCACCTTCCAGCCCAGCAGGTCCACCACCTCGTGGATGGGCTCGATCTGGCTGCGCAGGTCGTCTGGCATGGGCGAGCGCGTGGCCTTGTATTCGGTGTACAAGGCATCGCGGAAGGTGGGGCCCGATGCGTCGAACACGCACACGGCATAGTCGGCCGTCACCTCTTTGCGCAGGGCCTGCATCATGTTGATCATGCCCCGGATGGCGCCCGTGGCGGCGCTGGTGGGGTCGCCCGGCACGGCCCGCAGGTCGGGCATGGCGTGGAAGGCGCGGTAGAGGTAGCTGGAGCCGTCCACCAGCACCAGGGTCTTTTTGTTGCTCATGCGGCAATTGTGCACGGCCAAGCCCCGCCCAGCCCGCGCCCTACAATCGCCCCATGCGCGCTCTTCACCTCCTTTTGCTGCTGGGCATTGCCTCCGGCACCGCCCTGGCCCAGAGTTCAAGCCAAAATGCCCCCCAGGGCACGGCAGACACGCGCGAGGCGCTCTCAAACCAGGAGCAACCTGCAGGCCGTTCCAACCAGCGCACCGAGCGCATCCATGTCGAAGACGCGGGCAACCGCGTGGATGAGCTGCGCGTGGGCGGCCAGACCCAGATCATTTCCGTGCAGCCCAAGACCGGCAACCTGCCCGGCTATGAAGTGCAGTCGCCCGACGGCGCCCGCAGCCGCGCGGGCAGCAACAGCGGCGCGGAGACCACCACCGCCCCGCGCGTCTGGAACGTGCTGAAGTTCTGAGGCCCCTGCGGCGCCGGGCAGCGCCACCGCGCTGCCCCCATGAAGCCGCTGCACGCCCTGCCCTTTTGCTGTCAGTTTTTCATTTCTTTGTAACCCCCCTGAGCGATGGCCGTCTTTACCGAAGTCTCCAACACCGAGGCGCGCGAGCTGCTGCGCCGTTTGCAACTGGGTGAGCTGGTGGCGCTGCGCGGCATCGAGGGTGGCATCGAGAACACTAACTACTTTCTCACCAGCGACCAGGGCGAGTTCGTGCTGACGCTGTTCGAGCGCCTCACCGCCGCGCAGCTGCCGTTCTACCTGTACCTGATGAAGCACCTGGCGCACGGTGGCGTGCCCGTGCCCGATCCGCGCGCCGACCAGGACGGCGACATCCTGCACACCGTGTGTGGCAAGCCCGCCGCCGTGGTGAACAAGCTGCGCGGCAAGAGCCAGCTGGCGCCGCAGGCCGCGCATTGCGCCGCCGTGGGCACGATGCTCGCCCGCATGCACCTGGCGGGCCGCGACTTCGACCGCCATCAGCCCAACCTGCGCGGCCTGCCCTGGTGGAACGAAACGGTGCCGGTGGTGTTGCCGCACGTCGGCGCAACCCAGGCCGCCCTGCTGCGCTCCGAACTGGCCTACCAGAACCATGTGGCCGCCGGCGCCGCCTACGCGGCCCTGCCGCGCGGCCCCGTGCACGCCGACCTGTTCCGCGACAACGTGATGTTCGAGGGCGAAGAGCTCACCGGCTTCTTCGACTTCTACTTCGCGGGCGTGGACACCTGGCTGTTCGACCTGGCCGTGTGCCTGAACGACTGGTGCATCGACCTCGCCACGGGCCAGCACGATGCCGGGCGCGCCACCCGCATGCTCGACGCCTACCAGGCCGTGCGCCCGCTCACGGCGGCCGAGCGCGAACTGCTCCCCGCCATGCTGCGCGCGGGCGCCCTGCGGTTCTGGATCTCGCGCCTGTGGGACTTCCACCTGCCGCGCGAAGCCTCGATGCTGACGCCCCACGACCCCACGCACTTCGAGCGGGTGCTGCGCGCCCGCATTGCGCAGCCCGTGCACGCCTGAGATGAAGCCCCTGGAGCCGCCCGTGGCGCCCGCCCCCGCCACGGGGATGTCGCGCTCGCGGCGGCGCGGCCCGTGCGGCATGTTCCGCGCCGGGGCCGACCCCGCCGCAGGGGCCACGGCGGACGCGGAGCGCCCTGGATCACCGGAGCACGAAGACGCGAAGCGCCTTTCTTGACCGGCCCGGCGGAAAATCCGCGTTCGGGCCTTCGCGGCAGGGGGGATCCCTTGCACCGCGGCCGGAATGGGCCGCTGGGGTAAATTCCAAGCTATGCATTGCACTGCCAGCGGAAGCCTCTCGGCTGCCAGCAGTGCCCGGGCGCAGGCCCCACCCTCTTTTCTCCTCCTAAGCATCCATGAAACTCCACATCGTCCCCGCCCGCACCGGCATGGCCTGGGTCAAGCTCGGCATCCGGACGTTCTGGCGGCAACCCATGGCGCTGGCGGCGCTGTTCTTCATGACCATGGCGTCCATGTCGCTGGCCACGCTGATTCCGCTGGTGGGCCCGGCCATCGCGCTGGTGCTGCTGCCCTCGGCCACGCTGGCCATGATGGTGGCCTCGGCGGAAGCCACGCAGGGGCGGTTTCCCACCCCCGCCGTGCTGCTGGTGGCGTTTCGCACCGGCCAGCAGCGGCTGCGCGACATGCTGGTGCTCGGCGCCCTCTATGCGGCGGGCTTCCTGGCCGTGATGGGCCTGTCGGCGCTGCTGGACGGCGGCCAGTTCGCGCGGGTGTACCTGGGCGGCGCCGCCCTGACCAAGGAAGTGGCGGAAGACCCCGCCTTCCAGGGCGCCATGTGGCTGTCCATGATGCTGTACCTGCCGCTGTCGCTGCTGTTCTGGCATGCCCCGGGGCTCGTGCACTGGCACGGCGTGCCGCCGGTCAAGGCGCTGTTCTTCAGCATCGTGGCCTGCGTGCGCAACTTTGGCGCGTTCCTGGTCTACGGGCTGGGCTGGCTGGGCGTGTTCCTGCTGGGGGGCGTGGTGGTCACGCTGGCGTCCGCGCTGCTGGCCGCGGCGGGGCTGGCCGGATCGACCGCGGGCGGCATCATGGTGGGGGCCGCGATGGTGATGGCGGCCATGTTCTTCACATCGGTGGTTTTCACCTTCCGCGACTGCTTCGAGCCCCCGTCCCATCCAGCCTCCGAGGCACCACCCCATGACGACGCACCGCCCCCACCCGCACCAGCTCCTGGGCCGCACTGAGGACGAGCCTGGCCTGGTACCAGCGGCGCGGCCTGCTGCAGGCCGCAGCGCTGTGGATAGCCACGGGCGGCTGGGTGGCCGCGCACGCCCAGTCGCGCAGCAACATCGTGGAGCTGCGCGGCCAGGTGCTGCGCAACGGCGAGGCGCTGACCCCGCAGCACAGCATCGCCGCGGGAGACCGCCTTGAAACCGGGCCCGGCGCCACCGTGGTCTTTGCGGTGGGCGACGGCGCCTTCCTGGTGCGCCAGAACTCGCGCGTGGCGCTGGAGGGCGAGACGCCCACCGCCGTCAGGGTGCTGCGCCTGGTCAGCGGCGCCGTGGCCAGCGTGTGGGGCCGGGGCGCGGAGCGCCAGGTGATCCTGCCCACCGCCACCGCCGGCATCCGGGGCACGGGGGTGTACGCCGAGGTCTTCGCCGATCAGGACAACCGGGGCTACTTCTGCAATTGCTACGGCACGGTGGACCTGGCGGCGGGCACCGAAAGCCTGGTCAGCGAGGCGTCATACCACCAGTCGTTCTGGGCCGAGAGCGCGCCGCGCAATGGCCGCCTGCTCACCCCGGCCGGCGCCATCAACCACACCGATGAGGAACTGGAGTTCCTGGCCAGCCTCATCCACCAGCGCACGGCCTGGCAGATCGCCGGGCGCAAGGGCACCAAGGACGGCAGCGGGCAGATGGGTTACACCGCGACGCCCGGTGCGAGCGGCACACCCGCCGCCACGCCGGCACGCCCCTCGCCCCCCGCCCCGCCGCCACCGCCGCCGGGTTCGGACTACTGAGCCCCTGCCCCCAAAACAAAAAAGGCCGGCCCCCTGGGCCGGCCTGCAAGCAACCAATTCATCAAGGAAGGTGAGAGGCCCATTCCCTCTCACCCCGCCCCGTCAGGTGCCCACGTTGCCGCCGTCGTTCTTCGTGATCACGATGGTGGCCGAGCGAGGGCGCTTGCCCGCGCCGTAGCCGGCGTTGGCGGGCCACTGGCTCTGGAACTTGGCGGGGTCGCCCAGGTTGGCCATGCCGGTGGACTCGCCCGGGTGCTGGATGTTCACGAAGATCGTCTTGCCGTCGGGCGTTTCGGCCAGGCCCGTGATCTCGCAGCCCTTGGGGCCGACCAGGAAACGCTTGAGCGTGTCGGCCGTGGCGGCCTTGCCCACGGGCGAGACGATGTCGAACTTGCTGCCATCCGCCTTGGTGTAGGTCAGCGTCTTCTTGCCGCCGTCGCCCACCTGGCCGGGCACCGCCGCCAGCATCATGCAGTTGCTCGCATCGGTGTAGGCGCCGTCATCGGTCTGGATCCAGCAGATGCCCGTGGCCTTGCTGAAGGCCAGGCCGTCGGGGCTGGAGAAGTCCTGGTCGTCCGTCAGGGCCGAGATGTTGATCAGCGTCTTGTCGGCACTGGCTTCCGCGCCGAACAGGTACACGTCCCAGGTGAAGGCCGACACGGACGCACCTTCCTTCAGGCGCACCATGTGGCCGTTGGGGTTGCCTTCCTGCTTGGTCGTGCCCTTCATGTCGGTGTAGGCGCGGGGGTTGGCCGCGTCGGGCAGGTACTGGCCGCTGCCAGGGTTGGCGCTGCGGGCGCTGTTGTTGGTCAGTGTGAAGTACACCTCGCCGTTGGCGGGGTTCACGGCGTTCCACTCGGGGCGGTCCATCTTCGTGGCACCCACGGCGTCGGCGGCCAGGCGGGTGTTGATGACGATGTCGGCCGCGTCGGCGAACTTGTAGGTGGCATAGCCGCTGATGGCGGTGTTGGTGAGCGACAGCTCCACCCAGCCGCCGGTGCCGTCGGCGTTGAACTTGGCGGCGTACAGCTTGCCGCTGTCCAGGTACTTGTCGCCGATGGCCAGGCGGTCGCTGGCGTTGGCGTCGGCCGGGTTCCACGTGGCGGTGGACACGAACTTGTAGATGTACTCGCCGCGCGAGTCGTCGCCCATGTAGATGGACAGCGGCTGGCCGGCCACCACCTTGCCGAAGGCCGCGCTCTCGTGCGCGAAGCGGCCCAGGCCGGTGCGCTTCTTGGCCATGCGGGTCTTGTCGTAGGCGTCGATCTCGACGATGTAGCCCATGCCGTTCATCTCGTTGCGGTAGTCGTCCGTGCCGTCCACCGACGTGCCGGTCTTGCTGTTGTTCCAGCGCTGGTACTTGTCGTCGGTGCCGCCGCTTTCCCAGCCGTGGCGCGATGCGGCGCCCTGGTTGCGGCCATAGCGCTTGAGGGCCGTCACGCTCTTGTCGTTGCCGCGCGCGGCATCGTCGGCGGCGCCACGCGTGAAGTAGCCGAACCAGTTTTCCTCACCGGTCAGGAAGGTGCCCCAGGGCGTCTTGCCCGTGCCGCAATTGTTCAGCGTGCCGCGCGTGGTGGTGCCGGTGGGCGAGAACTTGGTGAACAGCTGCGCGCTGCCGCGGGCCGGGCCCGAGATCTCGATGGGGCTGAGCGACGTGAGGCGGAAGTTCAACGCGGAGTTCTGCGCGTAGGCCCACTTGCCGCCGGACTTGGCCACTTCGATCACGGCGATGCCGTGGATGGCCGTTTCCTTGTCGATTTCCGCCGCGGGGCGGGGCAAGGTGGTGGTGCCGCCATTGGCGTGCAGGAAGTACGAGGACAGCTTCTCGTCGGTGGTGGCTTCGTGGTTGATGGCCAGCAGGCCGCGCTCGGTGGCGTTGTCGCTGCGCTTGCCGTCGGCGCCCAGGCCGAACCATTCCATGCCGTCATGGTGGTCGCCGGCGCGCTTGTCGAAGTCGCCGTCGGTGCCGTCGTTCTTGTACGCGGACACGCCCGCCGCAATGGGGTCGCCCAGCGCGAAGATCACGCTGGCGGTGTAGCCCGCGGGCACGGCCACCACGTCGGCCAGGCTCTTGGACACGGCGCCGAAGCCCAGCAGCTTGGGGCCGGCGGGGGGAGGCGTCACCACGGGGTCGTCGCTGCCGCCACAGGCACTCACGCCGAACCCGGCCAGCACGGTGGTGCCGACGGAGCCCACGCCGCCGCGCAGCAGGCCACGGCGCGACAGGCGGGCGCCCAGCACCGCGTCGAACGTGGGGTTGGCGGAGGTGTTGGCGTTTTCGTTGTTGAAGTCGATGGCCTGCTCGGGCGTATCCACGCGGTGGGTCATGGGGGTTCCTCGGGTTGTTGGTTACAAAACCCCTGGAGCGTAGAAACCGCGGGTGACATCCCCGTGAAGGTTTTGCGTCGGTTTGATGACAGGCGTTCCCGGCCAGGACCCAGGGAATTCGGCAAATACGAATCACTACCATTTGTATAATCCCTTCTCACCCCCGCCCACCCAGCCAGTCGTCTGTGCCCACGCTCGCGCGCAGGCCCCTTCCAGCCAGTGCGGCCCCGCCATCCACACCCATCCTTCGCGGTGCCACCACCGGCCCATGGCCCCGTGCGGCAGCCCGCGTGATTCCCTGGAGACCACTGCATGACATTCCCCTCCCTGAAGACGTCCCTGCTGGGGGCTGCGTTTTTCGCGGGTAGCTTCGCCTGCGCCTACAGCACCGGCGCTGCCGCCCAGACGGCACCGGCGGCGGCCCCGCAGGCCCAGGCGAAACAGGCAGTGACGGCCCAGGCCGTGGCGGCGCACTACGCGCAGCTGGTGCATGCCAACTACAGCGACACCCTGGCCAGCGCGCAGGCATTGCGCGAGGCCGTGCAGGCCTTCACCGCCAAGCCCTCGGCCGAGACCCTGGCAGACGCCCGCAAGAAGTGGCTGGCCGCGCGCGAGTTCTACGGCCAGACCGAGGCCTTCCGCTTCTACGGCGGGCCCATCGACAACGACAACGGACCTGAGGGCCGCATCAACGCCTGGCCCATGGACGAATCGTTCGTCGACAGCGTCCAGGGCAAGCCCAATGCGGGCCTGGTGAACAACCGCAAGTTCGTCATCAGCAAGAAGAACCTGTCTGCGCAGAACGAGCGCGGCGGCGAGGAGAACATCGCCACCGGCTGGCATGCCATCGAGTTCTTCCTGTGGGGCCAGGACCTGTCCGAGACCGGCCCGGGCGACCGCAGCTTCGAAGACTTCGTGGACGGCAAGGCCCCCAACGCCGACCGCCGCCGCCAGTACCTGACCGTGGTGACCGACCTGCTCATCGACGACCTCACCTCGCTGGTGAAGGCCTGGGCACCGGACGCCAGGAACAACTACGGCACCCGCTTCGCGCGCGGCGGCCAGGAGTCCGTTCGCAAGATGCTCGTGGGCCTGGGCTCGCTCTCGCGCGGCGAGCTGGCCGGCGAACGCCTGGAAGTGGCCCTGAACAGCCAGGACCAGGAAGACGAGCACTCGTGCTTCTCGGACAACACCCACCGCGACGCGGTGACCAACGCCAAGGGCATCCAGAACGTGTGGCTGGGCGAGTACCAGCGTGCCGACGGCAGCGTGGTCAAGGGCGCATCGCTGCGCGACCTGGTGGCTGCCAAGGACGCGGCGCTGGCCGACAAGACCACGAAGCAGATCGCGGCCTCGGTGGCTGCCGCCGAAGGCATCCAGGCACCGTTCGACCGCGAGATCATCGGCGGCAAGGACGCACCGGGCCGCCAGCGCATCCAGAAGACCATCGACAGCCTCACGCAGCAAAGCAAGGACCTCGTCGCCGCGGCCAACGCGATCGGCATCACCAAGCTGACCCTGGTCCAGCCCTGAGCATGAAGCCTGCGCAAGCCATTGCCCGCCGGCGCACCGTGCGCCTGGCGGCAGCCAGCACCGCCATCGTCGCACTCGCAAGCTTCGGCGGCTTGGGCCTGCAGTCGTTGACGGCGGCGCCCCAGCCCGACCCGCTGGGCGAAAAAACCGGCGGCGAGACCACGGTGTTCGCCACCGGGCGCAACGCCTTCTCGTTCCCGGCCGCCAACCTGACCGATGAGGAGCGCACGCGCTTCGTCATCGGCAACTCGTTCTTCCGCCGCAACTGGGTGGAGGCGCCCGCCTCCACCAAGGCGCGCGACGGCCTCGGCCCGCACTTCATCGCGCGCTCGTGCGGCGGCTGCCACGTGCAGGACGGCCGGGGCGAGCCGCCAGCGATCTTCAACCGCCTGGGCGAAACGAAGGACCCCACGGTGGCCCTGCTGATCCGCCTGTCCATACCCGGCACCGACGTGCACGGCGGGCCGGTGCACGACCCGGTGTACGGCGACCAGTTCAACAACGCGGCCATCCAGGGCGTCAAGCCCGAAGGCCGCGTGACCCTGCGCTACGACACCATCAAGGGCCGATTCGCCGACGGCACGCCCTACACGCTGCAAAAGCCCATCTACGGCTTTGCCGACCTGGGCTACGGCCCCCTGCACAAGGACGTGATGACGAGCCCGCGCATCGCGCCACAGATCATCGGCGTGGGCCTGCTCGAAGCCATCGCCGAGGCCGACATCCTGGCCAACGCCGCCGATCAGGCCGCCGCCCCCGGCCCCATCAAGGGCGTGCCCAACAAGGTGTGGGACGGGCCCGCCGGCCGCATGATGGTCGGGCGCTTCGGCTGGAAGGCCAACGTGGCCACCATCGCGCACCAGACGGGCGGCGCCTTCCTGGGCGACATGGGCATCACCTCGCGCCACTTCGCGCAAGAGGCCTGCACGCCCACGCAGAAGGACTGCCTGGCCGCCCCGAGCGGCAAGAGCGGTGGCGACCAAGGCCAGCCCGGCGTGGAGATCGACGACAAGACCCTGGCCGACGTGATCTTCTACCAGGCCACGCTGGCCCCGCCCGCGCGTCGCAACATCAACGACGCGCAGGTGCTGCGCGGCCAGGCGCTGTTTGCGCAGGCCCAGTGCGCCACCTGCCACCGCCCGAGCTACGTCACCAAGGAAGGCCCCTTCCCGCAGCTGACCAGCAAGGCCCTGAACGGCCAGCGCATAGCGCCCTACACCGACCTGCTGCTGCACGACATGGGCGAGCGCCTGGCCGACGGCCGGCCCGACTTTGGCGCCAACGGCCGGCAGTGGAAGACCCCGCCGCTGTGGGGCACGGGCCTGATCAAGGACGTGAACGGCCACACCCGCCTGCTGCACGACGGCCGTGCGCGCGGCGTGCTCGAAGCCGTGCTGTGGCACGGCGGCGAGGCCGAGGAGGCCAAGAACCAGGTGCTCAGGATGAAGAAAGCCGACCGTGACGCGCTCGTGAAGTTCGTGGAGTCGTTATGAGAATTTACCCCCACGCTCCCCACTCCGTGTGGTCGCTGCCCCCCGAGGGTGCCGCGTTTTCATCTTGGGGCGGCCCGGCAATGAAAACATCCCTCCTTGCAGCCGCCCTGCTGCTGGCCACCCTGCCCCCTCTCACAGCGCAGGCACAGTCTGCGGCGCCCACTGCCCCCCCCATCCCAGCCTGGCAGCGCAACGCCGTGCCGTTCTACGACACGGTGCACGCCCTGCAAGGCATCTACGGCCACTGGGCCCTGCCACGCGCACAGGACTTCGACCGCGATGCCCGCGCCCTGGTGCCCGCCGTGGCGGCGCTGTGCCAGGCGCCGGCGGCAGACGGCAAGGCCGCGCTCGACTCCGCACGCGCCGCCTGGCAGGCCACGGCCCGCGCGTGGGAGCAACTCGCCGCCGTGTCCGTGGGCCCCGTCATCGCACGCCGCAGCCAGCGCGCCATCGACTTCACGCCCACGCGCCCCGCGCTGATCGACAAAGCCATCGCTGCCCAGCCCCAGGGCGCCAAGGCCTTCGAGCGCATCGGCACCCCCGCCAAGGGCCTGCCCGCGCTGGAATGGCTGCTGTGGACGCGCCCGGCCCAGCCCGGCAGCCCCGCCTGCGGCTACGCGCACGAAGTGGCCCAGGATGTGGCGCGGGAATCCGCCGCGCTCGCCAAGGCCTATGCCGATGCGGCGGCCACCGACTGGGGCGCCGAGGACGAGCAGGAGCAGTCCACCCAGGCCATCAGCGAATTCGTGAACCAGTGGGTGGGCGGCATCGAGCGCCTGCGCTGGGCGCAGATGGACAAGCCGCTGCGCGCCGCTGGATCGGGATCCGGCGCCCGCACGCCCGACTACCCCCGCACCGCCAGCGGCACCACGCTGGCGGCCTGGGCGGCCACCTGGGGCGGCCTGCGCAGCGTGACCACCCTGCCCGCCAGCGCCGAGATACCGGCGGCTGGCGAGGCCCTGGTGCCTCTGGAGATGTACCTGCGCGGCAAGGGCCTGAACCCGCTGGCCGACAAGCTGCGCCAGGCCACCGACAAGGTCGACGCGTCGATGGCCCAGGTGCAGAAGTCCGGCCTGCAGAACAAGGCGGCCATCCAGCAGACCGCCAGGGACCTGGCGGCGCTGAAGTTCCTGGCCGAGTCCGAAGTGGCGCCCGCGCTGCAGGTGAGCATTGGATTCTCGGATGCAGACGGTGACTGATCTTCTGCACCGCCGGCACGTGCTGGCCCTGCTGGGGGGCCTCGGTGCCTGCGTGCTTGCGCCAGGTGCCGTCTTCGCCAAACCCGGTGACCGCGTGCACCTGGCTGCCGCGTGGGAGCGCCAGGGCAGCTTCCACATCGGCGTGCTGTCCACGCAGGAGGGTGCCGGGCAGGCGCTGCAGGTCCACGCGTCGCTGGAAGTGCCCACGCGCGCCCACGGCCTGTGCGTGCTGCCTGACGGCTCCGTGCTGGCCACCGCCCGCCGGCCCGGCGACTGGCTGGTGCGCTGGCAGCCGGACAAAGACAGCGAGCCCCAGTGGCTCTGGCAAGACGGAGAGCGCTCCTTCAACGGCCACGTGCTCGCCAGCGCCGATGGCCAGCGGCTGTACACCACCGAGACCGACGCCGAGACCGGCGCGAGCTTGATCGTGGCGCGCGACGCCCACACGCTCGTGAAAACCGCCGAATGGCCTACCCACGGCATCGACGCGCATGAATTGCTCTGGGACACGCAGGGCGGCAAGAGCAAGGGCCAAGGCAGCGCCGCCCCCACGCTGATCGTCGCCAACGGCGGCGTGCCCACCGCGCCAGAAACAGGCCGCGTCAAGCGCGACCTGGGCACCATGGACTCATCGCTCGTGCGGCTCGACGCCCGCACGGGCCGGCTGCTGGGCCAATGGCGCCTGCAGGACCCCCGCCTGAGCCTGCGCCACCTGGCATGGAGCCCCGATGGAACCACGCTGGGCATCGCGCTGCAGGCCGAGCACGACGACGCAGCCGCCAAGGACGCCGCCCCGGTGCTGGCCCTGTTCGACGGCACGGCGCTGCGCGTGGTGGCTGCACCCCAGGCCATCGCCCAGGGCATCCACGGCTACGGCGGCAGCATGGCCGCCACGCCCGCCGGCTGGGCCGTGAGCTGCCCCCGCGCCCACGGCATTGCCACGTTTTCATTGCAGGGCGAGTGGCAGGGCCTGGTGCCCCTGCCCGAGGCCTGCCCCCTGGCGGTGCAAGGCGGCGCGCTGTGGGCAGCCGGCCTGGGCGCCAGCCTGCAGAGCGCGCAGGCCGCCGCGCCCCTGCGCCACCCGCATGGCCGGGGCTTGCAGGATGTGCGGCTGGACAACCACTGGGTGCTGGCGCAGAAAATTGGAATGAAAAGTGCCCCCAGCGCTTGATGGACAAGCGCAACCAGCTATATAAAACATAGCAACCAACCCGCAGGCCTGCTACTGCTGCTGGCGCGCGTAGCGGCCGGGCGCCAGCCCGACATGGCGGCTGAACGCCGTGCTGAACGTGCTGGCCGAGCTGTAGCCCACGCGTTCCGCGACCTCATGAAGCCCCACGCCGCCACCGCTGCGCAGCAGGTTCTTGGCCAGCGCCATGCGCCAGGCGAGCAGGTATTCCATGGGCGGCACCCCCACGGCGCGCAGGAAGCGCTCGAAAAAAGTGGACCGTGACAACGCCGCCTCCCGGGCCAGCGCGTCCACCGTCCATGACCGCTCCGGGGCGCTGTGCATCAGGCGCAGGCCCACCGCCACGCGGGCGTCCGCCAGCCCACGCAGCAGCCCGGGGGGCGCACCATCGCGGTTGCTCGATCGCAGGGCCTCGATCAGCAGCACCTCCACCAGGCGGTCCAGCACCAGTTCACGGCCCGGCAGCGCGGCCAGGCACTCTTGCCGCACCAGTTGCACCAGGGTCGGCAGCCGCTCCACGCCGCGCACGTGCAGCATGTCCGGCAGCAGCGACACCAGCAACGCGGCGTCGGGGGAGTCGAACTCGAAGTAGCCGCCCAGCATGCGCATGTCCGGCGGGCCGTCGGGCGTGCCATGGCGCAGCCCATGCTCGCCGTCTGGCGCGGGCATGCGGTGGGGGTCCATGAACACCGGCGCCGCCGGTTGCTCCATGCCCGACAAGGTGAACCCCGGTGTCGCGGGCAAAAGCACGAAGTCGCCCGCTTCCAGCGCCACGGGCTCTTGCCCCGCGAGGGCGAGCACGCACTGTCCCTCCAGCATGGTGCAAAAGCTCGGGCTGCCGAACTCGCCATAGCGCACGGCCCAGGGCCCCGCGCCGCTGATCAGCTTGGAGAAAACGGCGCGCGGCCGCAGCAGAGCGATGACCTGCGCGAGGGGATCGACCACGGTCGGACTCCTGCAAAAGAAAATCAGACTTTAGATTGTAGTTAATCCGACTCCGGCCCGATATCGTTGCACCACTTTCCATCGCAACCCATCCACGGAGTTTCACCATGAAGACCATCCTGATCACCGGCTGCTCGTCCGGCTACGGCCTTGCCACCGCCCGCCACTTCCACGCCCAGGGCTGGAACGTGATCGCCAGCATGCGCACCCCGCGCACCGACCTGCTGCCGCCATCGGACCGCCTGCGCATCCTGCCGCTGGACGTGACCCGGTCCGACAGCATCGCCCAGGCGCTGCAGACCGCAGGCCCCATCGACGTGCTGGTGAACAACGCGGGCCTGGGCCTGTTCGGCGCCTTCGAGGCCACGCCCATGGCCACGGTGCGCGACATCTTCGACACCAACACCTTCGGCACCATGGCGGTGACCCAGGCCGTGCTGCCGCAGATGCGCGACCGGCGCGCGGGCCTGGTGGTCAACGTCACGTCCAGCGCCACCCTGGCACCCATGCCGCTCGTGGCCGCCTACACCGCCAGCAAGACCGCCATCGAGGGGTTCACCGCCTCGCTGGCCTTCGAGCTGGAGGCCTTTGGCGTCCGCGTGAAACTCGTGGAGCCCGGCTATGCGCCCACCACGCAGTTCACCGCCAATGGCGCCGAGCGCATGCAGGGGCTGATCCCGCCCGCCTATGCGCCCTGCGCCCAGTCCGTCTTCGCCGCCCTGGGCCAGCCCGCGGCCGTGACGACCGAGCAGGATGTGGCCGAGGCCGTGTGGGCGGCGGTGAACGATGCGTCAGCGCGGCTGCGCTATGCGGCGGGCGCGGATGCGGTGGCGCTGGCGGGCGCCCACGGCGCAGGCACCTTGGCGCATTGATGCGCTCTGTGGACTCGCAAGCGCGAACCCTCCGGGACGCGCAAGGTCACCGCCCGGTGAACATGAAATACGCCAGCACGCACACCGCCAGCGCCACGATAAGCCTGGCAATCCAGGGGGTGACCAGCCACGCGCCCAGGGCCAAGGCCACACGGCCCCACACATGCGGCGACTGCAGCGCGTTTTGGGGTTCCGCGGGCGAAGCGCCCTGGGCCTGCAGGGGGTAGCCGCAGGACGGGCAGGCGGGCGCCTTCGACGAGACTTCACGCCCGCATTCCGGGCAACGCACAAGGGCCATGGTCTACCTGCCTTCCCGGGACGGCACGCCGATGAGGATCTGGACGCGCCGGTTGAGCTGCCGGCCCTGCGGGTCGTCCCGGCCGTCCGGCGTGGTGTTGGGCGCCACGGGCTGGCGCTTGCCCTGGCCCTGCACAGCGGCCTGCCGGCCCGTCTGGCGGTGCAGTGCACGCGCCACGGCCTCGGCGCGGCGCAGCGACAGGCTGTCGTTGTAGGCGTCAGTGCCTTTGCCATCGGTGTGGCCCACCACCGTGAGCGGCGCCGCCGCATAGCTCTTGATGAGTTCCGCCGCCTTGTCCAGCGAGGACGCCGCGTCCGCGCGCAGGTCGGATTTGTCGAAATCGAACAGCACGTCCGCCGGCAGGTCGATGGAGATGGCCTGCTCGGGCGTGGGCCGGGCCTTGAGCTCCGCCAGCAGGGCGCGCGTCTGCTCCAGCCGCTCCCTGGGCACCTCGGCCTCGCGCAGGATCGTTTGCGGCCCTGCGCTGCGCTGCAGCGTGGTGTCCTGCCGCCGT
The DNA here is from genome assembly GCF_041154505.1 of Acidovorax sp. A79. Taxonomy (GTDB): domain Bacteria; phylum Pseudomonadota; class Gammaproteobacteria; order Burkholderiales; family Burkholderiaceae_C; genus Acidovorax. The sequence goes on from NZ_AP028672.1 coordinate 1,473,639, forward strand.
CCCACCAGCCCGCCCGCGGGCTCCTGCGCGCGCAGCGTGGTCGATGGCGCGCCCGATGCGGGCACCAGCCGCGTGGGCACGGCGCCCAGCGCCCGGCCGCTGCGCACGACCTCCAGCGCATGTGCCGGCCCGCAAGCCGCCAGCGCTACCAGCAGGGCGCAGGCCGGCGCGACGGCGTGCACCCCGGCGGCCGCCAAGCCCGGATGCCGCATCAGCCGCCCTGCAGCGGCAGGTCGACGACCAGCCCCGGCGCCACGATGTTGTCGCCCTGGTTGCCATCGTTGAACACGAGCTTGAGCTTGCGCGCCGACGGCGCCACGGCGCCCATGAACACGAGCTGGCCGTCCAGCGTCTCGCCCTCGCGGATGGTGATGTCACGGTTGTTGTCGGGCCGCTTGATGTGCAAGCGGGCACCGCTCTCATCCTGCAGGTAGGTGTCGGCCAGGGCCAGCATGGTGGTGTCGGTGATGCGGTTGGCGAACGAGATGCTCACGTCGAGCACCGTCGCGTCCGCGCCGATCTCGACCGCCTTGACGCGCACCGTGACGCCCGCGGCGGCCACGCCCTGGATGGACATGGGGACCTTCTTGGGCGTGGCGGCGGCTGGCGCGGCCGCCGGTGCCGGTGCTGGCGCTGCCTGGGTTGCAGGTGCAGTGGGTGCGGGGCCCGCGGCGGGCACGGGCGCGGTCGCTGCAGCCACCTGCGGCTCCGGCGCGCGCTCCTTGCACGCTGCCAGCACAACGGCGGCAGCGGCCACGGCCAGGGCCGCCCCCCTGCGCGATGGCGTCCACACGGGAGTCGTTGAATTCATGGTGTCTGGTGCTCCTGGTTCATCAATCACTGTCCATGGTGGTTGCCGTGGCGCGGTTTGCGAGGTGGCCTGCGGAACGGCGGGTCGGGCGCCACGCATCAGCGAATGCGGATGCTGTTGGTCTGGCCCGCAGCCCCCCCTGCCTTCGGGGGCTGCGGGCAAGCGCCGGTGCGCACGTCATTCGCATTGCGGCCCTGCACGATGACCGTGCGGCCCTCCAGGCGCGCGCCCGATACGTCCACGCTGTTGACGGAGGCCGAGCCATCCGCGGCGCAACGTGTGCCGGACGCGGTATTGCCCGAGACCTCAATGCGGTTGCCCGCGCCCGCGCCGCTGGCAGCGCTGGTGGCAGGCTGCACTGGCGCGGCAGGCCGTGGCACGGGGTTCGCGCGGCCCTGGCGAAGCGGGTCCAGCGGCCCGGCGCGCTCGGGCCCGATGGGCCCCACGGGGCCGACCGGACCCACGGGCCCCACCGGGCCTGCGGCCCGGACCGTGGCACACGCCAGCAGCAACAGCAGCGCGAACAATGATGTGCCGTTCATGGTGGGAAAACCTCGCATCAGGGCGGTGCCTTTCCGGGCGTTCCAGGCAAGCTGCCCCCAGGCACCGCAGCCGGCGCCGGCGCACCCGAGGCCGGGCGGGGCACGGCCGACATGCCCGGCAGGACGGAACCCGGCCGAACGGCCCCCGCCGCCGCGGGCCGCGGGTCACCGCCTTTGTCGGAGCCCTCCCCCGCGGCCTGGCGCTGGATGCGCGCCTCCAGTTCCGATGCGAAGCGCTCGGCCAGGGCCACTTCTTCCACGGCCATTTCCGCGCCCAGTTCGTTGATCACCGACACCACATTGCGGTGGGTGCCGGTGTCGGGCTGGCTCATGCGCTCCAGCAGGCGTGCATAGCCCAGGGCCCGCACGTTGTCCTTGGGAACGCCCTGGCCCTTGCGGTTCATCTCCGTCAGGCGCTGCATCGCGCGCGGATCGCCGCGCACGGCGGCCAGCAGGTACCAGCGGTAGGCCTGGCCCATGTCGCCCAGGCCGGACCGGGGGTTCTGGTACGCATCGCCCACGAACGAAAGCAGCTGCGGGTTCTGCGTGTTCAGGGCTTCGCGCTTCAGGCGCTCGAGCTCGTTGCGGTAGATCGGCCCCTGGCAGCCCAGCTCGGCCACGCCGCGCTCCAGCGCCTCGTTGCACGCTTCGAGGAAACGCGCACCCGCCGTGGCCCCGGGGGCCGCCGCCTGCTGTGCCGGCGCGGGTGCAGGCGGCGGCGGAGCGGCCGGCGGCAGCTGCGCGAAGGCGGGCGCATGCAGGGCAGCCCCCACCACCCAGGGCGCGCAGCGGTAGAACATGCGGGCGCCACGCATCATGTGCCAGCCTTCGTGCCCGCCGGGGTGCCGCCGGGGGCCGGCGCCGCACCGGCCAACGCGGGTGCCTGCGCCGTGTCCCAGGCCATGGGCACACCAAAGAACAGGGGCTCAAAACCCTGCCAGGTCATCACGTCCACGGCGCCCAGGGAGGGGTACCGCTGCGCATACACCTTCTCCAGCGCCTGCCGGGTCTCGTCGTCGTATTTCTGCGTCACCTGCACCGGCTCGCCGTACTTGCGCAGCGTCACCTGGATCAGCCCCAGCTTGAGCTCGGGCGTCAGCCCGTTGTAGGCCGCGCGCATGTTCTCCACCACCACGGGGTCCGGCGTGCCGTTGGGAATGCAGCGCCAGTACGGCGTGTTGGTGGCCTTGCCGATCAGCTCCAGCACGCTCAGATCCACCAGCGTGCGGATGGCCGAATGGCGCCCCTGCAGGTACTTGCCTTCCAGCTTGAAGCCGAAGGCATCGCCGTAAAAGCCCAGGCTGGCGTTGTCCTCGGAGCTGAAGTTGAGCACCTTGACCACGTTGGAGGCCTGCACCTGGGGCACCATCTGCTGCGTGGAGAAACTCACGAGGTTCAGGTCCAGCGCCAGTGCCGAATAAATGGCCGTGCGCTTGATGTCGCCTCCCAGCGTGGTCTTGCCGTTGCCCTTGCCGAACTCGATGCCCGCCGAATTCACGCGCCCCGCGCCCGCGATGGCACGGTCGAACTCCGTGAGCGCCCCCGTGATCAGGAAGTCCGGCATGGTCACGCCAAACTTGGCGCCCAGCTGGGCCTGCGACACCAGGTAGTCCGGGTGGTAGGGCACATAGACCACGCGCGCACCGATGCGGTTGACGGCCGTGCGCACCATCTCGGTGATGTCGCCGGGAATCTCCGCCCCCACGAGCGGGCTGGAGAGGTTGGTGGCATCCAGGATGCTGCGCGTCTGCATGTAGATGACGGGATCACCTTCCTTGTAGACATTGAGCATGCGCCCGAAGCGGCCGAGCGCCAGCGCGTAGGGGCTCAGGTTGGTGACCGGCAGCAGCTTGTCGGCCTCGCGCTCCTGCAGCAGCGTATTGGCGTCCTTGAGGGCGTTTTCCGTGGATGCACAGCCAGCGAGCGTGGCCACTGCCAGCGCCAGCGCTCCCCATCGCAATGTTCTTTTCGTCATGGTTCTTTGTTGTGGTGGTGGTATCAAAAGCCCCGCTCTCCCGGGGCTGCAAGGCAGAAGGCCCGCGGCCGTCAGCGGCCGGAATTGAGGACGGTGATGTTTTCCACGCCCTTGCCTTCCACGTACAGCGTCACGTTGCCGTTCACGTTGCCCTGGATCACGGGGCTGGCGATGCGCAGCGTGCCGTCGGGCGCGCGCTGCACATCGGAATACGTGGAACGGATCACGATGTTCTTTTGCCCGTCGGGCAGCTTCAGCGTGCCGTCGGGCTGCACCAGCGCGCTCTGGTCCACCAGCGTGTTCTGCGAGATGGCGCGGTTCACGCGGGCCTTGGCACTCACCGACGGATAGACCCCGTCGTTGAGCCGCACACCGCTTTGCGCCATGTCCTTGTAGGCGCCCAGCTGTTCGCCGTAGTTCACCAGCTGGGCCTGCGCGCCGGCGCCCATCAGCGCCAGTGCCCCTGCCCCGCACCAAAGGCCCAGGGCGCGCAGCGTGCGCCGATGGGAGTTTTCGTCCAGATTTTTCATTGCGACTCCTTCATCCACTGAAAACCAAAAACGCGCCGCTGCGCACCCGCCAGGCAGCGCCGCCCTACATGCTGAGCAGGTTCACGGCCGGCAGCACCGTGACGGACTGGTTCACCACGCCCGTTGAGGGGATGGCGTACGTGTAGCCGGGATTGGCGGCAAAAGGGGTGTTGCCCGCCACGCCGACCACGCCGGTGATGGCTCCGCCCACATTGCGCACGCTGCCAGAGGTCATGCCCGCCGCCGCGGCCGACATGTTTCCGACGATGGTCACCGCGCCGGTGATCACCCCCTGGTTGACCACCGAGTTGGACACGCCGCCCACGGCCGCATGGCCCTGGTTGCCGGCGATCACGACCGTGCCCGCCATCACGCCGTGGTTCACCAGCGAGTTGACCGTGCCGCCCAGCGTGGCGCTGCCCCGGTTGCCCGCGATCAACACCCGGCCCGAGAGCTGGCCCCGGTTGTCCACGCTGTTGACAGTGCCGCCGCCCGTGGCATTGCCCTGGTTGCCGGTCACCACGACCTGCGCGCCCGCCATGCTGCCGCTGTTGTTCACCCCGTTGACAAGGCCGCCGCCGCTGGCCCGGCCCGTGTTGCCCGCGATCAGGATCTGGCTGCCCTTGATGGAGCCCGATCCCGTGACGCTGTTGACCTTGCTGCTGGCACCCTGCGCACTGGCCTGGTTGCCCAGGATGGTGATGCTCGACGCCGTGATGCTCCCCCCGCCGCGCACGCTGTTGGCCAGCCCGCCGCTGGCCGACCCCGCGTTGCCGATGATGGTGATCTGGCTGCCCGAGATGCGGCCATCGCCCACCACGCTGTTGATCGCCCCGCCATCCCGCGCCGAGCCCTGGTTGCCCAGGATGGTGATGCTGCCGCCCTGCAGCGTGCCCGCGATGTCCACGCTGTTGGCCACCCCCTGCTCGCCCGAGCCCTGGTTGGCGGTCACGGTGACCGACGAGCCGGCCACGCGCCCACGGCCCTGCGCGCGCACGCTGTTGGCCAGCCCGTCCCGGCCGGCGGCGCGGGCGCTGCCCTGGTTGGCCACCACCTGCACCGCGCTGCCCTGCAGCGTCCCGTCGGCCTGCACGCTGTTGGCCAGCGCCGTGCTGCCCTGCTCGGCCTGGGTGGACACCGCCGTGTTGGCGGCCACCAGCGCCTGAACCCCGTCCACGCGGCCACCGGAGCCCTGCGAAAAACTGTTGGCCGCCGCCAGGCCCTCGGTGGCGAACACACGCCCCGCCGTGTTGCCCATCAGCTGCAGGCTGGCCGCGCGCATGTCCCCCAGCACCTGGATGGCGTTGGCATTGGCCTGCCCCACGCCCCTGCCAAACGCGGCAAAGCCGCCCACCGTGCCCTCGCGCCCTTCGCTGCGCACGTCGGCCGCCGTGTTGCCCGCGAGCGTCAGCGTGCTGGCCTCCACGCGGCCCTGGGCGTTGACCGACAGCGCATTGGCGTTGATGCGGCCACCGTCCGCGTTCAGCTGCCGGGCCGTATTGCCCACCACCTGCAGGGTGCTGCGGGCCAGCGCCGTGGCGCCCGAGCCATCCATGTACAGCCCGTTGGCCGCCAGCACGCCATTGGACTTGGTGCCCACGCCCAGTGCCTGCGCGCCACTGCCGGCGGCGCGGATGTCCTCGCCCGTGTTGCCCGCGATGACCACCGGGCTGCCCTGCACCCGCGCGCCACGGTAGGCCGCCAGCGCATTGACCAGGGCGGTGCCTCCGGGCGCGTGCACGCCGCGCGCGGAGTTCCCGGCGATCAGCCAGGGCGACGATGCATCCACCAGCGCATCGTCGTGCAGCACCAGGGCATTGGCGGCGGCCCGCGCGCGGCTCTCGCGCCCGGCCAGCCCCCCCGCGCCGGAGACCGAATCCGCCGCGGTGCTCATGTCGCTGGCCGTGTTGCCGCTCAGCACACCCGCCGCCGACAGGCGCGAGGGCGCGCCCGCGCCGTTTTCCAATGCAATGCTGTTGGCCAGCAGCGCGCCTCCGCGTGCCGTCAGCCGCGATGCGGTGTTGCCCGCCAGCGTCAGCGTCTGCGCATCAAGCTGCGACCCCGTGACCGCCAGCGTGTTCGCCAGCGCGGCCGACTGCTGGCTGGCCGAAAACAGAAGCCCCCCGCCCGCCTGCGCCGCATAGCCGGTGGACCGCACCCCGTCGGCTCGGTTGCCCGCCAGGGTCAGGGCGGTGTCCTGCACGCGGCCCTCGCTCACCATCAGCGTGTTGGCCGCGGCCAGCCCGCCCGAGCCCGTGATGGCCTGGCCGTGGTTCCCGCTGACGGTGACGGCGGCGCGCTCCAGCGTGGACTGGTGGTCCGCCACCACGGTGTTGGCCAGTGCGCGGCCGTTGCGCTCCAGGGCGCCGACGAGGCCACCGCCAATGGTGCCCGAGCCTGCGGCCGTGCGCACCTGGTCGGCCACGTTGCCCGCCAGCAGCACGGTGCCAGCCCGCACGGTCGCGTTGTCCAGCCACAGGCTGTTGGCCGCCGCCCCGCCCCCGGTCGCGACCACATCGCGCGCCTGGTTGCCGCTGAGGCGGTGCACGGGCCCCTCGGCCAGTTCGCCCCGGGTCACGGAGATGGTGTTGGCCAGGGCCGAGGCGGACACCCGCACGTCGGCCAGCGCCCCGCCGAGAATGGATCCTTCACCGCCCCAGGCCTGCACGTTGCGTGCGGTATTGCCCGAAACGCCCGCCTGGTAGCCCGCCGAACCGGCGAGCTTGTGGTCGGAAAAGCTGATGCTGTTGGCCAGGGCGCTGCCGCCCGTCGCGATGACCTGGGCCGCTTCATTGCCCGCCAGGACCAGTTGCGCGCCCTTGAGCTCACTCGACGCCAGGGTGACCGCGTTGGCCGCAGCCACCCCCGTCAGATCCACCTGGGCAATGGTGCCGCGCCCCACGCCGGCGCTGCCGCCGCCTGCGCGCACGTCCTGCGCGCGGTTGCCGGTGTGCAGGATGCGGGTGTCCTCCAGGGTGGACCGGGCCGCGGTGAGCGCATTGGCGAGCGCTGATCCGCCGATGGAGGTGACGCCACGGGCCTCGTTGCCGACCAGCGCCACCTCGGAATTGCGCACGTCGGTCGCATCCAGCAGCACGCTGTTGGCCGTGGCGCGGCCGGGCATCTGCAGCGAACCGGTGCCCAGCAGCACCTCGGACTTGGCGCCGAAGGCCGCGACGTCGGCCGCGCGGTTGCCCTGCACGATCAGGCGGCTCGCCGTGAGCTGCTTCGTACCCGTGGCGCTGGCCGCCAGCACCATGTTGGCGGTGGCGGCACCGCCCAGGGCGTGCACGAAGCCCGTTACCTGGTTGCCCAGCACCTGCACCTGGGACTGGCGCACGTCCATCGCTGCCAGGCCGATGCCGTTGGCCTGCGCGGTGCCCGCCAGGTCCACGCGCATGCCGACATTGGCCAGGGCGGAGCCCTTGCCGCCGGTGGAGATCACCGGTCCCGTGGAGCGGTTGCCGAGCACCTGGATCTGGCTGCCCGCGTCCACCTGCGTGCCGGCACTGTTCTTGTGCCAGCCCACCCCGGCGAGCATGGACTCCTGCGCCTGACCGCGCAGCGGCGCCAGGGCCACGGAAAGACCGAGCAGCCAGAGCGCCGCGGCTTCATGGCGTTGCGTCTTGCGCGTTGTGTGCACTCACAGCCCCTTTTCTGGATGGATAGGGATGGTCGGACGGCTTGCGGTCCGGCCGGCGGTTGCCGGACGGACCCGCGGCACGCCGGTCAGTTGATGTTGACGCTGTTCACGTTGGCCGTGCCGCCGATGGCCTTGATGTCGGTGGCTTCGTTGCCGCTCACGGTGATGTCCGAGTTGCGGATCTTGGAGCCGGTGATGTTGACGCTATTGACGTTGGCCACGCCTTCCATCGAGATCTCGGCCACCTTGATGCCGGCCTTGCCGCCGCCAGCGATGACGTTGGTGGCCTTGTTGTTGGTGACGGTGATGCGGCTGTTGGTCACTTCGGAGCCGGCGGAGCCCTTGCCCGAGATCAGGCCGGGAATCGCGACGTTGCCGCTCTGGGCGAAAGCTGCGCTGCAGGTAAATGCGAGTGCTGCGACGGTGGTAATGGCAAGTTTGCGCATATCAATAATCCTTCGAAGGGTTGAAATTAATTGACGAAGCAGCCGCTTGCGGCCTGCGAACGAATTCTTGAGGCGCGCACCCGTCCACACCGTAAAGAAATGTAGGCCCGGCCCGGGCTGGCATTTTCCGAGTTATCCACAGGTCGTACCTCCCGGGATCCGCGCTCTGAGCCGCACGGGGTTTTGGTATGTAGGACAAGCACTTACTCCGCCAGCGGGTGCATTCCCACATTTGAACGATGCCGCCGCACTTCCATAATCCACCGTAAAAACCAACAAGTCTTTACACTTCAAATCATCATGAAACCCGCAACAACATTCAGAAATCCATACTTTCAAGAAAATGAATGGAATCTCCTGTTTTATTGTCACAAATATGAAATCAATTATCTTTCGTGGCTTTTTGTATATGGGGGCCGTGGGCGCCCTGGCGGCCTGCTCGCCCGCGGCCATCACCTATCCCAGCGATGCGCAGATTTCGGCGGCCCTGGAGACGCAGTTCGCCAGCGACCGCCACAGCGCCGCTGCGCGCGACCTGATCCGCACGCTCGGGGGTGAGAAGGGCAAGCTGCGCTATCAGATCCACCAGGTGATCTACCGCCAGGGCTCGTATGAGGCCCGCTACGACGCGGTGCTGGTGATGGGGCAGCCGGGGACCCAAAGCCTCCTGGGGCTGTACGGCAGCATGATCCCCGAGGCCGAGCGCGCCAAGCTGCCGCAGGCCAGCCTGGAGGCCTATGAAGGCTGGCTCAGGCAGCAGGCCGAAACCCTCCGGAAAACCTCGGCACAGCAGGCGGGTGCGCTGGAGGCGACCCTGGAACTGCTGGGCAAGTGCTACCGGGACCAGCAAGCCGGGGCCGAGGTCACGGTGATGCAGGGCCTGGGGGCGCTGATCTCGCCCGAGCGCAGCGGGCTATACGCTGAAAAGCTGGCGCTGCCGGACACCACGGCGCGCTGCCTCCCCGCCTAGCCGGCCGTGCGTTCGCGCAGCGCGGCCAGGATGTGCCTGGCCGCTTCGCCCGGGCTGCGGTACGCGGTGTCTACCACCAGCTGGTTGTTGTCCGCCGCCCAGGGCACGTAGTCGTGCCGGCACACGGCCTCCCAGAGGGGCGGCACGAGACCGGGTACGTCGCTCACTCGCTGCTCGACCCGCCGGCGGTGCTCGGCGGGATCGCCGCAGACCACCTCCACGGCCAGCATCGGCGCCTGCGCGTCCAGGGCCACGCGGTGCCAGGACGCGCGCGTCTCGGCCCAGGGGTTCACGCAGTCCGCCAGAACGGACAGTCCTTGCGAAAGATGGGTACGCGCCAGGGCATATGCCACCACATAGCCCGCGGCCCCCACGCCACTGCCCCCCAGCGCGCCGCAATCCCGCAGCGCCTGCTCGATGGTGTCGATGCGCAGGTACACCGCCGGCCACTGCCCCAGCAGCGCGCGGGCGATCGTGCTCTTGCCCACGCCCGGCAGCCCGCCGAGCACCACCAGCGCGGGAGCGGCGGGCGAATTCAATCAGTCCACCACCGTGAGCTTGGCCACCGACAGCGCCAGCCACTTGGTGCCATGGCGCGGAAAATTGACCTGCGCGCGCGCGTCGTCGCCCGTGCCTTCGATGGCCAGCACCTTGCCTTCGCCGAACTTGGTGTGGAACACCGCGATGCCCACCCGCAAGCCGTGGGCGGGCGCGGTCTTCTGCACGGGCACCGGCGGGCTGGCGAAGGTCTCGGACTTGAAGCCAAATGAGCCTCTAGCGCTTGACCCATAAGCGCCAGAAGCTCCTGAATTAGGAGCAAATGAGCCAAACCCCTGCTGCTTGGGCGTGATCCACTTGAGCGCGCCCTCGGGCAGTTCGTCAAAGAAGCGGCTCTTGATGTTGTAGCGCGTCTGGCCGTGCAGCATGCGCGTCTGCGAATGGCTCAGGTACAGGCGCTTCCTCGCACGGGTGATGGCCACGTACATCAGGCGGCGCTCTTCCTCCAGTCCGTCGCGCTCGCTGGCGGAGTTTTCGTGCGGGAACAGGCCCTCTTCCATGCCGCCGATGAACACGCCGTCGAACTCCAGGCCCTTGCTGGCGTGCACGGTCATCAGCTGTACCGCGTCCTGCCCGGCCTGGGCCTGGTTGTCGCCCGCTTCCAGCGCGGCGTGCGTGAGGAAGGCGGCCAGGGGCGAGAGGGTTTCGCCGGTGTCCGCGTCCACGATGCCCGGCACGGGCTTGAGCGGTTCGTCGACGACCGGGGCATCGGGATCCAGCCCCTGGCTGACCGCGCTCTGCGTGAGCGGCGTGCCATGCTCGTCCAGCGGCAGGGCCACGGCATCGCGGCCAAACCCCTCCTGCGTGACAAAACTCTCGGCGGCATTGACGAGTTCCTGCAAGTTCTCGATGCGGTCGGCGCCTTCCTTTTCGGTGCGAAAGTGCTCCACCAGCCCCGTGGATTCGAGCATCTGCTCGATGATGCCGCGCAGGTTCAGGCCCTGCGTCTGCTCGCGCAGCACGTCCACCATGGCGACGAAGGCGCCGAGGTTGGCGCCCGCCTTGCCGGGCACGGCGCTCACCGCGTCGTGCAGCGAGCAGCCTGCGGCGCGGGCGGCGTCCTGCAGCACTTCGATGCTGCGCGCACCAATGCCACGCGGTGGAAAGTTGACGACGCGGGTGAAGCTGGTGTCGTCGTGTGGGTTCTCCAAGAGGCGCAGGTAGGCCAGTGCATGCTTGATTTCGGCACGTTCAAAAAAGCGCAGGCCGCCGTACACGCGGTAAGGCACGCTGGCATTGAACAGCGCCGATTCGATCACCCGGCTTTGCGCATTGCTGCGGTAGAGCACGGCGATTTCCTTGCGCTCAAAGCCATCGCTGCGCACCAGCTGCTTGATCTCGTCGACCATCCACTGCGCCTCGGCCAGGTCGGTGCTGGCCTCGTACACGCGCACGGGCTCGCCGGGCCCCTGCGTGGTGCGCAGGTTCTTGCCCAGGCGCCGGCTGTTGTGGCTGATGAGCGTATTGGCCGAGTCGAGGATGTTGCTGTAGCTGCGGTAGTTCTGTTCGAGCTTGATCTGCTGCTGGACATCGAACTCGCGCACGAAGTCGGCCATGTTGCCCACCCGCGCCCCGCGAAAGGCGTAGATGCTCTGGTCGTCGTCGCCCACGGCGATCACGCTGCCGCGCGCCTCGAAGCGCCCGCCAGTGTCTTTGCCCGCCAGCTGCTTGAGCCAGGCGTACTGCAGCTTGTTGGTGTCCTGGAATTCGTCCACCAGGATGTGCGCGAAGCGGCGCTGGTAGTGCTCGCGGATCGGGTCGTTGTCGCGCAGCAGCTCGTAGCTGCGCAGCATCAGCTCGCCAAAGTCCACCACGCCTTCGCGCTGGCATTGTTCTTCGTACAGTTGGTAAATCTCGACCTTCTTGCGGGCGTCGCTGTCGTGCGTGGGCACGTCGCCGGGGCGCATGCCCTCTTCCTTGCAGCCGGCGATGAAGTACGACAGCTGCTTGGGCGGAAAGCGCTCGTCGTCCACGTTGTGCTGCTTGCACAGGCGCTTGATGGCCGAAAGCTGGTCCTGCGTGTCCAGGATCTGGAACGACTGCGGCAGGCCGGCCGCCTTGTGGTGCGCCCGCAGCAGCCGGTTGCACAGGCCGTGGAAGGTGCCGATCCACATGCCGCGCACGTTCACCGGCAGCATGGCCGACAGGCGCGCCACCATTTCCTTGGCGGCCTTGTTGGTGAAGGTGACGGCCAGGATGCCGCCAGGCGTGGCGTAGCCGTTTTGCAGCAGCCAGGCGATGCGCGTGGTGAGCACCCGCGTCTTGCCCGAGCCAGCGCCCGCCAGGATGAGCGCATGCCCCGCCGGCAGGGTGACGGCGGCGAGCTGCTCGGGGTTCAGATGGGCCAGGAGGGGCGACGCAGCCGAGGGCGCATCAAGGGAGGTGGGCGCCAGCACATCTGGCCCCCCCGGGAACGGGTCTTGTGGGAACATCCAGCCATTGTAGAAAGCGCCCCGCCGCCCTCCCATTCTTTTATGAAAAACACTGCCCGCACCCTGGCCAGCCTCGTGGCCCTTGTACTCGCCCATGCACCCGCGGCCACCTGGGCCCAGGCCAGCTGCAGCAGCGACGGCATCCCACGGCCCACCGCCCTCTTCGAGCGCTTCCTCAGCGCGGACTGCGAGGCCTGCTGGACGGACCGCGCGACCCCCGCGCCGACCGCCGGCGCCGGCACGGCGGTGCTGGACTGGATCGTGCCCGGCGCGGCGGGCGAGGATGCACCGCTGGCCGCCGCTGCCGCCCGCGACGCCCTGGTCCGGCTGGAGGCGCTGGGCCGCAAGCCGCCCCGGGCCACCGACGTGCACACCGCTGCGGTACAGGCAGCCCGGCCTGCCGGACTGCGGGTGGCCCACGGCATGCCGTTCAACGACTACCTGGGCACGGCGATCGCGTTCACCCCGGGCCGGACCGCCGCGCCTGGCCCCCTGGAGTTCTACCTGCTGCTCGTGGAGGCCGTGCCAGCGGGAACCGATGGCACGGCCGTGCCCCGGAATATCGTCAGGAACATGCTCCACGGCGCATGGGGCAAGCCCGGCCAGCGGCCGGTGTCGGGATTGGGGCCATCGAAATGGATGGAAACACGGTCCATGCGCATCCCCGAAGGGGCGCAGGCCGAGCGGCTGCGCATGGTGGGCTGGGTGCAGGATGCCCGGGGGACGGTCATCGCCGCGGCGCAATCCACCTGCCGGTGATACCGGTAATACCACCATCGTTATAGGGTGGAACGGACAGGCGGGTAGAATCAATCACCGGGCCCAAGTTTCTTGGCGTCCGGTTTTTTTGTGCCCGCGCACCGCGGGGTTCGGAGCGGCCTGAACGGCCCCGCCCACAAAGCCGGTCCCAAGCCAAGCGCCCACCGCCGCTGAAATTGTTTGGCTGCGTCCCTTTATGGAGCTTGGAATCTCATGGAAATCTTCGACTACGACAACGTTCTCTTGCTGCCGCGCAAGTGCCGGGTGGACAGCCGCTCGGAATGCGACGCCAGCGTGGAACTGGGCGGACGCTCGTTCCGGCTGCCCGTGGTGCCCTCCAACATGAAGACGGTGGTGGATGAAAAGATCTGCACCTGGATGGCACAGAACGGCTACTTCTATGTCATGCACCGCTTCGATCTGGACAATGTCCAGTTCGTCAAGGACATGCGCGCCCAGGGCTGCTACGCCTCGATCTCGCTGGGCGTGAAGCAGCCCGACTACGACACCGTGGACCAGCTGGTGGCACTGGGGCTCACCCCCGAATACATCACCATCGACATCGCGCACGGCCATGCCGACAGCGTGCGGAACATGATCGGCTACCTCAAGCAGCACCTGCCCAAGGCCTTCGTGATCGCCGGCAACGTGGCCACGCCCGAAGCGGTGATCGACCTGGAAAACTGGGGGGCCGATGCCACCAAGGTCGGCGTGGGCCCGGGCAAGGTGTGCATCACCAAGCTCAAGACGGGTTTTGGCACGGGCGGCTGGCAGCTCTCGGCGCTCAAGTGGTGCGCGCGCGTGGCCACCAAGCCCATCATCGCCGACGGGGGCATCCGCAGCCACGGAGACATCGCCAAGAGCATCCGCTTTGGCGCCAGCATGGTGATGATCGGCTCGCTGTTTGCGGGGCATGAGGAATCGCCGGGCCAGACCGTCGAGGTGGACGGCGCGCTGTACAAGGAATACTACGGTTCCGCGAGCGACTTCAACAAGGGCGAGTACAAGCACGTCGAAGGCAAGCGCATCCTGGAGCCCGTCAAGGGAAAGCTGGCCAGCACCCTGATCGAAATGGAGCAGGACGTGCAAAGCTCCATCAGCTACGCGGGCGGCAAGAAGCTGATGGACATCCGCAAGGTGAACTACGTGATCCTGGGCGGCGACAACGCAGGCGAGCACCTGCTGATGTAGCACGGGCGGCCGGCACGGCAGCGCCGGCCCCTTGCGCCGCCACGGCACATGCAGATGGCGCAGCCCAGGCCAGCGGGCGCCACCCCAGCGCGAAGCCCGAGGGGCGGGAAACACGGGCAGCGCCGCAGGGGATTGCCCCCACTTCAGGCGCGCAGCAGGTTTTGCGCCATGTGGTGCAGGTCATGCCCCGGCCTGGCCAGGCAATCCACGATGCTGAAATGGTGCAGGCCCGGCAGTGCCTGGCTGCGGGGGACGAAATGGCTGCCCCAGGCGTCCTGCATGAGCTGGTTCTGCCGCAGGAACTCCGTACTTTCATCGGCCCCCACCACGCAGTAGAGCGTGCCCGCCGGCGGCTCCAGGAGCCGCGCGGGGCTGCACTGAAGGACCTGCTGCTCCGTCAGGTTCAGCACCGACTGGTACATGGGGGTGTGCATGATGGGCTCCAGATCGTGGATCCCGGAAATCGACAGCGCATTGCGCACCAGCCCATCGGGCAGCCCCTGGCCGACCAGGGGCCACACGCCGGTAAGCAGCATGGCGGCCAGCTGCCCTCCCGCCGAGTGCCCGGCCACCGTGATGCGCCGGGGGTCCCCGCCGTGGCTGGCGATGTGGCGCCACACCCATTCCAGTGCCTTCTCCATCTGCCGCACGATATGGGGAATGGTGACCGGCGCCTCCGGCGTGCCGGGGCACAGCGCGTAGTTCACCACCACCACACAGAAACCGGCCTGCGTGAAGGACGGGGCAATGAACGAATGATCGGACTTGTCCAGCGAGCGCCAGTACCCGCCGTGCACGAACACCAGCACGGGAACACCGTCATCCGAGGCACGTGCGGACGGGAAAATATCCAGCGCCTCTCCCGTCCCGGTACCGTACGCCACGTCCAGCACGCACGGGTGGCTCGTCCGCACCCGGGCGGAATCGTCGGCCCAGCGCTGCAGATAGGCCATGTGGTCGGGCACCAGCGCGCGGTTGTTGTACATGCGCTCGAGCCAGGCGGGGTCGTGCAGGGGCAGGCTCATGGATGAAGTCTCCTGTGGCGGTGCGGCATCATCATTCCAATCCGACCATGCTGCAAGCTCCGTGACAGGGTGACGCACCAAAAAGGCACATGATGCACAGAGAGACAACCTTCCTGGGTGAATGACGCCATGACCACCACACCGCTTCGCATTGCAGTCCTCGGCATCGGAATGATGGGCCTGCCCATCGCGCGGCGCCTGAAGGACGCTGGACATCAGGTGCACGCATGGAACCGCACCCGCGCCAAGGCGGAGCCCCTGGCTGCATCCGGCATCACCGTGCATTCCCTGGCCGCCGATGCCGTCCAGAACGCCGACGTGGTGGTCAGCCTGCTTGAAAACGGCCCCGTGGTCGGCCAGGTGCTTTTCGAGGCCGGCGCAGCCAAGGCCATGCGCAAGGGCGCGCTGTTCATCGACATGGCCTCCATCCAGCCCCGCGAGGCCCGGGACCATGCCGCTCGCCTGGGCGAAATGGGGCTGTCCCACCTGGATGCGCCGGTGTCCGGCGGAACCGTGGGTGCGGAAAACGGCACGCTCGCCATCCTGGTCGGCGGTCGCCCCGAGGATTTTGCGCGGGCCCAGCCCCTCTTCGCCGCCTGCGGCCGCGCCACCCACGTCGGACCGCATGGCGCTGGCCAGCTCACCAAGCTGGCCAACCAGATGATCGTGGGCATCACCATTGGCGCGGTGGCGGAGGCGCTGCTGTTCGCCGCCAAGGGCGGGGCCGACATGGCCAAGGTGCGCGAGGCCATCCAGGGAGGCTTCGCCGACAGCCGCATCCTGCAACTCCACGGCCAGCGCATGGTGGAGCGCGACTTTGCCCCGCGCGGCCGCATGGCGGTGCAGCTCAAGGACATGCGCAACGCCCTGGCCACCGCCGGCGAGATCGGCTTCGATGCCCCCATCACGGCCCTCTTCGAGACCCTCTATGCCGAAGGCGTCGAGCATGGCCTGGGTGAACTGGACCACAGCGGCCTTTTTGTGGAACTCGCAAGCCGCAATGCGATGCAATAATTTTTTGCGGCGCTTGCCAACTCGCAGAAAATTGGTGCATAATTCGAGGCTCTGCAGCAATGCAGACAGATTAACAAGTTTGGGTTCTTAGCTCAGTTGGTAGAGCAGCGGACTCTTAATCCGTAGGTCGAGTGTTCGAGTCACTCAGGACCCACCAAACTAAGCCGCAAGGCTAAAAAAGCCGCAGCTATCGAAATGGTAGCAGCGGCTTTTTTCATTGGCTCGTTGTGATTCGATGAGGCGCATTGCAGGCCCCTTGTCCAGGTGTTCAACGCTGCACGCCGCGCCTGCGGCGGTTCGGTTGCATTGCACGCCAACACGTCGGCAGCTCTGGGCCAGGGCATCGAAAACGCACCCAAGACGGCGTGGAACATCTCCGCATCCGAAAACGGCGGATGCCGCCACGCCGCACCACAAGCAAAAACCCCGCAGGGTTTTTTGGCTTGGCTGCGGCTTTTGCGAGTCAGGTCGTTAGAGGCTCTTGCGGCGCAGGGCCGCGAAGCTGGCTAGCGCCATCAGGCCCGCCATGATTGCCAAGCCCCATTCAGACAGGGAGGGAATTGCCGCAGGGGCCGCTGCAGCTGACCAGGCCAATGTGACAGGGCCGGCGGTGGAAGACGAAGCATCCGTGAGTCCGCCAATGCATGTGTCCGCCGCACCACTGGGTGCGACACCCGTGGTGATACAGGGCACATTGTGCAGAGCCGATGCGGCTACCCCAAACACCAACATGCCGGAGAAACGGTCATTGACGATATGGGGTGCGGACCCGGTCAACCAGCGCTGGACAAAAAACGAGGCCCCTACGATGGCGCCACTGGGGTCCGTTGTCGCCAGTATCTGGACGATGCGTGCCGACGGGTCGATGTTTGAATATGCGTTGATCCCATCGCTAAAGTTGAACGAGGTGACCAACGGAGTTATGTCCGTGTTGATCAAGCTGCCAGGCAACGGGCTGGCTGTTCTGAACGAACCGGATGGCGGTGCCGACAGCACGTAGTTTTGGCACGGGCCAGCGCCGCAAGGTGCGGTGAAATCCACTTTCGTCGGATAGGGGCCGGTGGGCGTGGCGGTATAGACCATGGCTTGCGCACTGGCCCAGCCTGTGGCGCAAAGAACCCAAATGGCCACGAGCCAATTTCGGACGTTGGTTTGCATGTCTCTGTTCTCCCCCGAAGTAGTGCCGTCGATCATACGTGCGCGCCCTAATAAAAGCGGTTGCCGTGCTCTTGGGCAGCCGCCCATCCCCCGCCCCCCCCATTGCAGCATGGCTCGGATACGCCCTCGTCTCCCGTGTTGAAGCAGCCGTCAGCCAGGGTCCCCTTGCGGGTCATCCACTTGCACCCGCGAGTGCGGGGTCATCTGCAATGCGCGGCCCGGCAACTGCCGGGTTTGCACCATCTGGATGCGGGGGGTGTTGGGCCGCGTTCGGCTCTTGTTTGCGAGCCATAGAGGCTCCGCATGATTGAGGCGATTGGGTACCAACGCCAAGCTGGCGCCCCAGAGCTTTCTCATGGCACCAGCGTACGCTGAGTGGCGTGTTGCCTCATCGCGTGCGCGGGCCGTCAAGCCCATGCAGACCCACAACCTCTCCCACCAGGGCAGGCGCCTATCGGCATCTGTTCAAAGCCGCTCGAAGCTCCCGGTCACGGTTTCATCCCCAGTCGATGACCCAGCGCACGCAAAGGCGCCGTGATCCGCCAGGACAGACTGCTCTTGATCATCTCGATCTCAGGCTGAGGCTGAGGCTGAGCGTAGCAATGGGCGTTGACCCTGAACAACACGTTTTTCAGCAAGCTCAGCCGGGCTTCAGGGTCTTGAAGGCGTTCCCACCATTGCTCCAGTTCAGCCGCCCGGTCGGCAGGGGACAAGCTGCGGCGGGTCATCGATGAAAAATGGAGGCTGGTGGGCCATTTCACAGAGGAATAGCGCAAACCCGGCTGACCCAGCATTTGCAGCCAGAAGTGAAGATCAGTACTAATGCTGAGGGGCGCAGGGGTCCAGCCGACAGGCAGCGCATGGTAGGCGCGGCGGGTATGCGCTGCGGACGCCAAGCCAAAGCCACCGGCGGAGGCTCGCATGCGCTCAATCTGCTGGCCATCCTGGAAAGCATCAAAAGGCCATGTCGCGGTCTCGCCTGCCGGCGATACGTCGATCTGCATGGTGTGGACCAGGTCATGGTCTTCAAGTGCCGCCGCCAGGATGTCAAGATGGTCTGGAAGCCACAGGTCGTCATCGGATTGGTAGGCGACAAAACGGCCTCGCGCCTCCTGCAAGGCCCGGTGCCTGTGCGCTTCGCCGTGCCGCGCCCCCTTGGGGTTGTCAAAGTAGCGAATCCGGGGATCGCGCTCCGCCAAGGACTGGGCAATGGAGCGGGTGCGCTCAGGCGCACCGTCACCCACAATGAACACTTCAAAGCTCTGGCAGGTCTGCCACTGCACACTGGCGACCGAATGCCACAGCGTGTCCGCGTGGTCGTGGGTTGGAATCACGACCGTGAATAGCGGGTCGCTCATTCGGGCAGTCCTGCCAGCGCCCGCAGCGACGCGATGCGCTCCACCACCATCAAGCCCTCCGCCGCGCTGCTCTTGGGGGGTGGACCACGATGGCAAAGATAGTCCAGGAACGCCGTCAGTTCCCGCAAAAGGGGCATGGCGGTGTCCACGGAACGCAGCTCGGTGCCGGGCACGGGTCCGTCGGAGAGGCAACTCGAAGTGCGCTGCACGGCGACATGGGCGTCGTAGGCGTCGCTGAGCGATGCAATGCCGTCACGACAGCGCAGTTCGATGGTCCGCCGATGGGAAGGAGAGCGCACGCCGATTTCAAACTGCATCCACGGGTGACTGCGATCCTTCAGACCCAGCACGCCCGAGAGCGCGACCAGGCCCTCTGCGCTGGTTTCCGCCCAGGCCGCGGCGGGCTCGGGCAAGTCGCCCAGGATTTCGATGGCGATACTGAGATCATGTGGAAGCAGAATCCAGTCCGCGCTCACATCTGCATGGGGATTGCCCCATCCGAGGCGGGTGGTCTTCAGTCCCAGCACCGGGCCCAGTTCTTCGGACCGCGCCAGCGCGGCCAGTGCGAGCACGCCCCCGTGATAGCGCCACTTGTCCATGATGAAGATCCGGTCACCCGCCAGCTGGGCGATGGCCTTTGCCTCCGCAGCGCTGGACGTGAACGGTTTTTCGCAGAACACCGGCTTGCCGGAGGGCACCAGTTGGCGAAGGAAGGCGGCGTGCTGGGCGGTGGGCACGGCCACCACATACCCGTCGACCTCAGGGAGATCTTCCAGGGAGGATGCCACCACGTCAGCATTGCCTTCGCATGCACGGGCCCGGCTGGCCTCTCCCACCGCCAGCACCGCCACGTAGGCCCCCAGTTGCTTGAGATCACGCAGAATCAATCGCCCCCAGCGGCCACACCCCAGAAGTCCTATCCTCACCATGATTTGTCCTTGCTGCCGCGCAACTCCTCCAGCAATCCGTCGAGGGACGTTGCGGCCTGATCCCTTGGGGACAGTACCGGGGCACTGACCGGCCAGTCCAGCCCCAGGCCAGGGTCATCCCAGCGGCAGCCAAGCTCATCCGTCACGGGATCCCAGTAGTGGGTGACGCTGTACAGCATGTCCGCAGCTTCCGGAAAGTAAAAGCCGTGCGCGACCCCCGTAGGAATGCTGACCATGGTGGGTTCGGCACCGGTCAGCTCGATCACCGTGCTCTGCCGGAAATGGTCGGTGCCCTCGCGCAGGTCGATCAGGCCCAGCAGCATGGTGCCCGTCAGCACCAGCAAATGGTCGGTGTGCCGCACGTGCACATGAACCCCTCGCAAGACGTTGGGCCGGGATTTGACATGGTTCCATTGCAACGGCAGGCTGCCCGGGTGCCACTCGTTGCGGAAGACTTCCGTCAGCGTTCCGCGCTCGTCTTTTCTGGGATGCAGTCGCCTGACCTGGACTCCCGGGATATCTTCAACCCGGCCCAATAGATGTTGTTCCATTTTGATCCACGACTTTGAGCGAATTGGCCACGAAAAGGCCTTGTGGCTATATTTCTGGGGTCAGGGCACTCTGCATTTTGTAGCACTTCAGGCCTTGCACCCAAAGGGCACGGCACCTTCATGCAAACAATGCCGCCAGAACCCGCCCGGGATTTCCTTGGCTAGTATAGGCAACCCTTGCGCCCGCCACGCTGTCCAGGCCCGTGGCAGCCCGTGCTTTCCCCGGGTGCCTCCAATGCGCTGCATTGACAGAACGGCGGAAAGAAGAAGGCGCTCCACCACAGTATGCGAAACGAAAACTCTCCCGACATGACTGCTGCATTGCTCTTACGGCGGACGGCCCTGCTCACGGGGCTGGGTTTCCTCGCACCCACGGCGTTCCTGGGCGCCAACGGACAGGCACGTCCCTCCGCGGGCCTGGCCAGCGGCGGCCAGTGGCCCGCATGGGACCGCTTCAAGGCGCAATTCGTCAGCGACGAAGGCCGTGTGATCTCCGACGATGGCGAAGGCGGGCGTACCTACTCCGAAGGCCAGGCATACGGGCTTTTCTTTGCCCTGGTGGCCAATGACCGCAAGGGGTTCGATGTCCTCCTGCGCTGGACTGAAAACAACCTGAGCGGCGGCGACCTCGGCGCCCGCTTGCCCGCGTGGCTATGGGGCCGCCGGCCTGACGGTACCTGGGGCATCCTCGACAGCAACGCCGCATCGGACGCGGACCTCTGGATTGCCTATGCCTTGGGTGAGGCGGCCCGCTTGTGGCAAGTGCCGCGCTACCACGCACTGGGAGCCCGGCTGGCCGCACGCATCATTGCCGAAGAAACCGCCGACCTGCCAGGCCTGGGCCTGTGCCTGCTGCCCGCGCCACGCGGCTTTGTGGAAGCCGGCGACCGATGGAAGCTCAACCCCAGCTACCTGCCTTTGCAGGCAATGCAACGGCTCGGCGCGCTGTACCCGCAGACCGCCTGGAAGCAGTTGGTACGAAGCTCCGAGAAGGTCATCGTGGGCGCATCCCCCCAAGGCTATGCCCCGGACTGGGCCATTTACGACGCGCGGCAGGGCTTTCTCATCGACGAAAAGGGCAAGGAAAAAGGCCAGGGCACCTACAACGCGATCCGCGTCTACCTGTGGGCCGGCATGCTGCACCCGGCCGCCAGCGGCCGCAAGGCGCTGCTGTCGGCACTGGCCCCCATGGCCCGCTACGTGCGGGAACAGGGGCACCCCCCCGAATCCATCGATGTACGGAGTGGACAAGCCTCCGGGGCAGGCCCGTCGGGCTTCTCTGCCGCGATGCTGCCCTTCCTGCAGGCGCAAGGAGACAGCGCCGCGCTGCAAGCGCAACGCAACCGCCTGGCAGCAAGCCCCGTGCGCACCACGGCCTACTATGAGCAGACCCTCTCACTCTTCGGGCTGGGGTGGATAGAGGGCTGGTACCGGTTTTCGCCCGGGGGCCAGCTCCTGCCCAGGCGGCCCAGGCCCTGACGATCCCGCGGCAGCCCCACCGCCCGCCATCCCACGACGCCCCTTCCACCGCCCTTCGAAATTCATCCATGAACCCTAACGCCCACACGCTCTGGCGCGCTCCCCAATGGGCCCTGGCCGTCCTCCTCGCCGTGCTGGGCATGCTGGGGCCTTTCTCCATCGACACCTACATCCCCGCGTTCACCGGCATTGCGCGGGCGCTGGGCGCCACCCCCGTGGAGATGCAGCAGACCCTGTCGGCCTATCTCTTCGGTTTTGCGTTCATGAACCTCTTCCATGGCGCACTGGCGGACAGCTTTGGCCGGCGCCCCGTGGTGCTGTGCGGCATCGCGATGTTCACGCTGGCCTCCGCGGGCTGCGCGCTGTCGCAAAGCATCGGCCAGCTCATTGCATTCAGGGCGCTGCAAGGGCTATCGACGGGCGCCGGCATCGTGGTGTCGCGCGCGGTCATCCGCGACATGTTCCCCCCGGCACGCGCGCAGCAGGTGATGAGCCAGGTGACGATCTACTTTGGCGTGGCCCCGGCCATCGCCCCCATCGTGGGCGGCTGGCTGTTCGTGCACACGGGCTGGCACAGCATCTTCTGGTTCCTGACGCTGGTCGGCGTGGTCCTGTGGATCGCCAACTTCCGCCTGCTGCCCGAAACCCTGCAGCCCGAGCTGCGCCAGCCCTTCAACGTGCCCCACCTGATGCGCGGCTACTGGCAGCTGGGGTCCAGCCCACGCTTCGTGCTGCTGGCGCTGGCCAGCGGCGTGCCCTTCAACGGCATGTTCCTGTATGTGCTGGCGGCGCCGGCCTTCCTGGGCGAGCACCTGGCGCTGGCGCCCACGCAGTTCTTCTGGTTCTTCGTCCTCACCATCTCCGGCATCATGGGCGGCGCCTGGCTCAGCGGCCGTCTGGCCGGCAAGATCGCGCCGAAGCGGCAGATACGCCATGGCTTCGTGATCATGTTCACCGTGGCCATCCTCAACCTGGGGGCCAATCTGCTGTTCCCGGTGCATGCGGCGTGGGCACTCGCGCCGATCGCGGTCTTCGCGTTTGGCTGGGCCCTGATGGTGCCCGTGGTCACCTTGCTGGTGCTGGACCTTCACCCCGAGCGCCGCGGCATGGCCTCGTCCATGCAGGCGTTTGTAGGCTCCACCGCCAATGGCCTGGTGGCAGGGGTCGTGGTGCCGCTGGTGATGCATTCCACCGTCTTGCTGGCACTGGCCTCGCTGTTGATGATGTGCGTGGGCATGGCCGCATGGATCTACCTGCACCATCGCTGGCCCGATATTGGACGGACCGCCACGCCAGGCTGACCCGCCTGTTTGTGGAACCCCACGCATGCTGCAACAATGGGGCGAAATTTCATTCTCGACAGAACCCGTGTGCTCGCGCAGCGGACGAGGAGGCTCAGGCACTGGAGGACGACCATGCAGCTGCTGAAACTGGTTGAATCCAAGGTACGGGTGGGCGTGCCGCTGCCTTGGAATGTGCGCAACCAGGACTGCACCCTGCTGCTCGCCCGTGGGCACGTGATCCGCAACGACAGCCAGCTGGAAGCACTGCTCGAGCGCGGCATGTTTGTCGATATCGAAGAATTCAAGGCGGTGCAGGCGCTGACGGCCCCTGCGGCAAAACCACCGGAAAGCATCTATACCCGCTGGGCGCTGGCCATTGACGCACTGGAATCCGCGCTGCCGCACCTGGGTGAAACCTCCGACAGCCTGGATGCGATCCAAGCGCTGGCGGACGAGATACTGGAGCTTGCCGACGCGGACCCCGACATCGGCCTGTTCATGGCCGTGCGGCAGGACCATGCAAAGCATCTGCGCTACGGATACAGCCATGCGGTCTACACAGCGCTGCTGGGCATATTGATGGCGCGGCAGCTCGGCTGGGCCGCCGTGCGCATCCGGCAGATCGCACTGGCGGCGCTGACGATGAACGCCAGCATCGCCGAGCTGCAGGGCCAGATGGCCGCGCAGGACTATCCGGCCCTGGACCGGCAACGCACCCAGATCCGCGCACACCCTGCCCTGAGTGCCGCGCTGCTGGAGAAAGCCGGCGTTACCGACGCCGAATGGATCGCCGCGGTGATGCAACACCACGAGCAGCCGGATGGCAGCGGCTATCCACACGGCATCTCATCGGTGAGCGACGCTGCGCAGGTATTGCGCATGGCGGACCTGTTCATGGCACGCATCAGCCCCCGGCAGCTGCGCCAGCCGCTCTCCATCCAGGATGCCGCCCGGCTGATGTTCAGGGATGACAAGGGGGGCCCCTTCTCCACGGCGACCATCAAGGTGCTGGGCATCTATCCACCTGGCGACTTCGTGAAACTCGCGTCCGGAGAAATGGGGGTCGTGATGCGGCGGGGGGCCGAAGCACGCACCCCGCTTGTGGCCGCCGTGACGGACTCCCAAGGCAAGAGCGTGACCAGCACCCTGCAGCGCGACACGTCACAGGCCGCCTACGCCATCACGGGCCCGGCCACGGATCGCAGCCTGCTGACCAGAGTGCCTCCCGAGCGGCTGTACGGCTACGCGGTGCACACGGGCTGAATCCAGCCAGGGGCGGGCGTTTGCGCGGTGCGGCTAGCTGGCGTGCCGCCTGTCCAGGCCATTGTCCTGGTAGTAGCGGTTCTTTTCGGCATACATGGCCTGGTCGGCGCGGTTGATCGTCGCCTCCACCTGATCGCCGGATCGACACGACGCGACCCCCATGGCCAGGCTGATCGGCTGCCCCGGATAGAACTGGTTGTTAAGGTCCAGCATCGAGAGGATGCGGTCCTGCAACGCAAAGGCACTGCGCTCATCCATGCCCGGCAGCAACACGGTGAACTCGTCGCCGCCAATGCGCGCGGCGCATGCCGGCGGATCCACCGCCTTGGCCAGCACTTCACCCACCCTTCGCAGCATCGAATCGCCCGCGGCATGGCCTTGCTCATCGTTCACGGCCTTGAGCCCGTTCAGATCGATCGCAATGATGGACAAGGGCCAGGGCCCCTTGCGCGTGACCCGGTTGAGCTCCTCGGCATAGAAGGCCCGGTTGCGAAGCTGGGTCAGCACGTCATGTTTGCCCAGGTACTCCAGGTAGGCCTCGGCCTTCTTGCGCGCGGTGATGTCCACGAGCGAGAGCAGCACCAGCCCCCAGTCCGCCAAATGGTCCGCCAGCACCGAGAACTGCATGTGGATGTGCACCGCGTCGCCCGACAGGGCGTAGTTGACGACTTCGCGCTGCTGAAAGGTCTTGCCCTCCCACAGATCCAGCAACTGGTCGGCGAAAGACTCGTGCATTTCCCCCCGGAACACCCGGCCGATGTTGTTGAGCAGCATCTCCTTGCTGGATGCTCCGAACATGCGCAAGGTCTGCTGGTTGACATCCACCACCCGGATCTCCTGCATGCAGCGCGTGACGAACTCGGGATGCACCGTGATGAAGGTCTTGAAGTCGTCGATGCCTTGCGCGCGCACGCCATCGAGCAGGTTCTTCACGGCGCTGAAATCCTCCACCCACAGGGAGACGGGCGAATGCTCGAACAGATCCCGGGCATATTGTTCGCTGCGCCGCAGCTGGCGCGCGCCCCGCATCTGGGCCGTGATGTCTTCCAGCGAGAGCAGGACGCGGCTCCAGTCGTCCTCATACCCTGGCAGGATGCGCGCGCGGATCTGCACATCGAGCCGCCGGCCGTCGAGCGCGTAGTTCACGGTCTGGTTCGAAAACTCCAGCTGCCCCGACCAAAGCGCCGCCAGCTCATGGGAGACCGCATCGTGCATGTCATCCCTGAAGACCTTGTCCAGATTCGCCTCGAGCACCTGCTGGCTCGGGGCAGCGAACAGCTCCAGCGTGCGGCGGTTCACCTTCAGAACCTGGAGCGCGGCACTGCATTGCCGCACCCGTGCCGGGTCTTGCGCGAGGTGGGCACGGATATCCGTGACTCCGGTGGCGCGCCAGCCGTCCAGAATCTGCTTGAGTGCGCTGTAGTCCTCCAGCCAGAGGGACACAGGGGCCAGCTCGAACATGTGCTCAAAGTCCGCACCCGACGATAACGAAGACGACACTGCAGATTCCTCCCGGAAGGATTATTGTCGAGCCGCTCTCGATATTCTCGCGCCCGGCAGGTGGCGGCAACAAAAAAAGGCTGGCACCTTGCGGTGCCAGCCTTTCACGGCTCGCGTCGAAACGACGGGGCGGCCGAATCAGCGCGCGGGGCGCGCAGGGCGCTTGCGCGCATCATGGGCCACGAAGGGCTTGCCGCCGCCACCGCCTGCGGGCTTGGCGAAGCCGGGCTTGCGGGGTGCGAAGTCGCCACGGGGCGCGCCAGCGTCGCCTCGGGGGGCAAAACCACCCCGGCCTGCATCACCGAAACCGGGCTTGCGGCCATAGCCGTCACCGTCGCGGCGGGGAGCGAAGCCCCGGTCATCACGGGCACCAAAACCACCACCCTCGCCGCCACGGGCAGGGGCTGCACGCTGGCTGTCGCGGCCGGCGAATCCGCCGCCAAAGCCACCACCAAATCCGCCGCGGTCGTTGTTGCCGCGTGCGGGGCCGCCGAACTTGCGGTCACGGCTGTCGCGATCGTAACCGCCACCGGGGCGGCCACGGCCACCAAAGTCACCACCGCGCGGTGCCTGGGGAGCACGTTGCGAAGGCTCCATGCCGGGAATCACATCGGCCTTGAACTGCTGGCGGCTGTACGACTCAATGTCGTAGATCTTGCGGCGGTCGCGGAACTCGGCAAACGTGATGGCCAGGCCATCGCGGCCCGCACGGCCGGTGCGGCCGATACGGTGGGTGTAGTCCTCGGCCTTCATGGGCAGGCCAAAGTTGAACACGTGGGTGATGGTGGGCACGTCGATGCCGCGCGCAGCCACATCGGTGGCCACCAGGATCTGCACCTGGCCGGCACGCAACGCCATCAAGCGGCGGTTGCGCAGGCCCTGGCTCAGCGCGCCGTGCAGCGCCACGGCCGAGAAGCCTTCCTGCTGCAGGTCGTTGGCCAAACCATCGCACTCCACCTGGGTGCTGGCGAAAACGATGGCCTGGTTGATCGTGGTGTCGCGCAGCCAGTGGTCCAGCAGCTTGCGCTTGTGCTGGGCGTTGTCGGCCCAGTACAGCATCTGCTTGATGTTGGCGTGCTTCTCTTGCGGAGAATCGATGGTCACCTTCTGCACCGACGAACCGCCGTCGTGCATCACGCGCATCGCCAGTTGCTGGATGCGCGGCGCGAACGTGGCGCTGAACATCATGGTCTGCTTGCGCTGGGCGGTCAGCTGATTCAGTTCGGCCAGGTCGTCCGAGAAGCCCAGGTCCAGCATGCGGTCGGCTTCGTCGACGACCAGGAACTGCACCTTGTCGAGCTTGATCTGCATCGAGCGCTGCAGGTCCAGCAGGCGGCCGGGGGTGGCGACCACGAGGTCGGCGTTCTGCAGCTTGGCGATCTGCAACTGGTAGGGCATGCCGCCCACCACGTTGGCCACGCGCAGGCCACGGCAGTGCTTGACCAGGTCGATGGCGTCGTGCGCCACCTGCTGGGCCAGTTCACGCGTGGGGCACAGGATCAGGGCGCCCGGGGTGGCGGCCTTGAAGTTGCGCGAGCTGGTGGGGTCCTTGCGCTTGGCACGCTTGGGAGCGGGTTCGCCACGCGCAGCGGCTTCGGCCACGGCGCGCTCGAAAGCGGCGCGTTCCTCGGCTTCGGCGGCGGCTTGCTGGTTGATCAGCGTGTGCAGCACGGGCAACAGGAAGGCGGCGGTCTTGCCGGAGCCGGTCTGGCTCGAGACCATCAGGTCGATGAACTTGGTGGAGTCGTTGCCACCGCCCATGGCCAGGGGAATGGCCTTGAGCTGCACGCTGGTGGGCTGGGTGTAGCCCAGGTCAGCCACGGCTTGCACCAGTTCGGGCGCCAGGCCCAGTTCGACGAAGCCATTGGGTTCGGCGGTGACGGCGGCATCGCCTTCAGCGGCGGCCACCACGGCTTCCAGGGGGGAAGACTGCACGGAAAGGTCGGCAGCAAAGGAAGTTTCTGCAGGCGCGAATTCGCCCTGCACCAAAGAGGTGTCGGTCATGATTTTTCTCTCACGAAGACGATCGCAGGCGCAGCCTGCGAGTGGCTTCGTCAATGGTTAAAAAACATCAACCATCAAACGAAACCTGCATTGCTCTGGGCGGATGCTGGTGGGCGTTGTTCGCTAGTCCTGCACTGCACGAAGCAGTCGGCTGGCAAGCCCGGTGTGTGAGGGGAGATGCACAATCTGCGAGGAACCGTTTCCTGCGCAGCCGCTGATTATGGCATGAATAGGGGTTTCCCCGCAAGCCCCTTCACCTTGCAGCACGTTTCATGCCTCAGCGCGCCCACGGTCTCGAAGGGATCGCAAGCCGGTCTCGCACAGGTGCAGCCCGGCCCGGCCGCGCGCAACGGATCACACCGACAGCAGATGCCTGCGGTAGTGCGCCAACTCGTCGATGGACTCATGCACGTCGGCCAGGGCCGTGTGCTTCTGGGCCTTCTTGAAGCTCGTGTAGGCCTCGGGTTTCCAGCGCTTGGCCAGCTCCTTGAGGGTGCTCACGTCCACATTGCGGTAGTGAAAGAACCGCTCCAGCTTGGGCATGTAGCGCACCAGAAAGCGCCGGTCCTGCCCGATGCTGTTGCCGCACATGGGTGCCGTGCCCTTGGGAACATACTGGCTCAGAAAGGCAATGATCTGCTGCTCGGCCTGCGCTTCGGTCACGGTGGAGGCCTTGACCTTGTCGATCAGGCCGCTGCGGCCATGGGTGCCCTTGTTCCAGGCATCCATCTTGTTGAGGAGTTCGTCAGGCTGGTGGATCGCAAACACCGGGCCTTCGATGCGCGGCTCCAGGCTGGGGCCGGTCACGATGACGGCGATTTCGAGCAGACGGTCGGTATCGGGCTCCAGGCCGGTCATTTCGCAGTCGAGCCAGACGAGGTTCTGGTCGGACTTGGCAAGCGCCTGGGGGGTGGGATGGTGGGCTTCTGGCATGGCGCGCATTGTCGCCGATGGCCCGCAGCCCTTGCACCACAGTCCCAGGGGCTTCCCCATTAAACTCCCCCACCACCATGCCCACCTCCTCCGACGCCCTCTCCCCTTCCTCGGTGCTGACGTTCGCCTTCGCGGCGGCACTCCTGCTGGGCCTGGCCCTCAAGCTCTGGCTGGCCACGCGCCAGATGCGGCACGTGGCCCGCCACCGTGGCGCGGTGCCGGCGCCGTTTGCCGAGCGCATTGCGCTGGCAGCCCACCAGAAGGCCGCAGACTACACCATCGCCAAGGGGCGCCTGGGCCTGCTGGAGATGGCGCTGGGCGCTGCCGTGCTGCTGGGATGGACGCTGCTGGGCGGCCTGGACGCCCTGAATCAGCTCCTGCTGGACGCACTCGGAGGCGGCATGTGGCAGCAGTTGGCGCTGCTGGCGGCGTTTGCGGCGATCAGCGGGCTGATCGACCTGCCCCTGTCGCTGTATCAGACCTTCGTGGTGGAGGAGCGCTTCGGTTTCAACAAGATGACCTGGCGCCTGTGGCTTGCGGATGCCGCCAAGGGCTTGCTGGTCGGTGCGGCCATCGGCCTTCCGATCGCCGCGCTGATCCTGTGGATCATGGGCGCTGCCGGCCCGCTGTGGTGGCTGTGGGCCTGGTGCTTCTGGATGGGGTTCAACCTGCTGCTGATGGTGGTCTACCCCACCTTCATCGCACCGCTGTTCAACAAATTCCAGCCGCTCGAGGACGAATCCCTCAAGACCCGCGTGACGGCCCTCATGCAGCGCTGCGGCTTCTCGGCCAAGGGGCTGTTCGTGATGGACGGCAGCCGCCGCAGCGCCCATGCCAACGCCTACTTCACGGGCTTTGGCGCCGCCAAGCGCGTGGTGTTCTACGACACGCTGCTGCGCCAGCTGTCGCCGGGCGAGGTGGAGGCGGTGCTGGCCCATGAGCTCGGGCACTTCCGGCATCGCCACATCATCCAGCGCATCGTGACCATGTTCGCGCTGAGCCTGGCCGGATTCGCGTTGCTCGGCTGGCTCTCCACCCAGGTATGGTTCTACACAGGCCTGGGAGTGCGCCCCAACATCTCCTTCGACCCGGCAATGGCCGCCGCGCCGAACGACGCGCTGGCGTTGCTGCTGTTCATGCTGGCGGTGCCGGTGTTCACGTTCTTCATCTCGCCCGTGTTCTCCCGGCAATCGCGCCGCCACGAGTTCCAGGCCGATGCCTATGCCGTTGCCCAGGCCAGTGGCGCCGACCTCTCTTCGGCCCTGCTCAAGCTCTACGAAGACAATGCCTCCACGCTCACCCCCGACCCGGTGTACGTGAAGTTCTACTACTCGCACCCACCCGCCACCGAGCGGCTGGCGCGCATGCACACCCCCGCCCACCCATGACGACTATGCTGAAGAAAAAAGACTGGTCCACGCAGACCCGCCGTGCGCTGAAAGCTACTGAAGTTGTAGCAAACCTGGCCAAACTCGAAGGCTGGAGCCTGACCGGAGATGGCGCCGACGTGGCCATCGAGAAGACCTACCGGTTCGCGAACTACTACGAAACCATCTCGTTCGTGAATGCACTGGCCTTCATCGCCAACGCGCAGGACCACCACCCCGACCTGTCGGTGCACTACAACCGCTGCGTGGTGCGGCTGAACACGCACGACGTGCACGGCATCTCGTCCACCGATTTCGAATGCGCGACCCAGTTCGATGCCCTGGTGGCGTGACCCCATGACGCCGCGCACCACCACCAACACAACATCCCATGGCTGAACGCAGCGCGCTCATGGAAGGCACCGTGGTGGCCAGCCATGGGCGCCACTGCATGGTGGAGACGCCCGACGGCGAACGCCGCATCTGCCATCCACGCGGCAAGAAGAGCCAGGCCGTGGTGGGTGACCATGTGCTGTGGCAGGCACCCCCGCCTGGCCAGGGCGAAGAGGGCACCATCGAAAAGGTCCAGGAGCGGCGCAACCTCTTTTACCGCCAGGACGAGATCCGCACCAAATCGTTTGCGGCCAACCTCGACCAGGTGCTGATCGTCATCGCGGCGGAACCCGTGTTCTCGGAAAGCCAGCTCTCCCGCGCGCTGATCGCCGCCGAGGCCGAAGGCATCACGCCCCTCATCGCGCTCAACAAGAGCGACCTGGTGGAACCCTTCGCCCGGGCCTGGGAGCGCCTGCTCCCCTACCGCCACATGGGCTCTGGCAAGCACTACGGCGTGCTGCCGCTGTCCCTGGCGCTATCGAGCGATGTGGACCGCGCGCTGCTGATGGAGCACCTGCAGGGCAAGACCACGCTGGTGCTGGGGCCCTCGGGCTCGGGCAAGAGCACCCTCATCAACCTGCTGGTGCCGGGCGCCTCGGTGCTGACCGGCGAAATTTCGCAGGCCCTCAACTCAGGCAAGCACACCACCACCAGCACCCACTGGTACTGGATGGACAAGGCCCGCACCACGGCCCTCATCGATTCGCCGGGTTTCCAGGAATTCGGGCTGCACCACATCGCCCCGATGCAGCTGGCCGCCTGCATGCCCGACATCGCCCAACACGCGACCCACTGCAAGTTCTACAACTGCACCCACCTGCATGAGCCGGGCTGCGGCGTGCTGGACGCAGTGAAACTGGGCCCTTCCGCAGGCGGGATCAGCCCTACACGCTACAAAATATATAGCGACTTATTCGAAGAGCTGAGCCATACGCGGTATTGACCGGTGTTGATCAGTGCTGATCAGTGCTGATCAGTGCTGATCAGTGCTGATCAGTGCTGATCAGTATCGATGCATGCGCAGCGCCGACGGCCGGGTCGGAGCCGGAGATACGAGGGCATCGACGCGAACCGCCCTCCGCATGGCATGCACCACGCCAGCGCACCCGTGGAACTGGCTTTGCATGGCCACCGGGTGCGCCCCCTCCGGGGGAAGGCGCCGAAGGCTACTAGGGGGATTTCCAGCTACCCCAGCAAACGCGCCAGCGTGAGCAGCGCCAGCAGCAGCATCCACACCACCACCGAGCGCCACACCAGCCCCACCACGCTGCGCAGGTGGCCCACCTCGGGCTCCCGGCCCGGCGTGGAATCGCTGTCGCCCATGTCGGCGTCGATCTCCAGGCCCTGCGGCGCATGCAGCTCGGTGCGCGCCTTCAGCGCCTCGCCCCCCAGGCGCACATTGATCGCGCCCGCGGTCGCCGCCAGCACCACGCCGTCGTTGTCATTGGGAAAACGCTGCGCATGGAATCGCCAGCCCTCGATGGCTTCCTCAAAGCTGCCCACCACGGCAAAGCTCAGCGCGGTGAGCCGGGCCGGAAGCCAGTCGATGGCCGTCCACGCCTGGGCAGAAGCCTGCTGCAGCGAGGCACTGGCGGGCTGGGCGCCCGTGCGCTGCTTGTAGTGCCAGTAGCGCGATACGAATTCGGCCAGCCGGTACAGCACGGCACCCGTGGGCCCCAGGCCCAGCGCGGCCAGCACCGAGAACCAGGCCAGCACCCCGAACACATGCCGGTGGGCCGCCAGCACCGAGTACTCGATCACGTGGCGCACGATCTCGCTGCGTGGAAGCGCACCCACGTCCACCTGCTGCCAGTGGGCCAGGCGCTCCCGGGCGCCATCTTCATCGCCCTCTTCCAGCGCATCGCGGATGCCAGTGAAATGGTGGCTGAACTGCCGAAAGCCCAGGGTGATGTAGAGCACCGCCACGCTCCAGAGCACCGCGAAGGGCCAGCCCAGGCCCCACAGCAACAGCCAGTGGATGGCCAGCGTGAGGAGCGCGGGCACGACGACTGCGAGGCCCCAGGCCACCCAGCCATGGTGCGGCTTGCCCGCATCGAAATTGCGGCTGACGGACAAGGCCCACGCACGCAGACCTGCATGGATGGGATTGCTGCGTGCCAGCGGGCGGGCCTGCTCGATCAGCAGAGCGAACAGGATGGCGAAGAAACTCATGGGGGGCAATGATACTGGCGCCAAGCCGCAGGAGCGCGTGTTTGCGCCGAACCTCAGCGATACATCCACCATGAACAGCGCGACACACCCGCAGCCCGCGGAACTGGCGCGGCCCAGGCCTGCCCTCCCGCGCAAGGTCCGCCCCGCCGCGCCGGGGACAGCCCCCCCGGCCGGGGAGGCCTCACTCGGCCATCATGAAGCGGTAGAAGTTGCGCAGCATGCCCGCCGTGGCACCCCAGATGTAGTGGTTCTTGCCACCATCCTGGTAGGGCATCGAGAACCACTCGCGGTGCACGCCATCGCGGTCGAACACATGGCGCCGGTGGTTGGCGGGGTTCAGCAGGAAATCCAGCGGCACCTCGAAGAGGTCCGCCACCTCGTAGGGATTGGGCTGCAGGACACAGTCGGGCCGCACCAGCGCCACCACGGGGGTGATGATGAAGGACGACCCCGTGACATAGGTCGGCAGGGTTCCAAGCACTTCCACGAACTCGCGGCCGAGCCCCACCTCTTCCTGCGCTTCGCGCAAGGCCGTGTCGGCGGGGGAAGCATCGCCAGCGTCTGCCCGCCCTCCTGGAAAGGCCACCTGCCCCGAATGTGTGGACAGATGGGCCGTGCGCTCGGTCAGCAGCACCATGGGCTCTTCGCGCAGCACGATGGCGAGCAGGACCGACGCGTGGGCCGGCTCGCGGTTCATGAACTTCTTCTCCAGCAGCACCTCGGGCTCCCAGCGGGGCGGGTGCGCGAAGCGCGCGCGCAGCGCCTGCGGCGTCTGCGCGGCCGCCGGCACCGCGGGCAGGTGCGCATCCACCCCCACCACCGGCACGAGGCGGGGGTCGAAGTCGGGCAGGCTCGACAGCGGCGCAATGACCGACGAAACGGCAGGGATGGAAGATGGGTTCACGAAAGGGGGTTCAACGGACCAGAAAACAAAAAGCCGCTACAGGCAGATGCTGTAGCGGCCTTGTCAGGACGAGCCCGC
Source organism: Acidovorax sp. A79 (assembly GCF_041154505.1). Taxonomy (GTDB): domain Bacteria; phylum Pseudomonadota; class Gammaproteobacteria; order Burkholderiales; family Burkholderiaceae_C; genus Acidovorax. The sequence goes on from NZ_AP028672.1 coordinate 1,506,907, forward strand.
GCCTTATGCGGCGGTGGCAGCAACCTTGACGCGCGAAGGCAGCTTTTCCTTGATACGTGCCGACTTGCCGCTGCGGTCACGCAGGTAGTACAGCTTGGCACGGCGCACGTCGCCACGGCGCTTGACTTCGATGCTGGCGATCAGCGGGCTGTAGGTCTGGAACGTACGTTCCACGCCTTCGCCGCTGGAGATCTTGCGCACTGTGAAGCCGCTGTTCAGGCCGCGATTGCGCTTGGCGATCACCACGCCTTCGTAGGCCTGCACGCGCTTGCGGGTACCTTCCACCACGTTCACGCTCACGATGACGGTGTCACCAGGGGCGAATTCGGGGATGGTCTTGTTCAAGCGGGCGATTTCTTCCGCTTCCAGGGTCTGGATCAGGTTCATGTGAGTTTCCTAGCGATCTTGTCCGCGCCAAAAATGGCTGCGTCGGGATTGACGTCTCAGTGTTTCGCGGGAGAACTCCCTGTCAAAACGGCCGGCCAGAGGATCGAAAAGCCTTTGATTATAGCAATTCAGGCGAGCTTGGCCAATACCGCCTCGTCAGCGGGCGCCAGCCGCCCCGCCTTTCGCGCGGCGTCGATGAGGTCGGGCCGGTGCCGGGCCGTGATGGCCAGGCGCTGGTCGCGCCGCCAGCGCTCGATGTGGGCGTGGTGGCCGGACATCAGCGCGGCCGGCACCTGCTGCCCTGCCCATTCCTCGGGGCGCGTGTAGTGGGGGCAGTCCAGCAGGCCATCGAGCGCCGGATTGAAGCTGTCGAGCTGGTGGCTACCCTCGTCATTGAGCACGCCGGGCTGCAGGCGCGCCACGGCGTCCAGCAAGGCCATGGCTGCGATTTCGCCTCCTGACAGCACGAAGTCGCCCAGGCTCATCTGCACATCGACATGGGCGTCGATGAATCGCTGGTCGATGCCCTCATAGCGCCCGCACAGCAGGATGGCCCCCGCGCTGGCCGACCAGCGCTCCACGGCCGCATGGTTGAGCGACTCGCCAATGGGCGAAAAAAGGACCAGCGGCGCCTGGCTGCCCTGGAGCTCGCCGCGCTCGGCCCGGATGGCCGAGAGGCACCGCGCGAGGGGCTCCGCCATCATCACCATGCCCGGGCCGCCGCCAAAGGGGCGGTCGTCCACACGGCGGTAGTTGCCGTCGGCATGGTCCCGCGGGTTCCACAGGCGCACATCGACCTGGCCGCTGGCGTAGGCGCGCCGGGTCACGCCGCTGGCCAGGAAGGGCGCGAACAGCTCGGGAAACAGGGTGATGAGATCAAAGCGCATGGTGCGCGGCGCGGTCCGTCAATGCCGATCAGTAGTCAGGCTGCCAGTCCACCGTGATGCGCTTTTCCGGCAGGTCCACCTTGTCGACGAAGGCCGAGACAAAGGGAATCATGCGCTCCAGCGCCTTGCCGTCCTGCTCGTAGGCCAGCACCAGCACCGTCTGCGGACCGGTGGACATGAGCTCCCGCACCTCGCCGAGCGCCACGCCTTCGCGGTTTAGGACCGCAAGGCCGATCAGGTCGACCCAGTAGTACTCGTCGTCCGTGGTGGACGGAAAGCTCGATCGCGGCACGAAGATGCGCGCGCCGCGCAAGGCCTCCGCGGCATTGCGGTCGTCAATGCCCTGCGCCCAGGCCACCACGGTGTCGGAATGGTCCTTGGCCTGCCGGATGGGCAGCAGCACGGTCCCGGTGAACGTCCTGGCCCCGCGCTCGGACGGCTGCAGGTACCAGCGCTTGGAGGAAAACAGTGCCTCGGGGCTGCTGCTGTGGGGCAGCACCTTGAACCAGCCCTTGACCCCCCAGGCGTCGGCGATGCGGCCCACTTCGATGGCATCGGGGGGCAGCTCGGCGGGTTCGAGGGTCAGGGTGGCGGCCATGGTGGTGATTCCAGAATAGGAAAAGGGCGGGTTCCGCGCGGCAAGCCGACGGAACCCGCCCTTTTCAGGGAGCTTTAAGCAGCCTTCTTGGCGGCTTGCTTGATCAGGCGGTCCACGGTAGGCGAGGACTGGGCGCCCACGCTCTTCCAGTACGTCAGACGGTCTTGCACGATGCGCAGGCCTTCTTCGGATTCCTTGGCGGTGGGGTTGTAGAAGCCGATGCGCTCGATGAAGCGGCCGTCACGGCGCACGCGCTTGTCAGCAACGACGATATTGAAGAAAGGACGGCCCTTGGAGCCGCCGCGGGAGAGTCGAATGACGACCATGATTTATCCTTCGGGTGGTGAACTCCGGCAACATTTGCCTTGAGCCACAGTGTTCGCAACCATATTCGCAACGCTTGAGACACGCGACATGGCCACCCGGCCAGCGACACGCTGCAAAGCCCACGATTATATCCACTTCCCCGCAAATGCCTACCATCCGCCCCAGCCGCGACGAAGATATCGCGGCCATCACCGCCATTTATGCCCACCACGTCCTGACCGGAACAGGCACTTTCGAGATCGATCCGCCCACCGAAACCGACATGGCGGGCCGCCGGGCCGACGTGCTGGCGCGCAATCTGCCGTACATCGTGGCCGAAAAGGACGGGCGGGTGACGGGCTTTGCCTACGCCAACTGGTTCAAGCCACGCCCGGCCTACCGCTTTTCGGCCGAGGACTCAATCTACGTGGCCGACGACGCCCGCGGCATGGGCGTGGGCCGCAAGCTGCTCGCCGAGCTGGCCGTCCAGGCCGAGGCGGCCGGGGTGCGCAAGTTGCTGGCGGTGATTGGCGATTCGGCCAACCTGGGCTCGATCGGCGTGCACCGGTCGCTGGGGTTCACCGACGTGGGCGTCATGCGCTCGGTGGGCTGGAAATTCGGCGCCTGGCGCGACATCGTGCTCATGGAAAAGACCCTGGGCGCGGGCGATACCAGTTCGCCTGAATAATCGGGGCATGGAACATACCCCCCACGCTCTCCCGCTTCGTGTGACCACGGCCCCCGAGGCAGCCGCATTTTTTCCCGGGACGGCCCGGCGATGAAGAACAAGACCCTGGCCGCCTGGCTGGCCTTCCTCGGCGGCCCTCTGGGCCTGCACCGCTTTTATCTTCACGGCCTGGGCGACCTGCTCGGCTGGCTGCTGCCGATTCCCACGGCGCTGGGCATCTACGGCATCCAGCGCGTGCAGCAGCTCGGCCAGGACGACCACTACAGCTGGATGCTGATTCCCCTGCTGGGCTTCACGATCGCCGGCTGCGCATTGCAGGCCATCCTGTTCGCGCTGAAAACACCCGAGGCGTGGAACGCGCGCTACAACCCAGCCGCCGCACCCGACGCCCCGGCCGGCAGGACGCAATGGATCACCATCGGCGCCATCGTGGTCTCGCTGATGGTCGGCACCGCCGTGCTGATGGCCAGCCTCGCGTTCAGCTTTCAACGGTATTTCGAGTACCAGATCGAGGAAGCCCGCAAGATCTCGCAGTGACCCCGCTGGCACCAGGACAAACGCCCCATTGAATTTACATTCAATTGGGGCGTTAGCGCTTATCTGAATTGCCTTGTTAACTACATATCTAATAGCAAATCAAGGATTCCAGGCTCAGAACATCTGCAGGCTGATCCAGTACGCCACGGCCGCGACGAACGCGCTGGCCGGGATGGTCAGTATCCAGGCCCAGACGATGTTGCCCGCCACACCCCAGCGCACAGCGCTGGCGCGCTGGGTGGAGCCCACGCCGACAATCGCACCCGTGATGGTGTGCGTGGTCGAGACCGGGATGCCCAGTGTGGTCGCAAGAAACAGCGTCATCGCCCCACCCGTCTCCGCGCAGAAGCCGCCCACGGGCTTGAGCTTGGTGATCTTCTGGCCCATGGTCTTGACGATGCGCCAGCCGCCGAACATGGTGCCCAGGCCAATGGCCACATAGCAGCTCACGATGGCCCAGGTCGGTGGTGATGCGTCGGACGCCGAAGAATACCCCGTCGCAATCAGCAGCAGCCAGATGATGCCGATGGTCTTTTGCGCATCGTTGCCGCCATGGCCCAGGCTGTAAGCGCCCGCAGACACCAGCTGCAGCCGGCGGAACCATTTGTCCACCTTGCTCGGCCGCGTTCGCCGGAAGATCCAGGCCACCGCCACCATCATGATCGAGCCCAGGGTGAAGCCCAGCAGCGGCGAGACGAAGATGAACGCCACGGTCTTGAGGATGCCGGCGGAGATCAGCGCACTGGCGCCCGCCTTGGCGATCACCGCGCCCACGATGCCGCCGATGAGCGCATGCGAGGAACTGCTGGGAATACCGTAGTACCAGGTGATCACGTTCCAGGTGATGGCGCCCACCAGGGCGCCAAACACCACGTGCGTATCCACCACGCCGGGCTGCACGATGCCCTTGCCCACCGTGGCGGCCACGCTCAGGTGAAAGACGAAGATCGCCACGAAATTGAAGAATGCCGCGAACAGCACCGCCTGCGCGGGCTTGAGCACGCCGGTGGAGACCACCGTGGCAATGGAGTTGGCGGCGTCGTGGAACCCGTTCATGAAGTCGAACAGGATCGCCAGCGCCACGAGCAGGACCACAACCCAGAGGGCCGTTTGTACGGTTTCCATGCTGGTCAGCCCGCGGGGATCAGGAGTTCTCGAGGACGATGCCCTCGATGCAGTTGGCCACGTCCTCGCACTTGTCGGTGATCGTCTCGAGCAGCTCGTAGATCGCCTTGAGCTTGATCACCTCGCGCACATCGGGCTCCTCGCGAAAGAGCTTGCTCATGGCGCTGCGCATCACGCGGTCGGCGTCGGACTCGAGCTTGTCGATCTCCTCGCAGGTCTTGAGCGCGGCCTCGGCCACGGCCGGGTCGGCGATCTTGTCGAGCAGCTTGACGGCGTCGCGCAGGCGTTCGCAGCACTTGAGGCTCAGGTCCGTGAGGCGCGTGATCTCCTCGGTCATGTGGCGCACGTCGTAGAGCGCCATCGTTTCGGCGGAATCCTGGATCAGGTCGGCCACATCGTCCATGGTGTTGATGAGCGTGTGGATCTGCTCACGGTCGATGGGGGTGATGAAGGTCTTGTGGATGGCCTTGTTCACCTCGTGCGTCACGCGGTCGGCGGCACGCTCGGCGTTGTCCACGTCCTGGTTGTACTTGTCGCGCAGGTGCGGGTCGTTGTAATTGGCCACCAGTTGCGAAAAAGCGCGGGCCGCTTCCACGATGCGGTCCGCATGCTGGTTGAACATTTCAAAAAAATTGCCTTCGCGTGGCAACAGCTTGGCAAACAGCATGGGGGCTCCTGGAGGGGGATCGGATTTCTGAAAAGAGGGACGGCGTCATGACAGAAACATGACTGTTCCGTGACCCGGGGAGTTTAACCGTCCGCCCCGCCGGGGCGCGGGCGGGCTCAGGCGCTTCGGAAGATGAAGTACACCGCACCCACCAGGCACAGGCCCGCCCACAGGTAGTCCCACTTCAGCGGCTGGCCCATGTAGAACACCGCGAACGGCACGAACACGGCCAGCGTGATCACCTCCTGCATGATCTTGAGCTGGCCCACGTTGAACTGCGTGAAGCCGATGCGGTTGGCCGGCACCTGCAGCAGGTACTCGAACAGGGCGATGCCCCAGCTCACCAGCGCGGCGGTGTACCAGGGCGACGTGGCCAGGTTCTTGAGGTGCCCGTACCAGGCAAAGGTCATAAAGACATTGCTGGCGACCAGGAGCAGGACGGTCTGGAGCGAGATCGGCAGGGATTGCAGGGCGTTCATGGCGGTGCAGCGTGGACGGCAGAAAGACGGCAAGGGGCCAGATTATGGACAAAACAAGCCCATGGCGCCTGACGCACCATCCTTTTTTGCTACGAAATAGATAGCAAATCAAGCACAGACGCCTTCCTGCCGGCGGCGGTTCGTGCCGCCATGAAAAAAGGCACTGCGGCTGGGCAGTGCCTTTTTTCCGGTGGCGCCCACGGCGCCCAATGCGCGGCAGCCGGGTTACTCGCCCAGGTAGGCCGCCCGCACCTTGGGGTCGCTCAGCAGTTCCTGGCCGGGGCCCGTCATCGTGATGAGGCCCGACTCCATCACGTAGCCGCGGTCGGCAATGGCCAGCGCGCGGCTCGCGTTCTGCTCCACCAGCAGGATGGTCACGCCCAGGGCGTACACGTCGCGCACCACCTCGAAGATCTTGTCCACCATGATGGGCGACAGGCCCATGGAGGGCTCGTCCAGCAGCAGCACCTTGGGCTGGCTCATGAGCGCGCGGCCCATGGCCAGCATCTGCTGCTCGCCGCCCGACATGGTGCCGGCCAGCTGGTCCTTGCGCTCGCGCAGGCGCGGGAAGATGGTGAACATCTTCTCGATGTCGGCCAGGATGCCCGCCTTGTCCCTGCGCGTGTAGGCGCCCATCTGCAGGTTCTCGGTGATGGTCATGCGCGCGAACACGCCACGGCCCTCGGGCACCATCACCAGACCCTTCTTCACCAGGTCCCAGGCGCCCTTGCCCTTGATGCTTTCGCCCAGGTACAGGATGTCGCCATCGTTCATGCCCAGGGTGCCGGTGATGGCCTTCATGGTGGTGGTCTTGCCGGCGCCGTTGGAGCCGATCAGCGAGACCAGCTCGCCTTCGCGCACTTCGAAGTCCACGCCCTTGACGGCCTGGATACCGCCGTAGGCCACTTTCAGGCCCTTGACCTGCAGCAGTACCTTGTTGGATTTTTCGGCCATTCTCAATGTCCTCCGGTGCCCAGATAGGCCTCAATCACTTTTTCGTTCTTCTGCACTTCGGCGGGGTTGCCTTCGGCGATCTGCTTGCCGTAGTCAAGCACCGTCACGCGGTCGCACAGGCCCATCACCAGCTTCACGTCGTGCTCGATGAGCAGGATGGTGCGGTTGTCGTTGCGGATGCGGTCGATCAGCTCGCGCAGCAGCACCTTCTCGGTGGCGTTCATGCCGGCGGCGGGCTCGTCCAGGGCGATCAGCTGCGGGTCGGTGGCCAGGGCGCGGGCGATTTCCAGGCGGCGCTGGTCACCGTAGCTCAGGGTGCGCGCCTTGTAGTCGGCGAACTTGCCGATGCCCACGTAGTCAAGCAGCTCCTGCGCGCGCTTGGCGATGGCGGCTTCTTCTTCCTTGAAGCCCTTGGTGCGCAGCACGGCGCCGAGCAACCCGGACTTGGTCCGGATGTGGCGGCCGACCATCACGTTCTCCAGCGCCGTCATCTCGGCGAACAGGCGAATGTTCTGGAAGGTGCGGGCGATGCCTGCCTTGGCCACTTCGTGCACGGCGGTGGGCTCGTAGGCCTTGCCGGCCAGCTCGAACGTGCCGCTGTCGGGGGTGTACAGGCCCGTGATCACATTGAAGAACGTGGTCTTGCCCGCTCCGTTGGGGCCGATCAGGCCATAGACCTGGCCGCGCTGGATGGTGATCCCGACGTCGGACAGGGCCTGCAGGCCGCCAAAGCGCTTGGAAATGCCGGCGACCTTCAGCACCACTTCATTGGATTTCTCTGTCATTGCTAACTTTCGGTGGTGTTCTGCTTCAGGTCTTCTGCGTCAGGCTCTTGCCGTGCTCAGGCGAGGGCCACAGGCCGCGGGGGCGAATCAGCATGATGACGATCATGGCCAGCGCGATCAGCAGCTGGCGCAGGATGGCGGAGTCCAGGCGGCCGTCCGTCATGGCCTGCAGCGGACCGGCGACGTAGCGCAGCACCTCGGGCAGGGCCGACAGCAGCACGGCCCCCAGGATCACGCCAGGGATGTGGCCGATGCCGCCCAGCACCACCATGGCGACGATCATGACCGACTCCATCAGGCTGAACGACTCGGGCGACACGAAGCCCTGGAACGCACCGAACATCGCACCCGACACGCCGCCGAACGAAGCGCCCATGCCGAAGGCCAGCAGCTTCATGTTGCGGGTGTTGATGCCCATGGCCTTGGCGGCGATCTCATCCTCGCGGATGGCCATCCAGGCGCGGCCGATGCGCGAATCCTGCAGGCGATAGCAGATCACGATGGAGATCACCACCAGGATCAGGAACAGGTAGTAGTACAGCGTGACCGAGTTGATGTCGAAGCCGAACAGCTCCAGCCGCTTGCCCAGGTCCAGGCCAAAGACCTTGACCGAGTCGATCTGGCCCAGGCCCTTGGGGCCGTTGGTCAGGTTGACGGGGTGGTCCAGGTTGTTCAGGAAGATCCGGATGATTTCGCCGAAGCCCAGCGTGACGATGGCCAGGTAGTCGCCCCGCAGCTTGAGCGTGGGGGCTCCCAACAGCGCCCCGAAGAACGCCGCGAGCAATGCCGCCAACGGTATGACCAGCCACAGCGAGGTGTGCAGTCCGGTGGGGAACATGGCGGCAAAGGCCGCAAAGTTGTCCGCGAGGTGCGGCGAAGCCATCAAGGCAAACAGGTAGGCGCCCACGGCGTAGAACGCCACGTAGCCCAGGTCCAGCAGGCCGGCGTAGCCCACCACGATGTTCAGGCCCAGGGCCAGCAACACATACAGCAGGGCCAGGTCGGCGATGCGCACCCAGGCGTTGCCGAAGGATTGCAGGATCAGCGGCAGCACCAGCAGCGCGACGGCGCCGATGATCCAGTTGGTTTTGGTGTTCTTCATGGTCCTAGGCTCCTCAGGCGCGATCCGCCACACGCTCACCCAGCAGGCCCGAGGGGCGCAGCGTCAGGATGATGATGAGCACGATGAACGCAAAGATGTCGGTGTAGTGGCTGCCCAGCAGGCCGCCCGTGAGCGTGCCGATGTAGCCCGAGCCGATGGCTTCGATGAGGCCCAGCAGGATGCCGCCGACCACCGCGCCGGCCAGGTTGCCGATGCCGCCGAACACGGCTGCCGTGAAGGCCTTGAGCCCGGGCAGGAAGCCCATGGTGTGCTGCGCCGTGCCGTAGTTGGAGGCATACATGATGCCGGCCACGGCCGCCAGGATGGCGCCGATGATGAAGGTGGCGGAGATCACCATGTCGGGCTTGACGCCCATGAGCGAGGCCACGCGGGGGTTCTCGGCCGTGGCGCGCATGGCGCGGCCCAGGTTGGTGTGGTTCACCAGGTACACGAGGGAAGCGAGGGCCACGGCCGTCACGCCCAGGATCAGGATCTGCGTGGGGGTGATGAAGGCGCCGCCGACCTGGAACGGCGTGCTGGGCAGCATCGTGGGATAGGGCTTGTAGTTGGGCTTCCAGATGATCATCGCCAGCGTCTGCAGCAGGATCGACATGCCGATGGCGGTGATCAGGGGTGCCAGGCGCGGACTGTTGCGCAGGGGCCGGTAGGCCACCTTCTCGATCACGAAATTGAGCGTCGCGGCGACCACGCAGGCAATGAGGGTCGCCAGCAGCAGGATCAGCCAGCCAGGCGCGCCCGGCATCGCGGCCTGCATCATTCCTATACAGCTCCAACTGGTCAGAGCCCCGATCATCAGCACCTCGCCGTGGGCGAAATTGATCAGCTGAATAATGCCGTACACCATGGTGTAGCCCAAGGCTATCAAGGCGTACATGCTGCCGAGTACCAGACCGTTGATGATCTGTTGCAGCAAAATGTCCATAAGAGAAGTCCTTCGTTTGTAACGTACCCACCGCTTTGGCACCGGAATCGGTACAGCCTTGTGGGCCCGACTGCCATCTAGCAAAAAACCCGCCAGAAGTGCAGCTGTGCGGGTTTGTGGACGGGATTGTAGCGAGTAGTCACAAGCGGCCCCCGCCAAGCCGGGCGGGGTTTTCCCTCGGGTTGGGGCCACATCAGCGGGCAACGCAATTCATAAGCGCACATGATGCAAGCAGGAAAATTGATGTGCGAACTTATTACCCAATTCATGCCAAATCGGCATGAGGGGGCGCGCCCCCCGCCCCTGCCGGCCGATCAGGTGCCGCCGCCCTGCCCGTCTCCGGAATCGGCCGACGCATTGCGGTCCCGCAGTTCACGCAACTTCTGTGCGATCTTGATTTCGAGCCCGCGCTCCACCGGCGCGTAGAAACCGGGCTCCGGCATGCCTTCGGGCAGGTAGTTCTCGCCCGCCGCGAAGCCGCCCTCCTCGTCGTGCGCGTAGCGGTAGCCCTTGCCGTAGTCCAGCTGCTTCATGAGCTGGGTTGGTGCATTGCGCAGGTGCATGGGCACGGGGCGGGTCCCGTCCTTCTTCACCCAGGCGCGGGCCGCGTTGTAGGCCTTGTAGACCGCGTTCGACTTGGGTGCGACGGCCAGGTACACCACGCATTCGGCCAGGGCCAGTTCGCCCTCGGGACTGCCCAGGCGCTCGTACACCTCGGTCGCATCCAGCGCCAGGCGCAGCGCGCGCGGGTCGGCCAGGCCGATGTCCTCGCTGGCCATGCGCACCAGGCGGCGGGCCATGTAGCGCGGATCGGCACCGCCGTCGAGCATGCGCACCAGCCAGTACAGCGCGGCGTCGGGGTCGGAGCCCCGCACCGACTTGTGCAGCGCGCTGATGGTGTCGTAGAACTGCTCGCCGCCCTTGTCGTAGCGGCGCATGCGCTCGCCCAGCACCTTGAGCAGCCAGGCATCGGTGATCTCGGGCAGCTTCTCCTGGGCCGCCGCCATCGCCAGGGTTTCGAGCGTGTTGAGCAGGCGGCGGGCATCGCCGTCGGCGTAGGCCACCAGGCGCTCGATTGCTACATCTTCAATAGCTGGAAGCGCTTGCTCCGCCTGGGCCAGGGCCACAATCTGCTTCAAATCCTGCTCGGACAGCGGCTGCAGCACATAGACGGCGGCGCGCGACAGCAGCGCGGAGTTCACCTCGAACGAGGGGTTTTCGGTGGTCGCGCCGATGAAGGTGAACAGCCCGCTCTCCACATGCGGCAGGAAGGCATCCTGCTGGCTCTTGTTGAAGCGGTGCACCTCGTCGACGAAGACGATGGTGCGCTGCTGCATCAGCCCGTCGCGCGCGGCCTCGGCGCGTTCCACGGCCTCGCGGATGTCCTTGACCCCGCCCAGCACGGCGCTGATGCTGATGAACTGCGCATCGAACGCATCGGCCATCAGGCGCGCGATGGTGGTCTTGCCCACGCCGGGCGGCCCCCAGAGGATGCAGCTGTGCGGGCGGCCCGACTCGAACGCGAGCCGCAGCGGCATGCCCGGGCCCAGCACATGCTGCTGGCCGATCACCTCGCCCAGCGTGCGGGGCCGCAGGCGCTCGGCCAGGGGGCGGTGGAGCGCCTGCGAGGTTTCTGGGGGGGCGTTGCGGGCGGCCATCTCAGCCCCCCGCGGCGCGGGCGCCAGAACGGGCGGCCGGGGCGCGCGGCCCGGTGGCGAGGGCATGCAGAGAGGGCAGTTGGCGCGACAGGGCGCCAGGCACGCAAGGATCGGCTGGCTGCGCGGCCCGGGTGCGCAGGCGGAAAACGGTCTTCATGCCGCCATTCCAACACAACCGGCCGCCGCGCTCCGGCAAGGGCACCGTCGGGAACCAGGCCGCCGGCAGCACTCCTTCTTTCTTCGCCGCGCGCGCAAGGGGAGGCACGCCCACCACCTGGCGCGCCCAGGTGACTGTGCCGGGCAACACCCGCGGCCTGAAATGGATTACCGTGGTGCCCTCGCACCGCACCCGCGGCCCCTGCCTGCCACCACCCCATGGAGTTTTCATGTCCCTTGCCGCCAATATCGTCGTCGGTCTGATCGGCCTCCTGCACGTGTACATCCTGGTGCTGGAGATGTTCCTCTGGGAAAAGCCCGCCGGACGGCGCGCCTTTGGCCAATCCCGCGAGCAGGCCGCCGCGACCAAGGTGCTGGCGGCGAACCAGGGGCTCTACAACGGATTCCTGGCGGCGGGCCTGTTCTGGGGGCTGACGCTGGGAGATGCCGGCCTGGGCGTGAAGGTGTTCTTCCTGCTGTGCGTGCTGGTCGCCGGCCTGTATGGGGCGGCCACGGCCAGCCGCAAGATCCTGTTCATCCAGTCCGTGCCGGCCGCCATCGGCCTTGCCTTGCTGCTGCTGGGGTGAGCCGCGCCCGGGCAGCCAGCGCCACCCTTGCGGTCCCTTGTGGCCGCTAGCGCCCTGCCGGAAGGCGCCAATAGCTATCTATTCAATAGCAGGCGGGCAACCCAGGCACCGGCAACCGGCCGCCGCAGAACGTTACTGCTTGACCACGTCCGCCCCGGCCGGGGGCTTGAACTGGAACGTGCCGGCGGGCAGCGCGGCATTGGCCTGCATGCCGGTGAAACGGATCAGCGAGCGCTGGCCGAAACTGTCCAGGATGTCCAGCGCCGCGAGCTGCTCGCCGGCAAAGCCCACGCGCACGCTCCTGAGCTGGCCGTCCTTGGCCTTGGGGCTGGCGAGCACCCACTGCAGGCCATCCTGGTCCGGCGCGGACTCCAGCGTGAATTCGGCCTTCAGCGCCGACAGATCGGGCGCCGAGGCCAGCAGCGCCGCCGGGGTGGTGCCCAGGGCCTGCGCCTGCGCGCGCTGGGTGACCTGGTTCAGGTCCACGTCGTAGAGCCACAGGGTCTGGCCGTCGGCCACGATGGTCTGCTCGAAAGGTTTCTTGTAGACGAACTTGAAGCGCCCGGGGCGCTGGAACTCGAAGCTGCCGCTGGAAATCTTGGTGCGCGCGGTCTGCCCGTCCTTGGGCGGCGAGGTCACCGTCTGGCTGAAGTCCGCCCGGCCGGTCTGCGTGCCCTTCATGAAGGATTCAAGGCTTTTCAGGCCATCAGCGCTTGCCAGTGTTGCGCTGGCAGCTATCAAAATTGCAGTGGCGATCTTTTTCAACAAAAACTCCTGTAAGGGGCATGGGCCGGGCTTGGCGCCCCGCCCGGGTCACTCGCTGCGCGCCGGCACCAAAACCTCGCGCTGGCCGCTGGTGGTCAGGCCACTGACGAGGCCCGCCTTTTCCATGTCTTCCAGCAAACGCGCAGAGCGGTTGTAGCCAATGCGCAGCTTGCGCTGCACGTACGAGATGCTCGCCTTGCGGTCCTTGAGCACCACTTCGACGGCCTGGTCGTACATGGGGTCCTTCTCACCCCCGTCGCCGCCGCCCTCCCCTGACAGATCCCCCTCGCCATCCACAGTTCCGCCTTCGAGCACGCCGTCTATGTAGTCCGGCTCCCCTTGTTCCTTGAGGTAGCTGACGACACGGTGTACTTCCTCGTCCGACACGAAGGCGCCATGCACCCGGATCGGCAGGCCGGTGCCGCTGGCCATGTAGAGCATGTCGCCCATGCCCAGCAGGGCTTCGGCACCCATCTGGTCCAGGATGGTGCGGCTGTCGATCTTGGAGCCCACCGAGAACGCGATGCGGGTCGGGATATTGGCCTTGATCAGGCCGGTGATCACATCCACGCTGGGCCGCTGCGTGGCCAAAATCAGATGGATACCGGCCGCCCGCGCCTTCTGCGCCAGGCGGGCGATCAGCTCCTCGATCTTCTTGCCCACCACCATCATCAGGTCGGCCAGCTCGTCGATGATGACCACGATGTGCGGCAGGCGCTGCAGCGGCTCGGGCTCCTCGGGCGTCAGGCTGAAGGGGTTGTAGATGAACTCCTCGCGCGCCTTGGCTTCGTCGATCTTGACGTTGTAGCCCGCCAGGTTGCGCACGCCCAGTTTGGACATGAGCTTGTAGCGCCGCTCCATCTCGGCCACGCACCAGTTCAGGCCGTGGGCGGCCTGCTTCATGTCGGTGACCACGGGCGCCAGCAGGTGCGGAATGCCCTCGTAGACCGACATTTCCAGCATCTTGGGGTCGATCATCAACAGGCGCACATCGCGCGCCTCGGCCTTGTACAGCAGCGAGAGGATCATGGCGTTGATCCCCACCGACTTGCCCGAGCCCGTGGTACCAGCCACCAGCACGTGCGGCATCTTGGCGAGGTCTGCCACCACCGGATTGCCCACGATGTCCTTGCCCAGGCCCATGGTGAGCATGCTCTTGGCCTCGTGGTAGACCTGCGAGCCGAGGATCTCGGACAGGCGGATGGACTGGCGCTTGGCGTTGGGCAGCTCCAGCGCCATGTAGTTCTTGCCCGGGATGGTCTCCACCACGCGGATGGACACCAGGCTGAGCGAACGCGCCAGGTCCTTGGCCAGGCCCACGATCTGCGAGCCTTTCACGCCCGTGGCGGGCTCGATCTCGTAGCGCGTGATCACGGGGCCGGGCATGGCGGCTACCACGCGCACTTCCACGCCGAAATCCTTGAGCTTCTTCTCGATGAGGCGGCTGGTCATCTCCAGCGTCTCGGGCGCCACGGTCTCCTGGCGCTGCAGCGGGCCGTCGAGCAGGTCCACCAGCGGCAGCTTGCTGTCGGGCATCTCGGTGAACAGGGGCTTCTGGCGCTCCTTGACCACGCGGGTGCTCTGCGGGACGTCCACCAGGACCGGCTCGATGATCTGGATGGGCTCGGGGTGCTGCACCTCGCTCTCGATGCGCTCTTCCAGCACCACCACCTCGCGCTCGCGGGCCGCCTTGCGGCCCACGGCCACGTCCTTGGCCACCTCGCGCTGGGCCAGGCGCGACTGCACCAGCGCGTCGATGCGGCCGCCCACGAACTCCGCGACGTGGCCCCACGAGAAGCGGAACACCAGCGCCGCGCCCAGCACCGCCAGCACGATGGCCAGCAGGCCCGAGCCCGTGAAGCCCAGCCACTTCACGCTGGCGGGGCCCATGATGTAGCCCAGCACGCCACCGGCATGCCCGGGCAGGAAGGATTCAAACCGGTACAGGCGCGACCATTCCAGCGCGGTGCTGGAGCACATCAGCACCACCAGGCCGGCCCAGAAAAGTGCCCGCCGCCGCATCGGGCCCGCGGCCCCCGCAACGGACTCTCCGCCGCGCATCCAGCGCGCCAGCGACGAAAGCCAGGCGCGCACGCCGGCCGCCACGCACCACCACACCGAAAACCCCAGCGCGAAGTAGCTGCCATCGGCCAGCCACGCGCCGAACCGGCCCGCCCAGTTGGCGACCATGCGTCCGCCCCGGACGCCCGAGGTGGACCAGGCGGCATCCTGCGCCGAATAGCTGAACAGGGCCAGAAGCCAGAAAACCAGGGCCAGCAGCCCCACCATGAGGCCGATTTCATGGCCAAAACGGGCAGCGCCCGTGCGGGGCGGCGACTTGGCCGCCGCCGATGCATTCAGGGTATTGAGGGAATAGGTCATATGCGTGCCGGGCGAGCTTACCCCAAGCACCGCAGGGGATGTGTGCCGAAAGGCAGCCACACCGCGGCGCCGTCAACCCAGGGCGTTCAGCCGGTCCTTGAGCAGGGTGGCGCCGCTGGGCAGGACCTCGACGAAGCCACGCTCTTCCAGGTCCTTCATCACGCGGCTGACCATCTCGCGCGAGGCGCCCACCATCTTGGCCAGGTCCTGGCGCGAGATCTTGTCCTTGATCACGAGCTGGCCCTGGGCATCCGGCAGCGCGAAGTCCAGCAGCGCATGGGCCACCCGGCCGTACACGTCCAGCAGAGCCAGCGACTCGATCTTGCGATCGGCATGGCGCAGGCGCTTGACCAGGCCGCGCATCACGACCAGCGACATCGAGGCGTTCTCGGTCAGGCAGCGGGCGAACTCGGCGCGGCCGAGCATGAGCACGTCGGTCTGCACCTCGGCACGCACCGTGGCCGAATGGGGTTCGTTGTCGATGATGCTCATCTCGCCCAGGTAGTCGCCCTGCGAGAGCGTGGCCAGGATCACCTCGCGCCCCCGGCTGTCGGAGGTCATCACCCGGGCGCGTCCCGTGAGCAGGATGAACAGCGCATTGGACTTCTGCCCCTGCTCCACCAGCGCCTCGCCCCGCTTGAAGCGGCGCTTGATCACCGCGCCACTGATCACCTCGGCCTGCGTCACCGTCAGCAGCGAGAACAGCGGAACCCGGCGCAGCAGGTCCAGGTTGGACAACATCGTCGACATGAAAACTTCTCCTCTCAGGTGCGCGACCCAACCGGAGTCGCAACGGGTCATCAATGGGTTCTTACAATCGCCGTGATTGAAAAAGGGGCCGCTTGCACCCACGGCCGCCGGTTGATACTCGGCGGCTCAGCCCCAGCTTTCCCAACAGCGCCCCATGTAGCGGGCGCAAAACACAGGCTTTTACCATGTCCACCACCCAACACGCGAAAGTTCTGATTCTTGGCTCCGGCCCCGCGGGCTACACGGCGGCCGTCTATGCCGCACGGGCCAACCTGAATCCGGTGCTCATCACCGGCATGGCCCAGGGCGGCCAGCTGATGACCACGACCGAGGTGGACAACTGGCCCGCCGACGTGCACGGCGTGCAAGGCCCCGAGCTGATGCAGCGCTTCCTGGAGCACGCCGAGCGCTTCAAGACCCAGGTGATCTTCGACCATATCAACAAGGTCGATTTCAGCCAGCGTCCCTTCACGCTCACCGGCGACAGCGGCACCTACACCTGCGACGCGCTGATCCTGGCCACGGGCGCCTCCGCCAAGTACCTGGGCCTGCCTTCGGAAGAGGCCTTCATGGGCAAGGGCGTGTCCGGCTGCGCGACCTGCGACGGTTTCTTCTACCGCGAGCAGGACGTCTGCGTGGTCGGCGGCGGCAATACGGCGGTGGAAGAAGCGCTGTACCTGTCGAACATCGCCCGCAAGGTCACCCTGGTGCACCGCCGGGACAAGTTCAAGGCAGAGCCCATCCTGGTGGACAAGCTCAACGAGAAGGTCGCGGCGGGCAAGATCGAGCTCAAGCTGTTTCACACGCTCGACGAAGTGCTGGGCGACAACACCGGCGTGACCGGCATCCGCATCAAGAGCACCAAGGACGGCAGCACGCAAGACATCCAGCTGCAAGGCTGCTTCATCGCCATCGGGCATGCGCCCAACACCGAGATCTTCCAGGGCCAGTTGGAGATGGAAAACGGCTACATCATCACCCAGGGCGGCCTCAAGGGTTTTGCCACCCAGACCAGCGTGCCGGGCGTCTTCGCCGCGGGCGACGTGCAGGACCACGTGTACCGCCAGGCCATCACCAGCGCCGGCACGGGCTGCATGGCCGCGCTGGACGCCCAGCGCTTCTTGGAACAGGAGAGTTGATCAAAAACTGGGCATCAGGCTATAATCTGCGGCTTTGCTGAATTCGGCCCGTTTTTGCGGTCCTTTCGAAACAGGCAAATCGGGTTACCGCCACCCTTTATTCTGGCGAGGTGAGGCCGCAAGCCAACCTGGGGAAACAACCCCAGGGCCCAGCGAACGGCCGTTAAAAGTATCGGAGTGTCCTCATGGCACGCGTCTGCGACGTAACGGGCAAGAAGCCCATGGTCGGAAACAATGTTTCCCACGCCAACAACAAAACCAAGCGCCGGTTCCTGCCGAACCTGCAATACCGCCGTTTCTGGGTCGAGACCGAAAACCGCTGGGTTCGCCTGCGTGTTTCGAGCGCTGCCCTGCGTTTGATCGACAAGAACGGTATCGACTCGGTGCTCGCAGACCTGCGCGCACGTGGTCAGGCTTAAGGAGAAGCACCATGGCAAGCAAAGGCGGACGCGACAAGATCAAGCTGGAATCCACTGCGGGTACCGGCCACTTCTACACCACGACCAAGAACAAGAAGACCATGCCCGAGAAAATGCTGATCATGAAATTTGATCCAAAAGCTCGCAAGCATGTGGAATACAAGGAAATGAAGCTGAAGTAATCGTTCAGCCTCGTTTTCTCCCCAAAGAACCGCCCGGACCCCGGGCGGTTTTTTTATGCCTGTTTCCGCCTGCACCTGCCCAGAGCCGTGCGCAGGGCAGCGCTGGCGGCCCCCTAGGCAACCTTGCGCGAGGCGGGCGCCCGCACGGCCAGCTGGTCCGCCATCAAGGCACCCAGCGTGCGGTAGCCCTCCTCCACCTGCGCGGTGAAGGGCATGCCGCAGCTCAGGCGCAGGAAATGTTCATAGCGCCCCGTGTTGGTGAACATGGGCCCGGGGGCGATGCGGATGCCGTTTTGCAGCGCTTGGTCGTACAGCAGCGTGGACGAAATGCCGGCCGGCAGCTCCAGCCACAGGCTCAACCCTCCCGGAGGCAGGCTCAGCCGCGTGCCGGTCGGAAAGTAGCGGGCCACGGCCCGCGCGGACTGCTCCCGCTGCAGGCGCAGCTGCACACGCATGCGGCGCATGTGGCGTTCATAGGCCGGGGAATCCACGCTGCGCGCGGCCAGCAGCTGCGACCACGTCTGCATGTTGCGCGTGCGGGCGAACTTGAGCATCTGCACCCGGGCCTGCCAGCGCCCCGCGCTCATCCATCCCTGGCGCAGGCCGGGGGCGAAGCTCTTGCTGAGCGAGGCGCAATAGATCACCTGCCCCGCATCGCCCGGCCGGTCCCAGGCCTTGGCGGGGCGCAGCACATGCGGCGACTCCACGAATTCGCGGTAGATATCGTCCTCGATGAGGGCCAGGCCATGCTCCACGCACAGCGCCACCAGGCGCTCCTTGTGCGCGTCGGGCATCACGCTGCCCTGCGGCATCTGCAGATGAGGAACCACCACCACGCCCTTGAGCCGCGGCTCGTTGCGCGCGGCCAGTTCCAGCGCCTCCAGCGATATGCCGGTGTGGGGGCTGCAGGGAATCTCCAGCGCGCGCAGCCCGCGCACCTCGATGGCCTGCAGGATGCCGAAGAAGGTGGGGGATTCGACCGCAATCACGTCGCCCGGCCCGGCCACCGCATCCAGCGCCAGATTCACCGCCTCGGAGTTTCCGTGGGTGGCGCCGATGTCCGCCGGGGCCACGCACACGCCAAAGGTGAGCGCATGCCGCGCCATGGCCTGCTGGAACTCGGGATGCGTCGTGGGTGCCGAAGGGCCATACACCAGGATGTCCGGCTGCTCCCGCAGCAGGCCATGGGCAAGCCGGTTGAGCGCCTTCGCATCGAACAGGCTGGGCGCCGGCATCGCGCTGCCCAGGTCCAGCGGCAGGGGGCCTGCACGGCGGGCCTTGTCCAGAAAAACCGAAATGCGCTCATTGATACCCGCAAAGGCTTGGGGGTCGCTGGCCAGCGGTTCATGCACCTCGGGTTCGCGCGCCTCCGGGAGCGCCACGCCGCCCAGTTCGCGCACGAAGTAGCCCACGCGCTCGCGCGCCTCCACGCACCCCTGGGATTCGAGGTGGCGCAGCACCTGCAGCGCCGTGGTCAGGCTCACCTGATGGCGCTGGCACAGTTCGCGCACGGACGGCATGCGCATGCCGGGCTTAAGGCTGCCCGCGGCGATCGCCTGCTCGTACAAGCCCGCCAGTTGGCGGTAGAGGGGAGGTTCCCGGGTGTCGGAGGAGCGTGGCATGGCTGGAGAACGAAGGATGCCGCTGCGCCATGGGATGGGCGCCGCAGCCGGTCTGTGGATGGTGCCTGAACGCCATCCACGGGTACAGATACAGGAAAGGGCAGAAGCAACCATAACAGCATGCCCGCTATCGCTGCTGTTCTACCTCCTCACGGGGGAGCGTGTATCTGTTGCGGCGGGGCGGCATTTCCTACGCTCAAGCCCTCGCTACAGCCTTTTGTCCCCGGAGGACCCGCACCATGAAACCGCGCCCCCAGCTCACCGCCATCCCCACCCCTTTCCTCACCCTGCATATCGCGCCCGGCCAGAGCCTTTGGGCCTGCCTCGCACCCGGCAGCCGGGTGCACGCGACCCGGGGGGACGTGGCCATCCGCCTTGCGCCCCGCTCTCTCGGGCACGCGCTGCACTCGCCACCATTGGCGCGGTTGAAGGCGGGCGACCACCTGCCGTGGGTGGTGGAGCACCGCCAGGCCACCTGGGTGCAGCTTGGCAGCGCCACGCAGGGCCCGGCGGAAGTCAGGATCGTGGAAGGCACACCCGTGCCCGGACTGGGCCAGAAAGCCTGGAGACGCCTGCGCAGGGCTTTCTCGGCGGGCGGGAAGGCCCGCAAGGAGGGGACACTTGGCGGCGCCTTGCACGCCGCACGGTGAAGCGGCAAGGCGGCAGAAAAGAAAAAGGCCTTGCCGGACGGCAAGGCCTTTTTCCTTCGTATCCGGGCGCCGCGGCAGGCGGCCGGCCGCCTCTAGGCCTGGGCCGCACGCAACCGCAGCGAGAACTCGCGCAGCGCCGCAATGCCGCTTTCCTCGGCGCGGCGGCACCATGCCTGCAGATCGGCCGTCAACTGCTCGCGGGAGTGCGAGGTATTGAGCCACAGCTGGCGCAATTCTTCCCGCATGGTCACCATCTTGTCGAGGGCCGGGTGCGCGGCGCGCGCCTGGGCCAGTTGCGGCAGGGCCACGGCAGGCACCTTCTCCGCATCGCGGTGAAGCCAGCGCTTGGCGGCCTTGAGCACCGACGCATCGGCCTGGCGCGCCTGCAATGCGGCAATCTCCTCCTTGCAGGCCTGGCGCACACCGCGCGCATAACCGGCCATCACCTCGTAGCGGTTGGCGATGAGGGCCTCCAGCGTCTTTTCGTCCGCCACGGGCTTCACATCGCCCAGCTGCAGCTTGGGTGGAACCTTCTTGACGGTGGCCCAGCCGATCTTCTTCATCAGACTGATGTAGACCCAGCCGATATCGAACTCATAGGGCTTGACCGAGAACTTGGCCGAGGTGGGGTAGGTATGGTGGTTGTTGTGCAGTTCCTCGCCGCCAATGATGATCCCCCAGGGCGACAGGTTGGTGCTGGCATCCTGCGCCTCGAAGTTGCGGTAGCCCCAGTAGTGGCCCACGCCATTGACCACGCCCGCCGCCCAGAAGGGAATCCAGAGCATCTGAACCGCCCACACGGCAGCGCCCAGGGCACCGAACAGGGCGAGGTTCAGGATCAGCATGAGGCCCACGCCCTGCCAGCCGTAGCGGGTATAGACGTTGCGCTCCATCCAGTCATCCGGCGTGCCGTGGCCGAACTTCTTCATGGTCTCCATGTTCTTTGACTCGGCGCGGTACAGCTCGGCACCACGCCACATCACGGTATCGAGGCCCCGTGTCTGGGGACTGTGCGGGTCGTCCACCGTTTCGCACTTGGCGTGGTGCTTGCGGTGGATCGCCACCCATTCCTTGGTGACCATGCCCGTGCCGATCCACAGCCAGAAGCGGAAGAAGTGCGAGGGGATGGCATGCAAATCCAACGCGCGGTGCGCCTGGGCGCGGTGCAGGAAAATCGTGACCGCCGCGATGGTGATGTGGGTCGTCGCCAGGGTGTACAGGATGATCTGCCACCAGGCCAGGTTCCACAAACCATGGCCGAGCCAGTCAATGGCGGCGTTCAGCACAGCCCAATCGGGTAACAGCATATTCGGGAAGCCTTACTACAGAGAACCCGCTCGCCAGCGGAGCAGGTACCTGATTTTAGAGGGAGTACCCCGTGCAGAGTTCAGGGGTATCCACAGTATTTACGCGTATTTAGAAACTTTAGAGCGGTAACTCAGCTCTTTTTGGACCAGATGGCGGCGAAAAAGCCGTCCGTCTGGTGCCGGTGGGGCCACAGGCGCAGAAAACCACTGCCTGTCTCGCCGCCGCTGCACAGGCCCTTGGCGCCCTCGACCTTGAGCTGCTCCAGCAGTTCGCCGGCGTCTAGCAGTTCGAAATCAGGGTGCGTGGCGCTGAACGCGTCCGCGATGGCCTCGTTTTCCTGCGGCAGGATGCTGCAGGTGGCATACACGAGGCGGCCGCCGGGCTTGAGCAGGCGCGCCGCGCTGTCCAGGATGGCGGTCTGCTTGGCCACCAGCTCCTCGACGGCCTTGGGCGACTGGCGCCATTTGAGGTCGGGATTGCGGCGCAAGGTACCCAGGCCCGAGCAAGGCGCATCCACCAGCACGCGGTCGATCTTGCCCGCAAGCCGCTTGACCCGGTCATCGCGCTCATGGGCGATGGCGGCGGGGTGCACGTTCGACAGGCCGCTGCGTGCCAGGCGCGGCTTCAGCGCATCCAGGCGATGCGCCGACACGTCGAACGCATAGAGTCGCCCCGTGCTGCGCATGCCCGCGCCGATGGCCAGCGTCTTGCCGCCCGCCCCGGCACAGAAATCCACCACTATCTCGCCGCGCTTGGCGTCAAGCAGCAGGGCCAGCAGCTGCGAGCCCTCGTCCTGCACCTCGATGGCGCCGCGCGTGAACGCATCGAGCTTGGTCAGCGCGGGCTTGTCGTCAATGCGCAGGCCCCAGGGCGAATACGGCGTGGGGCTGGCCTTGATGCCGGCCTTGGCGAGCTCCTTTTGCACATCGGCGCGCTTGTCCTTGAGCGCGTTGACGCGCAAATCCAGCGGTGCGCTCTGGGCCAGGCTTTCCACCAGCGGCCAGAAGCCTTCGCCCAGCTGGTCCTTCAAGGGCTTGACGAGCCATTCGGGCAGGTTGTGGCGGTGGCGCTCCATCAGGTCATCGACCGTGACGGCGTCGCACTGGTCGAGCCAGTTCTTCTCCTGGTCGGTCAGTGCGCTCTTGAGGAAATCGCGCGGGCCGTAGAAGCCCAGGATGGCCAGGCGGCGTTCCTTGGGGCCCGAACCCGAGGGCGCCATGTGGTCGAACAGCAGCTTCTTGCGCAGCACGGTGTAGACCGTTTCGGCCAGCGTGGCCCGCTCGCGGGGCCCCAGGCCCCGGTTGTCGCGGAAGAACCGTGACACCACCGCGTCGGCGGGGTGTTCAAACGTGAGGGTGAGCCTGACCAGTTCGGCGCAGGCGTCGAGAAGAACTTTGGGATGCATCCCCGTATTGTCCACCCCCTGAGCTGCTTACCGTCACCCCCCGGAGGGGTACGCCGTGTGCAACTCACCGTGCAGACGAGAAAGGGACGAGCAAAAAGTTGGCCATCAACGGGCATAGATCGGATCGAACGCATGGCGCTCGATTTCCTTGAGCGAAGGAGATTCGCCCGCCCACAGCGCCAGCGCGGGGCCCGGAAGGCTCAGATTGCGCTCCAGGGCGCGGCACAGGTGGTAGCGGCTTTCGTCGTCCATGCCTGGCAGCTCCAGGAACACCAGGTACGCACGACGCTGCGGATGCTCGCGCAGGTTCTTGCGCACCAGCCAGCAACGGGCGAGGGGCGCACAACGGGCCAGCTCCGATTGCAGCTCGGCCAGCTCGAAGGAGCTCAGGTCGTGCCGCACGATCTGGCTGAAGAACGAGGTGCCCGACAGCTCTTCCCAGGCCCGCTCCTCCGACTCCTGGGCGCGCTCCAGCCGTTTGCGCCACTGCTTGAAGGCGGCGGCATCGTGGTCCAGACCCAGGCGGGGTGTCTCCAGCTCGGCCAGGGCGGTGCGTGCCGCCCAGTAGCGGTCGCTGCTGCCCGCCTCCCACACCCGGTGCAGCAGCTGGAGCTTGCCCTCGCGGTCATCGTCGGGCAGGCAAGGCACCAGCCCGCGCAGGGCGGCGGGGTATTCGGGGCTGCGTTCCAGCGCCAGCTCGTAGAGGGCACGCACATCGGCACGGGGGTCCAGATGGCGCTGGAGACGCGCCAGCTCCACCAGGTCGGCGGCGCTGCTCTGGGCGGTCGATGCACCCAGGGCCTCGGCACGTGCGCGCACGCGCCCCAGCCACGCATGGTGCTGCTTCCACTCCGTGGCGTTGTCGCGGCACCACTGCTTGTCGAAGTGGGCCACCCAGCGCCTGGCCTCCGTGCCCAGCAGGGCCAGCGCGTTGCCGCGCGACCAGTCCGGCAGCGTGGGCGTTGCGTCCAGCGCCTCGATGCGGTCGCGCAGGCCAGGGTGGGTGTCGTCCACGCTGCTCAGGCGCTTGAGCGCCTGGCGCAGCGCGTCGTTGGCGAACGCCGGGTCGGGGGCTTTCGCCAGGCAGCGGCGCATGGCGCGATAGGGGCCCACGGGAAGCGGGTTGCCCGCGGCCTCGCACCAGTGGTTTCCCCAGAATTCCGCCTGCAGCCACGCGCCACGAATCTCGATTTCAGCCAGCGCGGCGGCCGCCACCTCTCGGCCCAGCAGCTTGCCCGCGATGCGATCGGCCTCGTACTCGTCCTGGCGCGCCAGCGCGAAGGTCTTGGCGGAAAAGCGCGGAAAGTACCACCGCATGAAGGCCTGCGTGGCGGCGGCCACCGGGCCTTCGTCGTCCGCCAGGCTGTGGTTCAGGCGCATCCAGGACAGCCGCGTGCGGTAGATCCACGCCGCAAACCGGCCATGGTCGCCGCGCAGATGCCCGTATTCATGCGCCAGCACGGCCAGGAAACGCGGCCGATCCAGTGCCATGAGCAGGGGCAGCCCGATGCTCAGATGGTTGACCGCGCCCCCCAGCAGGCCAAAGCGGGGCAGCTGCTGGATGCTCGCGTTGAACTCGTCGTTCAGCGTGACCTTGTGGATGGGCGGGCCCTTGATCTTGCGGCGGATGCGGTCGAGTGCCTCGAACAGTTCGGGCGCTTCCAGCACCGTGATCTCCACGCCCGCGGGTGCGTCAAAGCGCACCCACAGGGCCCGCAGGCTCACCCACAGCAGGCCGCCAGCCCCCAGCAGCAGCCACACCATGGCAAAACGAAAGCGACCGTGCAGGAGCTGCGGCACCACCCACGCCAGGATGCCCACGGCCAGGGCCAGGCAGCCGAGCACCCACGCATAGCCCAGCGCCGCGAACGCGGCCACGCTGCGGCGGTACGCTCGGCTGTTGTCGGCACTGGCATGCTCGCTCATGCGCACCATGTGCACAAAATCTGCCTGATCCACTGGCGTCCCCCCACTCTTGGTTGATTTTCAGCCGCCATCCTAACCATGAACGACAACGACCTCCCCGCGCTCATCCGCACCCCGCCGGGCCTGTACCGCCACTACAAGGGCATGCTCTACGAGGTGATCGACACCGTGCGCCACAGCGAGACCCTGGAGCCCATGACGCTGTACCGCGCGCTCTATGGCCAGCGGGGGCTGTGGGTGCGCCCCGCCGCCATGTTCGAGGAGCAGGTGCTCATCGATGGCGTGGAGCGGCCCCGGTTCGAGAAATGCGGCGACGAGGCCGGTCCCGGCTGAACCCGGTCCGGCCACGCCACGGCACGGCACGCGCGAAGGCGGTATCGGCCAGCTGGAACGCGTTGCGCTGGCGCCACGGGTTTCTGGTCGCGCAGGGCGACATGCCCCCGAACGCAGGGCACCTACCCCGACGGCCCGCCGCGTCCTACAGCGCCCCGGCCAGATGCGGCCTACCGTGGGCTCTGGGCCCGCATGCCCTGGCACCCGGTGGGAGGCTGCCAGCTCCCTGCAGCATTCCTCCCACCCCCACCGCCGGGCACGGAGGGCCCGGCTTGATCCCAGGAGGTTCCCATGGGCTATCTACTCCAAGGGCTGTTCGGAGAACGCTCACTCACCAAGGTCGCCGGCCTGTTTGCCCAGCAAAGCCAGGCCGAGACCTCCATGGCGCAGATGCTGCGCATCGGCGGCCTGCAGGCCGGACAGGTCCGGCTGCTGGGCCCGCAGGATGCGCGCGCATCGCGCCGCGACCTGTTCGCGCGCTCGCTCGAGCCGGAACCGCGCGGCATTGCCCGCACCTTCTTCCAGACCCACATCGTGGTGGGCGCCTCCGGGGCCGTGGCAGGCCTGGCGCTCTTTGCATGGTTCTATAACGCAGGCCACCCCATGATCGTGAGCAGCCCCCTGCTGGCCTTCATCGCCCTGGTGGGTTTTGGCACCACGTTCGGCATGCTGGGCGGGGGGCTCCTGTCGATGCGGCCCGACCACGTCCTGCTCATCACCAAGGTGCGCTCGGCGTTGCGCCACAACCACTGGGCAGTGGTCGCCCACCCCACCAGCGCGGAGCAGGCGGCCAGGGTCAAGGAGGTGCTGCAGGGCCACTCGGCCGAGGTGGTCAGCACCCTCTAGCCCGCTCACCACGGCGCATCCCCGCGCAACGGCGGGTGCGCTACAGGGCCCGCACCAGCGCCCGCACGGCGCGGGGGTAGATCACGTGTTCCTGCGTGAGCACGCGGGCAGCCAGGGTGTCTGCCGTGTCGCCCGGCAGGACTGGCACCACCGCCTGGTCCAGGATGGGCCCGACGTCCAGCTCCGCCGTCACCTGGTGCACCGTCACCCCCGCAAACCTGCAGCCCGCGTCGATGGCGCGCTGGTGCGTGTGCAGCCCCGTGAAAGCCGGCAGCAAAGAGGGGTGGATGTTGATCAGCCGCCCCGCATAGTGCGCCACGAAGCCGGGCGTGAGGATGCGCATGAACCCGGCCAGCACCACCAGCGCCGGGGCGTGGCGGTCGATGGTGGCGGCCAGTGCGGTGTCAAATGCCTCGCGGCTCGCGAACGCCCTGTGGTCCAGCGCCTCGGCGGCGATGCCCTGCTCGCGCGCGAAGGCCAGGCCGGCGGCCTCCGGCTTGTTGCTGACCACGGCGGCCACACGGGCGCCATGGCGCTGCTCCCAGTTCTCCTGCTGCGCGGTCCGCACGATGGCGGCCATGTTGGAGCCGCTGCCGGAGATCAAAATCACGATGTTCTTCATAAATTGCACTGCGACGCTCAACCCCGGATTATCCCTGCCATGCCATTCGACCCCGCAACCCGCCCCCTGACCCCGAACGAGGCCCGCGTGCTGGCCACGCTGATGGAAAAAGCCCGCACCGTGCCCGACAGCTACCCCATGTCGCTCAACGGCCTGCTCACGGGCTGCAACCAGAAGACCAGCCGCGACCCGGTGATGCACCTGAGCGACGCCGACGCCCAGGAGGCCTTGGACTCGCTCAAGCTTCTCACGCTGGCCTTCGAGACCACCGGCAACCGCACCACGCGCTGGGAGCACAACTTCCAGCGCGGCGTGGGCGTGCCCGAGCAGTCGGCCGTGCTGCTGGGCCTGTTGATGCTGCGCGGGCCGCAGACGGCGGGCGAGCTGCGCATCAACGCCGAGCGCTGGTACCGGTTCGCCGACATCTCCTCGGTGGAGGCCTTCCTCGACGAGCTGCAGGAGCGCAGCGCCGAAAAAGGCGGCCCGCTGGTGGTGCTGCTGCCCCGCGCGCCCGGCGCGCGCGAGCAGCGCTGGGCGCACCTGCTGTGCGGGCCGGTCGATACCCACAGCGCCGCCGTTCCCGCCCCGGGCAGCGGCGGTGGCGGCACGCCGGCCGCACTGCAGGCGCGGGTGGAGGCGCTGGAAACCCAGGTGGCGGGCCTGCGCGCCACCGTGGAACGGCTGTGCGCCGAGCTGGGCATCGCCCCCGCGCCGGATGGAATGTCGCCACCCGGACAGGAATAAAACGAACGACCGTGCTACAAACAGGACTTCTCAGGAGACAAGCCGCATGGATCTCGCATTCACCCCCGAAGAACAGGCCTTCCGCGAAGAAGTTCGCGCATGGGTCCACGCCAACCTACCCCAGGAAATTTCCCACAAGGTCCACAACGCCTTGCGCCTGACCCGTGCAGACATGCAGGGCTGGGCCAAGATTCTGGGCAAGAAGGGCTGGCTCGGCTTCGGCTGGCCCAAGGAATTCGGCGGCCCTGGCTGGACCGCCGTGCAAAAGCACCTGTTCGAAGAAGAGTGCGCGCTCGCCGGCGCGCCGCGCATCATCCCCTTCGGCCCCGTGATGGTGGCCCCGGTGATCATGGCCTTCGGCAATGCCGAACAGCAAAAGCGCTTCTTGCCCGGCATCGCCAGCGGCGAAGTCTGGTGGAGCCAGGGCTACAGCGAACCGGGCTCGGGCTCGGACCTGGCCTCGGTCAAGACCCGCGCCGAGCGCGTGGGCGACAAGTACATCGTCAACGGCCAGAAGACCTGGACCACGCTCGGCCAGCACGGCGACTGGATGTTCAACCTGGTGCGCACCAGCACCGAGGGCAAGCCCCAGACGGGCATCTCCTTCCTGCTGCTGGACATGAAGTCCAAGGGCGTGACCGTGCGCCCCATCAAGCTGCTGGACGGCGAGTGCGAGGTCAACGAGGTGTTCTTCGACAACGTCGAAGTGCCCGCCGAGAACCTGATCGGCGAAGAGAACAAGGGCTGGACCTACGCCAAGCACCTGCTGTCTCACGAGCGCACCAACATCGCCGACGTGAATCGCAGCAAGCGCGAGCTGGAGCGCCTGAAGCGCATCGCCAAGACCGAGGGCATGTGGGACGACCAGCGCTTCCGCGACCAGATCGCCTTGCTGGAAGTGGACGTCGTGGCCCTCGAAATGCTGGTGCTGCGCGTGCTCTCGGCGGAAAAATCGGGCAAGAACTCGCTCGACATCGCCGGCCTGCTCAAGATCAAGGGCAGCGAGATCCAGCAGCGCTACGCCGAACTGATGATGCTGGCCGCCGGCCCGTTCAGCCTGCCCTTCATCGAAGAAGCGATGGAAGCGGGCTGGCAAGGCGACTTCCCTGGCGGCGTCAGCGCCAACGCGCCCCTGGCGTCCACCTACTTCAACCTGCGCAAGACCACCATCTACGGCGGCAGCAATGAAGTCCAACGCAACATCGTGGCTCAGACCGTCCTCGGCTGAACCCAAGTTCCAGGAGACAAGAACATGGATTTCGATTTTTCTGACGACCAGGAACAACTGCGCGACGCCGTGCGCAAGTGGGTGGACAAGGGCTACACCTTCGAGCGCCGCCGCGCCGCCGTGGCCGCTGGCGGTTTTGACAGCGCCGCCTGGGGCGAACTGGCCGAGCTGGGCCTGACGGCGCTGACCGTGCCCGAGGCGCACGACGGCATGGGCCAGGGCGCCATCGACGCCATGGTGGTGGCCGAGGAACTGGGCCGCGGCATGGTGCTCGAACCCATCGCGCAGGCCTTCATCGCCAGCAGCGTGCTGTCGCAATACGGCACTGCCGCCGTGCAAGCCGCCTGGCTGCCCCGCGTGGCCAGCGGCGAGGCGCTGGTGGTACTGGCCTACCAGGAGCGCAAGGCGCGCTACCGCCTGGACGTTTGTGAAGCAAAAGCCACTCAAGCGCAATCAGGACATGCGGTAACAGCTACAAAAAGCATAGTAGCCGCTGGCGATCAGGCCGATGCCTTCATCGTGCCGGCGCAGCTGGACGGCAAGATCGCCCTCTTCCTTGTGGAACGTTCGGCCGCTGGCGTGACCACGCGGGGCTACGTCACGCAGGACGGCAGCCGCGCGGCGGAAGTGCAGCTGGCCAACGCCCCCGCCACGCTCATCACCACCGACGGCCTGGCCGCGCTGGAGCTGGCCGTGGACACCGGCATCGCCGCCACCTGCGCCGAGGCCGTGGGCGTGATGGACAAGACGGTGTCGCTGACCGTCGAATACATGAACCAGCGCAAGCAGTTCGGTGTGTTCATCGCCAGCTTCCAGGCGCTGCGCCACCGCGTGGCCGACATGAAGATGCAGCTGGAGCTGGCCCGTTCGATGAGCTACTACGCCAGCCTCAAGCTGGGCGCCCCCGCCGCCGAACGCCGCGCCGCCATGGCGCGCGCCAAGGTGCAGCTGGGCCAATCGATGCGCTTCGTGGGCCAGCAATCGGTGCAGCTGCACGGCGGCATCGGCGTGACCGACGAGTACATCGGCAGCCACTACTTCAAGAAGCTCACGCAGCTGGAAATGACCTTTGGCGACACGCTGCACCACCTGGGCGAGGTGTCGAGCCGCATGCAGGACACCGCAGGCGTGTTTGCCTGAAGAGGACTGTCACGCAACCGTGCAATGCTCGTGGGCCCACCGGTCCACGGGCATTTTTTCTTTCTGGAGCCCCCCCATGAACAACACGCACTTGCTGCCACGCCGCTCCCTTCTGGTGGCCGCCGCTGCCGCCGCCAGCCTGGCCCTGGCGGGCTGCGCCACCCGCAGCCCCAGCCTGGCGGAGGCGCCGCCCATCGTCTTCGTGCATGGCAACGGCGACACCGCCGCGCTGTGGCAGACCACCGTGTGGCGGTTCGAGTCGAACGGCTGGCCGCGCGAACGCCTGCACGCCATCGACGTGCCCTACCCGCTCTCGCGCGACGAGGACGGCAAGCCCCAGCCCGGCCGCACCTCGGCGGCGGAGCACATGGCCTACCTGAAGGCCGAGGTGGACAAGGTGCTCCAGGCCACCGGCGCCCGGCAGGTCGTGCTGGTGGGCAACTCGCGCGGCGGCAATGCCATCCGCAACTACGTCTACAACGGCGGCGGCGACCAGACCGTGAGCCACGCCATCCTCGGCGGTACGCCCAACCACGGCGTGTGGGCGGTTCCAGGCTTTCGGGAAGGCAACGAGTTCTCGGGCACCGGCCCGTTCCTCAAGGCCCTGAATGCCCCCAAGAACGCCGCAGGGGACGAGGTGAGCGGCCCGGTGAAATGGCTGACCATCCGCTCGGACAACAACGACAAGTTCGCCCAGCCCGACGGCGTGTGGATCGGCGCCAAGGGCACGGCCACCAACGTCACGGCCGCGGGCCCCGAGCTCAAGGGCGCCACCAACGTGGTCATCCCGCGCATCGACCACCGCGAGACATCCTATTCACCCGCCGCGTTCGAGGCCACCTACCGCTTCATCACCGGCAAGGCCCCGGCACGCACCGAGATCGCCGCCGAGAAGGCCGTGGTGCTGAATGGCAAGGTCACCGGCCTGGGCGTGGATTCCACCGACCCCAGGACCGGCAATTTCAGCAACAACCTGCCCCTGCCGGGGGCGCAGCTGGAGGTGTACACGACCGACCCCGCCACCGGCGCCCGCACCGGCGGCGCCTTGCTGCGCAAGGCCGTGGGCGCGGATGGCCAGTGGGGCCCGCTCGCCGTCCCCACCGGCTCGCCCATCGAGTTCGTGATCACCGCGCCCGGCTATGCCACCACCCACATCTACCGCAGCGGCTTCCCGCGCGGCAGCGACCTGATCCACCTGCGCCCTGAACGCATGGCCGACGCGGACAAGGGCGCGGACAGCATCATCACCCTGGCCCGCCCCCGCGGCTACCTGGACCCGGCGCGCGACAGGATGCTGCTGGACGGCGCCCCGCCCGCTGGCGTGCCCCCCGGAGCGGGCGTGGCATCCGCCAAGGTCAAGCCCGCTGGCGGCGTGCGCAGCATCGCGGCCGAATTCAACGGCGAACGGGTAACGGGCCAGACCTGGCCGGCGGCACAAGGGCATGTGGTGATGCTGGAAATCAGCCAGTAAGCAAGGCGCCGGCAGCGGCATGCATGAAAAAACCCCACGGGCGGCAAGCGCCCGTGGGGTTGTTTTTTTGTCCTGGGAGGGAAAGCACGCACGGGCGTCAGTGCGAGTGCCCCCCATGGCCTTCGCGCTGCTTGAGGCTGTCGACGATGTTGACGGTCACGCCGTTGGGCAACACCATGTCCGAGGGCTTCATGCCCGGCCTGCAGTCTCCCAGGCGGCGCCCGCTGAACTGCGTCACGCCGGCGTTGCCGTGGGGAACGGGCTGGGAATAGGACACCTCGAACTGCCCTTGGTAGGACTCCTGGAAGTCGCCCGACAGCTGGATGCGCGCGGTGACCCGGTTGTCGTGCACGAAACACACCGTCTGGACGTCGAACCGGGTGCCGTTCTCTCCCTTCTTCACGCGTGTTTCATGGCAATGCTCCTGCCCCGGAACCACGGCAAGCAGGGTCACCGCGTCCACCTGGGGCGTCGTGCACTGCAGCACCTTCTGCTGGCGCATCACCGACTGGCTGGCAGCGGCGATGGAGACCTCCCACAGGCCCGGCTTGCGCGCCGGCAGGGTGTCGGCCTGGGCCAGCGGCAGGCCCAGCGAGAGGGACAAAGAGGCGGCTACAACGAGAGGTTTCATGGATTCAGGGGGGTAACGGTGGAGCGCCAGGCTCCGCGAGGGGCCTGGCGCATCCGGGTTGCCGTATCTGTCTATCTGTCAGCGCATCAGCGGCCCAGCCGGCGGCGGTGCATCCACACCATGGCGGCGAGCAGGGCCGACAGGAGGACCATGCCCCACTCCGACAGCGTGGGAATGGCATTGGCGTCCACCGGGGCGGGTGCGAACCGGAACACGGCCGTGCAGTCCGCCGCCACGGACGGGATGGTGTAGGCGGTGAAGTTCGCGTTGAAGCTGCCGCCACCGCAGGTGCTGGAGGCATCCCATGCAGCGCGCATGCCCTTGGCAGGCGACAGCACGATCACCGCGTTCGTCCCCGGCATGACGGACTGCGTCGCAGGGCTAACGGTTCCGCCGCCGGAAAGGACGGAGGCCGCCACCACCGGGTTCGGCACGAAGGCAAATACCGCGGAGCAGTTGGCCGCCACGCCGGGGACGGTGTACACCGTGCTGTCGGCATTGAAGCTGCCGCCCGTGCAGGTGCTGGAGCCATGCAGCGTCGCATGCAAACCCGCGGCGGGAGACAGCGTGACCACCGCGCTGGCGCCGGGTGGCACGGACTGCGCACCGGGACTGACGGTACCGCTGCCAGAAAGCACGGAGGCCGTCACCACCGGGTTCGGAACGAAGGCGAACGACACGGAACAGGCTGCCGCCACGCCCGGGACGGTGAACACCGTGCTGTCGGCATTGAAGCTGCCGCCCGTGCAGGTGCTGCCTGCCGCCAGGGTGGCGCGCTGGCCGGCGCCTGGCGTGAGCGTGACGACGGCCGTGCCCCCCACTGCCACCGATTGCGACGCAGGCGTGACGCTGCCGCTTCCGGATGCCACGGAAGCCGTCACCACCACGGGCGCCAGGAAACCGAAGTTCACCGTGCAGTCGGCAGGCACCGGGGCAATGGTGTAGGTGGTGCCGGACCAGGTGCCTGCGGGGCAGGAGCCCGTGGGCGGGGCGCTGGTGTAGCCGGTGGTCGGCGTCACCACGTAGGACACGGAGCCCCCGTTCAGCACCGTCTTCGGCGCATTCGGCGTGATGGCGCCGCCGGTGCCCACCGACGGCGTGACCGTGGCCACGCCGGAGTTCACGAAGCTGAAGTTGACCACGCAGTTTTGGGCAATCGCGTTGGTCGTGTAGGTGCTGCCCACCAGCGCGCCGCCAGTCTGTGCGCCGCCGGCGGCGCAGTTGTCGGTGATGACCGGTGCGTAGCCCGCATTCGGCATGACCATGAACGAGGTGGTGCCGCCCGGTGCGACAGGCTGCGTCACGGCAGGGGTCACTGAGCCGTTGGCACCCACCACGGGCGTCACATCCAGGGGGATGGTGAAGCTCGCGGTCACGGTCTTGGAAGCATCCATGGGCACGGTGCAGCTGGTGGCCGCGCCCGAGCAGCCGCCGCCGCTCCAGCCCGTGAAGATGGAGCCGGCCGGCGCCGTGGCGTAGAGGATGACCTCGGCGCCGCCAGGCTGGTCGGAGGCGCAGCTGGCTCCGCAGGAGATGCCCAAGGGCACCGAAGTGACCGTGCCCGTGCCGATCGTGTGAACCTGCAGGTTGAACAGCCCCGCCCCCACGGGATCGGAGTCGGTGGCCGTGTTGTTGGAGCTTTCACGGTCCCGCACGCCAGCCGGTGCCGTCACCGTGGCCGTGTGCCGGATCGTGCCTGCGCCGCTGGCGGACGGGTCGGCCTGGGCCGCGATGGTGTAGGTGAGCGTTCCACCCACCGGCACCGGGTCCGGCAGGGTCTGGCTCACGGGCCCCGTGCCCGAGGCCAGCGGGCACACGGCCCCGCCCGATGCCGCGCAGGTCCATGCGATGCCGGTCAGCGATGCCGGGGCCAGCTCCTGGACCATGGCGCCAGCCGGCACCGCGGTCGGGCCGAGGTTGGTCACCGTCATGGCGTAGGTGAGGGCCTGCCCCCAGATCACGGCGTTCTGTCCGTCGGACAGGGCCACGCTCAGGTCGACCAGGGGGTCCGTGGTGATCTGGCTCTGGACCAGCGGCCCGAGCAACGGCGATATCGCATCGCCCACGATGGAATAGTTGCCGTGGTTGATGGGGCCGGTGGTGAGCGCCGGCGCCACGAACGACAGCTGGAGCGTGCCGCTGCTGCCCGGGTTCAGGGTTCCCAGGGGGCAGGAGATGCTATCGATCTCGTTGCCCGCGGTACCGGACACACTGGTCGTGCACGCGGCGGGCACGGAGCCCGGATCGATGCGCAGATTCCTGGGTGTTCCCGGCGTGTTGTCTTGCGGGGACACGATGGTCACCACGGTGCTCGTGAGGGGTACGTCACCCTGGTTCGAGTACGAGTAGGTGTAGTCCACGCTGCCGTTGGCAGCCGCGTACTCCGGCGCATCGGCCTTGATGCCGGGGCCCGGCAGGTTGGTCAGGCCGGCCCCCGAATCGACGTAGATGTGGCCCGAGTGCCCGCTCTGGCTGCAGCCCGCCGCGATCACGGTGACCTTGACCTGATCGCCCACATCCAGCACGCCCTCTCCGGGCGCGATATCGATGGTCTGCCAGTTGGTGTACTGGAAGCCCCCCACGGTCTGCCAGGGCACGCCGGACTGGCCCGAAAAGTTGAACGTGTAGAACAGCTGCTTGTTCTTGGTGACGTTGTACACCTCGACAAAGAAGTAGGGCTGCTCGTGCCCGGAGTGTCCGGGGTTCTGCAGCACCGGGGCGATGGCGAAACGCACGTGCGCCTTGCCGTCCGCCGGGTCCACGTCGGCCAGCGTCATCACGGCCGTCTGGTCGATGGCGGCGGCGCGGTTCTGGGCGCCCAGGTAGTTGACGCGCGCGCTCTTTGCCCCATAGAGCGGGAAACGCACTTGCCCACTGACGTTGATGTCGGAGTCATTGCCCACGGCATCGGTCGGCGCGGGCGTGGAGGTGGTGTTGGGCGTCAGCCCCAGATCACTCTCCGAGCCGGGCGGGAAGTTGGCCAGCGCAATGCCGGCACCGGGCACACGCAGGTGCCGGATGTTCCAGCTGTCCAGGTCGCTCTCGAAGCCGCCATTCACGAACGCCGCGTGCGCGGAGCCTGCGGCGGCGAGCAGGGCGAGCCCCCCCAGCCACAGCAGCGCCAGGCGGCGCAGGAAGCGGGACATGCTGCCGCGCAGCCCGCCCAGGAAAATCTCAGTGGTCAATTTGCCGTCTCCTCTTGAATCAGATCTCTGTCGTCGAAACCTGCGGGCCGAGTTCGGCCCAGGCTGCGCCCTGCCGGGACGGCATGCGCAACCATGAAATGGGTGGGGTGGTGGTGGACCGAGGCTCGGGGCACCCGGTCAGCGGGCTTGCGCCAGGGGGGTCAGCTCATGGTGCGAACACGAGCCCTTTTCCAAAGACCGCCCTGACCGGCAGGGCCAGGCCGGTGTCGTCCAGCGTCTTGCGGCGCAGCCGGGTCAGTGCCGATTCGATGCGGTGAAAGTCATCGTCGAGATTGCGTCCGCCCACGGCCTGCGCGAGCGCCTGCTTGCTCACGACCACGCCGGGGTTCTCCAGCAGGCAGGACAGCAGCTCCAGCTCCCGTGTGGTCAGCGAGACGACCTGCTGGTTGGGGGCCCGCAGCGCGCCGCCCACGGTGTCCAGTTGCCACGGCACCGCCGCCAGCGCATCCCCGCCGCCCTGCAGCCGCTTGTTGCGCAGCTGCGAACGGATGCCGGCCACCAGCTCCTGCATGTCGACGGGCTTGACGAAATACTGCAGCGCGCCAGCCTCCAGCCCTTCGATCCGGCTGTCCAGGTCTGCGCGCGCCGTCATCAGCACGGTGGGCACCCCTTGCGCCGCCAGGCGGGTGAGCAGGCTCAGCCCATCCTCGCCAGGCAGGCCGATATCCACGACCACGAGATCGGCGCGCGCGCGCAGCAGGCGCACGTAGAAATCCTCCGCCGACTCGGCCCCCCAGGACTGCAGGCCCGAGCGCGCCAGATAGCTGCATACATTGCTGCGGATGTCCTCGTCGTCTTCGACGACTGCGATGGTGGGTTCAGCGGACATTGAGACGGTCAATTGGGGTGCGAAACAGTTTGATACGTACTATTGTGTCAGTGCCTTTTGCACCGAGCCATGCACGAATACTCACGAATACTCACAAGCCCCAGGCGCCGCACGGCGGTGCCCTGGCACGCCAGGGCGCTTGCCGCGTGCCTTCTCCTGTTTTTCTCCTGCGTGCTGGCGCGCGCGGGCGAGCTGCCGCCGGATTTCCGCTTCCAGCTGGGATGGGACATCCCCATGGACCGGATCGACGATCCGCTCGGCCGGATGGGGCCGGGCGATGCGGCCGCGGCACCCGTCGGCGAAGGGTCGTCGCGGCTGCACCATTCGTTGAATGCGGGCTACCTCGGCCATCCGGTGTGGCTGCGTTTCCAGGTGCCGTCCCTGCCCCCGGATGCCGAACCCGGGGCACTGTGGCTGCTGGCGCAGCCCACCTATCTCGACACGGTCACGCTCTACCAGCGCAGCGCCACGGGGGACTGGTCGGCGCAGGAGAGCGGCGACCATGTGCCGGCCCCCCGGAAAGCCGGCGTCCGCCAGCACCTGTTTCGCCTGGCACCCGGTGCCATGGCGCTCATCCGCATCCAGACCAGCAGCGCCATGCAGTTCCAGGGCAGCGTGCTCGGCGCGCAGGCGCTGGGCGCCAGCCTGGCGGATGCGGAACGCGGCATGGGCCTGCACTTTGGCGCCGTGGCGGCCTTGCTGCTGGGCATCTGGGCCGCGGCGGCCATCTTTCGCACCCGCGCGCTCTTTGCCCTCGCCGTTCTGGGCTCCGTCAGCGTGATCCACATCTTCAACGTGCGCGGCTACTCCAGCCTCTGGGTTCCTGCGCCGTGGACGCTGTGGGCCAGCCATTCGGTCGGGATCGGTGCATTTGCCCTGGCGGCCACGCTGGCCTGGCAGATCAGGGAGCAGCTGGCGAACACCGGCCGCCACCGCCGCACCGGCAGGTGGCTGATGGCGCTCGCCGCCCTGAACCTGGCGGGCATGGCCAGCGTTCCGCTGGGCTTCTACGGGTCCGTGGCATGGGTCAACCTGCTGTCCCTGCTGGCCAGCGACGTGATCGCCATCGTCCTGTGCGTGCTCGCCCTGCGCACGCGCGAGCGGCGGGCCCTGCACGCGCTGCTGCTCTCGGCCTATGGCCTGCACGCGATGGCCGGAGTGCCCATCGCCATCATCATGACCGGCGCGCTGCACTGGAACATCGACGCGACGGCACTGTGGCAATGGGAGGTGATCCTCTTTACCGCGATGATCGCGTGCGCCGTCTTCGTGGGCATGGTCCTGCGCTACCGCGACATCCAGCGCACCAAGGACCTGGCCATCGAACGGCTGGCCCAGTCCGAGCAGTCGCTCGAAGAGCGCATCGGACAGCGCACGGCGGAGCTGTCGCAGGCGCAGGACGCCCTGGGCCAGGCCCTGGAAAACGAACGCGCCCTGCGGCTGGAGCAGCGGCAGTTCTTCCACATGATCAGCCACGAGTTCCGGACCCCGCTCGCGGTGGTGGACAGCGCTGCCGCAGAACAGCAGGCCTTCCCCTCCGCGGATATCAACGCGCAGAAGGACCGGGCAGCGCAGATACGGCGCGCCTGCCGGCGCCTCGCCTCGCTGGTGGACAGCTGCCTGATCAGCGAACGGATGGACACGGCGGGTTTCTCTCTCCAGGCGTCGCCGGTCAACACGGCCGACCTTCTGGAGCATGCGGCGCAGCTGGTCCACTGGTCTCCGCGCCACCACCTTCGCCTCTTCACCGACCTCGCTCCGCCGGAGTGGGTCTGCGACGGGACACTGGTGCGCATCGCGCTATCCAACCTCGTGGACAACGCGGTGAAGTACGCATCCGCAGGGGAAATCTTCATTGCGGCGCGCAAGGGCGAATCCGGGCTGCTGGAAATCTCCGTGGCGGACGAAGGCTCGGGCATGTCGCTGGAGGTCATGAACCGCATCTTCCAGCGCTTCGAACGCGGAGACCGCACCGACCAAAGCAAGGGTTTCGGCCTGGGCCTGTGGGTGACCCGCCGCATCGCACGGCTGCACGGGGGCGACATCACCGTGGAATCGCGGCTGGGCGAGGGGACCTGCTTCACGCTGACCCTGGCCACACAGCCCATGGCCTCCGGCAGCGCACACCACCAGCGGCAGGTCCGGGCCCGGGGCGAATCATCCTGGGCAACCTGACCCCCGCAGGCGAGCCGCGCCCGGGTGGCCCCCGCAAAGACCTGGAGCTGGTTCTCAGGCCAGCAGGCGCGAGGACTTGGGCACGTGCGCCATCAGGAACTCCATCTGGTCGGCCAGGATCCGCCGGTTGCGCAGGATGAAGTCCTCCCACAGGCTGGGCACGTAGGGCGCGTACAGCAGTGGCATATGCGCCTGTTCGGGGGTGCGCGGCCCCTTGCGGTGGTTGCAGGGACGGCAGGCCGTGACCACGTTCATCCAGTGATCCTGCCCGTTGCGCGCGAAGGGCACGATGTGCTCGCGCGTGAGGTTGTCTTCGTGGAAACGCCCGCCGCAGTAGGCGCACACATTGCGGTCGCGGATGAAGAGCTTGCTGTTGGTCAGGCCGGGCTTGAGGTCGAACGGGTTGATCGTGGGCACGCCCTTGGTGCCGATGATGCTGTTGACGGCAATCACCGACTGTTCACCCGTCACGGCGTTGTGCCCGCCGCGGAACCGGGCGATCTGGCCGCCGGATTCCCAGCGCACCTCACCGGCGGCGTAATGAATCACCGCCTGCTCGAGCGAAATCCACGATTGGGGCAGCCCTTGGGCCGACAGCTTCAAGACCTTCAAAACACGCCTCCTGGAACGGTAAGTACACAAGGATTCGGAACGCTGATGTCTCGCGGGCAGCCCCGTACCGGGCCGTCCGTGGGTCACAATATACTCCGTTTTCATGACAAATTGGCGTCTTGCGCTTGATGCACCTGCGCATGCTGCTATCAAAAAGATAACAAACCGATGAAGATCTTTCGCGGATTCCACCATCCTGGCATCGCCCGCTCGTGCGCGCTGACCATCGGCAATTTCGATGGCGTGCACCGGGGCCACCAGGCCATGCTCGCCCTGCTCAACAGCGAGGCCGCCCACCGGCAAGTGGACAGCTGCGTGCTGACCTTCGAGCCCCATCCGCGCGACTATTTCGCCGGGGCGCTGCACAAGCCCGAGCTGGCGCCCGCGCGCGTCGGCACGCTGCGCGACAAGCTCACGGAGCTGGCGCGCTGCGGCGTGCAGCAGACGGTGGTGCTGCCCTTCGACGCGGCGCTGGCCGCGCAGTCGCCCGAGGCCTTCATCGACGAGGTGCTGGTGCAGGGGCTGGGCGCCCGCTACGTGCTGGTGGGCGATGACTTCCGGTTCGGGCGCCAGCGCGCGGGCGACTACGCCATGCTGGACGCGGCCGGCCAGGCCCGGGGCTTTGACGTGGCGCGCATGAACAGCTACGAGGTGCACGGTTTGCGCGTCTCCAGCTCCGCCGTGCGGCAAGCGCTGGCCCAGGGTGACATGGACGCGGCCGCGCGCCTGCTGGGACGGCCCTACACCATCTCGGGCCATGTGGTGCATGGCCGCAAGCTCGGGCGCGAGCTGGGCGCCACGGCCGAGGGCGCGGGCGACGGCTTTCGCACGCTGAACCTGCGCTTTGCCCACTGGAAGCCCGCCGCCAGCGGCATCTTCGCCGTGCTGGTGCACGGCCTGGGGCGCGAGGGCGATGCTCCGCTGCAGGGCGTGGCCAACCTGGGCGTGCGCCCGTCGCTCGACCCCGACGACGTCAACGGCGGGCGGGTGCTGCTGGAGACACATTGCCTGCAATGGCCCGCCGAGCTGGGGGCCGAAGGGGCGTACGGTAAAATCGTGCGCGTGGAACTGCTGCACAAACTGCACGACGAGCTCAAGTACGACGGTCTGGCTGCCCTGACGGCGGGCATCGCCAAGGACTGTGCGGATGCGCGCGCCTACTTCGCGTCGGCCCAGGCACCCAATCACACCGAGACCCGGCGCCAGACCACGCGCGACCGAATTTGAGGGGGCTGCCTGCGCAGCGCCTGCCCGGCAGGCCCGACACCTCTTCACGCCTCCTCTTTTCCCGTTTTCTCCGGGCCTGCCCCGGAATGCCCCGTTTTAAGGCTCCCTCATGTCCGACAACGCCAGTACCACCGAATCCACCGCCACGGACTACCGCAGCACCCTGAACCTGCCCGACACCCCCTTCCCCATGCGCGGCGACCTGCCCAAGCGCGAGCCGGGCTGGGTGAAGGAATGGGAAGACAAGGGCCTGTACAAGCGCCTGCGCGACGCACGCTGCGGCGCGCCCAAGTTCATCCTGCACGACGGCCCGCCCTACGCCAACGGCCAGATCCACATGGGCCACGCGGTCAACAAGATTCTCAAGGACATGATCACCAAGGCGCGCCAGCTCGAGGGCTTCGACGCGCTGTACGTGCCCGGCTGGGACTGCCACGGCCTGCCGATCGAGAACGCCATCGAGAAGAAACACGGCCGCAACCTGAGCCGCGACGACATGCAGGCCAAGAGCCGTGCGTTTGCCACCGAGCAGATCGCGCAGCAGATGGTGGACTTCAAGCGCCTGGGTGTGCTGGGCGAATGGGACAACCCCTACAAGACCATGAACCCCGCCAACGAGGCGGGCGAAATCCGCGCGTTCAAGCGTGTGATGGAGCGTGGTTTTGTCTACCGCGGCTTGAAGCCTGTGTACTGGTGTTTTGACTGCGGCTCTTCGCTGGCCGAGTTCGAGATCGAATACCAGGACAAGAAGAGCACCACGCTGGACGTGGCGTTCAAGGCGCACGAGCCTGCCAAGCTGGCGGCCGCGTTCGGCCTGCCCGCGTTGACCAAAGACGCATTCGTCGTCATCTGGACCACCACCGCCTGGACCATCCCCGCCAACCAGGCGCTCAACCTGAACCCAGAGATCGGCTACGCCCTGGTGGACACCGGCGAGCGCGTCCTGCTGGTGGCCGAGCCGCTGGTGGCCTCGTGCCTGGAGCGCTATGGCCTCACGGGCAGCGTGCTGGCCACCACCCTGGGCAAGAACCTGGGTGGGCTGGAGTTCGAGCACCCGCTGTACGATGTGAAAAGCGAGGACGGCAGCCAAGGCTACCAGCGCCTGTCCCCCGTGTACCTGGCCGACTACGCCACGGCCGACGATGGCACCGGTATCGTGCACTCCTCGCCCGCCTACGGGCTGGAGGATTTCAACTCCTGCGTGTCCCACGGCCTGGCGCTGGACGACATCCTGAACCCCGTGCAGGGCAACGGTACCTATGCGCCGGACTTCCCGCTGTTCGGCGGCCAGCACATCTGGAAGGCCGTGCCCGTCATCATCGAAGCACTGCGCGATGCCGGCCGCCTGATGGCCACCAAGGAGATCACGCACAGCTACCCCCACTGCTGGCGCCACAAGACGCCGGTGATCTACCGCGCGGCCGCGCAATGGTTCATCCGCATGGACGAAGGCGAAGGCGTCTTCACCCAGCCCGGCATGAAGCCCGCCAAGACGCTGCGCCAGATCGCGCTGGACGCCATCGAGCACACCAGCTTCTACCCCGAGAACGGCAAGACCCGCCTGCACGACATGATCGCCGGGCGGCCCGACTGGTGCATCTCGCGCCAGCGCAGCTGGGGGGTGCCCATCCCGTTCTTCCTGCACAAGGATTCGGGCGAACTGCACCCGCGCACCATGGAAATCATGGACCAGGCGGCCGACATCGTGGAAAAGGGCGGCATCGAGGCCTGGAGCCGCGTGACGCCCGAGGAAATCCTGGGCGCCGAGGACGCGGCCTGCTACACCAAGAGCACCGACATCCTGGAGGTGTGGTTCGACTCGGGCTCCACGTTCAGCCATGTGCTGCGCGGCACGCACCCCGACGTGCACCACGACACGGGCCCCGAGGCCGACCTGTACCTGGAAGGCCACGACCAGCACCGCGGCTGGTTCCACAGCTCCCTGCTCTTGGCATCGGCGCTGGAAGGCCGCGCGCCCTACCGGGGCCTGCTGACCCACGGCTTCACCGTGGACAGCCAGGGCCGCAAGATGAGCAAGTCGCTGGGCAACGGCATCGATCCGCAGGAGATCAACAAGAAGCTGGGCGCCGAGATCATCCGCCTGTGGGTGGCCGCCAGCGACTACTCCGGCGACATCGCGGGGGACGAAAATATCCTGGCCCGTGTGGTGGATGCCTACCGCCGCATCCGCAACACGCTGCGCTTCCTGCTGGCCAACGTGAGCGACTTCGACCCGGCCAAGGACGCCGTGCCGTTCGACCAGATGCTGGAGATCGACCGTTACGCCCTCACCCGCGCATCCGAGTTCCAGGCCGAGGTGCTGGCGCACTACAAGGTGTATGAGTTCCACCCCGTGGTCGCCAAGCTGCAGCTGTACTGCTCGGAAGACCTGGGCGGGTTCTACCTGGACGTGCTCAAGGACCGCCTGTACACCACCGCGCCCAAGAGCCTGGCGCGCCGCAGCGCGCAGACCGCGCTCTACCAGATCACGCATGCCATGCTGCGCTGGATGGCGCCGTTCCTGTCCTTCACGGCCGAAGAGGCCTGGAAGGTGTTCGGCCAGTCCGACTCCATCTTCGTGGAAACCTATGGCTCCATCGCCGGGGCCGACGAGGGCCTGCTGGCCAAGTGGGGGCGCCTGCGCGAGATCCGCGATGCGGTGAACAAGGAGATCGAGGCGCTGCGCGCCGCCGGCCAGGTGGGCTCTTCGCTGCAGGCCGTGGTCACCCTCACGGCCGCGCCCGAAGACCATGCGCTGCTGGCCAGCCTGGGCGACGACCTGAAGTTCATCTTCATCACCTCTGCTATTGAATTGGTAGCTGGTAGCGCACTGCAGATCAGCGTCAAGCCCAGTTCCGATGCCAAATGCGAGCGCTGCTGGCACTACCGCCCCGACGTGGGGCAGGATGCCGCGCACCCCACCATCTGCGGCCGCTGCACCAGCAACCTCTACGGGGACGGCGAAAGCCGGGCGCACGCGTGATGGCGCGCGGCGCGGCACTGGCGGGGCGCTCCGGCGCGGGCATGTGGCCCTGGCTGGCCTGGGCCGTGGTGCTTCTGGTGGCCGACCAGATCACCAAGACCTGGATCCTCCAGAACTACCAGCTGGGCGATGCCACGTTCATCACCAGCTTCTTCAACATCGTGCGGGCGCACAACACCGGCGCGGCGTTCTCCTTCCTGCGCGATGCGGGCGGATGGCAGCGCTGGCTGTTCACCGGCATCGGCGTGGCCGCCACGATCTTCATCGTGTGGCAACTGCGCGCGCACCCGGGCCAGAAGCTGTTCAGCTTCGCGCTGTCCAGCATCCTGGGGGGCGCGGTGGGCAACGTGGTGGACCGGCTGATGCACGGCTACGTCGTGGACTTCCTGGATTTCCACTGGAATTTCCTCGCCCGGATCTTCCACGGCGGCCATTTCCCGGCCTTCAACCTGGCGGACACGGCCATCAGCGTGGGGGCCGCCTGCCTGATCCTGGACGAGCTGCTCAGAGCGCGGCGCGCGCGCTGAAGCAACACCCCCGCCCCCTGCATCCCAGGCCCGCCGCGCGCGGGCCTTTTGCCAGGCGAAAGGCGGGGAGCGGGTTCACCGGCAGGGGCCTGCCCCACCTGTGTAGTGCCCGTGCGGCAAGCGCCACACGCCGTGCCCCGCCCGGCAAAACCCGGACTGCTATCCATGCTATGGAATCGGGAGTATGCTTATATGTCAGTTTTGTGACAAATGACGGAGGGGTGCCTTGCCCGCGCCCGCCCCGGAAGCCGCGCCGCCCGGCACCGCAGACCCGTCTGCCCTGGCCTCCGGGCACAAAAGTGAACACGCCACCCTGGCCAGGGGCGCATGATGTGCCCTGCGTCCGCCGTGGGCCAGGCGCCGCGTTTGCGCACGTCACAAGAAGAAGAAACAACGGTTTTCCATGAAGCATCTCTTGAATCTCCTGGCAGCGGTGTCGCTGCTGATCTGGGGCACCCACCTGGTGCGCACCGGCATCCTGCGCGTATTCGGCGCCAACCTGCGCCAGCTGATCGCGCACAGCGTCAGCAACCGGTTCACGGCCGTGCTGTCGGGCATCGGGGTGACCGCCGTGGTGCAGTCGAGCACCGCCACGGCGCTGATCGTGTCGTCCTTCGTGGGCCAGGGCCTGGTGGGCCTGCCCGCCGCGCTGGCCGTGATGCTGGGCGCCGACGTGGGCACCAGCGTGATGGCCGTGGTGTTCTCCATGGACCTGTCCTGGCTCTCGCCGCTGTTCATCTTCGCGGGGGTGGTGCTGTTCATCTCGCGCAAGGACACGGCGGCCGGCCGCGTGGGCCGGGTGCTGATCGGCCTGGGCCTGATGCTGCTGGCGCTGCGCCTGATCACCGAGTCCACCACCGTGCTGACCCAGTCGCCCACCGTGCGCACGCTGCTCTCCGCGCTCACCAGCGACCTGCTGCTCGAGATTTTCACGGGCTCGGTGCTCGCCATCGTGGCCTATTCCAGCCTGGCCACGGTGCTGCTCACCGCGGCCCTGGCGGGCTCGGGCGGCATCCCGCCCGACGTGGCGCTGGGCCTGGTGCTGGGCGCCAACCTGGGCAGCGGCGTGCTGGCGGTGCTGACCACGCTCAAGGCCGACGTGCAGACGCGGCAGGTGCCGCTGGGCAACCTGATCTTCAAGATCATCGGCGTGGTCATCATGACGCCGCTCACGGGGCTGTGGCTGCAGCACGTGCGGCCCTACGTGCCGGAAATCGCGACTCTGGTGGTGCTGTTCCATCTGGCGTTCAACATGGTGGTGGGCATCATCTGCATCGGCCTGACCGGCACGGTGGCCCGCGCGGTGCAGCGCCTGCTGCCGCAGGAGAAGACCCAGGCCGCGGCGGGCACGCGCCCCCAGCACCTGGACCCTTCCGCCCTGGCCACGCCCTCGCTGGCCATCTCCTGCGCCGCGCGCGAGGCCCTGCACCAGGCCGACGTGGTCGAGTCCATGCTGCTGGGCCTGCACAAGGTGATCCGCACGGACGACCTCAAGCTCGCACAGGACC
This sequence comes from Acidovorax sp. A79, assembly GCF_041154505.1. Lineage (GTDB taxonomy): Bacteria > Pseudomonadota > Gammaproteobacteria > Burkholderiales > Burkholderiaceae_C > Acidovorax. Next base: position 1,551,396 of record NZ_AP028672.1, read on the forward strand.
TGCGCAAGCTCGACGACGAGGTGGACGGCCTGTACTCGGCCATCAAGTACTACATGACCAAGATCTCGCGCGAGGCGCTGGATGAGCGCGAGGGCCGCCGCTGGGCCGACATCATCAGCTTCACGATCAACATGGAGCAGATCGGCGACATCATCGAGCGCGTGCTGATCGACATCGAGGACAAGAAGATCAAGAAGGGCCGCCAGTTCTCGGAAGCCGGCATGGAAGAGATCAACGAGCTGCACGCGCGCCTGATCGACAACCTGCGCCTGGCGATGAGCGTGTTCCTCAACGGCAGCGTGCGCGATGCGCAGAAGCTGCTGGAGGAGAAGGCCCGCTTCCGCGACCTGGAGCACGCGTATTCGGCCACCCACCTGGCGCGCCTGTCCGACAACACGGTGCAAAGCATCGAGACCAGCTCGCTGCACATCGACCTGATCAGCGAGCTCAAGCGCATCAACTCGCTGCTGTGCTCGGTGGCCTACCCGATCCTGGAGTCGGCGGGCGCGCTGGCGCCCAGCCGCCTGAGGGCCATGGTGGACCAGGCCTGAGGCGGCGGCTTGCGCCCACGGCGGCCCGCCGCCCTTGCGCAGGGGGCAGCGGCCGCAAGGGCCGCCGCGTCAGGCGCCCAGAAAGCCCGCGATCACCAGTCCGGCTTCCAGGGTGAACGCCCCTTGCGCCACCTGTTCGCGCAGGCTGTCGAGGGAAAGCAGATCGAACCGCTCGACTTCCCCGTCCTGGTTGCAGGGCTCCAGGCCGTCGGGCACCTGGGCGCGGAACCAGTCGATGCGCTCCACCATGAAGCCCACGCCCCCGCCCTCGCGGCTGGGCCGGCTGAACAGCACGTGGCCGCCGTGCGCCACGCCCGCCAGGGCTTCGATGCGCAGCCCGGCCTCCTCCCAGGTCTCGCGCGCCAGCGCCTGCGGCAGGGTGTCGGCGGCCGCCACCATGCCGCCCATCAGCGTATCCCACAGGCCCGGGTTGTTGGGCTTGGTCAACGCCCGCTTTTGCACCCACATGCGGCCGTCCGGGGCCAGCCCCACCAGGTGCACGGCCCGCGTGGCGATGCCCAGCACGCGCACGGCGCCGCGCTCCACGGTGGCCACCACGTCGCCCTGCGGATTGCACACGGCCAGTTGCTCATTGCGCCAGGGGCCGCACCGGCCCGCGCCCCGCAGCACCGCCGCCAGGGCGTTGAGCGCCTCGGTGGCCCCTCCCGGGGGCGATTGCAGGTGCCAGGCGGGTGCCCCCTGATGCTCTGTTTTTGATAGCTCGTAGCGCTTGTCGATGGCGCGCGAGGCACCAATCTGCTCCAAGAACCCTTCGGCCACCGAGCCCACCACCTGCCCGGCCGCCAGCAAGGCTTGGCGGGACTGGGCGGCGGGCTGCCGCGCGGCCTGCCGGGCGCCCGCCAGCCAGTGCCCGAACGGCGTGCTGCCGTGCGCCGCGCTCACAGCGTGAGGATGGTGGAGCCGGTGGTCTTGCGCGCCTCGAGGTCGCGGTGCGCCTGCTGCACCTGCGCGAGCGGGTAGCGCTGGTCGATGTGAATCACGACCTGCCCGCTGGCCACCACGCTGAACAGGTCGTCCGCCATGGCCTGCGTGCTCTCGCGCGTGGCGATGTGGGTGAACAGTGTCTGGCGCGTGACGTACAGCGAGCCCTTGGCGCCCAGCGCGCCCGGAGCGAACGGCGGCACGGGGCCCGATGCATTCCCAAAGCTGGCCATGAGGCCAAAGGGGCGCAGGCAGTCGAGGGACTTGTCCCACGTGTCCTTGCCCACCGAGTCGTACACCACCTTCACGCCCTGGCCGGCGGTGATCTCTTTCACGCGGGCCGCGAAGTCCTCGGTGTTGTAGTTGATCGCGTGGGCCGCGCCATTGGCCAGCGCGAGCTGGCACTTGGCGTCCGAGCCCGCCGTGGCGATGAGGGAGAGCCCGAGCGCCCTGACCCACTGCGTGGCGATCAGCCCCACCCCGCCGGCGGCGGCGTGGAACAGCACGTGGTCGCCGGCCTGCAGGCCTTGCACGGGCAGCGTCTTCTTGAGCAGGTACTGCGCGGTCAGGCCCTTGAGCATCATGGCCGCGCCGGTTTCGAAGCTGATCGCATCGGGCAGCCGGCACACGCATCTGGCGGGCATCACGCGCTGCTCGCAGTAGCTGCCGGGCGGCTGGCTCGCGTAGGCCGCGCGGTCGCCCACCTTCAGGTGCGTGACACCTTCGCCCACGGCCTCGACCACACCGGCGGCCTCCATGCCGATGCCCGCGGGCATGCCGAGCGGGTACAGGCCCGTGCGGTGGTACACGTCGATGAAATTCAGGCCGATGGCGTGGTGGCGGATGCGGATCTCGCCGGGGCCGGGCTCGCCCACGGCGACGTCAACGATGTGGAGTTCTTCGGGACCACCGTGCTGGCGGATCTGGACGGCAAGGCTCATGGCTAACGCTCCTGTAACGGTGAGACAAACGGCGGCCATCCTGCCACGAATCCCGCGAGCCTGCCGCAGGCCGGGCTACTTGCCGGCGGGCACCGCCACGCCGCGAGGAGAAGGCCCTGGGCGATGGCGGGTGGGCGTGTGGACGGCCGCGCCGCCCTGGGGCCTTGTGGCCGCGCGCAGCGGGGCGGCACGCGCGCCGTTACAGTCCAGCCCCATGACACAAAAACTCACGCCCGGCACGGCGGCGTTGCTGGTGGTACCGCCGATGCTCTGGGCCGGCAATGCCGTGGTGGGGCGGCTGGTGCACGACCTGATCCCGCCCCTCACCCTCAATTTCATCCGCTGGGTGCTGGCCTTCGGCATCCTGCTGCCCCTCGCGCACGGTGTGCTGCGCAAGGACAGCCCGCTGTGGCCGCACTGGCGCCGCTATGCGCTGCTGGGGCTGCTGGGCATCGGGCTGTACAACGCGTTCCAGTACATGGCCCTGCAGACCTCCACGCCCATCAACGTGACCCTGGTGGGCTCCAGCATGCCGGTGTGGATGCTGGGCGTGGGCGCGCTGTTCTTCGGCGCAGGCGTCACGCGGCGGCAGCTGCTGGGGGCGCTGCTGTCGATCTGCGGCGTGCTGCTGGTGCTCAGCCGTGGCGAATGGGCGCAGCTGATGGCCTTCCGGCTCGTGCCGGGCGACCTGTTCATGCTCCTTGCCACGATTTCATGGGCGTTCTACAGCTGGCTGCTGTCGCGCACCACCGAGCCCACCCGCATCCGCGGCGACTGGGCAGCGTTCCTGATGGCGCAGATGGTGTTCGGGCTCGCATGGTCGGGCAGTTTCGCCGGGGCGGAATGGGCCTCGGGCCGCTCGCACGTCGCATGGGGCTGGCCGCTGGCGGCCGCGCTGGCATTCATCGCGGTGGGGCCCGCGGTGCTGGCCTACCGCTTCTGGGGCGTGGGCGTGCAGCGCGCGGGGCCCGCCGTGGCGGGCTTCTTCGTGAACCTGACGCCCCTGTTCGCCGGCATCCTGTCGGCCGCGTTCCTGGGGGAGACGCCCCAGCTCTTTCATGGCATCGCGTTCGCGCTGATCGTGGGCGGGATCGTGGTGTCCTCTCGCCGATAGCGCCGCTGCGGCGGCTCTACTCCTGCACCCGCAAGGTGCCGGCAGAGGACCCAAAACCCGGTTCTTGCGCCGGGAAGTCCGCCACGGTGGCGTTGTAGTTCACGCCCACCATGTGGCCGTTCAGGTCCGTGAGGTACATGAGGTTGCGGACGTCGGTATCGGCGGCCGGCGCGGTGCTGTCCATGCGCACCCAGGCACGCCCGCCAATGGTGACCAGCGAGGCGTCGCGCATCACCAGGCCCGGGGTGAGCCTGGGCAAGGTTGTTTCCATGGCGGACATGAACGCGGGCAAGGCATCGGGCGTGAGCGGTTTTTGCGCCATGCGCGACCAGGTCACGGCAACAGTGCTGCTGCGCCGGGCGTTGCCCCAGGCGGCCAGCGGCCTGCGCCCGTGCCGGCCGAACTTGGTCTGCAGCTCCTCGTCGGTGAGCGCGGTGTAGCCCGCCGGCGCCTGCAGCCGCAGCGTCCCGCTGGGGGTCTGGACGGCGACGGGCTCGGCGGCGGCCAGGGTGCAGGCAGCGGCTGCGGCACATGCCAGGGTGGCCCATGCAGCCAGGCGCCCGCGCGCCGTGGCGCTGGCGGCGGGGCAGGTGTGCGGAGAAGGGTGCATATCGGACCTCGCCATCAGCACAATGGAAAGAGCGAACGGAAGGAACACCATGCGGCCGGCGACTGGCGGCTCAGTCCGCCGCGCCGCCGGCGGCCGGGGGCGTGGTGGCGGCCTGGGCGGCCTGGGTGGCCTCGGCGGCGTTCTGCAGCAGGACTTCCAGGTCGGCCACGGGCCCGGGCATCCCGAGCAGGTAGCCCTGGAAGAGCTGGCAGCCATAGTCCGCCAGCAAGGTCTTCTGCGCCGGGGTTTCCACGCCTTCGGCGATCACATCGAGCTCCAGGTTGCGGGCCATGCCGATGATGGTCTGCACGATCACGTCGTCGGTGTGCCGCACGCCCAGGTTGTGCACGAAGGACTGGTCGATCTTGAGCTGGTCCAGAGGCAGGCGCGTGAGGTAGGCGAGCGACGAGTAGCCCGTGCCGAAATCGTCCACGGAGAAGCGCACGCCCTTGGTCTTGAGCAGGCCCATCTTGGCGACGGTGTCGTCCACGTTGTCCAGCACCAGCGACTCGGTGAGTTCCAGCTTGAGCAGGTGGGGCCGCGCGCCGGTTTCCCGCAGCACCTCGACGACGCGGGCCACGAAATCGCGCTGGCGGAACTGGCGGGCGCTCACGTTGACCGACAGCTGCACATGCCGGTAGCGGGCATCGTTCTGCCACGCCGCCAGCTGCTCGCAGGCGGTGCGCAGCACCCAGTGGCCCATCGGCACGATGAGTTCGCTTTCTTCCGCCACGCCAATGAAATCACCCGGGGCGATCAGCCCGCGGTCGGGATGGATCCAGCGGATGAGCGCCTCGGCGCCCACGATGCGGCCGTCCAGGTGGAACTGGGGCTGGTAGTGCAGCACGAACTGCCGTGCCGTCAGCGCCGCCTGCAGGTCCCCTTCCAGCTGGGCGCGCACGCTGATGGCGATCTGCATCTGCGGATCGAAGAAGCACAGCGCGTTGCGCCCCTGCGACTTGACCTGGTACATGGCGATGTCGGCCTGCTTGAGCAGATCGACCGAGGGCTGCAGCGCTCCTCCCATCAGCGTGGCGCCGATGCTGGGCGTGCTGTGGTGGGTGTGCCCCCCCAGCGAGTACGGCGCGTTGAGCGTGCGCAGGATTTTTTCGCCCACGCGCCGGGCATGGGCAGCCGCCTCCTCGCTGTGCTGCGACAGCTCGTGCAGCATGACGACGAACTCGTCCCCGCCCAGGCGCGCCACGGTGTCCTCCCGCCGCACACAGGTCTTGAGCCGCTCGGCGACCTGGCGCAGCAGCAGGTCGCCCACTTCGTGGCCCAGGGTGTCGTTCAGGGTCTTGAAGTGGTCGAGGTCCAGGAAGAGCAGCGCGCCGTACTGCCCGCTGCGCAGGCTGGCCGCGATGACCTGCTGCATGCGGTCCATGAGCAGCCGGCGGTTGGGCAGGTTGGTGAGCGGGTCGTAGAAGGCCAGGCTTTCGATCTCGGCACTGGCCCGGCGCAGGGCGGTCACATCGTGGTACGTGATGACCAGCCCCCCTTCGGGCGTGGGCCGTTCGGTGATCTGGATCGTGCGGCCATTGGGCAGCACCTGTTCATGGGGCTCCTGGTGCTGCTTTTGCTTGAGCAGGCGCAGCTCCACCCAGCGCATGCGCTCGTCCTCGCTGGCGCGCGGCAGGTGGTGGCGGGAGGTTTCCTCCATCACGCGCCGGAACGGCACCGTCGGCGCGATCACGCTGCGCAGCCACGGAAATATCTCCTCGAACCGGCTGTTCCACTGCACCACGCGGTACTCGCCGTCGAGCAGCAGGAAGCCGCTCACCATCGACTCCAGCGCCTGGTCCAGCGTGGCCTTGGACTGCGCGATCGCGATGCGCGCCTGGGAGATGCGGTCCAGGTAGCGCAGCGCCAGATTGCCGGCCGCTGCGATCATGGCCACGAACAGCAGCCCCGTGAGCGCGATGGCGTTGCGCTGCTCGCGCCAGCCCGCCAGCGCATCGCGCAGCGGGATGCTCGCGGAAATGCGCAGGTCCTGGTACAGGATGGGCCGGTAGACCACCAGCGCGGGCTCCCCGCTGAGGCGGGCCGGCGCTTTCCATTCCTGGCCCTTTTCCGCGAGTTCGTGGAGCGGCGGACTGAGCGTGGGCGTGATGGACTCCTCGCGGTTGGGCACGCTCAGCAGCAGCAGCCCTCCCGCGCGCTCCAGCGTGACCTGCAGGCCGCTGATGTCCACCCCCTGCACCAGCACCGAACTGAGCGCGCCGACGGGCACCTCCGCCACCGCGACCACGCGGGCGCTGTCGGCCATGCGCAGGTGGCGAGCGAAGTACAGCACGCGCTCGGACGTGGCGAAGCTCACCACCGGCGGGCTGATCATGAGGGTGGAGACGGGCTGCTCCAGCACCGTCGCCAGGAAACCGGGCGGCAACTGCACGGGCAGCGCGCTGCCGGCGGCGTCGGAGGACGCCATCGACTTGCCGTTGGCGTCCAGCAGGGCCACGTAGCGCACCATCAGGTTCTGCCGCGCCGAGCTGCGCAGGCGCTGGCTGGCCAGCTCGGGATCGATCCAGTCGCGCATGGCGCCGGACAGCCCGAGCAGTTCATCCATGCTGGCCAGCAGCACATCCACCGCCAGCAGGGACCGGTTGAGCGCCGCCTCGGCGCCCGCCACGAAGCGCGTGGCCTGGGCTTCGTTGTCGTCCAGCGCCACCTTGCGGGCGTTCCATGCCAGCGCGGCGGAGACCAGCACCACCGCCGCCATGAACACCGCCGCCCCGGCCCATACGAAGGCCTTGATCCGCAGCGGGGTGTTGGACTCACTCATTTCGCGGGGGCCGCCGCCAGGCCGCGGACGGGGCCGATCGTCTGGTTCCACACCTGGGCGCAACGCACCCCGCAGCGCTGCACCCAGCGCGGCAGCACGGTGGAGGCGAGGATCTCGTGCCGGTTGCGCTCGTCCTGCGACGACACCGGCACCACCACCATGCTGCCCTTGCGGCCCCCCACGCAGGCAGGGGCCCCACGGTTGCAGGCCATGCCATCGGAGGTCTCGCGCTCGGACTCTTCCCAGATGGCGGCCTCCAGCCTGGGCAGCTCGCGCCGCAGCAGCGCACGCAGGTCGGGCGGCAGCGCCTCCCAGGCGGCCTGGTTGGCGCCGAAGATGGCCAGCCCCCAGGTCACGGGCAGCGCATGCATGTGCGAGGTGATCGCGGGCAGGCCCAGGGTGTTGCCCGACATGGTGCCGGTGATCGCGCATTCCGTGTTGCCCGCGGTGAGGCTGGGCACGATCTGCGCGAAACCGGTGAGCACCGGCACGCCGCCCAGCGCCCCGACGAAATCGGCCTGCGTGGAGGAGGACACCCGGGTGCGGCGCCCCGCCAGGTCGGCCAGCGCGCGCAGCGGCTTCTTGCAGAACACCACCTGGGCGGGGTACACGTACACCGCCAGGGCCTCCACGCCATGCTGGTCGCGCAGGACCTTCTCCAGGTAGGGCCGGAATGCCGCCAGCGTGGACTTGAGCGTGGCGATGTCGGGATTGAGGCCGGCCAGGTCGGGCGCGGTGTACTCGGGGTACTGGGCCGTGAATGAGCTCATGAGCGTCGTGCCGAAAGGCACCACGCCCAGCTGCAGCAGGCGCAGCATCTCGGCGCCGGGCACGCCGGCCCGGTCAAAGGGCACGATCTCGGCGTCGAACCGTCCGCCGCTCATGCGCAGCAGCTCCTTCGACCAGAACGGCTCCTCCTGGCGGGTGTACTGGTTGATGCCCGCCAGGCCGCCCACGATGCGCAACTTGTAGGGCGCTGCGGCGGCCGTCGCCGGGGGCGCGGCCGTCTGGCCCATGGCCTGGGGCAGGCCGCCCAGCGCCGCGCATGCCGCGCACAGCAGCACCGCGGCGCGGCGGCGAAGGCGAAACCTCAGAGCGGGCATGGGCTGCATGGGGGGCTCTGGTACTGCAGCCCGCACGCGGAGCGAGGCCATGAACGGAGCGCCTTCGCGCCCTGGGCGCGGCGAAACCCACAGCGGTATCGGCGGATACCGCATGGATTCGCAACGCTGCCCGGGAGGGGAATGCGCAGTGTCATGTTCCGGTGCTTTCGGGTTGGAGGACTGGGGGCCCCATTCTTCACCAAGTTTTTCCACCCGGAGGAAAAGCTGTCGGCAAAATGCCACGAGGTACCACCGCAGAACCTGCCGCGCGCACAAGAACCCACCGCCCGCGGGTGGCCGGAAAGCACCCCGCGCCGCCCCCTCCAGCACGCAGCCCGGGCGCGCCAGCAGCGTTTTCGACGCGCAGGCTCAGGCAGGCGCCTGCGCCGCCGCCCGGATCAGAAGGTCAGAAAGTGCCCGGGTAGGCGCCGCCGTCCGCCAGCACGTTCTGCCCCGTCATGTAGCCCGCCTGCTGGCTGCACAAGAACGCGCAGATGGCTCCGAACTCCTGGGCCGTGCCGTAGCGCCCGGCCGGAATCTGCGCCTGCTGGGCGCTGCGCACGTCGTCCACGCTCTTGCCGGCCTTGCTGGCGGCCGCGTTCACGGTGGCGGCGAGCCGGTCGGTGTCGAACTTGCCGGGCAGCAGGTTGTTGATGGTCACGCCGCGCGCGGCGATCTTGCTGCGCGAGACGCCGGCCACGAAGCCGGTGAGCCCGCTGCGCGCGCCGTTGGACAGGCCCAGGATGTCGATGGGCGCCTTCACGGCGCTGGAAGTGATGTTGACGACGCGGCCAAAGCCCCGTGCGGCCATGCCGTCCACCGTGGCCTTGATCAGTTCGATGGGCGTGAGCATGTTGGCGTCCACGGCCTTGATCCATGCGTCCCGGTCCCACTCGCGGAAGTCGCCCGTGGGGGGGCCGCCGGCATTGGTCACCACGATGTCGAAGTCACGCCCTGGCCCGCCGGCCACGGAGAACACGGCCTCCCGTCCGGCGGCGGTGGTGATGTCGGCGGCCACGGCCAGCACCCGTGGCTTTGGCTGATTCTGCCCGCCAGCGTTAGAATTTTGTGCGGCTTCAGCTATCAATTGAGTAGCAGCCTGATCGAGGGCGTCCGCATTGCGGGCGTTGATGACCACATTGACGCCCTCGCGCACCAGGGCCAGCGCACAGCCGTAGCCCAGGCCCTTGCTCGCGCCGCACACCAGCGCCCATTTGCCTGCGATACCCAAATCCATAACAATCTCCGGTTCTGACGGCTGCACCCTGCGGCCTTTGAAAACCATCATACGTGGAGAGTTGCAAGATGAACTGGCTGCACCGCGGAGCCCTTGCCGCCTGGCTGGCATTGGCCGCATTGGCGCCCCTGGGCACGCAAGCGCAGGAGTCCGCCGTGGTCAAGCGCGCCACGCAACTGCGCGACACCCCCGCCGACACTGGCGCGAGCGTGGCGCCCCTGGAGGCCAACACCGTGGTCACCCGCAGCAACGAGCGCAAGGGCCCCTGGACCCGGGTGAGCACGCCGCAGGGCGCGACGGGCTGGGTGCACATGTTCGACCTGGGTCCGCAGTCGGGCTCGGCCGCACCTTCCAGCAACGCGGCCACGAGCGGCCTGCGGGGCCTGGGCGGTCTGTTCGGCGGCAACAGCGGCCCCACGACCACGGCCACATCCACCGTGGGCATCCGCGGCCTGGGCGCCGAAGACATCGCCAACGCGCAGCCCAACCCGGCCGCCGTCGGCCAGGCGGAGGGCCTGCGGGTGAATGCGGACCAGGCACGCCAGTTCGCGACCACCGCCTCCCTGCAGCCACGCGCCGTGCCGCCACTGGCGGCGCCCCAGCGTCCGTCGTCCAGCGGCAGCCCGGGAGCCACGGGCTCCTCGGCCAATCCTTCCGACCCCAACTTCAGCCCCAACTGAGGAAAGCCGCCATGCGACTGCCCTTTTCCCCTGCCTGCACGCGGCCGCTGGCCGCTGCGTGCGCCGCCCTGGCGCTCACCCTGGTGCCGGTCTGCGGCCATGCCCAGAACGTGATGAACCTGCTCAACTCGCTCGGTGGAGGCACCAGCAGCAGCGGTGGCGGCCTGCTGGGCGCCGTCACCGGCGGCGGCAATGCCGCCCGGGGCGACGACCTCATCAGCCTGCTCACGCGCTCGGTGGAGAGCATCGACGAGCCGAAAGAGATTGAAATCGGCCGCCAGCTCGCCGCCGTGCTGCTGGGCAGCAAACCGCTGCACCCGGACATGGCCCTGCAGCGCTATGTGAACAACCTCGGGCGCTGGATCAGCCTGCAGTCCGAGCGCCCCCATCTTCCCTGGACCTTCGTCGTGCTGGACGATCCCGGGTACAACGCATTCGCCGCGCCGGGGGGCTACGTGTTCGTGACCAAGGGCCTGATCGACCGCTGCGCGGACGAGGCCGAACTGGCGGGCATCCTCGCCCACGAAATCACGCACGTCACCGCCAGGCACCACCTGCACGCCATGCGCAAGACCGCGCAGTCCGGCATGTTCACGCAGCTGGTGGCGTCGCAGATCAAGACCAACGCCGTGGGGAACCTGGTGGCCTCGCAGTTCCTCGCCCTGGGCCGCAACCTGTATGCGCGCGGCCTGGACCAGGCCGACGAGTACGACGCGGACCGCACCGGCGTGGCCCTGGCCACGCGCGCGGGCTTCGATCCGTATGGGCTGGTGGCGGTGCTGCAGCAGCTGCGCACGGCCGCGCCCGACAACCCCATGTTCACGCTGGCCCTGGCCACCCATCCGCCCGCCCAGGCACGGCTGGAGCAGCTGGAGCTGGCCATGGGCAAGAACCTGGATGGCTTCATGGGCGTGGCGCCCGTCACGGTGGCGCAGCGCCTCAACCCCCAGCCTTCGCCGGCCTCCGGCCCCGCCGCCGCGGCGCCAGGCGCGGTGAATCCGGCGGCGGCGCCCGCCCGCAAGCCCGCGCCGCCCGCGCGGAAAAAGACCTCGTAGCGGAGCGGTGCCCGGGGCGCCCAAAAGGCGTGCCCACGCGGCGGGACAACAAGAAAAAAGGGCAGCGCGCGCTGCCCTTTTTCATGCCCGACAGCGCCCCTCCCCCCGGGCCGTATCGCGTGGCATTCGGAGCACCACGGCAAGGACCTTCATCAGGCCTGCTGGCGGCGCGCGAGCTGCGTGAACACGAAAATGCCGGCGATGACCAGCGCCGTGCCCGCGGCCACCCACACCGTGAAGGGTTCGCCCAGGATCCAGACACCCATGAGGATGGTGGACAGCGGCCCCACCATGCCGGTCTGCGCGGTCATGCCGGCGCCCACGCGCTCGATCGCCATCATCACCATGAGCACGGGCGCGGCCGTGCACAGCGTGGCGTTGAGCACCGACAGCCAGATCACCTCGGGCGCCACCACGGCCGCGCTGAAGGGCCGCAGCACCACGAACTGCAGCAGGCAGCACAGGCACGCCACCGTGGTGGCCAGCCCCACCAGCCGCAAGGACCCCAGGCGCCGCACCAGCTCGCCGCTGTAGACCAGGTAGATGGCATAGCTCACCGCGCTCAGGAACACCAGCAGGGTGCCCCAGGCCGCATCGGCGCCCTGCAGGTTGGCCTCGTGGCCGAACACCAGCACCACGCCGCAGTAGCTGATCAGCATGCCCACGGCCTGGCCCCAGCGGATGCCGCGCCGGTACAGCACCCAGCCGAGCATCACCACCAGCGTGGGGTTCAGGTACAGGATGAGGCGCTCCAGGCTGGCGCTGATGTAGGCCAGCCCCGCGAAGTCCAGAAAGCTCGCCAGGTAGTAGCCCGTGAGCCCCAGGCCCAGCACGCCCAGCCAGTCCTTGCGCGACAGGGGCGGCTTGCCCCGGCTGGCCCACCAGGCCATCACGGCGAAGATGGGCAGCGCAAACAACATGCGGTACATGATGAGCGTGACCGCGTCCACTCCGTAGCGGTACGCGAGCTTGACGATGATGGCCTTGCCGCTGAAGGCGATGGAGCCCAGCAGGGCGAGCAACAGGCCGGTTGCTACATTTTTTCTAGCTGCTAGCGCTTGTACTGATTGGGCTGGAGGCACTTTTTTCTCAAATCTCATCAATAGCCGGCCACCTGGCCATCGCGGCGCGGATCGCTGGCGGCCAGGTAGCCCTGCACCTTGGGGTCGCCCATGCGCCAGATGAACTGGCCGGCACCGAAGTCCTGGTAGGAGTCCTGCAGCACCTCCATCTGGTGCCCCAGGCCGAGCAGCCCCTGCACCGTGGCGGCGGGCATGGCGGCCTCGACGTTGATCGACAGCCCTTCGTTGAAGCGCCAGCGCGGCGCATCGCAGGCCGCCTGCGGGTTCTGGCCATAGTCCAGCATGCGCACCAGGGTCTGCAGGTGGCCCTGGGGCTGCATGTTGGCCCCCATCACGCCGTAGCTCATCACGGGCTGGCCGTTCTGCGTGAGGAAGGCGGGGATGATGGTATGAAACGGCCGCTTGCCCGGCGCCACCAGATTGGCGGAATTGGGGCCATCGGGGTCGGTGCTGAACGCCTGGCCCCGGTTCTGCAGACTGATGCCGAACGTGGGCTCCACGCAACCCGAGCCAAAGCCCATGTAGTTGCTCTGGATGAAGCTCACCATCATGCCGTTCTCGTCGGCCGCGGTCAGGTAGATCGTGCCGCCCTTGGCCGGATTGCCCGCCCCGAAATCCTGCGCCTGCTTCATGTCGATCAGTTTGGCACGGGATGCCAGGTACGCGTCATCGAGCATTTGGGCGGGTGTCACCTCCATGGACGATGGCTCGGCCACGTAGCGGTACACATCGGCGAACGCGAGTTTCATCGCCTCGATCTGCAGGTGCTGGGACGCAGTGCCATCCACGGGCAGGCCCGCCAGATCGAACTGGTCGAGGATGCCCAGCGCGATGAGGGCGGCGATGCCTTGCCCGTTGGGCGGGATCTCGTGCAGCGTGTGGCCCCGGTAGTTGCGGGCCATGGGGGTGACCCATTCGGGCCGGTGCGCCGCCAGATCCGCCAGCGCCAGGCTGCCGCCCTGGGCCTGCGAGAAGGCCACCAGCGCCTGGGCGATTTCGCCCGTGTAGAACGCCTGCCCCCGCGTGGCGCCGATGGCGCGCAAGGCACGCGCAGCCGCCGCGAACTGGAACAGCTCACCCACCCGCGGCGCGCGCCCCCAGGGCATGAAGCTCCGCGCAAACCCTGGCTGCGACTGCAGCTCGGGCACGGCGGCGGCCCATTTCTGCTGCACCACCACCGGCACCAGGTAGCCGCGCTCGGCGATCTCGGCGGCGGGCTCCATCAGGTCGGCAAAAGGCAGCTTGCCAAAGCGCTCGGACAGGGCCACCCAGGCGCTGACGGCGCCCGGCACGGTGACGGCATCCATGCCGCGCCGGGGCGGCGTCGCCTGCTCCCTGCCGTAGCGGCTGTGAAAGTACCCGGGCGTCCAGGCGGCGGGCGCGCGGCCCGAGGCGTTGAGCCCCTGCAAGGCCTGCCCGTCCCAGAGGATGCAGAACGCATCGCTGCCCAGGCCATTGCTCACGGGCTCGCAGATCGTCATGGCAGCGGCCGCCGCCACGGCCGCATCGACGGCATTGCCGCCCTGCTGCAGCATGCGCAAGCCCGCCTGGGCAGCCAGCGGGTGGGACGTGGAAACGACATTGCGCGCAAACACCGGCAGGCGGGTGCTGGCATAGGAAGAGGTGTAGCTGAACGGCATCGGGCCATTATCTGCCGCTGCCGGCGGCTGCGCCCCGCCCCCTGCGCGGCTTCAATGGCGCTTGCGGAACACCTTGTGGTGCAGCCTTCGCAGAGACCACCAGACGCCCACGGCCACCACCGGAATCGCAATGGCGGCCGTCGTCTCGGGGGAAAGCGGCCAGCCCAGCTTCTGCGCTCCCTTGGCCAGGTAGCTCACCAGGCCAACGATGTAGTACGTGATCGCCGCCACCGAGAGGCCTTCCACCGTGGACTGCATCTGGAGCTGCAGGTCCTGGCGGTGGTTCATGGTGGTCAGCAGCGCCTGGCTGCTTTGCTGCTGCTCGATCTCCACCCGGGTGCGCAGCAGGTTGCTCATGCGCGAGACGCGCTGCGACAGCGCATCCTGCCGGCGGGTCGCCCACTCGCAGGTGCTGCGCGCGGGCGTGAGGCGCCGGTCCATGAACTCGCGGATGGTCTGCATGCCCGCCAGGCGCGATTCGGCGATGTCCTCGATGCGGCGGTCCAGCAGCTCGAAGTAGGCGCTGCTGGCCGAGAAACGCGAGTGCGTGGCGGCGTACTGGCTTTCCACCTGCCCGGCCAGCCGGGTCAGGCGGTCCAGCAGCACGGGCTCGGCATCGCGGTTGGCGGTGCGGATGGCGTCGGCCAGCTCGGCCAGCTCACGCTCGGCGAACGCCAGCACGCTGGCCGCCTCGCGCGCCGCGGGCAGGCCCAGCAGGGCCGCCATGCGGTAGGTCTCGATTTCGAGCAGGCGCTGCACCAGCCGCCCCAGGCGGCGCTGCGTCATGCCCCCCGCGAGCAGCACCATGCGCGAGAAACCGTCGGCATGGATGGCGAAGTCGGTGTAGACCTCGCCATGCCCGTCGGCCACGGTGGAGGCCACCAGCGTGTCCTCGTGCAGCACGTGCTTGACCAGCGAGCCCGAGCCAAAGGTGTGCGTGGGCAGCACCCAGAGATTCAGGCTGCACAGGCATTGCCCGGGCAGGGCCGCCAGCCACTCGCGGGGCACGGCATCCACCGCGCTGGCGGGCTCCCGCTCGCCGAAGGCATCCGCCGTCGCGGGCACCATGAAAGTCCAGGAGACGAACTCGGTGTGCAGTTCCCACCGCATGCGGTAGGCGCCCAGGTCCATGCGCAGGTGTGTGGTGTGCGCATCGGGCAGGGCCATGTGGTGGTCGCGCAGGAGGGCGGCGACATGGGCCCGGCTCGCTTCGCGCCCGGCCGCATCGGCCAGCATCACGATGTGCGCGATGGCCAGGGGGGCCGTCATGGCCTCGGGCGGGCGGGCGTGGATTTCGTTGTGCAGCATCGCCCGGTGGGGATGCTGCGGCAGATGGAATGGAGTGGACATGCGGACCTCTGCCCGCGATTGTCCACTGGCGCCGAGGGTGCGCAGGCCCCCGGGCTCTCCAAAAAACAACGGCACCCGAAGGTGCCGCTGTTCTGGAGTCGGATGGAAAAAGAGGTGCGATCAGTCTTCCACGAACGCTTCCTCGCGCTTGTTCTTCACCGAAGGCAGCAGCACGATGACGAGCAGCAGCGCAGCGGCAGCGAGCAGGCCGGCCGACAGCGGACGCGTGACGAACACGCTCCAGTCGCCACGCGACAGCAGCAGCGCACGGCGCAGGTTCTCTTCCATCATCGGGCCCAGGATGAACCCGAGCAGCAAGGGTGCGGGTTCCGTGCCCAGCTTGTGGAAGATGTAGCCGATCAGGCCGAATGCACCCACCATCCAGATGTCGAAGGTGTTGTTGTTGGTGGAGTACACGCCCACCGCGCAGAACAGCACGATGGAGGGGTACAGCCAGCGGTACGGCACGGTCAGCAGCTTGATCCAGATGCCGATCAGGGGCAGGTTCAGGATCACCAGCATGGCGTTGCCGATCCACATCGAAGCGATCAGGCCCCAGAACAGTTCGGGGTTGCTGGTCATCACCTGGGGACCAGGCTGGATGTTGTGGATGGTCATCGCGCCCACCATCAGCGCCATCACGGCGTTGGGAGGGATACCGAGCGTCAGCAGCGGGATGAAGGAGGTCTGCGAACCGGCGTTGTTGGCCGACTCGGGAGCCGCCACGCCACGGATGTTGCCTTGGCCGAAGGGGACTTCACCGGGCTTGAGCTTGGTCTTCTTCTCGACCGTGTAGGCCGCAAACGCCGCCAGCAGCGCACCGCCACCGGGCAGGATGCCCAGCGCCGCGCCCAGTGCCGTGCCGCGCAGCACGGCAGGAATCATGCGCTTGAAGTCTTCCTTGGTGGGGAACAGGCCCTCGACCTTGGCAGTGAACACTTCGCGCTCGTCATCGGGGCGCGAGAGGTTGGCAATGATTTCGCCGTAGCCGAACACGCCCATGGCGATGGTCACGAAGCCGATGCCGTCGGTCAGTTCAGGGATGTCGAAGCTGAAGCGGGCCACGCCCGAGTTCACGTCGGTACCCACCAGGCCCATCAGCAGGCCCAGCACGATCATGGCCACGGCCTTGAGCAGCGAACCCGAGGCCAGCACCACGGCACCGATCAGGCCCAGCACCATCAGCGAGAAGTATTCGGCGGGGCCGAACTTGAAGGCCACTTCGGTCAGCGGGGGCGCGAAGGCCGCCAGGATCAGCGTGCCCACGCAGCCGGCGAAGAACGAGCCCAGCCCGGCCGCCGCAAGCGCCGGCCCCGCTCGGCCCTTGCGCGCCATCTGGTAGCCATCGATCACGGTCACCACCGAGGACGATTCACCCGGCAGGTTCACCAGGATGGCGGTGGTGGAGCCGCCGTACTGGGCGCCGTAGTAGATGCCGGCCAGCATGATCAGCGCAGCCACGGGAGGCAGTGCATAGGTGGCGGGCAGCAGCATGGCAATGGTGGCCACGGGGCCGATGCCGGGCAGCACGCCGATCAGCGTGCCCAGCAGGCAGCCGATGAAACAGTAGATCAGGTTCTGGAACGTGAAGGCCACGCCAAAACCGAGCGAGAGGTTGTTAATCAAATCCATGGTCGGTGCTCCTGCTCAACCCGTGATGAAACTCGGCCACACAGGGAACTGCAGCTTGAGCGCCCAGACGAATGCCACGTAACTGCCGACAGCCAAGACCGTGGCCAGCACGAACACCGCCTTGGCGTTGAACTCATTGCCAGCCAGGCTGGAGATGAAGGTCAGCGCGTAGATGCCCACGATGAGGCCCATGGCCGGAATGCCCAGGCTCGGCAGGCCGCCCAGCAGGATGCCGAACGCGAAGTTGGCGGCCAGGATGAAGAACAGCGGCTTCCAGGCCCACTTTCCGATCTTGTCGCCATCCTGGGTTTCCACCGTGGTGGCCTTGAAGGTGATCGCGCTGCCGATGATGGCCAGCAGGATCCCCAGCAGCAGCGGGAAGTAGCCCGGGCCCATGCGGGCACCGTTACCGACGTTGTACGTGGTTGCACCCCACGCGAACGCCACACCGACACCCATGAACATGAGGCCGGCAAAGAAGTCTTTTTGACTTTTGATTTTCACGAATTGTCTCCTTGGCGGAAATCTCGACTGCGCGATTGTGGGGGCAACCAGAGCGCGCGCGGATGTGGATTCCACCTACATCCGGTAACGACTGGCCGCCCAGACCCCGCCCGCGCGGCGGACTTCACTCCAGGGGTGGCGTCGCGGTGATCACCTCGTCCAGCGTGGTCAGGCCTTCAGCCACCCGCAAGGCGCCCGCCAGGCGCAACGGCCGCATGCCGTCCTGCACGGCCTGGCGGCGCAGCATGTCGATGGAGGGCGCCTGGTTGATCTTTTCCTTGAGCGCCTCGCTCACCGTGAGCAGCTCATACAGGCCCATGCGGCCGCGAAAGCCGCTCATGCGGCAGTCCACGCAGCCCACGGGCTTGTACGGCTGGTAGCCGCCGCTGAGCTTCCAGGGCTTGACCACCGCCATCAGGGTCTCGCGGTCCGCCGCATCGTCCTTCTGCTTGCACTGCCTGCACAGGGTGCGCACCAGGCGCTGCGCCAGCACCCCGAGCAGGGTGGCGTTCAGGAGGTAGGGCGGCACGCCCAGCTCCATCATCCGGGTGATGGCGGACGGGGCATCGTTGGTGTGCAGGGTCGAGAACACCAGGTGGCCCGTGAGCGCCGCCTGGATGGCCATCTCGGCCGTCTCCAGGTCGCGGATTTCACCCACCATGATGATGTCCGGGTCCTGGCGCATCAGGGCGCGCAGGCCTTCGGCGAAGTTGAAGTCGAGCTGCGGCTGCACCTGCGTCTGGTTGAAGCTGGGCTCGATCATTTCGATGGGGTCTTCCACCGTGCTGACGTTGACCTCCTCGGTCGCCACCCGCTTGAGCGTGGAATACAGCGTGGTGGTCTTGCCCGAGCCGGTGGGCCCGGTCACCAGGATGATGCCGTGCGGGCGCTTGACCAGCCCTTCCCAGCGGGCGGCGTCGTGCTGGGCAAAACCCAGGGCATCGAGGTCCTTGACGGCGTTGTCCGGGTCGAAGATCCGCATGACCATCTTCTCGCCGAACGCCGTGGGCAGGGTGGACAGCCGCATTTCCACCTCGTCGCCGCGCTGGTTGCGCGTCTTGATGCGGCCGTCCTGCGGGCGGCGCTTTTCCACCACGTCGATGCGCCCGAGCAGCTTGATGCGCGAGACCATGGCGTTGTGCACCCCCATGGGCATCTGGTAGACGGGGTGCAGCACGCCGTCGATGCGAAACCGGATCACCCCCTGGTCGCGCCGCGGCTCCAGGTGGATGTCGCTGGCGCGCTGGTCGAACGCGTACTGCCAGAGCCAGTCCACGACCTTGACCACGCCCTGGTCATTGGCGTCGAGCTGCTTGTTGCTCTTGCCCAGCTCGACCAGCTGCTCGAAGCTGCTGCCCCCGGAATTGCCCCCCGCCTTCTGGGCGGCGCGCACCGACTTGGCCAGCGCGAAGAACTCCGCCGTGAACCGATGGATGTCCAGCGGGCTGGCCACCACGCGGCGCACGGTCCGCCGCGACTGCCGCTCCACCTCCGCGACCCAGTCGTCAATGAAGGGCTCCGAGGTGGCCACCACCACTTCCTTGGGGGTCACCTGCACGGGCAGCACCTTGTGGCGCTCGGCATAGGTGGCGCTCATGGTGTCGGCCACGCGCCCCACGTCTACCTTGAGCGGATCGATGCGCAGGTAGGGCAGTCCTGCCCGCTTGGCCAGGTACTCGGACAGGGTCTCGATGTCCAGCGGCTTGCCGTCGCTGGCGCGCTCCATGGCCACGTTGGCCAGGCGCACCAGCGCATGCTGCGAGCTTTCGGCCTGCGAGCAGCGCGCGATGGTGCGCTGCGCCTCTTCCGGGGAGATCACCTGGTCATCGCTGAGCCACTGCACCACCCGGCGCCAGTCCACCGGCCCCGCATAGGGCCGGACCGCCACGCCATCCGGAGAAACAAGGGATGTTTTCATCAAGAACCTTTCCAGAATGAAGCCATGGGCCGGCGGTGGTCAGGCCACCACCGGCTTGAAGGCCCGCAGCCACTTGGCGGTGGGCAGATCCCAGCGGGCCTGGATAGCCTCGGCCCGCGCGGACAGTTCGGTGCGCTTGGGGCGGGTGGGCGTGCGCTGCGCGAGCACCACGGTGTTGCCCTCGCGCGTGGGCTTGAACGACCAGAGCGCCTCTTCGCCGAAAGCGGCCGCCATGCTCTGCAGGCTGCGGCCGTAGCTCGAGGCCCGGCCAAACAGGTTGACGGTCATGCTGCCGGTATCGGTCAGCAGCGCGCGGCAGTCCGCGTAGAAATCCGGGCTGTCGAGCACGGGCGCGGCCGCCTCGTGGTCATACAGGTCCACGGCCAGCGCATCCACCGTGCCCAGCCACATGGGGTTCCTGATCTCCTGCGCGGCATCGGCCAGCACCACGCGCAGCTTGGGCCCGTCGGGCGGCAGCTTGAACCACTGCCGGCACACCGCCAGCACCTGGGGGTTGAGCTCGATGGCCGTGGTGCAGATGCGCAGCTTCTTGTGGCAGAACTTGGTGATGGCGCCCGCCCCCAGCCCCAGCTGCATGGCATGCCCCTTGGACACCTGGGAGGGCTCGGCGAACAGCAGCCAGGCCATCATGCGCTGCACGTATTCCAGCTCCAGCTCGAAGGGCTCGGCCACGCGCATGGAGCCCTGGATCCAGGGCGTGCCCAGGTGCAGGTGCCGCACCTCGCCATCGTCGGAGACGCTGACTTCGGGCAGTTCGCGGGAGGTGGTGTTCTTTTTTCGTGTCATTCCAGGCAGTCAAAGCAGTCCGTGGGCGGCCATCAGCTCCGCCCAGGCGGCCAATTTACGTTCAAAGCTCCAGGAGGCGTTGGCCGGGCTGGTGGAGGGCAGGCGCACGGCATCGACCGGCGGCAGGCGCATCGGCCCCAGGCTTCGCAGCACCGCCGGGGCATGCCGGTAGCTTTCGGCACCGTTGTGGGCCACGGCCGCCAGCCGGGGGCAGCGCCCGTGCAGGCGCGCAAAGTCGTTGACCTTCGCGTTGCGGATGCTGGTGTCCAGGCTGCCTTCCCGCTCGCAGCTTTCATAGACATCCCACAGCCCCAGCCCCCGCGCCAGCAGCCATTCGCAGCGCTGCGCGTAGGGATCGCCGCTCCCTGCGGGCGGCAGGGGGTGCCCTGGCCAGAGGGCCTGCAGAATCTTCCAGAAATGGTTCTGCGGATGGGCATAGTACTGGCGCGCCCGCAGCGAGGCCGCGCCCGGAAAGCTGCCCAGGATCAGCACCACCGTCCCTTCGCCAGCGATGGGCGGCAGCCCCTGCCACCGGGTGGTGGCGGGCACGGGCATGGAACCAGGTGCATGGACGTCAGGCATGCGTCGATTCTGGACTGAAACCGCGCCAGCCCCTGTGCGCGTTCACAAAAAAAGATAGCTGCAAACCGTGCACCACACAGCCGAAACCTCCAAAATTACTCCTCATTTGGAGCTTCCAGCGGCACCAGCGCCGCGATCCGGGGCAGCGCCGCGCGGGCATTCGCGGTGGTGGCCCGCGCGAGGATCCGCGCGGACTGGCCCCGCAGCTGCGCCAGCGCCTGGGCGATGCGCGGCAGCTCTGCCGGCGCGTTGCGGCCCTGGGGCCGGCCTTCGGCGCGCTGCGCCGCCGTGGTGTACAGCCAGTGGGGCGGGATGTCGGGTGCATCGGTCTCCAGCACCAGTGCATCCCCGGGCAGCTCGGCCGCCAGACGGCGCAGCTGCAGCGCCCGGTCGTAGGTCATCGCGCCGCCGAAACCCAGCTTGAACCCCAGCCCGATGAAGGCCTGCGCCTGCTGCAGGCTGCCGTTGAAGGCATGGGCGATGCCGCCCTGCACGGGCAGCTCCCGCAAGCCCTTGAGCAGCCTGTCAGCGGAACGCCGCACATGCAGGATCACGGGCAGATCGAACCGGCGCGCCAGCTGGAGCTGCGCGCGGTAGAACCGCTCCTGCCGGGCGGGGTCCAGGCCGCCCACGAAATAGTCCAGACCGATCTCGCCGATGGCGGCAAGGCGCGGGTCCGCGTGGTGCTGCTCCAGCTCCTGCGCCAGGAGATCCAGGTCCCCGTCGTCGGCGCGCCCCGTGCACAGGGGGTGGATGCCAAGCGCATAGCTGTCCCCATGCCGGTGCGCCAGCTCCCGCACGGTGCCCCAGTTGCCGCGCTCGACGGCCGGGATCACGCAATGCGCGACGCCGCGTGCACGCGCCTCCTGGCGGACCGCGTCGCGGTCGGGGTCGAACTCCGGGGCATCCAGGTGGCAGTGCGTATCGATCCAGGCGGTCATCCGGCCATGATGCCTGACGAAACCTTGGGTGTGCATCCGGCCGCGATACGTGCTAACGTGAAAACCATGCGCTTTTCCCCGGCGCAGTAGAAAAGGTGACTAGGATGCCCCGGCCCGCCCTCTACAGCAGCTCCCGCCCTGCCCGCCGCCCCCCGGCGCAAGCGGCGGCCACGGTCCCCGCACCCACGGCCGATGCCGATGGAGCCGCCCCCCTTGCGCCTCCGTCTCCTGCGCCTGCCGCCACCGCGGGCGGCACGACGCTGTCCCGGCGCCACGTGCGCGGCCTGTGGACCATGATCGCGCTGCTTGGCGCCCTGCTCATCGCCAGCCTGTGGCTGCACCAGGGCCCCGCCCCCCGCAGGATCACCCAGGAAGACATCGATGCCGCCGTGCTGCGCACGCTGGAGACCACCACCCCGCCCTCCGCCGCTGCGCGCGCGGCGGAAGCGATTTCGCCCTCGGTGGTGCGTGTCGTGGGCTACGGCCGCGGCAAGAATGGCAAGGAGGAAGTCGAGCGTGGCGTGGGCACCGGCGTGGTCATCGTCGACAAGGGCATCATCCTGACCAACCTGCACGTGGTGGCGGGCTCCGACCGCATCGCCATCACCTTCCATGACGGCCTGGAGACCACGGCCAGCATCACCGGCGCACAGCCCGAAAACGATCTGGCCGTGCTGCAGGCCCACAAGGTGCCCGACGACCTGTTCGCCGCCCCGCTGCGCTCCACCCAGGACCTGCGCCCCGGCGACCATGTGGTGGCCGTGGGGTTTCCCTTCGGCATCGGCCCCTCCGCCTCGGCCGGCGTGGTGTCGGGCCTCAAACGCGAATTCACCTCGCCCGAGGGCAAGCGCCAGCTCAGCAACCTGATCCAGTTCGACGCCGCCGCCAACCCGGGCAACTCCGGCGGGCCGCTGGTCACGCTCGACGGCGAGGTCGTGGGCATCGTCACCGCCATCCTCAACCCCACCCCGGCGCGCACCTTCATCGGCATCGGTTTCGCGGTGCCCATCGAGAACGCGGCCTCGGCCGTGGGCATGCCGCCGTTCTAGCATGCAGTACCCCCTGAGTCGCTTCGCGCCTTCCCCCTCTCCTTCGGGAGGGGAACGCACCCTGTGGCGTAGGCCGCGTACGGCTCGCAGCATCGTTGAACCCTGACAAGGAAGGAAAGCCATGGAAGCCACAACGAACACCGCCACCCTGATGGAACAGGTGCTCTACGAAGTCAAGCGCGTGGTGGTGGGCCAGGACCGCTTTCTGGAGCGCGTCATGGTCGCCATGCTCGCCCAGGGCCACCTGCTGGTCGAAGGCGTGCCGGGACTGGCCAAGACGCTCACCGTGAAGACGCTGGCCAGCACCATCCAGGGCAGCTTCAAGCGCATCCAGTTCACGCCCGACCTGGTGCCCGCCGACCTGGTGGGCACGCGCATGTACAACCAGAAGACCGGCGAATTCAGCACCGCGCTGGGCCCCGTGTTCACCCACCTGCTGCTGGCCGACGAGATCAACCGCGCGCCCGCCAAGGTGCAGAGCGCGCTGCTGGAGGTGATGCAGGAACGCCAGGTCACGATCGCGGGCGAGACCCACAAGGTGCCCGAGCCCTTCCTGGTGATGGCCACGCAGAACCCCATCGAGACCGAGGGCACCTACGCGCTGCCCGAGGCCCAGGTGGACCGCTTCATGATGAAGGTGCTGCTGGGCTACCCCACCGAGGAAGAAGAGTTCGTGATCGCCCAGCGCGCGCTGGACCTGCCCGTGCAGGTGCTGCCCGTGGCCACCACCGCGCAGCTGGCGGCGCTGCAGGCCGAATGCCGCACGGTGTATGTAGACCCGTCGATGCTGCAATATGCCGTGAAGCTGGTGGCCGCCACCCGCGAGCCCGCGCGGCATGGCCTCAAGGACCTGGCCGGCTACATCAGCTGCGGCGCAAGCCCGCGCGCCACCATTGCCCTGGCCGAGGGCGCCCAGGCCCTGGCCATGCTGCGCGGGCGCAACTACGTGCTGCCCGAGGACATGACCGCCCTGGCGGCCGACGTGCTGCGCCACCGCGTCGCCCTGTCGTACGAGGCGCTCTCCGAAGGCCTGGACGCCGACGCGCTCATCCAGCGCATCATGGCCAAGATACCGGCGCCCGCGCGCCCGCTGCACCATGAGCAAAAAGCCGCCTGACCCCCCCGGCGCCACGGTCCACGTCCTGCCCACCCTGCCGGGGCAGGCCGACCGCCTGCTGCGCGAGCTGGAGTGGAAGGTCATCCGCCGCCTGGACGGCCTGCTGCAGGGCGACTACCGCACCCTGATGCGCGGCAGCGGCCTGGACCTGGCCGACCTGCGCGAATACCAGCCGCACGACGACGTCCGCCACATCGACTGGAACGTGACCGCCCGCCTGAACACGCCGCACGTGCGCGTGTTCATCGAAGACCGCGAAATGACCGCCTGGTTCCTGCTGGACCTGAGCCCCTCCATCAGCTTCGGCCCCGAGGGCCATGCCAAGCGAGACATCCTCACGGGTTTCGTGGCCGTGCTCTCGCGCCTGCTCACCCGCCACGGCAACCGCGTGGGCGCCATGCTGTACGGCGGCGCCAGCGGCCAGGCCGAACGCGCGGTGGACGCCGTGCTGCCGCCGCGCAGCAGCCGCGCCCATGTGCTGCACCTGGTGCACCGCCTGCTGGCCCCTGAAAAGGCGGCCACGCCCACACGCGCGAAGGGCGGCGGCGCCGCCACCGAACTGCACCGGCTGCTGCAGGCGGGGCTTGCCAACCTGCGCCGCCGCGCCACCGTGTTCGTGGTGTCGGACTTCATCAGCGCGCCCGGCTGGGAGAAACCCCTGGCCCAGCTGGCGCAGCGGCACGACGTGGTGGCCGTGCGCCTGCTGGACCCGCTGGAGCTCGCGCTGCCGGACGTCGGCCTCATCACGCTGCGCGACGCCGAAAGCGGCGAGCAGCTGCAGGTGGACACGCACGACGCGGCCTTTCGCCGCCGCTTCGCCCGCCTGGCCGCCGAGCGCGAGGCCGCGCTGCGCGAGGGCCTGGCCCGCGCCGGCGCCGACACGCTGGAACTGTGCACCGACGACGACCTGGTCGATGCGCTGCTGCGCTTCATGGACCTGCGCCAGCGCCGCGTGCGGGCGCCGCGCGCCCCCTCTGCCCCCGCGCCCTCGGAAGCGGCCCTGCCCACCGCCGCCTGAACCACCACGCCACCAAGGACCGCACCATGGTTTTTCTCTGGCCCACCCTGCTCTGGCTGCTGCTGGTCGCGCCCTTGCTGGTGCTGCTGTACTGGTGGCTGCTGCACCGGCGCAAGAAGACGGCGCTCAGCTACTCCAGCCTGTCGCTGGTGCGCGAGGCCATGGGCCCCGGCCAGCGCCTGCGGCGCCACATCCCGCCCGCCCTCTTCCTGCTGGCGCTGATCGCCCTGCTGCTGGCGGCCGCGCGCCCGCTGGCCGTGATCACCCTGCCCTCGCAGGACCAGACCATCATGCTGGCCATGGACGTGTCGGGCAGCATGCGCGCCGCCGACGTGGAGCCCGACCGGATCACCGCCGCCCAGAATGCCGCAAAGGCCTTCATCGCCGAGCTGCCGCGCCACGTGCGCGTGGGCATCGTGGCGTTCGCGGGCAGCGCGCAGCTGGCCCAGCTGCCCACGCAAAGCCGTGAAGACCTGGTCAAGGCCATCGACAGCTTCCAGCTGCAGCGCGGCACGGCCACGGGCAACGGCATCATGCTGTCGCTGGCCACCATTTTTCCGGATGCGGGCATCGACATCGCGGCGCTGGGGGGCCGCCAGGCGATGCGTCCCAAGCCCATCGACGAGATCGGCAACAAGCAGGACCCCGCCAAGCCCTTCACCCCGGTGGCGCCGGGCTCCTACACCTCGGCGGCCATCATCATGCTGACCGACGGGCAGCGCACCACGGGCGTGGACCCGCTTGAAGCCGCCAAGTGGGCGGCGGACCGCGGCGTGCGCGTGTACACCGTGGGCGTGGGCACCGTGCAGGGCGAGACGATAGGGTTCGAAGGGTGGTCGATGCGCGTGCGGCTCGACGAAGAAACCCTGAAGGCCGTGGCGACGCGCACGAACGCCGAGTACTTCCACGCGGCCACGGCGGCCGACCTCAAGAAGGTCTACGAAACGCTCAGCTCGCGATTGACGGTGGAGAAGAAGGAAACCGAGATCTCTGCCCTGCTGGCACTGGCGGGCGCCGTGCTGGCCCTGCTGGCAGCAGCACTTTCGGTCTGGTGGTACGGGAGGGTGATGTAGGCCCCTGGCGCCACGCGCGAGCCCGCAGGCAGGCAGGCAGCCACGCCCGCGGGCATGCACGGATAGCGGCCCATGGCCGCCCGTGCCGGGGATCATGGCTCGAACCTGAGGAGACATTTCATGCGCTTCCTGACCCAGATCGCAGCCGTGGCGCTGCTCGCCATGGCCGCCGGCTCCGCGCTGGCCCACAACTGCCCCAACGAGATGAAGGCCATCGACGCCAAGCTGGCCACCCATCCGGCGCTGACGGCCGACAACGCCGCCAAGGTCAAACAGCTGCGCGCGGAGGGCGAGGCCCAGCACAAGGCCGGCAAACATGACGACTCGATGAAATCCCTGGCGCAAGCCAAGAAGATCCTCGGCATCTAGACCCGCCCCGCCATCCTCGCACCCCGCGCAGGCCGCCGGCCACAGGCTGGCGAGGCGAGGAACGCCGGGCCCGGGCCAGATATCAGGTCAGGTGGCCGAGCACCAGCCGCACCACGCGGCTGCAGCGCACGGCCAGGGATTCGTCGTGCGTGACCATCACGAACGCCGTGCCCTGGTCCCGCGCCAGCTGCATCATCAGTTCAAACACGCCGTCGGCCGTGGTGCGGTCGAGATTGCCCGTGGGCTCGTCGGCCAGCACGCAGGCCGGACGGGTGACCAGCGCCCGGGCGATGGCCACGCGCTGGCGCTCCCCCCCCGACAGCTCGGCCGGACGGTGGTGCAGGCGCTCCTTCAGCCCGACGGCGGCCAGCACCTTCGCGGCCTCGTGCTGGCACTGCTCGTACGGCATGCGGCGGATGCGCAGCGGCATGGCCACATTGTCCAGCGCGCTGAACTCGGGCAGCAGGTGGTGGAACTGGTAGATGAAGCCCAGGTGCTGGTTGCGCAGCTGGCCCTGCCGTTCGGCGGAGAGGGACGACATGGCCTCCCCCTTCAGGCGCACGGTGCCCGAGGTGGGCGCATCCAGCCCGCCCAGCAGGTGCAGCAAGGTGCTCTTGCCCGAGCCCGAGGCGCCGACGATGGCCAGCGTCTCGCCCGCGTGCACCCGCAGGTCCACGCCCTGCAGCACGGTCACGTCCAGGCGCCCTTCGGTGAAGCGCTTGGTCAGGCCGTGCGCCTCCAGAACCACCGGGCCATGCAAGCCGGCGTGGGCGGCGGGCGCCGCCTCGAAGGGCCGCGGGGACACGCCGGTGCCGAGCGTGGGGGTCGTATTACTCATAGCGCAGGGCCTCGGCAGGATTCACACGGCTGGCACGCCAGCTGGGGTAGAGCGTGGCCACGAAGGCCAGCACGAGCGAGATGATGCCGATGGGCAGGATGTCGCTGTTCTGCGGCTCGCTGGGCATCTTGCTGATCAGGTAAATGTCCTTGGGCAGGAAACTCGCGTTCAGCGCCCTCTCGATGGCCGGCACGATCACGTCGATGTTGAAGGCGATGGAGAGCCCCAGCAGCAGGCCCACGGCCGTGCCGATCACGCCCACCATGGCGCCCTGCACCACGAAGATGCTCATGATGCTTTTCGGGCTGGCGCCCAGCGTGCGCAGGATGGCGATGTCGGCGCGCTTGTCGGTCACCGTCATCACCAGGGTGGACACCAGGTTGAACGCCGCCACCGCCACGATGAGCGTGAGAATGATGAACATCATGCGCTTTTCAAGCTGCACGGCCGCGAACCAGGTGCGGTTCTGCTGCGTCCAGTCGCGGATCAGCAGCTGGCCGCTTAGGGACCCCGCCAGCTGCTGGGCCACGTCGCGCGCCTGGTGCAGGTCCTTGAGCTTCAGGCGCACGCCCGTGGGGCCTTCCAGGCGGAAGATGCGCTGGGCGTCCTCATGGTGCAGCAGCACCAGCGCCGAGTCGTATTCGTAGTGGCCGGAATCAAACGTGCCCGCCACCGTCATCTGCTTGAGGCGTGGCACCACGCCCGCCGGGGTCACCTGGCCCGCCGGGGCGATCAGGGTGACCACATCGCCGGCGCGCACGCCCAAAGCGCGGGCCAGCTCGCCGCCCAGCACCACGCGGAATTCGCCGGGCACCAGCAGGTTGAGCGTTTTTTCGTTGGTGGCGGCCAGGTCCGTCACCGCGCCTTCCAGCGCCGGGTCGATGCCGCGCACCAGCGCGCCCTTCATGTCCTCGCCACGCGCCAGCAGCGCCTGCGCCGCCACGAACGGCGCAGCGCCCACCACGTTGGGGTTCTGCCTGGCCTCGGCCAGCGTGCGCGCCGGGTCGGGCAGCGCCGCGCCCTGGGGCGCAAAAATCTCGATGTGCGAGACCACGCTGAGCATGCGGTCGCGCACTTCCTTCTGAAAGCCGTTCATCACCGACAGCACGATGATGAGCGCCGCCACCCCAAGCGCGATGCCCAGCATGGACACGCCCGAGATGAACGAGATGAAGCCATTGCGCCGCGTGGCGCGGCCCGCGCGCGTGTAGCGCCAGCCCAGGGCCAGTTCGTAGGGGATTTGCATGAATAAGGAAAGAAGGCACTGCAGGGTGCGGAATGCACGCCACAGGCCGGCCAGATTGTGGCATCCCGGACAATAGGCCCATGTCGGACACCACCCATTTGCTCATTCCCTACGCCGCCAGCGCCTCCCCGGGATGCCAGCAAGCCCTGCAGCGCCTGGCCCTGCCCCACCTGGACCGGCTTCTGGCCCGGCTCAGCCCCCATCCCGCCCAGAGTGACAGCGGCGAGGAAACAACCTTCTCCGCCCCCCACGAACGCGCCCTGGCGCGCGCCCTGGGCCTGCCTGCGCAGGACGGCCGCATCCCCTGGGCCGCGTGGCACCGCCACCAGCAGGGCCAGCCCGCCGATGGAGCGGCCTGGGCCTTTGTCACGCCCTGCCAGTGGCAGGTCAGCACCGACCACGTCACGCTGCGCGACCCTGAACTCCTGGGACTGGACGAGGCCGCATCGCGCGCGCTGCTGGCCATCGTGTCCCCCTGGTTCGCCGAAGACGGCATCACCCTGCACTACGACCAGCCCACGCGCTGGCTGGCCCGCAGCCCGCTGTTTGCCCTGCTTGCCACCGCCTCGCTGGAACGCGTGCTGCTGCGCGACGTGCGCGCCTGGATGCCGGATGCGCGCGAGGCCCGCACGCTGCACCGCCTGCACAGCGAGATGCAGATGCTGCTCTACACCCACGCCTTCAACGACGAGCGCACGGCGCGCGGGCTGCCGGTGATCAACTCGTTCTGGGTGCATGGCACCGGCCCCCTGCCTGTGCCCGCCCCCACCGCCGCCACTGCGCCGACGGTACCCACCACCCTGCGCGGCGCGGCGCTGAATGAAGACTGGCGCGCCTGGGCCGCCGCCTGGACCGCGCTGGACGCAGGCCCCGTGGCCGGCCTTCTGCGCAAGGCCGAAGACGGCGTGCCGGTGCAACTGACACTGTGTGGGGAGCGCAATGCGCTGGCCTTCCACAGCGCGCCCCGCACGCTGGCCCAGCGTTTTCAAAGCCTTTTCAGGCCCCAGCGCTTTGCAGAACTGCGCGAGAAGCTATGAAAATAGTAGCAAGAGACATCCCCCCCCGCGCCGCCTGGGCGCTGGAGCAAGCCGGCGTGCACCCGCTGCTGGCCCGCCTGTATGCCGCGCGCGGCGTGCGTGCCAAGGACGAGCTGGACGACGGCCTGGGCCGCCTGCTCCCTCCCTCGGGTTTGAAAGGCATTGACACCGCCGCCCGCCTGCTGGCCGACGCCATGGCGCAAAACAAGCGCCTTGTCATCGTGGCCGACTACGACTGCGACGGCGCCACCGCCTGCGCCGTGGGCGTGCGCGGCCTGCGGTTGCTGGGCGCGCAGCACGTGGACTACCTCGTGCCCGACCGCGTGACCGACGGCTACGGCCTCACGCCCCCCATCGCCCGGCGCGTGGCCGAGCGCGGCGCCGACGTGCTCATCACCGTGGACAACGGCATCGCCAGCGTGGACGGCGTGGCCGAGGCCAAGGCGCTGGGCCTGCAGGTGCTCGTGACCGACCACCACCTTCCCGGGCCCGAACTGCCGGCGGCCGACGCCATCGTCAACCCCAACCAGCCCGGCTGCACGTTCGAGAGCAAGTCCATGGCCGGTGTGGGCGTGATGTTCTACGTGCTGCTGGCGCTGCGGGCCGAGCTGCGGGCGCGCGGAATCTTTGATGCGCCGAGCGCCGCCGGGCCGCCCCAAGGCGCGAGCGCCCCCCTGGGGGGCAGCGAACCACACGTAGTGGGGAGCGTGGGGGCGCACCAGCCCTTGCAACCCAAGCTCGACCCGCTGCTCACACTCGTGGCGCTGGGCACCGTGGCCGATGTGGTGAAGCTCGACGCCAACAACCGCCGCCTGGTCGCCCAGGGCCTGAAGCGCATCCGCGCGGGCCAGATGCCCACAGGCATCGCCGCGCTGTTCCATGCCGCAGGCCGCAAGGCCCCGGTGGCCACCACGTTCGACTTTGGCTTTGCGCTGGGCCCGCGCATCAATGCCGCGGGTCGCCTGGCCGACATGACGCTGGGCATCGAATGCCTGCTGACCGACGACGCGGGCCGCGCCGCCGAGCTGGCGGGCCTGCTCGACGGCATCAACCGCGAGCGCCGCGAGATCGAGGGCGGGATGCGCGACCAGGCCATGCTGATGGCCGAGAGCCTGTTCCAGGAAGACGAGGAGCCGCCCCCGGCCATCAGCGTGTTCGACCCCGACTTCCACGAAGGCGTGGTGGGCATCGTGGCCAGCCGCATCAAGGACAAGCTGCACCGTCCCACCTTCGTGTTCGCGGCCAGCAGCGCGCCGGGCAAGGAGCACGAGCTCAAGGGCTCGGGCCGCTCCATCCCCGGCTTTCACCTGCGCGATGCGCTCGACCTGGTGGCCAAGCGCCACCCGGGCGTGCTGCTGAAGTTCGGCGGCCATGCCATGGCGGCGGGCTGCACCGTGGCCGAAGAAGCGTTCGATGTGTTTGAGCGCGCCCTGGCCCAGGTGGCGCAGGAGTGGCTCGATGCCTCCACCCTCACCCGCCGCATCGAGACCGACGGCCCCCTGGCCCCCGAATACTGCCGCGCCGACATGGTGGACACCCTGCACCACGAGGTCTGGGGCCAGGGCTTTGCGCCCCCCACGTTCAGCGAAGAAGTGCAGATCGTGAGCCAGCGACTGGTGGGCGAGTCCAAGAACCACCTGTCGATCAAGCTCATGCACCAGGGCAACCCGGTGGATGCCATCTGGTTCGGCCACACCGAGCAACTGCCCGCGCGCGTGCTGCTGGCCTTCCGCCTCGATGTGAACGAGTGGAAGGGCGAGCGCAAGGTGCAGTTCCTGGTCGAGGGCGCGCAGCTCTGAGGACTGCGCGCACGGGTCACTGGCGGCGCTGGCGGATCACCGTCACCGGCTCCCCGCCCTGGCCCCAGTTTTCGGGGTCCACTTCGTCAATGATGACCGTCACGGTCTCGGGCCGCTTGTCCAGCACCTGCTGCATCAGCTGGGTGACGCCGGCGATGAGCGCCGCCTTCTGCGCGGCCGTGGTGGGCAGGTCGCGCCGGGCGAGGCGGATGTTGACGAGGGGCATGGGCAAGTCCTTTTCGGGGGTGCGCGGAAACGAACGGCGCACAAGGCGCCACAGGAACCAAGGCAGTGGGGGCAGCCTTCATGGAGAAGGCGGCAGATGGCGCGATGAAATGGGCCGCCCGCGCACGGCTGGGAAGCGCTGGAAGCTATCTATTTAGTAGCAACCAGCCCAACCCAGTGGCGGCCGTCAGAAGCTCTCCCAGTCGTCATCGCCGCCACGGGAAGCCGCCGCCGGCGGTGGCGCGGGCCGGGCCGCCGGGGCCGCGGGCGGCGCAAGCCGGGCCGGGGCCGGTGCTGGAGGCCGTGCAACGGCGGGTTTGGCCCCCGCCACGCGCGGGTGGTGGGTGGCGGCCACCTTGGCCGCGGCCGGCCGGGGCGCGGCAGCGGGCGCCGGGCGGGGTGCTGCTGGCGCGCGCACCGCGACCGCGCCCACGTTGAACACCGACACCACCTCGGCCAGCCTCTGCGCCTGGTCGCGCATCGAGGCCGCCGCCGCCGTCGACTCCTCCACCAGCGCCGCGTTCTGCTGTGTCATCTGGTCGAGGTGCGTCACCGCCTGGTTCACCTGGGCGATACCGTCGCGCTGCTCTGTCGAGGATGCCGTGATCTCTCCAATGAGGTCGCTCACCCGCTGCACGCTCGCCACGATTTCCTCCATGCTCTGGCCCGCCTGCGCCACCTGGGCCGACCCCGATTCCACGTTCTGCACCGAGGCGCTGATCAGGGTCTTGATTTCCTTGGCCGCCTCGGCGCTGCGCCCGGCCAGGCTGCGCACTTCGCTGGCCACCACCGCGAAGCCCCGGCCCTGCTCGCCCGCGCGGGCCGCCTCCACCGCAGCATTCAGCGCCAGGATGTTGGTCTGGAAGGCAATGCCGTCGATGACGCCGATGATGTCGTTGATCTTGCGCGAGCTGTCGGTGATCTGCTGCATGCTGGTGACCACCTGGCCCACCACTTCGCCACCGCGTGCCGCCGCCTGCGCGGCCGTTCCGGCCAGCTGGTTGGCCTGGCGCGCGGTGTCCGCCGACTGGCTCACCGTGGCCGTCAGCTCTTCCATGCTCGCCGCCGTCTCTTCCAGGTTGGAGGCCGTCTGCTCCGTGCGCGCCGACAGGTCGTGGTTGCCGTTGGCGATCTGGATCGACGCCGACGACACCGAGTCCACCCCCGAGCGCACCTCGCTCACCACGCCGCGAAGGCGTGCCGACATGGCCGACAGCGAACGCAGCATGTGGCCGAACTCGTCCTTGCGGACGGATTGCAGCTCCTGGGTGAGGTCGCCCGCCGCGATGGCGTCGATGGTGTTCACCGCCTCATCCAGCGGAAGGGTGATGGAGCGCACCAGCTTCCAGGCCAGGAACAGCCCCACGGCCATCAGCACCAGCGAGGTGATGATTCCCCAGATCGCGTATTCCACGCGGCGCGCCGAGGCGTCGGCGCGGATGGCGTCGCGGCGCGTCTCGAGCGTGGCGACGAAGTCGTCCTGCGCCTTGAGGTATTTGGTGACCAGGGGGGCGAATTCGTTGTCGGCGAACCGCTGGGTCGCCACGGCGTCGCCGGCGCCCTTGAGCTCCCAGGTCTTGGCGGTGGCCGCCAGCACGGCCTTGCGGGCCTCCAGCACCTTGTCCAGCGCAGCCTTTTCCTCGGGGGCGGTGGCCGAGGCCACGATGCCTTCCTGCACCTTGTTGATGTTGCCGATGATCTCCTTGACCTTGGCGCCATACTGCTCGGCCAGCACGGCATCCGTGGTCACGGCGCCGCCCATGACCATGGTGACGGCCGTCTCGGTGGCGCCGCGCCAGCGCACGGCGGCGGAGATGCGCCCCTCGATGTCCACGACGGCGTCGATCGCCGAGGACATGGAGCTGTTGGCCCGGTTCTGGGCAAAGCCCGAGAGCAGCAGCATGCCGATCATCAGGCCCAGAAATGCGCCCCACAGCTTGCGGGAAACGCGGATATTGTCGAGTTGCATGGGTTGTTCTTCCTCGTGGATCTGTAGTGTTTTCATGCAAGGCGAGGTTCGCCAGGGAAACATCCGATTACATCAGCAAACAACCCATAGCCTACGCCAGCCCGGCGCGCCGCCACGCCAGCACCTCACCGGGAGAAACCCGCATTCCCCACCGGCGGCCACGCGGGCGCACGCCGGGCACGGACCGCGAGCGGCGCAAACGGGGCACAGAGGTGGAACGGGGGAGGCAAGAGTCAGGGCGCCAGCGCCTCCTGGCGCCTGTTCTTGCAAAAAACGGCCTCCAGCGCTTGATGGTCAAGCGCCTTCAGCTATTATTTCGAGAGCAATCAGTTCGGCAGCGGCCAGGGCCTCCACCCCGGATCAGAAGCTTTCCCACTCATCGTCGTTGCCTCCCGAGGTGGCGCGTGGCGCCGGTGGGTGAGATGGTGCCGGGGCAGCCGCCTTGGGGGCGGCGGCCGGCGCGGGGGAAGACAGTCGCGCGGCCGCTGGCGCCTTGGCGCTGCCCGCGGGCTTGCCGCTGGCACTGGTACCCACGCGGGCCTTGGCGGCAGGCGCGGGCCTCGGCGCCATGGCGGGTGGCGCGGAACGGGCGGGCGCGGCGGGAGCCCGGCTGGCCACGGCCCCCACGTTGAACATGGCCACCACCTCGGCCAGCCTCTGCGCCTGGTCGCGCATCGAGGCCGCCGCCGCCGTCGACTCCTCCACCAGCGCCGCGTTCTGCTGTGTCATCTGGTCGAGGTGCGTCACCGCCTGGTTCACCTGGGCGATACCGTCGCGCTGCTCTGTCGAGGATGCCGTGATCTCTCCAATGAGGTCGCTCACCCGCTGCACGCTCGCCACGATTTCCTCCATGCTCTGGCCCGCCTGCGCCACCTGGGCCGACCCCGATTCCACGTTCTGCACCGAGGCGCTGATCAGGGTCTTGATTTCCTTGGCCGCCTCGGCGCTGCGCCCGGCCAGGCTGCGCACTTCGCTGGCCACCACCGCGAAGCCCCGGCCCTGCTCGCCCGCGCGGGCCGCCTCCACCGCAGCATTCAGCGCCAGGATGTTGGTCTGGAAGGCAATGCCGTCGATGACGCCGATGATGTCGTTGATCTTGCGCGAGCTGTCGGTGATCTGCTGCATGCTGGTGACCACCTGGCCCACCACTTCGCCACCGCGTGCCGCCGCCTGCGCGGCCGTTCCGGCCAGCTGGTTGGCCTGGCGCGCGGTGTCCGCCGACTGGCTCACCGTGGCCGTCAGCTCTTCCATGCTCGCCGCCGTCTCTTCCAGGTTGGAGGCCGTCTGCTCCGTGCGCGCCGACAGGTCATGGTTGCCGTTGGCGATCTGGATCGACGCCGACGACACCGAGTCCACCCCCGAGCGCACCTCGCTCACCACGCCGCGAAGGCGGTCTGACATGGCCGACAGGGCCCGCGTGAGCATGCCCAGCTCGTCCTTGCGGTCGTCGTGGATGTTCTGCGTGAGGTCGCCCGCCGAGATGGCCTCGGCCAGGGCCACCGCGCGGTCCAGCGGCGCCGTGATGGAGCGCACCAGCATCGCGGCCAGCAGCATGCCCAGCAGCACCACGGCGACGGCTGCCACGGCACCGATCAGCACCAGGTTGCCGCGCGTGTCGTGCGCCGCACGGACGGCTTCATCGCGCTGGCTTTGCTGCGCGGCCACGAACTTGTCGATGGCCTCCAGGTAGGCCACGGCCTTGGGGCGGTAGACGTTTGCTAGGTACGCCTGCTTGGCCGCCGCATCGCCCGCATCCGTCAGCTCCTTGAGCTTGTCGGTCTGGCCCCGGATATCCGCACGCGTGGCCGCCACCTGCGCGAGCGCCGCCTTGTCCTCGGGCGAGACGGAGGTCTTGTTGATCTTTTCCTGCACCGGCGTGATGCGCGCGGTGAGCGCGGCCACCCGGGTGTCGAAGTCGGCCTTGAGCGCCTGGTCGGTGGTGACGAAACTCGCCATCGACATCGTCACGGCCACCTCGGCCAGGCCGCGCCAGGTCACGGCGGTGGTGATGGCGGCTTCGTATTTTTCCACGGCCTCTTCGGTGGACGCCGTCACCTGCCGGCCGTACCACTGGGTCCAGATGGCCGAGACCAGCATGAGCGCCAGAAGGCCCAGGATGACGCTCCACATCTTGTGGGACACGCGCAGGTCGTTGAATTTCATGGTTGCTCCTTGGAACGCCTACGATGGTCTGAAAGGACTGCCCGGCACATGGCCCCGGCCAAGGTTGCCGGGCCGCCGGGCGCAATGCCCCTGACTGCAGTGTTGCTGGGTTCGGCAAGGCACGTTATCGGTACAAGCCCTAAAATGGCCTCGTGACAACCATACTCAACGCCGACCTGCACTGCCATTCCGTGGTATCCGACGGAACCATGACCCCCGAGGACCTGGCCGCGCGGGCCAGGGCAAACGGTGTCGAGCTGTGGGCGTTGACCGACCATGACGAAATCGGCGGCCAGCACCGCGCCCGCGCAGCCGCCCACGCACAGGGCATGGCCTATCTCACGGGTACCGAGATTTCCGTCACCTTCGCCGACACCACCGTCCACATCGTCGGCCTGGGGTTCGACCCCGACGACGCGCAGCTGGCCCAGGGCCTGGCCGCGACCCGGGGCGGGCGCGGCGAACGCGCCAAGGACATGGCCCAGCAGCTGGCCCAGGTGGGCATCCAGGGCGCGTATGAAGGCGCCCTGCAGTTCGTGGGCAACCCGGCACTGATCTCGCGCACGCATTTCGCTCGCTTCCTGGTGGAAACCGGGGTCTGCAAGGACACCTCCGAGGTATTCCGCAAGTTCCTCACCGAAGGCAAGCCCGGCTACGTGCCGCACCGCTGGGCGTCGCTGGGCGACGCCGTGCGCTGGATCACGGACGCGGGCGGCATGGCGATCATTGCCCACCCGGCGCGCTACAAGTTCAGCGCCAATGAGGAATTCGCGCTGTTTTCCGAGTTCAAGACCCACGGCGGGCGCGGGGTGGAGGTCGTCACCGGCAGCCACAGCGCTGCCGAATACGTCACCTACGCCGGCATGGCGCAGGAATTCGGCCTGGCCGCGTCGCGCGGCAGCGACTTCCACAGCCCCGATGAATCGCACACCGACCTGGGCACCCTGCCGCTGCTGCCCGGCGCGCTGACACCCGTGTGGGAGCTGCTGTCCGACCGCATCCTCCATCCGGCCAACGCCTGAGGCGCACCCGTTCATGGCCCAGTATTTCGAAGTCCATCCCGACAACCCGCAGCCCCGCCTGCTCAAGCAGGCGGCGGCGCTGCTGCAAAAGGGCGGCATCGTGGCCGTGCCCACCGACTCCAGCTATGCCCTCGTCTGCCACCTGGACGACAAGGACGCCGTGGACCGCCTGCGCCGCATCCGCCAGGTGGACGACAGGCACCACCTCACGCTGCTGTGCCGCGACCTGTCGGAGCTGGCCAACTATGCGCGCGTGGACAACCGGCAGTACCGCCTGCTGAAGCTGGGCACGCCCGGCCCCTACACCTTCATCCTCGAAGCCACCAAGGAAGTGCCGCGCCGCGTGAGCCACCCCTCGCGCAAGACCATCGGCCTGCGCGTGCCCGACCGCAAGGGCCTGCAGCTGCTGCTGGAGCTGCACGGCGCCCCCTTGCTGGCCACCACGCTGATACCCGCTGGCGAGACGGAACCGCTGAACGACCCGCAGGAAATCCGCGAGCGCTATGAAAAGCTGGTGGATGCCGTGGTGGATGCGGGCGCCTGCCCGCTGGAGCCCACGACGGTGGTGGACCTGACCCCCATGGGCACCGGCGGCGAACCCGAAGTGATGCGCGAAGGCCGGGGCAGCTTGAAGGCTCTGGGGCTGTAAAAACTGCAGGCCCCGGGGGCCCGCCCGGCGCCCGCGCAGAGCGGTCTTGAGGATCGGCAAAAGCGCCTTTCAGGCTACCGCGCCCAAAAACCGGCGCTGCCAAAACCAGCGCCACCATTGAACTGGCTCCGCCAGGCCACCGGTGGCGTCCCCCTGAGGGGGAAGCGGCGCCGCCGCTCAGGGGCTACAGCTTGAACGCACCCACGGCCTGCTCCAGGTCCCGGGCCTGCGCGGTGAGCGAGGTCGCGGTGGACACGGCGCTCTGAACCAGCGCGGCCGTTTCCTGCGTGGAGCCATCCATGTGCGACACCGCCACATTCACGTGGCTGATGGCCTCGCTCTGCTCGCGCAGGGCGATGGAGATTTCCCCCAGCAGCGCGCTCACCTGGCCCACGGCGGTCACGATTTCGGCCATGGTCTTGCCAGCCTTGCCCACCTGGCCGGCGCCGCTCTCCACCTGCTCCACCGACGCGCTGATGAGCGCCTTGATCTCGCGCGCAGCGACCGCGCTGCGCTGGGCCAGGTTGCGCACCTCGCTGGCCACCACCGCGAAGCCCCGGCCCTGCTCGCCCGCGCGGGCGGCCTCCACGGCGGCGTTCAGCGCCAGGATGTTGGTCTGGAAGGCAATGCCTTCGATGACCTGGATGATGTCCACGATCTTGCGCGAGCTGCCGCTGATGGCCTGCATGGTCTGCACCACCTCGCCCACCACGGTGCCGCCGTGCTCGGCGATGGCCGAGGCCTTGACGGCCAGGCCGCTGGCGGAATGGGCGCGCTCGGCGTTCTGGCGCACGGTGGCGGTCAGTTGCTCCATGCTGGCCGCCGTTTCGGTCAGGGAGGACACCTGGTCCTCCGCACGGCGGGACAGGTCGGTGTTCCCATGGTCGATGTTCACCGCGGAGGCGCTGATGGCATCCGCATCCTGCTTGATGCGCGACACCAGGTCGGTCAGCGTGTCTTCCATGGTGCCCAGCGCTCCCAGCAGCCGGCCGAAGTCCCCTTCCAGGTCCGAACTGAATTCCTGGCTCAGGTCGCCCGAGGCCACGGTTTCGGCGATCAGGATGGCCTGGTTGAGCGGGCTGACAATGCCGCTGCGCAGCGTGAGAAAAGCCACCAGCGAGAGCGCGAACACCGCCAGCCCGCCGCCCACGATCCAGCCGCGCGCGCCTTGCAGGTGCTCCTGCGCCTGCGTGGCCTTGGCCGTGCGTTCACCGTCCGCGGCGGCGTTGCTGGCCGTGGACACCGCGCCGCGGTAGGCGTCTTCGGCCCGGCCGATCCTGGACATCGCCATGCCCATGGTCAGCGCCACCAGCAGGGCGATGCCCCCGAACGCAAGAATGAGGCGGGTTCCGATTTTGAGGTGATCCAAGGGCACGGGAATGTCTCCGAAAGGGGTCTGCGTAGTATGAGTGTGGGCCAGAGCGCAAGAAAAGGGCTGGACGCGAGCCCAACAGATGCAATTCGTTACGCCATGCCACATGCTATCAACGATTTGTCCGCCACTCCCGATCTTGTCGTACCACTGGCCGCCACGCTGCCCGGCCGGCCCCTCCTCCCGCGCGGCCCGGGACCCATGCCACGCGTCTGAGACAATCGACAGGTGGACATCTCCAATCTCATCCAAACCGTTCTGATCTACGCCCTGCCGGTGCTGTTCGCCATCACCGTGCACGAGGCAGCCCATGGCTACGCCGCGCGCCACTTTGGCGACAACACCGCGTACATGATGGGCCGGATCACCCTCAACCCGCTCAAGCACATCGATCCGGTCGGCACCATCCTGATGCCGCTGCTGCTGTACTTCGCGACCTCGGGGGCCTTCCTGTTCGGCTATGCCAAGCCCGTGCCGGTCAACTTCGGCAACCTGCGCAACCCCAAGAAGCACATGGTGTGGGTGGCGCTGGCGGGGCCCGCCTCCAACTTCATCCAGGCCATCGTCTGGGCCGTGCTGCTGGTGTCCCTGGTGGGCTTTGGCGTGGACGAGCGCTTCTTCATCGAAATGGCCCGCGCCGGGGTGCTGGTCAACCTGGTGATGTGGGCGTTCAACCTGTTTCCGCTGCCTCCGCTCGACGGCGGGCGCATCCTGGTGGGCCTGCTGCCCTGGAAACAGGCCCACATGGTCTCGCGCATCGAGCCCTGGGGCTTCTTCATCGTGATGGGCCTCGTGATCGCGGGCGTGGTGGGCACGCTGTGGCTGCGCCCGCTGATGTCGCTGGGCTACGGCGCCATCAACCTGCTGCTCACGCCGCTCACCGCCTTGCTGCGCTGATCGCCTTTTCTCCCCCTTTTTGCTGACACCGTCTCCATGAGCACCACGCGCTTTCTCACCGGCATCACCACCACGGGCACGCCCCACCTGGGCAACTTCGTGGGTTCCATCCGCCCGTCCGTGGCCGCCAGCCTCACGCCCGGCGTGCAGAGCTTCTACTTCCTGGCCGACTACCACGCGCTCATCAAGTGCGAAGACCCGGCGCGCATCCAGCGCTCCACGCTGGAGATCGCGGCCAGCTGGCTGGCCGCGGGCCTGAACCCCGCGCAGGTCACGTTCTACCGCCAGTCCGACATCCCCGAGATCCCTGAACTCACCTGGCTCTTGACCTGCGTGACCGGCAAGGGCGTGCTCAACCGCGCCCACGCCTACAAGGCCAGCGTGGACAAGAACACCGCCGCCGGGCGCGAACAGGACGACGGCGTGACGGCCGGGCTGTTCATGTACCCCGTGCTCATGGGCGCCGACATCCTGATGTTCAAGGCCCACAAGGTGCCCGTGGGCCGCGACCAGATCCAACACATCGAGATGGCGCGCGACATGGCCGCGAGCTTCAACCACCTGTATGGCGAGCATTTCGTGCTGCCCGAGGCGGCCATCGACGACCATGTGGCCACCCTGCCGGGGCTGGACGGCCGCAAGATGAGCAAGAGCTACGACAACACCATCCCGCTGTTCAGCTCGCGCGAGCAGCTCAAGAAGCTCATCGGCGGCATCCTGACCGATTCGCGCGCGCCCGGCGAGCCCAAGGAGGTCGAAGGCTCCGCGCTGTTCCAGATCTACCAGGCCTTCGCCACGCCCGCGGAGACCGAGGCCCTGCGCAAGGCCTATGCCGACGGCATTGCCTGGGGCGATGCCAAGCACACCCTGTTCGAGCGCGTGGACCAGGTGATCGCCCCCATGCGCGCGCAGTACGAGGAACTCATCCACAACCCCGCGCGCATCGAGCAAACGCTGCTGGCCGGTGCCGAACGCGCCCGCGCGCTGGCCACGCCGTTCATCCGCGAGCTGCGCGCCGCCGTCGGGCTGCGCAGCCTGGCGCAGGCCACGGCGGCGGCCAAGCCCGCCAAGGCCGCGAAAGCCGCGCTGCCTTCGTTCAAGCAGTACCGCGAAGCCGACGGCAAGTTCTACTTCAAGCTCGTGGATGCAGACGGCCGCCTGCTGCTGCAAAGCATCGGTTTTGACGCGCCCAAGGAAGCTGGCCAGGCCATTGCCCAGCTACAAAAGGACAGCACGGCGCTGCAAACCCTGGCCCCGCGCCTGGCACCAGTGGACGGCGTGCAGGCCGCCGAGGTGGCTGCCGCCCTGCAGGCCCTGGCCGAGGCAGCCTCTGCGGCGTAAGCCGGGCACTCTGGCCGCGCCTGGGCATTGCACGGAAATGCTCTTTTTTATAGCAATCAAGGCACATGGTGACTGCGCCTGGGGCCTGAATAGGTAAAAAATGGCGCCGCGCGCCGTGTCTTGACGGCTACGAGCATGCCTGGCGTGCGGGCATGTGCGTAAACTGGGTTCCCTGATCTGCTCGGGAGACTTCCATGAAACTGCTGTGTGCCTCGGTGTCAGTGCTGGCCTTGCTCGCCGGCTGCAATGCGACCAACCCCCATGGCCCCTCGGGCCCCATGGCCTCGGGCCGCGACCGCACTTTCAGTGTGCCGGTCTATGGCCCAGACACCTCCCAGGCCTACGCCGCGGCCAGCCGCGAATGCCAGCGCATGGCCCTGCACGCCAAACTGCTGCGCAACGACGGCTCGCGCCTGGTGTTCGAATGCGTGAGTGAGTTGCAGGACAAGCCTTGAGGCCACGCGCCCGCGCCGCCCCATTGCCGCCGGCATTGCCTGCATTGCCGGCAGTTCGCCGTGGGGCGCTGATAGTGGTGTTGACTGCGCTGCTGGCCGGCTGCCAGCACCCACCGGCAGCGCAGGACGCGCGCCCCGCCACGGCCCCCTGGATCAACAGCCTGGGCATGGCCTTTGTCCGGGTGCCGGCGGGCAGCTTCTGGATGGGTGGCGTCCCGCCGCTCGAGACCCTGGAAAAAGCCTTCCCGCTGCTGGAGCGCCAGCGCTTGACCGACCTGGCAGACGAGTCCCCGGCCCACGAGGTGCACGTCACCCGCGCCTTCTACCTGGGCCAGCAC
Source organism: Acidovorax sp. A79 (assembly GCF_041154505.1). Lineage (GTDB taxonomy): Bacteria > Pseudomonadota > Gammaproteobacteria > Burkholderiales > Burkholderiaceae_C > Acidovorax. Next base: position 1,592,844 of record NZ_AP028672.1, read on the forward strand.
GAGGTCACGGTGGGGCAGTTCCGGCGCTTTGTCCAAGCATCCGGGTACCAGCCCGAGTCCGAGGCGGACGGCACCGGCGGCTATGGCTACAACCCTGCCTACGACCCGGCCACCACGCGGCGCGGCGATGCGTTTGAGGGCCGCGACCCGCGCTATTCGTGGCGCAACCCCGGCTTCGCGCAAGGCCCGGACCACCCGGTCGTCAACGTGACCTGGAACGACGCCCAGGCCCTGGCCCGGTGGCTGAGCCGCACCGAAGGCCACCGCTACCGCCTGCCCACCGAGGCCGAATGGGAGTACGCCTGCCGCGCGGGCACCCGCACCCGCTACCCCCACGGCGATGACCCGCAGGGGCTGCTGCGCACCGCCAATACCTTCGACCAGGAGGCCGCCCCCCTGTGGCCCCGCTGGCGGCAGCACGCGCTGGAGGGCAGCGACGGCCACGCCTTCACCGCGCCCGTGGGCAGCTATGCGCCCAATGCCTTCGGGCTGCACGACATGCTGGGCAATGCCTGGGAATGGGTGTCGGACTGGCACGGGGACACGTACTACGCACAGTCTCCGCACGACGACCCCCAGGGGCCCGACGAAGGCTCGGTGCGCGTGCGCAGGGGAGGCTCGTGGCACACATGGTCGTTCTACGCGCGCTGCGGCTACCGCAACTGGAACAGCCCGCAGACCCGCTACACCCTGGTCGGCATGCGGCTGGTGCGCGAGATTGCTCCAGAGTCCCGCCCCTTGGCCCCCGACCGCTGAACGGCGCCCGCCCCTCCCCGTCCCCGGCGCGCCACAAACCGTCAACAAATGTCAACTTGCTGACGGCACCGCGTGCCCGCCCCCTCGGAGGCGGTGGTTCTCGCAAATAATCCGCAATTGCATTCTCGACGGGGGAAACCATGCGCATAGCCGCGTTGGACGACGATGCGCTCCAGCTGGATCTGATCAAACAGGCCACGGAGGCAATGGGCCATGTCTGCCACACCCATCTCAATGGCGCGGACCTGCTGCGTGAAATGCGCCGCGAAACCTTTGACCTGCTGATCGTGGACTGGCACCTGCCAGACACCACTGGGCCGGAAGTGGTGCGCTGGGTGCGCAAGAACGTGGGCACCCAGTTGCCCATCCTGTTCGTGACGCACCGCCAGGAAGAGCGCGACATCGTCGAAGGCCTGGGCAGCGGCGCGGACGACTTCATGGTCAAGCCCGTGCGCATCGGCGAGCTCAATGCCCGCGTCTCGGCCTTGCTGCGCCGCGCCTATCCGGACAATGCGGGCGGCGTGGTGGAGTTCGGGCGCTACCGCTTCCTGTGCGAGACCCGCTCCATCGAAATCGACGGTGTGCCGGTGGAGCTGAAAAACCGCGAGTACGATCTCGCCCTGTTCCTGTTTCAGAACATGGGCCGGCTGCTGTCGCGCGACCACCTCAAGGACATCATCTGGGGCCAGGTCGCGGATGTGATGTCGCGCTCGCTGGACACCCACATCTCGCGCCTGCGCACCCTGCTGGACCTGCGGCCTTCCAACGGTTTCATCGTCTCGGCGGTCTACGGCGTGGGCTACCGTTTTGAAGCCGTGGAGGCCCAGCGAAGGGCCTGACCCGAACCACCTTCCACGGCCCCCAGAGGGCGCCGTGGCCTGCCCAGCCGCCCGAGGCGGCACAAAGGAGATCTGACTTGGCAACGATGAAAGGGCGCGTCCGCTGGACCCTGGGCGCCACCGCGGCACTCACCCTCGGCTTCCTGGCGAGCCTGGTGCCCCTCCGCGCCGAGGCCCGCTCCGCCACGCCCCAGGGCGACGAGATTCCCCACACCGTGCAGGCAGGGGACACGCTCGAAGGCCTGGCCAGATCCTATCTGGCCGCCCCCCACCAATGGCCGCTGCTGCAGGCCCGCAACAAGGTGGCCAACCCCCGGCGCCTGCAGCCGGGCTCGGTGGTGTGGATTCCGGTGCACCTGCAGCCTTCGGAGCCGGCCACCGTGGAGTTCGTGCACGGCATGGCCACCGGGCAGGCGCGCGCGGATGCCGCGCCGGAGCCCCTTGTGAAGGGCGGCCGGCTCGATGAAGGCGCCGTGGTGCAGGTCGGCCCCGATGCCTTCGTGGCCGTCAAGCTCGCGGATGGCACGGTGGTGCGGGTCCAGGCCCATTCCGAGCTGCAGCTGCGGCAGCTGCGCCGGCGAGGGCGCGCGGGCAGCCTGCAATCGGTGCTGGAGATGCGAAGCGGCGCGGTGGAGTCCTCGGTGCCGCCCAGCGCCGAGGCGTTTCGCCGCTTCGAGCTGCGCACGCCGCTGGCCGTGACCAGCGTGCGCGGCACCCATTTCAGCGTGGCGATGGGCGACGCCGGCCAGACCACCGCCTCGGTGCAAAGCGGCTCCGTGGCGGTGCAGCCGCGCCCGGACGGTGCCACCGCCGCCCCCGCGCCCACCGGCGCCATGCTCGCGCCGGGCCAGGGCCTGGCCGTGGCGGCCGATGGCACCGTCGGCGCCCCCCGGCCCCTGCTGGCGGCGCCCGACACGTCGGGCGTGCCGGCCACGCTGGGGGATGCGGGCCTGCTGGCCATCGACGTGCCCGCGCTGCCCGGCGCGGTCCGCTACGAGGCCCAGGTGGCCCGGGACCCGGATTTCACCCAGGTGCTGCGCCACGGCCGCTTCGCGGACGGCCAACTGCGCTGGAAAGCCCTGGAAGACGGCAAGTACTACCTGTCCGTGCGCGCACTGGACGATGCGGGCATCCCGGGGCTGCCCGCCGTGCTGCCCTTCGCGATCAAGACGCGCCCCGTGGCGCCGCTGTACCAGCAGCCCGCGCCCGGCGCCGTGGTGGTCAGCGGCACGGGCGAGCTGCTGTGCACCCACGTGCCCGGCGCGCGCTGGTACCGCGTGCAGGTGGCCGGCAGCGCCCAATTCGCCCAGCCGCTGCTCGATGCGCAGCGGCTGGGCGAGTGCCGCCTGCCCCTGGGTGCCCTGCCCGCGGGCAGCTACTTCTGGCGCGTGGCCAGCCTGCTGGAACTGCCCGATGGCCAGGCCGACCAGGGGCCGTTTGCACCGCCCCAGCCCTTCATGGTGGCGGACCGCCCCGCCACCCTGTCCCTGCAGTCGGTGCAGGCACAGGAAGGCGACACCGACGTGCGCCTGCACTGGCCTGCGCTGCCCGGCCAGCGATTCCGCCTGCAGCTGGCCGGTGCCGGCGACCTCGCATTCGACAAGCTCGTGCTCGACACCCTGCTCGATGCTCCCGAATGGCGGGCCGGCAACCTGCCCGCGGGCAGCTACCTGGTGCGCATCCAGGTGCAGGATTCCACGGGCCTGCAAAGCGACTTCTCGCCGCCACGCCAGATCCGGGTGGGTTCAGGGGTCAGCACGGGCACCGGCCTGCCGGTCTCCACATCGAACGGCCAGCCCGTGGGGCGGCCTTGAGAGCCCGCCCGCGCCCCAGCCCGGCACCGCGCCCGCAGCCCAGGGCACGGAGAGGCTGAGCCGATGCGGACCGCCGGACGGACCCGGGGCCAGCAGCGGCGCCTGGAATGGAGCCTCCTGTCCATCGCCCTGCTGGGGCTGGTGGCGTGGCTCAGCACCGCCGACAGCCTGAGCCGGGTGAACCACCTGGTGCAGGACGCCGGCCTGCGCCTGATCTCCCGCCCCGCGCACCCCGACATCGTGATCGTGGCCATCGACGACCCCAGCATCGCTGCGATCGGCCGCTGGCCCTGGCGGCGGGCGTTGCACGCGGAACTGATCGCACGGGTGTCGGCCCAGCAGCCCCGCGCCATCGGCATGGACGTGCTCTTCAACGAGGAGGACCTAGACTACCCCGGCGACGACGTGCTGCTGGCCGACGCCATGCAGCGCAGCGGGCGCGTGGTGCTGCCGGTGCTGCGGCGCGGCCATGGCCCGGCCGCCGACACGGCAGACCTGCCCTGGCCCGCGTTCGCGGATGCCGCGGCCCGCCTGGGCCACGTGCACGTGGTGCCGGACAACGACGGCGTGGTGCGCAGCCTGTACCTGCAGGAAGGGCCGGCCGCGGCGGCCTGGCCCCACTTCAGCATGGCGCTGCAGTGCGTGGCGGACCCCGCCCTGGCGCACTGCGCCGCACCGCGCGCCGGGCCGGCGAACGCCGAGCCCGCACGCATGGCGGCCCCCGGCCCATGGCAGCGCGCCGACCGCACCCTGATTGCCTACGCTGGCGGACCGGGCCACTTCACCACCTACTCGTACATCGCCGTCTTGCGCGGCCAGGTCCCCGCGGATGCGTTTCGCGGCAAGTACGTGCTCGTGGGCGCGGCCGCCGCCGGCCTGGGCGACATGTTTGCCACCCCCATGAGCCAGCAGTCGCGGCTCATGCCCGGCGTGGAGGTGGTGGCCCAGGTGCTGGACGGCCGCCTCTCGGGCGTGCGGATCCAGCCAGCCGCCCCCGCCCTCAACACCTTGTTCAACCTGGCCCCGGTGGCGGGCGCGCTGCTGGCCCTGCTGCTGGTGGGGCCGTTCATCGCGCTGCTCACCAGCGCGGGGCTGGGGGTGGCCACCCTGCTGCTGAGCGTGGCCCTGCCCTGGTGGGTGGGCCTGCAGTTCGCGCCCGCCGCGGCACTGACCGGGCTCGTGCTGGCCTACCCCCTGTGGAGCTGGCGCCGCCTGAGCGCGGCCGCCCACTTCCTGCGGCTGGAAATGGAGCGCCTGCAGCGCGACGGCCTGTCGATGCGGCTGCAGCCCCGCACGGGCGATTCGGGCGATTTCCTGGAAAAACGCATCAACGCCGTGGAGCGCGCATCCCGCCAGCTGCGCGACCTGCACCACTTCGTGAGCGAGAGCCTGCAGCAGCTGCCCTCGCCCACCATCGTCTGCGACCCCCAGGGGCGGATCCTGCTCACCAACGTGGCAGCGCGCCGCCATGTGGGCGGAGACCCGCTGGTGCCGCTGCAGGGGCAGTCCGTGGTCGACCTGCTTCAGGACCTGGTGCAGACCGGCACCGGGCAGCCGCTCATCACGCAGGACAAGCTGCTCAACCAGTGCATGCCCGAACAAAGCGAAGGCAGCGACGCCCAGGGCCGCAGCCTGCTGGTGCAGTGCAGGCCCTTCACCGACCTGGCCAAGGCGGGCTGGCTGATGACGCTGGTGGACCTCACCGAGATGCGGCGCGCACAGCTGCAGCGCGACCAGGCGATGAACTTCATCTCGCACGACATCCGCACCCCCAATGCCTCCATCCTGACGCTGCTGGAAATGCAGCGTGCCTACCCCGGCCGCATGCCGGGCGACGAGCTGATGCTGCGCATCGAGCGCTATGCGCGCGCATCCCTGGGCATGGCGGAAAACTTCGTGAAGCTGGCCAGCGCCGAGACGCAGGAATACCGGATGGCCCCCCTGGACCTGGTGGCGGCGCTGGCCGAAACGGTCGACGACATCTGGGCCCTGGCCCGCGACCGTGGCGTGGAGGTCACCATCGCCGCCGCGCCGGAGACCGCCCCCGCCGTGGGCGACCGCGCCATGCTGTGCCGCGCGCTGGCCAACGTTCTGCACAACGCCGTCAAGTTCAGCCCCGAAGAAGGCGTGGTGCAGTGCTCCATCGTGCAGCGGGGCCGCCATTGGGTCGTGTCGGTGCGCGACGAAGGCCCCGGCATCGCCCCGGAACTGCAGGGCCAGCTGTTCGCGCCGTTTCGCCGGCTGCATGACCGCAGCCACCCCACCATCGGAGGCGTGGGGCTCGGGCTGGCGCTGGTGCACACGGTGATCCAGCGCCACGGGGGGACACTGGAAGTGGACAGCGATGCGGGGCGCGGGGCGGAGTTCAGGCTGGTGCTGCCGCTGCGGGCATGATGACCGATGCAGGCCGGCAACCCGGAGGTTGCCAGGCTCCAGCTTGCTACATATTCAATAGCACATCGCGCTTGTGCATCAAGCGCCATAGGCACTTTTTTCTCCTGCTTGCCAGCCTCTTCACCGGTGCATCCGCCACCTGCCAGTTTCTGGGCTGGGCACGCCGCGCCGCGCATGCGGGGCCGCGGGAGGGGCATTCTTCAGCCCGTGGCCCCGGCATCCTGCGGTGTCGGCGCCTGGGGCAGAGAAAAGCTGAAGGTGGCGCCCGCGTTCAATGCGCCGAGAGCCCACACGCGCCCCCCATGCCGCACCACGATGCGCTGCACAAAAGCCAGGCCCACCCCCGTGCCAGGGAACTCCTCGGCGGTGTGCAGCCGCTGGAACAGTTCAAACAGCCGGTCCACCCTGGCCATGTCGAACCCGATGCCCTGGTCGGCCACCTGGTAGACACATTCACCGCCGTCCCCGCTGCCGGAAATCTGGATGTGCGCGCCCTGCGGGCCGCTGTACTTGACCGCGTTGGAGATCAGGTTCACCCACACCTGCCGGAGCAGGGCCCGGTCGCCCCAGCCTTCCGGCAGCGGCGCCACCGCGAACGCGGCATCGCGCCCCGGTCCGGTGTGCCGCACGTCCGCGATGACCTGCTCGACCAGGGCATTCATGTCGACGCGGGCAGGGTGCATGGGCTGGCGCCCCAGGCGCGCGAAATCCAGCAGGTCGCGGATCAACTGCCCCATCTTTCGCGCGCTGTCGTCGATCACCTTGAGCATCCGCCGCGTTTCCGCATCCTGGTGGCTGTCGGAACGCTCGAGCAGCATGCCCGCGAACCCCTGAATCACGCGGACGGGCGCCTGCAGATCGTGCGATATGGAATAGGAGAAGGCGTCCAGCTCCCGGTTTTTCTCCACGAGTTCCGCCGCCTGGGTCTGGATCTGCCGCCGCTTTTCTCGCTCCGCCTGGTAGGCCGCCGCCAGCCTTGCGTGGAGCATCGTGTTCTCCACCAGAAGCACCGCCAGCAGCGCCGTGGAGGCCATCAGCCCGTACAGGCGTCCGGCGTAGAAACCCAGGTCGAAGCGTCCGCCGTTGAGCACGGCGGAGAGCGCGATGTCAAACAGCCACGCGCACATGGTGACCACGAGCAAGAGGTCCAGCACCACCAGCGGCCTGCGCCGCAGGAGCAGCAGCAGCGCGACCACGCTGACGCCCCAGACGGTGGTGACGACGGCCAGCATGGTCGGCGTGTACCGGCTGCCCTGCATGATCGGTGGCAGCAGCGACTGCCCCACGGTCGCCAGCGCAGTGAGGGCTGCCACGGCCGCCAGCACGGCGGCCACGCTGATCGCGGTGGAAAAAAGAAAACCCGCTTGCGCGGGCGCGGCTTCGGGCTGACTGGCCGCCGCTGGCTTGCTCAGCGCGTACCCAATCACCGCCGCCGGGAACCCGGCGTGCCAGAACATGTACAGCCAGGCAGTGCTCTGCGGCCCCGCGCCCAGCCAGCCGCCCTCGGCGACCAGGCCCGGAAACGTGAGCGCGTGCGCGATCGCCACCAGGGCCGTGAACAGGTACCCGCAGGCCAGAACGCGCAGGCCCGCATGCCCCAGGATGCGGTACTGGCCCCACAGCATGACCGCGGTGATCAGATCGCTCAGCACCAGGGCGGATTGATAGGCGGGGATGAACGCACTCATCTTTGGCAGGGGCAGCTTGGCGAAGGGCATGGCCGCCAGAAACAGCACGGCCGACACGACAACGGCGCCCAGGGCCCAGCGCCGTCCCACGGGGCCCGCGGGTGCCATTGCCAAGAAAATCGGTCGCTCTGGAGTGGTTGCCTCGGTGCCCATGGTGGTTTTTGCACACGTCGAATGCCGCAGAAACGCCAGGAAAATCCCTGCCCGGCGGCGCGGCGCCCCATGCCCGGACAAGGTCCATCATGGCCCAAGGCGCCCAGAGTGCAAAGAAAAAGCGCTCTGTACGGACCCGGGGTTCCGCACAGAGCCCTGCACCGCGCGGGCACGCGCCCGGCGCGCCCGCACAGTTGCTTTTGCGCCCGCTGGGCGGCCTGCAGGGCCATTGCGGTTGACGCGCATCCACGCCAGCAGCAAAATTCGTACACCACAGTTTCAATTTTTTACAAATACGCACCTGCTTGTGACCTGGGCCGCGCCCCACCCGCCTGCCCCCGACTACAGCCCACAAGGCGAGTTTCCCGATGACGCGCAACCTCCAGACAAGCCCTGCGGCCCTGCCCACGCTCGAACCGCAGCGCGCGGCCAGCCCCGCCAGCACATCGCCGCCAGCCCCAGCAGCCACGAAGTGGGCGCGGCCGTACCTGTCGGTGCGGTGGAAATTTGCGTTCGCATTGTTCGCCGGGGTGGTGTGGATGGCTTTTTCCATCTATGCCGCGGATGCCTGGGTGCACGATCTGGCGCGGGTCATCAGCCCGTGGGCGGCCTACCCGGTGATCTACGGCATCGCGGTGGTGCCGGGCTTCATGAACGCATTCCTGGTGGTCAGCCTGTTGCTGGACCGGCGCCCCGCGGCAAGACACTCCAGCGCGCGCCTGCCGGGAATCACCATCCTCGTGGCGGCCTACAACGAGGAGGAAAGCATCGTCTCCACGATCGAGAGCATCGCGCGCCAGGAATACGAGGGGCCGTTGCAGGTCGTGGTGATCAATGATGGCTCGAAGGATTCCACCGCCGAAAAGCTCGCGGGCCTGGACTATCCGTGGCTGCAGGTGCTCAACCTTGAACACAACGTGGGCAAGGCCAACGCGCTCAACGCCGGCCTGACCCTGGTCCGCCACCACCTGACCATCACCGTCGACGGGGACTCCTACCTTCACCACAGCGCGCTGCACAACCTGGTGCGCCGCTACATGAGCGATCCGCCCAATACCCGTGCCGTGGCAGGCGCGGTACTCGTGCGCAATTCCCGCAAGAACATGGTCACGGCCATTCAGGAATGGGACTATTTCCATGGCATTGCCGCCATCAAGCGCCTGCAGAGCCTGTACCAGGGCACCCTCGTGGCCCAAGGCGCGTTTTCCGTGTACGACACGGCCATCCTTCGCGAACTCGGCGGATGGGCCCATACGGTGGGTGAAGACATCGTGCTCACATGGGCGATCCTGGAGCGCGGACATCGCGTCGGCTTCGCGGAGAACGCCTGTCTTTTCACGAACGCACCCGATACCTGGCTGCAGTTCATCCGCCAGCGCCAGCGCTGGTCGCGAGGGCTCATCGAAGCCTTCAAATCGCACTGGCGCCTGCTGTTCAAGCCGCGCATGACCACCTTGTTCATCTGGTGGAACCTGCTGTTCCCCTACATGGATCTGGTCTATACGTTCGCCTTCGTTCCAGGCCTCGTGCTGGCGCTGTTTGGCGTGTACTGGATCGCGGGGCCCATGACGCTGCTGGTGCTGCCGCTCGCTATGATCGTCAACTACCTCATGTTCACCGTCCAGGCCAAGATGTTCACCGAACAGGGGCTCAAGGTCCGCCGCAACGTGCTGGGGTTTATCTTCTACGCCTTGTTTTACAGCGTGGTGCTGCAGCCCGCATGCGTGCTGGGCTACATCAAGGAACTGGTCAGCCGGTCAAAGAATTGGGGTACGAAATGAAGGGGCGTTTCATTGGCGCGCTGGCGGTGCTCTGTGCCTGCGGCGTGCAGGCACAGTCGGTTTCGGGCTCGTTCTTCGCCAGCCGCGATTCAGACGACTTCCATGAAAGCAGGCAGACGCTGGGCTATGCGAATGCCGCTGGCTGGGGCCTGCGCGCCGGAGCCCTGCGCTACACGGCGCCGGGCTGGGCGGCCAGCGGCAGCCTCGCGGCAGGCACCTACAAGCAAACCAGCAAGGAACGCACCATCGACGCCAGTCTGGGAGCCGCCCGCGTGGCGGGCACCAGCTACCTCGTGGGGGGGCTCGACTACATGGAGCGGCTGACCCCTTCCACGGCGCTGGGGGTGAGCGTGGAAAGAGACCTGGTGAACTCCATCCGAGGCATCGAGAACGGCACGCATTTCACAGCCCTGGCACTGGTTCTCGACCACGCCTTCACCGAGCGATTCAACGTCGGGGTGGCGGCAGGCACGGCGCTGTTCTCCAACGACAACAACCGACCGATACTGCGCACCCGCTGGAACTACTCGCTGGACGAACGCTATGGGCTCAATGCCTACATAAAAACGCGCAGCTACCACAACACCAACGCCTACCGGCCAGAGTACTTCTCACCAGAGCGGCTGCATGAGGCATCGGCGGGCCTGTCGTCACGATTCGAGGTGGCGCAGGTGGTGGTGCTGAGCGCCAGCATCGATGCCGGCCAGCAGCGCGTCGATGGCGCGTCGGAGCCGATATGGCGGGGCGCCATCGGCCTCGCATCACGGCGCAGCAGCCCGGTCCAGTGGTTTGTCGGCATCGAGGCCAGCAACACGGCGCCCTTGTTCTCCGGCCAGGCCGGGTCATACCGGTACACCAGCGCTTCCGGACGGGTGAGCCTGCCCTTCTGATCACCGATGAGGCCGGGCACATGCGAGACTCACTGGCCGTGGGGGCGATGCAACTGCAATCGCAGGCGTGCCGCCACAGGTACGCAGGCAGCGTGGATGCGCTGTGTCAAATGAAACGCTTCTTGGACTGTACGGGATCAAAACCATGATGCTCTTTCGCCGCCGCATCGCAGCTCTCCTCGTTCTGGCCGCCGGAGCTTTTCTGTCCTCGGCCTACGCTCAGGATCTGACTGTCTCGAAGAGCCATGCCGGGAGCTTCTTGCAAGGCCAGGTGGGGGCCACCTATACCGTGTCGGTGTCCAATACCGGGGGTGCGCCCAGTGCGGGTGCAGTCACCGTCTCGGACACGGTGCCTGCCGGACTCACTCCCACAGCGGCAGCGGGTGCTGGCTGGGTCTGCAGCATCGTGGCCCAATCTGTCTCATGCACCCGCAGCGATCCGCTCGCCGCTGGCGCAAGCTATCCACCGATCACCTTGACCGTGAATGTGTCGCCGGCAGCGCCCCCGTCCCTGACGAACACCGTGACGGTTGCAGGGGGCGGGGATATCAACTCCTCGAACAATTCCGCATTGGATGTGACAACCATCGGGGCGGGCCCCGATCTTGTGCTCACCAAAGGCCATACAGGCAATTTCACGCAAGGCCAGATTGGCGCCGCATATACATTGACGGTATCCAATACTGGCGGCTCGCCCACCTCAGGCCTCGTGACGCTGACCGATACTGTGCCTGCAGGATTGACACCGACTACCGCTTCAGGAACCGGCTGGACTTGCAACATTGCGGGCCAAACTGCCACATGCACTCGGTCAGATCCCTTGGCATCAGGCGCGAGTTATCCCGTCGTCACCTTGACCGTGAATGTCGCGGCCAATGCGCCAGCGAGCGTGACCAACACTGCTACGGTGACAGGAGGCAGCGATGTGAATGCAGCCAACAACACGGCTACCGATCCTGCGACAGTCATTCCGTTGCTACCGGATCTGACCGTGGCCATGCCGGCCAATGGCCCGTTCAGCCAGGGGCAGACAGGCGCCACCTACACGATCACTGCATCCAATGGCGGAGTGGGCCCGACGAGCGGCGCAGTCACCGTGACCGATGTCCTTCCTCCTGGGCTGAGTGCAACAGCCTTGGCGGGCGCTGGCTGGACCTGCACGCTCGCGACGCTGACCTGCACCCGAAGCGATCCGCTGAGTGCGGGCGCGAGCTATCCCTCCATCACATTGACTGTGGATATCGCGGCCAATGCACCCGCTTCGGTCACCAATGGCGCCCAGGTTTCTGGTGGTGGGGAGACGAATACCGCCAACAACCTTGCCACAGTGGTGACGGCTGTTGCTGTTGTACCCGTGTCGCCAGCCTCCATCCCCACCCTAACCGAGTGGGCCTTGGTTGGCCTGTCCGCACTGCTGGCCATGTTTGGGCTAGCGAGGATGCGGCGCCGCACTGCCTGATAGCCGCTTCGCTCCAGCACCTACCCAGCAGCCTACCCATCGCTCCAGAGTTCAGAGGCTCCCGTCTGGCCGTGGGCCGCACGCTGGTGGCGGTGCTGGAAAACTACCAGCAGGCGGACGGCAGCGCAACGGTGCCCGAGGTACCGCCCCCCTGGGTAGCACTGCCGCGCGAAGGCCCTGAAAACCTTGCTATAATCGCAGGCTTCGACACACAGGAGAGGTGGCAGAGTGGTCGAATGTACCTGACTCGAAATCAGGCGTAGTGGCAACACTACCGTGGGTTCGAATCCCACCCTCCACTGCAAGTATTCATACCAGACGGGCCCGAGTGGCCCGTTTTGCATTTCTACCTTCCGTTTTATCTATCGCAGCGACGAGTGCGTCGCGGTGCGGCTAGCAGTTAGATGGGCATTCTTCATTTCCAGCCAGCCGCGTACACACCCTGCATGACTGCGATGTGTGTCTCGTTTACGGCCTGAGAGTATTGGCTCAATCTACTCCGAGTGATCTGCACAGCGTTGTTTTCATTCACGGCGAGGTGCGGCGCTCGTTCAATATCTCGGGGGCCCAGACGACCGTATCTGTGGAGGAGCACGTTGCGCACCATAGATGCCTCATTCAGAGTGTTTGAGGTATTTGTTGGGATAGCTATATCGGCCCCCAGCCAACCGAATAGCGTCGTCAATCGCGCGGCAATATCCCATCCACCGTCGGGAGTTTTTTGTTTCGCTTTCTGGTCAAGTTTTTGAGCGATTTCCAGACACTTCTCATCTGACCATGGCCAAGCTGCCATGTCATATGTTCCGCGAGCAAACTTGTCGGCAGCAGATGTTGCGGCGGAGTTGATCGTCCCCAGTGCAGCCGCGATGATGTTTTCAGTGCCGGTCTCGTACGCAGACCAAAGACTCAGGAATGCAAGCACATTGACGCGGTGATAGTCCTCCGCTTGCATTTCAGATACCCAGCGCATGTTGTCTTCTGCTTGAGCGACGAGTCTTGTGATCGTCTCAGGAGCGGCCCCTCTCTTCTGCCCCGCATCCGCCAGCAAGACTTTGTGTAGGGGCCCCAGGCCTCCCACCATGTGCAGGCAGTCAGTGAGATAGCTGGCCAGGAATCTATCTCCGACCAGTCGAGATCCGGTCTGAGCCACGGCATGCAGCACCTTGTGCTCTGGCGATGTTCCTAGCGGACGGTCGTGCAGTTCTGGCATGGCAGGTGCGAGTGGCTCGGGTAGACCTATCGTACCCGTGACCACGCTTTTTTCTCGTAGCCGTCAGTGCGCCCAGAGCTTGGTTCCGCCCACCAATTTTGAGGAGAGAGTTGTTGGCCCCTTGAGAAACTCTCCTTTTGACTGCCCTGGTCTTTGATGGCGCAGCAGCCATACCGCGATCCTTTGATTTCCGCCAGCTATAGGTTTCTTCCCAGCGTTTTGTCTATCGTGGCGCACGAGGCTGCTCGTCTTCCGACTACCTATTACTTCAGCCACTTCTCGAGTTCTGGTGCGGCCCCACCAAAGATGGTCCCGACGAAGAGCAGGACGACCCCAACGGCAGATACATGGACCCCGCCCGTTGCGGTGGATTCGATTTTTTTGAGACGGCATCAATTTGCCCCAACAACTGACGGGCCTGTGCGTCCAACGCTTCTTGTGCCTTCGCTTGGGCCTCCACTACCGCTACGTGTGTTCTGCCTTGCGCGTCTTCTAGTTTCTTGACTATGCCCTCCAGATGCGTCACGCGACCTTCGATAGTTTGGTCGGCAGAGGGGCCATGAGTTGTATGCAGATACCCTCGACCAGAGAGCCCAGGCAATACCCCGTTTATTGAGACCGTTATCGCCGGAGGATTGAGTGGGGGGAATACCTTCATCCATGCCTTGAACTGCGAGCGGACGGTTGGTTGCCCAAAGTCAGCTCGTGTTTTCAGGATGCCCCATACCACTGTGAGCACACCGCCCAACTGCAAACACATGCCAGCCAGACGAAATGACTTCTCCGTCCAGCCAAACGCACCAACGCCAGCGATGGACATGCCGATCCCTGCAACTGCCCACCAGTAGTAACTGTTGATCGGTGCCCGTCGCACCCAACGGCCAATCTCTCTCTCAGCCAGCGAACAAAATTTTTCATAGCCCCCACGACCTATGTTGTTGGCCCCTGTTGTGTCAGGGGCGCCAAATAGACATCTACCAGCTCCGCCCCGACACGCTTTGCCAGCGCCCCTGAGTGACTACTGCACAACACCAGCCACAAGATGACGCTATGTGCAGTCATTTACCTCGTCCACGCCCTGGCGCGCTCCGCGTATGTCCTTGTACGTAGGTGCCATTGGCTCTTGTGTACCCGCGTACTGTCACGTCGGTTCCTGCAGAGGATGATGAGCGACCTCCATACCCCGCTGAGCCCCTGTACTGATAGCTGCTGCCACCGTAGCCCGATGAGAGTGACTCTGCCTGTGTAGGCTTGCAAGGCTCGGACAATTTGTCCGCATACTGGATTTCCTGGTTATCTCCCTGGATGCAGGCCACTTTCTGGTTGGCCGCAACACAGGGCCGATCTTGAAACTCGGTCTTCCCGTTGATTTCGCACTTATAGAGTGGGCCTGCATTCGCACCTGAGCCCATGCAAATAGCGAGGAATACTATGGAACGTAGGGCGTGGCCGAGTGTTGGATGCATGCTTGTCTTTCGCGCCTGCCGTCGAGTTTGATGAGCACGACCCCACATCCTGCCCTGGCTCTATTGCAACTACTGCAGGCGGTTCCGTCAACGTGAAATTGCCCGAGCGAGACACGCCTTGCGGCGGTCCTGGTCTTTGATGGCGTAGCAGCGATCCCGCGATCCTTTGATTTCAGCCAGACACTGGTTGCGGTTGTCACCATCCTTGATGCGGTAGCAATTTCCAGGGTCCCGCTTGACCTGCGCCAGACAGTACGCCCGCTTGTCCGCATCCTTGATCGCGTAGCACTCCAAGGTGCCCGCCATGGCCTCCCCCATCCAGGCCATTGCGATCATGCAGAGCGGCACGAGTAGGTAGCTTCTCGCGATGTTGCTGATGGTCATGGTGCCCTCATTCGCAGATGCTGTGGAACATGGCCTGCTCCTCGCCAGCGGTGCATATGGTTAGTTGTTGCCCATCACGTCGCCAGCGGAATCTACACATGGCCAGTCCTGATCCGCTACAGGTCTGCATTTCCGGACGGCCCTCACATCGGGTGTCACCCTCCATGCATTGATCGGCATCTTTGGAGATCACTGGCTGCCAGCCATCACGCATCAATACCACCCGCACCTGTGCATAGGATTCGTTGCGAGCGAATGGCGGGACAGGACGCCGTTTGATGCTGGTCTGGGCCTGGGTTTCATCCACCACTGGCGGCCGCGAGCGATCATTCCCGTCTTGTGATTTGCGAGAGATCATGAGTGGCGCGCGATCCTCTGCAGCCACGGTGTTACCCGTGACCTTCTGCCATTGCCCCGCATATGCCCAGTAGGTCTGCCCTTGGTAGACGACTTGCATGCGCTTGGGTTTGAGGTGATCGGCATCCTTCGATGATTGCCATTCCATCCAGTCCGCTGTCACGGGATCACCATGCGTCACCTCACGGCATTGCCCGCGTGCGATCTTGCGCATCAGTTCTTGCTGGAAGACCCAGCTACTGCGTTGCATGTAGCTGTCGCTGGTGACGATGCGCGTCAGCACCTCCGGTCTGTGGCGAAATTTCTCCAGCAGGGCTTGGTTGGTCACGTCCGTGGCACCAATGATTTCATCGAATGATTGCTGCTGATGGCACAGCAGGGCAGGCTTTGTCATGTCAGAGCGCAACTCCAGCTGCACGCCCGGCATGAGTAGTGCGACAGGGGCCATGACCACCACCGCGAGCCCATACCAAGCCAGGATCACCTTCGTTTTACCTATGAGGCCCTGTCCCCATGTGGCCGATGAGCATTCCCGGAGAGACTTCCATTTGGTGGCGAGATAGTTCTTCATTGCATTGCTCCCTCTGTGTTGTTGTGCTGATTGGGTGTGTTGTCCCGTGTTGATGCGAGTGGGTCAGAGCTATGACCGTCGGTCATATTTCCTGCGCGGCGACCGATGGCGTAGTCCGCCCAGTCCTGCATGAGCTGCTGCCGTTTAGCAAGGAGGTCACCACGCCGGTACGCTGCCTCCACCTTGTTGCCCACCGTATGGGCCAGTGCCATTTCCGCGACCTCGTTCGGGTAGTCGGTCTGCTCTGCGCACCAATCGCGGAACGTGGAGCGGAACCCATGCGGCACTGCCTCCAGCTTCAGGCGACGGAGTACCGCCGTGAGCGTCATGTCCGAGAGCTGGCTGCCCAGTTCGGGGTCACGGCTGTTGGGACTTGGGAATACATACGCCTTGCCCGTGGTGCGTCCTGCTGCGAGAGTGAGCGCTTTCATTTCCTGCAGGAGTGCAATGGCTGCATCCGATAGCGGCACCCGATGGGCTTTGCTAGCCTTCATACGTTCAGCGGGGATCGTCCATACCCGCGCAGCCAGATCGATTTCCTCCCAGGTGGCACCGCGAACTTCTCCGGAGCGGGCTGCCGTCAGGATCAGGAATAGCAGGGCCTTGGCACCCATCCCCTCCTGCCCCACCAGTTGCTCCATGAATACGGGCAACTGCGCATAGGGCAGCGCCTGAAAATGCATCGTCTTCGTCACCTTGCCTGGAGCAGGCAACAGCTTGTCCAGCAACCCCTTCCAGCGCGCAGGATTGGAGTCGGTGCGGTAGCCCCGCGCAATGGCCCAGTCGATGATGGACTCGATGCGACCGCGCAGGCGGGTGGCTGTCTCCGTCTTGCTGGACCAGATCGGCTCTAGCACCTTGAGCACCATTGCCAGCGATATGTCCCGCACAGGCATCTTGCCCAGCACAGGCGTGGCGTACATGTCGAGCGACCGTTGCCACTGCTGCGCGTGCTTGGCGTTCTTCCACCCCTTCTCATGCGAGGCGATGTAGCGCTTGGCCGCTTCACCGAATGTCATGCTGGTGTGGATTTCCGCGACAAGACGGGCCCGCGCTCTGCGTGCATCCTCTATGGGGTCGATGCCCTGCGCCAATTTGGCACGGGCAGCGCGAGCGGCCTCCCGCGCATCGGCCAGCGTGACGGACGGATACGATCCCAGGCCCAGGTCACGCCGCTTGCCAGCCACCTGATAGCGCAGCACCCAACTGCGTGATGCGTACATCGTGACGTTGAGGATCAGGCCACGCACACCGCCGACATGGTTGGAGCCACGGCGCCAGAGGGCTGCGACCTGGGCCGCGCCCAGCTCCTTGCGGGGTTCGCGGGGCATCATGGCTGCACCTCCGCTGATGCAGGACAGGGATAGCCAGGGGGCTCATAGATCAGTACCTGCCACTCGCACACCGAAGCACGAGAGAGGGCTGGAGCAGGGTCTCCCCCATCCATGGCGATCAGCTCACTTTCGACGGTGCGAGTGCGGCCCTCGGAGAGCCAGTTGGCCCAGTTGCGGTACCGGGCGATCATCCCAGCGTCGCGCTGGTGGAGATAGACGACCTGCAGGGGCGCAGGCGGTTTGGGTGCGGTCAATCGAATTTCCTCCTTGACCGCCACTCTGGAGAATTTCGAGGTCTTGCAGGAAATTTCGATTTCATCGTCCCGGAACCCGCATGGGGCAAGGCGATGCTCTCCTCTCCCCAATTTTATTGGGCTTGTTGCTATCAATTTCATATCAATGACTCCTATGTCATTGATTTTCAATAGCTTTTTTCAGAGGCGGAGAGGGGGTGTTCGGAGCGGGCGCGCTGTCTTGAGGGACGAGGCAGAGGACGAGTTTTCTTGCGACGCGAGACACGGAGACTCCCCGGCGATGGGGAGCATGGAGGGGACAGCAGCGGGTAGAGCTACCCGCCATCTGTTCAGGCCAGTTCGTAGGGTTCCAGCGTCCAGGCGTAGTTGAGGCGACTGGGGTGGCGGGGATGGCCTGTGGCGGTCAGCTCACCGAATCTGCGCCATTGCGGCTGGTACCGCGCCAGCCGTTCATGCAGCGTGTCACGGGCCCGGAGGAAATAGGGGCGATCCACCACCGTTTCGCCCCAGGCAGCCCAGAGCGTGGGATTGGCGTACTGAGCGACGACCTTCTCGATGGCCTCCAGATTGCGCTCGTAGGCCACAGGGTCAGTCTTGGATGGCAGGTCCTGAGGCTTGGTGGCCCGCACCGGGTAGAGGTTCAGCATGACAAATCCATCGAATCCGCATTGCTGTGCCACCTTCTCCACGCGGGTCACTGTGGGGTCGAGTTTCTCTTGGGTGGCAGTGCTGGGATTGAGGCCGATGACCAGCAGCGGACGGGCTCCTGAGCGGCCCAGCGTGTAGCGCCATTGGTCATTTTGATCGGAGTGGTAGATGTCGTACATGGGGGCTTTCAGAGGGGCATTCGTAGCGTCTGCCCAGTCCGCTCCGGCTCAGGCATCAGATTATTTTGTACCACATATGCGGGTGCATAGAGTCGTCAGGCAACGGACAGTCCCTGCCCATGACCAGGGACGAGGCATTGATCGCTGCGTTCGCCGACGAGCTTCGCTCCCGGCGTGCTGCGCTGCGCTTGTCCCAGGAGGAGTTGGCCCATCGTGCTGGCATCAATAGGACGTACATCGCCAAGTTGGAGCTGGCACGCAATCAGCCTACATTGACTGTGTTGCTGCGCGTGGCTGAGGCGCTGGAGGTGCCGCTTCCGGAGTTGCTTGCTGGGGCTCTTGGTCGGCGGTAGTGGCGTGCTTCCGCGCCCAGGTGTGACTTGCCTGCTGGTTGATGCCAGCCGTGGAGCGGAGAGGGCCGCATGCACCATCTCTGAGATCGATCGAGTCTGTTTCGCTTCCTGCCTTACCCGACCCCCCACCCGTTAGCCCGAGTTTCGGGAGGGAGCGTTTCATGATCTGCCCGGCCTGATTTGAGGCCGTTGGCTCACTGTTTCGCGAGCTTGTTCTCCCTATGCCCCAGCCCCCGCCCGCCCCGCCGTCCCCGTAGGGGACGGGCGGGCGGGGGCGGGTATGTGTTGGCGGGACATGGTTTCCGAGGGGGCGCGGCACGAGCCGTCACGCTGGTCTGATGCCACTGGATTCATTGAGGTCAGAGTGGTACTTACGCGCGTTTCGTGGGGGCTGTGACTATGGGGGTAGCGGGCAGGTTCTTCGTGCAGCTCTTTGGTACCACTCTGTACGACTTCAGCACCATCGCGCGGCGGGGGCTCGATTGCACGGGGTTCAGTTCTGCGTCTGGGTATCCGCTGCCATTGCTATCCCGGGGATTCCCATTCCGGGTTTATCCGTCTGCGCGCTTCCCGGTAGCTTCCACCCCAGCCCGACTCCCCCCCGCCCCCCCTTTCAGGGGGAGCGGGCGGGGGGGAGTCGGGCGGTGGGGATTTGGGTGGGATCAGACACTCGCTCTGGCGGATCCGTTTTGCAGTGATTGGGATGCTCTTCGGTCGCATGCCCAAAGCGGAAATCGTTAACAATCAACCATCACTACGTCTTGGCCACTTCTTTATATGTGTGAATGTTCAGCCATTTTTGCCACAGCAGGACGGTGCTGCTGTGAAATGCAGAGCACTGATGCACCTATCCAAGTACAAGAGGCTGAGCGATTTTCCCCAAGCGCTCAAGTACGACGTCCGGCTGTGAGGCTCGCCGAGCAGTTTTCCAACATGGTCCTGGGATTCGTTGTCCAATGAGTGCGAAAAATGGCGGAGCGGCTCTCCGATACCTTCTGAGCAAGCGCCCAGACAATAGCCGAGCGTGGACCGTGCCGCGATGGGAGAGCCCAATTTCTTCAGGTGTTTTCCCGATTGGCGTCACAGTCAATGAGCGGTTCCTTCCGATTGGTACCGCATTTACCATTGGCAATCTAGGAATTGTCGCCACCGCTTTGCACAATATCGCCGCAGCATTTGCGCATGACCGGCTTGATGCCAAGTTACGACTTGAGCGAGAGTTGCCAAAGGAAGCGACGCTCACTGACGCGGGATTAGCTTTGTTCCACAGCAAAATGGACGATGAAGGTCAAGTGAAGGTGACCATCTGGCCACTAGAAAGCTGCGACGGCGCACCACCAACAGACCTAGCTTTTGGATTTCCAATTGCGCAGCCAACACTTGAGACGCTTCCTCTTCCTCTCAGTTTCAAGATCCCGCGAGTTGGATCTAAGGTGTACTGCGTTGGTTATGGCGATATGCGTTATCCCGACACGGGTATTTCATTAGAAGACATACGCGCAGGCCGCGTGGAGTGGGTGAATCAGTCTGCGTTGGATCTGCGTGTAGTAGAGGGTCGCGTTTCGAAAATCCTTACTAAAAACTTTGCGTCAAGTTTCCCAACCGGGCCTTGCGTGATCATCGACGGTGCGGCGGAGCATGGACAGAGCGGAGGGCCAGTCTTCGATGAGGATGGATTCGTTTGTGGCGTGGTTTCAGCAGGAGCCTCACTGTTCATGGAGGGGAATGCAAGCGTAGTCTCACTGTTGTATCCGACCCTATTTCACACCATCAGATATGGTGTCCAGATGGGTCCTCTGCGCTTGAATGCTAAGCGCTCATTGATTGATCTGATCGGGCATGGTGTTGTCGCCACTGATGGCTCTGAGACAAACCTGCCGCTAACTCTGGAGCATCAACTGTTGGCTGTCGGAGCAGCAATTCATCGTGATGACGTTATGCATGCGTATGACGATTTCGCAGGCTTACAGGCCGCCAAAAGTGCCGAACGAATAGACGGGCCGACGTATCGATTGAAGCGTCATAGCCCCGGCAATTCGGAGCAATCATAAATAGGTGACCAATAGTTGCTCGCAGAGTCTTTGCTGTGGATTTAGCGGTGCAGTGTTCCAATTCGGCCGGTAGACGCGGCACTGTATTGTCATCACTCAGCCCAGCCTTTTAGGGTCAGAGGGCGGCGGGGTGGGGCAGTCGTCAATCGGCTACAAGCTGACAGTTGTGAAGGTTGGCCGTGAGGTATGAGTTGATTCACGTCGAGGTCTGGCCGAGATTTGCGAACATAGGATTTTTCTCGTGAGACTCAGCGAGTCGTTTCTCGTACGCAGCACGCTTTTGGTCGATATCGTCGATTACTCCTTGCAGTGAGTCAGCGCGGTTCCACTCCCCGGATGGCGGTTCATCAATCGGCAACCCTGCGTGTTTACGAAGCCGTTTCGCGACTGCTAAGGTGTGCAGTCCAAGTTCGGCGTAGTCACGCTGGCGCGACCAAAAGTAATCACCAGGATCGTACGGATCGATGTGTTCTGCGATGCCAGCGAGTCGGCTGGCTATGTGCTCGCGCTTGCTCGGGATCTGCAGAATGTCGTACATGAGATCCTTCGGCAAGACTTTCCATTCGACATCAATTTCGAGCGGATTGAACTGGGGGGGCTCGACAGTCGTTTGATAGCGACCGTCCTCGCCTGCCGGTTGTCCATATGCTGTGCCGTCATCGAGCGCACAGCTCCAACAACCGTTTGCGAAACGGTCCAGGTGCGATGTGACAAGGATGGCGAGGTAGGATCCATCGCGCTCATCCTTAATCTTTGCGTTGTGCTGTTCTCTTAGGTGCGTCAGATACGCCCCGATGGCGACACCTGTCAGCCCCGATAGTGCGCTGATGATTGCTGAGATATTTCCTGCGTCCATACCGACTCTCCCGGGACGTTATTGATTTCGACTGCCCGCCCCGCCCGGCCCCGCAGGG
This sequence comes from Acidovorax sp. A79, assembly GCF_041154505.1. Classification (GTDB taxonomy): domain Bacteria; phylum Pseudomonadota; class Gammaproteobacteria; order Burkholderiales; family Burkholderiaceae_C; genus Acidovorax. Next base: position 1,614,339 of record NZ_AP028672.1, read on the forward strand.
GCAGGAGGGCGGGTCGGGCGACAGGCAAGCAATCAGCTACTGCTATCGGTACTCAGCATTCCATGATGATGAATTCAGGCGACGCCAACATCTCGAAGCTTCTTAAGAAACTGTGCAAACTCTCGGAGAAATTTGAGGTCATCGTCATCAAGACCATCCGGATCAAAGTGCATAACATCGTTCCGTATGTCCTTCACCCTATTCAATTGGGAAAGGCAAGTGACTCGGTCAATTTCTATATTTAGCTTCTTCCATCTCTCAGGCTCCTCGATGAGTCGTATGTACTCACCGAAAGTCAGATCAGCAGGTGTTTCTATGACCCTTCCTTCGTCTCCTGGAGACTTTGCAGCCGTTAGCTCTACTAGAGTAAATTTCCCGTGCAGTAGCCTGCGCACTCCATTTTCTATTTCGCCCACGAGAAGAAACGGCTCTGCGAGTAGGCGGAATTGTTCGGTTAGATCGCTAGCAGTCACGATTCCACAAATCGTCTTATCTGCCTTCTGCACCAAAACATAGTCAGACGATGCGATTACGGCAATTGCTGAGAACATGGGCTCAGATGTGCCAAGAACGGCCGTTTCATCCATGCAGTCTCTTGCTGTCGCGATTGGTTTTTTGAGTGCAAGGCGAGTACCTATGCTCTTCCAACTAACAACACCTTTCAAGTCTCGCGGCCCTGTCATGACCGGGAGTTGGGAGAAGTCGTTCGACAGCATTATTGTTGTCACCTGTTGGAGGGTGGCGTCAGGAGCAACGTAAATCGGGGGGCGATTCGCTGAGGACAGACTGCTGATCCTGTAGGTCGGATCTGGCGCTGAATCATCTGGAATACCGTGCGCATGATTCTCTGGTGCCGCTTTTACAAATGAAATCTCTCTTTCAATGTATGCCCACTCGAAATCCGGAGATGTTGCTATGCCATGACGACGAAGAGCGTTCCTTACTTTTCGTACCACCCGGTAGCCACGACGCTCAGCATCGAACCAAAGCAGGAATGTTCGCACCGACTCTTTGGGCGGCGCGACGCCCCTTCTGAGTTGCTCTGCGATGGCGGAAAGTTTTTCCTCGGATTGGGGCATTCTGTATTCCTAATTCACTTCGCAATTTAGACCGAGAACCAACTGATGCGCGTTAGCGGGTTGCCAATCTGGCGTGACTCGTAGCCTGTGGTCAGCCTGCTTAGCAGGCAATTTCTCAGATGCAATATCTTTGTACGAACCTGTGACCTCGCGCTTCTCAGTTCTCTACGCGCTCAATCATTCCAACGAGGGTATGGCTGACCTTAGGCGCCCTCGCCGGACGAGTTACGGTGCGCGTCTTGATGTGAACCCTCCAGCGTTCGCCAACAGCGTTGCCTGCGGCTAGTAGATTTTCTAGGTCGCGCCGTGCGAACTCACGAGCCACCATCCCAACAAGAGGAGCCGCACCGTCGATGAGCCGAAGCTCAAATCGTCGTGCTGCAGGGAGGATGAAAACGCGACCAGTCATCTCTATCGGTTCACTATCCACAATGCTGGCCGCTCCCGCGCGCTCCCTCCCGCGACGGACAGCATCTCTACTGAGTTCCACCTCGCGCTCTTCTTCAACAACGCGAACTACAGCCTTCTTTTCATCTAGTACTTCAAAGAATTGACCCAGGGAGGAAAGAAAACGTGGGTCCATCCTTTCCAAGGCCTGTTCGAACTCCTCTCCATCCTGAGCCGCCGCAGCGGAGACCGTTTCCACCACATGATCGATGACCACCTTCAGTTGCGTGTCTGCGAATGCGTCGGTCTGAGCCGCTTCTTCAAGTAGCAGGCCTACTGACCCTCGGACGACGTTGGTCACGATCAGGTCAGAGTTCGCCTGCATCGCTATGGGCCCGCGGCGCCCCATGTCACCGACCTCTTCCAGCGCAAACTGTTTGGTCACCATCTCCTGAAAGAGCGATACGGTCTTCGCTGCAAACGAAGCATCAATGCCAAGTGAGCCGACTACCGGGCCACCAGAAAAGAAGAGGCCCACAGCGGCTCTGTGGGAGTCGAGCGCCTCCACTTCTCCCATCTTGGCAACCAGCGTATCTCGTCGTTGAGAGAGCTGCAGAAACCCGATCGGGTCCGATTCCTCGGTGCGTTCCTCTAGGAGAGAGTTAACTGCGCCAAGGTCTGCGCGTAGAGCTTGCAGTTCAAGCCGCTTGAGCATCCTGCGCCTCCAATTGTTCGAGTAAAGCGAGCGCTTGGTTGTCGTCGCTCAACATTGGGATTGTGACAAGGCCCTTCCACATGAAGGTATCTCGTTGATGCGAGAACAGTCCGTACCAATACATGGTGTCCTGCACAACGTATCGAGCGTCCTTTGCCAAATCAACAAAGTAAGCGTCACAAGAGTATGTTTGCTTTACCCCTGCTGTGTCGAATAGCGCTATGTGCTCACCCAGGAATGCCCGAGCCTCCTGAGCTGGCACAGGCAAATGTGAGAACGTCACAAGGTCAATGTCGCTCGGAGGCCTTTGGCGTGTGTGCTCACAGTCTTCCAGGAAGCTGCCATCAAGGATTTGAAATCCAGTCACGATCGCAATGGAGCGCAAAGCTTCCCGGAATGCCAGCAGCCCTCGCAAGATGCGCCGTCTCTCCGGCGTGTAGCCGAACTGCATCACAAATTCGCTCATCGAGGCTGTGTAGGGCGATGCAGCTTGACGCTCCCCTGGCTCCTCCCCAAGAAATGGGGGCAGTACTCCAGACGCGTTGAACGATGGCAGCACGTATGTTCTCCCTTGTCGTTTTCATTTGTTCGCGGGGATCATGCCATGTAAACAAATGATTCACTACACCGATTCGTGCGTCTCCTGCCTACAACCGCATGTTCCTGATATCTGCGGGGCTTCAACGAGATGGCACTTCAGATGGCCTTCTGTCATCTCAGGAGTGCGGTGCCATATTGCCACCCCATCTGATCCCGCAAGTGTGGGAAGGCGGGGTGGCGCTTGAGGAGGCGTCTACGCGCCCATGGAAAGCATGCCGCTATCGTTTTTCAGCAATCGACCGGCTTCGATCAGCGCATCAATCGCTTCCCGTGCCCGAGTTGATCGGTGCTTGGTGGACACGGCGCTGAATGCAGCCTTGACGACCTCCAGCGCTTCGTCGCGATCGATCTCTCCGAGGGGGTCACCACTGAGGCCGTTTTGCATGTGCAGGGTCAGCGCAACGAGGGCTTCCTTTTGCTGCGGCGTCAGCGCCGGTGCTGTAGCAGCCTTTTCCACCTCGGGCGAGCCTTCAACTTCCGTGAGCGCTGGGCCGACTACAGGCAGGCCGTAGTCATCCTCGCCCAAGGCAATGTTCTCGATGGTGAAGTAGTACTTCTTTCCACCAGGCCCCTGGCGGGTCTTGACCAGTTCGACCATCCGCATACCTGATTCCGTCTCATCCACCATCAGACAGGTATCGAGGGCAGCATAGAGGCTGGAGTGACCCCGTGGCCCCCGCTCTTTGGCCTTGCCGGTGTGGTGGGTGAGCACGACAGCAGCCCCTGTCTTGTTGATGAGTAGGTTGGCATGCGCGATCACCATTCCCATGTCGGTGGAGAGGTTCTCGTCACTGCCGGGGGTAGCACGGTTCAGGGTGTCGATGAAGATGACGTCCACTCCACCAGCTTGATTGACGTGGTTTGCAAGGTCATCGACGGAATCCCTGTCATTCAAGCGCCACGGCCGCGTCAGGAACATGGCGTGTGGTGCAGGAAATGTCCACCCTGGATGGTGTTGCTCAATGGCCTCCAGCCGGGGCTTGAGATCGCCTTCCAGATTGACGTACAGCATGCGAGCGCGCTTAGGAATCGTGTGGTCGAATACCACGGACCCGTTGAGCAAGGCCGCGCCGAGGTGCAGCTGGAACACGGATTTACCGCTGCCAGATGGTCCGGCGATCATTGCCAGCTGTCCCTTGCTGATCAGTCCATGGATGAGCGGGATCGCGGATGGCTCGGCCTGTACATCGGCGCGGGTGAGCAACCCGAATTCCCGCGCCTGTTCGGGCAGCTGCACTGCATCGCGGGGATCGCTGTTTACCTCGTCACTGCTCGGTTCAGATTCGGGCAGGTTGGGCTCAGACAGTTCGTGCGCAGGTTGAGGCACCTCATCTTGGATCATGGCAGACGTTTGGGCCTCGACTGCGACAGGACGCTGTTCACCCGCCTCCGTGCTCGACGTATCGCAAGATGTTTCTGCGTCCTTTGCTTCCTCGGGAGTGGCTTCGGTTTTGCGTCCCAAGATTTCGGACACCATAGCTGCTGCCAAGGGATTGGAGCGCCTGCTGGTTGGCTGGATTTCTGCTGACAACTCGGCGGCTTCTTGCTCCCTACGCCGAGCGGTGAACACAATGGCGGCAGCTTTCAGGTGATCGGTCTCAGCGTTGTCCGAGGGGGTGATGTGATGGTTCAGCATCGCTTGTTTCCTAGCAAATATTGGATGGGCATGCGCAAGATGCGGGAGTCGGGCGTGCTATTGCCTTGCCTTCCTGGCATCTGCGACATGCGGGTATGGATGAGGGCTGAGCCCCACCGCGTCAGGTCATGCTTGGTTACTCGGGCGTATGCGAGCAGCAGGTTGCGCGCTTATCAGATGGCTCTTTTTGCGCTGTCTGCTTGCTCGTCCCGGCTTGATCGGCAGGCTCAGTCGCGTTGCGGCGTTCCATCCGCCAGAGCCTGTCGCCCACTGAGTCCACGCGATCAATGAGATCGCGCAGCATGGCGTTCTGCTGCTTGAGCATCCGGTTCTGCTTCATGAGGCAGAGGACTTGCATACCGAGGTTGAGTTGGTCTTGATTGGCCATGGTTGATTCCTTGGGGTGATGTGCGGCCGCTGTATGTGGTGGCTATGCACGAGACTCGGCCGCTCCATGGCCGAGTAGTTTTCTGACGGTGTGGGATTTCAGACGCGTGCGCGTCCCATGGGCTCGGCAGAGCCGTTGAGGATTGCCCGCATGTGGCGGCGGATTTCAGGGTCGGGGTCGTGAGCCGTCCCATAGGCATCGCTGGCAGGCCAGCTCATCTCCAGTTGCGGGCCAGCGAGCCACTGCTCGACAGCGCCACGGTTCCACTTCCGGGCGGGAGCAACTCCAGATGCGGCCTTCACGAAGATGCCGTCTCGGGTCATGCGGCGCAGGGTAGACGCCGGGAATGGCACCAGGGGCTGCAGTTCGCGCAGACGGACAGTCGTGCTTGTGCGCTGTGGAGGGCGATAGGGATTGATTGGCAGGTTTGCACCGCCAGTGCCACGAGCTACTTCGGGCAAGCGGCTGCGTGGGCGGGCTCCAATTGCACCGACCTGCCTTGAGTCGGTGCTATCTTGCGATCCCTCCAGGCGAGACATCGGTGCGAGCGTCGGAGCGGATGATCCGAGCGACAATAAAATTTGCTTCATGTTGATGCAGATTCGTAGTTGAACGAACCCGCATTGAACTGAAGCTGCCGAATTCTCGGAAGGGAACTTAGTTGGTTGAAATGAGGGGTACTACTTTCCCTTTGCGCGAGCACGCTGCGTTTTAATGATCTTTTCAGCAGCATCCTCCTTGATCTCTTCGTGCGGAAAGTAAATTCCCCAGCTCTTGCTTGCGAAATGCAATGAGTCATCGAGGGACATGCTTAAATCAGAGGCTATTCTTTCCTGCCACTGAAAAAACAACGCGTCGCGCTCTGTCTTGGGAGGTTGCCCCATTTTTGCACTTCCTGGACTAAGATCCTTGCTCGCTTTGTTTGCAACCTCGTTAATTAGCATTAAGTAAGCGGAGATATTCGCTTGCACCGACTCCCAGGCAGGTTTATTGAATCTATCCATAAAATGCCTCACCTCAACGTGTTTGGCGTCATCCGGGAACTCCTGTGCCTCCTTTGCTAGGGCGTTATAAGCATCCTCCAGCACGGGTCCCAAATTCGTGAAAAAGGAGGTTGCCGCAAGGCGTTGATTGAGTAATCCTGCTGCGACCGCAATATCGTGCGATGCTTTCCTTTGGAGATTACGGGTTTCGCGGGGTGTGTGAGCTCCATAAACATACGCGAGGATGCCATTCTCCACGAGCTTATTTACTCTCCGCACATGGCGATTGTGCATTATCCATCGATGCAGCCACAATGCTAGAAACCTCGAATTTTCTGACGATAATAGGGATTTGTCGGGGTTGCTTCCATATGCCTTGACAAGGGCCTCCAGCTTGAGGAAGCGGTCGTCAACATAATCTAATTCCTCGTCCCTACAAGGATCGTCATACCCCCCTTCTGGGTACAAGTTGTATTCTTCGTAGGAATTTTCCATAGTTCGCTCAGTTGTTTGGGTAGTTGATCCTTATGAGAGCATACGAGGCGGCGAGATGGGTAGCGCGAGGGGGAGAGGTGCAGGACGGGCCGCTACGCGATGCGGGAGATCAGGCTTTGGAGGTGGGGATGACTTCTGCTGACGAGACCACTATCAATTCGCCGACCTGGGAAGGCTTCAGCCGTTCTTTGGCTAGGATATGAAACCTTCACTATGCAGCGAGCAGTTCCGTATGCCTTGGCCAGACCACCGCACTGTATTTCCGTTCATAACGCACAGCGATCTGAAGATGCCCGGGCCGGATACAGTCCTCTGGCGCTATATGGACTTGACCAAGCTACTCGATATTCTGGGAAACCAGTGCCTGCATTTCACTAGGATCGATAAGTTTGAAGATCCATTCGAGGGTGTTGCACCGCGCAAAGCGCTCGAAGGCTTGTCGCGCAGAGTTCCGGCCAGTGACCTTGAGGAGGTGCTACAGATTCGTCGCCGTACTCACGCACTCTGCTGGCATGCAAACAAGACGGAGTCTGCTGCTATGTGGCGCTTGTACCTGAGTTCCAATGAAGGTATTGCCATCAAAACAACCGCTCAACGTCTGCAGGAGTCCCTGCAGCTCAGCCCTCCGGAAGACAAAGCACTCTTCATTGCAGAAGTTGAGTACATTGATCATGACGACGAGGCCCTTTTTCTTGAGAATTTCCTGAAGTGGGCAACTTTCAAGAGGAAGAGCTTCGAACATGAGAGAGAAGTCAGGCTCATGCGGGTCGCTGACCATAACGAGCTTGGCGACGACTTCGTCTATCGACCAAGGATCAATGTCAGCACGCTAATTGAATCTATCTGCATAGGCCCGTTAGTGCCCAAATGGGTTGGGGACGTGATTGAGCAGGCAATTTCCAAGTACGGAAATTTCAAGATCGAGCGATCAGAACTTGGCGATGACCCAACTTACATCTCCCGCTTCATCGAAGATCTGCAGGCAGGTCGACATCCCACTGAGGAGAATAGCCAACCGGGGGGCAACGCAACCTCTGATCCGACTTAGCAAATCAGGTAGCGATGCGAAAGCAGGCTTGTCACTTACTTAAAGGAATCACATATGGTTACCAATGCATCAATTCAGCCAGTTCCTGTTTGGATTCTTGGCGGGATGTTCGCAGGCGTTTGTGCTGGCGCCTGGGGCGCATCCGAATGGACGAAGTACTTATTCGGTGTGATCTTTGGCGTGTCAACGTTCACTCTCGCTGGCGTCGTTCTGCTTGCCCTGCTGTTCTTCATGGGGCGCATCGCTACAGGAGAATGGGCCCGCTATGCCCGGAATGACTTTGAGAACGTTGGCCCTTGGGCGTTGCGGCAACTGCAGCGCGGAGTCTCGGTGCTGTTGGGCCTCGCGTTGATAGCCCTGGTGTCTTGGGTGAGCACAGGCAGTGAGCGAGGCGTTGCGCTGATGCTGGTTTGCAGCTGGCTTGCGGCGCCCCTGCTATGGTGTGCATACGGTCTGCGTCAGATGCTGATCAGTCAGAGGTCTGTTGCTTGATGCTCTTTCGGAGCCAGCCTTCGGGCAGCGTGTGGGCCCTTGTCGGCTGCGCGGGTGACCGGGTGGTAGGCTCGACATCGCTGCCTCTGATTTCAGTCACTATCTCTACCCTGCAACCTACTTACAGGGCACAGCAGTGCCTGAGCGCAGCGGATGAGCCGCGCTCAGGGATGCTACTTACGTCAGATCGACGGTAGGTGCAGATGGGGCATGGGTCTTCACCCAGGTGATCCCGTTATCGCGCGCGGTAGTGGACGAGTACGACTCGCTGACCCCGATCACTTGACCATTCGTGGCAGTCAGTGTGAAGTAGGGGCTGCCGTTGCTGGCAGTCAGCTTTTGATAGCGCGCATCGTATGGCGCATTGGCCTTCACGGACGCGATGCCTGCTTCTGCGTTCTGCTTGGTGGTATAGCGTTCACTGGTCAGCACAACCTCGCCATTCCCGGAGGACTTGAGATTGAACATGTACTGGGTACCGCTACGCTTGAGATGAAAAATTCCGGACATCTGGTGTTCCTTTAGTTGAGCATTGATGAGGTGAGGACACCCTCAGGAGACCCGCGAGTGCCCTCACCGGGCTACGTCACCGCTTGCTATTCGGCGTACGGCTTACTGGCTTCCATGTGCTGCCAGGAGTCGTAGTTGGAGGCAAGGGCTTACGGTCAGGCACTGCTGCGAAGTTGTCACGCAGGCCCCCACGAGGCCCCACTTCTTGGAAGATGCCGCCACTGCTGCCGGTACTAGTACCGGGCTTCTTTCCTGCTGTCATATTTGTCCTTTAGGTACAGCAAGTTCTCCGGTACGTAGAACCCTCTAAAGCGAGATCAAATTGATTCCGCTATGCTCAACGTTTCCATGGACGTGAGTTCAGGAGCAGATTTCGCCGGTGTCGGTGGTCTGCTAGGTTCGCCGAGAGCTGGAACTCTCGGCGGCCTTTCTTTGAGGCTGTATGCACAACCAGTGACCACTATATATGGTGTTTTCTGCGCCCGCAAGACACTACCGGTAGTGTACTGTGCATAACTTTGTGGATAAGCTGGGGCCGTTATGTGGATGGGTGTGTATAGGCCGATTTGTGGCTTGACCCATAGGCTTACCCATCGCCCGGTCTCAGCGGCTTGGGCCTGTCTTCTCTGTCGGCTATGTGTGGACTGGCGCGGACGCGCTGCCGCCGCTTCATCCGGTTGCCTCTCCTGCCCGCCACGTTACCCATCCCGCTGCCCTGGGTGAGGTTCTGAGCTCCACCAGACGGCGCGCGCTGGCCCACGGCAGGCGACCGCATTTGGCGTGGAAGATAGAGAGTGGCGCTGGTGTCCCTGAAAATCTTGCTATAATTGCAAGCTTCGACACATAGGAGAGGTGGCAGAGTGGTCGAATGTACCTGACTCGAAATCAGGCGTAGTAGCAATACTACCGTGGGTTCGAATCCCACCCTCTCCGCCACTGATAAGGCCCTGATGCTATTTAATCAATAGCGCAGGGCCTTTTTCTTTTGGTTTGCCGGCACCCCCTGGGCAGCCAGGCAGCCTTTGGGGAATGCAGGACCCACGCCCTGGGCACCCGATCCGCTGCGATCAATTCGCGGGCTGAGGCGGGCCAGACTGCAGCTCCCCCACCACAACGCACCGCAGCCGCACTGACATCGTCGAGCCAGGCCGCAGGCACCCGTCAGGACGCCAGCCCTGGCGAACATTCCTCCCCAGGCCCCCGCCGCCGCACCAGGTGCCAAGGGCCCAGCTCTCCGCAGCTGGTGGCGCCCAGCATGGCAAGGTTGCGGTCCACCTCGTCGCGCAGCAGGGTGATCGCGTGGTGCACCCCCGCCTCGCCGGCGACGGCGGCTGCATAGTTGAACGGGCGCCCCACCAGGACCATGCGCGCGCCCAGCGCGATGGCCTTGAGCACGTCGGAGCCACGCCGGAAGCCGCCGTCGATGAGCACGGGGTAAGCGGGGCCCACGGCGGCCACCACCGCTTCCAGCACGCGCATGGGCGATGCGGCGCCATCGAGCTGGCGGCCGCCGTGGTTGGACAGCACCACGGCGTCGGCCCCGATGCGCTGCGCCTGCAGGGCATCCTCCACGCTCAGCAGGCCCTTCACGACCAGCGGGCCCTTCCAGCGGCGGCGGATGGCTTCGAGGTGCCGCCAGCCAAGGTGGTCGCGCGCCGAGAAATCGCGCAGCACCGTGGACGAGACGATGGGAGCGCCGCGCGTGGCGAACGAGTTCTCGAAATGCGGCATGCCATGGCGAAGCAGCGTGCGCAGGAAGGTGCCCGCCACCCAGTGCGGCCGCACGAGGCCATCCCAGGCCAGGCGCAGGCTGGGCTTGAGCGGCGTCGAGAAGCCCGTGCGGATGTTGTTCTCGCGGTTCGCCGAGATCGGTATGTCCACCGTGACGACCAGCGTGCGAAAGCCCGCGCGCTCCACCCGGTCGACCAGTGCGTCGATGCGCACCTGGTCGCCGGGCAGGTAGGCCTGGAACCAGGTGCCCGGGCTGTCGCGGGCCACGTCCTCCATCGGGATCAGCGAGGTGCCGCTCATCACCGAAACAATGCCCGCGCGCCGCGCCGCGCGTGCCAGCACGAGGTCGCCCCGGTAAGTGGAAAGCGCGTTGATGCCCATGGGCGCGATGCCGAACGGGCTGCCGTAGCGCTCGCCAAACAGCTCCACCGCCTGCGAGCGCCCCGACACGTCGCGCAGCACGCGCGTGACGAAGGCGTGCTCGCCGAACACGCCACGGTTGTCGCGCAGCGAGGCACTGTCCTCGGCCGCGCCAGCGATGTAGCCGAAGATGGGCCGGGGCAGGCGGCGGCGCGCGGCCTCCTCGAAATCCTGCAGTGACAGCATGCGGCGCAGCACGGCCGGCGCGGGGGGCAAGGGGGCGGGCGCCAGGGCGGCGGGGACCAGATGGGGGAGGGAGACCATGGGCATGGGGCTTTCATTGCGTTCAGGAACCGCGCCACTGTAGGTTTGCCATTCAATGAATGAAAGCGAAATATTTAGAATGGATTAATTCTCTTTCTGCCAACAAGGACCCCGCCATGCCCACTCCGTCGGTCAAGCAGCTCGAGGCTTTCTGGTGGGCGGCCACCTGCGCCAACTTCGCCACCGCCGCCGGCCGCGTGCACCTGTCCGTGTCCTCGCTGTCCAAGCGCATCACGGAACTGGAGGCCGCACTGGGGCAGCCGCTGTTTGACCGCAGCGGACACCGCGCCGTGCTCACCGAGGCCGGCACGCGGCTGCTGCCCGCCGCGCTGGATGTGCTCAACGCCGTCGCGGCACTGGACCAGGCACTGGATGCGCGCGCAGATCTCGCGGGCCACTGCCGTTTTGGCGTGGGCGACCTCTCGGCCCTCACCTGGCTGCCCGCGTTCGTGGCAGCGGCGCGCCGCGCGCATCCCCGCCTGTCCCTGGAGCCCTGCGTGGACGTGGGTGGCGTGCTCGAGCGCCGCCTGGACGACGGCGAACTCGACTTCGCGGTGATCGCGGGGCGCTCGTCGCGCAGCACGCTGCGCTCGCAGCCCGTGGGGGCTGCGCGCTTCACCTGGGCTGTGGCCGCCGATCTGCCCGGCGCCGGCCGCCTGGGGGCGAAAGCGCTGCTGCAGCAGCATCCGCTGGTCACCCTCCCCCCGGGTGCGGGCACCACGCGGCTGCTCGATGACTGGCTGCTCGCGCACCGCGTTGCGGTGCGCGAGCGCATCCTGTGCAACAGCTGGGGGGCCGTGGCCGGCATGTTGCGCGCGGGGGTGGGCGTGGGCTTTCTGCCCGCGGCCTGGGTCGGCACGCCGGGCTTGCGCGCGCTGGGCGGGCGCACAGCGCTTGCGCCCCTGCAGTACGCGTTCCAGTGGCGGCGCGGCGATGCGCGTGCGTTGATACCCGCGATGCAGCGCCTGGCACAGGCCCAGGTGGATTTTTCGGTGCCGCCGGCCTACGGCTGGGGGCCCGAGGCCACGGAGCGATCACGCAGGTAGGCCAGCACCGCGCCGAACTCCCCCTGAAACTCGATGCGCCCCGCCCGGCTTTCACGCTGGTAGGCGTACATGGGGTCGTAGTAGTCGCGCAGCAATGCCGCGATCCAGCCACGGTGCTGCGCAACATCGCCATGCGCCTTTTGCCGCGCCAGGGCGTGGAGCATCGTTGCGCGCAGCATCTGGTGGCGGTCGCCGCCCAGGCGCCGGGCCAGCTTGTCCAGGCTTTCCAGCAATCGGGCAGAGAACGATTCAAACCCCGCCGCCGGGCCCTGCGCGGCGCAGAACTCGGCGCACTGCCCGACCACGTAGTCCCGCAGGATGCGCTCGACCCGGGCCTCGAAGGCATCCTCGACATGGACCATCGGCGCCTGTTCCAGGCGCAGGCGCAGCTCCAGCGGCACGGCGCAGCGGCCCACATGCCGGCCTTCGTCCTCGACCACGAACAGCCGCTGCCCCGCGGCCCGCTTCTTGAGGATATCGATCGCCAGGCGGTTCTCGAAATCGATCTGGGCCGGCTGGCCGCTGACACGCTGTCCGAAGCTGGACCCGCGGTGGTTGGCGTGCCCTTCCAGATCCAGGCCGTTGGGCAGCTGCGAGATGAGCTCGGTCTTTCCGGTGCCCGTCAGCCCGCCCAGCACGACCAACGGGCATTCGCGCGCCGCCGCCTGGGTGGTCTGCAGCAAAAAGGTACGCAGGGCCTTGTAGCCGCCGGCCACGCGGGGGTAGGCGATCCCGGCATCGGCCTGCAGCCACTGCTGGACGATCTGGGAACGCAAGCCCCCGCGAAAGCAATACAGCACGCCCTGCGGATGGGCCGCCGCGAACTCCGCCCAGGCCTGGGTGCGTGCGCGCCTGATCTCGCCGGACACCAGCGCATGCCCCAGCGCGATGGCCGCCTGCTGGCCCTGGTGCTTGTAGCAGGTGCCCACCTTCTGGCGTTCGGCATCGTCCATCAAGGGCAGGTTGGCCACGCCCGGAAATGCGCCCTGGACGAACTCCACCGGCGCACGCACGTCCATCATGGGCACATCGTTCAGGAAGATGTGCCGGTAGTCGGCCAGGGTGTCCAGCATCAGCGCAGCGTGACAGCGAAGGCCTGCCGGGAAGTGAGATGGCCTATGGGCTCCATCTGCGGCAGCCCGCACTCGGCGGCCACCGCGAGGAATTCACGCTCGCCCTGCGGCGCCACCGCGATCAGCAGTCCTCCGCTGGTCTGCGGATCGCACAGCAACTGCTTTTGCACTTCGTCCAGCGGACCGATCCTGGCGCCATAGCTGTCGAAGTTCCGCAGGGTACCGCCCGGCACGCAGCCCTCGGCCAGGTAGTGCTCCACGCCACGGATGCGCGGCACGGCGTCGTAGTCGATCACGGCGCTCAGGCCACTGCCCTCGGCCATCTCGACCAGGTGGCCCAGCAGGCCAAAGCCCGTGACATCGGTCATGGCCATGACACCCGGCAATTTGCCAAACCGGCTGCCCGGCTTGTTCAGCGTGCACATCAGGTCGCGCGCGCGGCCCACGTCCTGCGGGCGAAGCCGGGCCTTCTTTTCGGCGGTGGTGAGGATTCCGATGCCCAGCGGCTTGGTGAGGTACAGGCGGCAGCCCGCAGTGGCGGTGTCATTGCGCTTGAGGTGGCGTTTTTCCACCACGCCGGTCACGGCCAGCCCGAAGATGGGCTCCGGCGCATCGATGGAATGCCCGCCGGCCAGCGGGATGCCTGCGGCATCGCAGACCGCACGCCCGCCGCGCACCACGTCGCGCGCCACCTCGGGCGGCAGCACATTCACCGGCCAGCCCAGGATGGCGATGGCCATCAGCGGGTCCGCGCCCATGGCGTAGATGTCGCTGATGGCGTTGGTCGCCGCGATCCGCCCGAAATCGTAGGGGTCGTCCACGATGGGCATGAAGAAGTCGGTGGTGGAGACCACGCCGCGTTCGCCATCCAGCGCATAGACGGCGGCGTCATCGCGGGAGGCATTGCCCACCCACAGCCGCGGGTCCAGGTTCTGGGCCCCGCTGCCCGCAAGGATCACGTCCAGGACCTTGGGGCTGATCTTGCAGCCGCAGCCCGCCCCATGGCTGTACTGCGTGAGGCGGATGGGGGGGCTGGCCATGGTGTTGTCAGAGGAAGTCATGCTGGATTCTCCCCCGGCGCGCCCCATCAGGCGGCGGGTGCGAGCACCGCCACGCCGCCCATGTACGGGCGCAGCACCTCTGGCACCTCCACGGAACCGTCGGCGCGCTGGTAGTTCTCGAGCACGGCCACCAGCGTGCGGCCCACGGCCAGGCCGGAGCCATTGAGGGTGTGCAGCAACTCGTTCTTGCCCTGGGCGTTCTTGAAGCGGGCCTGCAGGCGGCGGGCCTGGAAGGCCTCGCAGTTGCTCACCGAGCTGATCTCGCGGTAGGTGTTCTGCGCGGGCAGCCACACTTCCAGGTCATAGGTCTTGGCGGCGCCAAAGCCCATGTCACCCGTGCACAGGCTCATCACGCGGTAGGGCAAGCCGAGCTTTTGCAGCACGGTTTCGGCGTGGCGCGTCATTTCTTCCAGCGCTTCGTAGCTTTTGTCCGGGTGCACGATCTGCACCATCTCGACCTTGTCGAACTGGTGCTGGCGGATCATGCCGCGCGTGTCGCGGCCATAGCTGCCGGCCTCAGACCGGAAACACGGCGTGTGGGCCGTGAGCTTGATGGGCAATTCAGCCTCGGCCACCACCACGTCGCGCACGAAGTTGGTCAGCGGCACTTCGCTGGTGGGGATGAGGTACAGCGCCGCGTTGTCGGGCACGGGCTCGCCGTCCTGGCCGCCCTTCTTGGCCGCGAACAAATCGCCCTCGAACTTGGGCAGCTGGCCCGTGCCCTTGAGCGAGTCGGCGTTGACGGCATAGGGCACGTAGCACTCGGTGTAGCCATGCTCCTGGGTCTGCACGTCCAGCATGAACTGGGCCAGGGCCCGGTGCAGGCGGGCGATCTGCCCCTTCATCACCGTGAAGCGCGAGCCCGAGAGCTTGACGCCCATGTCGAAATCCAGGCCCAGCGGCGTGCCCACGTCGACGTGGTCCTTGACCTCGAAGGCGAAGCTGGCGGGCGTGCCCCACTGGCGCACTTCGACATTGCCCGACTCGTCCGGGCCCACGGGCACGGATTCGTGCGGCAGGTTGGGCACGGCGACCAGCATGGCCAGCAACTCGGCCTGGACCTGTTCCAGGCGGGCGGCCGATTGCTCCAGCTCCACCTTGCCTGCGGCCACCTGGGCCTTGACGGCTTCGGCGCCGTCCTTGTCGCCCCGGCTCATGAGCATGCCGACCTGCTTGGACAGCTGGGTGCGCTGGGCCTGCAGCTCTTCGGTGCGGGTCTGCAGCGTCTTGCGCTCGGACTCCAGGGCCTGGAACGCGGAGACGTCCAGGAAAGCCTGGGGCTTTTTGCGTGTTTCCAGGCGCGCGATGGCGGTGTCGAGGTCTTTGCGGAGGAGAAGGATGTCAAGCATGGCTGGATTTTAAAGGGGTGGTCGGCCCCGGCTCAGGCGAGGCTGGCGGGGTCGAAGTTGGCGCCGCAGAGAATGAGGGCCACGGTTTCCTGCGGCTGGGGCCGGTAGGCACCCGTCTGCAGGGCCGCCAGGCCCAGCGCGGCGGCGGGTTCCACGGCCAGCTTCAGCTCTTTCCACAGCCACAGCTGGGCGGCGCGGATGGCGTCATCCGGCAGCAGCAGGGCATCGTGCACATGGCGCTGGCTGACCTCCCAGCCAATGGCGCCGATGCGGCGGGCGCCCAAGGAATCAGCAGCCACACCACCCACCTCCACATCCACCGGCTGGCCTGCGGCGCGCGCGGCATGCAGGGTGGGCGCGCGCTCGGGTTCCAGCGCGACCACGTGGGCGCGGCTCTCCACCCACGCGGCCACACCGCCGATGAGGCCGCCACCGCCCACGCTGACCAGCACCGTGTCGGGCAGGCGGCCGCCCTGCTCTTCCATCTCCAGCGCCAGGGTGCCCGCGCCGGCCACCACTTCGGGCTGGTCGTAGGCGTGGGCCTGCAGGGCGCCCGTGGCCTTCTGGCGGGCCACGCACGCCTCGAAGGCTTGGGAATACGCCGCGCCGGTGACGACCACGTCGGCGCCCAGCGAACGCAGCCGGGCGCGCTTGGCCTCGGGCGAGACTTCGGGCACGAAGACCTCGCAGCGCACGCCCAGGGCCTTGGCGGCGGCCGCCACGGCAATGCCGGCGTTGCCGCCGGAGGCGATGATGACCCCGCTCTCGGGCACGGGGTTGGCCAGCAGGCGGTACAGCATGCCGCGCGCCTTGAAGCTGCCGCCCACCTGCAGGTGCTCCAGCTTGAGCCAGACCTCGCCGCAGTCCACGCCCAGGGATCGGCCCGGCACGCGCATCAGCGGGGTGGTGCGCAGAAAGTCGGGCTGGGCGGTGGAAATGTGGCGGCGGGCTTCGGCGATGGCGGCGCGATCGATCATGCGGGGAGACTCCAGGGGAAATCGGACAAAGGCAGGCAGTGTAGGGTCTGCCCGCCCGCCCCGCGGCAACACACGGATACACGCTGCCCTCCAATGGCGCCGTGCAAGTGCCGATAACATGGACAGGGTCCGCCGCCTTGGGCGGACACGCCAGCAGGAGGCAAGCATGTTCTTTGTGTTCGGCCCATCGGGGCAGATGTACCGGGGAGGGCCGGAAAACCTCTCGCAGATCTCTGCCGTGCGGCGCGTGCAGCGGCCCCAGGCACTGCGCACGCGCGCGCTGGATGTGCCCGCCGAGCCGTTTCAGTCCCCGGCCCCGCTCCACCCCGCGTTCTCGCCGCCCGCCAACCTGCGCCTGCAGGACGCCGTGAGCGCCTATGCGCAGACCGAGCAGGGGCCCCAGCAGGCACGCCAGCCCCTGACCAAGGTCAGCGATGTCATGACCACGGGCGCCCTGAGCGTGGAGCCCGGGGCGCGCGTGAACGATGCCTGGCAGACCCTGGCCGAGCACAAGGTGGCCCAGGCCCCCGTGGTGGACCCGCTGGGGCGGGTGGTCGGCCTGCTGCTGCGGGCCGACATGGCGCCCCTGGACCTGCTGCCCGAGCCGGGCGCCGTGAAACAGGCGATCGAGCTGGCACGCCGCCCCGTCTCCGAAGTCATGGTGAGCCCCGTGCCCACCGTGGCGGCCGACACCGAGCTGCGCCGGGTGGCCGCCGTGCTGCTCGATACGGGCCTGCCGGGCCTGCCAGTGACGGACGATGCGGGGGTGCTGTCCGGCTTCATCTCGCGCACCGACATCCTGCGCGCGGTGGCGGCCGACCCGCCGCTGGACCTGTGGAGCGGGCCTGCGGTCTCGCTGTAGGCACCGCCGTGGGCCCCGGCCACGGCGGGATTGACTAAAAAACGGCCCCAGCGCTTGCCCATCAAGCGCAAAAAGCTATCAATTCAGGAGCATTCGCAGCGGCGCGGCGGCCCCTGCGGATGCCGCAGCCCGCGCGTGCCGGGCTAGTGCCTGGCGGGCCCGGTCTCCGGCGTGCGCTCGGTGAGGGCCAGGCCCGTGGCGCTATCGATCTTGAGCCCCTTGGGCAGCGGAAACTTGATGGTTTCCTCGATGCCCGCCATGGTGCGCACCGACACAGCCCCCAGCGCCTTGATGCGGTCGATGACCTGCTGGACCAGGATCTCCGGGGCCGAGGCGCCGGCGGTGAGGCCCACGCGCGCCACGCCCGCGAACCAGCCCGGCTGCAGTTCGTCGGCGCTGTCCACCATGTAGGCCGGCGTGCCCAGCCGCGCCGCCAGCTCGCGCAGGCGGTTGCTGTTGGAGCTGGTGGGGCTGCCCACCACGATCACCACGTCCACCTGCGGGCTGAGCACCTTGACGGCGTCCTGCCGGTTCTGCGTGGCGTAGCAGATGTCCTGCTGCTTGGGCTCGCGCACGCTGGGGAAGCGCGCGCGCACGGCGGCCGAGATTTCAGCGGCGTCGTCCACGCTCAGCGTGGTCTGCGTGACCACCGCGAGCTTGCCGGTCTGCGCGGGCTGCACGCGGGCCACGTCGGCCACGTCTTCCACCAGGTGGATGCCGTGGTCGAGCTGGCCCATCGTGCCCTCCACCTCGGGGTGGCCCTTGTGGCCGATCATGATGAACTCGTAGCCTTCCTTGGCGAGCTTGGCCACTTCCACGTGCACCTTGGTCACCAGCGGGCAGGTGGCGTCAAAAATGCTGAAGCCGCGCGCCACCGCCTCCTGCTGCACGGCCTTGCTCACGCCATGGGCGCTGAAGACCAGGGTGGCGCCCGGGGGCACATCCGACAGCTCCTCGATGAAGATCGCGCCCTTGGCCTTGAGGTCATTCACCACGTAGGTGTTGTGCACGATCTCGTGGCGCACGTAGATCGGCGCGCCGAACTTCTGAATGGCGCGCTCGACGATCTCGATGGCGCGGTCCACGCCCGCGCAAAAGCCGCGCGGCTCGGCCAGCAGGACCTCGACGTCCCCGCCCTCGCCCGCGTGTGGCGCGCCGGGCAGCGGCCCGGCATCGCTCATGCTGCGGCCAGAAATCTCGCTGCTCATAGCACCCCGATCAGTTGCACTTCGAACGTCACCGGCTGGCCCGCCAGCGGGTGGTTGAAGTCGAACAGCACGGCGCCGTCATCGCGCACCTGCACCACGGCGCCCGCGTAGCTGCCCTGGCCGTCCGGCGTGGGAAACTGCACCACATCGCCCACGCTATAGCGCTCTGCCGGGTCGCCCAGTTCGTTGAGCAGCTTCCTGGCCACCCACTGCTGCATCTCGGTGTTGCGCTCGCCAAAGGCCTCGCCCGCCGCCAGCTCGAACGTGGCGCGCGTGCCCTCGGGCAGGCCCAGCAGGCGCTGCTCCACGGCGGGCGACAGCTGGCCTGCGCCCAGCGACAGGGTGGCGGGCTTGTCGGAGAAAGTGTTGATCACATCCCCCGCCGGGCCCGCCAGGCGGTAGTGCAGCGTCAGGAAGGAGCCCGGCTGGACGGTGGGAAGTGGGGTGTCGATAGAGGTCATGAAAGTCCCGATAAACTGGCCTGCATTGTAGAAAACCGGGCAAAGCCCTACGCCCGTCGGCCCCTGACGGGTGTCAAAGACCCAGCGCCATGCCCCTCAAAGACCTGCCCTCCGACGCCCAGCCGCGCGAAAAGCTGCTGGCACGCGGCCCCGCCGCCCTGGCCGATGCCGAGCTGCTGGCCATCCTGCTGCGCACCGGCACCGTGGGCAAGGGCGTGCTGCAGATGGCGCAGGAACTGCTGGACACGCCCGGCGTGGACGCGGCCACGGGGCGCGTCACCGGCGGTTTTGGCGGCATCGCCGGACTGCTGCACACCAGCGCCGCCGACCTCACGCGCATCAAGGGCCTGGGCCCCGCCAAGCGCGCTGAGCTGGTGGCCGTGCTGGAACTGGCGCGCCGCGCCCTGGCCCAGCAACTGCGCGAGCGCGAGACGTTCGACTCGCCCAACGCCGTCAAGCACTACCTTCAACTTCACCTGGCGGCCAAGGGCCACGAGGTGTTCGCGGTGCTCTTCTTCGACAGCCAGAACCGCCTGCTGGCCATGGAGGAGCTGTTTCGCGGCACGCTCACGCAGACCAGCGTGTACCCGCGCGAGGTGGTGCTGCGCGCCCTGCACCACCAGGCCGCCGCCGTGGTGCTGGCCCACAACCACCCCAGCGGCAGCGTGGAGCCCAGCCGCGCCGACGAGGCCCTCACCAAGACGCTGAAGGCCACGTTGGCCCTGGTGGACGTGCGCGTGCTCGACCATGTCATCGTCGCCCCCGGCAAGGCGCTGTCGATGGCGGAACAGGGCTTGCTGTGACGGCGCCCGCGCCGCCCGCGCCCGCCGCGCCCACGGCCCTGCACGCCGCGCTGGCCCGCGCCACGGCCGTGGCGCCCCCGCCCGGCGCACCCGCCCCGCCGCAAGCCGCGTCCCGGGCCACCCGACGCGCCGCCACGGCCGAGCGCAAGGCCGCAGCCCAGGCGGCGCTGCGGCCGCAGCGCCCCACCCCCCCTCCGCCTGCACCCGGCTCCCACGCGCCGGCGGCGCCGGCCCGCCGCCGGGCGCCCCCGCCGCCCCGGCGGGCCAGCGAGCGCATCGCGCACCTGCAGGACCTGGCCAGCATCGCCCGCCGCCTGCGCGAGGAGCACGCGCGCGCCGAGGCCGACGAAAAGGTCCGCCGCGAGGCCGCCGCGCGCCTGGAGGCCGAGCGCCACCTCTTCAGCCGCAGCGTAGGCCCCGTCACGCCGCTGCGCAGCCCCAACGTGGCACGCCTGCGCCGCCACAAGCCGCCACCGCTGCCCGTGCAGCACTGGCTGGACGAAGAGCGCGTGCTGGTCGAATCCATCAGCGACGACTTCGACGTGAGCACCCTGCTCGACACCGACGACCAGCTGAGTTTTCGCCGCCCCGGCATCGGCGTGGAAATCACGCGCCGCCTGCGCTCGGGCCACTGGAGCATCCAGCGCCAGCTGGACCTGCACGGCCTGCGCGTGGACGAGGCGCGCGAGGCACTGGGCGAATTCATCCGCCACGCCCACAAGGCCGGCCTGCGCTGCGTGCGCGTGGTGCATGGCAAGGGCCTGGGCTCTCCGGGCAAGAGCCCGGTGCTCAAGAGCCGCGTGCAGCGCTGGCTGGTGCAAAAAAGCGAAGTGCTGGCCTTCGTGCAGGCCCGGCCCATCGACGGCGGCGCGGGCGCGCTGGTGGTGCTGCTGCAGCCCGTGCATCCACGCCAGCGCTAGGCACGCGCAGCGCAGATCGCCCCGCTCTGCCCTGCGCACCTGGAGAGCCGGGCAGCCTGCCGTGTTGCCGACGCCCGCCGCGACGGCCGCTACCACAGCCGCTGCAACGGTTGTGGCGATGCACCCTGGCTCATGGCGTCTTGGTGCGTCCCGCGGGCGCCAGCCCCCGCATCTCCAGCCGCACGCCCAAGCCCTTGAGCTCCTCGCTTTTGCGCAACTGCAAGTGGCCCCCATAGGCCTGCGCGATCTGGCTGGCAATCGCCAGGCCCAGCCCGCTGCCCTGCACGGATTCGTCAAAACGCACACCCCGCTGGCCCGCCGCCTGCAGTTGTGCGGGCGTCATGCCGGGGCCATCGTCTTCGATGTCCAGGCACAGGCTGGCATGTTCTGCGCCACCTTGCACCGACACAGACACCGACAGTGTCAGCCGCACCCGCGAGGCGGCCCACTTGCCCGCGTTGTCCAGCAGGTTGCCCAGCACCTCCTCCAGGTCGGCGCGTTCTCCGCGCCAGTGCAGCGGGCCTTGGGTATCGTCTGCCAGCATCCAGTCCAACCCCTGCGCGGCGTGCAGGCGCTCCATCATGCGCAGCAGCTGGGCCACGCAGTCGCGCACGTCCACGGCCTGGCCGGTGCTGCCGGGGTGGGCGTGCAGCGCATCGCTCAGGGTGCGGGCCTGGTAGCGATCCACCAGCTGGGCCATGGCCTCGACCTGGCGCTGCACCTCGCTGCTGGGCACCTGCGGCTGCGCGCTGGCCTGCGCGCTCAGCAAGGCCAGGGGCTTCTTGAGCGCGTGGTTCAGGTCCACCGCATGGGCCCGCGCGCGGGCCACCACGTGCGCGTTGTGCGCCAGCAGGCCTGCCAGCTCGTTCTGCAGGGGCTGCAGGTCGCGCCCCGTGGGGGCGGCCAGGTGCAGCGCCACATCGGGCCCCGCGCCCTGCGGCGCGCGCAGGGCAGCCAGCATGGCCTCCAGCCGGCGCAGCGGCGCCAGCCCCACCCGCACCTGCAGCCACGCCAGCCCCCCGGTGAGCAGCATCAGCACCAGCCCGGCCACCACCAGCGTGCGGTCGATCTGCCGCATGCTGCTGTGCAACTGCGCGGCCGGGCCGTAGACCGTCAGCGTGACCTGCACGGGAGGCTGGCCCAGGGCGACCGGCTGGGTCAGCGACAGCAAGGGTTCTTGCAGCGGCCCCGTGGCCCGGTGCAGCGTGGCCGAGCCGGTGGTGGTCAGGGCCTCGGTCGGCAGGCTGTCCATGTCCCACAGCGAACGCGACCGCAGCACATCGCTGCCCGCCTGCGCGCGCCAGTACCACCCGGCGTAGATGGCGCTGAACTCATCGGCACCGCCGGTGGACTCCCGCAAGCCACCCTGGGGCCCCAGGTGCAGCCGCGCGCCCACGCGCTGGGCCTTGTCGCGCAGCACCTGCTCGAAGCTGGCCAGCAGGCTCTGGTGCATCTGCACGCGCAGCCACAGCCCCCCGGCGCCCACCAGCAGCAGCATGGGGACCAGCGCCAGCAGCGCAATGCGCGTGGCCATGGGCCACTGGGCCAGCGCCAGCGCCCACGCGGCGCCGCTGTGTGCCCGGGCCGGCGCAGGCGGTGCGGGCGGCCCAGGCGGCGTGGCGGGTTCGATCCGCATCAGCCCGCCACGTCGGACGCCACCAGGCGAAATCCCTGGCCGCGCTCGGTCACCAGCTGCGGCGCGCCGTTCAACTTGCGGCGGATGCGGCCGATCAGCACGTCCAGCGTGTTGGAGTCCGGGTCGAGGTCGCGCGCATACACATGCTCGCTGATGTCGGTGCGCGTGAGCAGCTTGCCCGGGTGGTGCATGAAATACGCCAGGATCTTGTGCTCCTGCGCCGTGAGCTGCAGGCTCTGGCCCTGCAGCGAAAAGCGGCCCTGCACCACGTCGTACTCCAGCGGGCCGGCCGTCAGCACGGCGGCGGCCGACCCGGCCGTGCGGCGCAGCATGGCGCGCAGGCGCAGCACCACCTCGTCCATCAGGAAGGGCTTGGTCAAATAGTCGTCGGCCCCGGCATTGAAGCCCGCCACCTTGTCGCTCCAGCGGTTGCGCGCGGTGAGCACCAGCACCGGCCAGCCGCGGCCCGCGTCGCGCCAGTCGCGCAGCACGCTCAGGCCGTCCTTGAGCGGCAGGCCCAGGTCCAGCACGGCGGCGCTGTAGGCCTCGGCACTGCCGGCAAAGGACGCGGCCTCGCCGTCGTGCTCCACATCCACCGCGAATCCCGCCGCCTCCAGCGCCACGCGCAGTTGCTGCGCCAGCGCCACATCGTCTTCCACCACCAGGATGCGCATCAGTCGTCCACCTTCTGCCGCGTGACTTCCAGGCTCACGGCGTCCACTTCGAGCTCCAGCTTGAAACCGTTGGGTTGCTGCAGCTCCACGCTGTAGTAGGGGCGTCGGCGGTGGTCCGTTTCCAGCTCCACCTCCAGCACCAGGCCCGAAAAGCGCGGCCGCAAGGATTCGAGCATCACGGCCATGGACTTGGGCGCGGCGGGCGTGCCCGCCGTTTGCGGCGGGGTCAGCACCTCGCCCGTGTTCACATCCACCAGCAGCTTCATCTCGCCGGCGGGCCGGTCCGAGAGCTTGACCTCGTACACCGCCTTGCCCTGCGCGTCGCGCTCGAACTCGGCGTTCACCACGCGCGATCCGTAGCGCTGCTCCAGCTGCTGGATGTAGCGGGCCATCTGCGCCAGGCCCACAGGCTGCGTGGGCCAGTCGCGCTCCTGCGCCACGACACTGCCCGTGGCCGCATCCACCAGCACCTCGTGCTTGGTGCCGCGGGCGTCGATGATCTTGATCTCGTAGCGCAGCTCACCCTTGCGGCCGTGCTTGGTCTCCACGTCGATGACGCGCCCACCGTACTGGCGGCTCATGTCCGAAATGATGCTGTTGAGCGGCTTGAGCTGCCCGCTCTGCACGCCACGCCGCGCCACATCCTGCTCGGCGGCGGGGGCCTGCGCGCAGGCCAGCGCCACCGCGGCGCAGGCCGCGGCCTGCGTCCAGGTCCGCAAAATTCCATTCTTCATCGCCGGGCCGCCCCAAGATGAAGAGCGCTCCCTCGGGGGGCAGTGACCACACGAAGTGGGGAACGTGGGGGCCATATCTCTCATCGCGCGATTATTGCGGAGGCCATTAAACGGACCATGAACGGGCGCTTCACGGTGGGTTTAGGAACGGTTGCGCACACTGCCTCCCAGTTCTTCACAACCACTGCCACACCGAAAGGAAGCACCATGAAAAAGACCGTTCTGACCCTGGCCTTCGCAGCCGCCGCCGCGGCCTCCGCCCTGCCCTCCATGGCCTGGGCCATGGGCGCCCAGGAGGCCGTCAACGTGATGGCCAAGAACCACTACGTGGCGCCGCACGACCTGCAAAAGCAATACGGCTACTGGACGGCCGAGGCCGTCTCCAACGACGGGGTGCGCGCCACCGTGCTGGTCAACGATGCCAACGGCAGCTTCACCGCCGTGCGGGCGGGCGCCGTGGGCACCACCCTGCCCAGCGTGGAGCGCGTGGCCCAGCAGGTGCGCGCCACCGGCTACAGCTTTGTGTACGACGTGGAGCTGGACGACGGCTTCTGGCAGGCCAAGGCCCGCCAGTCCGTGACCAACCGCGAGAAGGTCGAGTTCGTGCTGCACCCCGTGACGCTGGAGGTATTGAGCCAGGTGGGCCGCAGCGGCGGAACCGTGAACGGCCAGCCCGTGCTCAGCGCCGACCAGGTCGTGACAGCCCTGCAGCAGGCCGGCTACACCCGCGTGCGCGGTGTCGAATACGAAGACGGCTACTGGGAAGCCGAGGCGACCAACACAGCCAACCTGGCGGTGGAGCTGCGGGTGGACGCCGTGACCGGGGCCGTGCTGCGCGAACAGCTGGACGATTGAGCGGCCGGCGGCTGCCCTGCGCCAGGGTGCTGAAGCAACCCACAAAAAAAGGCACCGGGCCCCGGCATGCCCAGGCAGCCGGTCCAGGTGTCTTTTCAGGGCCGTTGGCGGCGGGCACGCCGAGCGTGCCGCGCACCGGCTTTACTTGGACAAATCGACCGCGTACTTCGACGTGCCCTTGCCCGAGCCGTCGTCCGCTGCCAGCAGCGACACATTGGCCAGGCCTGCCGCCTGCGCCACGGCGAGCGCATTGCCGCCCGAGCTGAACACCACCGGCCCCGCCACGCTGGCCTTGGCAAAGCGCCAGCTCTTGGCCGCGCCGTTGGCACTGCGCGTCACCGCCGGGTTCTTGCGGATGTAGTCGATCACCACGTCCCGGTTCGCATCGGGCGAGGCCCAGATGGTGCCCGAGCCATCGAGCTTGTCGATGAAGCTCTTGCCGCTGGTGGCGCGGTAGTTGTTGGTGGCGATCACGAACTCCTGCGCCACGTCGATGGGCTTGCCCAGGTAGGTCAGGTTCCTGATGCGGCTGCCCACGGGCTGCGTCACGTCGATCTCGTACTGCACGTCGGGCGTCGTGAACATGTCGAAGTTGTAGCCCGGGAAGGTGCTGATGAGCTGTTGCTCGCCAGTCTTGGCAGGGTCGATCTGGTTGAAGCGCTTGGCCGCGGCTTCGAGCCAGTTCTTGATGTCGCCACCGTTGACCTTCACCGCATACACCGTGTTGGGGTAGAGGTACAGGTCGGCCGCGTTGTTGATGGCCAGCGGTCCCACGGCCACGTCGGTGTAGTCGGCACCGCCCTGGAAGCCGCTCTTGAACGGCGCGCTCACCGACAGCACCGGCAGCTGCGCATACTCCGGCAGGCTGGCCTTGATGTAAGCGGCCACATAGGCCTGCTGCGCCTGGTTCACGATCTGGATCGCGCCCGGGTCGCCCACGTCGGCGAACAGCGTGCTCATGCGGAAGTCGGTCTGGCCGATGGGCGTCTTCACGTACTGGATGGCGGCCTGGTGCTGCGTCTCGACGAGCGGCGCCACGCTGGCATCTGCGTCCACCGTCACCGTGGCGCCCGCGGCGTTCTTGGACTGGATGTTGCGCAGCTCGGACTTGCTGGCCGACTTGTTGACCACCCACTTGGCCCCGTCCCACTGCAGCGCCAGCTGCACCACGCCCAGGGCCTTGCCCCAGGAGCTGGCCATCACGGCCGGCACGCCGTTCACCGTACCCGCCTTGTGGTCCACGCCGGCCATGTTGAAGCCCGGCGTGGCGGCGGTGTCGGGGAACACGCCATGCTGGTGGCCCATCACCATCGCGTCGATGCCGGCCACCTTGGAAAGGTACAGGCCCGGGTTCTCCATGGTGGGCGAATACGCCGCGCTGTCCATGCCGCCGTGCAGCAGCGCGATCACGATGTCGGCGCCCTTGGCGCGCAGCTCGGGCACGTACTTCGTCGCGGCCTCGACCGCGCCTTGCGTGGTGACCTTGCCTTCGAGGTAGCGCTTGTCCCAGTTCATGATGCCCGGCGTGGTGAAACCGATCACGCCCACCTTGATGGGCAGCTTCACCTCCTTGCCGTCCGCGCCCTTGGCCACCAGCGTGCGCTCGAGCACCGTGTAGGGCTGCACCAGCGGCTTCTGGGTCTTGTTGCTGGTCACGTTGGCCAGCACCATCGGAAAGCCCGCGCCCGCGCACTTCCTGGCGGCATCCACACCGTCCACCTCCAGCCCGCCGCCCAGCACCTGGTTCAGGAACGGCAGGCCGTAGTTGAACTCGTGGTTGCCCAGCGTGCCGGCGTCAAAGCCCAGCGCACCCATCGCCTTGTACATGGACAGCTGCTGCGTGCACGGGATGGGGCTGATGGTGGCTTCATAGTCGGCCAGCGCCGTGCCCTGGATGGTGTCGCCGTTGTCCACCAGCAGCGTGTTGGCAAACTCCTTGCGCGCCGCGCGCACCAGCGTGGCGGTGCGCTCGAAGCCGTAGCTCTTGTCTTCGGCCAGCTTGAAGTAGTCGTAGCTGCGCACGTTGAAGTGCAGGTCGGTGGTCTCCAGCACGGCCAGCGTGGCGGTGGCGCCCGCGTTGTTGTTGCTGCCGCCGCCATCGCCGCCGCCGCAGGCGGAGAGGGACGCGGCCAGGGCCAGCACGCTCAGCGTGGCGGTGCGGCGCGAATAGCAAGAAAACGGAAAGGAATCGGATTGGCTGCGAATGCGTTCAGACATGAACAAGGCCCAGGATGAAACAAAGGACCGAGTGTCTGGCGGGGGTTTGACAACGGTATGACGGCACGCGGCCGCCGCGCGTCCCACGGGGGTGTCAGCGCGGGGGGCGCCGTCGGCTCAGCAGGCCTTCCACCATCAGCAGCAGCAGCGCTGCGCGCAACTCGTCGTGGGTGTCGGTCACGGTGGTATGGGGGCCTCGCAGCACCCAGATGGCGCGGCCGCTGAAGTTGTAGTCGCTTCCCTGCAGGTGGCGCGCCAGAAGTTCGACCTGCTCGAAATCATCTGCCGAGACCGTGTGCGCGACGGTGATGGTGCTGCCCATGGGAACCCTCACATAACTTGCCTGTCAGCCCGCGCGTTCGTGCGCAACCCTGCCTGGTCCGTGGCCCCTGGTCGTGCGAGGACGCCAGCGCGCACAGGCCGGACCGCCCACGCTCTTGCACCGCGCTCTTGCACCACGCGCCGCAATGCGCCGCTGTGGCGGGGCTGCCGGTGCCTGCGGCGAGGAGGCCCTGCCCAGTGGTCTTCTGTGCAGCCCCAGCGTGCGCCGTTGGGCGCGCGCTGTATGTAGTCGTTTGCCGACAAAGCCTTACGACCTCCTGCGCCGCAGCACCCGGCACAAGGGAAGGAGCCGCAGGGTTCGCGTCAGGCGATGCGGCGTACGTCGCCGTTGTGCGGTGAAGCGCTCTCATGGAACAGGTCTTCGAGAAACTGGGCCAGTTCGTGCTCTTCCACGAAGTCGGGGACCACGAAGCCCGCGGGGGTGCGCTTGCCGTCGCCGCCCACGCGGTAGACCTGCCACAGCGGGCCCTCACGCCGCACTTCAACGATGCGGCCAAAGACATTGAAACGGGGATGGGCGGGGGGTGGTGTGTTTTCCATGGACTGCCTCGTGCCGGGTCTCGCGCCTATTCTCCGGCGATCTGCGGGTAGCCGTCGCAGATCACCACCCACGCGGCCTTGGAAGCCACGTGGATGTGCCTTTGCGGCGGCGCGTCAAAAGGGGTGTCGAGCGTGCCCAGGGGCACGGCCACGCTGTCCGCATGCACGCCTTCGCTGTGCCAGAGCAACGGCGAGCCGCAGGCCGAGCAGAACTGCCGCGTGACCCGCGGCGACGAGCGGTAGGCGCGCAGCAGCGCCTGCCCCTGCACGAAGCGGTGGTGCTCGCGGTGCACCGTGCCGTAGCTGGCGAACGCCGCGCCATGGGCCTTGCGGCACATCGAGCAGTGGCAGTGCGATGCGCTGCGCAGCGGCGCCGTGGTTTCGTAGCGCACGCCGCCGCACAGGCAGCTGCCCCGGTGGTGCACGACGGATTCGGTCATGGCCTGGGTTCTCCTTCGACGGGGTGCCTGGGTGGAGCACGCGGCCGGGTCAGGCGCGCGGCGGCGCCGGCGTGGCCACGGAGGCGATCAGGTCCACCTCCACCGTCGCATTCTTGGGCAGTTGCAGCACCCCCACCGAGGTGCGGGTGTGGGCGCCCGCCTCGCCCAGCACGGCGAACAGGATTTCAGAGGCGCCGTCGGCCACCTCGCTTTGCTGCGTGAACCCGGGCGCAGACTGCACATACACGGTGATGCGCAGCACCGACTGCACGGCGTCCAGAGAGCCCAGCGCACGCTGCAGCAAGGCCAGGGCGCGCAGGGCGCACACCTTGGCCCCCGCCTGCGCCTGGGCCAGGGTGGCGCCGGCGCCGGCCGCCCCCGTGGCCACCACGGTATCGCCCACGCGGGGGATCTGCCCGCTAAGGTAGACGTGGTGGCCGTCGCGCACCAGGGGCACGTAGTTGCCCCCGATCTTGATCTCGCCGTCAAAGCTGTAGCCGAGGGCCTGGGCTTGTTCCTGAAAACGGGCGTCACGGGACATGAAAAAAACCTCGCCGGGTGAAATGCCTCCACTATGCCACCCGGCAGGCAGCCCCTGGCGTTGCCAGGCCAGCGGGCGCGCCGCCCTCCGGGGGAAGGCGGCACAGATGCTTCACATATGCCGCGCGAACGGGTCCACCAGCGAGGCGATCGTCACGCCGGCCGGCTGGCCCACGCCCTGCGGGCGCCCTGCCGGCTCGGGGGCTGCGGTGACCGGTGCCACCTTCAGCGGCGACATGCGCCGGCCGTAGACGCGCTGCACGCGCTCTTGCAGCGTGGGGTGGGAATCGAGCCAGTGCTCCATCCTGCCGCCGCCTTCCACGTCCACCAGCAGCATGTGCTGCACCGAAGGATGGTTCAGGCCGCTGTGGCTGTGCTGTTCATAGCCGCGCGGGGTATCCCGGCGCTGGGCCATGACCTTGCGCAGCACGCCGCCCAGGCCGTCCTTGCTGCGCGTCCATTGCACGGCGCGCGCGTCGGCCAGGTACTCGCGCTGGCGCGACACGGCCGCCTTGAGCATGCGGCCGGTGATCCAGCCCGCGAAGCCCGCCAGCATGATGGCCGAGCCGAACCACCAC
This sequence comes from Acidovorax sp. A79, assembly GCF_041154505.1. Classification (GTDB taxonomy): domain Bacteria; phylum Pseudomonadota; class Gammaproteobacteria; order Burkholderiales; family Burkholderiaceae_C; genus Acidovorax. The sequence goes on from NZ_AP028672.1 coordinate 1,643,403, forward strand.
GCCAGCCCCCGCCGCTCGCGCAGCGTGTCGCCGAAGTTGTAGACCAGCTCCAGTCCGAACACCATGCCCGCCAGCTGCATCTTCATGCGCGTGTCGCCTTCGTGCAGGTGCGAGAGCTCGTGGGCGACCATGCCCTGCATCTCCTCGCGGTTCAGGTAGTCGAGCGCGCCCTGCGTCACAGCGATCACGGCGTCGCTCTCGTCCCAGCCGGCGGCAAACGCGTTGATCGCATCGGTGCGCGGCATCACCATGATTTCGGGGCGCGGCATGTGGGCGGCAATGCACAGCTCGTCGACGATGTTGGACAGGCGCTGCTCGGCATGCGAGAGCGAGGGCCGCAGCTCGCGCGCGCCCACGCGCCGGGCCAGCTTGACGCCGCCCGCGCGCAGGTTGGACGTCTCCACCCACCAGCCGCCCAGCACCAGCATGAGCGACACGCCCACGTTGGCGGCGAGAAAGCCGTGGGGAAACGGCAGCCGCCCCGGCAGCACCGCCGCCATCAGCACCCAGGCCAGCGCGAGTGCGGCATGAACGGCCACGATAAGCACCGCCACCGCGAGCGCAAAGCCCAGCAGCAGGCGGTGCGTCTCGCTGCGCGCATCCGCCTGGTGGTCCCAGAATTTCATGGCCCCTCCCTGTATGAGACTTTCTCGCGCGGGACTTCAAGCGGCCCGCAGCCACGACAGGAGCTGCCGTGTTGCCCGCCAGCGCCCGGCGACCATTCGGCACGGCTTTGGCGGCCCGCAGGGCATGTACCCCGTCGGGCCTGCGCACCAGGCAGCTGCGAAGAAACCTGCCTAAGAGAAGCGAACCTGCGGCGCAGCGCGCTCTGCTTCGCTGCGCGTGGACTCGAGCATGGGCACGGTGGGAAAGCCCAACAGGCGCGCCACGACCAGTTCAGGAAACTGCGCCGCCGCGTCGTTGAATTCCAGCGCCTGGTCGTTGTACGCCTGGCGCGCGAAGCCCAGGCGGTTTTCGGTGCTGGTCAACTCTTCGGACAGCGACTGCATGGTGGCGTCGGCCTTGAGTTCGGGATACGCCTCAGCCACCACCATCAGGCGTCCCAGGCTGCTGCCCAGCATGCCCTCGGCGGCTGCGAGCGCGCCCATGGCGTTGGCGCTGCCAGGCTCTGCCCGCACAGCGGCGGCAGCGCCCTGCGCCTGGCCGCGCGCCTGGATGACGGCTTCGAGCGTGGCGGCCTCGTGGCTGAGGTAGCCCTTGGCGACTTCGACCAGGTTGGGCACCAGGTCATGGCGGCGCTTGAGCTGCACGTCGATCTGGCCGAACGCATTGGCGATGCGGTTGCGCAGCTGCACCAGCCGGTTGTACACAGTGACGGCCCACACCGCCAGCACGGCGACCAGGCCCAGAACGATCCAAGCAGTAGCTGACATGTCCCACCCTCCTTGTTGTGAATTGAATGAATGGATGCTGGGCGCATCTTAGTGGCGCGCCTGGCCCAAAGGCTTCATACATTTCAGCGGGTAGGGATTTAAGCATCAAAACAGCCTGCAACGCTTTACCCCCAAACGCTAGCAGCTATCAAAAACAGAGCAATCGATGCTATGAGCGCACACCGGGCCCATCCACAGGCTGCGAGGGACACGGCCCAGCCGCTCAAGGGTTGCCACCCCACCCCACAGCCTGCAAAGACAGCAGCCCCGCCAGTGCACCCGTGGATCTGGCTTTGCCAGTCCACCGGGTGCGTCCCCCTTGAGGGGGAGGCGGCGTAGCCGCTCAGGGGGTGCCCCGATTCCTCATCCAGTCGGCCGTCCCCATGAAGCTTTCCTTCAAGCGGGCGCGCAGAGCATCGGGCACGCCTGTCTCGCCCATGGCCTGGTCCATGCAGGCCACCCACTGGTCGCGCTCCTGGATGCCGATGGAAAACGGCATGTGCCGCATGCGCAGTCGCGGGTGGCCGAAGCGGCTTTGGTAGTGGTCAGGTCCACCCAGCCAGCCGCACAAGAACCAGAAGAGTTTTTGCCGCGCCTGCACGAGGTCGCTGCCGTGGGCTGCACGCAGTTCGGCGTAACCGGGCTCCAGATCCATCAGGTCGTAGAAGCGTTCGGTGAGGGCGTGCACGCGGTCTTCGCCACCGATCCAGTCGAAGGGGGTGGTTGCGGTGGCGGTTTCTGCGCCGGCGCCGGTGTCTTTGGGAACGTCGGAATTCATATAAAAAACTGGCCCCAGCGCTTTCCTATAAAGCGCTGTAAGCTATCAAATGAGTAGCAATCGACACGCAGCCTATTCCGCCGAACGGCGCAGCGTGTCCACCACGGGGCGCACCAGCACCTCGCGCAGGCCCCACCAGCCCGCGGCCAGCGCCAGCACCGCACCCGCCACGGCGCCCGCCAGGGGCACCCAGGGCGCGGCCGTCCAGGTGAAGTCGAACACGAAGCGCGCCAGCGCCCAGCCCACGCCCACGGCCACGGCGCTGGCCAGGAAGCCCGCGAGCAGGCCCACGCCCACCAGCTCGGCGCGCTGCACCTGCCGCAGCAGGCTGGCGCGCGCGCCCACGGCGCGCATGATGGCGTACTCGCGGGCGCGCTCCTCGCGCGTGGCGGTGACGGCCGCGAACAGCACCACCAGCCCGGCGGCCAGCGTGAAGGCAAACAGGAATTCCACCGCGCGGATCACCTGGTCCAGCACGCGCTGCACCTGGGTGATGGTGGCGCCCATGTCCACGTTGGTGATGTTGGGAAACTGGCGCACCAGGGCGTTGTCGAAGCCGTTGGTCTCGGGGGCGCGGTACGCCGCCAGGTAGGTGACCGGCACGTCCTTGACGCTGGCCACGGGGTACATCACGAAGAAGTTGGCCCGCATCGACCCCCAGTCCACCTTGCGCAGGCTGGTGATGCGCGCTTCGTTCTGCACGCCGCCCATGTCGAACAGCAGCCGGTCGCCCATCTGCAGGCCCAGGGTCTCGGCAATGCCCTCCTCGACGCTGATGGCACCTTCCTCGCCCTGGCGCCACTGGCCGGCCACGATCTGGTTGTGGGGGGGTGGTTCGGTGGCGTTGGAAAGGTTGAACTCCCGGTCGACGAGGCGCTTGGCGCGGTCGTCGGTATAGCTGTCGGGGCCCACGGGCTTGCCGTTCACGGCCAGCAGGCGGCCACGGATCATGGGATACCAGTCGTACCGGGCCACGCCGCCGTCCTTGAGGGCCTGCTGGAACGCATCGGACTGGTCGGGCATCACGTTGATGACGAAGCGGTTGGGCGCATCGGGGGGCGTGGCCTTGCGCCAGCTGTCCACCAGGTCGGTGCGCAGCAGCACCAGCAGCACCAGCGCCAGCAGGCCCACGGCCAGGCTGCTCACCTGCACCACGGCGTAGGCGGGGCGCGCGGAGATCTGCCGCGTGGCCAGCACCAGCCAGCGCGGGGCGGTGGCCTCGTTCACGCTCTTGCGCAGCAGCTTCACCGCCACCCACGACAGCCCCGCAAACAGGGCCACCGCGCCGGCAAAGCCGCCCACGGCAATCAGCCCCAGCTTGATGTCGCTGCTGACCGTCAGCAGCAAGGCCGCGAAACCGGCGATGCCGATGCCCAGCACCGCCAGCGACGCGGGCTTGAGCCCGCCCACGTCGCGCCGGATCACGCGCAGGGGCGGCACCTGGGCCAGCTGCAGCACGGGCGGCAGGCCGAAGGCGAACAGCAGCGTGAGCCCCATGCCCAGGCCAAATGCCACGGGCCACAGGCTGGGCGGCGGCAGGGCTGACTCGACCAGCCCCGCGAGCAGCAGCACGAAGGCGTAGTGCACCAGATAGCCCAGCGCCACGCCCAGCGAACTGGCGAACAGGCCCACGAGAGCGAATTCGGCCGTGTAGGCGCCCGCGATGGTGCGCTGGCTCTGCCCCAGCACCCGCAGCATGGCCGAGGCATCCAGGTGCTCTGCCGCGAAACCGCGCGCGGCCAGCGCCACGGCCACGGCCGACAGCAGCGCCGCGAGCAGCGCCACGAGGCTCAGGAACTTCTGCGCCCGGTCCAGCGTCTGGCGCATCTCGGGGCGGCCGCTTTCGAGGGATTCCACCCGCACCCCGTGCACCTCGGGCTTCTTGGCCTCCGCCACGGCCCATTCGCTGAAGGCCTTGACCGCGGGGCCCGGCCCGATGACGGCGAAGCGGTAGGTGAGGCGGCTGGCCGGCTGCACCAGGCCGGTGGCGGGCAGGTCGGCATCGTTCACCATCACGCGCGGGGCAAAGCTCATGAAGCCCGCGCCCCGGTCGGGCTCGATCACGATGATGCGCGCGATGCGCAGCTGCGCATCGCCCAGCAACAGCATGTCGCCCATGGCCAGGTTCAGCGATTCGAGCAGGGGAGCATCCACCCACGCCTCGCCCCGGGCAGGGATGTCGCGGGTGGGCTGGTCGAGCGCCCCCGGCGCGTCAGCCACCTTGAGGCTGCCGCGCAGCGGGTAGCCCGGCGGCACGCTCTTGAGGGCCACCAGCTTGCTGGCACCACCCTGCGCATCGCTGGCCCGGCCCATGGTGGGAAAGCCCACCGTGGTGACCGCCTGCAAGCCCAGGGCCGCGGCCCGCTCGACGAACGCCGCTGGCGTGGGGTTGTCGCTGGCCACCACGGCATCGCCGCCCAGCAGCTGCAGCGCATCGCGCTGCAGGCCGCCCTGAAGGCGGTCGGCGAAAAACCCCACGGACGTGAGCGCCGCCACCGCCAGCGTGACCGCCACGATGAGCAGGCGCAGTTCGCCCGCGCGCAGGTCGCGGGCCAGGGTACGCCAGCCAAGGCGCAGAAAAGACAGGTTCATGGCACGGAACCTTAGCGCAAACGGAGCGCTCTGGCGCTGTTCAGGGCTTTGTGTCGCCGGCCGCCGGCGCCGCGCCACCGGACCCCCCCGCATCCAGGCGCGCTTGCAGCGCCTCCAGCACGGGCTGGATCTGTGTGCCCACGTGGATCTGGGGGTTGGAGAATCCGTCGGTCTTGCCGGCCTCCACCTCGCGCTGCGCGATCAGCGGCACGGCCTTGGCAAAGGCCTCGGTGAATGAATGGGTCTGGCGCAGTTGCTCGTTGAACACCGCGCGGCCGAAGAACGTGAGCTCGGACCGCGTGCCGCAGCCATACGATGTGTGGGTGGCGTCGGCGGCCGTCATGATGAGCGTGCCATCGGTGGCCAGGGGCCCGATCCAGCCGCCGGAGTAGCAGGCCGACACCGCGATCACGCGGTGGCGAATGCCGGCTTCATCCAGCGCGGCGCGCAGCATTTCCGGCGTGACGGGCTGCACCTGCAGCGGCCCGTGCGATGCCGCCAGCTCGTGGTTGCGCGCGCCGTGCGAGGTCATGTAGATCACCAGCAGGTCATGGTCGCGGTCCATGCGCGCACCCAGGGCCGAAATGGCGCGCTGCAGGTTCTGCGGCGTCGCCCAGACGTGGGTGTCGGCGGTCTCGGCATGGTTGAGCAGGTGGATCACGCGGCCGTGCGCGTCGAACCGTTCCTGCAGCAGCGTGCTGACCATGGTGCTTTCGCGCCGGAACACGTTCTCTTCGGCATAGGGAGCGAACACGAGGCCGTAGACATCCACCACCCCGTCCCGCTGGGCCGCCAGCGCTTGCACCTGGCGCTCCCACAGCGCCTGCTGCGCCTCGAACACCGGCTGCGACAAGGTCAGCTGCGCGGGTTCGGGGCCCTCCTCGGCGGCCTGCGCCGCCGCCAGGGCCGCACCGTCCAGCTCCCAGGGCTGGTCCTGGAACTGCCACATGCCCACCCCGATGATCGCCGCCATCGACACCGCGAACACCGCCGTGCGCAGGCGCGAGCGGATGAAGCGCGCGCTCACCACGACCAGCGCCGCCAGAACCCACGCCGTCAGCACGCCGTAGGCAGTCCAGAAAACGATTCCGGCCGTGTTTCCGACCCACAGCGCGGGCCGGTGGACGGTGGCACCCAGCAGGGCATACAGCACGAGCAGGGGCACCAGCGGAGCCCACGCCGACAACACATACCAGGCGGCGAGCCCGCCCGTTGGCGAGCCCTCCGGGGCCGGCGCGCCGGCCGCAAGGCGCTGCGCGGGTGCCATGGCCCACCAGGCCAGCCACAGAAGCGCCAGGCCGCTCCACATCGGCGCGAGCCAGCCCCGCAGGCTGAACTGGGCGGGCCCTGCCACCTGGAACCGCGCCGCCCCCACCAGCAGCGCGCCACCGAGCAGCACGAGAACGATCAATTGCCACGGGGTGGGAACCGCGGCCCCCGTGCGGGGCGGCAGGAACAGCGTGGCCCGCAGGCCCTCGCGGACCCAGGCTCCCAGGGGCAGGCGAAGAGGGGCAGGCGCCCCGGCCGAGGCCGCCGCCGGCGCAGTGGCGGGCGCACCGGGGGGCAGCCCCTCATCCAGCGAGATTTCGATCTTGGCGGGTTCGGGGGCCCACTGGCTCGGTTGGGTATCGGCCCAGGCGCCCTTGGCGTTCAGGTCTTGCATGCGCGCATCATGCCACCGCGGGATGACGGCCCGGGGGCCGGGGAACATGCGCAGGGGAACCGGGGCGGACCGCCGCGAGATACCCCCGAAAGTGCCTCTCAGGCCGCGCTGGCGGACGCCGCCGGCGCCATGGCAGGCACCCGCGCCAGTTCAGGCTGCAGCACCAGCCGGTGCACCCCGCTGTAGCAGACGAAGCGGCGGTTGGTGGCGCGCCCGATGGCGCACAGGCCCAGCTGCTGGGCCACGGCATGGCCCATCTGCGTCATGCCGCTGCGCGACACCACGATGGGCACGCCCATCTGGGCCGACTTGATGACCATCTCGCTCGTGAGGCGGCCTGTGGTGTAGAACACCTTGTCCGAGCCCGACATCGGCACATGCCCCCCCGCGGAGGGCCCGCCACCGGTGCGGGCCGGCGCCTCGGGGTTCATCCACATCCAGCCCGCGATGGTATCGATGGCATTGTGGCGCCCCACGTCTTCCACGAAAGTGAGCAGTTCCTCCCCCTGGAACAGCGCGCAGCCATGCACGGAGCCCGCGGACTTGTACGTGGTCTCCTTGATGCGGATGGCGTTCACGATGCCATACAGCTGGGCCTGGGTGAGGCGCGCCTCGGGCAGCGCGATCCGGTCCACCTCATCCATCAGCCCGCCAAACACGCTGCCCTGCCCGCAGCCGGTGGTCACCACCTTGCTGGCCGTCCGCTCCTCGATGCGCGCGATGCCGTGGCGCGTGCGCACGGCGGCGGCGTGGACCTCCCAGTCGACGGTGACGGATTCGATGTCGAAGACGGACTCCACCAACCGCTGGTTGCGCAGGTAGCCCAGCACCAGGAGCTCAGGCTGAGCGCCCAGCGTCATCAGCGTGACCAGCTCGCGCTTGTCCACATACACGGTGAGCGGCCGTTCGGCGGGAATGGACACCTGCTCCCGTTCACCCAGTTCATTGACCACCTCGACCCCATGGGTGAGCGGTGCCTGGGCCTGCGTGAGGCGCGGCAACGGCGGGGTGGCGGGGTCCGTGGCGGTGCGGGAAGTCATGGCCGGACTATACGCAGGCTCCGTGCGCGCCGCAGCCAGGGGCCGCAATGCCTCATGGTGTCCTGCCCGGGGCAGGGGCGCGGAGCCCCCTGGGAAGAGGCTGGGCGCCAGCCGCCGGGCCCGCGTTCAGGACTTGGGGGCCGATGCCGCCGCCGCGGGCGTCGACGTGCTGGGCGGGCTGCTCGCCGTGCCAGGCGGCGAATGGGCGCCAGAGGCCTCCAGGGGCTTGGCCTCCGGCGGCGTGTACGCGAACGGTCCGGGGTCGGTGCATGCGGCGGCACTGGTGGCCGTGGCGGGCTTGGCGGCTGGGCTGGTCTTGCGATAGTGGGCCGCCACGCGGTCCTGGGCCAGACACAGCTTGTAGTTGTCCACCTTGCCCGCCCAGGCCGTCTTGGCGGCGGCTTCGGCGGCCTTGGCCGCGGCCTCGGGCGATGGCGCGGGAAGCTTGGCCACCGCCAGCATGCAGGAACTGGCCGCGCACACGGCCAGGAGCGAGGAACGGAAAAAATGCGTCATGGTGCGGTACCTCATACCTGTGCGGGTTGGCCTGCCGATGGCGCTGCGGCAGCATCGCCCCCCGGGGTGCTGGCACTGCGCTGGCGGGGAATCTTGCCCGCCTGGACGTCGTCATACCAGAGCTCATGGTGCTCCCGGGCCCAGGCCTCGCTCACGTAGCCCGTCTTCATGGCCTTGTAGGCGCCGCGCATGCCCACCGTGCCCATGTAGATGTGTCCGCAGATCAGCGCCATCATCCAGATGGCCAGCGAGGCATGGACCATGTGGGCGATCTGCATGTCGCCGCGCACGTCGCCAAAGCCGGGGATGAGCTTGTCGAGCACCAGGCCCGTGGCCACCACAAGGATGCCAGGGATGGTGATGCCCCACCAGAACAGGCCCTTCTCGCCCGCGTTGAAGCGGTGGGAGGGAACCTGGTGGTCACCGCCCAGCATGCCGCCGCCCTTGGACAGCCACACGAAGTCCGCGCGGTTGGCAATGTTGTCCTTGACGAAGGTGAGGATGATCACGAGCAGCGACACGGCGAACAACGGGCCCATGAAGTTGTGCACATTCTTGAGCGCATAGGTGATCCATCCGAACAGCGAGGCACCCAGGACCGGCAGGAGGAAGAACTTGCCAAAGGCCATCACGATGCCGGAGAGGGCCAGCGTGCAGAAGGCGAACGCATTGGACCAGTGCGCCGCCCGTTCGAACGGCGTGAAACGCTCGATGCGGCGGGTGCCGGCGCCCTCGGGATGGTCATGCCCCAGCGGGCCCTTGACGAAGTAGAAGATGCCCAGCGCCAGCAGCACGATGGCGAACAGCGCCGCGCCATAGGGAATGATCCAGTGGTTGCGCACCTGCCGCCAGGCCTCACCCGCATTGGTGAAACGCGAGCCGGGATACTGCACGAAGGGCTGGATCAGGTTGCCCGCCTCGGGCGCCTGCGTTTTGGGCAGGCTGCTGTAGCCCGTCACGCCCTGCCCCACCTGGCGCCACATGGGCGCATTGTTGCCAGGCTGCACCTTGGCACGCTCGCCGTTGGTCTGCCCGGCGTACTTGGGGTCCGCGCTGGCATCCGGCTTGACCTCGAAAATGTTCTGGCCCTGGATGCCGCCGGGTGCTTGCGGCGCCACCGCTGCGGCCGTGGCCGGCGCTGCGGCCGTGCCCGCATCGGGCGCCGCTGGCGCCTGGGCACCCGCGGGCCCCCAGGCCACACCCGCCGCCACGACCAAGGCACACACGATGTGTTTCATGGTGAACCTCGCTTCACTTGGTGCGGGTGTATTCGTTCTGGCCGTACTGCTGGCGCGCCTTGAGCTGCGCTTCCCAGCCGGCCTTGTCCCCGGCCTTCCAGCCAGGCTGGGTGAAGTTGCTGCCCGTGCCGGCATATGGCGGCGCGTCGCTGCGGATGCCCGCGCCCGTCTGGGGTTTTTCGCCGCAACCGGCGAGGGCCGCGACAGCCCCTGCCGCTGCAAGAACAACAAGAAGGGGAAGCCGCTTCATGACTTGCCCCCCGCAGGCTGGCCGGCCTGCTGCGAACCGTAGGCCGTGCCCCAGCCCCACACTTCGGCGCCCTTGCCGCGCTGCACCACGCGGTTGCGGAAGATGTCGGCCACCACATCGCCGTCGCCGGCCAGCAGGGCCTTGGTGGAGCACATCTCCGCGCAGGCCGGGAGCTTGCCCTCGGCCAGGCGGTTGCGGCCGTACTTGTCGAATTCGGCCTGGCTGCCGTGGTCCTCGGGCCCCCCGGCGCAGAAGGTGCACTTGTCCATCTTGCCGCGCACGCCGAAGGTGCCCTGCGACGGGAACTGCGGCGCACCGAACGGGCAGGCGTAGCTGCAGTAGCCGCAGCCGATGCACACATCCTTGTCGTGCAGCACCACGCCTTCTTCGGTGCGGTAGAAGCAGTTGACGGGGCACACGGCCATGCAGGGTGCGTCGCTGCAGTGCATGCAGGCTACCGAGATGGACTTCTCGCCGGGCACTCCGTCGTTGAGCGTGACCACGCGGCGGCGGTTCACGCCCCACGGCACCTCGTGCTCGTTCTTGCAGGCGGTCACGCAGCCGTTGCATTCGATGCAGCGCTCTGCGTCACAGATGAATTTCATTCGTGCCATTGCTGTCTCCAATCAGCGATTCAGGTTTTGCCGCCGGGCCGCCCCAAGGCAAAACGCGGCCCCCTCGGGGGGCAGCGCAGTACACAAAGTGACAAGCGTGGGGGCCATGTCTTCAGGCGCGTTCCACGTTGCAGATCGTGGTCTTGGTTTCCTGCATCATGGTCACGCTGTCGTAGCCATAGGTGGTGGCCGTGTTCACGGCCTCGCCGCGCACCACGGGCGCCGCGCCCTTGGGGTAGTACGCCAGCATGTCGGCGCCCTGCCAGCGGCCCGAGAAGTGAAACGGCATCCATACCGTGTCGGGCGCCACGCGCTCGGTGACGAGCGCCTGCACATTGAGCCGCGCACCCGTGGGGGAACTGAGCCACACGCGCTCGCCGTTGTGGATGCCGCGATCCGCCGCCGTCTTGGGGTTGATCTCGACGAACGATTCCTGCTGCAGCTCCGCCAGCCAGGGATTGGAGCGGGTTTCCTCGCCGCCGCCTTCGTATTCCACGAGGCGGCCCGAGCTCAGGATGAGCGGGAATTTCTCGTGCACCTTGTCGGCCACGTTCTTGTCCTGAAGGCTCTTGTAGAGCGTGGGCATGCGCCAGAACGCCTTCTTGTCGTCATGGGTGGGGTATTTGGCGACAAGGTCCGGGCGGGTGCCGTACAGCGGCTCGCGGTGCTGCGGAATGGCGTCGGGGAAGTTCCACACCACCGCGCGCGCCTTGGCATTGCCAAAGGGATGGCAGCCATGCTTCATCGCCACGCGGATGATCGCGCCCGTCGGGTCGGTCTTCCAGTTCTTGCCCTCGGCCTTGGTTTTCTCGGCGTCGGTGAGGTCATCCCACCAGCCCAGCTTCTTGAGCAGCACATGGTCGAACTCGGGGTAGCCCGTGGTGATCTCGCTGCCCAGCGAGTGCGAGCCGTCCTCGGCCAGCAGGTTCTGGCCGTCCTTTTCCACACCGAAGTTGGCGCGGAAGTTGCCGCCGCCATCCATCACGTGCTTGGAGGTGTCGTACAGGTTGGCCGAGCCGGGGTGCTTGAGCTCGGGCGTGCCGTAGCAGGGCCAGGGCAGGCCGAAATAGTCGCCCGTGAAGTCGTAGCCGGTGTCCTTGTCCTTGCCTCCCTTGGCCTTCAAGGTTTTCACGTCGAACACGTGCATGTTCTTCATGTGCGCCTTCAGGCGCTCGGGGCTCTGGCCGGTGTAGCCAATGGTCCACACGCTCTTGTTGATCTCGCGCAGGATGTCCTCGGGCACGGGCTCGTCCATGCCCTTGACCTTCTGCATCTTGTAGTTCTTGGAGAGCTCGGTGGCAAAGCCCAGCTTCTCGGCGAACTGGTGCATGATCATGTGGTCGGAGCGGCTCTCCCACAGCGGATCGATCACTTTCTCGCGCCACTGCAGCGAACGGTTCGAGGCCGTGCAGGAGCCGCTGGTCTCGAACTGCGTGGCCGCGGGCAGCAGGTACACGGCGCGGTTGGGGTTGAGGTCCTCGGCCTTGCCGGGCATCGCGGCCATGGCCGCCGTGGCCGAGGGGTACGGGTCCACCACCACCAGCAGGTCCAGCTTGTCCATGGCCCGCTTCATCTCGAGGCCCCGCGTCTGCGAGTTGGGCGCGTGGCCCCAGAAGAACACGCCGCGCAGGTTGGAGTCCTGGTCGATGAGCTCATTGTTCTCCAGCACGCCATCGATCCAGCGCGACACCGTGATGCCGCTCTTGGTCATCATCGCGGGCGAGGCGTACTGCTTCTTGATCCATTCGAAATCCACGCCCCACACCGCCGCGAAGTGCTTCCAGGAGCCTTCGGCCAGGCCGTAGTAGCCGGGCAGCGAATCGGGGTTGGGGCCCACGTCGGTCGCGCCCTGCACGTTGTCATGGCCCCGGAAGATGTTGGTGCCACCGCCGGTCTTGCCCACATTGCCCAGTGCCAGCTGCAGGATGCACGATGCGCGCACCATCGCATTGCCGATGGAGTGCTGCGTCTGGCCCATGCACCAGACGATGGTGCCCGGGTTGTTCTCGTGCAGCATGGTGGCGACCTTGAGCATCTGCGCCTCGCCCACGCCGCAGGCATCCTGCACCTTGTCGGGCGTCCACTTGGCCAGCACGTCCTCGCGCACCTTGTCCATGCCGTAGACACGGTCGTTGATGTACTTCTTGTCTTCCCAGCCGTTCTTGAAGATGTGGTACAGCAGGCCGAACAGGAAGGGGATGTCGGTGCCCGAACGGATGCGCACGTATTCGTCGGCCTTGGCGGCCGTGCGGGTGAAACGCGGGTCCACCACGATCATCTTGCAGCCGGTTTCCTTGGCGTGCAGCATGTGCAGCATGCTCACCGGGTGGGCCTCGGCCGCGTTGGATCCGATGTACAGGGCGACCTTGCTGTTCTGCATGTCGTTGTACGAATTGGTCATGGCGCCGTAGCCCCATGTGTTGGCCACGCCGGCCACCGTGGTCGAGTGGCAGATGCGCGCCTGGTGGTCGCAGTTGTTGGTGCCCCAGAAGCTCACGAACTTGCGCAGCAGGTAGGCCTGCTCGTTGTTGTGCTTGGACGAGCCCACGAAGTACACGCTGTCAGGGCCGCTGGCCTTGCGCAGCTCCTGCATCTTGGCGGTGATCTCGTTGAGCGCCGTGTCCCAGCTGATGCGCTCGTACTTGCCGTTCACCAGCTTCATGGGGTAGCGCAGGCGGTACTCGCCGTGGCCGTGCTCGCGCAGCGCGGCACCCTTGGCACAGTGCGCGCCCAGGTTGATGGGCGAATCGAACACCGGCTCCTGGCGCACCCACACGCCGTTCTCGACCACCGCATCGACCGCGCAGCCCACCGAGCAGTGGGTGCACACGGTGCGGCGCACTTCGATCTTGCTGTCGCCCAGGCCCACCTTGGCGCCTTCGGCGGCACTGGACTTCTTGACCAGGGTCAGCTGCGACGCGGCAATGCCGACGCCGACGCCCAGGCCCGAGCGGCGCAGGAACGAGCGCCGGTCCATGGTGGGCAGGGCCTGCGACAAACCGCGGCGCAGGCTGTGGACAAAGGGAGATGCCGGGGCTGCGCCGGGCGCGGCGTGCGGCGATTTCTTGGTGAGCAACATGGGGCGCCCCGCGTCAGAGTTGGGTGGTCTTGTAGTACTGCTTCACATGGGCGGACAGGTGGTACCCGCCGCCCTTCTCCGGCGCCACGCGGGGGGGCGCGGACACTGCCGCATCGGAAGACGGCGCCACCTGGGGAAGGGCCATCACGGCGGCCGCTGCGGCGCCGACGGTGGCGGCGCCGGCAAAGAAGCTGCGGCGCGAGGATGGGGGTTGGCTGTTCTGCATGCTTGTCTCCAGAATGGCTGGCAGCTATGAAAGGCTGTTCATACAGTCTATGTCACTGAGTGCAACACTGCAATTGAGGCAAATACCTCCCACCAAGTTACTCACCTTTTATAGCGGCCCGGCCAGACGCCGCGAGCGCGCCCCGCTCAATCGAGCATGTCGAAGCCCTGCGCCTCCACGGCCACGAAAGCCCGCGTGAATGCGGCCAGCGCCGCATACAGGCGGGCCTGGGGGTGGGCCGCCAGCGCATCGCACAGCGCCCCGGTCCAGGGCTGCAGGTGCGTTGCAAAAAAGTCGCGCTGGGACGCCAGGTTGCACACGGCCACTTCGTCACCGGCAATCAGGTAGCGCATCACCTCGCACAGGTAGGCGATGTGGTCTTCGGTCTCGGGCATGGCCGCCTCATCACGCGCCAAACCCAGGCGGGCCAGGTCGGTGCGCAGGCGGGCCAGGGGCTTTTCGTTCAGGAAGCCGCTCAGGTAGTGCGATGCGTACAGGTAGACCTCGGGCTTGCCCACGCCGCCGAACAGGCGGTCGAACTCCAGCGCCACGGCCGCATCGTCCAGCGCGCGCGCCGCGCCCACCAGTTGCTGCCAGGGCTCCTGCAGAAAGCCGCCCGCGGTGGGCGCCTCGGTCACGGCCACGCGCAGGGCGGACAGCAGTTCGGGGCCGGGCGCCGCGTAGTACAGCTGCGACAGCAGGCCATACAGCTCGGCGCGCGCGGTTTCTTCGTCCAGCGCCGAGCTGCCGGGGGTGGTCATTGAAGGTTGGGCGCTCACAGGTCCGTCACTTTCGCTTCGCTTTGGGAGGAATACAGGTCGATCACGCGGCAGTCGCTGCACATCTTCAGGCGCTCCAGCGCCTCGCCCTGGAACATGGGGTGGCCCGAGAGCTTGCCCAGCATGGCCTCGATGGCCTTGACCGTGCCGAACGGCTTGCTGCAGCGCACACAGGCCCAGGGCTTGGCTTCGTTGAGCACGCGCAGCTGCGCGCGCTCGGGCGTGAGCAGCAGGCGCGGCTGCAGGGTGATCGCGTCTTCGGGACAGGTGGTGGCGCACAGGCCGCACTGCACGCAGTTCTTCTCGATGAAGCGCAACTGGGGTAGTTGCGGGTTGTCCTGCAGGGCGCTGGCGGGGCACGCGCTCACGCAGCTCAGGCACAGCGTACAGCGGTCCTTGTCCACGTGGATGCTGCCCAGCGGGGAGCCCGCGGCCGGCAGCGCAATGGCATCGGGCCGCACCGTGGCCGGGGCTGGCGCGTGTTCGATGAGATGGTCCAGCGCCATCTCCAGCGTGCTGCGCTTTTCCTGCGCCACGGCGAAGCGCGCGGCCACGGCGGGCGTGGCCTGGCGGGTCTGCCCCAGCGCCTGCAGCGCGGCATCGAGCGCCGTGGGATGCACCGCTTTGACCAACTGCAGGTGGCTGCCCGTGTAGCCCAGCCCGCGCAGGATGGCCTGCGCCACATCCATCTGCGCCTGCAGGCCTTCGAGGTACTGCGGGGCTTCTTCATCGGTCACCAGCACCGCGACCTGCGAGGCACCGTAAGCCACGGCGCTCAGCCACAGGTCCACGCCCAGGCTGGCCGTGTGCCACACCGCCACCGGAATCACCCGCGCCGGCACGCCGTGCGCCACCTTGAGTTGCGCCGCGCGGCCCAATTCCTCCACCAGCGCCTGCCCGCGCTCCTGGCTGTGCAGCAGCACCACCGCGTCCTTGCCGCCGGCTGCGGCATAGGTGGACAGCAGCGTCTTGAGCTTCAGACCCTGGTCCGTGGCGCCGGGGTAGGCATAGGTCAGCGCCCCCGTGGGGCACACCGTGGTGCAGGCACCGCAGCCCACGCACAAATGCGGGTTCACCTTGATTTGTTGGCGGCTCTTGTCGCTGGCAATGGCCTCGGCCGAGCAGATGTCCACGCAGGCATTGCAGCCCACGGTTTCATTGCGGCTGTGGGCGCACAGCTTTTGCTTGTAGGCAAAGAACTTGGGTTTCTCGAACTCGCCCACCAGTTCGCGCAGGCGCAGCAGCGTGGCGATGTCGCGGCCGTCCCAGCGGAAGTACCCCTGCGGCAGCGCGTGCTGCACGAAGGTGGGCGTGGCCGTGGCGGCGCGCAGGTCGAGCACCATGTCGAAGCGCTCGGTGTGCGGCGCGGCTTCGCGGGTGAAGTCGATGGCGCCCGCCACCTGGCAGACCTTCACACAAGTGCGGTGCGACTGGCAGGCCGACAGGTCGATCTGGTAGTCCAGCCCGATGGCGTTTTCGGGGCACGCGGCCACGCAGGCATTGCAGCGGGTGCACAGGTCCAGGTCGATGGGGTTGTCGGCCGTCCATTGCAGATCGAACGCGCCCAGCCAGCCCGTGAGGCCTGTGATGCGCCCGCCCAGCACGGGAAAGCGCCGCGCCTGCGCGCCGCCCGCAGCGCCCGGGCCCTGGGTGAACACCGTCACCTCCAGCACGTCGGACACCATGGCCGCCGCACGCTCGGCCGCATCCAGCGGCCCGATGATCAGAAGGCGCCCTGCGCTCCTGAACGTGACCGTGGGCACGGGTGCGGGCTCGGGCAACTGCGCGGCGGCCAGCAGCGCCGCGATCTTGGGGGTGGCCTGGCTCGCATCGCGGCTCCAGCCGCCGGTCTCGCGGATGTTGACGAAGCGGAGGGGGGAGATGGCGCCCTCGGTCTGCTGGCCCAGCTCGGCGAACAGGCGCTGCTCCTGCGTGCAGGCCACCACCACGTCCTGGCCGGTCTTGATGGCCTGCTGGAAAGCGCCGGCTTCGCGCCGGCACAGCGTGGAGTGAAGGGTCAGGCCCTGGTCGTCATGCAGTGCCGCGCCCAACGCCTTCGCGTCGAGGGGCATCGTCTGGTTGCAGTCGCAGATGAGCGTCGTGGTCATGGTCGGGTTGGCTGGCTGGCGCGTCGGCTGTCCCGGTGGGGGACAGCGCGGGCGCGCCGGGCTCGCTGGAGGACTCGCTAGGAACAGCGGTGCATACCCCCGACTGTGCCACGCCCGCAGCCTCTTGCGCCTCCGCATCATCCCGATGCTGAGCGGGACCCGGGGGCTTTGCCGCAGCACCCTCCGCGTCCGGGGAGGGCTTTTCATGGTCGAAGAAGCCCATGGCATGGGCGCTGGCCATTTTGCGCAGCATGCCCTCGGGCAAGGGATCGGGCTGCGTGTAGTCGCCGATGTAGATGTCCAGGCCGTCCATCACGTTGAAGTGCGGGTCGGCGAACAGCTTCTTCATCGCCAGGTTGCGCACCTCGGGCGAGACCGCGCGCTGCACGAAGGGCTTGAAGTCGGACGCGGGCGTGAGCGCTTGGGCATCGGCCAGCGTGGGCGGCGGTGGCGCCGGGTCGACGGGCGGCGGGTTGTCCGCCGCTGGGGGATGGGCGGCCTGCCCCGTCGCCGCCGCCGTGGCGGGCAGGCCCTGCGCCGGCACGGGGGGCAGTGCGGCGGCGGGCGGTGGGTCTGCCACCGGCTTGCCCTCGCGCACCTCCTGCTTGCGGCGCGACCAGCGCCCGAGGAATCCGTCAGCCACGGTCTGCCCTTCCCTGCTCCACGACGTCACCACCACCACCACGCCCGCCGCCGCCGCGTTGCTTCTCGGTGGAAACGGCCGCAGGATTTCCAAAACGGTCCTGCAGGGGGCGGAAGCTGTCGGGGCGCTTCCTGCGCTTGGGCTCGGGCTGGTAGTGCTCGACCACGAAGGCCCGCAGCACCTCCAGCACCTCGGGCGGGGCGGGCACCTGCTCCACGGTTTCCTGCGCGTCCAGCCAGCGGCCGGCGTCGTGGTAGCTCAGGCTCACGGCCACGGGGCGCGCCAGCGGGATCTCGCCCGTGCCGGTGTCCTCATCGCGGCGCCACAGCACGAACCAGCACGGGGCCGGCGAGGTGAGGTTGAGGTGGTAGCCCTCGGCATCGTCGCGGAACAGCTCCACCACGAAGCCGGGGAACAGCCAGCGCTGCTCGCGCTCGTCGCTGAGCAGGCGGCGCGGCGCGGTGCCGAAGGTGGGCTCGTTGATCACCACCTCGGCCAGCGACCAGCGCCAGGGCTGCCAGCGGTTGTCGATGCGCTCGCAGCGCATGATCACGGCAACGTCGGTGTGGGGGCGTTCGGTCATGGGCGTTGACTGTACTCCGCCCTCAGCCGGCGCTCAGGCAAAACCAGGCGGCTTTGCGGGTTCTCAGTGCGGCGCAGTGGCCTGCGCCACCTCCAGCCGCTCGACGGCCACCGCGCAGTACTTGAACTCGGGGATCTTGCCGAACGGGTCCAGCGCCGCGTTGGTCAGCAGGTTGGCCGCTGCCTCCACATACGCAAACGGCATGAACACGGTGCCGCGCGGCGTGCCGTCGTCGCGCCGCACGCGCACCTGCACCATGCCGCGCCGCGAGCGGATGCCCACCAGCGCCCCGGGCGCCACGCCCAGCCGCGCCAGTTCGTCGCCATGCAGCGATGCGGTGGCCATGGGCTCGATGGCGTCCAGCACGGTGCTGCGCCGGGTCATGCTGCCCGTGTGCCAGTGCTCCAGCTGGCGGCCGGTGATGAGCACCAGGGGGTAGTCGGCATCGGGCTTTTCGGCCGCCGGGATCACGCTGGCGGGCACCAGCTGCAGGCGGCCCGTGGGCGTGGGGAATTTTTCGGTGAAGACGATGGGCTGGCCCGGGTCGCCTTCCGTGAGGCAGGGGTAGGTCACGCTGGAGTCGCGCGCGAGGCGGTCCCAGGTGATGCCCTCGATGCTGGCGTGCATGGCCTGGCGCATTTCGTCGTAGACAGCGGCCACGCCGGACTCTTCGCCTTCGTAGTTCCAGCCAAGCCCCATGCGCGCGGCGATCTGCTGGATGATCCACAGGTCCGGCTGCGCGTCGCCCGGCGGGTTCAAGGCGCGGCGGCCCATCTGCACCATGCGGTCGGTGTTGCTGGCGGTGCCGGTCTTTTCGGGCCAGGCGCTGGCGGGCAGCACCACGTCGGCCAGCCAGGCGGTCTCGGTCAAGAAGATGTCCTGCACCACCAGGTGCGACAGGCTGGCCAGCGCGTGGCGCGCGTGGTTCAGGTCGGGGTCGCTCATGGCGGGGTTCTCGCCCATGATGTACATGCCGCGCACCTTGTGCGGGTCGCTGTCGTCGGCCAGGGCCTTGTGCATGATCTCGACCACGGTGTAGCCCGGCGCCTCATCGAGCCGGGTGCCCCAGAAGTCCTCGAACCAGGCATGCGCCTCCGCGTTGTCCACCCGCTGGTAATTGGGGAACATCATGGGGATCAGCCCCGCGTCGCTCGCGCCCTGCACGTTGTTCTGGCCGCGCAGCGGGTGCAGGCCGGATCCGGGCTTGCCGATCTGGCCGGTGACGGCGCACAGCGCGATCAGGCAGCGCGCATTGTCGGTGCCGTGCACGTGCTGGCTTACGCCCATGCCCCAGAGGATCATCGACGCCTTCGCCGTGGCAAACGCCCGCGCCACCTCGCGCAGCGTCTCGGCCGGGATGCCGCACACCGGGGCCATGGCCTCGGGGCTGCAGCCCATCACGTTGGCCTTCAAGGCCTCGAAGTTGTTGGCGCGGCCTTTGATGAAGGCTTCATCCACCAGGCCTTCGTCGATCACCGTGTGGATCAGCGCGTTGAGCATGGCCACGTCGGTGTCGGCCTTGAACTGCAGTGTGCGCCAGGCATGGCGGCCGATGTCGGTGATGCGCGGATCGGCCAGCACGATCTTCGCGCCCCGCTGCGCGGCGTTCTTCATCCAGGTGGCCGCCACGGGGTGGTTGGCCGTGGGGTTGGAGCCGATCACGAAGATCAGCTCGGCATGCTCCACGTCGTTCACCGGGTTGCTGACCGCGCCCGAGCCCACGCCTTCGAGCAGCGCTGCCACGCTGGAGGCGTGGCACAGCCGCGTGCAGTGGTCCACGTTGTTGCTGCCAAAGCCGGTGCGCACCAGCTTCTGGAACAGGTAGGCCTCTTCGTTGCTGCCCTTGGCCGAGCCGAAGCCCGCCAGCGCCTTGGGGCCGTGCGTGTCGCGCAGCGACCTGAGCGTGCTGGCGGCCAGGCCGAGCGCCTCGTCCCAGGTCGCTGCGCGGAAGGTATCGCGCCAGTCGGCGCCGTAGGGCCGCACCTCCTTGGGCACGCCGGGTTTGCGGATCAGCGGCACCGTCAGGCGGTCGGGGTGGTGGGCGTAGTCGAAACCGAAGCGCCCTTTCACGCACAGGCGGCCGTGGTTGGCCGGGCCGTCGCGGCCCTCGACGCTGATGATTTTTTCATCGCGCACGTTGTAGGTGATGAGGCAGCCCACGCCGCAGAACGGGCAGACCGAATCGACCTTGCGGTCCACCGCCTGCGGGCCGATGTGCGTCTTGGGGCTGAGCGCGCCCGTGGGGCAGGCCTGCACGCATTCGCCGCAGGCCACGCAGGTGCTCTCGGCCATGGGGTCGTCGAGGTCGAACACGATCTTGGAATCTGCCCCGCGCAGCGCGTAGCCGATCACGTCGTTGACCTGTTCCTCGCGGCAGGCGCGCACGCAGCGGTTGCACTGGATGCAGGCGTCCAGGTTCACCGCCATGGCCGGGTGGCTCAGGTCGGGCGCGGGCTGCTCGCGGCGCAGGGCGTAGAGGGCCGGGCGCACGGCCACGCCCAGGCGGTCGGCCCACTCGCTCAGTTCGCCGTGCTGGCCTACCGTTTCTGAAATATTTGAATCAAATTTGCCGCTAGCGATTGATGGATAAGCGCCACCAGCTATCAATTCAGGAGTATTTGATTGGTCGTCGTTCCAGCGATAGCCCACATCGGGCATGTCCGACAGCAGCATCTCCACCACCATCTGCTGGCTCTTGCGGGCGCGCGGGCTGGCGGCCGACACCTTCATGCCCTCGGTCGGCGCGCGGCAGCAGCTGGGGGCGAGCGTGCGCTCGCCGGCGATCTCGACCACGCAGGCGCGGCAATTGCCATCGGGGCGCAGGCCGTCGGTGTAGCAGAGGTGGGGAATGTCCACGCCATGGCGCTGCGCGGCTTTGAGGATGGTTTCACCGGCGTGGGCGGTGACGGGCTGGCCGTCCAGCTCGAAGGCTACGCCAGGCTGCGCCGCCGTGGATGTCAACACGGCGCTCATGGCTGCAACCCTCCGGGCAGTTGCTCGGCGAGCGGGCTGTTGCGCGGCCTGGGCAAGTCGCCTGGCCAGGCCGC
Organism: Acidovorax sp. A79; assembly: GCF_041154505.1. Lineage (GTDB taxonomy): Bacteria > Pseudomonadota > Gammaproteobacteria > Burkholderiales > Burkholderiaceae_C > Acidovorax. The sequence continues at coordinate 1,663,953 of NZ_AP028672.1, forward strand.
CTCGCCCACCTCGTGCGGGAAATACTTGTGGATGCAGCGGATGGGGTTGGGCGCCGCCTGGCCCAGGCCGCAGATCGATGCATCGCCCATCACCTGGGCCAGGTCGTCGAGCAGTTCTTCATCCCACTGCGGGGCGCGCATCAACACCGCAGCCTTGGCCGTGCCCACGCGGCAGGGCGTGCACTGGCCGCAGCTTTCGTGCTCGAAGAAGCGCATCACGTTCAGCGCCGCATCGCGCGCCCGGTCGTGCTGGCTGAGCACGATGACGGCGGCCGAGCCGATGAAGCAGCCGTGGGGCTGCAGCGTGTCGAAGTCGAGCGGGAGGTTGCTCAGGCTGGCGGGAAGGATGCCGCCCGACGCGCCGCCGGGCAGGTAGGCATACAGCTGGTGGCCGTCGGGCATGCCGCCGCAGTATTCGTCGATGAGTTCCTGCACCGTGATGCCCGCAGGCGCGAGCTTGACGCCGGGATGCTTCACGCGTCCGCTCACGCTGAAACTGCGCAGCCCCTTGCGCCCGTGGCGGCCAAAGCTGGCAAACCATTGCGGCCCGCGCTCGACGATGTCGCGCACCCAGTACAGCGTCTCGAAGTTGTGCTCCAGCGTGGGCCGGCCGAACAGGCCCACCTGCGCGATGTAGGGCGGGCGCATGCGGGGCTCGCCACGTTTGCCTTCGATGCTCTCGATCATGGCCGACTCTTCGCCGCAGATGTAGGCACCCGCGCCGCGCCGCAGCTCGATGTGCGGCAAGGGGCATGGCGGTTCGGCGCGCAGATCCCGCAGCGCCGCCTGCAGCAGCGCGCGGCAGCCGTGGTACTCGTCGCGCAGGTAGATGTAGATGGCTTCGGTGCCCACCACCTGGGCGGCGATGAGAACGCCTTCCAGAAAGCGGTGCGGGTCGCGTTCGAGGTAGGTGCGGTCCTTGAAGGTGCCGGGCTCGCCCTCGTCGATGTTGACGGCCATCAGCCGTGGCGCGGGCTGGTCGCGCACGATGCGCCATTTGCGTCCCGCCGGAAAGCCTGCGCCGCCCAGGCCGCGCAGGCCCGAGTTCTCCATGGCCGAGAGCACCGCCTCGGCATCCATTTCGCCGTTGACCAGCGCGGCGGCCGTCTGGTAGCCGCCGTGCGCGCGGTAGGTGGCGAGGTCGGTGTGGGCGGGACTGACCGGGTCTGGCTGCGCAGGCACGCTGTGTTCGGCCAGCGCGGCAATATCAAAATTGATAGCTGCCAGCGCTTGTGGATGAAGCGCCAGGGCCCGATTTGGCTTCGAAATGATGGTGTCCAGCACGGCATCCACCGTGGCGTGTGGCACCGGGCACTGGTGCACCACGGCCACGGGCGCCTGCTCGCAGCGGCCCACGCAGGGCACGGCCACCACCTGCACATCGCCCTGCCCTGCACCAAGGTTCATCGCGCGCAGGCGCCCGGGCAGCTCGGCCAGCAGTTCATGTGCGCCGGCCAGGCTGCAGCTCAGGCTGTCGCACACCCGCAGCACCAGGCGCGGGGCCTGGGCATCCTCGCCGCGCACGATGTCGAAGTGGTGGTAGAAGCTGGCCACTTCATACACCTCGGCCATGGGGCGGTTGAGCTGCTTGGCCAGCGCCACCAGGTGGCGGTCGTGCAGCACGCCAAAGTGGTCGTTCAGCCGGTGCAGGTATTCGATGAGCAGATCGCGCCGAAAACCATCGGCCGGGCGCGGCCCCAGCAGCTGCGCCACCTCGGCCAGCGCGGCATCCTCGGGCTGGCGGCCTTTCAGGCGGCTCTTGCGGCGGATGCGCTCGCGCATGTCGTTGACGGACACGGCGGCCACGGTGGGGGCTTCGGGTGCAGGATTCATGGATCGGGATCGTGGGGCGCGCGCAGCGGTGGTTATGAAGCCGCCTGCATACCGCAGGCTGGCGAGCGCAGTGTCGACGAGGCCCGCGGGGGCGTCAAATTGCTTACGCACATGGGACGATCACAAAAACAAATGAGCCCGGACCGTCCCCTGCGCGGCCGCTACGCCTGCGGCGGCGGCGGGCGGCTGCGATGCAGCGCCGACAGGAAGTAGCGCGCGGCCTGTGGCAGGGGGCGGTCCCTGCGCGTGATGGCGCCGAACTCGCCCATCTTGTGCTTGATGTGGCAGGGCAGGATCTTGAGCAGATGGTGCCGCGCATAGATCGTGGCGATCGACAGCGGAATCACGGCCACCATGGTGGTGTCCGCGATCAGCTGCATGGTGGTCAGGATGGAGGCCGTCTCGATCAGGCCACGGGGCGGCGGCGCGTGGAGCGAGCGGAACTCCTGGTCCAGCACCTCGCGCATGGGGCTGCCGGAGGGCTGCAGTATCCAGGGGTAGTCCAGCAAGCTGGAAAAGGGAACCTGCCTTTTCTTGGACAGCGGGTGCCCCACTCCCACCACCACGGCCAGCGACTCGTTGGCCAGCGGCTGAAAGCCGAACAGGGCCTTGTGCTCCGGCCGCACGCGCCCGATGGCGATGTCGATCAGGCCGTCCTTGAGCAGTTCGACCAGCCTGTCGCTGGTGTCCAGCGTCACCTGGATGGTGGTCAGCGGATAGGTCTTGTTGAAAGCGATGATGGCCTGGTTCAGCAAGGTGGGCAGCGGCGCCATGATGCAGCCCACCGCCAGGCGCCCCGCGCTTCCCAGTTTCAGTTCATCGAGTTCGCGGGCCATGGACTCCATCGAGCCGCGCATGCCCTGGAAGTACCCCAGCACGCGCTCGCCGGCCGGTGTCATCCGCTGCCCCCGCCCCTCGCGTTCGAACAGGCGCTGCCCCAGCGCCGACTCCAGCTCCTGAATCATCTTCGTGGCGGCGGGCTGGCTCATTCCCAGCTCGACCGCCGCCCCCCGCAAGGTGCCATGTTCGGCAAAAGCCAGCATGAGGGCGACCTGCCGCATGCGCAGCCGGTTGAGCAGTTGCGAGACGACAAAAGGACTTGTTTTGTGCATGGAGGAACCGCCTCTGGCTTACGGGAAAACCCAGCGTCAAATCATAACCAGTGATTATTAGTTATGTTCAATTTTTGAATTTACGTTAACTATCCGCCTCCCAATAATCGGCCCACATGCAGCAGGCGACACCACCCAAAACCGAATCCCATCCATGACAAACGCCGCAAAACCGGTCGTGGCCCTGACCCTGGGCGACCCCGCGGGCATCGGTCCTGAGCTCATCGCGAAGCTGCTCAGCCGGCCTGACGTCCACGAGGAGGCCAACGTGGTCGTGGTGGGCGACATCTGGGTGTGGAATGCCGGCCAGCAGACCGCTGGCGTCGCCGTGCCGACACACCCCGTCGCGACGCTGGCCGAAGTGCGCGACCGCCCCCAACAGGACCGGCCTGCCTTTGTGCCGGTGGCGTCCATCGATGCCGGCAAGGTCCGCTGCGGCCACGTGGCGGCGGAATGCGGGGCCTCCGTCCTTCAGGTGCTGAACCTCTGCATGGACGCGGCCCAGGCCGCCCATGTGGACGCCATCTGCTTCGCCCCCCTGAACAAACACGCCATGAAGCTGGGCGGGCTCCGCCACGAGGACGAACTGCACCATTTCGCCGCGTACCTGGGAGTGCAGGGCTACTTCTGCGAGTTCAACACCCTGGGCCGCCTGTGGACATCGCGGGTGTCCTCGCACATTCCCCTCAAGGATGCCGCGCGGGCACTGAGCCAGGAACGCATCGTGGCCGCCGCCAGGCTCATCCACCAGTCGCTGCGGGACAGCGGGTTCCCCGATCCCAGGGTGGCCGTGGCGGCCTTCAATCCGCACGCGGGGGACGGCGGCATGTGCGGACGCGAGGAGATCGACATCATCGCGCCGGCCGTCAGGACGCTCCAGGAAGCCGGAGTGCCGGCGGAAGGCCCCTTCCCCGCGGACACGGTGTTCCTGAAAGCGCGCGACGGCCACTACCAGGCGGTGGTGACCATGTACCACGACCAGGGCCAGATCGCGATCAAGCTGCTGGGATTCAGCCGGGGGGTCACCGTCCAGGGCGGGCTTCCCATCCCCATCACCACGCCCGCCCATGGCACGGCCTTCGACATCGCGGGCAGGGGCGTGGCCGATGTCAATGCCACGCACAACGCATTCCGGATCGCCGCACGCATGGGCTCGAACCAGCTGCGCGCCCGCCAGGGCGACCCGCTGGCCGGTGAATGACAGAAAAAAAGAAATCGCCATGAAAATCAAATCGGTCCGCGCGCGCGTCTACGAATGGAAGGGCAAGACCATCGCGCCCCAGGACAACTTCTGCGCCAACGCCATGGACCTCGTCTACTCCAGGACCGAGACCATGAGCACCTTCCGCTTCCACTCTTGGACCGTGGTGGAGATGGAGACCGATGACGGCATCGTGGGGCTGGGCAACGTGGCGCTGGCGCCGCGCATCGCCAAGGCCATCATCGACGAGTACCTCGCGCCGCTGGTCATCGGACAGGACCCCTGGGACTACGAGTACCTGTGGCAGCGCATGTACCGCGCCACCCATGCCTGGGGCCGCAAGGGCGTGACCATGGCCGCCATCTCGGCTGTGGACCTGGCCATCTGGGACATCCTGGGCAAGAGCGTGAACAAGCCGGTGTTCAAGCTGCTGGGCGGGCGCACCAAGGAAAAGATCCCCTGCTACTACTCCAAGCTCTACCGCACCGACCTGGACGCCATGCAGGCCGAAGCGCAGAAGTTCCTGGACCAGGGCTTCACCGCATTCAAGATGCGCTTCGGCTACGGGCCCGCCCATCTGCAGCAGGGCGTGCAGGAAAACCTCAGGTCCGTCGAGGCCGTGCGCGAGGTCATCGGCTACGACAACGACCTGATGCTCGAGTGCTACATGGGCTGGAGCCTCGAATACGCCAGGCGCATGCTGCCCAAGCTCGAGAAGTTCGAGCCCCGCTGGCTGGAAGAGCCCGTGATCGCCGACGACATCGACGGCTATGCCGAACTCAATGCCATGGGCAGCATCCCCATTTCGGGCGGAGAGCATGAGTTCAGCCTCTACGGCTTCAGGCAGCTGCTGGACAAGAAGGCCGTGAGCGTCGTGCAGTACGACACCAACCGCGTGGGCGGCATCACCGCCGCCCACAAGATCAACGCCCTGTGCGAGGCCCACAGCGTGCCGGTGGTGCCGCATGCGGGGCAGATGCACAACTACCACCTGACCATGAGCACGCTGGCCTCGCCCATGGCCGAGTACTTCCCCATCTTCGATGTGGAGGTCGGCAACGAACTGTTCTGGTACCTCTTCGATGGCGAGCCCGTGGCGGAGAACGGTTTCCTGCAGCTCAGGGACGACGCACCGGGCCTGGGCCTCGCGCTCAAGACCGAGTACCTCGACCAGTTCCACATCGTCGGATAAGGGCTGCGGCATGCCTGGACGCTCCACCCCCCGCTACCGTGGCATCTTCCCCGTGGTGCCCACCACCTTCCACGAGGACGGCACGCTCGACCTGGCCAGCCAGAAGCGCTGCCTGGACTTCATGATCGACTCGGGCGTGGACGGCCTGTGCATCCTGGCCAACTTCTCCGAGCAGTTCCTGCTGTCGGACGAAGAACGCGAAACCCTCACCCGCACGGCACTGGAGCATGTGGCGGGTCGCGTGCCCGTCATCGTCACCACCACCCACACCAGCACCGCCGTCTGCGCCGCGCGCAGCCGCCGCGCACAGGACATGGGCGCGGCCATGGTGATGGTGATGCCGCCCTACCACGGCGCCACCTTCCGCTTCAGCGAGGCACGCATCCGGAGCTTCTTCCAGGGCGTGTCCGACGCCGTCGGCATCCCCGTCATGGTCCAGGACGCACCGGCCGCGGGCACGCCGCTGTCTGCGGCCTTCCTGGCCCGGATGGCGCAGGAGATCGAGCAGGTCTGCTACTTCAAGATGGAAACCGCGGGGGCGGCGAGCAAGCTGCGCGAGCTCATCGCGCTGGGCGGCGAGGCCATCGAAGGCCCCTGGGACGGGGAGGAGGCCATCACCCTGCTGGCGGACCTGGAAGCCGGGGCCACCGGATCGATGACGGGCGGCGGGTTCGCGGACGGCATACGCCCCATCATCGAAGCCCACCGCCAGGGCGACAGGGACCAGGCCTTCGCCCAGTACCAGCGCTGGCTGCCGCTGATCAACCACGAGAACCGCCAGGCGGGCTTCCTGGCGGCCAAGACGCTGATGAAGGAAGGCCGCGTGATCGCCTGCGACGCACCGCGCGCGCCCTGGCCGCCCATGCACCCGGAGGTGCGCCGCCAGCTGCTGGCCATCGCACGCCCGCTCGATCCGCTGGTGCTGCGCTGGGCGCATTGAAAGCCCTGCCCGCCATGCGCCCTCGCGATCACCTCACCACCCGCAGGCCCCGGGCTGCCGCGTGGGCCAGCGATGACCGCCGCCCCGCCCACCCCACCGCCGCCGCGCCGCGCATCCGCCGCGAGGAAGCCTTTCGCCCCGTGGCCGGCGCGGTCCGCGCCAAGCGGGATGAAGGCACCCAGGACAGGCCCTTCGCCGCCCTGCCCGCGGACTTTGCCGGGCCCCGCCTCCCGCACGCCGCGCGCTTCCAATGCCACAGCCAGGCCGGGATGGCGACAGCCAACCCGCCCACGGCGGGCACCCACTGCCACCTGCCGTCCGCCACGGCCAAGGCACACCACGCCCAGGGATGACCGTGACCGAATTCCTCGCCCCACCACCCCACATCCTGGATGCGCGCCTGGCCCCTGTCTTCGAGGGCGCGGCGCTGCGGCGGCTGTGCACGGGGGCCGCCTGGAGCGAGGGGCCGGTCTGGCTGCCCCAGGACGATTCGGTGCTGTGGAGCGACATTCCCAACAATCGCATGCTGCGCTGGTCCCCCGCCGACGGCATGAGCGTCTGGCGCGACCAGGTCGATTTCACCAACGGCCACGCGCTCGATGGCGCGGGCAACCTGCTGCATTGCTCCCACGGGCAACGCGCCATCGTGCGCACGCCCCAGGTCGGGGGGCGCCTGCATGCGGACACGCCCGATGAGGTGGTGGTCGGCCACTTCCACGGCAAGCGGCTCAACTCCCCCAACGACGTGGTGGTGCAGAGCAACGGCTGCATCTGGTTCACCGACCCGCCCTACGGCATCCTCGGCGACCGGGAAGGCCACAAGGCGCCCCCCGAGCTGGGCGGCAACTACGTGTTCTGCTACGACCCGTCGGACGGACAGCTGCACAAGGCGTCCGGGTTCCTGCAGGAGCCCAACGGCCTCGCTTTTTCTCCCGACGAAAGCCTGCTGTACGTGAGCGACACCTCGGCCGCGCTGCGCCCGGACGGCACGGGCCACCACCACATCGTGGTCTTCGACGTGCGGGAACACGCGCTGGAGGACCCCCGCGTGTTCGCCCGGGTCTCGCCGGGCGTGCCGGACGGTTTCCGCGTGGACCACCGCGGCCGGATCTACACCAGCAGCGAAGACAGCGTGCAGGTGCTGCACCCCGACGGAACGCTGCTGGGCAAGATTCCCGTGCCCGAGAAGGTGGGCAACGTGACCTTCGGGGGAACGCGCAGGGACACCCTCTTCATCGCCGCCAGCACCTCGCTGTACAGCATCGTTCTCAACACACGCGGAGCCCCCCGGCCATGACCGACGACGTCCTGCTTCTGGTGGAAAAGTGCAGCCACTGCCTGAGCTATTACGACATCGGCAGCGGTGAACGGCTGGCCAGCATTGCGCTGCCCGACTTCCCGCACGAGTTCGTGATCGACTCGCACCAGGCCTATGCCTACATCGGCCACTATGGCGTGGAAACCTCGGGCCATCCGGGCGCTGGGGGCACACAGATCCTTCAGGTGGACATCGCCCGCAGGACGCTGGTGCGCTGCATCGACATCGCCCCCTTCAACCGGCTGCACGGCATGCAGATGGACGCACAGGATCGCCTGTACGCGCTCAGCGAAGACCGAGCGCAACTCGTGGTCCTGGACCATCCCGCCACGGACACGGCCCCGCGCAGGGCCGTGAGCACCGGAGGCATCAAGAGCCACCTGTTCGCGCTCACCCGCGACGGACAGACGGCCTATGCGATGAACCTGCTGTCGCACACCGTGACCAGGATCCGGCCCCACGATGCCACGGTGGCTCCCGTGGCCTGCGCTCCCGGCGAGAAACCCGAAGGCTATGCGCTGAGCGGGGACGAGAAGACGCTGTACGTGAGCTGCCGCTTGAGCAACACGCTTTGCGCGATCGACACCGCGACCATGCAGGTCAAGGACCGGGCGCCCTCGCGCGACGATCCCACGCGCCTGTACCTGTACCGGGACGGCAGGCTGGTGGTCACCAACTACGGCGAACGCAGCCTGTCCGTGGTGGACCCCGCCACGCTGCGGGAGCTGGCCCACGTGCCGATGGAGGCGCGGGCCATCGCCCTGAGCTTCCACCCGTCGCGGCCGCTGGCCTTCGTGAGCCAGGACAACGACCTGCTGGGCTGCCTCAACATGGAGACGCTGCAGTTCGAACGCTGGATCGCGACCCAGCGCGAGCCGGATGTCTCGCGCGTGCTGTCCCGCTTTCCTGCACGGGGCGGTGCATGAACGGCCTCATGCAGTGGCTGCTGACGCCCATCGGCGGAGCGGCGCACCACGAGATCGCGCCGTGGGCTTTCTGGCACGCCCGCCTCATGGTTCTGGCCTGGGCCATCCTGCTGCCGCTGGGTGTGCTGGTTGCGCGCTTCTTCAAGATCATGCCCGGCCAGGACTGGCCGGCGGTGCGCGACAACAAGACCTGGTGGCACGCGCACCGCGTGCTGCAGTACGGCGGCATGGCGCTGATGCTGGCAGGCATCGGGCTGGCCTGGGGCAACGCCCGCGGCGTGAGCCAGGCCGCGGCATGGCACGCCATTCTGGGGTGGGGGGTGCTGGGGCTGGGGCTCATGCAGCTGGCATCGGCGTGGGCCAGGGGCAGCAAGGGCGGCCCCACCGACGTGCGGCTGCGCGGAGACCACTACGACATGACCCCGGGGCGCGTGGCCTTTGAATCCGTGCACAAGGCCGGAGGCTATGCCGCCATTCTTCTGTCGATCGCCACGATCGTCCTGGGCCTGGTGGTGACCGACGCGCCCCGCTGGATGGGGCTGGCGCTCGCGCTGTGGTGGCTGCTGCTGGCGAGCGCATTCGTGGTCCTGCAGCGCCAGGGGCGGTGCATCGACACCTACCAGGCCATCTGGGGCCCCGGCAGCGGCACGGCCGCCAGCCGCAAGCGGCCCGTGGGCTGGGGCATCAGGCGCTACACGGCGGCCCAGTGGCAGCGGAAATTCGGGCAGCGCCACACGCCCGGCCGCACTCCACAACGATAGATGACGGGAGCACCCATGGCAGGACTGGAGCTACGCAACGTGGTCAAGCGTTTCGGCGAGGTGACCGTCGTCCAGCAGATGGACCTGGCGATCCACGAGGGCGAATTCGTCGTGCTGCTGGGCGAATCGGGCTGCGGGAAAAGCACGACGCTGCGGATGATCGCGGGGCTGGAGGAGGTGACGCAGGGGCAGATCCTGATCGGCGACAGGGATGTGACCCATGCCGCGCCCATGGACCGCGACATCGCCATGGTGTTCCAGAACTATGCGCTGTACCCCCACATGAACGTGGCGGAGAACATGTCCTTTGCGCTGCGCCTGTCCGGCCGGCCCTACGCCGAGATCTTCGAGAAGGTCAGGTCCGCGGCCCGCATCCTGAGCATCGAACACCTGCTGGAACGCAAGCCCAGGGAGCTGTCTGGCGGCCAGCGCCAGCGCGTGGCCATCGGGCGCGCCATCGTGCGGGAACCCAAGGTTTTCCTGTTCGACGAACCGCTGTCCAACCTGGATGCCAAGCTGCGCGGCCACATGCGGGCGGAACTGGCCATCCTGCACGAGCGCCTGGGAAAGACCACGGTGTATGTGACCCACGACCAGGTCGAGGCGATGACGCTCGCCTCGCGCATCGTGATCTTCGACAAGGGGGAGATCCAGCAGATCGGCACCCCCTCCGACGTCTTCACACGCCCGGCCAGCCTGTTCGTGGCGGGGTTCATCGGCACGCCGACCATGAATTTCTTCCGCGCCCGCTACAGCCAGGAACATGGCCTCAAGCTGCTTCGCGGAGAAGGCTTCGCGTGGATCGCGCCGGACTGGCTGGTGGCACAGGCCCCACGGGCGGACCAGTCGCTCACGCTGGGCCTGCGCCCCCAGGCGCTGCACCCTTCCAACGCGGGCGTGAGCCTGCTCAGCCTGCAGGTGGACGTCGTGGAGTACCTCGGCACCGAAAGCCAGGTGGTGGGACACATGAACACCCCCTCCGGCCAGCGCGTGGCCGCCATGCTGCCGGGCAACGCGCAGGACCGGCTGCGCCAGCGGGTCGACCTGAGCTTCGACCCGCAGGACATGCACGTTTTCGACACCGCCGCGGGGCGCTCCCTGCGCCCCTGACACACCGCGACACCCCCACCCAGGAGACAAGACCATGAAAAGACGCGACTTCGTAACGAAAACCAGTGCCACGGTGTTCGGTGCCAGCCTGCCCTTGAGCGGAATCCGTGCGCAGAGCCGCTATTCCAGGTATGCGGGCCAGACGGTCACCTTCAGCGTGCCGGCCCATCCCCACTACGACGCGATGATGAAGATCCTGCCGGATTTCACCAGGGAAACCGGGATCAAGGTGGAAACCGACCGCCTGGCCATGGGGCGCATGAAGGAAAAGCAGCTGCTGGAGATGGCCAAGCCGCAGGGTGACTACGACCTGGGCTGCTACGTCGTGATGTGGAAAGGCGAGTACGTCGCCAAAAATCTCATCCGGCCGCTCGACCCGTTCCTGCAGAACCCCGCCCTGGCGGACCCCGCCTACGACATCAAGGACATCATTCCGGTCTATCTCGAAAACCTGGGGCTCGTGGGGGGCCCCAAGGGTTACCTGGCGGGGCCGGGCGCCAAGCTCTACGGTCTGCCCTATGGCGCGGAAACCTCGGTGCTGGCCTACCGCAAGGACATCTTTGCCAAGCACGGCCTCAAGGTGCCCGAGAACTATGCGGAGTTCGCGCAGTTGCTGCGCGTGATCAAGGACAAGGAGGGTATCGGCGCGCTGGCGTCCCGGGGCCAGGCGGGCCATCAGGCCGTGCACGCCTGGCTGCTGCACCTGAACCCGCTGGGCGGCAGCGTCTTCGACGATCAATGGCGCGTGCGCTTCAATGACAAGGCGGGCGTGCAGGCGCTCAAGTTCCTGCAGGAAGTGGTGGCCACGGGCCCCGCGGGCATCGCGGGGTATGGCCAGGGGGAAAGCAACACGGCCTTCCTGCAGGGCCAGGCCGCCATGTACCTGGACTCCACCTCCCTCGCCGGGCTGGTGAACGACCCGGCCAAGTCCCGCATCGCCGGCAAGGTCAGCTGGGCCCTGCACCCCATGGGAACGCGCCGCGCCTCCCAGTCCGGCGGGCTGGGCCTGGCCATCGCCAAGAACGCGAAGAACGCCGATGCGGGCTTCCTGCTCATGCAGTGGCTCACCTCCAAGGCCCAGGACAAGGCCGTCACCCGGGCGGGCGGCGCGCCCACCCGCAACTCCACGCTGGCCGACACCGACCTCGTGCGGCAGTACCCGGAGTTCATCACCTTCAAGGAGGCGCTCAAGTACTCCAACCCCGACTGGCGGCCCATCATCGCGGTGTGGGACAAGATCAACGTGCAGGCGCTCGGGGTCGGCATCTCCGAGGCCCTGACCGGCAAGAAGACGGCCGAGGCAGCGCTCAATGACCTGGTGGCCCCGGTCATGCAGATCATGCGTGAAGCCGGGTACAAAGTCTGAGGCGCGCCCGCCATGCGCACCCCTTCCTGGGTTCCGCTCCTCTACGTGGGGCCTGCCGCCGCGATCATGGCGGCAGCGTGCCTCTACCCGGTCATCTCGGCCTTCCAGCTGGGGCTCTACGACTGGAGCATGGGCACCCCCTGGAGCGCGGCCCGCTGGGTGGGGCTGGATGCATTCGCCGCGGCGTTCAGCAATCCCCGGGTGTGGTCCTCGCTCTGGACAACCCTGCTGTTCGCCGGCGTCTGCGTCACCGCCGAGATGCTGCTGGGCATCGCGCTGGCACTGGCGCTGGAGCGGCCGGTGCGGGGCACGGCGGTCTTTCGCACCTTGTTCATCCTGCCCATGATGATCGCGCCCATTGCCGTGGGCCTGGCCTGGCGCTACATGTTCGACGCGCAGTTCGGGCTCATCAACGCCGTGCTCGGCCTGCTCAGGATCGCGCCCCTGACCTGGCTGGCGGATCCCACGCTCGCGTTCGCCGCCATCGTGATCGCGGACGTCTGGCAGTGGACGCCCTTCGTCTTCATCATGATGGTGGCCGCCCTGGCGAACGTGGACAGCGCGGTCATCGAGGCCTCGCGGATCGACGGGGCGAACTGGTGGCAGATGACCACCCTCGTCAAGCTGCCCATGATCGCGCACGTGATCGCCATCACGCTGATGATGCGGCTGGTGGATGCCTTCCGGGTTCTCGAAGTGATCTACGTGCTGACATTCGGCGGCCCGGGCGACTCCACCGAAATCCTCGCGCTGCACATCTACAAGACGGCCTTCGTGGGCCAGCAGCTGGGCGTGGCCGCCGCCATCTCCGTGCTGCTGCTCGTGGTGGTGGCCGTGCTGTCATGGATCGCCCTGCGCATCTCGAACCCTCTGGACAACGAGAAGTAACCGGGAACGCGAGATGCCCATGAAACGCTCTCCCCTGCTCGCCACCGCGCACTACGCCATGCTGGTCGGCCTGGCCGTGCTGTGCATCGCCCCCATCGCGGTCATCTTCGCCACCAGCCTGCGCCAGCAGGTGGACATCTTCGCCGAGCCGCTGAACTTCATCTTCACCCCCACCCTGGAGAACTACCGGGCCGTCCTGCAGGAAGACAAGTTCGACCGGTACCTGTACAACAGCCTTTTTGTCGGGCTCATTTCCACGGCCGCCACCCTGGTGCTGGGCTGCATGGCGGCCTACGGCCTGGCGCGGTTCCGCTTCCCCGGCCGGCGCGCGCTGGCCTACACCACCTTGCTGCTGCGCACCGTGCCGCTGGCGGTCATGGCCATACCGGTCTTCCTGATCTGGAACGAATGGCACCTGGTCAACAGCCTGTGGGGCCTGATCCTGCTGTACGTGGCGGTCAACCTGCCATTCACGATCTGGCTGCTCTATGGCTTCGTGCTGCAGGTCCCCGTGGAGCTGGAAGAGGCAGCCGCCATCGACGGCTGCGGCCCCCTGCGCGTGTTCACCAAGGTGCTGCTTCCGCTCATGGCGCCCGGGCTCGCCGCGGCCTCGATCTTCACCTTCCGCATCGCCTGGAACGAGTTCATCCTGGCGCTGGTGCTCACCGATCGCCACTCGCGCACCCTGCCCGTGGCGGCCTCGCTTTTCGTCACCGACATGGGGGTGGACTGGGGGCGGGTCATGGCCATGGGCAGCCTCATCGCCATTCCCCCGCTGATCTTCACCTTCGTGGCGGCACGCCAGATCATCACCGGGCTCACGGCAGGCGCCGTCAAGGGCTAGGGACGCACCCTGGCCTGCATTCCCCCGCTTACCGCCCCACCCCATGAGATTCGTCCAGACATTGCGCATTTCGCAGAAGCTGCTCCTCTTCGCGCTCCTGCTGGTGGCGTGCTTCTTCCTCGGGGCCTGGCAGGTCGCGCGCTGCCTGCTGGCGATCTCGCATTTCGGCGCGGCGCTGCCAGACGCCGATCCCGTCGTGGAAAGCGCAGCCGCCGCGCTGCGGATACTGGCCCTGACCAGCGCCGTGGTGGCGGGGGGCTGCCTGGCCCTGGCATGGTGGATTGGCCGCGCGCTGCGCACGCGCGTCGCCGTCGCCCGCAAATTCACGGACGATGTGCGCATCGGCAACCTGACGAGCCTGATTCACGACGCGCAGCGCGACGAGTTCTCGCCCTTGATGGCAGCCATGCGCGAAATGCAGGAATCCCTGACCAGGGTCGTCACCAAGGTCAGGGCGGGCGCGCAGGAGGTGGCCCTGGCCAGCGACGAGATATCCCAGGCGAACACCGATCTGTCCGCACGGACGGAACGCCAGGCGCTGTCGCTGAAGGACACCACGGACGCGGTGGAGGCGTTCGCCAGCAGCGCCCTGCTGATGGGGCAGAAGGCGGATGCGGGCAACGCCATCGCGCAGCAGACCGCCATGGCGGGAGACCACGGCAACCGTGCCTTCGCGTCCGTGCAGCAGACCATGCAGGAAATTGCGTCGGACTCCGCGCGGGCCTTCGACATCATCGCGCTCATTGACGGGATCGCGTTCCAGACCAACATCCTCGCCCTGAACGCGGCCGTCGAGGCGGCACGCGCCGGCGAGCAGGGCCGGGGCTTTGCCGTGGTCGCCAGCGAGGTGCGCGCGCTGGCGCAGCGCAGCGCCAGCGCGGCCAAGGACATCAAGGCGCTGCTGACCCGCGGCAACGCCCGCATCGAAACCGGCGCGACCCTGGTGCAGACGGCCGCCCAACAACTGGGCGGCATGACCGAGGCCATCCAGCGGGTGACGCAGATCATGGCGGAGATCGCCCATTCCAGCCAGATGCAGCGCGAGAGCGTGGGCAAGGTCATCGAGTCCGTGGAGCTGATTGACCAGGCCACGCAACAGAACGCGGCCCTGGTGGAGCAGACCGCCTCCGCCTCGCAGCAACTGCGGGCGCAGGCCGCGCGCCTCGTCGGGTCGGTGAACGTGTTCACGCTCAACGGGAGCCCGTCCGAAGCCGAAGAGCAGGTGCGAAGGGCCGTGGACCTGATCCGCGACATCGGCGCCGAGAAGGCCTACCGCGAATTCACGCACGGCACCTCGTTCAAGGACCGGGACCTGTACATCACGGTCTACGACTTCAACGGCCGCAATCTCGCGCACGGAGCCAATCCCGCCAACGTCGGAAAGGTCCTCATCGACATGCGCGACGCGAATGGCGTGGCGATCGTCAGGAACTCGCGCGACCTGGCCACGCAAAGGGGCTCTGGATGGTCCGCGCCGTACCACATCCTGAATCCGGTCACCCAGAAGATCATGGTCAAGAAGGCGTTTGTCCAGCGTGTGGGAGAGACCTTCGTCTCGTCCGGAATCTACGCCGTGGACCTGGATTGATCGACGCTCCCCCCGAGACAGGAAAACCCCATGCAACGCAGACTGCTCGTCCAATCGCTGTGCGCCGCCACCATCCCCGCCTTCTTCCCGGGGGCATCGCGCGCCCGGAACAGGTATGCCCCCTACCGGGGCCAGAAGCTCAGGATCAGCATCCCCAGGCACCACCACTACGACGCCGCCACGAAACTGTTCCCCACGTTCACCAGCGAAACCGGCATTCAGGTCGAGTTTGAACAGCTCCCCATCGCGGAGATGAAAAAGAGGCAGCTGGAGGAGATGGCCAAGCCGCAGTGCGACTTCGACCTCGTGTCGTATGTGGTGATGTGGAAAGGCGAGTACGTCAAGAAGCGCCTCATCCGGGATATCGAGCCCTACCTGAACAACCGGCAGCTCACCCCCGAGGACTTCGACCTGCCCGACATCATCGCGGGATTCCGGGAGAACATCGGCCTGGTCGGGGGATGGAAAGGCTACCTGGCCGGCGGGGCCGCCAAGCTCTATGGGCTGCCCTATGGAGCCGAGACCTCGGTGCTGGCCTACCGGCACGACATCTTCGAGAAGTTCAACCTGAAGCCGCCCGAGTCGTACTTCCAGCTGGAACAGCTGCTGCCGCTCCTGCGGGAAAAGACCGCCATGGGGTCGCTGGCCTCGCGCGGCAAGGAAGGCCACCAGTGCGTGCATGCCTGGCTGTTGCACCTGAACCCGCTCAATGGCGGCGTGTTCGAGAACAACTGGCAGCCCCGCCTGCATGATTCGGCCGGAGTCCGCGCCGCCAACCTGCTCAAGAAGATCATCGACACCGGCCCTCCCAACGCGCTGGCGGCGGGCCAGACGGAGATGCTCAATGCGTTCCTGCAAGGGCAGGCCTCCATGTACCTGGACTCGACCCTCATCTTCGGTGCGGTCCGCGACGAGAAGATCTCGAAGATCAATGGCAAGGTTAGTTATGTGCGCCATCCCCGCGGCGCGCGCTATGCGTCCCAGACCGGAGGCCTGGGACTGGCCATCCCCGCCCAGTCGAAGAACCCGGACAGCGCATTCCTGCTGATGCAATGGCTCACCGCCAAGCAGCAGGACAAGTCGGTTTGCCACCTGGGCGGCGTGCCCCACCGGCTGTCCACCCTGGCCGACCCCGACCTGGGGAGGAAATACCCCGAGTTCCAGATGCTCCTGCGCAGCATCGGGGATGCCAACCCCAACTGGCGGCCCATCATTCCGGAGTGGGACACCATCAATACCGACATACTGGGCAAGAGCATCCACGAGGTGATTTCAGGCAAGCAGCCCGCAGAGACGGCGCTGGCGCAGGCCGCGAAGGCGGTGGCCGACCTGATGCGCCGCGAAGGGTACCTCACCACCCCGCCACCGGTCCGCTAGTTCCGCTGGTCCGGCTTGCGGCGCCCCTGCTTCGCCGTCATGAGTTTCACGCTGCTGAAGCTGGCGAAGCGCCGGCTTTCATCACCTGGCATCCCGTGTGGCGGCCGGGGCAGCCACGGTGCAGGCCGTCCCGAGCACCGCGCGGGCGTACCCGGCAAGGCCCTAGAGTCCTGCGGCTACGCCGCCAGCAATCCGCTGTGCGCGGTGGCGTGGCGCAGCCAGTCGGCATCCTGCGCCAAGGCCAGCGCGGCATCGAGCGCGCGGGTGGGCTGCACCTGGCGGTGCGACATGAAGCCGATGGGCGTGGTGAGCACGGGCGCCAGGAGGGGCAGCGCCTCCAGCCCGTCATGGCCCCGCACCGCATCCACCAGCGCGCCCGGCAGCACGCTGCACAGGTTGCCGGCCACCACGCTCAAGGCCAGCGTGAGGACCGAATCGGTTTCCATGGCGGGCCGCACCGTGGCCCCCGCGCTGCGGAAGGCGCCATCCACCAGGCTGCGGTTGTGCATCTCGGGCGTGAGCAGGCACAGCGGCAGGCGCGCCGCCTCGGCCCAGCCAACGGGCCCGCCCATCTGCAGGCCGTGCCCTTTCGGGCTGCTGGCCCGCCGCAGCAGGAAATAGTGCTCCACGTACTGCGGCCAGGCCCGCAGTTGGCCGCCGCGCGCGGGCATGCGCTCGGTGTAGCCGAGCGCGAGGTCCAGGGAAATACTCTCCAGCCCCGCTTCCAGCGCCTGCGAGCTCATGGACAGCGCGACGGGCGCGATGCCGGGGTGCCGCGCCTGCAGCTGCGCCGCAAACCGCGCCAGGATGGGCATGGCCGTGGGCACGGCGCCCAGGCGCAAGGTGCCGCGCGGATGGGCGGCATCGCTCAACAGGTCCTGCTGCAGCACCTGGTGTTCATGCAGCATGCGCTGGGCCGAGGCCAGCACACGCTCCCCCTCGGGCGTGAAGCCCTCGAAGCTGCGGCCCCGGCGCACCACCACCACCCCAAACTCTTTTTCCAGCGCCCGCAGCGCGTTCGACAGCGCAGGTTGCGTGATGTGGCAGGCCTGCGCCGCCCGGCCGAAGTGCCGGTGCTCGTGCAGCGCCACGAGGTAGCGCAGGGACGCGAGCAGGTTCATGGCGCAGTGCGGCAGCCCACGGAGATCAGGTGTTCTTGCTGATCGAGATGGTGGGGAACTTGTTGGAGAAGTCCTTGGCCTGCTGGGCGATTTTCACCGCCACGTCGCGCGCCACCTTCTTGTAGATCTTGGCCACGTCCCCGTCGGGGTCGGCCACCACGGTGGGCTTGCCGCTGTCGGCCTGCAGGCGGATGCTCATGTCGAGCGGCAGCGCGCCCAGGTAGTCCATGTGGTAGTCGGCCGCCATTTTCTTGCCGCCGTCGGCGCCAAAGATGTGCTCCACATGGCCGCAGTTGCTGCACACGTGGGCGGCCATGTTCTCGACGATGCCCAGGATGGGCACGCCCACCTTCTCGAACATCTTGATGCCCTTCTTGGCGTCCAGCAGCGCGATGTCCTGCGGCGTGGTGACGATCACGGCGCCGGTCATGGGCACGCGCTGGCTCAGCGTGAGCTGGATGTCGCCGGTACCGGGCGGCATGTCGATGATGAGGTAGTCGAGGTCTTTCCAGTTGGTCTGGCGCAGCAGCTGCTCCAGCGCCTGGGTGGCCATGGGGCCGCGCCAGATCATGGCTTCGTCCTGGTCCACCAGGAAGCCGATGGACATGACCTGCACGCCATAGTTCTCCAGCGGCTCCATGGTCTTGCCATCGTCGCTTTCGGGGCGGCGGTTGATGCCCAGCATCATGGGTTGGCTGGGGCCGTAGATGTCGGCGTCGAGCACGCCCACGCTGGCGCCCTCGGCAGCCAGCGCCAGGGCCAGGTTGGCGGCCGTGGTGCTCTTGCCCACGCCGCCCTTGCCCGAGGCCACGGCGATGATGTTCTTGACCTGGGGCAACAGCTGCACGCCGCGCTGCACGGCGTGCGCGATGACCTTGGTGGTGATGTTGACCGACACGTTCTCCACCCCGGCAATCCCCTTGGCGGCCGCCACGAGGCTGCGGCGCAGCTCGGGCACCAGGCTCTTGGCGGGGTAGCCCAGTTCCACGTCGAAGGCCACGTCGCCGCCGGTGATCTGCACGTTGCGCAGGGCCCGGGTGCTGACGAAATCCTTGCCGGTGTGGGGGTCCAGCACGCTGGAAAGTGCGGCCAAGAGGCCCTGTTCGGTGACTGCCATTCAATAATCTCCAGAAGAGGCGGGTAGTCTATCCAAGCGCCGTGCCCTCCGCGTCTGAAGGACAATGCGCCGCGTTGCCGCCGCCTGCGCCCAAAACCGAAAGAAAAGGACCCCCGTGAAATTCAAGATGGCCGAAAAGTCCCTGTTTGCCATGCTGCTGCGCTCGCCCTGGTGGGTCAGCTTCGTGGTGGTCGGCCTCATTGTCCTGGCGGCGGGCGCCCTCTTGCCCAAGGAGTACTTCGTGGTGGGAGCGCTCGCGGGTTTCCCCATCTTCGTGGTGGGCTGCATCGCGGCCTGGAAGCAGCTGCGCGCCCCCAACCCGGCCCAGGTGGCCGACATGCTGGAGGCCGTGGGCAGCATGCCCTGGCGCAGCTTTGCCGACACCCTGGCATCCGCCTGGACCCGGGCGGGCTACACCGTGGAGCGGATCGACGGCAACAACGCCGGGGCCGACATGCGCCTGACCCTGAGCGGCAAGACCACGCTGGTGAGCGCCAAGCGCTGGAAGGCCGCCACCCATGGCGTGGAGCCCCTGCGCGAACTGCACGCGGCCATGGTGGCCAGCGACGCTCCGGCGGGCGTCTATGTGGCAGCCCTGGGGCAGGTCAGCGACAACGCGCGCCTGTATGCCCGCGACCATGGGATCGCCGTGCTGCAGGGCGATGCAGTGGCGGCCCTGCTGCTGAGCAGCCGGCGCTGATCCACGCCCCGCCGGCCCGCCCCGCAGCCCGCCATGCGGGTTTTCCCAGATGGAGCGACCGGTTGCGGACTCCACACTTGGCACATCACCCACCCCTTCGACGATGCCATCGATCAGCCCCCCCACCGACGCCTGCGCCCCCGCTCCCGCGGCCCCGCCCGCCCGTCCCACCGGCCTGCTGCTGACCGGCGGCGGTGCCCGCGCCGCCTACCAGGTGGGCGTGCTGGAGGCGATCGCCGACATCCGCAATGCCTGTGGCGCGGGCGGCGGGCCCAATCCGTTCCCCATCATCACGGGCACCTCCGCGGGCGCCATCAACGCGGCGGCGCTGGCCTGCGGGGCCGACAACTTCGACCGCGCGGTGCGCCGCATCGCACGCGTGTGGCGCCAGTTCCATGCCAGCCAGGTGTATGGCGCCGATTCGCTGTCCGTGATGCGCAGCGGGGCGCGCTGGCTCACGCTGCTGTCCATGGGCTGGGCGCTGGCGCGGTGGCGCCGCATGCGGCCCCGGTCGCTGCTGGACAACTCGCCCCTGGAGAAACTGCTGGTGAAGATGGTGCCCCTGGTGCGCCTGCCCCGGCTCATCCGCAAGGGGCACCTCACCGCGCTGGCGGTCACGGCATCGAGCTACAGCTCGGGCGAGCACGTCACGTTCTTCGAATCCAACGCGCCGGTGCAGCCCTGGGTGCGCTCGCAGCGCAAGGCCGCGCGCGACCGCATCACGCACGAGCACCTGCTCGCGTCCTCGGCCATTCCGTTCATCTTCCCGGCCAAGGGCATCACGATCGACGACCATACCGAGTACTTCGGCGATGGCTCCATGCGGCAGTCGGCCCCGATCGCGCCCGCCATCCACCTGGGGGCCGAGCGCATCCTGGTGATCGGCGCGGGCCGCATGCACGAGCCCCGGGGCGACGCCGCGGCCAACCCCACGCCCAGCTACCCCACGCTCGCGCAGATCGCGGGGCATGCGCTGTCCAACATCTTTCTGGACGCGCTGGCGGTCGACGTGGAGCGGGTGCAGCGGGTCAACCAGACGCTGTCGCTGATCCCCCCCGACGTGCGCGCGCACAGCGCGCTGCGGCCCATCGAACTGCTGGTGATCGCGCCTTCGCAGCGGCTCGACGCGGTGGCCGCGCGCCACGTGGGCGATCTGCCGGCCCCCGTGCGCGCCATGCTGGCGGCGCTGGGCGTCACGTCCAACATGGCGGATGTGCGCGGCGCGGCGTTGGCCAGCTACCTGCTGTTCGAATCCGGCTACACGCAAGAGCTGATGGCCCTGGGCCGGGCCGACACGCTGGCCATGCGCGCCGAGGTGTGCCGCTTTTTCGGCTGGACCGACAGCGGCGCGGACATTCAGACCCGCGAGCACGCCTGAAGGGCCGCCGGTCCGCCCTGGCGTCCGCTACCGCGCCTTGAGCACGTCCTTGCGCAGCCAGCCCAGGCCGTGCGCGTGCAGGCTCTGCACATACAGCCGGTCCGCCGTCTCGGTGATGGCCGTGGTTTCCGGGTAGGCGCCCGCCGGGTCCTGCAGGTCGGCCACCACCTTGCCGTCGTCGGTGAACGCGATCACGTGGCCGTACGGCTGGGGGATGGGCCACAGCGCACGCGGCAGGCGCAGTGTCAGGCTGCGCAGCCAGGGCTTGCCGGCCATGTTGTCGATGGCCGCGCCGCGCGGCTTGGCAAAGCCCAGCCAGATGCGGCCGTCCATCCCGCGCATCAGGTTGTCGGGGTAGCCGGGCAGGTTGTCGAGCAGCACGCTGGCCTGGGCTCCGGGCAGGCTGATGTCCAGGTCGTTCGCGTCCACCGCGATCTTCCACACCCTGTACTTGCCGGTTTCGTTGACGAACAGGCTCTTTTCGTCCTGGCTGAGCGCCACGCCGTTGGCGAAGCTCAGGCCCCGGGCCACCACGCGCGTGGCGCGAGTCGCGGGGTCGTACTCCAGCACCCGGCCCGTGCTGGCCTGCTCCAGGATGTCGAGCACGCTGGCCTCGAAGGTGCCGCCCCAGTCCTGGGGGGCAAAACGCGTGGAGGCGTCGCTCAGGTACATCTTGCCGCTTTGGGCCACCACCACGCCGTCGGCATAGCGGATGGGATCGCTGCCCACCTTGTCGGCCAGCACGGTGACCTTGCCATCGGGCGCGATGGACAGCAGGCCCTTGACCGCATCGGCCGCGATGAGGTGGCCCGCCGCGTCGAAGTCAAAGCCCAGCACCCGCCCGCCGGTATTGGCAAAGACCTCCTGGCCCGATCCATCGGGGTTCATGCGCAGGATGTTGCCGCTGAGCACCGTGGTGTAGAGCTTGCCGTCCCTGCCCACGACGATGTGCTCGGGGCCGACCTCGCCGTGGAGGTCGATCACTTGCAGCTGGGCCAGCCGCGTGTTGGGCGCATGCACGCCCTGGTAGCCGGGCGCGGGCGGGGCGCTCCAGGCCACGGGCCGGATGGGCACGGGCCACCATGCCAGGTAGGCCGCCAGCACCAGCACGGCGCCAGCGGCGCTCCATCCCAGTCTCCTCACCAGCTTCTTTGCCATCGGCGTTCCTCCGTTGTGGTCGGTGCCAGGCATTGTGGGCCCGGCGAGCCCCCGCGCACCCTGCCCGGGGCCCGTTCGCTGGCACCTGCGCGACCCGCGCGCGGGGCTGGAGCGCCCGCGGCCGCGAGGCAGGGCGCCAAACGCCTAAAATCGCGGGTTCCGCCTGAGAAAGCCGCTTTTCATGACGTCATCCGCACGCAAACTCTTCGTCACCACCGCCCTGCCCTACGCCAACGGCAACTTCCACATCGGCCACATCATGGAATACATCCAGGCCGACATCTGGGTGCGGTTCCAGCGCATGCAGGGCCACGCGGTGAACTTCGTGGGCGCCGACGACACGCATGGCGCGCCCATCATGATCGCCGCCGAGAAGGCGGGCGTCACGCCACAGCAGTTCGTGGCCAACATCGCCGCGGGCCGCAAGCAGTACCTGGACGGCTTTCACATCAGCTTCGACAACTGGCACAGCACCGACGCGCCAGAGAACCACGAGCTGGCCCGCCAGATCTACCACGACCTGCGCGACCGCGCCGACGGCTCGCTGATCGAGGTGCGCACCATCGAGCAGTTCTTCGACCCCGAGAAGAACATGTTCCTGCCCGACCGCTACATCAAGGGCGAATGCCCCAAGTGCCATGCCAAGGACCAGTATGGCGACAACTGCGAGGTGTGCGGCACGGTGTACGCGCCCACCGACCTGATCAACCCGTTCTCTGCCTTGTCCGGCGCCAAGCCCGAGCTGAAGAACTCCGAGCATTTCTTTTTCAAGCTCTCGGACCCGCGCTGCGTGGAGTTCCTGGAGAAGTGGACGCAGGACGGCAAGCTGCAGCCCGAGGTGGCCAACAAGATCAAGGAATGGTTCACCGTGCGCACCAATCCGGACGGCACGACCAGCGAAGGCCTGGGCGACTGGGACATCAGCCGCGACGCGCCCTACTTCGGCATCGAGATCCCCGACGCGCCGGGCAAATACTTCTACGTGTGGCTCGACGCCCCCGTGGGCTACCTGGCCTCGCTCAAGAACTGGTTCGACAAGGGCGGCCCCAAGGCAAAACACGGCGACACCCGCTCGTTCGACGAATACATGGCCGCTGCCGACACCGAGCAGTACCACTTCATCGGCAAGGACATCGTCACCTTCCACACGCTGTTCTGGCCCGCCATGCTGCACTTCAGCGGCCGCAAGACGCCCGACAACGTGTTCGTGCATGGCTTTCTCACCGTGAACAACGGCGAGAAGATGAGCAAGAGCCGTGGCACCGGCCTGGACCCGCTCAAGTACCTGAGCCTGAACATGAACGCCGAATGGCTGCGCTACTACCTGGCGGCCAAGCTCAGCGCGCGCAACGAAGACATCGACTTCAACGCCGAGGACTTCATGCTGCGCGTGAACAGCGATCTGATCGGCAAGTACGTGAACATTGCCAGCCGCGCTGCGGGATTCCTGACCAAGCGCTTCGACGGCAAGCTCACCAGCGACTTCGGCGCCACGGGCGCGGCCCTGCTGGCCGAGGTGCGCGGTGCCAGCGGCGCCATCGCGCAGATGTACGAAACCCGCGAGTACAGCAAGGCCACGCGCGAGATCATGCAGCTGGCCGACAAGGTCAACGCCTATGTGGACCAGAACAAGCCCTGGGACCTGGCCAAGGACGCGGCCAACAACGAGGCGCTGCACCAGGTCTGCTCGGTGCTCATCAACACCTTCGCCGCGCTCACGCGCTACCTGGCGCCCGTGCTGCCGGGCCTGGCCCAGGCCGTGCAAGGCTTTGTGGGTGTGGACATGCGGCAGTGGGACGTGGCGGGCGACGTGCAGGCGATCACCCCCTACCAGCACCTGATGCAGCGCGTGACCCCCGAGCAGCTGGAAGCATTGTTTGAGGCTCCAGCGCAGGCAGAACAAGCGCCAGTAGCTACTGAAACAATAGCATCCCCCGGCGGCGAGGAACTGGCCCCCACCATCACCATCGACGACTTCACCAAGATCGACCTGCGCATCGCGCTGATCGTGAATTGCGAGCCGGTCGAAGGCTCCACCAAGCTGCTGCGCCTGACGCTGGACGTGGGCGAAGGCCGCACGCGCAATGTCTTTTCAGGCATCGCCAGCGCCTACCAGCCCGCCGACCTGATCGGCAAGCACACGGTGATGGTGGCCAACCTCGCGCCGCGCAAAATGAAGTTCGGCGTCTCCGAAGGCATGGTGCTGGCCGCCAGCCATGGCGACGAGAAGGCCAACCCCGGCATCTACGTGCTCAACCCCTGGCCCGGCGCCACGCCCGGCATGCGGGTGCGCTGAAGCACTGCAACGGCCGCGCCGGCCGTTGCCTTCCCGGGCCCCGCCGCTCGTTCGCTCACAGCGATGCCAGCGGCGGCGACCGCTGCGGCCGGCCCGCGCGCAGCGCCTGTCGCCGCAGGTACCACTCGGCGCCCAGCAGGTTGGGCACCCAGCACAGCCAGGCGATGAAGGGGTAGGACACCTGCTCATCCACCCCCAGGGCCATGCTGCCCCCCAGGTAGACGCGCAGCGTGATGGCTGCCGCCGTGAGCGCATAGCTGCGCACCATCCAGCGCCGGTGCTCGGCAAAACGGCGCTGCAGCGCGCGCAGCAGGCCCATGCCGGTCGCCACGATCCAGGCCACGCCCAGCGCCAGGAAACCCAGGACGGCCACGGGACCCGTCATCGCATCCAGTGCCAGGGGCAGCGACGAGAGCCAGCCCACCGCAATCGCCGCCACATACCCGCGCCCCACCCAGCGGTGCAGGGCCGGAAACCGGGTGCGCCATGCCGCCATCAATTGCAGCGGGCCCAGCATCAGTGCCAGCGATGCGCTGACCGCGTGCACCACGAAAGCCCGGGGCGCCGACTGCAGGCTGGGCAGGTCCATCGGGAAGGGCATGCCGGGCAGCGCATAGCGCAACGAGACAATGCCGACGGCCAGGGCCGACAGCGCGAGCAAACCCCAAGCCAGGGCGGGGGCGAGAGTACGTGGAGACATGGCAACTTTCTGTGAAATGGAAGTCCATCCACTCTAGAAATTGCGTCTGAGCCCCGTGTTAGCAGCGCCTTAGGCGGGTGTTAGCAGCGGCGCGGGCGCGGGCGCGGGCTGGAGTGGGGGCAGATGCACCCGCGCCAGCAGGCCCGCGGCGCCGTCGTCCCGCGCCCGCAGCTCCACCCGCAAGCCCTGGCGCAGCGCTGCCGCGCGGGTGATGGCCAGGCCCAGCCCGCTGCCGTCGGCGTCGTTGCCGGGCACGCGGAAGAAGCGGTCGAAGACCCGCTCCAGCAGCTCTGGCGGAATGCCGGGGCCGTTGTCGACGATGTCCACCACCGCGCCGCTGTCCAGACAGTGCAGCCGCACTTCGACCGCACCGCCCTCGGGCGTGTAGCGCAGGGCGTTGTCCAGCAGGTTGTCGAACACGCTGCGCAGTTCGCTGGCAGCGGCGTGGACCGCCACCTGCCCGTCTCCGGCAAAACCGACCTCGATGCGGCGCTGGTCCGCCAGGGGCATCAGCTGGCCCACGCAGTCGCGCAGCAGGGCCGTGATGTCCACGGGCGCAGGGGGTGCCTGCGCAGACACCGGCGCCTCCTGCCGCGACAGGCGCAGCAACTGGCCGACCAGGTGCCGCGCCCGGCGCATGCCCGCGTCCAGTTGCGCGAACTGCTGCTGCGCATCGCCCGCAGGCACGAAGGGGCGCAGGTTCTCCAGCTGCAGCGCCATCGCGGCCATGGGCGTGCGCAGCTCGTGGGCGGCGTCCTGTACGAAGCGGCGCTGCGCGGCAAAGGCCTCGCCCAGGCGCGCCAGCAGTGCATTGAAGGAACCCACCAGGGGCACGATCTCCTCGGGCACGCGGTCCATGCGGATGGCGCCCAGGCTGCGGTCGTCGCGCTGGGCCACTTCATCGGCCACCAGGCGCAGCGAGCGCGATGCGCGCCCCACCACCAGCCACAGCGTGAACAGCAGCACCGGTACCAGCAGCGCCATGGGCACGATGACGTACAGCGTGCGCACCGCCACTTCTTCCTGCAGGAATTTCTCGCTTTGCAGCACCTGCACGCGGCGCTGGTGCGGCCCGGCCGCTGGCGCGGTGTAGACGCGCCACCCAGGCGCCCAGGCATCGTGGGTGCGCAGCAGACCGTGCCCTGGCGCGGCCTGCAGTGGCACACCGGTGTCGGGCCGAGACGTGGCCAGCAGCCGCCCGTCGGCCGACCACACCTGCACGGCAAAGGCGCCCCAGTCCAGGATGTTGGTGTCGCTGAGCAGCGGCAGGGGCTCGACCCCGTGGCCAGCGTCCCGGCCGTCGCCGCCATCGCTGGTGCCCGCCGGCCCCTGCCCGCCGGCTGCATGGGAACGCGCCAACACCTCCATCTGGTACTGCATGAAGGTGTGGATGAGCGCGCTGTAGCTCGCCCAGAACGCGCAGCCCGCCACCACGGCGCCCACCAGGATCCAGGGCGCGAGCCACAGCAGGATCTGCCCGCGCAGGGACCGGGGGCGGTACCAGCGGGCCGCGTGCTCGCGCACCGGCCCCGTCATGGCGCCGCCACCCGCCAGCCCAGGCCGCGCACGTTGCGGATGGCGTCGGGCCCGAGCTTGCGGCGCATGCCGTGGATGAGCACGTCCACCGCGTTGCTGCTGACCTCCTCGCCCCAGCCGTAGATGCGGTTTTCCAGCTGCTCGCGCGACAGGATGGCGCCGGGGCGCTCCAGCAGCGCATGCAGCAGCGCGAATTCGCGGGCGGTGAGGGCCTCGCGGGCGCCGCCCTGCAGCACCTCGCGCGTGGCCAGGTCCAGCTGCAGGGCACCATTGCCCACCAGCGACTGGGCCACGCCGCTGCGCCGGCGCACCACGGCGCGCATGCGGGCCAGCAGCTCGGCCACCTCGAAGGGTTTGAGCAGGTAGTCGTCGGCACCGATGTCCAGGCCGTGCACGCGGTCCTCGACACCGTCGCGGGCGGTAAGCACCACCACCGGCGTGAGGTCGCCGCGCGCACGGGCGCGGCGCAGCACCTCGGTGCCGTCGAGTCCCGGCAGGCCCAGGTCCAGCAGCACGCAGCTGTAGTCGCCATCGGCGAGGGCGCTGTGGGCCAGTTCGCCGTTGCGCACCCAGTCCACGGACCAGCCCGCCCCCTTAAGCGCATGCGACAGGCTGCGCCCGATCATGTCGTCGTCTTCCACCAGCAGTGCGCGCAACAGGGTTCTCCTTGGGGCCTTCAGGGCGGTGCACAGCGTAGCGCGGAATTCTTAGCCCGCCATGAGCGCGGCGCCCACCCAGGGCGGCGCAGGGCTAACCCGGCGCTAAGAAAGCATTCCTACAGTGCACCGGCCCCCTGCCTGCGGCGTGCGGCCCGCAGGCACGCCCGGCCTGGCCCGCCCCTTTTCTTTTTCTTCTTTCTGGAACCCGAACCCATGACGCACTGCCCTCGCCTGCCCTCCCCCACCCACCACACCCTGCGGGGCCGCGCGGCGGTCATCGCGGCCACCCTGGCGGCGCTGGCGCCCGCCGCCGCCTGGGCGCAGCAGGACGCCCCCACCTCCACCTGGGGGGCGGGCCTGGCCGTCAGCGCCGACCGCAAGCCCTACCGCGACTTCGACGACAAGGCGCAGCCGCTGCCCCTGCTCACCTACGAAAACCGCTGGGTCCACATTGCCGGCCCGGGCGTGGATGTCAAGCTGCCGCCGGCCGGCCCCGTGGGCCTGCGGCTGCGGTCGCGCTTCGGTTTCGAGGGCTACGAGGCCAAGGACTCGCCCTTTCTGACCGGCATGCAGGAGCGCAAGGGCAGCCTCTGGCTGGGCGCGGCCGCCAGCTGGGACACGGGGCCGGTGCAGCTTTCGGCCGAGCTGCTGGCCGATGCCTCCGGCCACAGCAAGGGGCGTCAGTTCACGCTGAAGGCCGAGCGCCGCTTCCAGCTCGGTGCGTGGGACATCACCCCCCGCGTGTCGGTGCAGCGGCAGGACCGCAAGTATGTGGACTACTACTACGGCGTGGAAGGCGCGGAGGCCCGCGCAGGCCGCCCGGCCCATGAAGGCAGCTCCGCCGTGAACCTGCAGGCCGGCCTGCGCGTGGGCTACGCGCTGGCGCCGCGGCAGTGGATGTTCGTGGACGTGAGCAGCACGCGGCTGGCCAGCGCGATCAAGAACAGCCCGCTGGTCAACAGATCGAGCCAGCCGGCGGTGACGGCGGGCTGGCTTTACCGGTTCTGAGCGCCGCCTTCAATGCCCCACATACCGCCCCGGCCGGTGGCTGATCCACAGGAACCCGCTCATCACCAGCACGGCCAGCACCGAATACGCCACGCGGTCCACCGGCACCACGAAGAGCGCCAGCAGCACCACGGTGCCGTCGATCATCATCTGCACCTTGCCCGCACGCATGCCGTAGCGGGCCTGCAGGTACAGCGACACCACGGTGGCCCCGCCCAGGCTGGAGCGGTGGCGCGCCAGGAACAGGCAGCCCGTGCCCAGCAGCAGCCCGCCCAGCAAGGATGCGAACAGCGGGTTCAGGTAGTCCACGTGCATCACATGGGGGAACAGCTCGGTCAGCAGCGACAGCAGGGCGACGCAGACAAAGGTCTTGACCGTGAACTCGCGCCCCATGCGCGTCCAGGCGAACCAGTAGAACGGCAGGTTGACCGCGAAGAACAGCTTGCCGAACGAGATGCCCGTGACGTAGTGCAGCAGAAACGCCGCGCCCGCCGTGCCGCCCACCAGCAGCCCCGCCTGGTTGAACAGCATGAGAGCCATGGCCACGAACAGCGTGCCGGCGAACAGGGCCTGTACATCCTCGAACGCACCATGGCGCAGGGTGGATGCGTCGGCATGGGCATCGCCAGCGGCGCTGGAGTCATTGGCGGGGGTGTCGGTCATGGAGGGGATCACGCTGGCGTCACATCAATCCGCACGGAGCGGGGGCCGGGATGGCCGTGCAAGAACAGCAAGCAATATGCCAGGGAGCGCGGGCTCCACGCCCGATGTCCATCCCTGAGCGGGCAGAATTCGAAGAATTTCCGGCTGCTACCGCTGGTTGTAGTTCAATAGTTTGCTATCAATTTTAAAGTTCCATCCACAACCCGCCCCCCCGCGCGGCCCCTGGCAACGGGCACATTCGGCACGCAATGTGCTTGGCGACCGCACCGGCTTCGCCCCATTGCGCTGCGCACCCGGCTCACTACACTGAAGTCTGCCCCGCGTTGATGGCGGTGGTGGCTGCATCCCGGCGGTGCCGGGCCCTGGGCCGCCGCAGAGCCGCCGAAAAGAAAGTGCCCGCCACCATGCAGTTTTCACTCGCCTTCCACCCCCGCCTGCTCGATGCGCTGCGCGGCTACGACAAGGGCCGCTGGCTGGCCGACGTGGGTGCGGGGGTGACGGTGGGCATCGTGGCGCTGCCGCTGGCCATGGCGTTCGCGATCGCCAGCGGCCTCAAGCCCGAGGCGGGGCTGTGGACGGCGATCATCGCGGGCTTCCTGATCTCCGCCCTGGGGGGCACCAACGTGCAGATCGGCGGACCAGCGGGCGCATTCATCGTCATCGTCTACGGCATCGTCGAGCGCTACGGCGTGGCCAACCTGCTCATCTCCACCGCCTGCGCGGGCGTGCTGCTGGTGCTGCTGGGGCTCTTCAGGCTGGGCACGCTGGTGCGTTTCGTGCCGGTGAGCATCGTGATCGGCTTCACCAACGGCATTGCCGTGCTGATCGCGCTGTCGCAGGTCAAGGACTGGCTGGGCCTGTCCATCGACCGCATGCCGGGCAATTTCTTCTCGCAGATCGATGCGCTGGCGCGGCACGCGGACAGCCTCAACCCCTATGCCTTCGGGCTGGGCGCGGCCTGCGTGGCCGGGTTGTTCGTCTGGCCCAGGCTGATGATGAAAGGCTCGCCCGTGATGCAGGTGCTGGAGCGCCACACCGTGCGCAGCTTCGCGCGCGTGCCCGCGCCCGTCGTGGCGCTGGTCACGCTGAGCCTGCTGGCCTGGGCGATGGAGTTTCCGGTGGAGACCATCGGCTCGCGGTTTGGCGGCATTCCGCAGGCGCTGCCGGTGTTCGCGCTGCCCGATTTTTCGTGGGACACGGTGCGCCTGCTGGTCACGCCCACGCTCACCATCGCGCTGCTGGGCGCCATCGAATCGCTGCTGTGCGCCCGCGTGGCCGACCAGCTGGCCACCGACCCGCACCACAAGAAACACGACCCCAACCAGGAGCTGGTGGCCCAGGGGCTGGCCAATCTGGTGGTGCCGTTCTTCGGCGGCATGCCCGCCACCGGCACCATTGCGCGCACCGTCACCAACATCCGCGCGGGCGCCACCTCGCCCGTGGCGGGCATGGTGCATGCGCTCACGCTGCTGGTGATCGTGCTGGTGGCCGCCCCGCTGGCGCTGCACATTCCGCTGGCGGTGCTGGCGGGCATCCTGTTGTACGTGGCCTGGAACATGGGCGAGTGGCACGAGTTCGTGCGCCTCAAGCACTTCAGCAACCACTACCGGCTGCTGATGCTGGGCACGTTCTTCCTCACCGTGGTGTTCGACCTCACGGTGGCGGTGGAGGTGGGCCTCTTCATGGCCTGCGCGCTGTTCGTGCGGCGCATGAGCGGGCTCTTTCGCGTGGTGCGCCAGCCGGAGGCCGAAGGCAGTTTTCCCCAGGGGCGGCCCACGGCCACCTGGCGCCTGCATGGCGCGCTGTTCTTCGGCGCCGCCGCCAAGATCGACCCCATCCTCCAGGCCGTGGAGACCGGCCCGCCCGGCATGGACGTGGTGCTGGACGCGAGCGAGCTGGTGGCGCTGGACACCACGGGGCTGGACGCGCTGGCGCAGATCCTCAAGGCCGTGGCCGCGCGCGGCGGGCGGCTGCGCCTGGTGCACCTGCACGAGCAGCCGCGCTCGCTGATCGAGCGCTCGGGCTTTGCCGCCCGGCTGGCGGCGCAGGGGCTGGAGGACCTGCCGGTGTGACCCGCCGCGCGGCTACTTGCCGCCCTTGAACTCCGGCGCCTCCAGGTCGGCCCCCGTCTGGGTGCGCAGCACGAACTGGTCGGGCCCATGGATCACGGTGAACATCTTGGCCTGGTTGGGTGCCTCCAGGTAGCGCCAGTCGGCATGGGTTTCCCGCTTCAGTTCATAGGGCGTGACCTTGGCGGGCTTGCCCAGCAGGCGGCGCACCTCGTCCATGCGCATGCCGGGCACCACGCGCGCGAAGTTCTCGGGGGTGAGCACCTGGCGCAGCGCCGTCATGCGGCCGTCGGCGCCGATGGTGATCATGTAGTTGACCTGGCCGGCGGGCTGGCGGTTGTATTCGAACGTGCGCGCGCCGCCGGGCTCGTCCCACACGTTCTCGGGGGTGCCGAAGCGGTCGCGCACGTCGGCCTCGGTGGAGACGCCCTCCTTGAGTTCGCTGATGCGTTGCGGGTCGCAGGCGGCAAGCGCCAGCAACGAAAAAGTGGCGGCCGCCAGGGCGGCGGCGCGATATATCAAGGGCATGAGTCGGTCCCGGTAAAATCCACGGCAAAGAGGTTAACAGTCCATGTCCATTTTCCGCCGCCCCGATTACCAATCCGATGCCACCCAGTTCATCAACCAGCTCAAGGCCAGCAAGCCCGAGCTGGAAAGCCAGCAGCTGGCCGGCCGCGCGCTGCTGTGGGACAAGCAGGTGGACCGCAAGATCTGGGGGGAGTACCGCGAAGCCCAGGTCGAGCAAAAGCCCTACGTCTACCAGACGAACGCCGACTGAGCCGACCCGGGCATCAAATTGGCCCCCGGCGCTTGATCAATAAGCGCTGATAGCTATATTTTCAATAGCAAATATCCATGACCACCGCGCGCGTGCCCGAGGCGTCCGATGATCCGGCGGGCACGGCCGCGCTGAACGCGGGCGGCATGCCCGACGTGGTCGATCAGGTCGCGCTGGCGCGCCTGTATGGCGAGCCGCTGTTCGCGCTGCCCACGGACCTGTACATCCCGCCCGATGCGCTCGAAGTCTTCCTTGAAGCCTTCGAAGGCCCGCTCGATCTGCTGCTGTACCTGATCCGCAAGCAGAACTTCAACATCCTCGACATCCCCATGGTGGGGGTGACCAAGCAGTACCTGGCGTATGTGGACGAGATCCGCAGCCGCAACCTGGAGCTGGCGGCCGAGTATTTGCTGATGGCGGCGATGCTGATCGAGATCAAGTCGCGCATGCTGCTGCCGCCCAAGAAGCAGGCCGAGGGCGAGGAGCCCGAAGACCCGCGCGCCGAGCTGGTGCGCCGCCTGCTCGAATACGAACAGATGAAGATGGCCGCCGCCCGCCTGGGGCAGTTGCCGCAGTACGGGCGCGACTTCCTCAAGGCGCAGGTCTACATCGAACAAAGCCTGCAGCCGCGCTTTCCGGACGTGCACGTGGTGGAGCTGCAGGACGCCTGGCGCGACATCCTGAAACGCGCCAAGCTCGTGCAGCACCACAGGATCACGCGCGAAGAGCTGAGCGTGCGCGAATATATGAGCATGGTGCTCAAGACGCTGCAGGGCCGCCGCTTCGTGGAGTTTGAAGAACTCTTCGAGCCCGAAAAAGGCAGCACCGTGCTGGTGGTGACCTTCATCGCCCTGCTGGAGCTGGCCAAGGAGACGCTGATCGAGATCACGCAGGCCGAGGCGTTTGCCCCCATCTACGTGCGCCTCGCCTATGTACCGGCATGACACCCCCTGAGCGGCTGCGCCGCTTCCCCCTCTCTCGCTGCGCGGGAGGGGGACGCCACCGGTGGCCTGGCAAAGCCAGCTTCACGGTGGCCCCGGCCGGGAGCCGCGCCCACTTCAACGGCAACTGACACCTTCCATGGCATCCCACGACTTCGACGTTCTCATCGTAGGCAGCGGCCTCGCAGGCCTCTCGGCCGCGCTGCACCTGGCCCCCACGCACCGCGTGGCCGTGATCACCAAGCGCACGCTGCAGGATGGATCGAGCGGCTGGGCCCAGGGCGGCATTGCCGCCGTGCTGGCCGATGACGACAGTTTTGCCGCCCACATCGAAGACACGCTGGTGGCCGGCGCAGGCCTGTGCGACCTGGCTACCACGCGCTTCGTGGTCGAGAACGCACCCGCATCGATCGCCTGGCTGCGCCAGCTGGGCGTTCCCTTCACGCTCGAAGGCGACCAGCTGCACCTCACGCGCGAAGGCGGCCACAGCGCGCGCCGCATTGCCCATGTGACCGACGCCACCGGCGCGGCCGTGCAGCGCACGCTGATCGACGTGGTGCGCGCCACGCCCGGCATCACGCTGTTCGAGCAGCACACGCTGGTGGACCTGATCACCACGCGCAAGCTGGGCCTGCCCGGCCACCGGTGCCTCGGCCTGCATGCGCTGGACAGCGACACCGATGAGGTGGTGACCTTCCGCGCGCCGCAGACCATCCTGGCTACGGGCGGCGCGGGCAAGGTATACCTGTACACCACCAACCCCGACACCGCCACGGGCGACGGCATTGCCGCCGCGTGGCGCGCGGGCTGCCGCGTGGCGAACATGGAGTTCATCCAGTTCCACCCCACGGGCCTGTACCACCCGCACGAAAAGTCCTTCCTCATCAGCGAGGCGGTGCGCGGCGAAGGCGGCAGGCTGCTGCTACCCCCCTCGGCGGGCGGCACGCGCTTCATGCTGGACCATGACCCGCGCGCCGAACTGGCCCCGCGCGACGTGGTGGCACGCGCCATCGACTTCGAGATGAAGAAACACGGCCTCGATTGCGTGCACCTGGACATCTCGCACCAGAGCCCCGCGTTCTTGCAGGAACACTTTCCGAACATCCTGGCCCACTGCGCCGCGCTGGGCATCGACATCACCAAAGAGCCCATCCCCGTGGTGCCCACGGCCCACTTCACTTGCGGCGGAGTGCTGACCGACCTGGCCGGCCGCACCGACCTGCCCGGCCTGTACGCCGTGGGCGAGGTGGCCTGCACCGGCCTGCACGGCGCCAACCGGCTGGCCAGCAACTCGCTGCTCGAATGCATGGTGTTCGCACGCGCTGCCGCCCAGGCCATTGCCACGGCCCCCACCGCCGATCTGCCCGCCGTGCCCGCCTGGGACGACAGCCGCGTGACCGACGCAGACGAGTCCGTCGTCATCTCCCACAACTGGGACGAGCTGCGCCGCTTCATGTGGGACTACGTGGGCATCGTGCGCACCAACAAGCGCCTGGAGCGCGCCGCGCACCGCATCGCCATGCTGCAGGGCGAGATCCAGGAGTTCTACGCGCACTTTCACATCACGCGCGACCTGCTGGAGCTGCGCAACCTGGTGCAGGTGGCCGACCTGATCGTGAAAAGCGCGCAGCTGCGCCGCGAAAGCCGGGGCCTGCATTTCAGCCGCGACTACCCTGAGATCGCAGCCCCAGCCGCCCCTACCATCCTCGTCCCCCCGGTGCCCCGATGACCTACAGCGTCAAGGAAATTTTCTACACCCTGCAAGGTGAAGGCGGCCAGGCAGGCACGCCTGCCGTGTTCTGCCGCTTTGCGGGCTGCAACCTCTGGACGGGCCGCGAGCAGGACCGCGCGCAGGCCATCTGCCAGTTCTGCGACACCGACTTCGTGGGCACCGACGGCACTTTGGGCGGCAAGTTCGACACCGCCACGCTGCTGGCCGACACCATCGCCGCGCAGTGGCCTGCCGGCGCAGGCCACCGGCTGGTGGTGCTGACCGGTGGCGAGCCCCTGCTGCAGGTCGACGCTGAACTCATCGACGCACTGCACGCCCAGCAGTTCCGCATCGCCGTGGAGAGCAACGGCACCGTGAAAGCGCCCGAGGGCATCGACTGGCTGTGCATCAGCCCCAAGGCCGGTGCACCGTGGGTCCAGCGCAGCGGACAGGAGCTGAAACTCGTGTGGCCCCAGCCCGGGTTCGACCTGCGGGCGCTGGAGCAGGACACCCAGTTCACCCACCGCTTCCTGCAGCCCATGGACGGCCTGCTGCAGCGCCAGAACACCGCCGCCTGCATCGACGCCTGCCTGGCGCACCCCGCATGGCGCCTGAGCCTGCAGACCCACAAGCTCACCGGCATCCGGTGATGCGGCATTTTTGTTGTTGATTTCCGTATGTTGTTCACCATTTCCCAGCGCTTCTTCTTCGACGCCGCCCACACCCTGCGCCGCGAGATCGAGGCCGAAGGCAGCCGCCGCGTGCACGGCCACACCTACCACGCCGAGGTCTCGCTCAGCGGCCCGCGCGACCCCGCCACTGGCATGGTGCTGGACCTGGGCCTGCTGCGCCGGGGCCTGGAGGTGGTGCGCGGGCAGCTCGACCACCACATGCTGGATGACGTGCCGGGCCTGGGCACGCCCACGCTCGAGAACCTGTGCGTCTTCATCGCCCAGGCGCTGCCCGCCGAACTGCAGCCGCGCGTGAGCCGCGTGCGCGTGTGGCGCGACGCGCTGGGCGACAGCTGCTTGCTCGACCTGCCCGCGCGCTGACACACCACCTGCCCCGCCGGCAGACCCAGCCCGCGCCGCCACCGACTTCATCCAAGGAAGCCCGATGTTCCGTACCTTGCTCAAATCCAAGATCCACCGCGTCGCCGTGACCCAGTGCGAGCTGCACTACGAAGGCTCCTGCGCCATCGACGAAGACCTGCTCGATGCTGCCGACATCGCCGAGAACGAGCAGATCCACATCTGGAACATCAACAACGGCGAGCGTTTCATCACCTACGCCATCAAGGGCCAGCGCGGCAGCGGCATGATCTCGGTGAACGGCTCGGCCGCGCGCCGCGCCGCCGTGGGCGACCTCATCATCATCGCGGCCTTCGCCCAGGTGCATGAGGACCAGGTGCCCACGCACCAGCCGCAACTGGTGTTCGTGGACGAGCACAACCGCCAGACCGGACTGCGCCACGCCGTGCCCACACAGGCCCTGTGATGAACATGCAGCCCCTGCACGACGGCCTGGTGGCCCGCAGCCTCGCCAGCGTCTGGCACCCCTGCACGCAGATGAAGCGGCACGAGGCCCAGCCGCCCGTGGCCATCGCGCGCGCACAGGGGCCTTGGCTCTACGACACGCAAGGCCGGCGCTACCTCGACGGCATCAGCTCCTGGTGGGTCAACCTCTTTGGCCACAGCCACCCGCACATCAAGGCGGCCCTCGCCGACCAGCTGGAGCGGCTCGACCACGTGATGCTCGCCGGCTTCACGCATGCGCCGGTGGTGGAGCTGTCGGAAAGCCTCTCCGCGCTCACGGGCCTGGGCCATGCGTTCTACGGCAGCGACGGCGCGGCGGCCACCGAGATCGCCCTGAAGATGAGTGCGCACTACTGGCGCAACATGGGTCGCCCCGCCAAGAGCCGCTTTGTGGGTCTGGCCGGTGGCTACCACGGCGAGACCGTGGGCGCGCTGGCCGTGACCGACATCGCGATCTTCCGCGAGGCCTACGCGCCGCTGGTGCGCCTGGCCGCCACCGTGCCCAGCCCCGATGCACGCGGCGCGGCGCCCGGCGAAAGCGCCGAGGACGTGGCGCGTCGCAGTGCCCAGGCGCTCGATGCCTGGCTGGCCGAGCACCACGCGAGCACCGCCGCGCTCATCGTCGAACCGCTGGTGCAGTGCGCCGCCGGCATGGCGATGCACAGCCCCGAATACCTGCGCCTGGCGCGCGCGCTGTGCGACCGCTACGAGGTGCACCTGGTGGTGGACGAGATCGCCGTGGGCTTTGGCCGCACGGGCACGATGTTCGCCCACCAGCAGGCGGGCATCCGGCCGGACTTCATCTGCCTGTCCAAGGGCCTCACGGGCGGCACGCTGCCGCTGTCGGCCGTGCTCACCACCGACGCGGTGTATGCCGCGTTCTACGACGACGATGTGGCGCGCGGCTTTCTGCACTCGCATTCGTACACCGGCAACCCGCTGGCCTGCCGCGCGGCGCTGGCCACGCTGGAGCTGTTCGGCCAGCTCGACACCCTCAACGCCAATGCGGCCCTGGCCCTGCGCATCGACGCGGCCTGCATGCCGCTCACCCGCCATCCGCGCGTGCGCCACGCGCGGCGCCTGGGAATGATCTGGGCCTGGGACATCGACAACACGCTGCCCGACTTCGCACGCCGTTACCACCAGCACGCCATGGCGCGGGGGCTGGTGCTGCGCCCCATCGGCCACACGCTGTACGCGATGCCACCCTATGTGCTCGACGAAGAGGCCGTGCAGCGCCTCGCCGAGGGCGCGCTGGGCGCACTGAACGCCACCCTGCAGGAGGAGACCCCATGATTGGATGTTTTGTCACCGGCACCGACACGGGCGTCGGCAAGACGCTGGTGTCCACCGGCCTGCTGCACGCCCTGGCGCCACACCACCGCCGCGTGGTCGGCATGAAGCCGGTGGCCGCGGGCGTGGTGCCCTGGGGCGAGGACTGGGCCAGCGAGGACGCGATCGCGCTGCGTTCGGCCTCCACGCTGGCCGTGGCGCCCGAGCTGGACAACCCCGTGCTGCTGCTCGATCCGCTCTCGCCCCACATCGCCGCCGCGCGCGCCGGGGTGCGGATCGACATCGCGGCCATCGTGCGCAGCTACCAGGCCCTGGCGGCCCAGGCCGATGCGGTGGTGGTCGAAGGCGCGGGGGGCTTCCACGTGCCGCTGTCGGACACCGAGACCGGCGCCGACCTGGCCCAGGCCCTGGCCCTGCCCGTGGTGCTGGTGGTGGGCCTGCGGCTGGGCTGCCTGAACCACGCGCTGCTCACGGCCGAGGCGATCCGCGCGCGCGGCCTCGCGCTGGCCGGCTGGGTGGCCAACCGCGTGGACCCTGGCATGGACGCGGCCGAAGAGAACATCGCCTACCTGCGGGACCGCCTGGGCGCGCCGCTGCTGGCCGAGGTGCCCTACCAGGAACTGCCCGACGCGCGCGGCCTGGTGTTCGAGCTTCCCGGGGAGTGGCTATGACCGCGCCGACCTCCTGCGCGTCCTGGCTGGACGAGATCCCAGGGCAAATCGCCGACCTCGAGCGCGCCCACCTGCTGCGCCGCCGCCGCGTGGTGCAGCCCGCAGGGGGTGCCCACCTGCTGGTGGACGGGCAATCCATGCTGGCCTTCTGCAGCAACGACTACCTGGGCCTGGCCGGCCACCCCGCGCTGGCCGAGGCCGCGCGCGAGGCCACGCACACCTTTGGCGTGGGCTCGGGCGGCTCGCCCCTGGTCAGCGGGCACAGCGCCGCCAACGCAGCGCTGGAGCAGGAACTGGCCGCCTTCGTGCAATTGCCCCGGGCGCTGTACTTCTACGCGGGCTATGCCACCAATACCGGCATCATCCCCGCCCTGGTGGGCGCGGGCGACGCACTGTTTTCCGATGCGCTCAACCATGCCTGCCTGATCGATGGCGCGCGGCTGTCACGCGCCACCATCCACCGCTACCCGCATGCCGACCTGGCGGCACTGCAAGCCGCGCTGGCCGCCAGCCCCGCGCGGCGCAAGCTGGTGGTCAGCGATGCCGTCTTCAGCATGGATGGCGACCTGATCGACATCCCGGCGCTGCTGGCGCTGTGCGAGCGCTACGACGCCCTGCTGCTGCTGGACGACGCCCATGGCTTTGGCGTGCTCGGGCCGCAGGGGCGCGGCAGCCTGGCGCACGCGGGGCTGGCGGGTGCCGCCGCGTCGCGCCGCGTGCTCTACATGGCCACGCTGGGCAAGGCGGCGGGCGTCGCCGGCGCCTTCGTGGCGGGCGACGCGGCACTCATCGAATGGCTGCTGCAGAAGACGCGCACCTACATCTTCGCCACCGCCGCGCCGCCCCTGCTGGCGAGCGCCTTGCGCAAGAGCCTGGAGCTGATGGCGGCCGCCGACGAGCTGCGGGAGGGGCTGCGCCAGCGCATTGCGCAACTGAGCGAAGGCCTGGCCACGCTGCCCCCAGGACTGGGCTGGCAACTGCTGCCATCCCACACGGCGGTGCAGGCACTCGTGATCGGCAGCAACGAAGCCGCCCTGGCCGCGATGGAAAGCCTGCGCCGCGAGGGCCTGTGGGTGCCCGCCATCCGCCCGCCCACCGTGCCCGCGGGCACGGCCCGGCTGCGCATTGCGCTGTCGGCCGCCCACACGGCCCACGATGTGGACCGGTTGCTGGCCGCCCTGGCCGCGCATGCGGCCCACGCGGTCCCGGCGGCCCGCCACGTGGCCGCCCGGCAGCCGCCAGCCACTGGCACCAGCGGCGCGCGCGCGGCCGTCAGCGGCTGAGGGCAGGCGCCGCCGGTGCTCCCCGCGCCCCCCTGGAGCGCCGTCCCCCGGAGTGGCCGTCAGGCGCTTTCCTTGACCACGCGCCCGTTGAGCGGCTGCAATGGCCGCGCGTTGGCGTTGTACAGCTGGCGAAACGCCTTGATCTGCTGGGCGCCGAGCTTCACGGGCTCCTTGAGCACCATCCACTGCACGCCTTCGGAACACGGCGGCGTGGTCAGCGAGCCGTCAAAGCTGTAGTAGCCTTTCCTGGCGGGCAACAGGGCGCTGGCGTCCAGGGTGAGCCCCTGCACCGTCACCTGCTCGCCGGTGCGCGGCAGGTGCGCAAAGATGGGAGCCCACGCGGCATTGGTCTTGCCGGGCTGTATCAGCGCGGCCACCACGCCCAGCCCGCCGTCCTCGCCCTTGTGCACGAAGTGCGCCACCATGGCCGCGCGCTTGCCGCCAATGGCTTCCTCGCTGGGGGTGTGGAAGTGGAACTGCAGCAGCTCCATGGCCCTGCCGTTGACCACGAGCCTGCTGCCGGCGGGCATGTTGACCTGCACCGTGTGGCCGTTGTTGACCAGCGTGGGCGCCCCGGGCGTGTACTGGAACTCGAGCGCCGGCAGCGCCTCCTTCACGGTCTTGCGGATGTCCACGGGGCTTTGCGCCGCACCCCGCGCGCAGGCTTCAAAGCCCGCCTCCAGCGCGCCCCAGTGCGTGGCGCCGTGCTTGCCCTTGTACTCCCAGTGCGGTGGCGATTGCGCGCCAGCCCCGGTGGCGGCGCACAGCGCCAGGACGGCGAGAGCGGTGTGTCGGATCATTTTTTGGTATGTCATGGTTTTACTGAACACGGTTGAGGAAAAGCCGCTGCCCACCTGCACGTCCGCCGCATGCGCCACGGTTCGCCACGGGTTGCAGCACCCTGGCAATGTTCCTGGCGGCACGGCAGGAACCTGCGAACCGGCACACGGCGCGGGCCCCGCACAGTGAGCGCGGGGCCGCCCGGATTCTGAGCAGGCGGGCCGCTCCGCGGCAACACAAATCGCGCATGGCCCTGGTGCCGTGTCAACAAGAAGCGGCCGCCCCGCATTCGCCACCGGCCTTCAAGCGCACGCGAACGCACGCGAGGGCTGGAACGTCGCCCCCGGGCCGGGGCCGGCCTGGGAACCTGACCGGCGCAAGCCCCCGCGCGCCCGGCGGTGAACCCGCGCCCTTAAACTGGCGCGGCGCGCACAGTGCGTGCCCCGCCCAGAACGGAATCACGAATCCCATGCCCCATCTCACCGTCGAATACTCCAGCAACCTGCCCCACTATCCCGAGGCGGACACCCTGGCTGCGCTCAACGCCACCCTGTGCGCCCACCCCGAGGTGCAGGACGAGGCCGATCTGAAGACCCGATTCATCGTGGCCGACAGCTTCGAGATCGGCACCGCACCGGCCCAGCGCGCGTTCGTGCACGCGCAGCTGCGTCTGCTCTCGGGCCGCACGCCCGAGGCCAAGAAAGAACTCTCCGGGCGCATCGCCGCCGTGCTGCGCGAACGCACACCCCGCCCACAGGGCGTGATGGTGCAGCTGAGCGTGGAAGTGGTGGACATGGACCGGGGCTCCTACGCCAAAGAGCGGCTTTGAACCGGCGCTGAATCCTCCGCCAGCCCGGCCCCCACCACCACGCGGGGCGCCGGCGCCGATCAGCCCTCGAGCGTGGCCGGCAGCCAGCCCCGCAGGCTGTTGAGGAAGGCCCAGGCCTGCACCCGGGGCACGTCAGACACGCGCAGCACGGCCTCCACCACGCGCCCCTCGCGCAATGCCACGGCGCGGCCCACGCCGGGCAGCAGGCCGCAGGACAGGGGCGGCGTCACCCACCGCCCGTCGATGAGCGCGGCGATGTTGCCGAAGGTGCTTTCGGTGATCTCGCCCGCCGTGTTCCACAGCACCGTGTCGAACACGCCGGGCGTGGTGGGCGCCAACGCCGCATAGTGCGCGCGGCGCGTGGTCTTGTGGCGCACGAATTCGCCGTGCGCCTCCGCCAGCGGGCGCGTGGCCAGCTGCAGGCGCACGGGTGCGGCCGTGGGCTGCAGCGCAAAGGCCTCGGCCCGGGGCGTGCCGGTGGCGTCCAGCAGCAGGCGCGCCCGCCAGGCCCCCGCCGCGTGTGCGGCGGCCAGCGCCCGCAGGCATTGCGACACGGCTTTCGC
Organism: Acidovorax sp. A79; assembly: GCF_041154505.1. Taxonomy (GTDB): domain Bacteria; phylum Pseudomonadota; class Gammaproteobacteria; order Burkholderiales; family Burkholderiaceae_C; genus Acidovorax. The sequence goes on from NZ_AP028672.1 coordinate 1,705,198, forward strand.
ATCCCAGGGCACGCCAAAGTGCGCGGCGGTCTTCTCCAGGCGCGCCAGGTGGTCGGCCAGGTGCCGGAAGGCGCCGGCCTCCAGCGCCAGGGTTTCAAGCAGGTCAAAGGGCTGGCTGGCACGCTCGGCAAAGGCCCGCTTGTGCTGCCACTCGCTCCACTCGGCATCGGCCAGCGCGCCCGAGGTGATGCCGCTGCCAATGCCGCAGGTGGCGTGGACGGCCGGGCCTTCCTCGCCGTCGCTGCGCAGCACCACGGTGCGGATAGGCACGTTGAACGTGGCGGCCACCGCGTGCCGGCCCTGCGCGTCGGGCGGGCCGGCCGGGCGCACCACGCCCACCGCGCCGCAGTACACGCCGCGCGGCGCGGGCTCCAGCGCGCGGATCATCCGCATGGCGCGCACCTTGGGTGCGCCGGTGACCGAGCCGCACGGGAACAGCGCCGCAAACACATCGGCCAGCGTGGTGCCGGGCCGCGTGCGGGCCGTCACGTCCGAGGTCATCTGCCACACCGTGGGCAGGGCCTGGGTGGCGAACAGCGCGGGCACGCGCACGCTGTGCGGCAGCGCAATGCGCGACACGTCGTTGCGCAGCAGGTCCACGATCATCACGTTCTCGGCCCGCTCCTTGGGCGCCGTGCGCAGGTGCTCGGCCTGGGCCGCGTCCTCTTCGGGGGTGGCTCCGCGCGGGGCCGTGCCCTTCATGGGCCGGGCCAGGAGGGCTCCACCATCGGGGGCATCCCGCCAGTCGAAGAACAGCTCGGGCGACACCGACAGCACCTGCTCGGGCCCCGCGTCGATGTGCGCCGCATATCCGCCGGGCTGGGCGCGCAACAGCGCGGCAAACAGTGCCTGCGCCGACCCCTGAAGCGTGCCATGAAGGGGCGCGGTGTAGTTGACCTGGTACAGCTCGCCCGCCGCGATCGCCTGCTGGATCCGCGCCAGCGCGGCATCGAACGAGGCGCGGTCAGGGCTGCCGGTCCATGCCACCTGCGCAGGAGGCTGCGCCGCGGGGCCCTGCGCGCCTTCGGGCCAGGGCAGCGGCGCGTCGTGCACGGCAAACCAGGCCAGCGGTCCGTCGGCCGCGTGGGTCTGCAAGGCCGCATCGAACGCGGCGGCCGCCTCGTAGCGCACATGGCCCACGCACCAGCGGCCCTGCCGCGCAGCGGCGTGCACGGCGTCGAGCACGCCGCGCACCTGGGGCAGCGCGTGGGCCACGAGCACCTCGCGGGGTGTGCCGAAGGCGTGGCGCAGGCGCGGGGCGCGTGCATCCAGCGGCTGGGTGAAGTCGATGCGGGAAGTGATGGTCAAAACAGGCGCTAGCGCAGGTATTTCATGCGCTGACAGCTATCAAAATCAAAGCAGATCGGCCCTGCGGGTGGTACTGTCAGGCAGCGCCCAGGTGCGGCACCAGGGCGCTGGCCGGCTGCCCGTTCTTGAGCGCGGCGGTGAAGGCCAGCATGCGGTCAATCGGCTGGCGCGCGCGCGGAATCAGGGCGGGGTCCACATGGACCGCGTTGGCACCGGTCTCCAGCACCCGCGCCACGTCGGCCAGGCCGTTCATCGCCATCCAGGGGCAGTGCGCGCAGCTCTTGCAGGTGGCGCTGTTGCCGGCGGTGGGCGCCTCAATGAACACCTTGCCGGGGTTGAGCGTGCGCAGCTTGTGCATCATGCCGTTGTCGGTGGCCACGATGAATTCGGTGGCATCCATCTCGCGCGCGGCCTTGAGGATGGCGCTGGTGGAGCCCACCGCATCGGCCAGGGCGATCACGTCCGCAGGGCTCTCCGGGTGGACCAGCACCTTGGCGCGGGGGTGCTCCTTCTTGAGCGACTCCAGCTCGAAGGCCTTGAACTCGTCGTGCACGATGCAGGCGCCGTTCCAGAACACCATGTCTGCACCGGTCTCGCGCTGGATATAGGCGCCCAGGTGGCGATCGGGCGCCCACAGGATCTTCTGGCCCGCGGCCTTGAGGGCCCCCACGATGTCGAGCGCGCAGCTCGAAGTCACCAGCCAGTCGGCGCGCGCCTTCACGGCCGCGCTGGTGTTGGCGTAGACCACCACGGTGCGGTCGGGATGGGCATCGCAGAACGCACTGAATGCGTCGATGGGGCAGCCCAGGTCGAGCGAACAGGTCGCATCGAGGTCCGGCATGAGCACCGTCTTTTCGGGGCTCAGAATCTTGGCCGTCTCGCCCATGAAGCGCACGCCACTCACCACCAGCGTCTGCGCGGCGTGGTCGCGGCCAAAGCGCGCCATCTCCAGCGAGTCGCTCACCAGGCCACCGGTTTCCTCCGCCAGGTCCTGCAGGTCGGGGTGCACGTAGTAGTGCGACACCATGACCGCGTTCTTCTCCTTGAGCAGGCGGCGGATCCTCTCCTTGAGCGCGGCGCGCTCAGGTGCAGTGGGCTCGGGCGGCACGCGGGCCCAGGCGTGTTTCGTGGAGCAGACGGAGCCCTCCTGGGTACCGAGCGGCTGCTCGTACTCCACATCGATGCGGTTCAGCACGGCGGTGGTGGTGGTCATGACAGCTCCTGCAGGCGCATCGAAAAATCGGTGGCCTTCACGTCCTTGGTCAGCGTGCCGATGGAGATGCGGTCCACGCCGGTCTCTGCCAGCGCGCGCAGGCCATCGAGCGTGACGCCGCCGGAGATTTCCAGAATCGCGCGTCCGGCATTGATGCGCACGGCCTCGCGCAGCGTGGGCAGGGGCATGTTGTCGAGCAGCACCATCCTGGCGCCGGCTTCCAGCGCCTCGGCCAGCTGCGCCAGCGTTTCCACTTCGATCTCGATGAACGTGGCTTGCGCGGCCACAGCCTGCGCGGCTTTCAGCACGGCGGTCACGCCACCGGCGGCGGCGATGTGGTTTTCCTTGATGAGCACCGCGTCGTGCAGGCCGATGCGGTGGTTGGTGCCACCGCCCACGCGCACAGCGTACTTCTGTGCCAGGCGCAGGCCGGGGAGGGTCTTGCGCGTGTCCACGATCTGGGCGCGCGTGCCGGCCACCACGTCCACATAGGTGCGGGTCTTGGTGGCCACGGCCGACAGTAGCTGCAGAAAGTTGAGCGCCGTGCGCTCGGCGCTGAGCAGCGCGCGGGCATTGCCCGTGAGTTCCAGCACCACCTGGTCGGGCGCGCAGCGCTGGCCCTCGGCCACATGCCAGATGATCCCCATGGTGGGGTCGAGCGCGCGCAAGGCGGCTTCGGCCCAGGGCGCGCCGCAGATCACGGCGGACTCGCGCGCCAGGATGCGCGCGCGGGCGCGGCGGGCGGGGTCGATCAGGCCGGCGGTCAGGTCACCTGCGCCCACGTCTTCCGCCAGGGCGCGGGCCACATCGGCCTGGGCCAGGGCCGCCACATCATGGTCCATGGACTGTTGGTTCGAAAGCGTCATGGGGCGGGAGCATACCGGGAACCCAAAGGCCACTGCGCCAGCGCAGCCCGTTTCCCACCGCGCCGGCAACCAATAAGTACACCCATTATTGGTCGCATAGACTCGCGGCAATTTTTGCCCATGCAAGCCCCATGACTGCCACCAGCACCGTTTCCGCCACGCCCTACGGTACCCTGCCGCCCGCATCGCCCCTGCCCCAGCGCCGCCCCGTGAGCCTGCCGCGCCTGGCGCAGATGCGCGCGGCGGGCGAGAAGATCACGATGCTGACCGCCTATGACGCCACCTTCGCGGCCGTGGCCGATGCGGCGGGGGTGGAATGCATCCTGGTGGGCGACTCGCTGGGCATGGTGTGCCAGGGCCTGCCCAGCACGGTGGGCGTGGGCCTGGACACCATGGCCTACCACACGGCCAGCGTGGCGCGCGGCCTGCACCGCGTGCAGGGCACGGCCTGGCTGGTGGCCGACCTGCCGTATGGCACCTATGCCGAGAGCCGCGAGCAGGCCCTGCGCAGCGCCTGCGTGCTGATGCAGGCGGGTGCGCACATGGTCAAGCTCGAAGGCGGGGGCTGGACCGCGCCCACGGTGGAGTTCCTGGTGCAGCGCGGCGTGCCGGTGTGCGCCCACCTGGGCCTCACGCCGCAGACCGTGCATGCCCTGGGCGGCTACCGCGTGCAGGGCAAAACCGACGACGACGCCCGCACGCTGCGCCAAGAAGCACACGAACTGCAGGACGCAGGCGCCGCCATGCTGGTGCTGGAGATGGTGCCCGCCGCGCTGGCCGCGGCCCTCACGGCCGAGCTGCCGCGCTGCCACACCATCGGCATCGGCGCGGGCAACGGCACGGCCGGCCAGGTGCTGGTGTTGCACGACATGCTGGGCATGAACCTCGGAAAAATGCCGAAGTTCGTGCACAACTTCATGTCGGACGCGGGCAGCGTGCGCGGCGCCATGGAGGCGTATGTGCAGGCCGTCAAGCAGGGGCGTTTCCCGGACAACGCGGTACACGCCTGGTAAGCGACCCCCCGGATTTTTCAACAGACGCACTCCCGCCCCATGCTGATCGCCCACTCCATCGCCGACCTGCGCCAGGCCCTCGCCGCCCGCTGCCACCCCGCCTTCGTGCCCACCATGGGCAACCTGCACGACGGGCACATCGCCCTGGTGCGCCAGGCCCGGCCCCTGGGCGACGTGACCGTGGCCAGCATCTTCGTGAACCGCCTGCAGTTCCTGCCGCACGAGGACTTCGACAGCTACCCCCGCACCTGGGAGGCCGACTGCGCGCAACTGCGGGCCGCGGGCTGCGACGTGCTGTTCGCCCCGCGCGAGGCCGACCTGTACCCCGAGCCCCAGACCTTCAAGGTGCACCCCGATCCCGCATTGGCCGACATGCTCGAAGGCCAGTTCCGCCCCGGCTTCTTCGTGGGCGTGGGCACGGTGGTGATGAAGCTGTTCGCCTGCGTGCTGGGCCAGAGCGGCGGCACGGCGGTGTTTGGCAAGAAGGACTACCAGCAGCTCATGGTGATCCGCCAAATGGTGCGGCAGTTCGCATTGCCCATCGACATCGTGGCGGGCGAGACCTGCCGCGCGGCGGATGGGCTGGCGCTGAGTTCGCGCAACGGCTACCTCGGCCGCGAGGAACGCCAGGAGGCCGTGGCCCTGCCGCAGGCGCTCCGGCAGCTGGCGGGGCAATGGACTGCCCGGCCGCCAGCCGCAGGCGCGGCGCTGGAGCAACAGGCCGTCGATGCCCTGCGCGCACGCGGCTGGCAGCCCGACTACCTCACCGTGCGCCGCCGCGCCGACCTGCAGCCGCCCACGGCGCAGGACGGGCCGGGCATGCTTGTCGCCCTGGGGGCGGCGCGCCTGGGCGGCACGCGGCTCATCGACAACCTGGAGTTCTGATTAGCTCCTGAATTCATAGCAACCAGCGCTTTCCCATCAAGCGCCAGAGGCCAATTTCATGAGAAATCAATGCCCCCAACCACCCCGCGCGATCCATTCCAGCAGCAGGCGGTTGACGGCCTCGGGCTGCTCCATGGTGAGCATGTGGCCGCATTCGGCCAGCACGGCATGGTGGGCGCCAGGGATGAGCGCCGCGATCTCCTCGGAGCATTCGGGCGGTGTGAGCTGGTCGGCGGCGCCACACGCCACCAGCGTGGGGCAGGCCACGCGCGGCAGGTGCAGCCGGGCATCGGGCCGGTGGATGACCGCGCGGTTCTGCCGCACCAGCTGCTGCGCGCCGGCGCGCAGCACGAAGTCGAGGTAGGCCTGCACCAGCGCGGGCCGTGCCGCATTGGCGGGGTGAAAGGCAAACGCCACATTGGGCTCGATCACCTCGCGCAAGCGGCCCTGGGCGAACAGTTCCATCGCGGCTTCGCGCAGCGCGCGCATGTCGGGCGTCTCCGGCCGGGCCGTGGTGCCCAGCAGCGCCAGGCCGGCCACGCGCCCGGGCGCCTGGCGCGCGGCCTCCATGGCGATCATCCCGCCCATCGAGGCGCCGCACAGCAGCAAGGCCCCGGGATGCTCGGCCAGCACCAGCGCGGCCATGTCTTCAATGCGCTGCGCGTCGGGCCGCGCGTGGGCCGTGGCCACCACGGGGCGCAGCGCGGCCGGCAGGGCCGGCAGCTGGGCCTGCCACATGGTGGCATCACCGGCCAGGCCGGGTATCAGAACGAGCTGGGGAGGGTCGACGGCATGCAAGGGGGTGTTGTTCATGGCCCCGGAGTGTCGCAAGAAACACGCGGGCGTGCAGGCCGCGGCGCTGCCGGGGAGGCCGCGCGGACGCCAGGACCGGCTGCGCGGCGGGCTTACAGCGCCTCGGACGGCACCGCCTGCACGCCGCCCTGGGGGGCCTGCGCCTGCACCAGATCGTGCACGAAACGCAGCTTGACCATGGCGCCGGAGGACAGCGCGAACGGGTAGGCATCGTGCTGGCCCAGGCTGCGGTTCAGGCTGTTGAGCATGAGGGTCAGCGGCACCCACTGGCGCACCATGTCCTGGAACGCGGGGCGCGGCGTGGCAAAGGGGTCGGTGACATGGTGGCGGATGGCGGCATGCGGGTCGGGCACCGTCACGCCCGCCTGGTAGCTGGCCGCCGTCTCCAGCAGGTCGATCATGTGCAGGTAGTGGGCCCAGGTTTCGGCCCAGTCCTCCCACGGATGGGCCGCGGCATAGGCGCTCACATGGCGCGCGGCCCAGTCGCCCAGCTCGTTGCCCCGGGCGTAGTGCGCGTCCAGCGCGGCGGCGTAGTCCTGCCGCTCGTCGCCAAATACGTTGCGGAAGGCGTCGATGCGGCCGCCGTCGCGCACCAACTGGTCCCAGTAGAAATGGCCGGATTCATGCCGCAGGTGGCCAATCAGCGTGCGGTAGGGCTCGCCCAGGGCGATGCGGCGGCGGGCACGCTCGTCGTCGTCCGCCTCGGCCACGTTGAGCGTGATGGTGCCGCCCAGATGGCCGGTGAGGATCGCGGGGCCGCCGGGCAGGTCGGCCAGGAATTCGAAGACCGGTCCGTACCGGCCGGGGACGGGTTCCAGCCCCAGGCGCGCCAGCGTGTAGAACAGCTGGCGCTTGGCCGCCTCGATCTGCTTCCAGCGCCCCAGGTTGGCGGCTTCCGAGAGGTCGGGAAGGATGCGCGTCTGGCGGCACGAGGCGCACAGGTCGGCATAGTCGTTGGCGGGCACCGCGAAGTTGCACGCCTGGTACTCCGTGTGGTTGTGGCACATGCGGTACAGCCGCCCGCTGTAGTTCGCGGTGCCGCGCTCGCCCATGCGGCGCCACAGGCCCGGGCCGTCCTGCGGCGCGGGCGCCAGGGCGGCCATGGCGAGCTGGTCTGGCAGGAATGCCAGCGTGCTGCCGCAGTGCAGGCATTGCACGCTGTCAAAAAACACCAGGTGACCGCAATGGTCGCAATTGAATACGCGCATGGTGCCGAGCTTATACCCAGTAGGGCGTCCGTGTGGGGGCATGGCCGCCAGGTTCGCCGCGCGCCGCAGGCGGCGCCGGGCCCGGATCGGGATTCCCAATGAAAAAGAGCAGGTTCCAGGTCATTCCTGGAACCTGCTCCCTGGCCCCGGCCGGCAGGTGGCGCGAGCCGCCTGCCCCGGTTCATGCCGTCCGTTCAACGATCAGGGGCGCACGACAATGCTGTTGCGCACTTCGCGCACATGCTTGGTGTTGCGCGCGATGGCCTCGGCCTGGTTCTTCTCGGTCTGCGACTTGGCAAAGCCCGACAGCTGTACCGTGCCGTTCAGCGTTTCCACGCTGATGGAGGTGGCGGAGACGGATTTGTCCTCCGCCATCTTGGCCTTCACGGCGGTGGTGATACCGGCATCATCGACATAGGAGCCCATGGTCTGCTGGTTGCGGGCCACCGAACAGCCGGTGGCCGTGACGATGGTGATGCCGGCGACTGCGGCAAAAGCGAGGGCACGTGCGTATTTCATGGTGTTGTCCTTCTAGAAGAATGGTTTGGGAACGCGGGTGCTGGAAAATTGCAATCTGCCGGTCTGTTGCACCCTCCGCGACCGGCGGACTGTACGGTTCGATTTCTGGTGCCTGATGGATGATGCTGGCGGGGCGGCCGCGGTGGGGACAAAGTGTCACCCTTCAACGGCCGACCTGCAAGCCGGGCTGACAGGTCAGTATGCGGCGTGCCGGCGGCGCGACATCCACAGCACCAGCGTGGCCAGCGCGGCGCCCGAGGCGGCGGCGATCACCAGCGACTTGCCGGGCTGCTCGGCCACGTACTTGTTGGTGGCCTCCGCGGCCTGCTGCATCTGGCGGCGGGCCCGCGCGCTCGTTTCGGCGCAATAGTCGATGCTGCGTGCCGCGAGTTCCTGGGCGCGGGCCGCGAGGTCGTCAATGACCGGGTCGGCCTGGCTGCGCAGGTTGCGCACGCCCTCTTCGGCTTTTTCCAGGGAGTTGTTGGCGGCATTGCGCGTGGACTGTACGGCGTCTTGCGCACTCTGCAGCACATCGTCGGCGATATGGCGGGCGCTGCTGGCAACTTTGTCGGTGGCGGTCTGGATACTCATTGGGGAACTCCTTGGATGGTGTATGCGGGGATGGCTGGTTTCACGGCAACGGGCATCAGCCCTTCTTGAGCAGCCCCAGGACAAAGGTCACGACAGCCATGATCACGAAGACAAAGAACAGAATCTTGGCGATGCCCACGGCCCCGGCAGCAATGCCGCCAAAGCCGAAAAGGGCTGCAATCAACGCGATCACCAGAAAAACAACTGCGTAATGCAACATTTCCTTCTCCTTTTGTAGGGGCCGGTGTGTGCCGGCGGGTCAGGGCACAAGAAATTCAGCGCCTGGGGTCCACTGTAGGAAGCCTGCCGCTTCAAAGATGCCGGTCCCTGGCGCGCGGGCCTGTCGGCGGTGCAGCGCGCCCGCTGTAGGACGAAGCCCTGCCGCCCGCGCACGGGTGGCAATGCAGCGCGCATCCCCCGCCTGGGCACGCCCGGGCAGCGGATGCAAAAAACGAAAAGGGCTAGAGGCCCCGAGAGGCGGGGCACGTCGGCGGTGCCGCGTGCGCGAGGCCAATCGGATGGAAGAAGTGCTGGAAGAAGGCCTGGCGAGGGCACCGCGCCCCCGCGGATGCACCGCGCTGCGGAGGCGTCACACGTCCAGGGCGGGGGGCTTGGGCGCGTCAGCGGAGCGGTGCTGCAGCGGCAGCACCGCGGAGACCAGGGTGCCGCTGCCCGCGCGCGAGGTGATCGACAGCCGGCCGCCCGCGGACTCCACGCGGTGGCGCATGCCGGACAGGCCATGCGACGTGGGGCGCACCGTCGCCGGGTCGAAGCCGACCCCGTCGTCACGCACCTGCACCGCCACATGGGTGGGATAGCCATGCACCGACACCAGGATCTTGCTGGCCTTCGCGTACTTTCCGATGTTGGTCAGGGCCTCCTGGACCATGCGATACACCGTGAGCTGCGAGGCATCGGGCAACTGCACCGCCTCCAGGCTGGTCTCCACCTCGATGCCGGCGCGCTCGGCATATTCGCGCGTGAGGATTTCAATGGCCGCGGTCAGCCCGAGGTTGGAGAGCGATGAAGGCCGCAGGTCCTCGATGATGCGCCGCTTGAGCGCGATGCCGCTGTTGAGCGTTTCGGTCAGGTGCTTGAGCCGCTCCGCCACCTCGGGCACGGTGGCATCGATCTTGGACTTGAGCCGCGCGACGTCCAGCTTGGCCGCCGTGAGCAGCGCGCCGAGTTCATCGTGCAGCTCGCGCGCGAGGTGCCCGCGCTCCTCTTCGCGCACCTGCTGCAGGTGGTTGGCCAGTTCGGAAAGCGTTGCGGTGCGGTCCCTCACGAGTCCCTCCAGGCGATCCCGCTCGCGCTCGAGCAGGGCCTGCTCGCGCAGGTTGACCACCTGCAGCGCTTGCGCCTGGCGCAGGTACATGTAGAACGCGAGCAGCCCGATGACGGTGACCGTGGCGATGCCGATGCGCGACAGCATGAGCGATTGCTCGATCTGCTCCTGGCCCTGCTTGACATGCCGGTCGCTGCGCGCGATCAGCTCCAGCGCATGCTTGCGGATCGCCTCCATGTGCTCCTTGCCCACGTCGGTGTGCAGGATGAATTTCCAGGCGTCCTCATTGCCCTGCCGGCGCAGGCGCAGGCTCAGCTCCATCTCCGCCAGCTTGCGGGAGATCTGCCGCGACAGCAGTGCGAACTCCTGCATGTCGTCGGGGGCATCCATGAACAGTTCGCGCAACCCGTCCAGATTGGTCTGCACGCTGGCCACGGCCTTGTCGTAGGGCTCCAGGTAGGTCTCGTTGCCGGTGAGCAGGTAGCCGCGCTGGCCTGTCTCCGCGTCCAGCATGCTCTGCAGCAGGGTATTGACGGCCTTGCGCGTGTTCTGGCCGTGCGTCATCTGCTCGACCGCATCCTGCGAACGCATGTGCCCCGTTTCATTGATCCCCACCAGCACCATGGCCGCCAGCAGCGCCATCGGCAGGCTCAACGCCATCTTGCGAACCTTGGGAAGCCAGATGCGGGTGTTTTCTTTGAGGCTCATACGCGGTATTCTGGATAATGTCTGAGGACCCGGCCGCCGCCACACCCCATCAGGGTGTGGCATGCCGAAGAACCTGTGCAACCAACAAACATCAGGCGCGGCACCACCGCCCTGCGAAAGAAAGATCGATGATCAAGATTGGCATTGTGGATGACCACGCGATTGTTCGTTCCGGGCTGCGGCAATTTCTGTCGGAGCACGTGGATCTGCGGGTGGAGGGCGAGGCCGCCAACGGCCGCGAAGCCATCGACCTCGTGCGCAACAAGGAAATCGACGTGCTGCTGATGGACCTGTCGATGCCCGGCCAGAGCGGGCTGGATGCGCTGGCCATGCTGCGCGCCAAGGCGCCGGACATGGGCATCCTGATCCTGAGCGGCTATCCCGAAGAACACTACGCGATCAACCTGATCCGCCAGGGCGCGAGCGGCTACCTGAACAAGGAATGCGAGCCCTCGGAAATCGTGGAAGCGATCCGCACCATCGCGCTGGGCCGGCGCTACCTCACGCCCGCCGTGGCCGAACTGCTGGCCCAGCAGCTCAACCGCAAGGACGACGCCCCGCCGCACGAGCAGCTGTCGGAGCGCGAGTTCCAGGTGTTCCTCAAGCTTGCCAAGGGCGAGACGGCGGGCGACATCGCCAAGGCCTTGTCGTTGAGCGTCAAGACGGTGAGCACCTACCGGACGCGTCTGATGGAAAAGATGAGCCTGTCCTCCAACAGCGATCTGACCTACTACGCGCTCAAGAACCGCCTGATTGACTGACATGGAACAGTGGCCTCAGTCCGGGGTCATGATTCGGGTCCGGCGGGGCATGGAGGTTCAGGTGTGAAGCCTGGACCCGGCGTGCAGCCCCGCCGCGGCGGGTTCACGCAGCTTGGCCAGATGCCGGCATGGGGGGGTTGGAATCCAGGGGCACGGGGCCGCTGTGCTGGATGCAGTAGTCCACCAGCGCGTCGATTTCATTGGATTTGTCGAACACCGCGTCCACGCCCAGCTGCGCACAGCGCATGCGCACGTCGGGTGTCGCATAGTTGCTGAGCACCACCATCTTCTGGCCAGGCTTGCGGTCGCGGCAGGCCGCCAGCACCCCCAGGCCGCTGCCCTGGCGCAGGAACAGGTCCACGATGGCCAGGTCCCACTGCCCGCTGTTCGCGGCCAGCCAGCTCTTGCCTTCGTCTTCCGTCTCCGCCACTCCTACCGCCTCTACGGACGCCAACTCTTCGAGAGTACCAATCAGGTTCTCACGGATGGTCGCGTTGTCTTCAACGATATAGGTGCGGAGTTTCACGGAAGGGGTCCAGTTTCGCGACCGGTGCACAGTTGCGCTGATCGAGCCTCGAATTTAGATGCTGTGATGCCGTGATTCTGCCAGCCGCCACACGCGGCGGTTGTAGGAGGAATCCTACCGCACAACACACACGGGGCAGCCGGGTGCGCGCCCTACATGCATGGTGCTCCACTCCATGGACCGGCCGTCCAGCATGAGCAGGCGGCCAGCCAGCGAAGTGCCGATGCCGGCCAGCAGCTTGAGCGCCTCCGCCGCCTGCATCGCCCCGACCACCCCCACCAGCGGAGCGAACACGCCCATGGTCGAACAGGCCACCTCCTCGAATTCGGCCTCCGGGGGGAAGATGCAGGCATAGCAGGGGGATTGCGCGGCACGTGGATCGACCACCGTGATCTGCCCGTCGAACCGGATCACCGCCCCCGCGACCAGCGGCTTGTCATGGGCGACGCACGCCGCGTTGATGGCGTGGCGCGTGGCGTAGTTGTCGCTGCAATCGAGCACCACGGTGGCTTCGCGCACGAGCGCATCGAGCACGCCGGCATCGGCCCGCGCCTGGAGCGCCGTGACCCGTACCCCGGGGTTGATGGCAGCCATGGCGGCGGCCGCGGAGGCCACCTTGGGCTGCCCGACCCGCGCCGTGGTGTGGGCGATCTGCCGCTGCAGGTTGGTGAGGTCGACCACATCGTCGTCCACCAGCGTGATGTGCCCGACGCCAGCGGAGGCAAGGTACAGCGCGGCGGGCGAACCCAGGCCGCCCGCGCCGATGATGAGGGCATGCGCCGCCAGCACCCGCTCCTGCCCTTCGATGCCCATCTCATCGAGCAGGATGTGGCGCGAGTACCGCAGGAGCTGGTCGTCGGTCATGAAGGAATCCCAAGCAGAAAAGTGAACACAGCCAAGGGCAAAGTCAAAGGCACAAAAGGAAAAGCCGGATTCCGCTGGAATCCGGCTTGGAGCCGATCAGACCACGAGCGAAAGAAAGCTCAATTCTCTTTCTTTTCTTCCTTGCGTTCCGTCAAGGTCTTGCTGACCAGCACGGAGCGGCCCTTGAGCTGGTTCAGCGCCTGCACCAGCTGGAAGTCCTTGTCCGAACCGAATTCGGGCGCCTTGCGGTCGGAAGCGGGCTTCTTGGCCTCGTCCTCCATGCGCTTGCGCGCATCCTCGCGGGCCTTTTCACGGGCCTCGTCCTTCTTTTCCTCGCCCTGGCCGCTGCCCAGGTGCTTGTCGAGGTCGGCCTCGCGCATGCGCAGGGCCGCAAAGATGTTGCCCTCCTCGGACTCGTCGATCATCACGTCGGGCACGATGCCCTTGGCCTGGATCGATTTGCCGCTCGGCGTGTAGTAGCGTGCCGTGGTCAGCTTGATGCCGGTATCAGGCCCCAGGGGACGCACCGTCTGCACCGACCCCTTGCCGAACGTCTGGCTGCCCATGATGGTGGCGCGCTTGTGGTCCTGCAGCGCGCCGGCCACGATCTCGCTGGCCGATGCCGAGCCTTCGTTCACCAGCACCACCAGGGGCACGGACTTGAGGGCCGGGGGAAGGCGGCGCAGCGGGTCGCCGCCGCCACGGCGCTGGTAGTAGTCCGGCGATGCCTTGTAGGTCGCCTTGCTGTCCGCCAGCTGGCCGTTGGTCGTGACCACCGTGACGTTCTCCGGCAAAAACGCCGCCGAGACGGCCACGGCCGCGTCCAGCAGGCCACCGGGATCGTTGCGCAGGTCCAGCACCAGGCCCTTGAGGTTGGGGTCCTGCTTGTAGACCTCCTCCACCTTGCGCACGAAGTCATCGACCGTGCGCTCCTGGAACTGCGACAGGCGGATCCAGGCGTATCCGGGCTCCACCACCTTGCCCTTGACGGACTGGGTCTTGATCTCTTCGCGCGTGATCGTCACCGGGAACGAGCGGTTCTCGTCCTTGCGGAAGATGGTGAGCGTGACCTTGGTGTTGGGCTCGCCGCGCATGCGCTTGACGGCGTCGTTGAGCGACAGCCCCTTGACCGCCGTTTCGTCGATCTTGGTGATCAGGTCGTTGGTCTTGAGGCCGGCGCGAAACGCCGGGGACCCCTCGATGGGCGAGACGACCTTGATGAGCCCGTCTTCCTGGGTGATCTCGATGCCCACGCCCACGAAGCGGCCCGACGTGCCCTCGCGGAATTCCTTGAAGGACTTCTTGTCGAAATACTGGGAGTGCGGATCCAGGCTGGCGACCATGCCCGAGATGGCGTCGGTGATGAGCTTCTTGTCGTCCACCGGCTCGACATAGTCGGTCTTCACCAGGCCGAACACCGCCGACAGCTGCTGGATTTCCTCCAGGGGCAGTGGCGTCATGGCGCCGCGCGCCACCGTCTGCAGGGACACCGTGGTGAGCGCTCCGGCCACCACCCCCACCGACACCCATCCTGCAATTTTAAGTTTGTGGCCCATACAACACCTTTTACCGCTTCGAATCAATATACACCTTGGAAGGGCCGAACCCGCCGCGGTTCCGCACGGGCACTCACTTTGGCAGGAGAAGATGGCGGGTTTTCCCCGTCTTTACGCGAGCTTTACGCCTTGCCCTGCGATGCCACGGCGGCCGCGGCCCTGGCGGCCGCTTCCGCGTCACCCAGATAGTAGTGGCGGATGGGTTTCAGGTCGGCGTCGAGTTCATATACCAGTGGAATCCCGTTGGGAATGTTCAGGCCGACGATGTCGGACTCGGAGATGCCGTCGAGGTACTTGACGAGCGCCCGGATGGAGTTGCCGTGCGCGGCCAGCACCACGCGCTTGCCCGAGCGGATGGCCGGCGCCATCGCGTCGTTCCAGAAGGGCAGCACGCGCGCCACGGTGTCCTTGAGGCATTCCGTCAGTGGCACGCTGCCCTCGGCCAGCGCGGCGTAGCGGCGGTCGCCACGCTCGCTGCGGGGGTCCGTGGCCTCCAGGGCCGGCGGGGGCGTGTCGTAGCTGCGGCGCCAGACCAGCACCTGCTCGTCGCCATACTGCTTGGCCATGTCGGCCTTGTTCAGGCCCTGCAGAGCGCCGTAGTGGCGCTCGTTCAGGCGCCAGTCCTTGACGACCGGCAGCCAGGTGCAGTCCATCTCGTCCAGCGTGTACCAGAGGGTGTGGATGGCACGCTTGAGCACGCTGGTGAAGGCCAGATCGAACTCGTAGCCCTCGGCCTTGAGCAGCTTGCCGGCGGACATGGCCTGGGAAACTCCCGTGGGCGTGAGGTCGACATCGGTCCAGCCGGTAAAGCGGTTTTCAAGGTTCCAGGTGGATTCGCCGTGGCGGATCAGGACGAGTTTGTACATGGTTTCCCCAGGAAAGGCGGGTCAAAGAAATGCGGGCCAAAACCCAGCATTCTAGAATTACGCCGTTCGCCAACCCAAGGAATCTTCGTGAAATTCATTATCGACAACTGGTATCTGATCTTTGTTGCACTGGCTTCGGGCGGCATGTTGCTGTGGCCGGTCCTCAAGAACGCCAGTGGCGGCTCGCTGACACCCGCGCGGGCCGTGCAGCTCATCAACCGCGAAAAGGCGGTGGTCATCGACGTTTGCGAAACCGAAGAATTCGCCGCAGGCCATGTAAACGGTGCCAAGAACGTGCCCCTGGGCCAGCTCGAAGAGCGCCTGCCCACCGTGATCAAGAACAAGGCCCTGCCCCTGGTGCTGGTGTGCACCACCGGTGCCCGCGCCAACCGCGCGGTGGCCATTGCCAAGAAGCTGGGCTACGAGAACGCCCAGGCCATGGCCGGCGGCCTCAAGGCCTGGCGCGAAGCCAGCCTGCCTGTGGAAAAAGCCTGATCCGCCCCCAGTTATTGGGTCCGCGATAGTCTTGCCACTGATTTTTAGCCCCACAGGAAGAAAGAGGAAGGTCCGCCATGCAACCCGTGAAGATGTACACCACCGCCGTCTGCCCCTACTGCATCCGGGCCAAGCAGATCCTCAAGTCCAAGGGCGTGGAGCAGATCGAGGAAATCCGCATCGACACCGACCCCGCCGCGCGCGTCCACATGATGGAGATCACCGGCCGCCGCACGGTGCCGCAGATCTACATCGGTGAAACCCATGTGGGCGGCCACGATGATCTGGTGGCGCTGGACAGCCGCGGCGAGCTCATGCCCTTGCTGGGCGCCGCCTGACCCCCACCGCGGGCGCTGCATAATGCAGCCCCATGTGCCCGCTGCGGGAGCTTTTCCCGGGCGGGTTTTGTTTTGCTAGAAATTCCGTTAGAGCAAAGAGACTTCACCATGGCCGACCAAGAAAATCCCGTGTTCCAGATCCAGCGCGTCTACCTCAAGGACATGTCGCTCGAGCAGCCCAATTCCCCCGGCATCCTGCTGGAGCAAGAGCAGCCGAACGTCGACATCCAGCTGGGCGTGGAAGCCACGCCCGTGGCCGAAGGCATCTTCGAAGTGGCCGTGACCGCCACCGTGCAGACCAAGATCAAGGACAAGACCGTGTTCCTGGTCGAAGCCAAGCAGGCCGGCATCTTCGAGATCCGCAACGTGCCGGAAGACCAGATGGGCCCGATCATGGGCATCGCCTGCCCGCAGATCGTGTACCCCTACCTGCGCGGCAACGTGGCCGACCTGATCAACCGCGCCGGCTTCCCGCCCGTGCACCTGGCCGAAATCAACTTCCAGGCCATGTACGAGCAGCAGCAAGCCCAGGCCGCCGGCCAGGCTTCGCCCATCATCACGCAATAAGAAGAGCCCCCCTGAGGCGCTTCGCGCCTTCCCCCTTTCTCGTCGCGCTGCGCGCTCGGGAGGGGGACGCGGCCAACGGCCTGGCAAAGCCAGTTCCGCGGCTACCCCGCCTGGGCCGCGCCGCTGGCACAGGCCGCAGGCGAGGCGTAGCGCGGAGATCATCGAATCAAAGACTTTTTGGCCTCCAGCGCCTGATGAATAAGCGCAAGCAGCTATGAAAATCATAGTATTGGGTGCCGGTGCCTGGGGTTCCGCGCTCGCCATGAGCGCGGCCCAGCACCCTGGCGGCCATGTGGTCACGCTCTGGGCGCGCGACGCGGGCCAGGCAGACGCCATGCGCGTGGCGCGCCAGAACGCGCGCTATCTGCCGGGCATCGACTTTCCCCCTTCTCTCTCCATCGCCGACGGCCACTTTGGCGCATTGCTGCCGGATGCCGACCTCGTCATCGTGGCCACGCCCATGGCGGCGCTGCGCGGCATGCTGCAGGCGCTGCGGGGATGCACGGCGCCCGTGGCCTGGCTGTGCAAGGGCTTCGAGGCAATGCCTCCCGGTGCCGGTTCGGCATCCTTTGGGCTGCTGGCACATGAAGTACAAGCGCAAGTAGCTCCTGATTTAATAGCAGGTGTATTCAGCGGTCCGAGCTTTGCGCAGGAAGTGGCGCTGGGCCAGCCCACCGCGCTGGTGGCGGCCAGCCCGCATGCGCGGGTGCGGGACGCGCTGGTCGGCGCGTTCCACAGCCCCAGCGTGCGGGTGTACGCCAACGAGGACATCGTGGGCGTGGAAGTGGGTGGCGCCGTGAAGAACGTGCTGGCCATCGCCACGGGCCTGTGCGACGGCCTGGCGCTCGGGCTCAACGCCCGTGCCGCCCTCATCACGCGCGGCCTGGCCGAAATGACCCGGCTGGGGCTGGCGCTCGGCGCGCGGCCCGACACCTTCATGGGCCTGTCGGGCCTGGGCGACCTGGTCCTGACCGCCACCGGCGACCTATCGCGCAACCGCCGCGTGGGCATGCTGCTGGCGCAGGGCCGCACCCTGGCGCAGGCGGTGGAGTCGCTGGGCCACGTGGCGGAAGGCGTCTACAGCGCCCGCACCGTGGCGCAGCGGGCCGCCATGCTGGGGGTGGACATGCCCATCACCCGCGCCGCGGTGGCGCTGCTGGACGGCCAGATCCAGCCCCCGGACGCCGTGGCGGCGCTGATGGGCCGGGGGCCCGCGGCCGAACTGGTGTAGTCGAACGGCGCGCGGCAGGCGCCTGCCCGGCGAGGGCCGGCCGTACCGCCCCCAGCGCCGCACACCCCTATCGCAAACAAAAGCCGCGTGCGCCCTGGGGCGCACGCGGCTTTTAACATGGATTGCGCAGAGGTCAGAACACGCCAAACAGCATGAGCAACAGAACAACCGACAGCGGGACGCCGAGCAGCCACAAGATGATAGGCATGGTGATCTCCTTGAAGGGATGAAGAAATGTGGATGGCTCTACCTTAGGGCCCCGCCTCCCCCCGCCCTGTGCGCCAGCGCTGCGCGTGGCCGTAGTCCCGTGCCTACCAGGTGTCGGCGCGCGCCGCGCCGCAAAGGCGCCGCCGTCTTTCATTCCCATCCTTCGCACCGCCGTCCCGGCCGCTGCGCGCGGCGGCCGCGCCAGCCTTCTACAGCCCCAGCTCCAGCGCCAGCAGCTCGTCCACCGTCTGGCGGCGGCGGATCAGGCGCGCCTGGCCGCCGTCCACCAGCACCTCCGCGATCAGCGGGCGCGTGTTGTAGTTGGAGGACATCGAGGCGCCATACGCGCCCGTGTCGTGGATCACCAGCAGGTCGCCGACCTGCGCGGCCGGCAGGTCGCGCGGCAGCACCACGCCGCCATCGCCCTGCGTGAACACGTCGCCCGATTCGCACAGCGGCCCGGCCACGACGGTGGGCCGGGCGGCGGCGGTGGTGCCATCGCGGCGCAGCAGCTCCATCGCGTGGAAGCTGCCGTACATCGAGGGGCGCATCAACTCATTGAACCCCGTATCGACCAGCACGAAGCGGTTGTTGCCCGCGTTCTTGGCGGCCCGCACCTCGCCCAGCAGCACGCCGGATTCGGCCACCAGGTAGCGGCCCGGTTCGATCTCCAGGCCCAGCTTGTGGCCCACCACCGCCTCGGCCTGCTGGCGCGCGGCGTCCCACAGGCCGTGGTAGTGCTGCGTGTCGACCACCGGGTCCCCGCTGCGGTAGGGAATGGACAGGCCGCCGCCGGCCGAGATGGCATGCAGGTCGTGCCCGGCCGCGTGGGTGGTGCGCACCAGGCCCACCATGGCGCCGCAGACTTCCGCCAGGTGGCTGTAGTCCACGCCCGAGCCGATGTGCATGTGCAGGCCCACGAGCTGGAGGCCGTGCTGCGCGATGGCGGCCAGCGCCGCGGGCAGGTCGGTGTGCCAGATGCCGTGCTTGCTGTGCTCGCCGCCCGTGTTGGTCTTGTTGCTGTGGCCGTGGCCGAAGCCGGGGTTGATGCGCAGCCACACGCCATGGCCGGGCGAACGCGCGCCCAGCTGGTGCAGCATGTCGATGGAGCCCGCGTTGACCGGCACGCCGTGCTCCACCACGCAGTCGAGCGTGGCGGCATCGAACAGGTCGGCGGTGAAGACGATCTCCGACGGCTCTGCGCCGGCCACATAGCCCGCCGCCAGCGCGCGCAGGATCTCGCCGCGCGAGACGGCGTCCACCTTCACGCCCTGCTCGCGCATGAGCTTCAGGATGTGGATGTTGGAACAGGCCTTCTGCGCGAAACGGACGGTCTCGAAATTGGACACCTGCGCGATGCGCTGGCGGATGGTGGCCGCGTCGTACACCCACAGCGGGGTGCCGAACTGGTCGGCCAGGGCCCAGAGCTGGGCGGGAGAGAAAGGGTTGGACATGCGGATTCCCAAGGCAGGATGCGGTGTGAAGGCTGGATGATGCTCCCTTCCCGCCATTTGGTCGAATGCCTTGATTTACAGCATCCATTCATTCTGGATATGCTCTACCCATGACCGATGCCGCCATCTCCCCCCTGGCCCGCCGCATCACCCACCGGCACATCGAAGTGTTCCGCGCCGTGATGGCCGCGGGCAGCGCGACCGGCGCGGCCAGCCTGCTGCACAGTTCGCAGCCCACCGTGAGCCGCGAACTCGCGCGCCTGGAATCGCTGCTGGGCTATGCGCTGTTCGAGCGCATGCAAGGGCGGCTGCGGGCCAACGCGCGCGCGCTCGCGCTGTGGGACGAGGTGCAGCGCTCCTGGCAGGGCCTGGAGCGCGTGGTGGACCGCGCCGTGGCGCTGGGCCGCCCCGATGCCGTGCAGCTGTCGGTGCTGTGCCTGCCCGCGCTGGCGCACGCCCTGCTGCCGGGCGCGGCGGCGCGGCTGTTGCGGGCACACCCGCACGCACGCCTGTCGGTCACGCCGCAGGAGTCCCCGCTGCTGGAGGAATGGATGAGCGCCCAGCGCTTTGACCTGGGCCTGTGCGAGCAGGCCGCCGCCCCGCCGGGCACGCGCGCCGAGGTGCTGCTGACCCTGGATGAAGTGGCCGTGGTGCCGGCGGACCACCCCCTGGCGCGCCGGCCCGTGCTGCATCTGGAGGATTTTGCGGACCAGCCCTTCGTGAGCCTGTCGGCCGACGACCCCTACCGCCGCCTCATCGACGCGCGTTTTGCGCAAGCCGCCGTGCCGCGCACCCTGCGCATGGAAACCCACAGCGCCGCCGCCGTGTGCGCGATGGTGGAACACGGCCTGGGACTGGCCATCGTCAACCCGCTGACCGCCCTGGCGGCGGCCGGCTCCGGCGGCCGGCTGGTGGTGCGGCGGCTGGCGTTTTCGATCCCGTTCAGCGTGGCGTGCGTGCTGCCGCTGTACCGCCCGCCCCTGCCCGAGGTGGCGCCCATGCTGGAGGCGCTCCAGGCCGAGGCGGTGGATGTGGCCCGCCAGTTCCAGGCGCTGCCATGAACGGGCGGCGCAGCCAGAACATAGTGCTATTCAATCAATAGCACTCAGCGCTTGTCCATCAAGCGCCAGGACCCGATTGGCCCAGAGCGATCACGGTGGCGTGAGGGTGCGCACCTTCTCGGCCAGCCGCTCCTGCACCGAGGGCGACACGAACTTGTGCACTTCGCCGCCCAGCACGGCGATCTCGCGCACGAAGGTGCTGCTGATGAACTGGTACTTGTCGCTGGGGGTGAGGAACACGGTTTCCACCTGCGGCATCAGGCTGCGGTTCATGCCCGCGAGCTGGAACTCGTAGTCGAAGTCGGTCACGGCGCGCAGGCCGCGCACCATGGCCTTGCCGCCGCGCTCCACCACGAAGTCGCGCAGCAGGCCCGAGAAGGCCTCGACCTGCACCTGGGGGTAGCCCTTGACCGCCTCGCGGACCATGTCGATCCGCTCTTCCAGGGTGAACAGGGTCTTCTTGTGGTGGCCCGCCGCCACGGCCACGATCACGCGTTCGAACAACTGGGTGGCCCTGCGTACCACGTCTTCATGGCCCAGCGTGATGGGGTCGAAGGTTCCGGGGTATACGGCGAGCACGTTCTGGGCCATGGCTGGTTGTCTCCTGTCTGGCGGAAGGGTCGTTGGCCCCACCTGGCGGGCCGCGTGGGCGCATTATGCAGTGCACTGCAACATGGACGTTCGCGCCCCTGTCCCCGGCGGGCGTGGCAGCGCCCCGGGGGCGCGCGGGTGTGCGGCCTGGGCTCCGGCCTGAAAGGCCTGGCGGCGCCAGGCGGAGGCTTCAGGCGCCGCGCCGCAGCAGGTGGGCGTGCACCGCACCCGCCTTGAGGTGGCGGTGCAGCGCCAGCCCCCAGGGCGCCAGCTCTTCATCGGCCCAGGCGCGCGGTGCCTCGAGGTACACGAACCCATCGGCGGCCACCGCCTTGGCGGCGGCCTGCAGGGCGGCGCCGAACAGGTCGCTGTCGAACGGCGGGTCCAGCAGCACCAGGTCGATGCTGGCGGGCGCGGCCTGCTTGAGGGCGGCGATGCCGTCGCCACGCTGCACGCGCACGGCGGTGGCCTGCAGGCGCTGCTGCAGGGTGTTCAGCTGGGCCACCAGGGCGGCGTCGCTTTCCACCAGCTGCACGGCGCTGGCACCGCGTGATGCGGCCTCCAGCCCCAGGGCGCCGGTGCCCGCGAAGGCGTCCAGGCAGCGCCAGCCCGCCAGGTCCTGGCCGAGCCAGTTGAACAGGGTCTCGCGCACGCGGTCGGGCGTGGGGCGCAGGCCGGGGCGCTGGGCCACGGGCAGGCGGGTGCGCTTCCACAGCCCGCCGATGATGCGGATTTCGCCCGCGCCCTTGGGCGCGGCGGCTGGGGCCGCCTTGTCCTTGGGCGCGCCCTTTTTGCCGGTGGCGGCCGCCGGGGGGGTGGCCGCAGCGGCCTGTGCCTTGCGGATCTCGGCGTTGATGGCGGTGGTTTTCAGGGTCGAGCGGCTCATGGCTTGCCCCCCACCACCACGGTCACCATGCGCTCGGGTTGCAGCTTCCTGGCCATGGCGGCGCGCACGTCGGCCACGGTCAGGGCCTCCACCTTCCTGGACCACTGGTCCAGGTAGTCCAGCGGCAGTTCGTTCCAGGCGATGTTGGCCACGTTGCCCAGGAGTTTCTTGTTGCTGTCGATGCGCAGCGCGAAGCCGCCGATGAGGTTGTCCTTGGCGGCGCGCAGCTCGGCCTCGGTGGGGCCTTCGGCCACGAAGCGCGCGATCACGTCGCGCGAGACCTTCACGGCCTGGGCCGCCTGGTCGGGGCGGGTCTGCAGGCCCACGGTGAAGGCACCCGCATGCATGCCGGCGGCGAAGTAGCTGTAGACGCTGTAGCTGAGGCCGCGCTTTTCACGCACCTCGCTGGTCAGGCGCGAGACAAAACCGCCGCCGCCCAGGATGTGGTTGCCCACCAGCAGCGCGAGGAAGTCCGGGTCGCGGCGCTGGAAGCCCGGCTGGCCGATGAGCACATGGGCCTGGGCCGAGGTGAAGGGGACGTTCTGCTCCACCGGCGCGGCCAGCGCGCTGATCTCGCCCACGGGCGGCAGCGGCGCGCAGCCCGACGCGGCGGGCAGGCGCGACAGCAGCGTGGCGACCAGCGCCTGGGCCTGCGCCCGCGACACGGCGCCCACGATGCTCACCTTGGCGCGGCAGGCAGCGATGTGCTGGGCATGGAACGCCTGCATGTCCGCCACGTTGATGCGCATCAGCGTGTCTTCGGTGGTGCGCACGCCATACGGGTGGCTGCCGTACACCGCCGAGGCGAATGCATACCCCGCCACGGTGGCGGGGCGTGTATTGGCCTCCTTCAGGCTGGCGATCCAGCGGGCGCGGTCGCGCGGCCACACGTCGGCGGGCCAGCTGGGCTCGCCGATCTGGCGCGCGGCCAGGCGGGCGGCCTTGTCGAGCAGCGGCGGGTCGGTGAGCGATCGCAGCGAGTAGTGCAGCGCATCGTTCTCGGCGCCGGCCTCGAAGTTCGCGCCCAGGTCGGCCCAGGCCTCGCCCAGGCCGTTCTCGTCCAGCGCGGGCTCGTTGCCCAGGGCCTTCACGCCCTTGCTGGCCATGGCGGCCATGGCACTGGCCAGGCCCGCCTGCCCCGCCGGGTCGCGGCGGCTGCCGGCGTCAAAGTCGATCTGCACGTCCACCATGGGGATGACGGGGCTTTCGACCAGGTAGACCTTGGCGCCGCTGGGCTCCGTCCAGTGCTGGATGGGCAGCAACGCCCAGGCAGAGTTTGAATAAAAAACCACTCCAGCGCTTATCAACAAAGCGCGAGCAGCTATATTTTTGATAGTAATCATGTGCAAGGGACCCAGGGCGGGTTCAACGGATCACGGCGCCGGGCGGCAGCGTGGGGCGGGCGCGGGGGGCATCCAGGGGCTGTGGCAGCAAGGTGGCCACGGTGAGCTGGTCGTCGCCAAAATACCTGGCGGCCACGGCCTGCACCTGGGCGGGCGTCACGGTGCGCAGCAGCTCCAGCAGGCGCTCGTTGGCGTCGAGCGGAAAACCCTGCACCCAGTTGCCGCCCAGCTCCTGCGCCTGGTTCATCACCGAGTCGCGCTCGTACACGGTGGAGGCGATCCACTGCGTCTTGACGCGCGCGAGTTCGGCCTCGCTCACGCCACCCTGGGCCACGCGGGCCACCTCGGCGCGCAGGGCGTCTTCGACCTGCTGGGCCGTCTTGCCCGCGGCGGGCACGCCGCTGAGCATGAACAGGCTGGGGCCGCGCCCCGTGACCATGGCGCTGCTGTTGGCGCTGTCGGCCACGCGGTTCTCGCCCTGGGTGAGCGCACGGTCGAGCCGCGCGCCGTCGTAGCCGCTGAACACCGCCGACAGCACCATCAGCGCGAGGGCGTCGCGGTCGGTGTCGGTGAGGTTTTCCACGCGGTCCAGGCTGGGGGTGCGAAAGGCCAGCGCCACATACGCCTGCTCGGCCGGCGCCTTGACGGCGATGCGGCGCAGGCCCTGCTGCGCGGGCTCGGCGCGCGGCTTGCGCTCGGGCAGCGCATGGGCGGGGATGCCGCCGTAGTATTTTTCGGCCAGGGCCCGCACCTGCACGGGGTCCACGTCGCCCGCCACCACCACCACGGCATTGGTGGGCGTGTACCACTGGCGGTAGAAGGCGCGCGCGTCGTTCGGCGTCATGGCATCGAGGTCGCTCATCCAGCCCACGATGGGGCGGCGGTAGGGCGACGCGGTGAAGGTGGCGGCAAACAGCTGCTCGGCCAGCATGGCGCGGGGCTGGTCCTCGGTGCGCAGGCGGCGCTCTTCCTTCACCACCTCCAGCTCCTTCTTGAACTCTTCATCCGGCCAGTGGTTGTGGGCGAACCGGTCGGATTCGAGCTTCATCACGTCTTCGAGCCGGCTGGACGGGATCTGCTGGTAGTAGCCCGTGTAGTCGCGGCTGGTGAACGCGTTCTCCCGCCCGCCCAGGGCGGCCACGCGGCGCGAGAACTCGCCCGGCGGCAACGTCTTGGTGCCCTTGAACAGCATGTGCTCGAGCACGTGCGCCACGCCCGTGGTGCCGTCCACTTCGTCCATGGAGCCCACGCGCACCCAGACCATGTGCACCGCCGTGGGGGCGCGCCGGTCGGGCTGCACGATGAGCTGCATGCCGTTCCTCAGGGTGAACTGCTGCGCGCCAGAGGCCGTGGTGGACGGCGTGGAAGAAGGCGCATCGGAGGGTTGGGACACCGGGGTGGTTGCCGCGAAGGCAGCCCCGGACGAGAGGCAGGCCAGCAGGCCCAGTAGGGTGAAAGCACGTTTCATAGAATGGATGATTCTAAGAACCCACCAATGTTCAGTTTTTTCAAGAAAAAGCCCGCCGCTCCGCCATCGACGCCCGCACCGTCCGATGCGCCCTCCCCGGCCATGTCGTCCGGCGCTCCAGCACCTGCCGCTCCCCCCACTTCCGTCCTGCCGGCCACGGCAGTTCCGGCGGTGCATCAGCCGCCGCCAGGGCCTTCGCCTGCCCCCGCGCAGGTGACCACGCCCGCGACAGCGCCCGCAGAAGCTCCCGCCGCGGCGCCGGCCGCTTTTGGCTGGCTGCGCAACCCGTTCGCCCCCAAGGCGCCCGAGGCAGCCCCCACGCCCGTGCCCGCGCCAGCATCGGCCACGGTTCCGCCGCTGGCCCCCGTGGCCGTGGCAGCGCCGGTGCAGGCCCCGTCGCCGGCGCCCGTAGCAGTGGCAGCCCCCCCCATCGCCGCACCGGCACCTGCGCCGGCCGCCCCCGTGGAACGCAAGGGCTGGCTCGACCGCCTCAAGGCCGGGCTGCGCAAGACGGGCAGCAGCATCACCACGGTGTTCACCGGCACGCAGATCGACGATGCGCTGTATGAAGAGCTGGAAGAGGCCCTGCTCATGGCCGATACCGGCGTGAAGGCCACCATGCACCTGCTGGCCGACCTCAAGCGCAGGGTGAAGGACAGCAAGACCACCGACCCCGCCGCCGTCAAGGGCCTGCTGGCCGACTCCCTCGCCGACCTGCTGCGCCCGCTCGAAAAAGCGCTGGTCATCGGCGAGCACACCCCTACGGTGATCATGGTGGCGGGCGTCAACGGCGCGGGCAAGACCACCTCCATCGGAAAACTCACCAAACACCTGGCCGGCGAAGGCGCGGCCGTGCTGCTGGCGGCGGCCGACACCTTCCGCGCCGCAGCGCGCGAGCAGCTCGGTGTCTGGGCCGACCGCAACACGGTCGAAATCGTGAGCCAGGAAGGCGGCGACCCGGCCGCCGTGAGCTTTGACGCGGTCACGGCCGGCAAGGCGCGCGGCAAGGACGTGGTGCTGGTGGACACCGCCGGGCGCCTGCCCACGCAGCTGCACCTGATGGAAGAGCTGAAAAAGATCCGCCGCGTGGTCACCAAGGCCGACGCCACGGCGCCGCACGAGGTGCTGCTGGTGATCGACGGCAACACCGGCCAGAACGCCCTGGCGCAGGTGCGCGCGTTCGACGATGCGCTGCAGCTCACGGGCCTCATCGTGACCAAGCTCGATGGCACGGCCAAGGGCGGCGTGCTGGCGGCCATCGCGCAGGAACGCCCCATTCCGGTGTATTTCATCGGCGTGGGCGAGAAGCTCGAAGACCTGGAGACCTTCAACGCGCGCGAATTCGCGCAGGCCCTGCTGACCTGAAAACCCGCCCGCAACCGCGATCCATGGCCCCCTCGGGGCCATTTTCACGTTTACGAACGGCAGCAATTCCCCCATGATGGGCTTTCCCCAGGAAAGGCGCGGACGCCCATGTTCATTGAGCTGGTCAAAGGTGTTGCCTTGCTGCTGGCGCTGTGCTTCCTGCATGGGTTCAACATCCGCGTCTGGCGCCGGCACCCGCGCACCGGGCAGGTTTTCTCCGGCATCCTCTTTGGCTCCATCTGCGTGGTGGGCATGCTCACCCCCGTGGTGCTGATGCCGGGCGTGATCTTCGATGCGCGCTCGGTCGTGCTCAGCATGGCGGGCCTGTTCGGGGGCCCGCTGGTGGCCTGCATCGCCGCCGCCATGGCCGCCACGGGCCGCCTCTGGCTGGGGGGCGCCGGCGCCGAGGTGGGCCTGCTGGTGATTGCGCTGTGCACCACGCTGGGCCTGGTCTACCGCGAAGGCCGCGCGCGCGGGCGCCTGGGGGTGGAGCCCGTTCCGCTGGCCCTGTTCGGGTTGCTGCTGCACACCGCAGTCGTCGCCCTGTTCCAGCTGCTTCCCGCCGAGGCCGTCCAGCGCATCAACCAGACCCTGGCCGTGCCTTTCCTGCTGACCTTCACGCCCGCCACGGTGGTGCTGGGCCTGCTGCTGCGCGATGTGGAAGAACGCCTGGCCACCGAGCGCGCGCTGCATGGCACGGCGGCGCGCCTGCGCGCCATCGCCCAGGCGATCCCCGACGTGCTGCTCGTGCTGGACGCCCGTGGGCGGTATGTGGAGGTGCTCTCGCCCGACGACGCACCCCTGGCGGCCAGCCCGCCCCAGCTGATTGGCAAGCGGCTGCATGACGTGCTGCCCGCGCCACAGGCCGACAGCTTCCTGGAGCTGATCCGCAATACCTTGCAGTCGGGCCAGACGCACAGCATGGAGTACGAGATGCAGACGCTCTCGGGCCCACGGCATTTCGAAGGGCGCGCTCAGCCCCTGGGCGTTCAGGTGGGCGGCCAGGCGGCCGTGGTCTTCCTGGCCCGCGACATCACCAAGCGCAAGCTCGCCGAGGGCGCGCTGCGCGAATCGGAGCTGCGCTTTCGCTCGCTGCTGCGCAACATTCCGTCCATCTCCGTGCAGGGCTATCTGGAGGACGGCACCACCAGCTACTGGAACCGGGCGTCCGAGCAGCTCTACGGCTACACCGCCGAGGAAGCGCTGGGCAGCAACCTGCTGGACCTCATCATCCCGCCGGCCATGGCCGACACCGTGCGCGGGCACATGCGCCACATGTTCGCCACGGGCGAGGTCATCCCGGCGGGCGAACTGCAGCTGCGGCGCAAGGACGGCTCGCCCGTGGACGTGTTCTCCAGCCACGCCTACATCCAGGTGCCCGGGCATCCGCCCGAGATGTTCTGCATCGACATCGACATCTCGGGGCGCAAGGCCGCGGAGGACGAGGCCCGCTACCTGGCGTTCTACGACGCGCTCACGCAGCTGCCGAACCGGCGCCTGCTGGTGGACCGGCTGCAGCAGGTGCTGGCCAACGGCGCGCGCTCGGGCCTGACCACCGCCGTGCTGTTCGTGGACCTGGACAACTTCAAGACGCTCAACGACACCCGGGGGCATGAGGTGGGGGACCTGCTCCTCAAGGAAGTCGCCCTGCGCCTGCCCGGCTGCGTGCGGGAACAGGACACCGTGGCCCGCCTGGGTGGCGACGAATTCGTGGTGGTGCTGCAGAACCTCAGCAGCGACCCGCCGGAAGCCGCGGCGCAGGCGCGCACGCTGGGAGAACTCATCCTGGCCCAGCTGCGCCAGCCCTACCAGCTGGCGGGGCACGAACACCATTTCACGGCCAGCATCGGCGTCACGCTCCTGCGCGACCACCGCGACTCCGTGGACGAAGTCCTCAAGCAGGCGGACATGGCCATGTACCGCGCCAAGGACGCGGGCCGCAACACCCTGCGCTTTTTCGACCCCGACATGCAGCAGGCCGTCAACCGCCGTGCGCTGCTGGAGGCGGAGCTGCACACCGGACTGCGGCAGTCGCAGTTCCTGCTGCTGTACCAGCCCCAGGTGGACGACCAGGGGCGGGTGACCGGCGCAGAGGCACTGGTGCGCTGGCGGCACCCGGTGCAGGGCATGGTCCCGCCGTCCGAGTTCATCCCCCTGGCGGAAGAATCCGGCCTGATCCTGCCCCTGGGCCACTGGGTGATGGAAACCGCCCTGCGCCAGCAGGCCCGGTGGCGCCAGCACCCGCAGTTTGCCCACCTGAACGTCGCCATCAACGTGAGCGCGCGCCAGTTCCTGCAGGACGATTTCGTGGCCCAGGTGCTTGCGCTGCTGCAGCGGACGGGGGCCGATCCGGCACGGATCAAGCTGGAACTGACCGAAAGCCTGCTGCTCGACAACGTGGACAACGTGATCGCGACGATGCGCGCGCTCAAGGCCCATGGGCTGGGCTTTTCGCTCGACGACTTTGGCACGGGCTACTCGTCCTTGAGCTACCTCAAGCGCCTGCCGCTGGACCAGATCAAGATCGACCAAGGCTTCGTGCGCGGAGTGCTGCTGGACCCGAGCGACGCGGCCATCGCCCGCTCGATCATCGCCCTGGCGGGCAGCCTGGGCCTGGACGTGATCGCCGAGGGGGTGGAAACGGCGGCGCACCACCAGTTCCTGCTGGCACACGGCTGCAAGGCGTTTCAGGGCTACCTGTTTGGCAGGCCGCTGGCACTGGAAGACTTTGAACGGGCGGCGCTGGAGGCACTGGGCCCCGCAAAGGCCCCCGGCTGACCTCGCGCCAGACCGGCGCCGCGATGGCATTCAAGTTGCCGCACGCAAATGCCGATAACCAAAGGCCACGACAGTCGGCCCCGCGCCGCGCCTCCGTGGAAACCATGGAGGTGCCCCATGAAAATCGAGTCGTCCACCCTGCAGATGCAGGCCCGGCATGCCGCCACGCGCATGCACAGCCAGACAAGCCGCCTGGAAATGTGGGTGGGCGAGCGCCCTCCGGGCACGCCCGCCGCCCGCCAGGCCCCGCCGCCCCAGATCTCCAGCGCGGCCCGCCTGGCCCAGGCCGCCCACGCGGCCTCGGCCTCCGTCGAGCCGCGCCCCACGCGCGACCCCGACGAAGGCCTGACACCCCAGCTCGCGATGATCCGCGACCTCATCGAACGCATGACCGGCGTGCTGGTTCGCGTGTATGCCGGGCCCAAGGCCGCCGAGGCGCCCGCCGAGCCCGTGCCCGCTGCGCCGCCCGCCGGGGACGGCACCACGGAGGCCCCCCGCCAGCGCGCGGGCTTTGGCGTGATCTACGAACAGCGCGAGGTGCTGGAGGAAACCGAACGCACCCAGTTCGCGGCGGCGGGCACCGTGCGCACCGCCGATGGCCGGGAGATCCAGTTCACGCTGCAGCTGGACATGCAGCGCAGCTACCGCGAGGAATCCTCCGTCAGCCTGCGGCTGGGCGATGCCGTGGCGGTGGACCCCCTGGTCATCAACTTCGACGGCACCGCCGCGCAGCTACAGGACCTGCGCTTCGCCTTCGACCTGGACGGCGACGGGCAGACCGAACAGGTGCCTCTGCTGGCCGGGAACCGGGGCTACCTGGCGCTGGACAACAACCAGAACGCACGCATCGACAACGGCCTGGAACTCTTCGGCCCGGGCACGGGGAACGGCTTTTCGGAGCTGGCCCGGCATGACAGCGACGGCAACGGCTGGATCGACGAGGCCGACCCCGTCTTCCAGCAACTGCGCGTGTGGACCCCGGATGCGGATGGCACGGGCCGCCTGCAAACCCTGCAGGAGCTGGGCGTGGGCGCGGTGCAGCTCAGCGCCCAGGCAACGCCCTTTGCCCTGCGCAGCGCCGACAACGGCAGCCTGGGCGCCGTGCGCTCCACCAGCGTCTACCTGCGAGACGACGGCAGCGCGGGCACGGTGCAGCAGATCGACCTGAGCGTGTAGCCAGCCCAGCCACAGGGGCCAGGCAGGAACCTGCACCTGCCGCCCAGGAGGCTGGAAAAACGGCGTATGCCCCGCAGTCAGGCCAACACCGTGGCATGGGCCACCTGCGCATCCACCCAGCCGGCATATTCTGCGGACCCCTGCAGCGCCTGCACCACCAGTTGCGGCAGCGCATAAGGATGTTGCGCCCGCAAAAGCGCCAACAGCGAGTGCAGCGCGCGCGCCACGGTCTTGCAGACCAGTCGGAACTCACGGTCCTCCTGCGAGGCGCCCTGCCAGCGGAAGTAGGCCGTGATCGGCTCCACCTGCACACAGGCCGCCAGCCGCGCCTGCAAGACCAGCTGCGCCAGCCGCCGCGCTTCCGCTTCGGTGGCCACCGTGGTGGTGACAACGAGAATGTCGCAAAGGGCGGTCGGCTCGGTCATGCGCGTCTCCCGAAGTTGGGCGCTGCAGTCTGCCATAGCGTCCTACCGAGCGCCAGCCGCAGGAAAACCCCCTGGGCCCTCCACGGACAGCTCCACAGGCGGCCCCACCTCCCACTGCACGCCCATGGAGCCGAGAACCCGGACCGCATGGCGCAGGAACCATGTGTCCGAAACACACTCTCACCACGAGCAATGCATGCCTTGCGGCCTCGGGAATTACAGAAATTTCTTTTGAAATCAATGCACTTGGTGCATCTCTCCACCTGCGGCAGGCCCGGCAGCGAGAGGGAAACCCACCGCGCGCACAGAGGCCTTCGCCCCGAACAACCGGAAGGGAACTCCGGGTTTAGCACTCACTCATAGAGAGTGCTAACATCATGGCTTAGAGGAAAGGATTCCCGGAATGAACATTCAATCTGGAACCGCGACGACGACTTTGGCGCCCGCCAACCCCTGGGCGCTGGTGCCCCCGCTGGGCAATCTGGATGCCTACATTTCCGCTGTCAACCGCCTGCCGCTGCTCACCCACGAAGAAGAGCAGACGTACGCACGCCAGCTCAAGGACCACAACGACCTGGACGCCGCCGGACGGCTGGTGATGTCGCACCTGCGCCTCGTGGTGTCGATTGCGCGCCAGTACCTGGGCTACGGCCTGCCGCATGGCGACCTGATCCAGGAAGGCAACGTCGGCCTGATGAAGGCCGTGAAGCGTTTCGACCCCGACCAGGGCGTGCGCCTCGTGAGCTATGCCATGCACTGGATCAAGGCCGAGATCCACGAATACATCCTAAAGAACTGGCGCATGGTCAAGGTCGCGACGACCAAGGCCCAGCGCAAGCTGTTCTTCAACCTGCGCTCGATGAAGCAGGGTTTCAAGGCCGATGCTTCCGCCGCGGATGCCGCGACGCACCGGGACACGCTGTCCGAGCAGGAAATCGACACCGTGGCCGCGCAGCTCAACGTGAAGCGTGAAGAAGTCATCGAGATGGAAACCCGCATGTCCGGTGGCGACGTGCTGCTCGACCCTGCACCTTCGGACGATGGCGAACAGGCGTTTGGCCCCATTGCATTCCTGGCCGATGCCTCGCATGAGCCCACTGCCATGATCGAGTCGCGCCAGCGCGATGCGCTCGCCACCGACGGCATCGCCACGGCGCTGGACAGCCTGGACGCGCGCAGCCGCCGCATCGTGGAAGAGCGCTGGCTCAAGGTCAACGACGACGGCACGGGCGGCATGACGCTGCATGAACTGGCCGCGGTCTATGGCGTGAGCGCCGAGCGCATCCGCCAGATCGAGGTGGCCGCCATGAAGAAGATGAAGAAGGCGCTGGCCGACTACGCCTGAATGCCCGCGGGGGCGCGTTAATATCCCGCTTGTGCAGAAGTTGCCTCGAGGGGCCCCAGTTCTGGGGCCCCTTGTCGTTATGGCCCCGAACTTTTTTTGGAGGAGACCCACCCCATGTCACGCCCCGTTTCCCGCCGCGCATCGCTGCTGATCGCCCTGGCCGCCGCATCCCCCTGGGCACTCGCCCAGAACACCGCCAGGCCTTCGGCCCCGGCCGCGGCCGCGCAGGCCTGGCCGAACAAGCCGCTGAAGATCATCGTGGGCTTTCCGGCCGGCACCTCGCCCGACCTCACCGCGCGCGCTTTCTCGGAACCCCTGTCCAAGGCCCTGGGCCAGCCGGTGATCGTGGAAAACAAAGTGGGGGCAGGCGGCAACATCGGCGCCGACGCGGTGGCCAAGGCGCGTGATGACCACACCATCGGCCTGATGATCAACGGCAACATGACCATCGCCAAGATGATCAACCCTGCCGTGCCCTACGATCCGCTCAAGGACCTGGCGCCGCTCAGCCTCATCGGCACATCGCCCCTGGTGCTGACCGCGCCCGTCACGCAGCCGGGCGTACCCGCCAACAGCGACGCGCGCGATTTCTTCGTGGCGGCGCGCAACGGCGGCGACAAATGGAGCTATGGCACACCGGGCGTGGGCACCGTGGGCCACATCGGCACCGAGCTGCTGAAGTCGCGCAGCAACATCAACCCCGTGCACGTCCCGTATCCGGGCTACCCGCAAGTCGCCAATGCCATGCTGGGCGGCCAGCTGCAGATGGCGCTGCTGCCCCCGGCGCTCGCCCAGGCCCAGGTGCGCGCCGGCAAGCTGCGCGCCATCGGCGTCACCTCGGCGGGCCGCAGCCCGCTGGCACCCGATATCCCGAGCCTGTCGGAAGCCGGTATCCGGGGCTTCAACCTGGAAATCTGGAATGCGTTTGCCGCGCCGGCCACGATGCCCAAGCCACTGCAGGCCAAGCTGGCCGCCGTGATCAGCGAGATCGCCCGCAGCGAAGACATGCGCAACAAGCTCTTTCAGCAGGGATGGCAGGTGGCAGGCACCTCGCCCGAGGGGCTGGCCAACCGCATCAAGGCCGACACCAGCCTGCTGGGCGGCGTGATTGCGATGCGCGGGATCAAGGCGGAGTAGAGTCCCACAGGCCATCGGCGGGCGGCATACATTTGTTGCAGCGCGCCATGAACCCGGGTAAGGTCCATGGATCCTGCCCGGGTTTTTTGTTCCGGGCCCTGCCGCCCCGGAATCCCACGCCCGCATGCCCCATTGCCGTACCACCCCATCCCTGCCTTCCGGTGGCGGGTGCTGCCTGTGCGCAGGACAGCAGCAGTGCCTGCTGGGCCGGCAAGACGAAAAACGGCGCGCTGGCTGGAAGCCCCTTCTGGTGGAGCGCCCGGTGCGCAAGGGCGAGTTGCTCTTGCGGCAGGGGCAATCGGGGCAGAAGACGTTCAAGATCGTCAAGACCGGCATCGTCGTGGTGCTGTGCAGCGGCGAGGACGGCGTGGAGCGGCCGATCGGCCTGTTCGGCGCCGGGCAGCCCCTGGGCTCGACGGCGCTCGTGCAGGAACCGGCCGCCGTGTCCTGCCGGGCGCTGACCGCGGGGCGCATCTGCGAGGTGCCCGTGGAAGCGGTCCTCCAGCAGGGGCTGCTGGATTCCGAGTTGCTGCGGGGGCTTGCGCAAAGCTACGCCCACACGAACGCCCGCCTGGCCGACTGGGCACGCATCGCCCGCATCCGTGGGGTGACGGGGCAGCTGGCGGCCACCCTGCTCCAGCTGGCCAACCTGCAGCGCAGCTCCCTGGTGCGGCTGCCCAGCCACCAGGTGCTGGCCGATCTTCTCTCCACCACCCGGGAAACCATTGCGCGCACGCTGCGCCAGCTCGCGCTGCGCCATGGGCTGGTGCGCCGCGACCGCTGGCATTGTGAAATCCAGCGCGATGTCCTGATCGGGCTGGCGGGCGGCCCGGCGCAACAAGCCGGCACCTAGCCTCCGCGCGCGCAGCCCTTACAGAACGGCGGAATCCTCGCTCGCCCGTTGCGCCAGCAGAAGCTGCGCGACGTGGGCTGGCGCCACCGCCCGGGAGTACAGCCACCCCTGGTAGGCATCGCAGCCGTACTGCGCCAGCAGGCCCAGCTGTTCCGCAGTTTCGACCCCTTCGGCCACGACGTGCAAGCCCAGTGTCTTGGCCAGCACGATGATGGCCTGCACGAGGACCGCATCGCCGTTGCTGTGCAGCAGAGGGTGGATGAACTCGCGATCGATCTTGATCCGGGAGACCGGCAAGTGCTTCAGGTACGCCAGGGATGAATGGCCCGTGCCGAAGTCGTCAAGGGCGATGCACACGCCCAGCGCCTGCAGGCGGCACAGCACATCGCGGGCCTGCGCGGGGTCCGCCATGGCCTCGGATTCGGTCACCTCGATCTCCAGCAGGTCGGGCCGCGCGCCGTGGAGGGCCAGGCTGCGTTCGATCTGCTCCACCAGGTCGGTCTGGCGCAGCTGCTGCGCGGACAGGTTGATCGCCACGCGCAGCGGCAGGCCCGCCCGGTCCCATTCGGCGATCTGCTGGCACGCCGTGCCGATCACCCACGCACCCACGGCAAGGATCAGGCCCGTCGCCTCCGCCACGGGAATGAAACGGGCCGGGGGAACCTCGCCCAGCTGGGGATCGGTCCACCGCAGCAACGCCTCCACCGCCTGGATGCGGCCGCTGCCCACCTCCACCTGCGGTTGGTAGTGCAGATGGAGCCCGCCATAGGCCAGGGCCAGCTTGAGGCGCTCGTGCAGTTGCAGCTTCTCCGCCATGCGGGCGCCCAGCGGCGGCTCGTAGAACGCGTAGTTCGCGCGGCCGGACTCCTTGGCGTGGTACATCGCCATGTCGGCATAGCGCATGAGAGTGGGCGCATCCTGCGCGTCCCGCGGGTACACGGCAATTCCCAGGCTCGCGCCGAAATCGAGTTCAAAGCCATGCATCTGAAAGGGCTGGCACAGCGCCGCGAGGACCTGGGCGGCCACCTGTTCCACGTCGCGGACCTGCGCGATCTGCGGCAGCAGCACGGTGAATTCATCCCCGCCCAGCCGTGCCAGCGTATCGCCGCCGCGCAGGACACTCTTGAGCCTGCGCGCCACTTCCACAAGCACCCGGTCCCCCGCGGCGTGTCCATAGCCGTCGTTGACGGCCTTGAAGTCGTCCAGGTCCAGCACCAGCAGCGCAAAGGAATGGCCGCCAAGCGCCGCTTCGGCAATGGCCTGCTCCAGCCGCTGGCCGAACTGCCAGCGGTTGACCAGGCCGGTCAGGGTGTCGTGCGTGGCCTGGAAGTGCATCTGGGCCTGCAGCCTGCGCACCTCCGAGATGTCGCGCACGAAGGCCACGGCCGTGCCGCCCTGCGCGTCGGTGTAGCCCAGGGCGATATCCACCGGCACGGACCGGCCGTCCTTGCGGGCGATCCACAGATCCCGCCCCATCCCCATGGGCCGGCGCGACGGCGACTGGAAGTAGCTGTCCAGATGGCGCCCATGCGCTTCCCGCAAGGCGGGCTGCAGCAGGAGGCTGACGGGGCTGCCGCACAGCTCATCGGCCGCATAGCCGGAGATGGACTCCATGGCCGCGTTGGCCATGACGATGCGGCCGCCGCGGTCCACCAGCAGGATGCCGTCGGGGGCCGCGTTCGTGGCGGCCAGGATCAGCGCGCCCTCGTCGGCCGGTGAAAGGGGTGCCGCGGCCATCACCCCAGGTCCTTCTTCATTCTTCATCCTTCATCGCGTCGGGCCCGGCCAGGCCCGTCCCCGCCGCCCCGCCACAATGGCAGGCGGTTGCGCCGGGTGGCGTCTACGTACAAGCGCATCGATGCCAGATTCCTTTGAAAAATGGATGTCACCAGAGCACCTTGCCGCGCACGGGGGCAAGGCGCATCGCATGGAGCCATCCGCCAGCGGCGGCACAGGCCCTGGGACCACTCTAGAGAATCACGCGGGCATTGGCATCCAGATGGCCCCGACCAGGGCCTGCAACTTGCCGCGAATGTGACGTATGTCGCGTTCCTGCCCCCGGACGTGAGGCAAATCCACGACAAAAAGCCGGAGCAGGCGCCAGCAGCGCCCGGCGGCACATCCGGTCAGCCTGCTTCCGCCAGCAGCGCCTTCACGTCGGACGCCAGGGCCTGCGCTCCGCTGCCATAGCGGTTGTAGACGCGCAAGCGCCCTGCCGGGTCATAGACATAGCTGCCCGCCGAATGGTCCATGGTGTAGCTGGTGGGTGTCTTGCCGTCGACCTTCTTGTAGTAGATCTTGAAGTCCTTGGCGACGGCTGCCAGCTGCTCGGGCGAGCCGTACAGCGCCAGGAAGCTGGGGTCGAAGTTGGCCATGTAGGCCTTGAGCACCTCCGGCGTGTCGCGCTCGGGATCCACCGTCACGAAGATGCCCTGCAGGCGGTCGCCGTCCTTGCCCAGCATCTTCTTGACCTCGGCCAGCTCCTGCATGGAAGTGGGACACACGTCGGGACATTGCGTGAAGCCGAAGAAGACCACCACCACCTTGCCCGCGAAGTCCTTGATGTGGCGCGCCTGGCCGTTGTGGTCGGTCAAGGGGATGTCGCGGGCATAGTCCGCGCCGGTGATGTCCACGCCGCGAAACTCTGCCTTTTTCTCGGAACAGGCACTGAAAATGCCCGCAGCGCTTATGGACAAAGCGGCAAAAGCTATCGTTTTAAGAGCACTTCTTTTGAGCATGGGCATGGGCGGGTTCACAGCACGTAATGGTCCACCAGGAGGGCTGCAAACAGAGCGCTCAGGTGAATGAGGGAAAAGCGGAAGGTCTTGCGCGCGAGCGCGTCCGAGTAGTTGCGCCACAGCGCGAAGCCGTAGCCGCAAAAGCCTGCGCTCAGCACCACGGCGGCGGCCAGGTAGATCCACGAACTCATGCCGTAGACGAAGGGCATCAGGCAGCCCGCGAACAGGATCAGGGTGTACAGGAATACCTGCAGGCGGGTGAACTCGTTGCCATGCGTCACCGGCAGCATGGGCAGGCCGGACTTGCGGTAGTCCTCCACCCGGTACAGGGCCAGCGCCCAGAAGTGGGGAGGCGTCCACAGGAAGATGATGAGGAACAGGATGAGCGCTTCCGGTCCCACATCGTTCGTCATGGCCGCCCAGCCCAGCACGGGGGGCATGGCGCCGGACGCGCCGCCAATCACGATGTTTTGCGGCGTGAGGGGCTTGAGGATCACCGTGTAGACGACCGCATAGCCCACGAAGGTGGCGAACGTGAGCCACATCGTGAGCGGGTTCACCCAGAAATACAGCAACGCGGACCCCGCCGCGCACAGCACGGCCGAGAACAGCAGCGTCTGCGCGTTGGACAGTTCCCCCTTGGCCGTGGGGCGCCAGGCGGTGCGCTTCATCTTGGCGTCGATGCCCTGCTCCACGATGCAGTTGAAAGCGGCTGCCGCGCCGGCCACCAGCCACACGCCCGCGCACGTCAGGGCCATCAGCCCCAGCTGCGGTGCGGAAGGAAGCCCAGGCACGGCCAGCACCATGCCGATGAGCGCACAAAAGACGATGAGCTGGACCACACGGGGCTTGGTCAGCGCATAGAACTGCGACAGGCGCGAGGGCGGGGAAACAACGGCGGGGGCAGCAGCACTCATGCGGACACTCTCGATGCGCCCGATGGCGCGGAAAACTCTTGGGGCGCGGATGCCGCGCGGCTGGACACCAGGGCCCAGGTCAATACCACCGCCAGCGCCGCGGCGCCGCCGGTGTGCAGCACGGCGGCCACCAGCGGCCAGTCCAGAACCACGTTGGACAGGCCCGTGGCCAGTTGCAGCAGCGCAAGCCCCGCCAGCCAGCGGCACTGGGCGGGCAACACGTGCGCCCGCCGAAGGCCCCACCACACGATGCCCAACGCTGCGAGCACTGCATAGGCCATCAACCGGTGCGCATAGTGGATGGCCGTGAGACCGGCGAAGCTGATGTGGCTGCCATCCTGCAGCATGCCCAGCGCGCGCCAGACCTGGAAACCCTGGCCAAAGTCCATCTCGGGCCACCAGCTCCCCTGGCAGGTGGGAAAGGTGGTGCACGCCAGCACCGCGTAGTTGGTGCTGACCCATCCGCCCAGCACCACTTGCAGGGCCACGAGCAAGCTGGTGGCGACCAGGCCCCAGCGCAGCCCCGTCGAGAGGCGCACGGGCGTGCGGCCCTGGGCGCGGTGGGTATGGCGAACCGCCTGCACGCACAGCAGCGCCAGCAGCACCAGCCCCCCGATGAGGTGCAGCGTGACGATGGCTGGAAACAGCTTCATCGTCACCGTCAAGGCGCCAAAGGCCCCCTGCAGGCAGACCCAGAACAGCGTGAAGGTGGGCCACCACGGGCTGACGGGAGGCCCCTCGTCCCCGTCGCGGCGGGCCTTGCGGTGCTGCACCCAGGCCGACACGGTGAGCACGATGATGAGCACGCCCACACCGGTGGCCAGGTAGCGGTGGATCATCTCGACCCAGGCCTTGCCATGGGTCACGGGGCCGGTGGGCATGGCCTGCTGGGCGGCGGAGATCTCGGTGTGTGCGCCCACGGGGCTGGCGCTGCCGTAGCAGCCGGGCCAGTCAGGACAGCCCAGGCCCGAATCGGTCAGGCGCGTGAAGGCGCCGAACAGCACCAGGTCGAAGGTCAGGAACAGGGTGAGCACGGTCAGCGCCTGCAGGCGCCGCATGGGAGAGCTGCCACGGTTGCGCAGGCCGACCCAGGCCAGGGGGCCGAGCGCTATCAGCACGCCCAGCAGCATGAGCCGGGCGATGGGCGCCAGATCGTAGAGCGGCTGGGCGTCCATCACGGCTTTCCGGGGCGTCCGGCTTCATCCCAGGAAGACGACGCGCGCAACAGGCGTTCAAGATCCCGCTTGGCCTTGGCCGCGCCGGCCGTGTCCATCGCCGCAGGAAACCGCATCATCCAGTTGCCCATCGGGTCCACGACATACAGGTGCTCGGCGGACCGATGGCCTTCGGCGGGGGCCAGCCAGGCGCCCAGCGCGGCGCCGTCCACCCGCAGCACCGTCGCCTTCTGCAGGGCGGGCGCGAGCTCGGCCGGCACGCTGGCGGCATCATTCACCAGCCAGACCCAGTCCACCCGGTCTTTTTCCTTGCCCAGGCTTTCGCGCAGCTGGCGCTGCAGGTACAGGTGCTTCTGGCAGTCCGCGTCGCAGGCACCGCCCGCCACGCTGACCAGGAGCCACTGCCCCTTCAGAGACGCCAGCGAAACAGCATTGCCGTCCAGCGACGTGGCGTCGACCTGCGGCATGGTGCGCTGGGGGTCGATCAGTTCGCCGTAGTTGCGGCGGCCCTCGGGGCGAACCACGTAGTAGGTGAAATACGAGGCGATGACCGGGGCCGCGCAGATGAGCAGGACGCCGAACATCTTCCATCGCCCATGGCGGGCACGCTGGGCCGTGGCCACGGCGCCGTCCGCCGGGGGCAGCGTGTGCACGGTAAGGCCCAGAGGGTGGTCCCCATGGGCCTCAGGCGGCAGGCTGGCTGCGCGGGCGAATGAAGCGTCGGACGATTTGGAACCAGACATAGAGAAGTGCAATCAGGCCGCAGAGCCCGAACCATTGAAATGCGTAACCGTAATGCTTGTCGACGCCCGCGCCGACCACGGGCCAGTCGCGTTGCAGCCCCTCGCCTGCTTCGCCCGTCTGCAACACCGTGAGGTTGGCGAGCGCAAGACCGGTTTCGGTGCGGAACGCTGCCAGGTCGAGATTTTGCCGGATGCGGGAAGACCCCTGTGCGCTATCGGCCCCCTGGAAGTCATACAGGCGCGAAGGCGGGAGCGCCACGCGGCCCTGCACGCGCACCACCTGGTCCTGCACGGTCTGCACCCGCGGCAGCTGCGTGCGGTCCTGGAAGTTGCGGGCGGCCCAGCCACGCTGCACCAGCACCACCGCGCCGCTGCCTTCGGCCAGCTGCAGCGGTGTCAGCACGAAAAACCCGGGGCGGCCGTGCATCTGGCGGTTGTCAAGGTACACGGTGTGCTCCGGCAGCCACCGGCCTTCCAGCACCACGGCACGGTGCACGAGCGCTGCCGCATCCGGCTGCGCCGCGGCTGCGAGCAGCGTTGGGGCGTCGACGGCGGGCATGCGGCCACGCTCCTCCAGCATGGCTTGCAGGGCCTCCTTCTCCGCGGCGCGCGACAGCTGCCAGCGGCCGAGCGAGGCCGTGGCCAGCATGCCGGCCACCGCAGCAAGGGTGATCAGCCAGAAACGCAGGCCCAGGGGACGACGTGACACTGTCACAGGATAATGTTCTCCATGAAATACCTCGTAGTGGTGGCGTTCATCGCCATTCTGGCCAGCCTGGCCTCCGCCCTGTTCTTCATGATGCGCAATGGCCGCAATGACAAGGCCAAGGGCAGCCACATGGCCAAGGCACTCGCGGTGCGCGTGGGGCTCTCCATCGTGCTCTTCCTGTGCATCCTGGTGGCGTGGAAACTGGGCTACATCCAGCCCACCGGCCTGCCGGCCTCCCGTTGACCGGGGCCATGAAGCGGCAGTGGCCCAAGCCCCCGCATACCCCCTTCTCATCCCGCCCTGGCCCTGCCAACAAAAAAAGCGCCGCGAGGCGCTTTTTTGTTGGCAGCGTGCCTGGTTACATCCAGTAGACCAGCACGTACAGGCCCAGCCACACCACGTCCACGAAGTGCCAGTACCACGCGGCGCCTTCGAAGCCGAAGTGCTTGTCCGCGGTGAAATGTCCCTTCTGCAGGCGCAGCGTGATCACCAGCAGCATCAGCATGCCCAGGAACACGTGAAAACCGTGGAAGCCCGTGAGCATGAAGAACGTGGAGCCGAACACGCCGGAGCTGAGCTTGAGGTTCAGGTCGGTGTAGAGATGGAAATACTCGTAGCCTTGCACCAGCAGGAACACGAAGCCCAGCAGCACCGTGGCCCACATGAAGCCGATGGTCTTGCCACGGTGGTTTTCGCGCAATGCATGGTGGGCAATGGTCAGCGTCACGCCCGACGTCAGCAGCAGCGCCGTGTTGATGGTGGGCAGCCAGAAGGGGCCCACGGTCTGGAAGGGTTCGACGATGCCGGCCGGCGAGGCGGTGGCACCGGCGGCAAGGCTGGGCCAGACCGCCTTGAAATCGGGCCACAGCAGCGCGTTGTCCAGGCTGCCCAGAGCGGGCACCGAGTGCGAACGCGCCCACCACAGTGCCGTGAAGAACGCGCCGAAGAACATCACTTCCGAGAAGATGAACCAGCTCATGCTCCAGCGGTACGACAGGTCGATCTTGTGGCCGTACAGGCCGCCTTCGCTCTCGCGCACCGCATCGCCGAACCACTGGTACAGCGTGAACAGCCACCACACCAGGCCCAGTGCCAGGGAATACTTGCCCCAGTCGTGGCCATTGATCCACTGGCCCGCGCCCAGAATGACGAAGAACAGACCGGTTGCCGCCATCACCGGATGACGCGACTCTGCGGGTACATAGTAGTACGGGGTTCCGCCGTGGGTTGATGCACTCATTTCAGCTCCTGACTCTCAAAATCTTTGTTTTCGGCTTTGTTGTTGCGGATACGGTTCCAGCAACCCATTCACACGACCCAGTTCACCAACGCGATCAGGCCGATCACCAGCAGAAAGACGGCCACCAGCCCCACCACGATGATATGCAGCGGGTTGAGCTTTTCGACATCCTGCTGGTACTCGCTGCCCTTGCGCAGACCTATCAGCGACCAGGCCACCGCCCGCACCGTGCGCAGCAGCGATCCCTTGCGCTCGTGGGGCTTCACCACCGGCTGCTCCACTGGCGTATTCATGAACCCGCTCCCGCCGCTGGAGAGACCAGGGGCGCGGACAGGCCCACGGCGGCAGTGGACTGCGGTGCTGCCGGCGTCTTGCCACCCACCTCGAAGAACGTGTAGGACAGCGTGATGGTCGTCACGTCCTTGGAAATACGCGGATCAATCACAAATGCCACGGGCCATTCCTTTTTTTCTCCAGGCTCCAGCGTGTACTGGTTGAAGCAAAAGCACTCCAGCTTGTTGAAGTGCGCCGCGGCCTGGCGCGGTGCATAGCTCGGTATGGCTTGCGCAGCCATGCGGCGGTTCTGCACGTTCTGGAACTCGTACATCACGGTCGTCAGCTCGCCCGGGTGCACCTGCACCGAACGCTGGGCGGGCTTGAAATCCCACGGGCCGCGCGCGTTGGCGTCGAACTCCACCGTGATCGTGCGGGTCTTGTCCACCTGCGTGTTGCCCGGTACTTTGACATCCTTGCCGGCCACGCCGTTGCCGGGCACCTGCCGCTCGGACAGCGACAGGATGTTGATGCCCGTCATCTCGCAGATGTGCTTGTAGATGGGGATCAGCACATAGCCGAAGGCGAACATGCCGGCCGCGATCACGACCAGCTTGCCGACCATCTTGGCGTTTTCGCGGTGCAGGCTCATGGCAGGTGCGGGCTCAGCGGGACAGCAGAACGACCTTGACCATGAACCCGACGAAGAACACCACCGCGACGGACGCCAGGATCAGCGCCATCCGCAGGTTGCTCTTTTTCTGTTCGGGTGTCATGGGCATGGTGTTCAGCCGATCACGCGGGTGGCCGTGGCGTCCAGCTTGGGGGGATTCTCGAACGTATGGAAAGGTGCTGGCGACGGGACTTCCCATTCCAGGCCTTCGGCGCCGTCCCAGGGCTTGGCCGCAGCCTTCTCGCCCCTGCCGCGCATGGCGGGGATGATCACCGCCACGAAGAAGTACACCTGCGCGAGACCGAAGCCCAGCGCGCCCACCGAAGCGATGGCGTTGAAGTCGGCGAACTGCATCGGGTAGTCGGCATAACGGCGTGGCATGCCGGCCAGGCCCAGGAAGTGCATCGGGAAGAAGGTGATGTTGAAGAAGATCAGCGAGGACCAGAAGTGGATCTGGCCGCGCGTTTCGGAGTACATCACGCCGGTCCACTTGGGCAGCCAGTAGTACACGCCCGCGAACATCGAGAACAGCGAGCCGGCCACCAGCACATAGTGGAAGTGGGCCACCACGTAGTAGGTGTCCTGCAGCTGGATGTCGATGGGCGCCATGGCCAGGATCAGGCCGGTGAAACCACCCATGGTGAACACGAAGATGAAGCCCACGGCGAACAGCATGGGGGTCTCGAACGTCATGGAGCCGCGCCACATGGTGGCGATCCAGTTGAAGATCTTCACGGCCGTGGGCACGGAGATCAGCATGGTGGCGTACATGAAGAACAGCTGGCCCGTCACGGGCATGCCGGTCGTGAACATGTGGTGTGCCCACACGATGAACGACAGGATGGCGATGGAGGAGGTCGCGTACACCATGGAGGCGTAGCCGAAGAGCTTCTTGCGTGCGAACGCGGGCACGATCTGGCTGATGATGCCGAAGGCCGGCAAGATCATGATGTACACCTCGGGGTGGCCGAAGAACCAGAAGATGTGCTGGTACATCACCGGGTCACCGCCGCCGGCGGGGTTGAAGAAGCTGGTGCCGAAGTGGCGGTCCGTCAGCGTCATGGTGATGGCGCCAGCCAGCACGGGCATCACGGCGATCAGCAGGTAGGCGGTGATCAGCCAGGTCCAGGCGAACATGGGCATCTTCATCAGCGTCATGCCGGGCGCGCGCATGTTCAGGATGGTCACGATGATGTTGATCGAGCCCATGATGGACGAGGCACCCAGGATGTGCATCGCGAAGATGCCGGCGTCCATGGAGGGGCCCATCTGCAGCGTCAGCGGCGCGTACAGCGTCCAGCCGGCGGCGGGTGCGCCACCGGGCATGAAG
This sequence comes from Acidovorax sp. A79, assembly GCF_041154505.1. Taxonomy (GTDB): domain Bacteria; phylum Pseudomonadota; class Gammaproteobacteria; order Burkholderiales; family Burkholderiaceae_C; genus Acidovorax. The sequence continues at coordinate 1,748,698 of NZ_AP028672.1, forward strand.
AACGAGCTCACCAGCATGATGGCCGCGGGGATCATCAGCCAGAAGCTGAAGTTGTTCATGCGCGCGAAGGCCATGTCGGATGCGCCGATCTGCAGCGGGATCATCCAGTTCGCGAAGCCCACGAAGGCCGGCATGATGGCGCCGAACACCATGATGAGGCCGTGCATGGTGGTGAGCTGGTTGAACAGCTCGGGGTTCACCAGCTGCAGGCCGGGCTGGAACAGCTCGGCGCGGATCAGCAGTGCCAGGACGCCGCCGACCATCAGCATGGCGAAGGCGAACAGCAGGTACAGGGTACCGATGTCCTTGTGGTTGGTGGCGAACACCCAGCGGCGCCAGCCGGTGGGGCCGTGGTGGTGGTCGTGGCCGTCGTGTGCGTGATCGCCCGCGTGCCCGTGATTGTCGAGAACTGCGCTCATTTTGGATTCCTCAATACGATAGGGCGATGATTACTTGCCACGCTGGGCCACGATTTCAGCAGGCTGCACCAGCTGGCCGGTCTTGTTGGACCAGGAGTTCTTCGTGTAGCTCACCACTGCGGCGATGTCGGTATCGCTCAGCTGAGCCCATGCAGGCATCGCGCCATTGGCCGCGCCCTTGAGCACGACCTGGATCTGCTTGGCGTGGTCCGCATCCAGCACGATGGCCGAGCCGTCCAGCGGCTTGATGGGACCGGCGCCCTTGCCGTTGGCCTGGTGGCAGGCCGCGCAGTTGGCCGCATACACCTTCTCGCCGCGCTTCATGATGTCGTCCAGGGTCCACACCTTGGTGGGGTCGTCCAGCTTGGCCGCGGCCTTCTTCTTTTGCTCGCCCACCCAGGCGGTGTAGTCCTCGGCGGACACGACCTTCACGTGGATGGGCATGTAGGCGTGTTCCTTGCCGCACAGTTCGGCGCACTGGCCATAGTAGTCACCGATCTTCTCGGCGCGGAACCAGGTGTCGCGCACGAAGCCGGGGATCGCGTCCTGCTTGATGCCGAAGGCGGGCACCATGAAGGCATGGATCACGTCGTTGGCGGTGGTGATGATGCGGACCTTCTTGCCCACGGGCACCACCATCGGGTTGTCCACCTTCAGCAGGTAGTTGGCAGGGGCGTCCTTGACGTTGCCGCTGTCGGACATCACGCGGTGGCTGCTGTCCAGCGTGGAGATGAAGGCCAGGCCCTCGCCTTCGCCGGTGATGTAGTCGTAGCCCCACTTCCACTGGTAACCCGTGGTCTTGATGGTGAGGTCGGCATTGGTCGTGTCCTTCTGGGCCACCAGCACCTTCGTGGCGGGCAGGGCCATCAGGATCACGATGATGAACGGAACAATGGTCCACACCACTTCCACCGTCACGGACTCATGGAAATTGGCCGATTTGGCGCCCTTGGAACGGCGGTGCTTCCAGATCGAGTAGAACATCACGGAGAACACTGCAACAAAGATCACCGTGCAGATGATCAGCATCATCCAGTGCAGAAAATGCTGCTCTTCTGCGATCTTGGTGACGGGCGGCGCCAGGTTCAGCTGGTTGACTGCGGGGCCGCCAGGCAGGTCCTGAACGGCATGGGCTGCGGAACCCACCCATGCACCGGCAATCAGCAGCAGAGAAGCCAGCTTGTTGGAAATGCTCTTCATAGTTCTCACTTACTTCTAAGCCTCAATTTAACCAATCCCTTTCGCGCGCCTGCGTGGGGTCAGGCGGCGCGCAAGGCCATGCGGATCTCCGATGCCAGGACCGGCCGAAGCTCGGGGCGCACGTAGCGCCCCACTTCGACCGAACGGCCCTGCGCAGACAGCATGATCAGCGAACGGTCTCCGGTCTTGGGTTCTACGCGAACCCGGCTCCGGTCAAACTCGGCACGCTCCAGCTTGCCTGCTGTCTCCAGTTCCACCACGAGGCGCGAGCCCTGCAGTGAAATCCTCTCGCCATCCGCCGCATGGCGACCGTACATGGCGAATGCAATTCCTACAGCCACGATTTCGAGCCATGCGAAGGGCATGACCAGACGGGCACCGAGCATCCAGAAGAAAGCCGCGATACCCAGCGACACCAGGCACAGCGACAGGTACGTCCAACCCAGTTGCGCCGGCGTGACCGAGCAATTGCGAACGAGACGCCAGTCGATGCGCTGACCCGACACCGTGGCAAAACGAAAAACCAAGCCCGTCACCAGAAGTGCTCACAAGACTGCCGGCTGAAAGGTGCCTGCCATGCGTTGCCGCGACAGGCGCAGCCTGCAAGGTTGCGCGGGAAGATGCCCGAAATCTCAATAACCCGGAATTGTAGCGTGCCTTGTTCCATGTCATTGACACGGAGTTACAGACTAGCTCTCCTTGCCGCCCTGTCGCAGCATGGTGCGCATGTCCTGCAGCGACACGGCGCTGCTGGGGCTCACGCGCACGCGCGGCGCGGGCTTGAACGCATGCCCGTAGATGATCTCGAAGGTCAGCGCCAGTTGCCCTGCGTTGCCGGGGTCCGCCAGCCGGTGCGCCAGCGCTTCGTACAGCCGCTCGCGCCAGCGCCGCCCGCGCAGCGCGCCAAAACGCGCGGGGTGCAGGTTGCAGCCCAGTTCCTGCAACTCCCGCACCAGCCGCTGCGGGGTGGCGAAGGTCAGCGTGATGCGCTCCATGTCCATCACAGGCTCGGCAAAGCCCGCGTGCACCAGCATGTCCCCCCAGTCGTGCATGTCCGTGAACGCATGCCCGGCAGGAGGCCAGCCCAGCTCGGCGTACACCGCATGCAGCTCGCGCAGCGTGTCGGGACCCAGGCACGAGAACATCAGGTAGCCATCCACGGCCAGGGCACGGTGCCATTGCGCGATCAGCGCCTGCGGGTCCGCTGCCGTGTGCAGCGCCATGTTGGCCCAGAGCATCTGCACGCTCGCATCCGCCGGCGCACCCAGCTGCGGGTTGCCGGCGCCCCAGCGGGCGGGACTCCACCAGGGCCTGGCCAGGGCCTGCCGCGCCACCTCCTGGCAATGCGCGGCCGTCTCGTAGATCTGGCAGCGTGCCTTGGGAAAGCGTGCGCTCACCAGCGTATGTGCGTGCAGCCCTCCGCGCACCGCATCCCAATGGCACCACGATTCGGGAGCCTGGCGGATCCACTGCAGGCGGTCCTCCATGCGGCGCGCCACCTCCTCATGGAGCCAGGGGGACAACGCAGGGGCCGCCGCATGCCAGCGGGCCGCAGCAACGGGATCAATGGTGGGGGGACGCTCGGAGGGCATGGCAGGACGGGCGAGTATATTGATTCATGCTTTTCACGGGCTTGCTAGGGATTTCGCGCCCTCTTCGCACCTGGGCGGACAAGGTGCCCAGCCAGTGCGCCGTCTGCCATGCATGGCCGTCGCAGCGGATCTGCAATGCCTGCGCGGCGCGCTTTGCCCAGCCCGCCACACGCTGCCAGCGCTGCGCCCTGCGGGTCCCCCCGGGGGTCGCCGTCTGCGGCGCCTGCGTGCACAGCCCGCCCAGCTTCGATGCCTGCGTGGCCGCCGTGGACTACGCCTACCCATGGGCCGACGCGCTCGCGCACTTCAAGTTCCGGGGTGACCCCGGGTGGGCCAGGGCCCTGGCCACGCTGATGCGCAGCACGCCCTGGATGGAACCGGCCCTGGACGCGGCGGACCGCGTGCTGTCGATACCGCTGTCGGCCGAGCGCCTGCGCGAGCGGGGATTCAACCAGTCCGCGCTCCTCGCAAGGCATCTGGCAGGCCCCAGGAGCGACACCCGGACCCTGCTGCGCCTGCACGCCAGCGAGGCACAGAGCGGACTGCCGCGGGCGCAGCGCCTGCGCAACCTGCGGGGTGCGTTTGCCATCGAGCCCGCGCATGCGGCGGCCCTGCGGGGCCAGCGCGTGGTGCTGGTCGACGATGTGATGACCACGGGCGCCACGATGCAGGCCGCCACGCTGGCACTGCGCGAGGCGGGCGTGGCGCATGTCACCTGCGCAGTCCTCGCGCGCACGGGGCTGGACTAGCGGGATACTTTTGATTACGAGCGGTTGCTCAACTCACACGCCGGGCGATGACAATAGCCAGCATGTTCCATATCGTCCTCGTCGAACCCGAGATCCCGCCCAACACCGGGAATGTGATTCGCCTGGCGGCCAACACCGGATGCACCCTGCACCTGGTCGAGCCCCTGGGGTTCACGATGGAGGACAGGCAGATGCGGCGTGCGGGGCTCGACTACCACGAGTACGCCCAGGTGCAGATCCACCCCGGCTGGACCGCCTTCCTGCGCGATGCCCAGCCCGACCCCTCCCGCATGTTCGCCATGACGACCCACGGCTCGCAGCCGGTGCACTCCACCTGTTTCCTGCCGGGCGACTGGCTGGTGTTTGGCGCCGAGACGCGGGGTCTTCCACCCGAGCTGCGCGACAGCTTCCCACCCGCGCAGCGCCTGCGGCTGCCGATGGTGGCAGGCCAGCGCAGCCTGAACCTGTCCAACGCCGTGGCGGTGACGGTGTTCGAGGCCTGGCGCCAGAACAGTTTTGCGATGCCCGATGGCGAGATCACCGTCGAGCCAGAAGGCACCATCATCAGCGGATTCGCCCAGCTGGGCTGACGCAGGCCGTTCATCGCCGCCTGCGGCCGACCGGGGGAACATGACCCGGCCACCAGAGCGGAAACCGCCGCCCCAGCCAGCCCGCTAGCCTGCCTGCCCGCGCTGTTCGGCCATGGCCAGGGGCACCTGCTCGCTCAGGAAGTCCAGGAACACCTTGGTGCGCGCGGGCAGCATGCGGCCCGAGGGCAGCGCGGCATAGATGGTGTAGCGCGAAAAGATCCACGCGGGCAGGATGTGCACCAGCTCTCCGCGGGCCAGGTGTTCTTCGGCCAGCAGGCGCGACGTGACCGCCACCCCCGCGCCGTCCACCGCCGCGCGCAGCAGCAGCTCGGTGCTGACGGACTGCAGCACCGCCGGCATGTCGATTTCCTGGGCCGGCAGATTGCCGGAGAGGGATTGCAGGCGCAGCTTGCGGCCAGGCCCCGTCTGGGAACGGGCGGCCATGCCCGAGTCGCGCAGGTAGTCGTGCTGCAGCAGGTCCTGCGGCTCGCGCGGAATACCCTTGCGCTCCAGGTAGTCGGGCGACGCCACCACGATGGCCTCGCCCTTCAGCAGCGGGCGCGCCACGATGTTGGCGTCGAAGTCCTCTCCCGCCACCATGATGGTCACATCGTATTCGTCCACCCGCGCCGAGGCATAGGCGTCCAGGTCGATGTCGAGCAGCAGCTTGGGAAACTCCGCATGCCACAGCGCCACCATGGGCGCCAGGAAGTTGGTGGCCAGCACCGGGGCCGCGACGATGCGGATGGTGCCGCGCAGGTCGCGCGTGTTCGCGGCGGCGGCCGCCTCGGCGTCATCGATCTCGTGCAGGATGGTGCGCACACGCTGCAGGTAGGCATCGCCCGCATCGGTGAGAGCCAGCTTGCGCGTGGTGCGCTGCAGCAGGCGCGTGCCCAGGTGCTGCTCCAGTTCGGCCACCATGCGGGTGACCACGGGGGGCGACATGTCCATGGCCCGGGCGGCGGCGGCAAAGCCGCCCTCCTCCACCACGCGCTCGAACACCTTCATGGCTTGCAGGCGGTCCATGGGTCAGACCTCCTGCCCGCGAGCGGCCAGGCTCAGGCGGGTGCCCCGAAATTTCTCGCAAGCGATTCGGCCACGCACACGGGTTTGTCGCTGCCCTCGCGTTCCACGGTCACCAGCCACGCCATCTGCATGCCATCGGGCGCCACCGGCTCGGCCGCCTGCAGCGTGAGGCGCGCGCGCAGGCGGCTGCCCACCGGCACCGGCGCGGTGAAGCGCACCTTGTTGAGCCCGTAGTTCACGCCCATGCGCGCACCCTCTATGGTCAGGCCCGCCTCGAAGAACTGCGGAATCAGCGACAGCGTGAGAAACCCGTGGGCAATGGGCGCGCCAAACGGCCCCGCTTTCGCACGCTCGGGGTCCACGTGGATCCACTGGTGGTCGCCCGTGGCCTGGGCGAACAGGTTGACCTGTTCCTGCGTGATGGTGATCCAGTCGGTCACGGCGACCTCCTGGCCCACGCAGGCGCTGACTTCGGAGTAGGAGCGAAAGATTTTCATCACCCCAATGTAGCGCCGCAGCCGTGCGCGCCTTGTCTGGCACGGGACACCGTGCGCCCATCTGGCACACAACGCCAGCAACTGGCACTCCCCAGGCCAGTGCCACCGTGGATCTGGCTTTGCCAGTCCAGGGGTGGCGTCCCCCTCGGGGGAAGGCGCGCAGCGCCTCAGGGGGGGTCATGTGTCTAGCCACGTACAGATTCCTTGCCATTGCTCCAGGTCGCGCGCCACACGGCCCGGCGCCACGTCGAACAGCGTGAGGCCATGCGCCGCCAGGTGGATGTAGTTCTGCGTGTCGCGCAAGTAGCCCAGCACCGGAAACCCCAGGTTGTCCACGAAGTGGTGCAGCTGCTCGGCGGCCTTGGTGCGCGCGTCCACGCGCATGCCCACGATGCCCACGGGCACGCCCGCCGCGTGGCGGTGCTCGGCCAGCTGGTCCAGGAAGCTGCGCGTGGCGAAGATGTCGAACACGCTGGGCTGCAGCGGCACGATGATCTTGTCGGCCAGCTTGAGCACGTCGTTCAGGCGCCAGCCGTGCAGGCCGGCGGGCGTATCAAGCACCGCATGCGTGGTGCCCTTGGGCGGGCGGCTGATCACGTCCGAGCTGAGGCCGTCCCAGGCGCCGATGGGGCGCGCGGCCGGCGGGCGCAGGCCCAGCCAGAGCCTGGCGGACTCCTGCCGGTCGGTGTCGCCCAGGATCACGGGATGCCCCTGGCTCGCAAAGTAGCCCGCGATGTTGGTGGACAGCGTGGACTTGCCCACGCCGCCCTTCGGGTTGGCGACAACAACTACTGGCATGACAACCTCCTTGGAATCCGCGCATCCATGAAAATACAAGCCAAATCAGCCCCTGGCGCTTGATGGACAAGCGCCAGCAGCTATCAAAATCAAAGCATCAGCAACACGCTGGGGCCACCTCAGGCGTGCTGGCCGCCACGCTTGACGAAGAACAGCCCCGCGCCCACCGCCATCAGCAGGCCGCCAAACACGCGGTTCTGCGCGCGCACCGCACGCGCGCTGCGCATCAGGCGGCGCAGGGCGCTGGCCCCGAAAGCGTAGCCGTGCATCACCACCACGTCCACCGTCACCGTGGTGGCGGCCATCACCAGGAGCTGCGTCCACAGCGGGCGCGTGTCGGTCATGAACTGGGGCAGCACGGCCACCATGAAGATGATGCCCTTGGGGTTGGTGGCGTTGGTCAGGAAGCCCGTGAGGCAGCGCTTTTGCCAGGTGCCCGCCGGTGCTTCCTCATCGCCCTGCACGGGCGACGCGTCGCCCGCGCGCCACTGGTTGAAGCCCACATAGATCAGGTAGCACGCGCCCAGCACCTTGACGACGCTGAAGGCCACCTCGGACGCCAGCAGCAGCGACCCCACGCCCGCCCCGGCAATCAGCAGGATCAGCAGCAGGCCCAGCTGCAGGCCGAAGATGGTGGCGCCCGTCTTGCGCACGCCGAACGACAGGCCATGGCTCATCGACAGCACGGCCCCCGAGCCCGGCGACACCGCGATCAGGCACGACGCCGCGAAAAAAGCCAGCCAAGTCTGCAAGTCCATGAAACACCGCGCCTGTAATCCGAGAAGGGCACGCATCTTAACAACGCGCCCGCGCCGCCGCCATGGCATGCACGAAGAGCGCCTCCAGCGCTTGTCCCACCAGCGCCAGATGCTATTAAAATTGAAGCACCGCAACAACATGCCTCGCCAGCCTCTCCACATCGCCGCGACGGTGCCAGAATCCTGACACGCCCACGCCCGCATCCCCGCGACGCCCCTTCCCCACGCCATCGCCCGCATCCCCCTCTATGGAACACGCCCCCACCTGGCTCACCTACGGCTTCCTGTACCTCACCGCTGCGGTGCTGGCCGTGCCCATTGCCAAGGCGCTGGGCCTCGGGGCCATCATCGGCTACCTCGCGGCGGGCATCGCCATCGGGCCGTGGGGCCTGGGGCTGGTGAGCAACGTGCAGGACATCCTGCATTTCGCCGAATTCGGCGTGGTGCTGATGCTGTTCCTCGTGGGGCTGGAGCTGCAACCGAGCCGCCTGTGGGCGCTGCGCCGCCCCATCTTCGGCACCGGCACCGCGCAGGTGCTGGGCTGCGCGGCCGTGCTGTTCGCGCTGGGCGCCCTCGCCGGCCTGCCGTGGCGCGTGAGCCTGGTGGGCGCTTTGGGCCTGGCGCTGTCCTCCACGGCGATCGCGCTGCAGTCGCTGGCCGAGCGCAACCTCATGCGCACCCAGAGCGGGCAGGCGGGCTTTTCGATTTTGCTGTTCCAGGACGTGGCGGCCATCCCCATCCTGGCCCTGCTGCCGGTGCTGGGCGCCGCTGCGGGCGACGGCGCGGGCCACACGCCGGGCGAGATGGCGCTCGAGGTGCTCAAGATCGTGGGCGTGATCGCCGCCATCATCCTGGGCGGGCGCCTGCTGCTGCGCCCCGTGCTGCGCTGGATCGCCAAGAGCAACACGCCCGAGATCTTCACTGCCGCCGCGCTGCTGCTGGTGGTGGGCATCGCCTACCTGATGGTGATGGTGGGCCTGTCGATGGCGCTGGGCGCCTTCCTGGCCGGCGTGCTGCTGGCCGACAGCGAGTACCGGCGCGAGCTGGAGGCCGACATCGAGCCCTTCAAGGGCCTGCTGCTGGGGCTGTTCTTCATCGCCGTGGGCATGAGCATCGACTTCGGCGTGATCCTGCGCTCGCCGGGCCTCATGGCCGCCATCCTGGTCGGCTTCCTCGCGGCCAAGGCCATCGTGATCTACACGCTGGCCAAGCTGGTCAACATCCCGTACCAGGAGCGCCCGGTGTTCACGCTGCTGCTGGCCCAGGGCGGCGAATTCGCTTTCGTGGTGTTCCAGGCCGCCGCCGGTGCCAGCGTGTTCCCGGCCGAGACGGCCTCGCTGCTCATCGGCGCGGTGGCGCTGTCGATGCTGATCAGCCCGCTGCTGCTGGTGCTGCTGGACCGCGTGCTGCTGCGCCGCTACGCCCAGCTCAAGTCCGAGCCCCGGGCCGAGGAAATCTCCGAGCCCCAGGAGGCGCCCATCATCATCGCGGGCTTCGGCCGCTACGGGCAGATCGTCTCGCGCGTGCTGCTGGCCCAGGGCCTGCGCACCACCGTGCTGGACCACAGCGTGGAGATGCTGGAAGTGGCGCGCACCTTCGGCTACCGCGTGTTCTATGGCGATGCGACGCGGCTCGACCTGCTGCGCATCGCGGGCGCCGAACACGCCCGCATCCTGGTCATCGCCGTGGACGATGCCGAGCAGTCCCTCAAGATCGCCAAGCTTGCCCGCGAACACTTCCCCCAGCTGCAGGTGGTGGCCCGCGCGCGCGACGTCACGCACTGGAACAAGCTGCGCGACCTGGGTGTGACGCTGGTGCAGCGCGAACTGTTCGAGTCCAGCCTGCAAAGCGCGCACACGGTGCTGGAACTGATGGGCCTGGCGCCCGCCGAGGCCACGGCCATCACCCGGCGCTTTCGCACCCACAACATCGCCCTGGCCGACCGCATGTACCCGCACTACAAGGACCGCGCCAAGTTCATCGCGGTGGCGCGCGAGGGCCGCAACCAGTTCGCCGAGCAGATGGCCAAGGAGCGGCAGGAGAGCGCGGCGCTGGGGGCGACGGGGGGCGCGTACCCCGGGTATGGCGAGCCCGGGAGCCCGCAGAGCGCCGACGGGGCGGCCAGCGCCCAGGATGTGGACAAAAGCAGGCCTTGACGCTGATCCATCAAGCGCCAGATGCTATCCGTTCAATAGCAAAAGACCGACGATTGCCGCACGGGAGGGAGCACAGTCATGCGCGCCCGCAAGCGGTCGGTCTTTGCGGCGATGCGTGGCCGTCCGGCGGAACCGCGCAACGCGCACTGCGGCGCCGCTTGCATGGCCACCTCTCAAACGATAACTATTCGCATTAGAATACCCACTCCTGCCAGCCAGCGTCCCGAAAAGCCACGCGAGCCAGCGCCTTCAGCGTTTGTCCGCCCTCGGCTTTCTCTCCATCGGGACTCCCATGTCTTTTCAGCCCTCGCGCGCGGCCCGTTTCTCGCCGCGCTCTTCGCTCGCCCCCTCTTCCTCCCCGTACCCCTGGGCCCGCAAGGCCGGGGTGTTTGCCCTGACCCCGCTGGCCCTGTGCCTCGCCCAGGCCGCCGTGGCACAGCAGGACGCCGATGCACCGGCGGCCGCCGCCCAGGTGGCCGCGCCGCAGCTCCAGGAAGTGCGCATCAATGCCAGCACCGAGAAGGACATGGGCTTTGCGCCCGTCGAGGCCCAGACCGCCGGCAAGGCGCCCATGCGCCGGCTGGAGACCCCGCAGTCCGTGAGCGTGGTCACGCGCGAGCAGATGGAGTCGCGCCAGATCACCAACGTGCAGCAGGCGCTGCAGACCGTGGCGGGCGTGAGCCCCGTCAACTTCGGGCGCCGGGGTTTTGACGACATCAACATCCGGGGCTTTCGCTCCACCGAATCCATCCTGGTCGACGGCCTGGTGCAAAGCCCCGGCATGTGGGCCAAGCTGCAGCCCTACGGCTACGAGCGCTTCGAGGTGCTCAAGGGCTCGGCCTCGGTGCTCTACGGCCAGGTGCAGCCCGGCGGCATCGTCAACGCGGTGAGCAAGCGGCCCAAGAAAGACGCGATCAACGAAGTGGGCGTGGAGGTGGGCAGCTTCGGCCAGCGCACGCTGCAGGCCGACGTGAACAAGCCGCTGTCCGAATCGGGCAAGACGGCGCTGCGCATCAATGCCCAGGTGTCCAACGCCGACGACCCCACGCAGTTCGTCTACCGCAAGGACCGGTGGTTCGCCCCGTCGCTGTCCATCGACCTGGGCGCGCAGACCGACCTGGTGCTGTTCGCCACCTACAGCCGCAGCGAGTGGATGCGCCAGCAGGGCATCACACCCTACGGCACGCTGCTGCCCAACCGCAACGGCACCCTGTCGCGCACGCTGTTCACGGGCGATCCTGCCTTTGGCGTGTACGACGTGGAGAGCACCACGCTGGGCTATGCGCTGGAGCACAAGGTGTCCGACGCGATGACGTTCCGCCAGAACGTGCGCTACGAGACCGAGAAGGGCACGGGCAACTTCGTCTCCAACCAGGCGCTGCAGGCCAACCAGCGGCTGCAGAACCGCCAGGCGTCGCGCCAGTACATGGACTATGACCTGCTGGCCACCGACACCTCGATGCTCACGCGCTTCGAGGCGCTGGGCGCCAAGCACCAGCTCGTCACGGGCCTGGACGTGCGCAGCGGCCACAGCCTGCTGGCCAGCCGCACCTGCCGCATCGGCGCGCTGGACCTGTTCGCGCCCGTCTACGGCATGCAGGCCACCTGCCCCACGGCGCTGACCAGCGACGCGCCCGCCAAGCTCACCGTGGCCGGGCTGTATGCGCAGGACCAGATCAAGTTCGGCCAGGGCTGGACGGCCCTGGTGGGCCTGCGCCGCGACTGGTCCACCAACGACACGAACAACCGCGTGGCCAACACGCAGACACGCCAGAAGGACAGCGCCACCACGCTGTCCGCCGGCCTGATGTACGAGTTCAAGCCCGGCTGGGCCGCGTACGGCAGCTACGGCGAATCGTTCCTGCCCCAATCGGGCCTGACCTTTGCGGGATCGAACTTCGTGCCCGAGACCGGCAAGCAGTGGGAGGCCGGCGTGAAGTATGAGTCGCCCAATGGCCAGCTCACCGGCGCGCTCGCCGTGTTCGACCTGGTGCGCGAGAACGTCACCACCGCCGACCCCGTGAACACCGGCTTCAGCGTGCAGACCGGCCAGCAGCGCGCGCGCGGCCTGGAGGTGGAGCTGGGCGCGGACATGAAGAACGGCTGGAAGCTGACCAGCGCCTACACCTACACGCAGACCAAGGTCACGCGCGACAACAACGCCGCCATCGTGGGCCTGCCGCTGAACCTCACGCCGCGCCACACGCTCACGGCCTGGGCAACCTACAAGCTGCCGCAGCACCAGCGCATCACGCTGGGCATGGGCGGGCGCTACGTCAGCGAGCAGATCGGCTCGTATCCCTTCACGCTGCCGTCGTATGTGGTGGCCGATGCGTCCATCAGCTACGCGGGCGACAACTACCGCGTGACGGCGGGGGTGAAGAACGTGTTCAACAAGGCGTACTACGACGGCGCGATCAACGCCAACGTGGTCTCGCCCGCGTTGCCGCGCAGCTTCAACCTGGGCGTGACGTACTTCTTCTGACGCAGCGCCATCGCCCCGCCACCGCGAGCCGACCATGACCAGCCAGCGCACCCTGAACCGCCTTTTCGTCCTGCACTCCTGGGCGGGCATCGTCACGGGGCTGCTGATGTTCATCGTGTGCTTCTCGGGCGCGGTGGTGGTGTTCAAGAACGAGATCGACCTGTGGGCCAACCCGTCGCTGGCGCAGCTGCCGCGCTCTGCGACGCCCGCGTCGCTCGATGCGGTGCTGACGCAGCTGCACACCCGCTACCCCGGCGCCACGGTGGAGACCATCGCGCTGCCCGACGCGGTCAACCCGAGCTACTTCGCCTTCGTGCGCGAGCGCGGCGCGCCGGCCAGCACGCGCACCAAGGTGGCCCTGCGCTCGGACACGGGCACGGTGGTGGGCCCGGTGGACAGCCAGCTCGGCCAGTACCTGCGCATGCTGCACGTGTTCCTGTTCTTCGGGCCGCGCTGGATCGTGGGCTTTCTGGGCGCCGCGATGCTGGTGCTCATCGTCACGGGCATCGTCATCCACCGCAAGATCCTGGCCGAGCTGTTCACCCAGCGCTGGGGCCGCAGCTTTCGCGTGGTGATGTCCGACCTGCACAAGTCCGCGGGCATCTGGGGCCTGGGCTTTCACATCCTGATCGCCACCACGGGGGCCTGGATGGGCCTGGCGCCGCTGTTCGAGCAGGGCTACAAATACGTGACCACCAGCAGCACCGAAGTCGCAGCCACCGCCAAGCCCGCGCGCAAGGCCGCTGGCGATGCCGCCGAGCCCGTGCGCATGCAGTCGCTGGATGCCCTGTACGCCACCGCGCAGCAGGCCGTGCCGGGGCTGGAGGCGCGCTACGTGTCGATGCGCCGCTGGGGCACCGACACCGCCGAGGCCAGCTTCACCGGCAACCTGAGCGGCCACCTGGCCAGCACCGCGCGGGTGGACATCCACGCCGCCACCGGCGTGCCCAGGAAGGTGCACGACCCGCGCACGGCGGGATTCTGGTCGCTGGTCAACGGTCTCATGGAGCCGCTGCACTTTGGCGACTTCGGCGGGCTGGCGCTCAAGTGGCTGTATTTCTTGCTGGGCATGACGCCCGCGTTCCTGTCGATCTCGGGCACGCTGATTTGGCTCGATGCGCGCCAGCAGCGGCGGCGTGAGGCCGAGGCCGCGCAGGCGTCGGCCGGGGGCATGGCGGCGGCAGGTTGAGGTCCCATCCACTGCACACGCTCATCCGCCTCTCCGCACCGCTATTTATTGTCGATTTCTGCCCGCCCCACCAACCCATGCAACGCTTCTTTCTGGCCCTGCACGCCACCACGCCCGCGGCGCTGATCGTGGCCGTGTTCGTGCACCTGTGGGGGCCGCCCGGCTTGCCTTCGCTGGCGCAGCGGCCGGTGTGGGCCGTGTGGTTGCTCATCGGCACATGGCTGCTGCTGTCGGCGCTGGCCGCGTGGGCGCTGCGCACGCTGGCGCTGTGGCGCGTGTCGCTGGGTGGCGCGGGGGCGTTGCTGGCGCTGGCCGGTGCGGTGGGCCTGGTGCTGGGGAGCGCGCTGGCGTCCGGCATGCTGGCCAGTCTCGCGTTGGTGGGCGCTGCCTGCGTGGGCATTGCGACCTTTATCGGGCCGCAGCGCGTGCAGGCGCCACGGCGCAAAGCGGTGCGCCACCAGGCTGCGGCCACGCCGGGCCGCGCTGGCCATCCTGGCACGCACCACACCACCAAACGCCGCCGCTGGCCCGCGCGCGTTTTGGCCCGCTTTGGCATCCCTGCACACCTGCCGTTTTGGCTGGCCGGTGCACTGGCGGTGGAATCGTTTCGGCTCGCCCACATCGTGGCGACAGAGCCAGCGCGCTCGTCGGGCATGCTGGGCCTGCTGCTGGCTTTCTTTGTCGCGCTGCCCGCCGCCGCGTTGCGCCACTGGGCGCCCCGAACCGCCCTGCTGCTGTGGGTTCTGGCAACGCTGGCCTACGGCGGCTTGGCAGCCAAGGCGGGGCTGGATCAGTGGGCCGTCGCCGCAGCCCTGTGCGCGCTGGCCGCGGGTGCCCCGTTGCTGCTGCGCGCACGGCGGAGGCTGCGCACGCGGCAGACGGAGCGCATCACACCCACCGCACAGGTCCATGCTTCTGACCGCCACCCGCCGGAGGCCGCATGAACGAACTCATCGCCGCCTGCACCGCACTGGCCTCGCTGATCGCGCTGACCCGCTGGGCGCGCACCGTGCCCACCCGCGCCTGGGGCCACGGCGTCGGCAGCACCGGCCAGGCGCCACCTGCACCGCTGCGCGCCTGGGCTGTGGCCATCGGCACGCTGTTGCTGCAGGGCTTGGCAGCCACCGCCGCGACCGGGCTGGCCGCCGGACTGGCGCTGGTGGCCGCATCATGGATGGTGCTCGGCTGGCTGCTGGTGCTGGCAATGAACCAGTGGCCCGCCGCCAGCCTGCCGTGGGCCCAGCGGCTGGGTGCGCTGGGCGGGGCGGGGTGTGTGCTGGCGCTGGCGTGGGAGCTGGTGCGTGCAGGGGGCTGGGCAGGCTGATGGACGCGTGCCACCTCCGCCAGGTGGGCAAGGCGCCAGATTTTGGGTTGAAATGGGACCTAGCGCTTGATACATAAGCACTTGTAGCTATATATTTTATAGCGTAATATCTAGACGGCACTGCCATGCGCCGGTGCCCGCACCCGCTGCCCCACGGCACAATCGCGCCCATGGACCAGTTGCTCGACGCCCCCTGGGTGCACACCCTGCGCTTCTTCCTGGAAGTGGCCGCCACCATCGCGTTTGCCCTCTCGGGCGTGATCGCCGCCGCGCGCAAGCGGCTCGACGCCGTGGGCGTGTGTGTGGTGGCGTTCGTCGCGGCCTTCGGCGGGGGCACGCTGCGCGACCTGCTGCTGGACCAACGGCCCTTCTTCTGGATACGCCACACCGGTTTTGTCTGGGGCATCCTGGCCCTGTGCGTGGGCGCGATGCTGTTCATGCGCCAGCGCCACTTTCAGCCCACCGAGCGCGCCATGCTGCTGCCCGACGCGATTGGCCTGGGCCTGTTCGCGGCGGTGGGCGTGGACATCGCCACCGCCATCGGCATGCCGCCCATCATCAGCGTGATGATGGGCGTGACCACGGGCGTGTTTGGCGGCGTGCTGCGCGATGTGCTGTGCAACGAGGTGCCCCAGGCCTTCAGCGACCACCGCCCCTACGCACTGTGCGCCTTCGCGGGCGGCTGGGCCGACGTGGCGCTGCGCCAGGTGCAGGCGCCGGACTGGGCTCCGCTCGTGGCCTGCGTGCTGCTCACGGCCGGGCTGCGCGGGCTGGCGCTGTGGCGCAACTGGCAGTTGCCCGCCTGGCGGGTGTGACAAGAAACCAGAGGCCGCCATCCCGGCCGCCGATCCGGCACACTGTGCCGCGTGGCACCACCGTGACAGCCCTGCACCGGCGCGGCCTGCACACTGGGCCGCGAGGAGTATCGAGACCATGACCCCGGACCACCCCACCCCCGCCGCCCTGCGCGCCACCGCGCTCATCGACAGCGACGCCCCCGCCATCCAGGCCTTCGCGGCCAAGCATGCGCGCGGCGCCACCGACCGCGAGCGCGCCGTCGCCCTGTACCTGGCCGTGCGCGACGGCTTTCGCTACGACCCGTACCGCATCGACCTGTCGCCGCACGGCATGGCGGCCAGCACCGTGCTGGCCCAGGGCCATGGCTGGTGCGTGCCCAAGGCCGCGCTGCTCACCGCCGCGTGCCGCGCGGCGGGCATTCCCGCGCGCATGGGTTTTGCCGATGTGCGCAACCACCTCAGCACCGAGCGCATGCGCGAGACCATGAAGACCGACCTCTTCATCTGGCACGGCTACACCGACATCTGGCTCGACGGCCAGTGGCGCAAGGCGACGCCCGCCTTCAACATCGAGCTGTGCGACCGCTTTGGCCTGCTGCCGCTGGAGTTCGATGGCGAGAACGATTCGATCTACCACCCGTTCGACAAGACCGGCCAGCGCCACATGGAATACGTGCTGCAGCGCGGCGCTTTCGACGACATGCCGCTGGCGCGGATCGTGGCCGACTTCCAGGCCGTGTACGGCGGCTGGCTCGGTGGCGGCACCACGAGCGCGCTGCACGGCGCGAGCTTTGCGAGCGACGTGGAGCAGGAGGCGGCGCGATGACGCAGGCCCCGCTGGCGGCACCGGGCACCGCGCCCCAGGTCCCTGATGGCTTCGCGGCCCTGCCCTCGGGCGGCCCGTTCATCGAGCACAACGGCCCGCTGTACCTGCGGCACGAAGGTGCGGTGGTGAAATTCGGCTTTCGCGTGGAGCACCGCCATGTGAACCCCATGAACAACCTGCACGGCGGCATGATGGCCAGCTTCTGCGACATGCTGCTGCCGTTGTCGGTGCACCGCAAGAGCACCGAGGTGGCCGGCCGTTTCCTGCCCACCATCAGCCTGCAGATCGACTACCTGGCCCCCGCGCCGCTGGGCGCCTGGGTGGAGGGCGAGGCCGAGCCGCTGCGCGTCACCCGCTCGCTGGTGTTCGCGCAGGGCCTGGTGACGGCCGATGGCGTGCCCTGCGCGCGGGTGAGCGGGGTGTTCAAGATAGGCCCCACGGGCCCTGCCTAGCCCGCCCGGCGGCCAGGGCCGCCGTGGTGGCCGCTGTCACGGCCTGCAGGTGCGTAGGCCCTCGGCCCCGGCGGCGCGCGGCGAACACGGGCGCCCCGCCATGGCCGCATCGCCAGACCACGCCGGGTAGCCGCCCATGGCATGGGAAGGGCTACGCCCGCGGCGCGACAGCATCGCCCGCGATGCCCATCACTCCCACCACATGCTCCACGAACCGCGCGAGCTTGGGCAGCTGCCGCCGGTCCGGCGCATAGACCAGATGCACGGCGCGCGCCGCGGGCAGGCAGTGCTGCATCACCGGCACCAGGGCGCCACTGGCCAGGTCGTCGGCCAGCAGCACCTCGGGCTGCATGATCAGGCCCAGGCCGCGCAGCGCGGCCTGGCGCAGGCCGTCGCCCTGGTTGCACACAAAACGCGCGTTCTCGGGCCAGAAGAACTCCGCGTCGCCATCGCGCAGCGTCCATTCCACACGGCGCTGCCATACCGAATGGCTCAGGCACTGGTGGCGGGCCAGATCGTCGGCGCGCCCGGGCGTGCCATGGCGCTGCAGGTAGGCCGGCGCGGCCGCGATCACCATGCGGTAGGGGCGCAGCGGGCGCGCCACCAGGCCCTCATCCACCACCTGGCCGATGCGCACGGCCACGTCGAAGCCCTCGCCCGCGAGGTCCACCACGCTGTCGGTGAGCTGCAGGTCCACGCGCACCTGGTCATGGCGCTGCAGGAAGTCGGCCACCAGCGGCGCGATGACGTGGTTGCCCAGCGTGAACGGCGCGCTCACGCGCAGCAGGCCCTGCGGCACGGCGCGGCTGCGCTCCACGGCGGACTCGGCCCAGCGCACCTGCTCCAGCACGCGCTTGCTGTCTTCGTAGAACGCGGCGCCCACCTCGGTCAGGCTGTTCTGGCGCGTGCTGCGCTGGAACAGGCGTGCGCCCAGGTGGGTTTCGAGCTGCTGGATGTGCTTGCCCACCATCACGGCCGACACCTGCAGCTGGCGCGCGGCGGCGGCGAAGCTGCCGGCTTCGACCACGGCCACCATGACTTCCATGTTGCGCAGTTTGTCCATGGGCTGATTCCTAATCAATGGTTAGCACAAGAAGAACTTCAATGTACTTTATGCATTGATTGATTCGCAAAAGAATCGGTGCCTGTCTGTTCCTCCACCCGTTCTTTTTCAAGCAAAGGAAAACACCATGTCCAAGATTCTTCTCATCGGCGCGAGCGGCACCATCGGCCAGGCCGTGCTGGCCAACCTGGGCGCGCGCCACGAGGTGATCACCGTGGGCCGCAGCAGCGGCACGCACCGCGCAGACTTTTCCCAGCCGGGCTCGGTCGCCAGGCTGTTCGAGGCGGTGGGCCAGGTCGATGCCATCATCAGCACCGCCGGCAACCTGCACTTCGGCCCGCTGGCCGACATGACGCCCGAGCAGTTCAACCTGGGGCTGCAGGACAAGCTGCTGGGCCAGGTGCAATTGGCTTTGATCGGCCAGAAGTACCTGGCCGATGGCGGCTCCATCACGCTGACCGCAGGCATCCTGTCCATCGAGCCCATCCGCAACGGCGCCAGCGCCACGGCGGTGAACGCCGCCATCGAGGGCTTCGTGGCCGCCGCCGCCATCGAGCTGCCGCGCGGCCTGCGCATCAACGCCGTGAGCCCCACCATCCTCACCGAATCGGTGGGCGTGTACGGGCCGTTCTTCCCCGGCTTCGACACGGTGTCTGCCGAGCGCGCCGCGCGCGGCTACCAGCGCAGCGTGGAAGGCGCGCAGACGGGGCGGGTGTACCGCGTGCAATGATCACGGCCACCTGCACCCTACCCGTCTGGGCATGAAAAGAAAATAGCTGCTGCCGCTTGTCCAGCAAGCGGCAGCAGCTATCAATTTAGTAGCTTCAATGATCGAAGGCGCAGATCAGTCCAGACTCGCGCCGGATTCCTTGACGACCTTGCCCCACTTCACGGACTCGGCCTGGATGAAGGCGGCAAACTGCTCGGGCGTTTCGCTGTACGTCTCGGCGCCCTGCTCGTTGATCTTCTTCTTCACCTCGGCCTGGTTCAGCACCTTGGCCAGCGCGGTGTTGAGCCGGGCCAGCACCGGTGCGGGCGTGCCGGCGGGCGCGAACATGCCGAACCAGGACGTGGCCTCGTAGCCGGGCACGCCGGCTTCGGCGATGGTGGGCACATTGGGCAGCTCGGGCGAGCGCTTGGCCGTGGTCACGGCAAGCGGCACCAGCTTGCCGCTGCGCACATGCTGGATGGCCGAGGGCATGTTGTCGAACATGATGCCGATCTGGTTGCCCAGCAGGTCGGTCACCGCCGGTGCGCTGCCCTTGTAGGGCACGTGCACCATGTCCACCTTGGCCAGGCTCTTGAACAGCTCGCCCGACAGGTGGATGGAGCTGCCGTTGCCCGACGAGCCGAAGTTCACCTTGCCGGGGTTGGCCTTGGCGTAGGCGATCAGCTCCTTCACGCTCTTGTAGGGCTGTGCGGGGTTGGCCACCAGCAGGTTGGGCACATTGGCCACGCGCGTGAGCGGCGCGAAGTCCTTGATCGGATCGAAGGGCATCTTCTTGTACAGCGCGGCGTTGATGGCATGCGTGCCCACCGTGCCCATGAAGAGCGTGTAGCCGT
The DNA here is from genome assembly GCF_041154505.1 of Acidovorax sp. A79. GTDB lineage: Bacteria > Pseudomonadota > Gammaproteobacteria > Burkholderiales > Burkholderiaceae_C > Acidovorax. The sequence continues at coordinate 1,768,182 of NZ_AP028672.1, forward strand.
CCGCCGGGGCCTTGGCCGCCAGCGCGCCGCCGATGTTGCCGCCCGCGCCCGCGCGGTTGTCCACGATGACCGACTGGCCGAGTTCCGTGGTCAGCGCCTGGCCGATGATGCGCGCCAGGATGTCGGTGGTGCCGCCGGCCGCGAAGGGCACGACGATGGTGACGGGCTTGGTGGGATAGGCCTGGGCCATGGCTGCGCTGCTGCCCAGCAGGCCACCAACGGCGATGGCGGCGATGCCCGCGCAGGCAGCGGCCGACAGCGCAAAGCGGCGGGTGGTGTGGATGGAACGGGTCATGGTTTGTCTCCTTCAGGAAGGTGGATGAAATGGGTGTCACGAGCGCGGCATCCGCCGCGCCATGGCCTCAACCGGGCGCCAAGGCCTCCGGGCGAGAACAGGGGGTGCGCCCCTTTCAGGGCTGCAGTGAAAATGCGTTCAGGTGGCTAGACAGGTGCCACGCCGAGCGTGGTACCACCGCACACGTACAACACCTGCCCGGTCACGAAACCGTTGTCGGGCGAGAGGAAGAACAGCGCCGCGCGCGCCACGTCGTCGGGCGTGCCCATGCGGCCCACGGCGATGCTGTTCAGGATGCGCTCGGTCTGCGGCGCGCCCTCGGGATTGCTCTGGCGGAACAGCTCGGTGGCGATCGGCCCCGGGCCGATGGCGTTGACGGTGATGCCGTCGCGCCCCAGTTCCATGGCCAGCGTGCGCGTCATGCCGATCATCCCGGCCTTGGTGGCCGAGTAGACGACGCGGTCGCCCTTGCCCAGCGCGGCGCGCGACGACATGTTGACGATGCGGCCCTGGCCGCAGGCCCGCAGCGTGGACAGAAAGGCCTGCACCAGCAGCATGGGCGCGCGCAGGTGCAGGCCCACCACGTCGTCCAGCTGCGCGGTGGTGGCGGTGTCGATGGTGCCGGGGCGCGTCGCGCCCGCGTTGTTCACCAGGGCGGTCACGTTGTGCCTGGCGGCGATCTCTGCCGCGCGCTCGCGGGTCAATGCCTCGTCGGTCAGGTCGCCCTGGTACGAGGTGAGCAGCGGGTGGCTCCACGTGGGCAGCACGTAGTCCAGATTGACCACGGCGCGGCCCTGGGCGAGCACGGCTTCGGCAATGGCGCGGCCGATGCCGTTGCTGGCACCGGTGACGACGGTGACGGAGGTGGAGGAAGTCACTGCAGAGGCCACTGTCACACGCGCTCCAGAATGATGGCGATGCCCTGGCCCACGCCGATGCACATGGTGCACAGCGCGTACTGGCCCGCATGCTCGTGCAGGCGGTTCACGGCGGTGGTGACCAGCCGCGCGCCGCTGGCACCCAGCGGGTGGCCCAGCGCAATCGCGCCGCCCCAGGCGTTCACCCGCGCGTCGTCGTCCTTGAGGCCCAGGGCGCGCAGCACGGCCAGGCCCTGCGCGGCAAAGGCTTCGTTGAGTTCGATCACGTCCATGTGGTCGATGGTCAGGCCCGTCTGCGCCAGCACCTTCTGCGTGGCGGGCGTGGGGCCAAAGCCCATGATGCGCGGCGCCACACCGGCCACGGCCATGCCCACTACGCGGGCGCGGGGCTTGAGGCCGTACTTGGCGGCATGGGCTTCATCGGCCAGCAGCAGCGCGCAGGCGCCGTCGTTCACGCCCGACGCGTTGCCCGCCGTCACCGTGCCATCGGGCCGCACCACGCCCTTGAGCCTGGCCAGCGCTTCCAGGCTGGTCTCGCGGGGGTGTTCGTCCTGGCTGACGACGATGGCGTCGCCCTTCTTTTGCGGGATGTGCACGGGCACGATCTCGCGCGCCAGGTGGCCGTCCTTGATCGCGGCCACGGCGTTGAGCTGGCTGCGCAGCGCCATGCGGTCCTGCGCCTCGCGCTCGATGCCGAAGTCGGTGGCCACGTTCTCGGCGGTTTCGGGCATGGAGTCCACGCCGTACTTTTCCTTCATCAGCTTGTTGACGAAGCGCCAGCCGATGGTGGTGTCGTACACCGCGTTGTTGCGGCTGAAGGCGCTTTCTGCCTTGGGCATGACGAAGGGCGCGCGGCTCATGCTCTCCACGCCGCCCGCGATCATCAGGCCCGCCTCGCCCGCCTTGATGGCGCGCGCGGCGGTGCCCACGGCGTCCAGCCCCGAGCCGCACAGGCGGTTGATGGTGGCGCCGGGCACGTCGATGGGCAGGCCCGCCAGCAGGCTGCTCATGTGGGCCACGTTGCGGTTGTCCTCGCCGGCCTGGTTGGCGCAGCCGTAGAGCACGTCGGTCACCGCGGCCCAGTCCACGCCGGGGTTGCGGTCCATCAGCGCCTTGATGGGGATGGCGCCCAGGTCGTCGGTGCGCACGCTGCTCAATGCGCCGCCGTAGCGGCCGAAGGGGGTGCGGATGGCGTCGCAGATGAAGGCTTGGGTGGTCATGTTTTTTGTCTCCTCGGATCTCGGTGGATCGGCTCGTTGAAAAGGGAAGGGATTCGGGGCGCCCGCGGGTGCTCAGGTCGCCGGACGGATGGGCTGGCCCACCAGGCTTTCGAGTTCGGCGTGGGAAAGGCCCGGCACGGTGTCGATGAGCTGCAGCCCCGTGGGCGTGCAGGCCAGTGTGCACAGATCGGTGTAGATGCGCTTCACGCACGCGACACCGGTGAGCGGGTAGCCGCAGCGCTCGACGATCTTGCTCGCGCCCTGCTTGGTCAGCAGGTCCATCATCACCCAGGTCTGCTTGGCGCCGATGGCCAGGTCCATCGCGCCGCCCACGGCCGGGATGGCGCCGGGCTCGCCGGTGCTCCAGTTGGCCAGGTCGCCCGTGGCGCTGACCTGGAAGGCGCCCAGCACGCAGATATCGAGGTGCCCGCCGCGCATCATCGCGAAGCTGTCGGCGTGGTGGAAGTACGCGCCACCGGGCAGCAGCGTCACCGGCTGCTTGCCGGCGTTGATGAGGTCGTAGTCCTCCAGGCCTGCGGCGGGTGCCGGGCCCATGCCCAGGATGCCGTTCTCGCTTTGCAGGATGACCTCGCGGCCCGCGGGAATGTGGTTGGCCACCAGGGTGGGCTGGCCGATGCCCAGGTTGACGTAGGCGCCGTCGTGGATGTCTTGCGCCACCCGCTTCGCCAGTTCTTCTTTACTACGCTTTTGATAGCTGCTCACGCTTTATCCTTGTGCGGTAGAGGCCGATTTCATGCCGATTTCTTGAAACCACCCGCCTGCGTGGCCGTGCGGTCGATCTTGACCACATGGCTCACGTAGATGCCGGGGGTGACGATGGCCTCGGGGTCCAGCGCGCCCAGCTCCACCACCTCGTGCACGGTGGCGATGGTGGTCTTGGCGGCGGTGGCCATCACCGGCCCGAAGTTGCGGGCCGACATGCGGTAGGTAAGGTTCCCCCAGCGGTCGCCCTGCTCGGCCTTGATCAGCGCCACGTCGCCGTGGATGGGGAATTCGAGCACGTAGTGCCTGCCGTTGATCTCGCGCGTTTCCTTGCCGGCGGCCAGCTCGGTGCCGTAAGCCGTGGGGCAGAAGAAGGCGCCGATGCCCGCCCCCGCCGCCCGCAGGCGCTCGGCCAGGTTGCCCTGGGGCACGAGCTCGAGCTCCAGCTTGCCGCTGCGGTACAGGTCGTCGAACACATAGCTGTCGACCTGGCGCGGAAAGCTGCAGATGATCTTGCGCACCTGCCCCGCCTTGAGCAGCGCGGCCAGGCCCTGGTCGGCATTGCCGGCGTTGTTGTTCACCACCGTCAGGTCCCGGGCGCCCTGGGCGATGAGCCCGTCGATGAGCTCACCCGGAATGCCCGCCGTGCCAAATCCGCCTATCAACACCGTGGCACCATCCTTCACCCCTTGCAGGGCCTGGGCCACCGAGTCCGCCAGTTTGTTGATCATCGAAACGCTTTCGTGATTTGCTTGATCTTCGGTTTCAATTTGTTCGCTTATAGAACAAATGTTCGCATAAAGAATTATAGTAGGCGCACGTATGAATATCCAAACCCCTGACGCCAAAGACCCCAAGCCCAGCGACAGCTATGTGCAGTCGTTCGCGCGCGGGCTGGAGGTGATCCGCTCGTTCAGCTCGGCCACGCCGCAGCAGACGCTGAGCGAAGTGGCGGCCCGTGCGGGCCTCACGCGCGCGGGTGCGCGCCGCATCCTGCTCACGCTGCAGACGCTGGGCTATGTGGAGACGGACGGCAAGCTCTTTCGGCTGAGCCCGCGCATCCTGGACCTGGGATTTGCGTACCTTTCATCGCTGCCGATCTGGAACCTGGCCGAGCCGGTGATGGAGGACCTGGTGGAAGAAGTGCGCGAGTCGTCCTCGGCCGCCGTGCTCGACGGCCTCGACATCGTCTACGTGCTGCGCGTGCCCACGCACAAGATCATGCGCACGAACCTGGGCGTGGGCTCGCGCCTGCCCGCGCCCTGGACCTCGATGGGCCGCGTGCTGCTGGCCGGGCTGCCCGATGAGGAGCTGGAGGCCCGCCTGGCGCAGCATCCGCTGGAGCGCTTCACCGCGCACACCACCACCGAGCTGCCCGCGCTGCTGTCGCGCATCCGCGAGGCACGCCAGCAGGGCTGGTGCCTGGTGAACCAGGAGCTGGAGGAAGGATTGATCTCGATCGCCGCGCCACTGGCCGACCGCACGGGGCGGACGGTGGCGGCGCTCAACATCAGCGGGCAGGCCAACCGCACCAGCGCGGCCATGATGCAGGAGAGCCTGCTGCCCGCGCTGCTGCGCGCCGCGAAGACCATCTCGCGCATGATGGGTGCGCCGCGCGGCCGGGGCGAGTGAAGCCCGGGGCCCGGCGGCCGCCGGGCGGCTTCACGCCGGTGCCAGCCCGGCACCGGCACGGGCATTGCGCGCACAGGGCGCCCACGCTGGGGTGGTGAAGGCTCAGTTCTTGCGAAAGCCCAGCACCAGCACCACGCCGCCCAGCACCATCGCCCCCAGGCTCATCCACTGGGGAATGTTGACGGACTCTTTTTCCTTGACCGTCAGTTCCAGCGGGCCCAGCTTGGCCTGCGTGGTGTCCTTGGTGAAGCTGAAGCCCCCCGTCAGAAAACCTGCCAAGCCCAGCACCAACAAAAGCACACCAACGATTCGCATTGCATTCATGACAGATCTCCCAACACCGGGTATTCAGGGACTGCGGCAGAGCGGGCCCGGCTCCCTGTCCCTGCGCATCGCCAATGTAGGGCAGCTCCCGCCGCGCCCGCGTAGGACACCGCCGCTGCCGCGCGTCGCGCACCCGCCCCGGCGCGCCAGCCGCACTCCGGCGCCGCGTGCAACCCTGCACGCCCTGTGCGCCAGGGCTGCGTGCTACGCTCACGCCCCATGTTCAGCCCCTCCCAAGCCGACGTGCGCCGCTTTCTCTGCGGGGTGCACGCCAAGACCCAGGCCGGCGCGCCCATGGAAGCCATCGAGACGCTGGCCAGCCTGTGGATCGCCGAGCACCCCGAGTACCACACCGACCTGTCCGACGCCGATGCCGCCGTGGCGCGCAACTACGACGAGATGCCGGGCCAGACCAACCCCTTCCTGCACCTGTCCATGCACCTGTCGATCAGCGAGCAGTGCAGCATCGACCAGCCGCGCGGCATCCGCCAGGCGGTGGAGCTGCTGACCGCGCGGCTCGACTCGCTGCACGATGCGCACCACGCCGCCATGGACTGCCTGGGCGAGATGCTGTGGGAAAGCCAGCGCGCCGGCCGCCCGCCGGACGGCGAGGCCTACATCGCCTGCGTGCAGCGGCGGGCCACGCGGGACTGAGACGGATTGGCCTCCAACCGCATGACGTCGTTGGTTCGCCTCGCCATGCTGCAGCCCTGTCCTGGGCTTCCCGCCTGGTTGCCCGGCTGCATGCAAATTCGCATGCGGCGCTGAACCCTCCCCGCTCAGCGCCCGGGCTTGCGCGCCTTGTGCGCCAGCGCGGTGCCGACCAGCAGCAGCACCAGCAGCCCGAGCCCTTTCCGCGAGAACAGGGGCACCGGCACCGGGGTGGGCGATGCGCTCACGACCAGGGTCCCCGCCGCGCTGCTTGCCAGGAAATTGCCGTCGCCGGAGTAGCTCGCGGTCAGCGCCTTCGTGCCAGAGCCCTTCGGCCGCAGTGAGCAGCCTGGCGCCGCCGCGGCCGCCGCGTAGCTGCAGCTCAGGCCGTCGGTGGTGTTCGTGATCGTGATCGTTCCCGTCGGCGTGCCGCCCCCCGGCGCGGCCACCGCCAGCGTCGCCCACACCGTCACCGAACCGCCCAGACCGACCGGTCCCACCGCCCCCAGGGCGATACCCGTCGAAGCTGGCAGGACCTCGATAGCCACCGGATTGGACACCGAAGGCAGCGTGAAGCTGGCGGTGTCGCCTGCATAGGCCGCCTGGACGTCGTGCCGTCCAACGGGCAACTGGCGCGCGAGAGCCGCCCTGGCGGAGGCATCGAGCCCCGCATCGCCAAGGTCCGTCGCCGCGCCATCGGAAAAGTGCACGCTGCCGGCCGGCGGCCCCGCTCCCCCCGTCACTTCGGCCAGGAGCGTGATCGCCTGGCCGTAGACGAACGTGGCTCCGGCCAGCGGCTGAGCCAGGCGCACGCTCGACTGCTGTTGCACCGTCGTCTGCATCGATGCCCGGACCGAGGCATCGCCCTGGCTCGTCACGGTCAGCGTCCGCGGCCCGGCCGAGGCAAAGCCGATGGGCCAGCCCACGCTGCCATCGCTCTGCGCGATCACGCCAGGCAGGACGTCGCCCGCCACCGAGCTCGTGATCCTCCATTTCGTCGTGTTGTCGATATGGGCGTTGACGACGGCATCGTCCACCGCCAATACGAATCCTGCGGCGGGATCGGCCGGGGCCGTCGCAGGCAGCGAAACCGCCGTTTGTCCCGCGGGCAGCAGCACGGTGGACGGCCCTTGCAATGCGGGCACCGGAAGCGGCAGGTTGTGAAACTGCAGATCAAAGCGCGCGTTGTGCCCCGGCATCGTGATGTGCACGAGGTAGCTTCCGACGACACGATTGGCCGTGGGCACGACGGGAGTCCAGTTGTCGGAGCCCATCGTCTCGAAGGTATTCCTCCCGGAAGGGAAGGTCGCGCTCGCGCCCGTGCCGGGCGCCGCAACGTTGACGGGCACAGAAAGAAAGCCGATGGCATGGGTGTCGCTCCACACCGTTTGCGGCCGCACTCCAAACGGAGAGGAGGGCTGGCCGATGCGCATGCTGAACGACTGCGAGGCCGGCATGTAGGCGGTCTCCCAGCCCCACGGGCCCGCGTCGTCGGGATCGAAGAGTCTCACGCCCTGAAAAATAGCCAGCGGACCCTGGAGCGCCTCGGGCGTCTTGTACACCAGTGTTGCCCGCGGCGCGCGCGCAGTGGTGCTGTTCGGCACACCATCGACAGTGGCGAGAGCGCCGGCGTCCGGCTCGAGTGCGGCCGCATAGCCTGGCAGCGCGGAATCCGTCGTGCCGAGGTTCGCATTCTGTTCGTCCGCCAGCAGCTCCGCGTAGTTGCGGCTGAAATCGAACACGCTGACCGCGCCCGTGCCCGCCACAGGCGCCGTCGCCGCCCGGGCGCCGTCCCACGCGGGCTGGGTGTTCCAGGAGACGGTGCCCGCGTCGAAGTCCTCGGCCGGGGAGAGCCGCAGCGTGGCCGGTTGCGAAACGCTGCTGGCATAGGTCACGAGGCTGGCCTGCAGCGGCGTGGAGGAATACTGCATGATGCTGCGGACCACAAAAGGAAGCTCCGGCGTCTTGAGCAGCGCGACGCCGCGGCTTCCGGCCGTGCCGCTCAGCCGCAGATCGGCACTGCCCGCATCCGCCGCACCGGGAGCGCTCTCCTGGATCTGGGACGACGATGCGGCATTCGATGACACCCCCGTCAAATCCGACAGCGTGATCAACAACTGGACGGAATGCGGCACCAGCGTCTTGCCCGGGCTCGATTCCTTCGCCGCGACATCGAAGTCGGCATGGGACGCATCGGCACCTGGGACGCTGACGATCTTGATGCCGTTGTTGGCGCGGCTGCCGTCCACCCACGACTTGACGATGTCGGTGGCGTCGAAGCTCCGAAAGCCCGGTTGGCGAATGGCCACCGGCTTGCGCACGCTGCTTCCGGCCTGGTAGTCCGGGTCGACGCCAGGCGTCGGCGGGCCCTCCACGCATGCAGGCGCCACGCTTTCCTGCGGCCAGCAGCCATTGCCTTCGAGGGGAACCAACGCAACGCTGCCGGCCACCCGGACGTTCTGGACATAGACGACGATCCTGGCCCTGGCGATCTTGTCCGCGGTCAGCGCATAGGCGGACGGCCCCACCTGGAGCGGCTGACCGGAGCCCGCCCGCGACACCAGGACCATGTTGCCGTTGGGAAGCGTATCGAGCGAGAAGCGGACGACCGCCTGCTGATGTTCATTGATCCGCAGGCCATCGGGATTGCTCGGTGCGTAATCCGATCCCTGCAGACTCGCGTCCGCGACCAGCGGCGCCTCGATCCATTGCGTCTGCACGACGATGGCACAGCCCCCCAGGACCAGCGTTGCGCACACGGCGGCGAACAGGCACAACGCGCCCTTCAGGTGCCAGACACTCCTGCCCATCTCATCCCCTGTCTTCGGTTTTGGCAGCGGATCACGGCCCGCCGCAGCATCGCGATGGATCGTAGGGGAGGAAAATTCACAGGTCATGTGCCGACGGCACACGACCGCGCGCGCCTATTCGTCAGCCAGCCAACCGGCGAGCTGGTGCCGGCTGCCGACGCCTGTCTTGACGTAGATGTCTTCGAGATGGCGCTTGACGGTACCCGGGCGAATGCCGAGCCTTGCCGCGACTTCGGCGTTGGTCGCGCCATGGGCCACCGCCACGAGCACTTCGCGCTGGCGCTCGCTCAAGGCGCGATCGTGCAGCCGGTGCGCGATGTGGCGGCGCCTGCTGCGGGCCTGCAGGCGGCCCAGCGTCTGGCGGATGTGGCCTTCCAGCAGCGCGAGCGACGTGCGCTCGGGGTCGCCGAAGCCGCGCGTTGCGCGCGTGACATTGAGCGTGAGCATGCGTCCTTCGCCAAGGTCGATGTCCAGGCCCAGCCCATCCTTCTGGCCGACACGGCCATAGGCCTCCGCGTTCAGCGCACACCGGCTCCACGCCGTCGGCGAGAGTTGGTCGGAAATGCTCATCGGCACGCGGCGCTTGCCGTAGCCGGGATTGTCGCCAAGGTGCTGATGGACGGCCTCGTTGATTTCGCGCGACACGGCGCGCTCCGGCGCATACAGGGTGCGCAGCGTCGGCGTGCAGTTGCGCCAGTCGACAACGAAGATGTCTCCGCCCACGACGCTGCGCAGCGCCTGGAGCAGGTTGCTCGACAGGTCGTTCGGGTCCCGTGTCGAATGCACCAGCAGCGTCGCGTGGCTCAGCCGGTGCAGAGAATGCGAGTCGAGATAGCCCATCGTGTCTCCGCCTGGATCGATGCAACCGTTCAAAAATACCAGCGTCCCGTGCCGAAGCTGACCCTCAGCCGCCCGTCATGCCCCGCCACCAACAAAAACGCCCCTCGCAGGAGGGGCGTCTTCTTGGTGGCACACCGCAGCGCTCAGCGGAAGCGCGATTGCGGCACCACGTGCAGGTCGCCGTCGATGCCGCTGATGTAGCCCGACAGCGCCTTCAGCTCCGCATTGGTGAACTGCTTGGCCACGCCGCCCATGATGGCGTTGCTGCGGCCCACGTTGGGGTTCTTCTCGGCCTTGTAGGACTTCAGGGCCACGAAGAGGTAGTCCGCGTGCTGGCCCGCGATCTTGGGGTACGAAGGGTCGATGGGCTTGGCGAAGTTGTCGCCGTGGCACGAAACGCAGGCGCCCTTCTTCAGAAGCTCGGCCACCTGCACGCTGGGTTCGCGGCCGGGCTTGGCGGGCAGTTCGGCCCCCGTCTTGCCATGCTGCTCATAGTAGGCGGCCACGTCGGCGATGTCCTTTTCGCTCAGCGAATCCGCGATGCCGCGCATGGTGGGATGCTTGCGCTCGCCCTTCTGGTAGGCGACGAGCGCCGAGGCAATGTACTTGGCGCTCTGGCCCGAGATCATGGGCACCTTGTGCACTTCGGGAAAGCTGGCCTGGTAGCCCGGAATGCCGTGGCAGCCAATGCACATGGCAATCTTCTGCTTGCCGGCTTCCACGTCGCCTTTGGCTTCCTGGGCATGGGACAGGGCGGTCACGGAAGCGACAGCCAGGGCAAATAGCGTGGTCAGCGTTTTGTTCATTTTGCGCGCACAATCTCGTGGAAGTTCAGCTCTGGGCTCTGATCAACCGCCGATTATAGCCAGCGCCTGTCAAGCCCATTCATCAACGATCCGGTGATTCGCCCCCATGAAATTCCAAGGCTCCCAGAACTACGTCGCCACCCAAGACCTGATGCTCGCCGTGAACGCGGCCATCACCCTGCAACGCCCGCTGCTCATCAAGGGGGAGCCGGGCACCGGCAAGACGATGCTGGCCGAGGAAGTGGCCCAGGCGCTCGACATGCCACTGCTGCAATGGCACATCAAGTCCACCACGAAGGCGCAGCAGGGCCTGTATGAGTATGACGCGGTCAGTCGCCTGCGGGACAGCCAGCTGGGCGATGGCGACAGCGCCGAGCGCGTCAAGGACATCCGCAACTACATCATCCAGGGCGTGCTGTGGCAGGCCTTCACGGCCGACCGCCCCGTGGCGCTGCTGATCGACGAGATCGACAAGGCCGACATCGAATTCCCGAACGACCTGCTGCGCGAGATCGACCGCATGGAGTTCTACTGCTACGAGACGCGCGAGCTCATCAAGGCCAAGCACCGCCCGCTGGTGTTCATCACCTCCAACAACGAAAAGGAGCTGCCCGACGCGTTCCTGCGCCGCTGCTTCTTCCACTTCATCAAGTTCCCCGAAGCCGACACGATGCGCCAGATCGTCAACGTGCACTTCCCCACGCTCAAGAGCGAGCTGCTGGGCGTGGCGATGAAGACGTTCTACGACGTGCGCAACCTGCCTGGCCTGAAGAAGAAGCCCTCGACCAGCGAACTGCTCGACTGGCTCAAGCTGCTGGTGGCCGAAGACATTCCGCTGACCGCGCTGCAAAGCGCCGACAACAAGGTGGCCGTACCGCCGCTGGTGGGCGCGCTGCTCAAGAACGAGCAGGACGTGAGCCTTTTCGAAAAGCTGGTGTTCATGAACCAGCGGAACCGGTAGTCCCCCCGCCATGGCCGCACCCACCACCCCCTCCCTCATGGACGGCATCGCCGACGCCATCGGCTTTGTCGGCGGCGCCCTCGCCGGTTTCTGGCTGGGCCAGTGGCTGGGCCTGGACATCTTCGCACCGGGCTACGGCAACAAGGCGCTGGGGGGCATTGCCCTCGTGGGCCTGGGCGGCGGCCTGGGCCTGCATGCGGCACGGCGCTGGCAGACGCACCGGCGCAACAAGCCTTCCAAGGACTGATGAAGGGCAACGATACATGGCCTTTGTAGAACCCGTCACCCTGCGCGACCGCGGCATCCGCCTGGAACCCCTGGCGCTGTCCCACGAACACGGCCTGGCCGCCGCCGCCGCCGATGGCGAACTGTGGAGGCTGCGCGTCACCTCGGTGCCCGAGCCCCAGGACACGCGTGCCTACATCGAGACGGCGCTCAGGATGCGCGAGGACGGCAACCGCTTCGCGTTCGCCGTGGTGGAGGATGCCAGCGGCAAGGTCCTGGGCTCCACGAGCTACCACGACATCCTGCCCGCGGTGAAGCGCGTGGAGATCGGCTACACCTGGTACCGCCAGAGCGTGCAGCGCACCCACGTCAACACCACGTGCAAGCTGATGATGATGGGCCACGCCTTCGACACGCTGGGCAGCCATGTGGTGGGCTGGCGCACCGACAACTACAACTTCGCCTCGCAAAAAGCCATCGAGCGCCTGGGCGCCAGGAAGGACGGCGTGATCCGCGGCCACGCCCTGCGCCGCGACGGCACCGTCCGCGACACGGTGATGTACAGCATGCGCTCGGGCGAATGGCCCGAAGCCAAGGCGCAGCTGCTATACCTTTTAGAGCGCCACACGCTTTCCCAGTAACCGCTGGAGGCCAGAACCATGCTCATCGACTTCTTCTACACCCTGCGCTCGGCCAAGCTGCCGGTATCGGTCAAGGAATACCTCACCCTGCTCGAAGCCCTGCAGGCTGGCGTGGTGGGCCCCAAGTCCGACGATGCCTGGAGCCTGGACGACTTCTACAACCTCTCGCGCCTCACGCTCGTGAAGGACGAGAAGCACTACGACAAGTTCGACCGGGCCTTCGGCGCCTACTTCAAGGGCGTGGAGATGGTGGCCGACTTCACCAAGGAGATCCCGGCCGACTGGCTGCGCAAGATCCTGGAGAACGAGCTCACGCCTGAACAGAAAGCAGCCATCGAGAAGATGGGCTGGGACGAACTCATGGAGACGCTCAAGAAGCGGCTCGAAGAGCAGAAGGAACGCCACGAGGGCGGCAGCAAGTGGATCGGCACGGGCGGCACCAGCCCGTTTGGCCACGGCGGCTACAACCCGCAGGGCGTGCGCATTGGCGGCGCGGGCAAGAACAAGAGCGCCGTGAAGGTGTGGGAGCAGCGCGCCTACAAGGACTACGACGACCAGCAGGAGCTGGGCACGCGCAACATCAAGGTGGCCCTGCGCCGCCTGCGCAAGTTCGCGCGCGAGGGGCACGAGCTGGAGCTGGACCTGCCCGACACCATCCGCAGCACGGCCGCCAACGCGGGCTACCTCGACATCAAGATGGTGCCCGAGCGCCACAACAACGTGAAGGTGCTGCTGCTGATGGACGTGGGCGGCACCATGGACGAGCACATCCAGCGCGTGGAGGAACTCTTTTCCGCCGTGAAGACGGAGTTCAAGCACCTGGAGTTCTACTACTTCCACAACTGCGTGTACGACTTCATGTGGAAGAACAACCGCCGCCGCTTCGCGGAGAAGTTTCCCACCTGGGACATCATCCGCAAGTACAACAAGGACTACAAGCTGATCTTCGTGGGCGACGCGACCATGAGCCCCTACGAGATCCTGCAGCCCGGCGGCAGCGTGGAATACAACAACGAGGAGGCGGGGGCGGAGTGGATCCAGCGCCTCACGCACGCCTTCCCCAAGCACGCGTGGATCAACCCCGAGCCCCAGGGCGTGTGGCAATACCGGCAAAGCATCAGCATCATCCAGCAGCTCGTCGGCAACCGCATGCACCCGCTGTCGCTCAAGGGGCTCGAAGAGACGATGCGGCTGCTGTCCAAGTAGGCAGGGGCGCCCGCGGCGCGCACCGGTCCATCGCGCGTAACTGTCTGACACAGGCGGTCTTATTTTCGGTGCATAGTGGCGGGGCAAGGCCTGCGGGCCACGTTCCACTCCAATACCGTCCTGTCGTGCATTTCAGCATCCCGCGCCCTACCGCCACATCTCCAACGCCGGCCCCGTGGCCGGCGTTGCTGCTTTTCGGAGCGCTGGCCCTGCAGGGCTGCAGCCTGCTGCCCCGCGCGGAGGAACGCGACGCCCCGGCGCCCGCGCCGGTCATCGCCGCATCGGATGCGCCGTCGTTCAACGTGCAGGTCAAGGCCCCGGACAGCGTGCGCGAGACGCTGGAGCGCCACCTGGAGCTGCAGCGCTTTCGCAATCTGCCCGACCTGCACGCCAACGAGCTGCAGCGCCTGCTGGGCGCGGCCGACGCCAATGCGCGCGAACTGCTGGGCACCATGGGCTACTTCGCCCCGACCATCACGGTGGAGCTGACCGACACCCCCGACAGCAAGACCGCGCCGCGCACCGTGACGGTGACCGTGGAGCCGGGGCCCCAGACCCGCATCGCCAGCGCGGACATCGACTTCGCGGGCGCCGCCAGCCCCGCCATCGCCGGCACGCAGGCGCAGGAAAACGACGCTGCCGACACGAAGGCCAGCCTGCGCCAGCAGCAGCGCGTGCAGCGCGACTGGTCCCTCTCGCCCGGCCAGCCATTCACCCAATCGGCCTGGGATTCGGCGAAGACCGACGGCCTGCGCCAGCTTCAGGCCCGCCGCCACCCCACCGCGCGCATTGCCAGCAGCCGCGCGCAGGTGGATGCCGACAAGCACGAAGCCAGGCTGAGCGTGACCTACGACCCCGGGCCGGTCTACCGCTTCGGCCCACTGCGGGTCGATGGCAGCCAGCGCTACGACCCTGACGGCGCCCAGCGCCTGGCGCGGCTGCCCACGGGCGCGGTCTACGACGAGGCCGAACTGCTGGACGCCCAGCTGCGCCTGGCCAGCAGCGGCTACTACGACGCGGTGTTCCTCACGCTCGACACCGAGGGCACCGACCCCCAGGCCGCGCCCATCGTTGCCCAGGTGCGCGAAGCCCCGCTGCAAAAGCTCGTGTTCGGGCCCGGCTTCTCCACCGACAGCGGCGCACGCCTGTCCCTGGAGCACATCCACAACCAGTTGCCCGGCTTGGGATGGCGCGCCGTGAGCAAGCTGTCGCTGGACCGGGAGACCAAGCTCGCGGGCACCGAATGGACCGACCTGCCAGACAACCGGGGCTGGCGCTGGTTCGCGGGCGGCCAGCTGCAGCGTGAATCGACGGGCGACTACGAAGTCAACAGCGGGCGCCTGCGCTCGGGGCGCAGCAAGAGCACGAAGCACATCGACCGCAACTACTTCCTGCAGTACGACTACGCCAACAGCCAGGGCCTGAACGCCCCGCCATCGGGCACGGCCGTCAGCGTGAACTACGGGTGGACAGGCCGCTACTTCAACAACCCCACGGCCCCCACGCGGGGCCACGGGATTGCCGTGGAACTGGGACTGGGCACCACGCTGCGGCCCGAGCGCGACCCGTTCGTGCGCACGCTGGTGCGGTGGCAATCGTTCCTCCCGGCGGGGCGCGTGCAGGACGCGGCGGGCGTGGCCCGCAGCGCCCGTGTGGCGCTGCGGGCGGAAGCCGGCGCCGTGGTGGCGCGCGATGGCGCGCAGATTCCCGTCACCCAGCTTTTCCTGACCGGTGGCGACACCACCGTGCGCGGCTACGGGTACCGCAGCATCGGTGCGCGCACGGACAACGGCCAGCTCTATGGAGGCCGCTACCTGGCCGTGGGCAGCGTCGAATGGCAGCGGCCCATCGTCTACGGCGGCGCCATGACCGACTGGGAAAGCACCCTGTTCGTGGACGCGGGCGCCGTGGCGGACCGCATGGGGGACCTGGACCCACGCGTGGGCGTGGGTGCCGGCGTGCGCTGGCGCAGCCCCGTGGGCCCCTTGCAGGCCGATCTGGCCTACGGCGTGAAAACCAAGGAACTGCGGCTGCACCTGCGGCTGGGTTTCAGCTTCTGATGGCCAGGCGGATGCACCCCGACACCCCCAAGCCCCACGCCCGCTCCTCGGACTTCAGCGCCGGGGCGTCGTCTTCCGGGCCGCGCCCGCCAGCCCGGCGCGCGCGCCGCGCCGCGCGGGCCGCGGGCTGGCTTCTGGTGGCCCTGGTGGCGTTGACGATCGCCGCCGTGGCGGCGGTGTGGTGGTGGACGGGCAGCGGCACCTCGCTGGCCACGGCGCTCGCGCGGGCGGCCCGCTACCTGCCGGCCGGCCAGCAGTTGGAAAGCCGCGAGGTCACCGGATCGCTGCGCCAGGGCGGGCGCATCGGCTGGCTGCGCTGGAGCAGCCCGGACCTGGCCGTCGAGGTCACCGACATCCGCCTGGGCTGGCAGCTGGCTCCCCTGCTGCAGCGGCGGCTGGAACTGGGCGAAGTGCATGCCGCGCGCGTGCAGATCACGCCGCAGGGCAGCCCGCCCGATGCCGAACCCGCCACACCCCTCACGCAGCTTGTGCTGCCGCTGCACATCGGCGTGCCGTTTCGTGTCGACCAGTTGCAATGGGCCGGATCGCCCGCCGTGCAAGCGCTGGGCCTGGCGGGCGACTACCGGTTTGACGGCCGCGAGCACCGCCTGAACATCGACAGCGTGGAGCTGGCCCAGGGCCGCTACAGCGCGCGGGCCACCCTGGGCGCACAGGCCCCCATGGCACTGGATGCCAGCGTGGATGGCACCGTGCACACCGCCGTGCCTGGCGGCGAACCCGCCATGCAGGTGCAGGCGCACGCCACGCTGCAGGGCACATTGGCCACCGTTTCGGCGCGCTTGCAATTGCAAGCGCGTGTAAGCCCCTCCCCCGGCACCTCCACGCCCACGCCAGCCCCGGGCACGCGGGGACCCCGGGCTCCAGCGTCGCCCACCAAGGCGCCCGCCCCCGCCCCAGCGCAACCCATGCAGGCCGATGTGCAGGCCACGCTCGCGCCCTGGGCGACCCAGCCCCTGCAGGCGGCCAGCGCCACGCTGCACGCCATCGACCTCGCGACGCTCTGGCCCCAGGCGCCGGCGACCCAGTTGCACGGCACCGTGCAGGCGGGGCCAGGACCGGCAGGCGGCGGCACCCACTGGTCGGTGCAAGCGCAGCTGCGCAACGAGCTCCCAGGCCCCTGGGACCAGGCCCGCCTGCCCTTGACGGCCCTGCGGGCCGACGCCCGCTATGACGGCACCCGCTGGACCGTGCCTGCCGCCACGGCCTCGGCCGGCGATGGCACGGTGACGCTGCAGGGCCACTACACCCCGGCCACCCACGCGATGGAAGGCGAGGCCCAGGTGCGCAACCTGCGCCCCGATGCACTGCACACCGCCTTCGCGGCCGCCCCTTTGGCAGGCCGCCTCAGCGCGCAGACGGCGCAGGGCGACACCGTGCGCTTCACGGCGGACATCCGCGCCGTCGCGGCGGGCGGCCGGGCTTCCGCCCTGCGCATCAACACCTTCACCGCGCAAGGCCACTGGCAGCCCGCCCCGCCCCCGCAGGCCGGCACTGGCGGCACGTTGCGGCTCGAACGCCTGCTACTCGACGCCCTGCAGGCGCGCGCCGAGGCCACCGACCTGCGCATCGCGCTCGGCGGGCCGCCTTCCGTGCAGGGCCAGATGGTGCTGACAGTGCCCGGCGCCACCGCCCGTGCCCAGGGCCATGCCGCGCCGCTCGCCGGTGGCGGCGACCTGCAGGTGCAGTGGAGCGACATCGACACCACCCAGCGCTGGCTGGCCAGCCTGCCGCTGGCGGGCGGCACGCTGCAAGGCGCCATGCAGGGCATCTCCGCCAAGGGCGCGGGGCAGCTCACCGCCCGCTGGAAAGGTGGCTGGCAGACGCTGGTGCGCCAGCTGCAGGCGGCCGGCGGCGGCAGTGCGCCGCCAGCGGGCAAGGACACCTTCGAGCTGCAGGCCACCCTTGGCACCGCGCACATGGAACTGTCGCTGCCGCCCGCGCCAGGTACCGGCCGGGGCGCCACCGCGGTACAGCTGCACGCCGTGAAGGCCGAGCTTTCCGGCACCCTCGCACAAGCCGCGCTGTCGCTGCAAGGAGAGGCCCGCATGGATGCGCCCCAGGGCGCACAGGCCCACCGCCTTGCGCTGCAGACCCGCCTGACCGGCGGGCTGGCCGCCCCCGCGCAGTGGCAGGTACAGGTCGGCGAGATGCGCCTGCAGGCGCAGGACACACAGCACCCCGGGCCATGGACCCTGCAGCTGTCCGAACCACTGCACATCACCGCGCGAACCCCGGGCACCGCCCCGTTGTCGGTGGAAACCTCCGCAGGCCAGGCCCGCCTGAACGGCCCGCTGCCGGGCACCGTGGTCCTGCGCTGGCAGCCCGTGCGCCTGGCCTCCGGGCCCGCGCTGCGGGTGCAGACCCAGGGCACGCTGCAAGGCCTGCCCATGGCCTGGGTCGACGCGCTGGGCGCGGGAGACACCCCTGCTGCCGCGGGCCGCACGGCCCAGCCCCTGCTGGCCCGCATGGGCCTGGCCAGCAGCATCGTGCTGGACGGCCAGTGGAACGTGGACACCACCACGGCCAACCCGCGCGCCAGCGCCAGCCTGCGCCGGGCCAGCGGCGACCTGCGCATCCTGGCCGGAGACCCCACCGCCGTGACGGCCGTGCAGAGCAGCGGCCAGGGCAAGGGCGCGGGCGCCGCCACCGCGATCGCCACCGAGGCCTCGGCAGCACCGGCGGGAGCGGGCACGGCAGCGGGTGTGCGCGAGGCCGAGGCCACCCTCGATCTGGAGGGCGAAGCCCTGCGGGCGCGTGTGCGGTGGATGAGCGAGCGCGCCGGAGAGATCGACGCCAGCGTGAACACCCGCCTGTCACTCGCGGGGCCCGCGGCCGCCTCGCCCCCCGCACCCGCTCGGCCGGGCGCGGCAGACGCACCACAGCGCACCGGCACCGCAAGCCTTGCCTGGGCACCGGATGCGCCACTGGCTGGCACGCTGCGCGCGCGCATGCCCGACGTGGGCGTGTGGTCGGCCCTGGCCCCGCCCGGCTGGCGCGTGCGCGGCACGCTGGACGCGAGCGCCACCCTGTCGGGCACCCGCAACGCGCCGCGCTGGTCGGGAACCCTGGGCGCGGACGACCTGGCCGTGCGGTCCGCCGTGGACGGCGTGGACCTGCAGGGCGGCCGCCTGCGTGCCACGCTGCAAGGCAACCAGCTCGACATCACCGAGTTCCGCCTGCAGGGCGGGCGCGGCAGCGGCGCGCGCATCGCGGGCTTCAGCGGCAACCGCACGGCCGCGCCGCAGGACGGCGGCACCCTCACCGGCACCGGCCGCATCACCTGGGGCGATGCCGCCAACGGCCTCTCGGGCATTGCCATGGGATTTCAGGCGGAGGCCAAGGCCCTGCAGGTGCTCGTGCGCGCAGACCGGCAGATCAGCGTGTCGGGCCAGCTGCAGGCCCAGCTGCAGCAGGGCCAGATCAGCCTGCGCGGCAAGCTCACCACCGACCGGGCCACCATCATCCTGCCCGACGAAAACGCCCCCAGCCTGGGCTCGGACGTCGTCGTGCGCTCGGCCGCCAAGGACCGCGAGGACCAGGCCAGGGCGCAGGCCGCCGCGAAGGCCAGCCAGGTGGCGGCGCAGGCGGAAACCGCCAAGCCACCCGACATCGCGGTCACCCTCAACCTGGGCCGCGACTTCGCGCTGAGCGGCCATGGCATCACCACCCGGCTGACGGGCGAGGTGGACATCCGCAGCAGCGCCGTGCCCGGCGCCCCACCCCGCGTGACAGGCGAGGTGCGCACCGAGGAAGGCCGCTACCGGGCCTGGGGACAGATGCTGGACGTGGAGACCGGGCTCATCCGCTTCAACGGCCCATACAACAACCCGTCGCTGGACATCCTCGCGCTGCGCCCCAACATCAGCGTGCGCGCGGGCGTGCAGGTCACGGGCAGCGCCCAGGCCCCCCGCGTGCGCCTGTATTCCGACCCCGAACTGCCCGACGCTGAAAAACTCTCGTGGGTGGTGCTGGGCCGCAACGCAGCCGCGGGCGGCGCCGAGGCCGCCGTGCTGCAGCAGGCCGCGCTGGCGCTGCTGGGGAGGGGCGGTAACAACAACACGGCGGCCAACATGGCCAGCCGGGTCGGCCTGGACGAGATCGGCTTCAAGGGCCCCGGCTCCGGCGAAGACGCCAGCGCCGCCGCCCTCACCTTCGGCAAGCGCCTGTCCAAGGACCTGTACGTGACCTACGAACGCAGCCTGTCGGGCACGCTGGGCACGCTGTACATCTTCTACGACCTCTCGCGCCGCCTCACGCTGCGCGGGCAGACCGGCGAGAAGAGCGCGGTGGACATCATCTACACGGTGAAGTACGACTGAGGCCCCACCTCCGGGAAGGCACGCGCGGCCCCACTACAATGCGCGGCTGCCTCCTCGTAGTTCACGGGGACGATTCCATAGACAAAATCAAAACCTCGTATCAATTCTGTATCGTTGATACGAGGCTGCTAGTTCAATCTATCCTAGGCGGCGGCCCTTCGTCCCTTGCTGGGTAACACTCCCGAAGCACCCTTTCACGCAGCGCTACATCCAGTTCGCGCCGCTCTCGCCGCAGGCGCTCATTCAGCTGTTTGATGGCCTTGCGGCCAGGGCGGGCGCCCTGGTGGCGTGCATACGCGTGCACGTTCATGGCGCCGTGCCCTGCTGCCGGCGCTCCTCAATGTCCAGGATCTGGTTCAGCTGGTCGGCCACCGCGCCGTAGCGCACCTTGCACTGGGCTATCCAGTCTGCTGTGTCTCTTTCGCTGGCGAAGCCGGTGTTAGGGGTATCGGCGGCAGCGGCTGGGGCCGCACCTGCAGGTTGGCCGGCAGGGGTTCGTAGCCCGAGCGAACTTGCGGTGCCGAGATTGTTGAGCATGCCGACAGTGCGAGCATCGAGGCACTGGCGATCACGAGACAAAGTAGCGATCTGCGCACGGGCGTCTCCTAGTTGGGTATTGAGTGTGGCCACCGCAGAGGCGTGGCGGCCGCTGGCGGTGTCGTTGAACTTGCGCTGCTGGCGGGCGTCGGTCTGCCGGGCCTCTTCAGCCTGGCGGGCCAGTTCCAGGCGCTGTGCCTCTTTCGCACCGTGGCGCCATTCCTGCAGGCGCCACGTGCCGGCGCTGGCCAGCGCTGCGGCCACCAGGCCGGCGGCAACGTAGGGGTAGAGGCCGGCGATCATGGCAACTCCTGAATGCCCAGCTGGGCACCTTTGTCCGTGATCGTGATCACGCGGTTGGCAGGCTTGTCGGGCACACGTGTGGACACGTGTACCCATTGCTTGCCCTTCACGCCCTCCAGGATGAGCTGGCCAATGCCCAGCACGGATACCAGAGGCGCCAACGTGCGCGCGATCTGCGTGGGGGTGCCGTAGCCAGGCGCAACGATGTCGGCGGCGTAGCCCTGGGTGTGGTCGCTGCTGGTGACGCCGCCCACGGCCGCGTTGACCTGGCGGCCGCGATAGCCGCTGGTGACCGTGACAGGGGCATTCAACGTGCTGCGGATGCGTTCCAGCATCTCCGCCGTAAGCACCAGACGGGGCAGCAGTTCGGGCGGCGGGGTGTTGTCGATACCAAGTCGGCTGGCCGTGGTGCTGGCCGTCAGTTCGGCCAGCGTGAAGTGCGGTGTGAGTTGCATGGCTATCCCTCTTTGACGCGAGTACGAAAAATCAAAACCGCAAAGCCCAACACGATGCAGGTGTCCTGCAACGTGGGGGCCTGCGTGGGCATGAGCAGCGGCCAGATGGCTCCGGCGCGCGACATCGGCAGGAAGGGCATCAGCGGGGCCAGCAAGGCCCCTGCCCCGCCGAAGGCAAGGAAGAGCCAGGCCAGCGCCTTGAGCCACTCCGTGACGCGTTCCCGCGCGCCCAGGCCGCGCCTGCAGGGGGCGGTGCGCTCCAGCTTGTTCAGTGCTTCAGCCAGCACCACCAGGCCGGCAAACCAGTGCAGGGTCTGCAGCGTGATCAACAGCGCGTTGTTCATGATGTGGCTCCATTCGGGCCTGCGGGCGGCGGCACGGTCGGCCCGCCGCTCAGGCGCTTGATGGCAAACATCAGCACCTGCTGCGCGCCCCCGCCCACAGCGAAGGCGCCGCCCAGCAGCAGCGACTCGGGCAACTGCGCCACCAACATGGCCAGTGGCGTGAGGTAGCCCGCCGTGAGGCTGCTGGCGCATGCGACGGCCATGCGCCGCAGCGTGGTGCGCAGCAGCTCCTGCCAGCTGTCGATGGAGCCCGGCACGGCGTTGAGCAGGATGATTGCCACCAGGCTGCCCGCGAAACCCGCAATAAGCAGATCCGCACGGAGGCCCAGCGGAACACCGAATGCAGTGATAGCCGACGTGGACGCGGCCGCGACAGCGACCGTGGCGATGCCGGCGGCGGTGGACGTGGGTTCAGGCATCCGGGCTCCCCGCGCCTGCAGCAGGCAATAAAAAACCCGCCGAGGCGGGTTGTGTGTTGTTGGTGGTGACCGCGCCGGGCGGCCGCCTTGTGAGCGCGGCCCACAGGCTGCAGGGGTCGAAGCGCCAGGCATCGGGCATGCCCAGCATCGCGGCCACGGCCTCGCTGCAGAGCCACCGCGCCTTGTCGTGCCCGAGGCGGCGGGCAATGAAGCCAGCCAGGCCCAGCAGGTCATAGGGCTGGCCATGGTGCAGCTGAAGCCACAGCCAAGCATCGTCCACGTTGCCGGCCACCTCGATGAGGTCCCAGTGCCCAGGATCAAGCGGCATGTGTTTGACGCGCACGCCACCGTCCATGAACGATGCCGATGCACAGATGGCAAGGCCGTTGGCATCGGTGCCCAGCACAAGCTCGCAGTGGCTGTACGGGCCTCGCAGCCACCACGCGGTCACGCGGTTGAAAAGGCGCGCTCGGCCTTTGTAGAAGGCGACCTGCATCACAGTGGCCTCTCGATGGGCTGGATAGGCGCGTCCAAGATCTCCAGCGCGCGCCCCACGGCCAGCAAGCCCAGAGTCTCCAACAGCGTCACGCCGTCGCGAATATCCTGACGGGTGAGTTCGATGAACGTTGCAGCGGCCACGTCTGCGAGGTAGGCCCGCAGCATCGCGGACTGCTGGCGCGCGGGCATGGGTGCGCCGGGTTCATCCAGCGCGGCCAGTTCGAGCGTGGCCTTTTCGACCATGGTGAAGCGGTTGCGGAACGCCAGACGCGTGATGCGCATCGTTGCGCTGGCCGCTGCCTCACGCGCTGCGATCTCGTCGGCATACAGGATCTCAAAGTCCGCTTGCGAGATCACGGCCAGCACGCCCGGCACGGCAGCGTCCGATTCGTCGGGGCACGTTCCGAACATTTCGGGCGCGTCCGTGGGATAAGCGCTCTCGCGCGCCCAGACGAACTCCAGGCCATCCACTACAGGCATGGTGGGGCCATTCGCCGCAGGCGCCTCGGTCACTGGCACGCCGGTGATTGCATCGACGTACGTGTATTTGATGTACTGCATCGTTTCCCCTTTAAATCATGCTGCGGCGGATAGCGCGGGCCGACGTACTGGGGCCGGCGCCGGACTTGTTTGCAATCGTCTGCATACCCGGGTTGACACTGTCGGCTTGCACAAAAACCGCAGAACTGTCGCTGTGCTCGGTGGACGTGAAGTAGCCTGCGCCCGTAGAGACTTCGTAACGGAACGCCTCGGCGCCCCCTGAAATCCAGGGCGCCAGCGCAGTGATTGCGGGCACACCTGATGTGTACGCCGCGCGGTTTGGGTCTGAGTTGCGATTCGCGCCGTTGGCCGCTGTCGCGTCTGCGTATGCACCCAGGTTCTGGTAGTTGCGTACCGCTGCAGGTCTGGCAGACATGTTGTTGGCCGCGCCACCAGGTTTGAGGTTGCCCCACATGGTTTCAAACTCATCGCGCGATGGGATGTACCAATCGGTATAGCCGCCGATATTCAGCCCCCGCGCCCAGTGCGCAAGCGGGTAGGTCGTGGCATCGCCAGCGGCGGTCATGGCAGTCGTAGCACGCCAGCCCTCCACCAAGGTTTGTGTGCCGGTGGGCCCAGCTGTGTTTGCGTTCTTCCACGCTTTACTGTGTGTTTCGCCCGACGCCTTTGGCGAGACGATCACGCGATAGCGCACGTTCACGGACCAGCTGGCTCCAGATCCAGATCCGCCGAAACTGGTGCAGTTGATGCTCAGAGAGGTTCCGGCTGCCCCGGTAACAGTGCCCGTGAACTTGTATGTGGGGTCCACAAGACTGCGCACCTCGACGACTTGCCCGGCATACACCAAAGGCGTGACGTGCATATCGACCGAGATGGTCATCGTGCGAGCGCCGGTTCCCAGGGGCAGCGCGGTATTGCACGTTGCAATCTGCTGCCACACCATTCCCCCGTAGTACCCGCCCTCCAGCGCAGCCCCGAGGGCGGGCGTGGCCGTGGGCACAGGCACGTAGCTGTTGAGCGCGGCAGCAGTGGTGAAGCTTGTAGACCGCGACCAGGCAGACCATGTGCCACGGCTGCTCTTGTAGCGCACACGCCAAAAGTACAGCGTGCTGACGGCTGCCACGCCCGGGGCCAAGGCGCGCGATGTGCTGGCCGCGACTTCGCCGCTGTCATACATGGGGAACGCGAATGCGTTGGAAGTGTGCATCTGCCACTGGCTGGCGGTGTGCGTGTCAGCCGTGTAGATGGAGCCAAAGACATTGGCCGACAGCACGATGGCGGTGGTGGCACCTACGTTGACGGAGCCCTGCGCAGGGATTGCGTTGATCGGTGTGGCAACTTCTGTCACACCGGGGATGCGAGTCCAGTCATTGGTCATGCCGGGCTCTGACGCAGCAACGTTCGCCAAGTTGTTGGCCAGCAGCCAGAACAAGCCACCATGGCTTACAGACGCGGGCTTGTTGAGCGCGCCGGCAAGCGTTGACCACGGGCCCTTGTCGTGCGAAACAAAGCCCGCGATTTCAGCCTGCTGAGTTGCGAGCGCGACCTGGTTTTCGGCATCGCCCACGGCCTCCTGGGCGGCAACGCGGTCGGCGTCCACCAGCAGCACCTGGGCATCGATGTATGCGCCGCCGGCATTGACCTCGGCAACGAACTGCGCCTGCGCGGCAACGTGCGCGTAGGACTTGGCGCTAAAAACGTCCGGCTCGTCGTCGGGCGTCATGGCCGCCGGCAAGGGGGTGATGGGTGGAAAGGACATCAGATGGCTCCCAGCATTTCAAGCTGCAGTAAGGAATGGTTGCGGTGCTGCAGCAGCACCGAGGCGTCGGTGAAGATTCCGAAGATGACGGTGGCCGAGAACGACCGGGCGGCGACGAACAGGCAAATGGAGGCATCGATGGTGTCCAGGTACTCCAGCACCTCGTCCACCTCCTGGTTCTTTATCAGCACCTCGTGCGAACCTTCCTTTGCCGAAGGGCGCTTGAGCAGCTCGATGTCGCCGAACTGGTTCTCCTCGCGGCGGCTATAGACGCGGCGGTTGACCTTGCCGCCACGCAGCACGCCAAGCCCGAACCGGCGCGGCTGGCCGTACATCAGCAAACCGATGGCCAGGCCCTCCCCGCCCGTGAGGTCCACGCGCAGCTGCGCCAGCGGATACGCCGGCAGGTTCTCGAAGAGCGACAGGCCCAGGCCACGAGTCCATTCGCCGAAGTACCACTCCCACGGGTCGGACCGCACGGGGCGTCGCCCCGGGGCCTTGGTCACGTCGTACACCGTGCCTCGCACGGGATCGATGAGGCGCACGCGGATGGCGGAGCACGCCACAAGGTTGAGTGCGGCCACCATGCGGATGGAGATGCCTGGCGCAAAGACATAGCTCATGGTGTTGGCCTGGGCCGTGCGGCTACTGTTGGTGCCGTCGAACAATCGCCACCGGTTGGTGGCCCGAACCCGCACCCATTTGTCGGGGTTCAGATCGGGCGCGTTGCCGGTGTTGTCGGCCAGGGTGTTTTCATACACTGAGTGTTTCCACATCACCAACGCCTTCACCGGGTAGGGTGTGGCCGGGTTGTAGACGGCCTCGTCGGTCTCCGGCACGGTGGACGAGACCAGGGTGGCCTCGGTCACCTCCATGGGCCGCAGGATCAGAAAGCCTTCCGCCATTACGTTTTCCCTTCTTGCATTGCGATCAACCCTTCCACACGCTCAACCGCGCGGGCAGCACGCAGCCGCAGGCGCTGGGCATCCAGCGCAAGCTCTTCGTTCTGTTCACGCAGCAGGGCCACCTCATTGCGCAGGCCGCGCACTTCATCCACCAGCGCGTTCTCGCCCCCTTGGTGCGGCCCCTGCATCACCTGCAGCAAGGGCGCTTGCGCGCCTGCGGCGGGGTTGTAGCGCTCGGGCACGACGGCCTCTCCCTTGTGGATGAGGGCCAGCATGTCCTGCGGCACGTAGTTGGTCCCCACGGCCAGCTTGGGCACGGTCACGCCGCGCGTCTTGAGCGTCTCCTCCAGGCTGCCTGCCAGCCACCCGCGCATGCGCGCCAGCTCCACCGCGCTGACGGCGGTTGTCTGCGACACGGACTCCAGCGCCTGCGACAGCTGCGGCAGCTTGGCCAGGGCCTCCTTGTCGCCGGCGCGGGCCTGCGCGGTGGCTGTGGCGAACTGGGCCATCAGCACATCCTTGAGCACGGGCGAGTCCTCCACCATCAATCCACGCAGGCGCTTGACCTCCTCCACAATGGTGTCGGTCAGTTGCTTCATGGAGTCCGCGGCATCGCCCATGGCGCTGGACAGGCCGCCAGAGACCGCAGGCAACGCCTTCGACTCGATGAAGAACGTGTTCATGCCCTCATAGAGATTGCCCGCTACGCCGCCAATCAGCTCGCCGATTTGCCCGATGGAGTCGCGGATACCGGAGTTGCTGAGCATGGCGACAAACGAATTGATGTAGCCCTGCGCATTCGCCAGGAAGTCACCCACCTGCGCCCCCACCGCTGCCCCACCGGCGGCCATCGCGCCGGCAGCCTGCGCACCGCCTGCTGCCATGGCACCGGCCGCTTGCGCGCCCCCCATGGCCGTGGCAGATGCGCCCGCAGCGCCCCCGGCTGCCAGCGCCGTACCAGAGGCCACGGCACCGCCTACCAGGCTGGTGAGCATGGGCCCGACGATGGCGGACATCAGGCCCTGCGAGAGGGTCGAGGCCATGGTGTTCAAGATGCCGTCGTAGAACTGCTCCTCGAATGCGCTGCTGGCCATCTCGCTGGCTTCGCCCTTGCTGGACG
This sequence comes from Acidovorax sp. A79, assembly GCF_041154505.1. Classification (GTDB taxonomy): domain Bacteria; phylum Pseudomonadota; class Gammaproteobacteria; order Burkholderiales; family Burkholderiaceae_C; genus Acidovorax. The sequence continues at coordinate 1,794,635 of NZ_AP028672.1, forward strand.
CATTGCGCACCGAGTCGCTGATGATGGACGCCAAGCCATCGGTGGTGATGCCCAGTGCCTCGGCCGCAGATGCTGCACCCTCAGTCAACGCGTGGAACTCATCGTTCACTGCCAGCAATGCCGCCAGCGCCTCCGCACCCGAGGCACCCAGTGCCATCTGCCCTTCCACCAGTTCCCGGAATCCTTCATTGGTGGTTGGCATGGCGAGACCCACTTCGGCAAGCGCCTCCTCTATCAAACGCGCGCTGTTGGCGGTTTTCTCTGATTCCGAGTAGAAGTTCTCGTAGTAGCTCGACAGGTTCGAGCCCAAGTTCTCGAAGCCACCGGAGGCCGCCGCCACGGCGGCCGCCGCATCAAAGGCCATGTCTGAAAACCGATCCAGGCCCATGTTCGACAAGGCCGCACGGAACTGCTCCACCCCGGCGATCTGCGTGTTGATGGCAGTGAGCAGCGCATTGGCGGACTCGTCCGTCAGGGCCTCGGCGTCCACGTCCTTCAGCATCTCCTGAATGGACTTCGGAATGTCGGTGGCTGCCTGCAGGGCCTGCAAGGTGGACTGCTTCAGATCCAGCGTGAAGTTCTTCAGCGCGGTTTCGTAGTCCGGGCTGTTGGTGCTGGTCAGCTCGTACAGCGTGCCGGCATAGTTGTCGCCCTTGCCGGATTCGCCGAATGCCGCGCCGCTGGACAAGGTGCCGCCCGAGAACACACCGCCCCGGCCCTTGCCCGAGGTTTCCAGGCCTGCGGAAAAGCCAGTGACCACCGCCGCGCTGCCCAGAGCCTTGAGCATGTCGTTGATGCCAGAGGCCGTGCCGGCCACCGCATCGCGGATCAACTGCTCATTGGCGACAGGGTCCCCCTCCAGACGGTAGGCCTGGCCGTCCACCAGCGCATCACGCCGGCCGCCCGAGAAATCCCGGTCGTACTGCTGGCCCTGGTAGGTGTAGGTCTGGCCCCTGCGGTTGTTGACCACCGCACCGTCGAAAGCCACGCCGAACTGGCCACCCGTGCGGGTCTCGCCCTTCGTGGCCTTTGCCAGTGCCGTGAGCGCGAACACCGCGCCGCCCAGGATGGGGATAGCGTTGGCACCCAGGAAGGCCCCAAGGCCCGCCCCGGCACCACTGATGGCGCCGCCACTGGCAGCCGCCGCGCCAGCCGCCGCAGCGGCCGAACTGCCCGCGCCCAGGCCCAGCGATGCGCCCAGGGCGGCATTGCCAGCCGTGCCGCCAAACAGGGCGCCCACGCCAGAGCCGACCCACCCCGCAGCGGTGGTGCCCACCGCACCCAGGCCCCCGAGACCGCCCAGCATGGATGCGCCACCGCTGAGCAGATTGCCGCCGATTCCCAGGGATGACAGGCCGCTGCTCACCACGCTGTTCACGACCCCGGCAATCGGGTTCACTATGAAACTGATGACGGGCCGCAGCACCGTCGTCTTGAACATGTTCACCAGCGTGTCGCGGAAATTGCTGGCGAACTCCTTGCCGCTTTCAAACCCGCGCATCAGCGCGTCGGTGAGGCTGTTCTCGATGGACTCAGCCCGGCGGCGATCTTCCTCCAGCGCCACGCGCGTGGCGGCGTCCACCTTGGCCTGCGCGGCGGCCGCATTGGCACGTGCACGCTGTTCCTCGCGGTCCGCAGCATCAAAGCCGCTGTTCTTGTCGATGGCTTCGAGCTGCTTCTTCAGTTCCAGCTCGATGCGGTACTGCTCAATGGCGGTTTTGCGCGCCTGCTCGGTCATGCCCATGGCCGCCACTTCGAGCTGCAGCGCCTGATTGCCCTCCTCGATGCCGCGCACGTAGTCGGTCACGGCGGCACGGCCGGCCTCGCGGGCCTTGCTGTCGGCCACATAGGCGGCGTTCAGTTCGTCCTGGATCGCCACCTGCTCCTGGTACACGGTCACCAGGTGCTTGCGCGCATCGGCCTCGGCCTTTGCGGTGGCCGCGACAATGGGCTGTTTCTTGAGCAGCTCCGCCTGGGCTTCGGTCAACGCTTTCACGTTGACCAGGCCCGAAGGGTCGGTGAAGATTTTGGTGAGCCGGGCCCAGTCCTCGGCGAACGAACCCGTGAGGCCCGACAGCTCGGCCATCAGCTTGGCGCGTTCTTCCAGCTCCTTGCGCTGCTCCTCTGCGGCCTTCCTCGCGGCGTCGGCCTGCGCTTTGATTGCGGCGGTATTGGGCAGGTCGCCCACGCTCTCGCGGGGCACATCCACAACCGGAGGATTCACAACACCCCGACCACCACCAGACGACGGGTTGAACCTGTAGTACGCCTGTTGAGCTGCCTGCAGCTGGGCGTTCAGGCCGTTGATTTGACTCTCCAAACCACCACGGACGCCAAACACATCAACGGTGATTGCGGACGCTTCCTCATTCAGAGAAGCAATGTCCCGCTTCAGATTCTCGATCCGCTTACGCTGCGCGTTGCCACCCCAGTCCAGCAGCCGATCTCCGAATTCATCAATTGCTCCACGCGCACCGCCTTCTCGCATCTTGGCAAGAATTGCGTTCATCGCCGGGAGCATTTCAGACAACAGCGAGCGCGCTGCGTCGGTGGCGTTTTTACGCAGTTCGGCGAGCTGCTTGTTGAACTTTTCAGCTTCTGCAGCTTGCTCGGCAGTGACCTTGCCAACAAGCGCGCCCTTTTCTGCCAGGTCGTTCAAGAATGGCGCCACCTCCTTTAGGGACTTGCCGAACAGCTCCTGTACCAGACGAGCCTTGTTGCCATCGTCAGCGAACTGAGCCAGGGCGACGGCTGTTTGGCGCAGTGCCTCGGCCGGGTCCAACTGGCGCAGCTCTTTGGCACTCAGGCCGATAGCCTTCAGTGCCAGCTCTTGCGCACTGCCCGGCTTTGCATCGCCCAGCACTTGGTTGAACTTGACCATGGCCGTGCTGACCACATCAATGCTTGCGCCGGTGCGTACCGCGACATCTTCCAGAGCACTGATGTTCTCAATGCTTGCGCCCGTGGCGTCTTTGATGTCATTGAGGGCGTCCACGCCATCTGCGATGTTGTGAACGAATGCAGACACAGCACCAACGCTCAAGCCTGCCAGTGCAGAGGCGACTGCCGTGCGCACGAGGCCTGCCGCTGCCCCAAGGCCGCCAAAGGAGCCTTCCAGGGTTTTATTGGCACCAGCGGCCTCGTGGGCCTTGCGCTTGGCGGCGTCAAGCTGGTCCAGGTAGGGCTTGAGCGCCCCCAGATCAGCGCCGCGCAGCCGCGCGATGGATTCCTGGTAGGCGCGTGTGGCGGTGCCGCCTGACTCGATGGCCGCCACCTGGCGCTGCAGGCTGGACACCATGTTCTTGGTGACGGAATCGAGTTTGCGGGCGGCAGTCTCGCCACCGGCGCCAATCTTGTTCAACCCGGCAGACCCGGCCTCGCCCGCCTTTTCTGCGGCAGGACCGATGGTGCCCAGCTCGCGCTTGATTTCGCTGACCCCGGCCTTGACACCGGCGGCATCGGCCGAGAACTTGATTTCCTGGTTGAGATCGTCGGACACGGCGGGGCCTGCTCAATGTAAAAAGCGCCAGTGCATACGTGTGCACTAGCGCTTAGGGGGTGGAAAGAACTCGGTGTAGGCCGCGAGGGCTGCGGCTTCCATGATTTCCAGGTGGAGCCGCAGTTCGGCCCAGTCGTCTGGGTCGGGGGCCGCGCGGTCCAGCAGCGGGTAGAGGGACTCCCAGCGGAAGCCCACGGGCCGCCCGGAGGGGCCGTAGGACCATCGGGTGCCGATGGAGGCAAAGAATTGCCACGCGCGGACGTTGTCGGGCCAGACGTGGAGCGTGTCCACGTCGTAGTCCTCCAGCTCGAAGCCCGCCTCGCGAGCCTCTTTCTCCGTGATCGGTGGTTCGATCAGCGCGCGCGCAATGGCGCGGAGTTTCCCAGCTGCCCCTGGTACACCGCCAGCTCATAGGCGTTGAGCAGCTTGCCCAGCGCGCCGCCAAACTTGTCCTCCAGCCGCTCCAGGCCTTCGGCATCGCAGGCTTGGGGCAGGCTCCACGAGTCGGCGATGTTCGCCAGGAACGCCGCGTCGCGCGTGATCCCACGGTCCACCATCTGGTCCAGGGGCGGCACGCTGGGCCGGGGCGCGTCGAGCGTGGGCACGCTGTTGGCCAGCTCCTGTTCGGCGAATGCCGCTTCGGCGGCCTGCACCGCGTCGATGTGTTCGCGGCGCATGCGGCTCCACGCGCGTTTGCCCATGGCCTTGCATTGGATGGTGACGCGCACCATGGTGCCGTCCAGGCGCTGCAGATCCAGGTGCACGGGGAAGATGGGGGACTGGCCGTCCAGGCTGTCCAGCATCGTGACTGGCTTGGTTTTTTCGGTACTCATAGGTTTCTTTCGCTGGGTGGTGAAAACAATGCCCGTGCCCCACCCCGCCGCCCCAGCGAAAGGGCGAACGAGGCAGGGTCGGTGCTCGGTGTGGGCGCGGGGCCCGGGGATCAGACGACGGCGGGTGTGGCGTAGCGCGTGCTGCGCGCGTTGCCGGACACCGCCACCTTGCAGACCACGATCTGGCCGTCCGTCTCGATTTCCTCTTCGTTCAGGTTGATCGTGCACGGCAGGTAGCTGGTGGCGCCGCTCTTGGCCACCTTGCGCATCACGGTGTCGATCTGCACCTCGGTCAGCTTGCGCAGCGCCAGATAGCCGGGCGTGGTGATCGCGTCGGCGTCCATGTCGAAGCCACGGTCCACGGCGCTGAAGCCGTCATTGATCGAGAACTCCTGGTCGGATTCCTGGAACTTGTAGGTGACCTTCTTGGCCTCGCCACCGGAGCTGCTGGGGTTGAGGGTGCTGGTGAGCTGCACCCAGGTGGTGACCTTGACCAGGCTGCCCGCGCCGCCGCCTGCCGGGTACAGGGTGAGGCTGGTGGTGTCCGCCTGTTCAAGCACCAGGCTGTCCACCGTGGGCGCCGACTTGACGCGGAAGGCACGTCGGCTGATGCGCGCCCAGCCGGACTGGATCACGACGATGTCGTTGGGGTTGCAGCCGTGGGCCACACACTGGACAACGGCTTCTGCCGCATTGGAGATGGCCGAGACGACTTTGCTGAGGGCAAATTCGGTGGCGACGGCACTGATGGTGCCGGAAGGGGTACGAGCCATGGTTGGGGCCTTTCAGAAGTGAAAAAACCCACGCGAGGTGGGCAATGGGAAACGCCCTCGCGGGCACAAAAAAAGCCCTGCGGGCGGATGCCTGCAGGGCTTGCGGGGTGGGCCTTGCGGCCGTGGTCGGTCAGTGGCTGTGCACACGTGTGCACAGCGGTGGCGCTGCGGCTAGCGCGGGCTCCAGATGCTGAAGTCCTGCCGGTAGCCGCGCAGGCCGTTGTCGGGTTCATGCGCCGCGGTGCGCGCGCCGATGGGTTCTGCCTGCAGCACCGGGTGCGCTACCAAGATCTCCTCCACCTGTTGGGCCAGGGCCAGGGCCTGCAGGCGCGTCTCTGCCCAGCAGGCCAGCTGGTAGCGGCCGTTCTCCGTGGTGGGCAAGGCGCCTTCGGCATACACCGTGCTGACTCCGCCCACCTGCTGGTACACGATGCGGGGCAGCGGTGAGCCCTCGGGCGCCACATCGGGGTACACGGCGTCTGCCACCAGGGGGCCGAGCGCTACGGGGATTACGGTTTCGGCGCTCATCGCAGGACTTTCTTCACATCAGCCAGCATGCGGCGGCGCGCGGCCTGGGCGGCCTTGGTGCGGGCTGCGTCATACGCGGGCCGCAGGAAGGGCTGTGCGGCCATCTTGCTGTTGCCGTTTTCCACCCAGGTGCCGTAGAAGGCCTTGGCCTTGTTCCAGCTGCAGCGGTACACCGAGCGCCCCGGCCCGCTTTCGTCGTCCGCATGCGCCTGGTACACCGAGCGCTGCAGGTTGCCGGGCTCATGCCCGTGGGCACGGTCCGATACCGGGCAGCGCGCCCGTACTTCGTCGTAGAACACCTGGATGCCCTCCTGGGCGGCAGGCCGCGTGGCCTCTTCAGCGGCCTGGGTGATCTTGTCCAGACTGGCGTCGATCTTGGAAAAATCGTAGCTGGCCGACATGCTGGCGCGGGTCATTGGATCACCTCGCAGGCCAGGTCCACGTACTTGCGGCCCACCAGGTCGGGCAGCACGGCGTTGATCTTGTACGTGACGCCCTGGCTGACCACGCGCATGGCGCCAGTGATGTCCGTGCGGAAACGGGTGCGGATGGACACTTGTCGGGTGGAGGTGACGGCGCCGGCCTTGATGGTCTCCAGGCCAGCGCCGCCCCGAATGTCAGCCCAGAAGGTGGTGAGCTCGGTCCAGCCTGGGATAGGCTGGCCAGCGGCGTCCCGGTCGGTGCCAGGGACCTGCAGGCTGCAGTAGTGCTTGAACTTGCCCGGGTCCATGGCTACACGCTCCAGATCTTGTAGGTGTCCAGCAGGCCATCCGCAAACTCTTGCGGCAGCGCGGGGCGCTCGGCACTGCGGGCGCCGTTCTCGTATAGGTCGGTGAGGGCCAGCTTGATCCACTGCACGATGGGCTTCGGAATCTTGTCGGCCGTGTCGCCATAGCCCGCCGTGTACTGGATCTGCACCGCACCGGGCCGCACACGGGTGGCGGGCCAGCTGGTGCCATGGGCGGGCAGCAGCAGGCCGGGCTCGGCCGTGGGCTCCAGCTCATAGGCCGCAGGGTCCAGCGTGGGGATCGCGCCATCGGGTGCCACGTATTTCACCTGGGTCACGGCGATTACGCGAGGCATATACAGCTCCACGTGGCCACCGCAGGCGGGGAAGCGGTCCAACGTGCGCAGCCAGGTGGTGGTGAGCAGCGTGCGCTGCAGCCGATCCTCCGCAGCCTGGCGCGCCACCGTGATCAGGCCGGTGATCAGCAGGTCGTTGTGCGTCTCGGTCTGCGTCTCGCGCAGGTGCGCCTTGGCTTCGGCCAGCGTGAGCGGCTCTACCGTGGCGTCAGTGATTTTGATGGTGGGCATGGTGTGTTCCGCCTTTGGCATACCCTGCAAGCAGGGCATGGCGAAGGGAGATCAGGACTTCTTCTGGTTTTGCGGCAAGGTTGCGGCATAGGCCACAGCGGTCTTGTCGTCGTCGGCGTCGCCCGACTTGACCAGGCCGCGCGCCACATCGGCGGGCAGCTCGCGCACGTCGTTGGGGTTGCCGTGCTCGCAGGCGATGAGCAGACGCACCTTCACGGGCTTGGTGCCCTTGGTGGGCGCTTCGGCCAGCTTGGCCTGGCCGTTGGCGATGAGCTTGTCGGCCTCATCGTCGGGAGCCTCGAAAGCGGCGCCTGCGGGGATTTCGGCCTGGTCGGCCGCAAAGGTTGCGGCGGCGATCACAGCCAGCGCAATGAGTGACTTTTTCATGGTCGGTTCCTATGGAGTGGACAGAAGCGAAGCCCAGCCAGGCAAGCCTGGCTGGCGGGTTGTGCGATCAGGTCGCGGAGTGCTGGTAGGTCTTCGTGCCGTTGGTGTCGAGCAGGTTGCCGCCTGCACGCGCCCAGGCCAGGAAGCCCACTTGGCCCTTCTTCAGGTACGCGCTGTCCTCGAAGCGGAAGATGGTCACCTCCATGGCGTCGCGGATCATGTACTTGGAGTGATCGCCATAAGAGATCGACTTGGCATTGGCGGCTGGCGCCGGCATGTGGTTGTTGATCTCCACCGGCTGTCCCAGCAGGAAGTCGGGGCGACGCACAGCCATGCCCTCATCGTAGGAAGGCGTCCAGATGGGGCGGCCAGCCGTGTCCTTGATCTTTCGCACCACGCGGCGCACAGCCTGCGAGAACATCCAGCCGAGGCCGTCCACCTGGTAGGCGGGGTCGATGGAGTCCTGCAGGTCCACCAGGTCGTCGTAGGCCACCGTCAGAGTCTGGCCGGTAGCACCGATCTTGCCCACAGATGCGGCCACGGTCAGGCCGTAAGGCTGACCCGTGCCAGTGCCGGTGGTGAACATGCGGTTCTGGATGCGGCCAATGCGCTCGCGCAGGCGGCCGTTGACCAGGGCCACCACGTCGATGTTGGAGTCCTGCAGCAGCTCGATTGGCACAGTGACCACCTTGGAGCCGAACTTGAAGGTGTTCAGAGGCACAGTGCCGAAGGCCACATCGGCGTCGGCGGCGCTTGCATTCTGCGCAACGATTTCGCCTTCTTCGCTGGTGCCGTCAGTGGACGGGTACGACAGGTCAGAGCCGTTGGTAGTGACAACGCGGCTGGCCTGGCGGCGCATCGCGCCGAAGTCCTTGAGCGCTTCGATCAGCGTGCTGGCCACGATGGGCTGCACGGTGTAACCACCTTCGGAGCCCGTGGTGGTGCTCATGGTATTGCGGATGGCTTCAAGCTCCTGCGGTGTGAGCCGGTTGCCCATCTTGCGCAGGTAGTTCTCGAAGGCGGCCATGGCCGGATCCACCTTCTCGCCCCTCTCCTTCTTCTTCGCATCGCGGAAGCTGTCTTCCGCTTCGTTGTCCATCAGGCGCTGGACTGCTTCGATCTGGTTTTCGACGCGCTCGGCTTCGTCCATCAGCTCGTCGAATTTGCCCTGTTCTTCCTTGGTCCAGGTGGCAGAGCCCTTGTTTTCGATCAGGTTGCGGGCTTCCTTCTTCAGTGCGCCCAGGCGCTCCCGCAGGTTTTGAATGCTCATGATTGTCCTTTCGTGAGTGAGCAAAAGAAAAAGCCCCCAGGGCTTGCGCCGTGGGGGCCGTTACGCAGCGCGGAAGCGCTAGGCGTTGGTGTCCAGCAGCCGCAAGCGGCGCCGGTTGTTTTCGAGGATGGCCACTTCGTCCAGCTCGGGCGGCGTTTCCTTGGGCGGGCTCTTCAGCGCCTCGGGGGCGTTGTCATAGGCGCTCAGGTTCCAACTGATGGCCGCCAGGTTGGTGGGCGCATCCACCAGGCGCGAGATGACGCGGTGGGCGAAGCCGTTGGAAACCGCCTGGTCAGCGGTAAACCAGGTCTCGGCTTCCATCCACTGCTGGATCTGCTCGGGCGTCTGCTTGGTGGTGGCGGCGTACACGTCCACGATGGACCTCTCCACCATGGTCAGCACGTCGGCCACCTTGCGCAGCTCGTTGTCGGTGCCCCAGCCGCCAGTGGTGGCCTTGTGGATCATCAGGAAGGCGCCGTCCGCGATCTCCACCTCGTTGGCCGTAAGGGCGATCCAGCTGGCACAGCTGGCCGCCACCGCATCGACCTGGGCGATGATCTTGCCGCCGTTCGCGATGTATTCGCGCATGGCTGTCACGATGGCCTTGGACTCCATCACATCGCCGCCAGGGCTCTTGATGCGCATGCGCAGGGTGCCGCCCTGCCCGGCCTGGGCCAGGGCGGCGATCACGTCCATGGCACTTACGCCCCAGTCGCCGCCGTCATAGATCACGTCGTACAGGTAGAACACGTGTTCGCCTGTGGCTTCGTTCTTGACGACGTTGAGGGGCGCGCGCGGCACGAGGCCGTTGGTGCGCAGCAGGTTGAGTAGCTGTTTCATTCCGTTGCTCCGGTGGATGGTGGTTTGCTCGCTGGCTTGTCAGCGGGCGGGCGGTAGAGCTGCGCTGATTCGCCGCCCTTCGGCGGCAGGTTCTTGCGGGTGCGGATTTCGTCCACACTCATCCAGCCGGGCCCGCTGCCAGGCCCGCCGATGGCCGCACGGTAGAAGTCGCCTTGTGCCTTGCTGTTGGCTTCCATCCATGCTTCGCGGTCAAACTCCAGGTACATGCCCGCGCGGCGGAACAGCTTGCGGTTCAGTTCCTGCTCCATGCGCTGCAGGTGCTGGCTGAGCGTGTAGGCCAGGAAGGCCCGGTTCTGCTCTTCCAGACCACTGCCCCAACTGGTGGAGCCCGAGGCGTCGCCGATCAGGTGGGGCGGCACGCCAAAGGCCCGTGCAATGTCGGTCACCTGGAACTTGCGGGCCTCCAGCAGCTGGGCGTCCTCGGCCGTCATGCTGACTTCCTTGGCCGTAATGCCGTTGGTCAGCACCAGCGGCAGGCGGTGGGCGTTGTCCAGCCCCGAATATTTGTTGCCGTAAGCCGTCTGCAGGTTGGTGATGGCATCTTCCTTCATGGCTCCAGGCACCTCCAGCACGATGCTGTGGTGCGAGCCGTTGCGGAAGAAGCGACCCGAATACTCATCCATTGCCGCCGCGTTGCCCGTGGCGTTGCGCGCGGCGTACTGCAGCACGCTCATGCCGCGCAGGCCATCGAACCCGAAGCCGGGGAAGTGCAGCATGTCGTCCTGGTCAGCACCGAAGGTGCGAACGTCCTGCACGTCGTATCGCAGGCGGCTAGTGCCGCCTTGCTCCACGCGGCGGGGGTTGACCGCATCCCAAGGCAGCGGGATCAGCTCACGCACGGCACCGGAGCGGCTGCGGGCGATGAAGCAGTGACCGCTTTCGCGCAACAGCATCTTGGCAATGGTGGTCTCCCACATGCTGGCGCTGGTGAAGCGCGGCGTGGGTTCCTCGTTCAGGAGCCACCAGAAGGGGTGATCCAGCACTTCCTCCCGACCACCAGGCACGCGGCGGTACACCTTGGCCGTCATGGAAGAGATGGCACCCGCGATGCGCGTAACGCAGGCGTACACGGCCGACACCCGCATGCCGCTCTCTGCCGTGACGTTGACGCCAGAGGCCGAGGCGAAGCCACCGAGCAGCAGCTCAACCACGCGGGGGTCGCTGCTGACTATGGTCTCGGTGGCGCCGTTGCTGGCGTTGCTGATGGCCCGCTGCGCCTGTTGCTGCGCCCGCCATTCGGTCAAGATGCGGGAGCCGGGCACGGCGGCGCTGGCCTGCACTTCATTCCAGGTGGTCATAGCAGGACAAAGCCTTCCTCAATGATGTTGCTCGGCTCGTTGGCCAGCGCGCGGCCCAGGGCCATCAGCATGGACAGCACGCCGTCGATCTTGTTTTCGTCGCGTTCTTTGGTGGGCTGCATCAGCTCGTTGAACTTCGACTTCTTGACCACCAGGTTGCTTACCATCCAGGCCACCACCGGGTTACCCTCGTGCTGCAGCTGGCCCTCCAGCACCAGGTTCTCCACCTGGATCAGTGCCGGGGTAAAGAACATGGCGCGCTGCGCGATCTCGACCAAGGGCAAGCCTTCTTCGATCAACTTGCCCACGAAATACATGGACAAGGCCGGGTCGAAGGCGATCTCCTGCACGTCGAAGCGGCGGCAGTAGACGCGCATGTCGTCGGCGATGCAGTCGAAGTCGGTGAGCGCGCCGTCTGTCACCACCACGTAGCCCTGGCGCGCCCAGCCAGCCAGGTGGGCGTTGCCGCTCTCCTGCACCGCCAGTTCGTTCAAGTACAGACGTGTGCACACGTTCCACACGGTGACCGGGACATGCACACCATCGGGGCTGGGCCGCAACACTTCGGACTGCCATGTGAGCGTGAGCGCGGCAAAGTCCTTCTTCTGCGCGAGGTCCAGGCCCATGTAGACCTTGGAGCCGTCCGGGATGGCGGCAATGCTCAGGTCTGGCGCGGTGCACTTCTCCCATGCCCGCATGTCCATCCACGGGCTTTCACCGCTGACCCACACGTTCAGGCGCTTGGTCAGGAAGTTGGACAGCGCGCTGGGCATGGCCATCGCCTTGCTGGCCTGGGCCTGCAGCTCATCGAGCTGGACCGACTTGCCCAGGTTCGGGTTGGCCTTGATCCACACGGCCGGATCGAAGTGGTCATCGCCATCGTCCAATGTGTAGATGATGCCGAACACCCGTTCGTCCCGGACCACGCGGTCAAGGATCTTGGTGACGTGCGTGCGCCGTTCGTAGCAGATGCCGCTGCGGTCGGTGCCTGCGGTGGTGATGGTCCATAGCAGCGACTGCTCACGCGCGCCGCGCGCGCTGTCGATCACGTCATACACCGCGCGCGTCTTGTGCGCGTGCAACTCATCGAGCAGCGCAAAGTGCACGTTCAGGCCGTCCAGCGTGCTGCCCTCGGCGGCCAGGGGCGCGGCCTTGCTGCTGGTGTGGGCCACCGTCAGGCTGTGCTGCATGATTGCCACGCCCAGGTGGGTGCGCAGGCCGGGCGAACGCTCGGCCATGGCCTTGGCGTCATCGAACACGATGCGCGCCTGGTCGCGGGTGGTGGCCGCCGTGTAGCACTCGGCGCCGTGCTCACCGTCTGCGGAAAGCATGAAGAGCAGCAGGCCCGAGCCCTTGGCACTTTTGCCATTCTTCCGGGCCTCCTCCTCGTACGCCTCCAGGAAGCGGCGCAGGCGGGTCTCGTGGTGCACCCACCCGAAAACGGTGGTGAGGATGAAGCACTGCCACGGCTCCAGCTCCAGCCGCTTGCCTTCGCGCGCCCACTTGCCCTTGATGTGGGGCAGCAGCTCGATGAAGGCGCACGGGCGCGATGCCCGCTCGGCATCGAACACCCAGGGCCAGTCTTCACTAGGCTCACGCGCCAGGTCATCAACCTGGCGTTGCACAGCCAGCCGGACCCATTTGCAGGAGGGGATCGTGCCGCCGAGAACATCGCGCATGTACTGTTGCGCGCGCTCGACGTATTCGTTCATCGGTTCGGGTTGGTGAACATGGCGAAGCCCTGGGGCTTCGTTTCTGGTTTGGGGTCAATCCCGGGCAGCGTGGGCTGCACGTAATTGCTGGCCTGCACACGGCCACGGGCCGCAGGGCTGAGGCCGAAGTGCATGAGGTAGCGGTTGAGTTGCTCGCGGTGCTTACCGATCAGTTGCACGATCACGCTCTGCTGGGCGTAGCCGCTGGGGGTGGTGGCATAGCTGGCCTCATACACGGCATCGGCATAGTCCATGCCAGCGTTCACCTTGGCTTGCACCTTGCCGTTGAAGGCCATCTCCAGCTCGGCCAGCCGTCCTGCAGCCTGGCAATACAGCGCCAGCGCAGCACGGTCCAAGCCGCTGATCAGGCCCAGTTCCTCCAGCAGCGGCGTGATCCGCTTCCATTCCTTCTTTGCTTCGATGCCCAGGTGCTTGGGCGGGCTGGGGATCTCGATGCGGGGATTCACCCCTGCTGCCAAGTCCAGTGCACGCTTTCCGGCGTTGCCCTCCAGCAATCTCAGGGCCGCAGGCTTCGGCAGCGGGCCACGTGAACCAGACATATCAACCTCCTATTGCCCAAGGCGGGGTACCCCCCCTCCCAAAACCTGCGCACGCAAAAATTTGAGGAACCGGTCGGTTTCCAGGTTGAGTGCTGGGAAGTTCGGACACCCCCCTCCCCCTGGCCGACCGCGCGGGGCCGGGGTCAGCCCTCGCGATAGTTGCCCCAGGCGCGGCGCACACCGCGCGCCGATTCGGCTTTGGTCTTCACCGCGTGGCAGTCATCACAAATCGATTGCTCATTGGTCGGGTCATCCGCACCGCCTTCGGCCAATGGGATGCGGTGATCACGGATGGTGGCGAGCGTCACGCGCCCCGCCTCTTGGCATGGCTCGCACAGCGGCTTGCGCCTGAACAGATCAGCGCGCATGGCCTGCAGCCTGCGGCCGGTGATCCGCTTGGTTTCCTTGGCAGGTGTGGCCCAAGCCTTCTTAGGATGCCTGGGGCAGCGGCTTGTGCCGTCACGCACCAGTGCCCCGCAGCCTGGATGACTGCAGGGGCGTGGGGCGGCAATAGGCAAGGAGATTTACCTGACAATCGAATTCACTCAAGCGCGGAGCAATTCGAAATGAACACACTGCACTCTCAATTAGTCGCCGACATCCTGAGTCAGGCAATCTTCAGCAACTACAAGACCTATGCTCTTTTAGGCGCATTTAGTCTGCTCAATTTGCTTGCCTCCAGTTTCTTCGGGGGCTATTGGAAGAAGCGCGGCGAGACTCTTGCCACAAAGGCGGACTTCAAGACCTTAGAGACGCAACTAACCGCAACCACAAGAGTTGCCGAAGAGGTTAGGTCGGCGATAAACCAAGCAGACTGGGCTGCGCGCGAGTGGAATGCACTGCAAAGAACCAAGCTAGAGGAATACCTTCTCACCACACACGAATTAGACACATCATTTGATGGAATGCGGAACAGATGGATCTATCAAAGTGATGAAGACGAAGCCCAGGGCCTTGACAAAAGATTGTCCATGCTCGCTGCCCTGTATTTCCCAATGCTCTCCCAGGCTACGAGTGCGCTAGCTCACAGCTACATTCAATGCAGGATGTCGATCCTGGCTGCAGGGAAAGCGGTCAATGGTTTGCACAAAGAGAATTTTGTGGGCAGAGACGCGCAGATGCAAAAATTCCAGGATACATGGAAGCCGCTCTACGCTGAGTTTCACAAGCAACTGAGCGAAATTGAACAACTAGCTGCTCAGCAGATGCAATTGCTTTCGGTCGGTCCGGTAAGAAAAATCCCGACAAGCTCAACACTTGCCGGGGTTCCCACTTGATGCATTGCGGGTGGAGGCGCAATACACACACAGTGCCTGAAATGTACCCAAAAGGTCTATGTTGTAAAACTCCTTTCGGTGTCTACAGGGCCTTGGCCTTAGCTTCGGATACACGGGCAGCAACCCGTTTGCGCTCATGCTCCTCGGCCCGCGCCTCCAGCCAGGCGGCAATGGTGTGGTCTGCCCGTTCCAGCTGCGCCTTGATGGTGGATGGCGCGCGCTGCATACGCTGCGCAGTGGCACTGATGCCCAGGTCTTTAAGGTAGATGCACTCCAGCGTTACGAACAGATGGCCCTTGCCCAGCTTCAGCGCACGCACCGCCTCATCTGTCAGCGCTGCCTCCTCATCCTCCACCGGGATGGCCACATGGTTGTATGACCCACGAGACCACACCTCACTGGCCAGCACCGACCGCGTTGCAAAGCCACGCCCGCCGCTGGCACCGCGCGACGACCAGATGGCCCAGTTCTCCAGCCGCCGCTGGATGTGCTTAAGCCGTGCCATGCGCCCGCACCTCATCATCCGTCGCAGGCCAAATGCACACGTGTGCACAACCGAAGATGGCCGTGAACTGCGCCAACTCCAGCATGGCCGGATGTTCCCGGCCAAACGGTGTGCCCACCACATGCCCAGCCTCAAACGCATAGAAGCACCCCGGCTGCCCAGCCAGGCCACGCCTCACCAGCTGGAACACATCGTTGCCCATGGATTCAGCGCGCGCCTGAATCGATTGGTACACATTCGGCATCGAAGTCTTGATGGTCTGCAGCCCGGCATTCACTGCCCCTCTGCATGACTCCGGTATCACTGCCGCCCCTTGTTGCGGTTGGGTGGGTGTCCCAGTGTCCATACTGTCCATCCTTTTCTATAGAGATCATGGGTAAGTGGCAGGTGCCCGCGCGAGGGCGTGCGCACCTGCGCCCCTGCCTGCGCCTGCCCGCACCGTAAGCAGGTGGTGCGCAGCCCGCCCAGGCCATGGGCAATGCAGCGGCCTCGACCCCCAAAACCGAGGGGAAGTAGGTAGCTGGTGATGTCCATGCAAACGCGTGGACACCATGGACACATGAGCACCTACGACATAGGCGAATGGCAGGCCATCCCCGCCACTGCACCGCACGCCGGGCGTCTTGCGCTCCGGACTTGCACCGTGGCGCGAATCACGCCTCCAACACGGTGAGCGATGCAGCGCGTTTCAGGCACTGCGTGTGTGGTGTGGGCCAACATCTCAGAAGGGCGCACTGTCGTCGTCCTCCATGGCCTTCAGTTGAGCTGCCGCAGGCGTCAAGGGCGGCGGGGGCGGCAGAGGTGCGGATGGCATCGCTGGCGCAGGTGCACCACCCTGTTCATCTTCATCACCCGTGATCTGGTCCAAGCCCACCGGCGCGTCATTGCGCGGCCACCCGTCGGGGCGGTGATAGCGCCAGATGCGCACCCCGCCGATCATCTTCTTGAGGTGCTCCCACCCCTGGTGCTTCAGCCAGGCTGAAATCTGCTGCTGCAGCCCGCTGGGCGCCTTCGCCACATCCACACCCAGCGCCTGCACCAGCTGGGCCAGCGTCACAAATGCGGCCTCAGCATGCACAAAGCTGGCGGGTCCAGTGGCATTCAGATTCGGCTTGCGTGTCAGCACGGCCAGCAGCTCAGACTCCACCGCCGTCTCCACGAGGCGGCTTTCCTGCATGGGCCTGAACAGCCGCACTTCCTCATCTTCGGTGGGGGTGTACCGCTCATCCTGCAGATACCGCGCGTAGGCCTCGGCCAGCAGCTGGTGGCGGTACTTCGCCACCCACTCGGTGTTGATCACATTGCGCACCGGCACCGGCCAAAAGCGCCGGTTCCCCGTCCGGTCCCGCAGGTAGGTATCCTCATTGGTGGTGCCCACCAGCACACACTGGCGCGGGAACGACTCCGGGATCTTCCCGTACGCCACCCGATAGCGGTCCACCTTCGAGCTGACGAACGCCTTGATGTCCGCCACCTCGGACTTGCTCATACCCGCCAGCTCGGCCACTTCGTACAACCAGATGCCCTGCACCTGTTCCTGCCCATCGTGCCCGTGGCCAATGTCGAACTTGGTGTCGCTGTAAAACTCCGTGCTGGCCAACACCTCCACCAGGGTGGACTTGCGCAGGCCGCCCGCCCCTTCCAGCACCGGCATGTAGTCAAACTTGCAGCCGGGCTCCATCACCCGCCGCACCATGCCCAGCAGCCAAAACCGCCCCACCAGGCGCAAATACTCCAGCAGGTGCGGCTTACGCTGCAGCGACTCGGGCGACTCGCCCAGCGCATACACCAGCCACCCGTCCACACGGGGCTTGTTGTCCCACTGTTGGGCCTGCAGCCACTCGCGCACCGGGTGATACCGGTTCTTGCTCGCCACCGTCTTGATGCCCTCCTCCAGCGCCGCCATGCTCACAGATGGCAACCCCCAGGTGTTCGACATCCAGTCGCCCAGCAGCAGCGCGTCCGAGTCCTTCAGTTCGCCCGGCCGACTGTTCGGCCACGGGAAGGCTTGCCGCCGTGCAATGGTGTTGCGCAGTTCGTCATACGCCACGATGCCGCGCAAATCTGGCGCCTTCTCCAGCGCCGCAATCACCGTCTTGCGCGAGATATTCCAGCGCTGCTTTTCGCGGTCGTAGTACCAGCTCAGCCACTCAGGCACCAAGCGCGAGCCGCACTTCACCATGTCGCCATCGTCGTCGCCGGAATCCCCGCCCTCGGTGCCAACGGGGCTATCGATTTTTTTGGCCGCAGGCGCCGCAGCGGGCGCCTTGTCACCGGGCTTGTCCAGGTACGCCACCGCCTGCCCAAAGAACGCCTGCACACGTTCAAACGTCCAGCCGTCTGCCTCTATCGCGTCCTTGCAGTCCCAGCCATCAGGCAGCACACCAGGTTGCGCGATGGGCAGCAGGCTGACCGTGCACGCGTGCTCATCCCGCAACAGCGCCAGAATGCCCCGCTGCGCCTTCATGCCGGGCTGGTCCACGTAGTCCAGATAAGGCTTGGAATCCTTCAGCGCCTGCAGCGCGGCCGCATACTCTGGCAACTCGCGCACATCAGCATCGGCCGCCAGCTGCAGCTGCTCACGCACCTGCGCATCCAGCGCCTTGCGCTCCGCTGCCGTGGGTTGCTCCCGCTTGCTGTCACAGTCCGGCCAGCCCAGCACAGTGCAACCTGCCAGCCAGGCCCAGTCGGCCTTCTGCCACGCCTTGCACCCACCCGGCCAGCCAGCCGCGTGGTACACGCCAGGCGCACCCGCATCCAGCACCGCCTGCAGCACATCGCCCTTGCGCTCCCCCTCCACCAGGATGACCGTGCGCCCCGCTGGCGACGTGCGGGAGGGGAAGTACAGCGGGCGCGGCTCTTCCCACTGCTTCCAGTGCCACCGCGCCCCGCCCTTCGACTGGCTCTCGCACCACGTGCGTGCAATGTCATCCTTGCCGCCATCGCTGGTACGAAACCGCACCACATACCCGAACAGCGCACCATCGCGCCAGTATTCCGACACGTGCACGATGTCAGCATCCGTGCGGTGCTGGTGCTTGAAATTCACCTTGGGCGCGTACCCAGGCACCGGCGCAATGGCGCGCCAGCTCTCCCGGTCAGACGCAGGCTTGGGCGGCGGCGCGGGCCGTGGCTCGCGCACCGGTGGCGCCTTGCCATCGGCCGTCATCACCACACCGGCCTCGTTCTCAAGCCGATGCTCGCGCGCAAGCTCCACGCAGGCCTGGGCCATCGTGATGCCGTGGATCTGGGCATAGAGGCTGAGCAGATCATTGCCCGCCTCATCGCTGGCAAAGTCAGCCCACTGCCCCGTGTTCAGGTTCACGCTGCAGCTGGAGCCCTTGCCCCCCGCCAGCGATCCGCATTTGTACTCATGGCCGCTGCGCACGCCACCCGGCAACCACCTGGGCACCAGGTCAGCAGCCATCGCCAGCAGCGCCTTACCCAACGCAGCGTACTTCAAAGGGGGTAACGGGGGGCGGCTCAAGCAACACCCCCCAGGCACGCACTACAAAACCCGGCGTCTCCACCACCGGCGGCATCTTGTTGCAGAGTCATGGGGTGTCAGCCGCCCCATACCCGCAGCACGCTGCCAAGGTCCACAAACCCCACATCCCCGAGCGACTCCGAGGCCGGCGCATATTCCGCCACGGGCCGATTGCGGTGCGCCACACGCCGCGTGCGCGGCGACCGCAGCTGCTTGGCGCGAACCATGTTCGGCACCGTATTGCGTGCCGCCTGGAGGCCCACACAAGCCTTCGCGGCAATCTCCTGCAGCGTGGGCCCGCGTTCCGGCGTTGCCAGGGCCTGGCATGCGTTGAACAGTGCCAACCGCACCTCCCCCGCCGGCCTCACGATGCACCGCCTTTGCCAGATGCAATGCGCACGGCCTCAACCAGCGCCATCAGCTCACGCACCTCGCCCATCGCCTGCGCCGTCAGTGCATCGGCCTCCAGGCCATCCACCTTGCCATCGGCAATCGTGCGCAGGCCCAGCTCGCTGAGCCGCCCGCCGGACACCGTGTTCTCCAGCAGCTTGCGCTGCAGCGCCTGCACGGCGTCCTGCTGGCTCTGGGGCACATCCACCCCCAGCACCGACGCCGCCAGCCCGAACCGCGCGTTGAATGCATGCAGCCAGTCCAGCGCATCCGGGCGCTGCAGATCCTGCATCCACTCCGTCAGCAACTCGGCAATCTCCATGCTGACCGAATCCCCGTCCACGCCGCGCAACTTGGCGCGCAGCGTCTCGGCATGCATGCTGCGGCCACGCCGCTTGGTCAGGAAGGCCGCCGCGTCAATCACGTTGCCAGGGCAGGCCCGAACACTGTTGTAGAGAACATCGCGCCAATCGGTTTCAGAGTAGCGACAGGTCATCAGAGGCACCTTGAAAAATGGAATGGATCAGGCTGGCGCCCCGCCCCGTGAATGCCGACACTGCATGCAAACGAGAAAGAGGGAGGGAAGCCATGGGAGAGAAAAAGCACACCACCACGCGGCCGCACAAAGCGCCGCGCACCTGCACGCGCGCGGCACACCATGTGTGTGGGGTAAGGAGGCTCCCCGGCAGCGCGGCCTGGGGCGTGGTGGGTGCAAAAGGGTGGACGCCCGCAGACGTGGCAGCACAATGGAGTTCTCACACAACCACTTGCCACGAGAGGGGCGCCCATGAAAACAGAGAAGGACATAGCCGACATCAAGGCTTTCTGCGAGCGACTGCGCGCAGACCTGTCCGCAACCAATTCAGCGCTGTTTGCACTGTTCGCATCAGTCCCCGGCGTGTACCGGGACCGCGTGCTGGAACAGCTAGCAAAGCGCTCCGTGCAGCGAAGCGAATACGCCGAGAAATTAAAAGACCCAGCGGTAGAGCAAGCGCTAGAGCAGATGGAGGCAGCAGACCAGCGGGTGTACAAAGAACTGCAGCGGGTGAACGCGGAGCGTCATGCAGAGGGCCTGTAGCCGCAGGCTCCTGGTTCGGCCATTTGAAATACATCAGCTGTTCCAGCTCGTACCGCCGAAATTCTGAGTACGCCACCAAAGCCTGTGCATCGCCGCTATGCATGCGCCACCCCCTGCGCGGCGGGCGCGGCGCCGTGCTTCACAAGCTCCGGCATGAACAGGTCTGGCCTCTCGACCTTGACCTGCGCCGGAATGCCGCGCGCCAGCCAGTTCTGCACACGCTGCTGCCCACCCTTTTTGGGCAGGTGCAGCAACTCAGCCACCTTCGACGGTCCACCCAGTGCGGTGATGATCTGGATGTCTTTTTGCAGAGCGTTCATGCCCTGATTTAAACATGGCGTTTAATAAAAATCAAATCACCATGTTTAACAACACCATGTTTAGTGCAAGAACAATCGCAGGCATGGCAGAAATCCACCCAACTACCGAAAGGCTGTACTCAGCGGCACGTGAGTTGCGGGACGTGATTGGGCAGTCGGCAGTGGCTCGCCTGCTCGATATATCGCCGCAAGTTATGAAGAACTGGGAAGCTCGGGGCGTGTCCGAAGGCGGCGCTCTCAAGGCCCAAAAGTACATCGGGTGCGATGCAAACTGGGTGCTTCACGGCGAACAACAGATGGCGTCTACCGCCTGGGCGCCCCCATCTCCCGGGCATTCGACTCAGGACAAGGCGGCCACGTACCAAGTGGCGAAGACTTGGCCTTTCAACACCTTTACACCCGACGAATACTTCAAGCTGCTGGATGCCGAATACCGGCAAAAGATCGAAGACCAGTTGCTGGGCGCTATCACCCGCATGAAGCAAGCCACACAACCCCAACTTGACAAACACGCCTAACCTGGGCGCAAGGCTGGGTGTATACCGTGAACTTTGTAACCAAAAAACTCCAGTCGGTCCACAAAACAATAGCATGATCGTCAATCTGCAAGCGCACTGTGCTCCATCAATAAGTCAAGACTATGCCGTCCGCATGGAAGGGCCGGACAAGGGCCTGATCAATGCGTGGGTGACTGGCTTGGACAAACGTAGCAGTTCCCCAGACTTGGCGCTGAAGGCCGAGGCGGGTGAGCTGCCGCTCTTGCCTTTCAAGGGTGGTGTTGAGGCCGCCATCAAGACCAAAAGCAAGATAGGGCACTTGCTCTATGTGGCAATGTGGCAAGGCCTGCGCGGCGACGACCTGGACATCGACACGGACGCCGAGTTGTCCATGACGTGCAGCCGCACCGGCGTGCCCGTGCTCTACACGATGGACTTTGAAAAACTGCGCAACGCCGTGTAGGGCATTGAAGACATGGCCCAAGAACACGCCATCCAAAGCGCTCTGGCTCACCGCCAAATCGTTAAATCCGCGCAGGTACTCAGCGGCATCGTCACCGGCATAGTCGCCGACGCCCATCTGCACGACATGGAAATCCAGATGCTCAGTAGCTGGATCAGCGCGAATCCTGAAGTTGCACAGAGCTGGCCAGGCTCTGCCATCGCTAGGCACTTGGCCGAGGCCCTGGCAGACGGAGTCATCACTGCCCATGAACGCGACCACCTGCTGCGTACACTGCAGCAACTGGTTGGTTCCGACTTCGCAGAGTCCGGCGCGGTTGAACCCGAAGTGGCCGCCCTGCCCTTCGACGAAACAGCAACCACACCGCTGCAAAACAGCCGTATCTGCCTCACAGGCGAATTCATCTATGGCACCAGGTCAGCATGCGAGCGCCTGGCAGAAAAGGCTGGCTGCACACCCGTCGCAGCGGTCAGTAAAAAGGTGCACTACCTGGTCGTAGGGACCAACGTCTCCCCCCAATGGTTAAACACCTCCTACGGCACAAAGATCCTTCGCGCCATGGAGCTTCGACAAGAAGGCCACCAGATAGGGATCCTCCGAGAACGAGACTGGCTGAACCTCTTACAGCAGTCCTAACAAGACCAAGCCCACACACAGGCCCGCTCACTGCGGGCCTTCTCATTTGCGCATCGTTTTAAACATGGTGTTTGACTTTCGAATAAACATCATGTTTAAATTCGCCCACGTTTCAACAAACGAGGGCAGCAATGCAATCCCACCCATCCCCCAGTGCACACGCGTGCACACCCCATCTGCCTGACGGCGCCCGCCACGCAGGCACCGTCCTCGACGAGGCAGGCCAACCGCAGCACCGGCTCATCCTGCTGGCCGCGCGCCCCGACAAGCGCATGAACTGGCAAGACGCCAAGGCCTGGGCCACCAGCGTGGGCGGCGACCTGCCCAGCCCGCAAGAGCAAGCCCTGCTCTTCGCCAACTGCCGCGATGCGCTGCCCAAGGCTTGGTGCTGGTCGAACAAGACGCACGAGCAAGACGCCTCCTACGCCTGGTGTTGCGCCTTCTACGACGGCCACCAGGACTACGGCCACAAGAGCTACGAGGGCTCGGCTGTTGCCGTCCGCAGATTACCCCTTGAGTCCTTCAGTTCTTCTGACGACACCAGTGCACACGTGTGCACAGCGCCCGCCGCGCCATCCGCCGAAGTCACCAAGGCCATCGCGGCACTGCGCAAGCGCCTGCACCGCTGGGAGCTGGAGCACCTGCGCAAGCACGCCGCCGAACTGGCCGACAAGCTGGAGCTGGCTCAAGAGCGCATCGAAGGCCTGGAATCCGAAGTAAGCCGAGCATGGGACACCGCGGAGAGCTGGCGTATGGACGCGATGGACCTTGTCAACGACCTGCAGGAAGCGGGCAAGGAAGTGGGGCTGACCATGGGCGGCGCCCTGGTCGTGATGGAACCTGATGACGGGGTGCCCTTCTGATGGCCGCGCACCGCATCTACACCGCCCTGCGCCGCGTGCTGGGCCCCTGCAACGCCTACCGCATCGCGCGCGCGCTGGCAGCGCCGGGAGCCCGCCCATGAGCGCCCCCATCCAGCTCATCCGTCTGCGCAATCGCCGCACCCGGCACCAGGGCCTGCGCATCGCAGCACGCATCGGCATGGGCGCCCTGTGCGCCGCCGTGTTCCTCACGGTCTTCGCCTGGGTGTACCTGCACCTGCCCCGCTAGCCAAGGCCCGCCATGCCCACCACCAGCACCTTCACGCTGCACATCCGGGGCCAGGTCACCAGCAGCGTCTGTCGCTACACCCGCCACGGCGTGCCCGTGGTGGAGCTGGAAATTGCAGACAAAGCCAGCGGCCAAACCGTGTGCATCACCCACCACTACCCCGACCGGGGCAGCGCCAGCTGCATGGCAGCGCGCTCCCTTGCCGCCCGCATGCGCGGCCAGCTGGCCGACCTGCAGGCCATCAACCCCAAGTTCAAAGCCAAGCGCCTGGAGTGCGAGGCCGACCTGATCAACCCCAACCCCACAGGCGCGACACGCGCAGACCTCGAATGAGCCACCACACCCACGTCATCGGCCTCACAGGCCCAGCAGGCAGCGGCAAAGATACCGTTGCAGACCTGCTCACCACCCACTGCGGCGCCCACAAGCTCGCGTTTGCAGATGCCCTGCGCGGGGAGATTGTCGAAGCCTTCTGCATCGAGCACATCTACCTCACCCGGCGCGAGACCAAGGAGCACCCGCTCAGCGCCCTGGCGCTCGCCCGCTGCCTGGATACCGCATTTGTCGGCCGCATGCTCATCCAGCACCAGCTGTTCAACGACAGCCAGCTCGACATGGATGCGCCCCGAAGCCCGCGCCAGATCATGCAATGGTGGGGCACCGAATACCGCCGCGCAGCCCAGCCCGGCTACTGGGTCAGCAAGGCCGCGCAGCACATCCGCTGGCGCCACCAGGCCATGCGCGACCGGCTGATCGTTATCACGGACGTGCGCTTTGAAGACGAAGCCAATTTGGTGCGCGCCTTGGGCGGCCAGATCTGGCAGATCAAGCGCCCAGGCTGCGATGTGGGCGCCGCCGCACACGTCAGCGAGGTGACGGGCGAGGCATTCACACCCAACCTGGTCATTAACAACAGCCACGACATGCGCCACCTGCAGCAGCTCGTGCTGGGTGGCTGGGCGGCAAAGGAATGGGGCGTGCCAGGTGTGCGCGTTGAGGTGCCAGCATGAGCCGCGCCCGCACCACCCGTGGCACCGACAGCATCACGCTGGCCAAGCCCAACGAAACCAGCGTGCACATCCTGCGCCGCAAGCCCGAGCCACTGCGCCAAGCAGGCTTGCACGACATCGCCACCACCAACGTCTCGGGCAGCGGCAAGGTGCTGATCAGCCCGGTGCCCAGCCAGGCAGAGCTGCAGGCCCGCCGCAAGAGCGAACGCCTGGAGGCCGCCACCACCTGTACCCCCGTGCGCAACAGCACCATGCGCGGCCCTGCCTACACCTGCCCCGAGCTGCGCAGCAACCCCCACCGCCCAGGCAGCACAGACGCGCTGCGCCTGCCCAGCCTTTCCAGTTTCCCCAACCCCTCCAAACGATAGGAGTGCTTCCCATGTCCCTTTCCACCATTCGCTTTGCCGACCTGCCCGCCATGGGCCAACCCCTGGAGGGCGGCACCTTCGCAGGCATCACCACCCATGCAGACGGCAAGCACTACGCAGAGGTCCTGCTGTCCGACCAGGGCAGCGACCTCAACCACCAGCAGGCCGTGGACTGGGCTGCAGGCCTGGGCGCCGCCCTGCCCACCCGCCCCATTGCCGCCCTGCTGTTCGCCAACGTGAAGGCCCTGCTGCGCCCCGGCTGGCACTGGCTGCAGGAGACCGAAGGCGCCTCCTACGCCTGGTATTGCTACTTCGGCAACGGCACCCAGCTCGACGACCACAAGAGCTACGAGGGCTCGGCTGTTGCCGTCCGCAGCATTCCCCTGAGTGCTTGAGTCCTTCGGTCCTTTTTTCTTTTTGAGTCAACCATGAACACAACCACCAACACCCACATCCAGCTGGCCGCAATCGCCATCGAACTGGCACCAAGCGAACGCTACTCCGGCACGGTGCTGGACGAAACCGGCCTCGTACTGCACCACCTCAGCCTGCTGCCAGCGCGCCCCGATGTGCGCAAGAACTGGGACGACGCCAAGGCCTGGGCCACCAGCGTGGGCGGCGACCTGCCCAGCCCGCAAGAGCAGGCCTTGCTCTTCGCCAACTGCCGCGATGCGCTGCCCAAGGCCTGGTGCTGGTCGAACAAGACGCACGAGCAAGACGCCTCCTACGCCTGGGATTGCTACTTCAACTACGGCGACCAGGGCTACGGCCTCAAGAGCTACGAGGGCTCGGCTGTTGCCGTCCGCAGATTGATTCCTTAAATCCTTCAACCCTTTGATTTGAGCCACCCACCCATGGCCTTGCACACCAAATTGCCCATCTACCGCACAGGCCTGCAGCTGCTGGAGCTGGCCCACCGCGTGCAAGAGCAGATGCCGCGCGGCATGAAGCGCACCGTCGGCGAGAAGATCGCCCAGCACTGCACCGACATCCTGGAGTTGATGGCGCTCGCCAATGCATCCCAGGACACGCGGGCGCACTACCTGCGCGAGCTGCTCAAGCACCAGCGCACGGTAGAGGTACTGTTGCGCGTCAGCTTTGATGCGCAACGCGTCTCGCCCAAGCTCTGGGCGCAGTCGGTGCAGATCCTGGGCAGCATCGGCGCGCAGGCCGGTGGGTGGCTCAAGACAGCCAAGAACAGGGCGCCAGCAGTATGACGGTCAAGGCCCTCATGCCCGTGCGCACAGTGAATCTGGTCGCGCCGCTGGGCCACAAGCCCACCGACAGGCACACCACGGATACGGCCGCGCCAGCGCGCGGTGCGTCCGGTGCAGCCACCCCGCTGATCGGCCACGGCCTTCGGCAGAGTGGCCTACATAGCGCGACGGTTGCGCCTCCTACGCCTGGAATTGCAACTTCAACAACGGCAACCAGAACAACAACCACAAGAGCTACGAGGGCTCGGCTGTTGCCGTCCGCAGATCCGCACCTGTTCGGCCTGCTGGTGCAGGCCTGGCTTGATTGCCGCCGCCACAAGCGCAACAGCGCCAGCGCGCAGGCCTTCGAGGCCCAGGCCGAGCACAACCTGCTGCAGCTGCACGACGAACTGGCCAGCGGCACCTGGCAGCCAGGCCGCTCCATTTGCTTCGTCATCACCCGGCCCAAACCGCGTGAGGTGTGGGCCGCACGATTTGATGACCGCATCGTGCACCACCTGCTCTACAACCACATCGCCCCGCGCTTCCATGCCCGTTTCACCGCCGATAGCTGCGCCTGCATCCCCGGCCGTGGCACGGCTTATGGGGCGCGCAGGCTAGAGGGGCAGGTGCGCAGCGCTACAGCCAATTGGAGCCGCCGCGCCTACTACCTCAAGTGCGACCTGGCCAACTTCTTCGTGAGCATCGACAAGGCCGTGCTGCTGGCCCAGCTGAAGCGCCAGGTACACGAGCCCTGGTGGATGTCGCTGGCCGAGGTCATCCTGATGCACGACCCGCGCGGCAACGTAGAGGTGCACGGCACCGCCCGCGAACTGGCCCGGGTGCCTGCGTACAAGAGCCTGTTCAACGCGCCTGCAGACCATGGCCTGCCCATTGGCAATTTAAGCAGTCAGTTCTTTGCCAACGTGCTGCTCGATGACCTGGACCAGTTCGCAAAGCACCGCCTGCGCGCACCGCACTACGTGCGCTATGTCGATGACTTCATTCTGTTGCACGAAAGCCCGCAGTGGCTCAACGCAGCGCACGCAGCCATCAGCGACAAGCTGGCCGGCCTGCACCTGGCCATGAACCCGCGCAAGACCATCCTGCAGCCCGCAGAGCGCGGCATTGACTTCGTGGGCCACGTCATCAAACCCTGGCGCCGCACCACCCGCCCGCGCACCCTGGCCACGGCACTGCAGCGCATCGAGCACATGGACCCCGCCGACACCTATGCGGCAGGCAACAGCTACCTGGGCCTGGTGCGCCAAGCCACCCACAGCCACAAAGAACGCGCCGCCCTCTGCCGCGCCCTGCTCAAGCGCGGGCATGCGGTCGAAGGCCTCCACCTCACCCAAGCATTTCGCAACAAGAAGGGAGCCAGCCATGGCAACTGAAGCACACGACACCGTTACCTACCCTCTGCCCACCCCGGGCGCAGGCCCCCAGATGCGCATGGTGGAGGTGGCCCTGATCGAGGAGAGCCTGACCAACCCCCGCAAGTATTTCAACCAGGACAAGCTGGGCGAACTGGCCGACAGCATCAGGGCCAGCGGCGTGCACCAACCCATCTTGCTGCGCCCACTGCCAGGCAGCCGAGTGCCCGAGACCTTCGGCTTTCGCCGCAAAGACGCGCCCCTGCCCGCCTACGAACTAGTGGCCGGCGCCCGCCGCCTGCGCGCCTGCAAGCTCGCCAAGGTGGCCGAGGTGCCCGCCATGATCCGCGAGCTGACAGATGACCAGGCGCTGGAGATCCAGCTCATCGAGAACCTGCAGCGCGAGGACATGAGCGAGCTGGAGGAAGCCGAGGGCTACCGCGCCTTGATGGAGCACAGCCACCTGACCGTGGAACAGGTGGCAGAGAAGATCGGCAAGGGCGACAGCAAGAGCAAGGGCAAAAGCTATGTCTACGCCCGCCTCAAGCTGCTGGACCTATCCCCCGAGGCCACAAAGGCATTGCGCGAAGGCTTGATCGACGCCAGCCGCGCCCTGCGCATTGCCCGCATCCCAGACGCCAAGCTGCAGGCAAAGGCCCTGGCAGAGGCATCGCGGAAGAACTACCGCGGCGACCCCGCCATAGGCGTGCGCGAGTTTGAGGGCTGGCTGCAGCAAAACGTCATGCTGCGGCTGGACACCGCCCCATTCAACATCACCACCATCGATCTGGTGCCCGCCGCTGGCAGCTGCAAAGAATGCCCAAAACGCACCGGCGCAAACCCTGACCTGTTCGCCGATGTGAACAGCCCAGACCTGTGCACCGACCCCGCGTGCTACCACGGCAAGGAAGCCGCCCACAGCACCGCCCTGCGCGCCCAGGCCGAAGCCAAAGGCATGCGCGTGATCGAAGGCAAAGAGGCCAAGGGCATTGTCAAGCTGCAATCGTGGGACGGCCACGGCAA
This sequence comes from Acidovorax sp. A79, assembly GCF_041154505.1. GTDB lineage: Bacteria > Pseudomonadota > Gammaproteobacteria > Burkholderiales > Burkholderiaceae_C > Acidovorax. The sequence continues at coordinate 1,822,406 of NZ_AP028672.1, forward strand.
CACGCTTGACGGCTATAGCAGGCTGGACAGCATCCGGCACGATGTAACCCACGAGAAAGACCGCGCAACACTGCGCGAGCTGCTTGGCGACAAAGGCCCCCAGCCCGTACTGATCGAGCACCCCACCACCAAGGAGTTGATCGAGGCCGTGCCCACCGAAGAGGCCGAGGCAGTGCTGGTGCAGCGCGGCGTGCTCAAGACCACGATAAAGCAGATCAACCTGGAAGAGCGCATCAGCCAGCTCAAGCAGCAGTCTGCCCACCGCCAAGCCCGCGCCGCCGCCACCGCACTGCAAAGCGCGTTGACCCAAGCCGCCCTTAAATCGCCACAGCCCGCCAAAGTGCTGGCCGATGCCGAGCTGCTGCGTGAGTGGCTCAAGCTCAAGATCAAGGATCTGGACCAGGACGATCTGCACACGGTGTTCTCGCTGGAGACCATCGAAGACGAAAACTACCAGGACACCGAGGACCGCGCCACGGCCCGCATTGACCGCGCAGCTGACGGCGAGGTGCGCAACTACATGCTGGCCTGGGTGATCACCGAGAACGCCTACCGCTTCGGCGGCGACGACGGCATCCCCCTGGTGACAGCCGCAGCCCGCGCCCTGTGCATTGACGCACATGATGTAGAAGCCCAAGCCGTCGCCCGCGAAAAGGAGGAGCTGGCCGAGTCCATCGCCAACCTGCGCGCAGCCGCCAAAGCCCAGGCCAAACCCGCCAAGACTGCAGCTCCGAAGGGTGCTTCTACCCCTAACCCCGCTGCGCAAGCTACTACTACGCGCGCGGGAGACATGACCAAAGGTACCAAGGGCAAAACCACCCCCGCTGCGCAGGCCCGCGCTACCGCGCCCAAGACCACGAAAGCCCAGGCCAGCGCCCAGATCGCGGCCGAGCTGGCGGCGCTGGAGGTCCATAGCCAGGCGCCTGCGGCGCAAGGCAACGAAGCACCGGCTGTCCCTATCGGGCAGCCGGTGGACACGGCGGTGCCCAAACTCAAGGCCGGCGCTGCTGCCAAGGCCCAGAACAAGGCGCCTGCGGCGCAGGGCAACGAAGCGCAGCCGCCCCTAGGGGGCGAGGCTGCGCCCGCTACCCCTGGCCAGGACGGTGCAGGCGCGAAGACAGGGGCCGCAGTGGATGGGGGCAGGCTTGCGCCCGATGTCAAAGTGAAGATCCTGCCCAACGCACGCGGCCCCAAGCAGGCCCCACACGTCGGCAAGGTGGGTCATATCGTGCGCGGCATCAATCCGCTGACGTGGGAGGTGTCCATTCCCCGCGAAAAGCGCTCCGTACCCTGGGTGGTGACCTTCCATGTGAGCGAGCTGGAGGTGGTGGAATGATCAGCAAAGCCCTCAGCATCCGCCAGCCCTGGGCGTGGCTCATCACCATGGGCTACAAGCCCGTGGAAAACCGCACCTGGGAAACTCTCTGGCGCGGCCCCGTGGCCATCCACTCCAGTCAGGTGATGACACGCGCAGACTACGACGCCTGCGTGCTGTTCCTGATCAGCCACCCCGCCCTGCGCCACATCATGGAAGCACTGCCAGCGGCCGGAGATCTGCCACGCGGCGGCATCGTCGGCCGCGCGGAACTGGTGGCGTGCACACGTGCGCACGAATCCCCCTTCTTCACCGGCCCCTTCGGCCACGTGCTGCAGGGCGCCGAGCCCGTGCCCTTTCAGGCCTGCAAGGGCGCGCTGGGCTATTTTCGCCTGCCGCAGGGGGTGGTGCTGTGACCCTTCCCAAAGACATGGAGATCCTCAAGGCAGCAGCTGCTGCAGCTGGCTTGCGCATCAGCAATTGGCGCTTAGCTGGCGGCGCCTATGTGACAAGCGCCACCAGGCGCGCGCCCTTCCGCTGGGACCCGGAGAACGACAGCGGTCAGGCATTGGAACTGGCAGCGCTGCTACGCATGCCCATCTGGTACGAAGAAAGCGCAGTCGTGGCCGATCAGCGCAAGTGCGGAGATCTGGGCTGGCGTGTGGAGTTCGGCCTGCATGACGGGCACCGCGACAGGGCGACGCGCCAGGCCATCCTCAAAGCGGCAGCCAAACGAAAGGCGATGGCATGAACCCGACACAGCACCCTTCCAACAACCGCGTGCTGGGCGCGCCTGCTGGCTGGGATCACAGCCAGGCGCCGGTGCATGCGCTGGCCATCACTGACACGGTGCTGCAGGGCGCGCCATGCATTGCGTCCTTCTGGCGCCCCGACGCGGCCGAGCTGGCGGCCCTGAATGCAGGCGGCCTTGTCATGCTGCACGTCATCGGCCGCACCATGCCGCCCGTGGCCCTTGCAGTCACGGTTCCCGGAGGGCCCGCAGCATGACCCACGGCCGCAAGAAACCCCGCATGGCCCGCATCAGCCCTAACCCGGTACTGCTTGAGCTCAAACAGGCCACTAGGCTGACCCCGGCCGAAATCGCCGAGGTGATGAAACCCGCGCGCCAGTGCCTCAAGTTCGTGCGCGAGGGCGTTTCCACACAGATGCAGTTCGAGGTGCTGCAGTCCACCATGCTCATCGCCGAAGGCATCGAGCACAGCGGCATCGTGCGCGGCCTGGCAGACCACATCGCCAGCGCCCTGCAGGCCTGCAGCGCCATCGAGGCCCGCGCCGTCACCTCGGGTGCATGGAAACAGACGGCCCTCCACTTCCAAGAGCTAGACGCCCTGGCCACCGCCGTGGACCTGCATGAATTCCAGCTCCAGCAGATCAGCGCGGGCGAGCTGCACCGCATCGTGAACCACATCAAGGCCCGCACCGCCAGCACCGGCGGCAACGTGGTACGCGTCTCCGAAACCGACCTGGCCTTGATGGCTGCGTGAAGGATCACCCCATGACCACCCTCCTCCCCCAGGCCGACCGCATGATCCGCGACGCCGCTCAAAACCTCATCCACCTGGCCGCGCTCCATGGCGTTCTGCCCACGCTCGAAACCCAGCCGCGCCAGCCCCTGGCCATGGGCAACCACGGCTTGCGCCTCACCCTGCGCCCCGTGCGCCACCCCGACCCCGCAGCGGCCGACAAATGCCGCGCCCCGCACGTGCTGGAGAAGCTCAGTTACCACGAGGGCGCCCGCTACGACATGAGCCTGGAGGAGTGCCTGAGCCTCTTGGCCGACGGCTGGAAAGAGACGCCAGGCCGCTCCTACACGCAGCTGGTGCTGCAGCTCACCGAGTTGCTCGCGGCCGCGCCGGCTCAGCCCTACTGTTGGAGCGATTGCAACGCTTACACCAAGGGTATCGAGGGCGAGCTGCAGGCCTTGCGCAAGAAGGTGGCCACGTATGAAGCAAGAGATGCATTGGGATTGATCCCAGCCACCGGAGTTAAGCCATGAGCTACTGGCAAGGCAACGGAAAAGCTGCAGGGTACAGCCGAGAGGTAGAGGCGGCACTCAATGCCGTGCGAGCCGCCGAATCGGCGCTACTGGCGACTATGCAAGCTGCGTATCCCAAAGACAGCGTCGTGCGAGTGGTTCACTACCGTGGGCAGTTCTTTGGCACCGTCCTTGGTCACGACACCACAGGCACGAGGATCTGCGTGCGAAACAACCACACGGGCAAGACCAGCAAGTGGTGGGCGGCACACGTGGAAGTGTTGAATCTCGCACAGCATGAGGAGTCCACCTGATGCCCGTCTACGTCGATGACATGTACCTATCGCCAGCCGGCCAGTTCGGCCGCATGAAGATGTCCCACATGCTGGCCGACACCGACGACGAGCTGCACGCCATGGCCGACAAGATCGGCGTGGCCCGCCGCTGGTGGCAGAGCCCAGAGAAGACCAGCGGCAGCCACTACGACATCGCCATGGGCAAGCGGGCCCAGGCCCTCGCCGCCGGCGCCATCGCAATCACCTGGCGCCAGGCCGGCGCCATGAACACCCGCCGCCGGGTCACGGGCGAGCTGGGCGACCCCGCCACGGCCGAGGCCTGGGTGCAGCAACACATGGCCGCCAAGCGCGCCGCCAAAGGAGAAGCGCAATGAGCCTACTTGCTCAGATGGTGCTGATTGAAAAGTACGGCCTGCGCGTGGACCTGGAACGCTTGGCCGAGATCCTGGAGACCACCCCGCCCAACATCCGACGCAAGATCAGCGAAGCTACTTTCGAGATCCCGACGTACGTGGACGGCGGCAAGCGATGGGCCGATATCAGGGACGTGGCGGACTATCTGGATCAACGGCGCCAACAGGCCCGCCAGGCCCATGGTGCAGGTCTTCAGGCCGCAGCTGCGCATAGCGCTTGAGGTTGTTCCAGCTTTTATGACCACTCACCAGCGCCACGCGCGGTATGTCGAAGCCCTGTTCAAACAGGCGCGATATGCCCTCGTGCCGCAGGTCATGAAAATGCAAATCAGGGATGGCCAGCGCCACGCACGCATCCCGAAAATACTTGCTAAGTGTCTGCTCGTGAACAGGGAAGATGCGCACTTCATCCTCCACCCTGGACTGGGCCTGGATCAATTCCCATGAACCGTTGAGCAGCGGCACCCACTGATCGTTGCCAGCCTTCTTGCGCGGGTCTTTGCGATCACGCACCAGCACCAGCTTCTTACCCTCGTCCAGGTCACCCCAAAGCAGCCGGACAACCTCACCCCGCCGCATGGCCGTGGCCACCGCAAAGCGCACCACGTCGGCGTACACCTGCCCCCTGTTCGCCTGCAACCACTCAACTACCCGCACCAGTTCATCCTCTGTGGGCCGACGCTCCCGCTTGCCGCCACCCCCTATCAAGTGCATGTGTGTGAGCAGCGGCCTGGCCTGGCCAACCACGTCGGGCAGATTGACCTTCAGGTGCACACCAGCCAGGCGCATGACGGTGCCCAGCTTCGAGATATCCATATTGATCGTGTAGACGCCGGCACCATCTTCGTCCTTGCGCCCCTCGGCATAGGCCACCAGGTCAGCGGGCGTCAGCCGCGCCGCATCGAGCTGCCCCAGGCGCCGCGATAGAGTCTTGAGCATGTAGTGCTCGTTGGATGTGTCGGCAATCGGCCGCGACTTTTCACGCAGCTTGCGGTAGGTATCTATCAGGTCCGACACCAGCACCACCCGACCCAACACAGTCTTGGGTGCCAGAACCTGGCCACGGTCAATGTCCGACTCGATACCCCGTGCCCAGGCCTGCGCCTGCGCCTTGGTGGTGAAGGTCTGACAGTATGATGGGTGCCCCTTGCGCCTGATCAGCGCACGCCACTTGCCGCCTACTTGAATGATGCTTGCCATGTGCAGTGATACGTATCGATTGCGGTATCACCGACAGAATGATGCAGTGATACAGCATCGTACAGCAGCACTATAGAAGCACAGTAATTGGGCGCTAGAATCTCCCCCATCTCCTCGTAGTTCAATGGATAGAACGAGTGCCTCCTAAGCGCTAGATACAGGTTCGATTCCTGTCGAGGGGACCAATTACCAGTCCGGAAGCGTCCACACGCTTCCGGACTTTTTTATTTTCCCTTTGAAAACAGCATCTTAGCCGTCCATGGCAGTCCAAGGCAATCCACAGCCATCTGCGCAACCTGGGGGCACATCTGGGGGCATCGTTCGCCAGAATGGGGGCACATTTATAGATGCCGGTGCCCCCAGGAAGATGCCCCCACCAGCAGCGCATTGAGAAAAAACACTTGCTCGCGCTTGGACGGTCGGCAAACCCCTCAAAGCCTACAAACCCCACCAGTCAGCCCCGGCGTGCAGGCTGCAAAACCGGGCCGCAGCCCTTTTCACTTGCTCGCGCTTCGACGGTCGGTAAACCCTCCAAAGCCTACAAACCCCACCAACCCGCACAGCCTGCAGGTCTGCGAATCGGCCCGCTGCTTTTTTCACTTGCTCGCGTTTCGTCGGAAAAAAACCCTTCAAAACCCACCAAACCCTACCAAGCGCCTCCAGTCGGATGGCACACTGATACTGTGTTTAATCACAGTTTTCTGGCGCTAGCCAGGGGCTGCACGGTATCCATGCCCAAACGAATCCTCGAAAAAACCTCTCTGGAAGTCTCCCGCCTGCGCAGTGACGGCTCCTACGCCGTTGGCGGCGTGTCGGGTCTGTATCTCAAGATCGAAGGCGGCTCGCGCGCCTGGGTGCTGCGCTATGTGCACAGTGGCCACCGCCGCCGCATGGGCCTGGGCAGCTATCCGCTGGTCGGCCTGGCTGAAGCCCGCGAGGCTGCCCGCAACGCCCTCAAACTGCGCCTGGGCGGTGTTGACCCGCTGCAGGCTCGGCAGGCCCAGCGCGAAGCGGCCCGGCTGGCCATGGCGCGGCAGGTGCGCTTTGATGACGCGGCCGAAGCGTTCATTACCGAACACGAAGGCACATGGCGCAGCCTCAAGCATGCGAAGCAATGGCGCAGCACCCTGGCCACCTATGCATTCCCCCACATCGGGCACCTGCAGGTGGCAGACATTGGGCAGGCCCACGTGCTGCAGGTGCTGGCACCTATCTGGAAGACCAAAACAGAAACGGCCTCACGGCTGCGCGGCCGCATCGAGCAGGTATTGGACTGGGCCACGGCCCATGGCCACCGCACCGGCCCCAACCCTGCCCGATGGCGCAGCCAGCTCGAACACATCCTGGCGGACCCGAACAAGCTGGCGCCGGTCAAACACCACGCGGCCGTGCCTGTGGCCATGCTGCCGGGCACCTACCAGCGGCTGCTGGTCATGGACGGGCAAAGCGCCCGCGCGCTGCGCTTTCTCATCCTCACGGCCGCACGCTCGGGCGAGGTGCGGGGCATGGTCTGGAGCGAGGTCGATCTGGAGGCCGGTCTGTGGACGGTGCCCGCCGAACGGATGAAGTCCAACAGGGAACACCGCGTGCCCCTGTCGCGCCAAGCGCTGGAACTGCTCAGGGCACAGCCACGCATCCCTTCGGTCGAGCATGTGTTCCCGTCCAACCGCAAAGGCCCGCTGTCCGATATGGCCCTGACGGCCTTGATGCGGCGGCACGGACTGGCAGCGGTGCCCCATGGCTTTCGCTCAACCTTCAGGGACTGGGCCGGGGAGATGACGCACCACGCGCGCGATGCCGTGGAGCTTTGTCTGGCTCACGCGATAGACACCCGGACCGAAGCCGCCTACCGGCGCGGGGACATGCTGGAAAAGCGGGTGGCCATCATGCAGGACTGGGCGGACTACGTTGTTTCGGGGGATGGCCCGCAAGCGGAGGTGGCCCCATGAAGATGAACTGCCCTCACTGCGAGTGCGTCGCGCGCCTGCATTCGCTCCACGCTGCTGGCCTTTTGTTCAGAGAGTATGTCTACTGCTGCTCGAATCCGTACTGCGGGCACACCTTCATAGTCCGCAGCGAGGTTGGGTACACCCTCACACCTTCAAAAATACCGAATCCGAACGTGCACATTCCGATATCGGTGCGCGCACGCAAGCGCCGGGAGAACAAAGAAAAGCGTGAAGCAGCAGCCGCCGCCGCTCCAAGGATATGAACTGCATCCACTACCACCGTTGCTCGGAATATCGACACCGAGCAACCCTCAAGGGATACTCACAGCTTTGTTCAAAGGAGAACTGAAAATGAACGGAGTTGTTTACGATCCACCCCGCGCCGGCCTGCCTTATCTCGCTGTCGTCCTGGACAACAATGGTGAAGTAGTTGTTGCACGCTCTGTGCCCAGTGTCGCCGCTGGTGAAGCACTGATCCAGCAGACCTTCGCAGCATTTGCTGCCGACCGTGGTTTAAACGTCCAGGTGAAGTAATCCAACTTTGGATGAAGAAGGCTCCTTCGGGTGCCTTTTTTTGCTTTGGGTTGCATCAGTGCGAATCGGCCTGCTCGGACGTATTCGAGAACTCCGTCAATAGTCCAGCCTTTCAACCCAAAGCCCGGTCTCCCCAAAAAAGCGCGAAGCAGCCTCCACCACTTCGCGCTCTTCTCGCCTGACCCCTCGCCCTACAGGACCACCTCCCCGCTACGCTGCACCTTGTGAATCTGCGCAGGCGTCAGCACATCCTGCGCCGTCAGCGCCCCCAGGTCGAACACCCCCAGCGCCTCCACCTGCGGCCGCGCCCGATATTCCGGCAGCCCTTCGGCCATCGCCTTGAGCCCATCGAGAATGAACGCCCACCGCGCCGCCATCATTTCCTCGCGCAGGGCCGCAGAGCTGGGCGCGCGCCCCAAAGAATCCTCGTGCGCGCTGGTGCTACAAGGCGCATGCGCCGCAAGCGCCATGGCCCTGGCCACCGCTTCCCCGGCCTCTTGCAGCACCTTGTAGCCCTCGGCCCGCGCGTGCGCCGTATAGGCCCGCTCATACGCTGCCGCATAGGTGTGCGCCTGCCTGCTGGCCTCGGCCGCGAGCGCCTGCAGTTCCTTGGCTCCTTTGGCCTGCGCCACCCGCATCACCTCAGCCATGGCCTGCGCATCGTTCTTGCGGTTGAGCGCACTGCGCGTGGCTGCATCGCTGCTCTCAAACCCAGCTTCGGAGAACGCCTTGTGGAACGCATCCGAAGCCGCATCGGCTTCCGCTTCCGCCGCCTTGATCTTGCGGCCCAGCAGCTCCTGCGCGGCCTTGGCATGGGCGAACCTCGGGCCTGCATCGTTGTCGTAGGCCGTGCGCGCGCGGGCCAGCTCGGCCAGCGCTTCGTGCAGCGCAGCCTGGGCGCTGCGGGCGTGGTGTTGAACATCAAACGTCATAAGTCACTCCTTGTGGACTGGGGTTAAAAAAACACGCGTGAAGAAAGGGTTGAAGGCGGCGCGACCGCAGGCTGTGGCGGTTCCTCTGGGGCGAGCCACTGCGCAGCGCCGCAGCCCTCCAAATGCCTGCGCGCCACCTGCTGTGCGGCCGGGGTCAGTTTGGGAATCAGTGACCGCATGGCCTCGCGCAGGGCTTGCAGCTCGCTTTCGGAGTTGCCCTGCCCGGCCTGCATCGCATCGATGCGCGCCTGCAGCGCAGCGGCCGTGCGCGTGGCCATGTCGAGCTGGGCCGCGAGGCGCTGCACCTGGGCCACGCTCTCGCGCTCCTGCGGCGTGGCGGGCACTACCGCGCGCAGCGCCTGCAGCTCGCGCTGGCGCTTGAGCCGGTGCTTGCGCTGCCGCTCGGCATCCGTCATCGGGGTTGGTTTGCTGGTGCCCATGGTCAGTACGGCAAAGGGCAGAACAGATGGCAGCGCTGCAGCATGTCCTTGTGCGGCGTGTACCACTCGGGAACGCCCGGCAGACGCCCCTGCGCGGCCATCGCGCAATTGCCCTTGCGCTGCAGGTGGTAGCAGTCGCGGCAGCGGTGGCGGTCATCCTCCAGCACATCCACGGCCGCGGCCGACAGCAGCGCGAGCAGGCCGGGTTTGTGCGCCCTGATTGCCTCGCTGGTGGGTTCGTCCAGCCACACGGCGGGCCACACCTGCAGATTGCCCTCGGCCGTGGCCGACAGATGCAGGCCCTTGTGGCGCAGGCGTTCCAGCAATCGGGCAGCGGTTTGGTTGTCGCTCATGCCGCCCCCTCAGAACGTGGCCACGTCGTCGGCCGCAGGCTTAGCCTCGGCCGCAAGGTTCCGGCTTGCCGACTGGTGCACCGCCCAGTGCAGCAGCCCTGCCCGGTGCCCGATGCGCACAAACCTTTTGCCGTCCACGATGCGCCCCTGCATGCGCTCTATCCAGCGGCCCAGCATGCGCGAATTGATCTTTCCGGCCTGCCCTGCTATGTCATCCATGGCCATGGCCAGGAGCGCATCGGTATCGCTGCGCCGGATGGCGCCGCCCACAGTCGTTTGATCCGGGCCAAACGCTGCAAACCATGCCTCCACCAGTGCGCGCAGCTTGGTGGTTTCCGGGTCTTGCTCGAAGGCGCGTGCAGCGGCTTCCATCGGGTCGGCCAGCGTAGGTAGGCCCTGCCCTTCGGCCGTGCCTGCCAGCGTGGCCACCTGCTGCGCCAGCCAGCAGATGGGCTGCCGCACCAGATCATCCCAATGTTCAAAGCTGGCCGTGCGCCCCTTGGCCATCTTCGGCCGTCCTGCAGTGATGTAGGCCCGAACAATGGTCAGCGCCGCCACCACGTAGGCGAGGCGATCCGTCTGCACCATCTGCGCGGGGTCGAACGAGAAGTCCCGCGTATAGGGTGTCTCGCTCTGCGCGTCGATGCGCGCCGTCAGCACCCTTCGGCAGGTGTCCGACGTCATGCGCAGGTTGTTGCCCGTGGCGATGAACAAGGCCCGGTTGGGCAGCGTGATGGTTTCGCTGCTGCCCAGCACCCGGTCGGCGAACGTGGGGGCGGTCAGGAAGGCATCGAGCGAGGCAGAGCCCAGCGGCTCGCGCACGTTGTCCCAAAGGACGACGCGCTGCCCTTCGCGCAGCACCGCAAACAGGCGCTTGCGGGTTTCCTCGTCGGTGTCGGCTGGGGGCAATATCGAAGGCTCCGAGCCCATGGCCAGGATGCCGATGCAGCGAGCCAGCAGAGTCTTGCCGCTGCCTGCGGCCGGGGCATCGAAGCCCACGCCCGGTGCAGTCGGCAGGCTGGCGCGCAGCGCGGCCGACAGCAGGCCATGCAAGGCCACGCCGTTGGCCACCGCATCCACCAGCGGGAACAGGGCCAGGGGCGCCCACAGAAAGCGCAAGGCTGCCAGGGCGTCAGCCACGCTCGGTTTGACCGGCACGCGGGGCGGGTTGGGGTGTTCGCTGTAGAACAGCAGGCCCGATGCCTCGTCGTGGCCAGGGCGGTCCAGAATGCTGCCGTCGATGCGCAGCGTAGGCGCCGTGACCACCGCCACCAGCTTCTTGAACCCTCGCTCGCCATGCTTGGCCAGGATGGCGCGGGCCACGCTCAGAGGGGCATCTTCCGGGCCTTCCTCGGGTGCTTCCTCGCCATCGGCCTTGCGGCGGTGGCGCATCGAATAGAACTCGCACACCCGCCCCATGTGGTCGGTCAGCCAGTCGGGTGTCACCGGCCGCGCCTTGCCGTCGCTCACATAGGCCACGGCGCCTTCGCCATAGTCGAACAGCTCGCCCCTTTCCTGCAGCACGGCCAGGACGGCATCGGTCGTGGCCACACGCATGCCCCGCCCCACCTGAATGCGGGCGCTCTGGCGCAGCAGCTCGAAGCGCATGCCGCCGTGGCGGTGGGTGAACAGATAGGGCCGCTGCCCGCTCTTGAGGTTGACCACCGCCACGCGCGTATCCGTGTCCGGGTCCAGCGGGTCGGCAAACTGCGCGTTGTGCCAGCGCTCGGGGCGGTCGAGAATCTCGCCCACCGAAACGGGTTTCCCCTGCTCTGCCGTCAGCACGAAGTCGCCCATCAGCACCCGCTGGGCGCTGGCGCGCTGCAGCACGTCGCGGGCCTTGTCCACGGGGATGCCCCGGCGCTTGGCCAGGGCCGGGGCGTTCGTGGCCACCCAGCGCTCGCGCTGGGCGGCGCACTGGCCCGCGAGCTGCTGCCGGGCCGCTTTTTTGAGGGCCTGGGCCTGCTTGTGGGTGTCGGCATCGTGCGGGATCAGCGCGAGGTCGAACAGGGCCAGCGGGTCGCCAAAGATGCGAGGGGCCGCGTGCGGCCGCTGCAGGCTTTTGCCCAGCAGCGGCGGCGCGCAGAAGTCCAGGCGCTCGGGCTGCCACACGCTGGCATCGATCAGGGTGCGCTCCAGCGCCTGCCCTGCACGGCCTACATCGAACCAGCCATGGCCTGCGGCCCACAGCAATTGCACCAGGGCACGCCCGGCCTCGGGGATGCGCGAAGCATCGCGCACGGGGATGTAGAGGCGATGCCGGGTCAGCGCAGACAGCTCGCGGCCGTCAGCAGTGCACACGCCAGCGGAACAGCTCGGGCGCCAGAGCATGGGGGCATCGGCCAGAGCCGGGCAGGCTTCTATCAGGCGCTGGCGGAACACATCCGCAGACAGCTCGCCATCGGGCGCGCCGTCATGGTCGAGCATCATCACGCCGGGGCCTATGGGGTAGGCAAAGTGCCTGCGGGTGCGGGAGATGGCGCCGGGGGTTTCTGCCACTTCGCGCTCGGGCACGATGGGCACCGGCTTGCCCATGCTGCCATCGCACACGCCCCAGCTCGTGGCCTGTGCGGGGTCCAGGGTTTCCAGCACATCGGCCAGTTCCTGCAGGCCGTGCGCAACCGTTCGCACCGCGCCGCCGCGCATCATGTTGGCGGCGCTTTCCTTGTGCAGCGTGCCATCGGGGGCCAGGGTCAGCACCTTGGTGAGGCGGTCGGGGACCGTGGCGGTGAAGACGGTGAATTGCAGGGCAGCCGTGGGTGCTGCGGCAATCGCAGCGGGGATGGCTGGATGGATGGTTTTTGCCGCGCCCGTGCTTGGTGCGCTGGCCTTCTTTGTTGCCATGGTGGGGTCGTTTTCTAAAGCCGGGTGGCGGTGAATTGGGGGACGGTGTGGACGCCTTCGGCGTGGGCCATGTCGGCCACCATCGGGAAGACCTGCAGGCCGCAGGCGCTGGCCTTGCGGGCCAGCTCGGCCGCGGGCTGCCACTGCGCGGGGTCGCGGGTGTCCACGAACACATGCAGGCTGCGCAGGCCACAGGGCCAGCGGGCATGCGCGAGCAGCGCGGCATCGGGCACGGCCCACACGGGCATGCGTGCGGCCTTGGCGATGCGCAGGGCCGGGGCGATGCCCACGGCCATGCCCATCACGCGGCTGGTGCTGTCTGAAGGGGCAAGCCGGGCGCACGCGCCCAGCGCGGGGCCAGCCTTGCCGGTCAGCTTGATGGGCGCTGGCACGGGGGCCAGCGATCCATCGGCCGCAAGGTAGATGCGCAGCAGCGCCACCGCGTGGGGTACGGGCGCGCCTTGCAGCCCTCGCGGGTAGGTGTCCACCTCGAACAAGGCCAGCAGCGCGGGGAAGCGGCCCAGGCACACCGGCTTGCGGTCGGCCTGCATGTGCCAGTAGTCGAGCGCGGGATGCAGGCGCAAGGCGGCTGGCGATGCGCCCAGCGCCACGCCGCTGCGCGCAAGGTAGCGGCCGGCCGCATCGTCGGCCGACACCGGCCGCGCTTCAGCCCACAGGCTGGCGATGCGCGCCCGGTTCACTTCGTAGGCGTGCCTTGCGCCTGCTGCGCTCATGGTGTGGGGCCTTCTTCCTGCACCAGCACGGCGTGCAGTGCGTCCAGCATGTCGTCCATGGCGGCGGTGCGCTCTGCCATGGCGTCGGCCAGCAGGCACAGCGCGGCGGCAAGGTTCTCGCCCGTGAGGGTGTCGGCCGCGCACGGCGCCATGTCGGCCACGGCCTCGAACGCGAGCTGGGCTTGGCACATGTGGGTGTGCTGGTCGCTGGCGTCCATCGCCAGATGGCGGGCGCGGTCGCTGGTGTCGCGGGCGCTGGTGGCCGTGCGCACGGCGTCCAGGCGCACGCCGATGGCGTCCAGGCGCTGCTCCATGGCATCGCTGTGCAGGTGCAGCAGCTCGCCCAGGCCGTCCATGTTGACAGTGGCGTGTGGGTTGGTGGCGCCTGCGGCCAACGCTGCGATGGCATGGCAGGCGCGCAGCACGGTGCGCAGGGATTCGGTGAAGTCCTGGGCTTCGAGCACCAGTTGCGGCAAGGTGGGCAGGCCCTGCGGCTCTGGTGCCTCTTTGACCAAACAAGGCTTGGCGGTGTTTGGGCATGCGGTGCAGGCGCTGCGGCGCACCAGATAGCCGTGCACCACGTGCTGGTCGAACACGTCTTGCGCCTCGGGCAACGGGAAGTTGTCGCGGCAGTTTTGGCAAGGCTTCGCCTGCACTGCCTCGCGGGCAGCGTTGTGGGTGGGCGTGTGCATGGTTACCCCTCCAGGCTCAAGGCCACGTCCAGGCCGCGCAGTGCGGCCAGGGCCTGCATCACCTTGCGGCGTGCGCGGGCGGCGTCCACGTGCGGTTGGCGCAGGTGGTGCAGCGCAGTGCCCAGCGCGTTGTGCGCGGTGGCGTGCAGCTGGATGGGGTCGGGGGTGCCCGTGTTGGGCGATGAAGCGGGCGAGATGGTGCTCGCGACAAGTGCGCGTGCGGGGATACGGTCAGCCATGTTGGCCTCCAGAAGGTGCAGTTTGCAAAAACTGCCACCCTCGACGCCAATCAGGGGCGGCAGCTCGAACAGGTTGGCGTACCGGGCACCTCCTGCGAGAACCGGCGAGCCTTGCGGCTCCCTGTCCGAGCCGCCAAAAAATGGGGCACGAACGAACAAGCCGCAGGGACTCTGCGGGAGTAACTGCGGCTTGCGTCGCAGAAAGTGCATCGGGACGCCAATCCCGATCACGCCTTTTTTTGACGTGACAGCGCAGTGTAGCGTGCGAGGGGGCTGTGGGACAAGGGCTTGCATCGTGAAGTTCCTCACGGTTGGGCGCTCAATTGCCCGGAGCCAGCGCGCTGGTGTTCCGTTGATCGGGCATGCGCATTCACCAGCGCCTGCGGGGACTGCGGCAGGTTGATGGACGGGTCGGGCTTGCCCGATGGCGACAGCGTGCGCACCGCTTCGGCCTGCACGACGAAGCTGTAGCTGCATTCCGGGTCTTCGCACTGGTAGATCAACTCGCGCAGCGTGGGCGACAGGCCCCGGCTGGTGCGGGTCTTGGTCTTGCCCTTGCAGTGGGGGCACAGGAACATCATGCGGGTGGCCATCAGATTGGCGCTCCCATGGCTGCAGCGCGTGCGGGCCGGGGCGCGCGGGCTGCACGGCCTGGCTTGACGGGTTTGGCGGGTGGTGCGGCTGGTGCCGGAGGTGTGGCGCCCACCGCAGGACGCGCGGCGATCCAGGCGTCCACCTCGGTTTCGCGCCACGCCACGCTGGTGCCGTGCAGTTGCACGGCGCTGGGGAAGTCTCCGGCCTTGACCTTGGCGTAGATGGTGCTGCGGCCAAGGCCGGTCATAAAGCACACATCGTCAATACGTAGCAAGCGCTCGCGGTACGGGCGCACATCGGACGGGCCGGGACCGGCTTGGATGGGTGTGGTTTGCGTGGCTGTTCTTTGCATGTCCCTATGGTCTTGTGTGGACTGCTGAAAGCCAAGAAACCTATCTTGTGGCTGCGCTCCCCACAGTTAGTGGTGGCGAAATTGGGCGCAAAAACGACGGGCGCGCCGTGGCGCGGGGCAGCTCAAGAAACTGAGGGGCAGCGAACAGGTGCATGAGGCACTTGATGACCCAGCCGACTCATATTCAATTCGGCGAATTGGCAGACCCAGCTGGACTAGGTTTTCGCTATCAATCGTCCTGCCGCATGCACCATTCTTTCCCGGGGAACAGAAATACTGAAATCGAGCCAGTGAATGACGTTGTAATAGGCCTGATCCGCAGACATGTACTTTTCAAGAAACTGCTGAGTCTTACGTCGCGGAAAAATGCAGGCGAACTTCAGAGAAGTTACCCTCCGCACCTCCTCATTTTCCGAACGCAAAAGAGACATAATTATTCTATTACTCAGATGTAAAAATACGTCATCTGGAATCAATGCAACGAGACGTGCAAGCAGGGACGCTGGCATCGAAAAAACCAATAGATCTTCGAGCCTATCCCCCCCAAGAGAATATAATGCGCGCGCTGCCTCTTCCTCTCTTGGATTTGAATCGACAAGCAATATTCCTTTAAACATACCGCTATAATCCGGACGCTCTAGCAGCTCAATGATCAATGGAATATCACACCATTCTCCGCAATCAGCCAAATACTGCAGATCGAACGATGAATATTCGATCTTACTGTCTGAGAGGATTGATCTCACAAGCGTCAGATCAGCCGGATTTCGTTGGTTGCATATAATATTCAATGCTTCACGCGTGAATTTTCCGCATAGAAATGGCCCAAGATTCCGAGCACTCTCCACTAGATCGGTTGCACTACCATGCAACTTGGCTAGATCATCAATCACCGCATTGAAGCGGGTCTTGAATTGATCGCTGACCGCGTTGCGCAAGTCATCACCGCGAGTCTGGAAATCACGCCGCGCGAGGCTAAAATAGGAATCTAAATCAAGAAATTCAGAGCGCTCTTGTTCTTCGAGCTGCGCAGTTGGGAGCGCATCAAAGTACTGCTTTCTATAACGTTCAAAATAATACTCTCCCACCATATCTTTTCGACTCATTGCCAACAAACCTCTCGCTGTTTGCGTCTTGTCGTTGCGCACGAGTAAAGCGCTGGCTTGAGCTAAGGAAAATGGCCGTCCAGTTGCAATTAGCGCCTGCATGGCCTCGTGACGAACTTCTGCATCGTCATCCTCTAGCAAGAGTTCGCTCATACTGACAGTAAGCGCTTTTCGACTGCGCAGCAGCTTGGCTCCGAATGCCCGAACTAATGAACATCGATGATTCAAACTGCGTAGCAAGATGTCGTTGTCGAATTCAGTCTCATCTTCAAAAAGCATATTGAGAAGATCTCGCGCTACTGCACTCGGTTGCAATGTAATAAGTACATTCAGTGCAGCGCTTCTGTTTTCACGCAGAGTGATTCGCACAATGGCATCAACCGCAGCGCCGGCCGTTTGGGTCTCATTCCTTGCGAACTCTTCCTGAATAGTAGGAAGGTCTGATGTCTTACCACATGCACCTAGATACCCCAGTGCTGCAACTTTCAACGTACTTTCAGCGCGCTCGGATAGCCAAAAGCGAATAAAATCTTTTCGCCCAAACTCCTTCTCTTCGGCTATTGGTTCGCAAATTAAGCTCATTGCTTTTAATGCGCGAATCCGCCGATCAGTAGGTCCAACAACGGAACAGATGGGCAGCCTATTACCCCTAAATCCATTGACTGCCTTAAGCCAGTGCCAAAGCGGTACGTTGGCGTCATCGGAGTGATCAAGCCCAGCATCAAGTAACTTCAGAAGCTCACGACGACCAAAGGGAAATTTGGCCCGAGCTTTATAGAGGAGGTTTGCGTCGTGTGTTCCCAGCGAATGCTGATCGTTCGAGTGCGTTGCTGAAATACTTGCAAGTAGTCTGACTCGTGCAACTTCTTCAGGCGAAAGAGCCTGTCCATCAGGCACATTTTCAATAGCGGCGGCAAAATCGCCGAGGAAGAGTGCTCCCTCTACGGCGTTCGGAGTTATCGAATCAGATTTTGAATCTTTTTGCAAAGACTCTTGGTCTTGCTCAACCAAAGGTGCTTGATCCTTTTCGGATGCGGTTGCCTTTTCTTCTGCATTTAGTCCAATTACGTAGCCTTGAATGCACTTACGAAATTTCGTTTCGAAATCTCGTGCGTCAGTGAATGTGCCGGCCAAGAGCTTTCTCTCAGCGAAAACCTGATTCTTAAATTTTTGGACTTGGGAGAGATGAATACCGGGGTCAGCGAGGGACGCTGCATCAATTTCCTTAAGCAAAAGGCTGATCGCAGGTCGACCTTCTTTTTCGTGCCGAGCCATGGCTCGATAGAACTCTTCCTCAAATCCCGACGTGTAAGGCTCCGTGCCGGGAGGCGTGCCCCACCGCTTCCAAAGCATCCCCACAAAGAAGTCACATCCGTCAAGGTCACGATTAATAATCTCCTGTGGTCGGCCCAAGCCTGGCAGGGTGTCTTCCCAGCCAACAAGTTCAACTTGATACCCAAGCGCTTCTGCTAACTGGCTATTGAACTCGTCGACGATGGTTCTCGCAGTTTTACGTTCATCAACCAGGTCGCCCGGGGAAGCCAGAAATACCTTGACAATTTTTCTTGTGATCGCCATTGCACTCTCTGAATAAGAATTGAGACTCACTGGAACTTGCACCGCAGTCGTCACCGAGTCGAATACCGGACAGCAGAGATGGGCGCTCAACCGGAGCACCTTCTCTATGTGTAAATAGCTTGGGACACCTGCTGTACAGAGGCTCGGGGAAGAGCTTTCGATAGATGCTATCAAACGACGTCTGGACAGCTACACGCGGAGGTAGGAATCTGGATAGCTGAGCTCACAAGCCGTGCATTCCAAAGGACGACGAAAGTGTGCAAGCGGGATAGCAGCAATCATGACCTCGTGGCTCTTGGAGGGCTTGGCGGGTCTTTCGACGAAACGCGCGCTGGTGAACATTTGCGCTGGCTTTCACAACCCCAAAGGATGGTGATTCGGTTAGGTTTGTAGGCTTTGAAGGGTTTACCGACCGTCGAAGCGCGAGCAAGTGTTTTGCGCAAAGAACCGGCCTGCATCCCGCCGGAACCTGCACCAAATCAAATCCGAGACACCCTAGACGCCATCTGCAAAACCTTCCAGGTGGTCGCCACTTGGTGGGGTTTGTAGGCTTTGGAGGGTTTACCGACCGTCGAAGCGCGAGCAAGTGTTTTGCGCAAAGAACCGGCCTGCATCCCGCCGGAACCTGCACCAAATCAAATCCGAGACACCCGGAGACGCCATCGCCCAACCTTCCGGGTGGCCGCCGCTTGGTGGGGTTTGTAGGCTTTGGAGGGTTTACCGACCGTCGAAGCGCGAGCAAGTGTTTTGCCCAAGACACCGACCTGCCCCCTGCTCGAACCCATACCAATTCAATTTTGAGATACCCGAAAAGAACTACCTACAAAGCCTACAAACTGGTCTTCATTGGTGGGTTTGTAGGTAGTTGATTCCAAGTATTTCTAGTTTGAAAAAGGTTCTTTCCGTTACGTCACAGGCTCCGGAGCCACCCGGCCCACGGCCTCAAAAGTCCGCCGATTCCCGACAGTGAAAGCGGCCCTGCAGCGCCCCGCAAGCCCGCGTCAGGCTTGGCGGTGCACCCAGGCGGCAACCCCGACGAAATCAACACATGAAGCGAGCAGGCGCGGCGGGGTCTCGACAGCGCGCCAGGGCATTTGGTCGTCTTGCACGGCGGCTGGGCTGGCAACCGACCACCGACCACCGACCACCGACCACCGGCCGCAGCGCGGCTGCGGGTGGCAGGTGCAGGCGCAGCATCGGCGCGCGCCCGCTTAGAACGGGGCGGTGTGGCTCAGCCCTTGCGGGCGCCTGCGGCGTGCAGGTAGTCAGCCCACCACTGCATCAGCTTCGTGCGGTCGGCCATGTACGTGGTGCGGTGGTATGCGGCCCGTATCTCGTTGCGCTCCTTGTGCGCGAGCTGCCGCTCTATCACGTCGGGGTTCCATCCGTGTTCGTTGGCCACGGTCGAGAACAGGGCGCGGAAGCCATGGGCCGTGGCCATGGTCTTGTAGCCCATGCGGGCCAGGGCTGAATTGAAGGTGTTCTCGCTCAGTGGCTTGCTGGGGTAGTAGGGACTGGGGAACACCAGCTCGCGGCCGCCGCTGATGGCGTCGATCTTGTCCAGCACTTCGAGGGCCTGCTGGGACAGGGGCACGCGGTGTTCCTCGCGCATCTTCATGCGTTCGGCCGGGATGGTCCACAGCGCTGCCTTGAGGTCGAATTCAGCCCAGCGCGCGCCCCGCACTTCGCCCGGCCTGCATGCAGTGAGCATCAGCAGCCGCAGGCCCAGCACGATGGCGGGCGCGCCCTCATAGGCGGCGAGCCTTCGCATGAACTCGGGCAGCTCTTTCTCGGACAACGCGGCGCGGTGCTGCACAGTGCGCGGCTTGAGGATTTCAGAGGGCACCAGATCGAGCATGGGGTTGCTGTCGATGCGCTGGTGTGTGACGGCCCAGCGGTAGATGGCCTTCACCCGCTGCAGCACGCGGCCGGCCTGGTCGGCCGCACCGCGCGCCTCGATGGCCTTTACTGCCTCCATTACGTCGCGCGCCTTCAACGTGGCCATGGGCCTTGAACCCAGCGCCGGAAAAATGTCGTTCTCCAGCGATGCCTGAATGCGGCCCATCGTCACGGGCTCCCAGCGGCCGCGCTGGTGCTCCAGCCAGTCGCGGGCCACCACCTCCAGCGTGTTGCGGCTTTCGTGGATGACCCGCGCCTTTTCCTCCTTGCGGGCTTCGCCTGGGTCTTGGTTATCTTGCAGCAGGCGGCGGGCCTTGGTGGCCGCTTCACGTGCTGCCTTCAATGTCACGTCCGGGTAGACGCCGAAGGCGAGGCGCTTTTCCTTCCCGGCGAAACGGTACTTCATGCGCCAGTAGCGCCCGCCCGCCTTGGTGACTTCAAGATAGAGGCCCAGGCCGTCTGAATGTTTGCCGGGCTCGGTGAGGGTGCGTAGCTTCGTGTCGGTGAGTTTCAAGGGGCACCAGAAATGGCAGGGGGCACAAGTGGGGGCACATTCTGTCACCTCACAGCATGAATCTAGAGCCCATGCGGCCTAGCGGCCAGAATTTGATAGCTGTCGAGACGCAAACCCTCTCGCCAGTGAGCAAGTGCTCTTCTTACGCGCTCGTCTCGGATCACTGGCAAGTAGTTGCAATCAAAGCCATAGCGCCCGCCTGCAATCATTGCCGCTTCTTGTTTTGACTCAGAGTAGAGGACAGCGTGGCTGCCCGCTACGTAGCCGCCAACGTCAACGTAGCCGCGCTTAAACCAACCGAGTATTGACGCGAAGCGAAGGATCTTTGCAATCACTTCGTTTTCACTACCGGGGTGACACCGCATGGTTATTGCAGGTGTACTACGGCGACCATTCCGATCTCGAACACCACGCAGGAATATGTCGTCTCCATCGTAAATTATGTGGACGTCATCCTCGGGCCAAGCTATCGAGGCATAACACGCAGCCGTCAACCAGCCTCGCGCAATACCGTAGTGAGACTCCGCTTCAGCGCCAAACTCATGTTGCACATAAGGACCATGTTTCATAGGGCTAATCACTAACGTGAGGAGAGGTATTGACGATTTTTCGATGCCAATGTACAGGCTCAATCGCCTTCTTGGACCTTCCCATACAGCATGGTTAACACCCGCAACTACGCAGTATGGTGAATCCTGCGCGCAACGCGACCAAAAGCGCACGGTAACTGTTGCCCATCAAGAAAATCTGCCTACCACTGCATCAACTTCGTCCGGTCCGCCATGTACGTGGTCCGGTGATACGCGGCCCGGATTTCGTTTTGCTCCCGGTGCGCGAGCTGCCTCTCGATGACATCGGGATTCCATCCGTGTTCGTTGGCCACAGTCGAGAACAAGGCCCTGAACCCGTGGGCCGTGGCGATGCTCTTGTAGCCCATGCGCGCGAGCGCTGAGTTGAAGGTGTTCTCGCTCAGTGGCTTGCTGGGGTAGTAGGGGCTGGGGAACACCAGCTCGCGGCCGCCGCTGATGGCCTCGATCTTGGCCAGCACGTCGAGGGCCTGTTTGGACAGGGGCACGCGGTGTTCCTCGCGCATCTTCATGCGCTCTGCGGGGATGGTCCACAGCGCCGCCTTGCGGTCGAACTCCACCCAGCGCGCGCCACGCACTTCCCCGGGCCTGCAGGCCGTGAGCATGAGCATGAGCATGCGCAGGCCCAGCACGATGCTCGGGGCCCCGTCATAGGCAGCGAGCTTGCGCATGAACTCGGGCAGCTCTTTTTCCGCCAGGGCGGCCCGGTGTTGGACCGTGCGGGGTTTGAGAATTTCCGAGGGCACCAGATCGAGCATGGGGCTGGTCTCGATGCGCTGGTGCGTGACGGCCCAGCGGTAGATGGCCTTCACGCGCTGCAGCACTCGGCCGGCCTGATCGGCCGCGCCGCGTGCTTCCACCTGTTTGACTGCATCCATGACGTCCCGGGCTTTCAGGCTGGCCATGGGGCGCGAACCCAGCGCGGGAAAGATATCGTTTTCGAGTGAGGCCTGTATGCGGCCCATGGTGACCGGCTCCCAACGGGCTGACTGGTGTTCGATCCAGTCGCGGGCCATGGCTTCGAGGGTGTTGCGGTTTTCGTGGACGACCCGGGCCTTTTGCTCCTTGCGGGCCTCCCCGGGTCTTGGTTGTCCTGAAGGAGCTTGCGGGCCTTGCTGGCGGACTCCCTGGCTATCTTCAGGCTGATGTCGGGGTGCACGCCAAAGGCCAGGCGCTTTTCTTTTCCGGCGAAGCGGTACTTCATGCGCCAGTAGCGCCCGCCAGCCTTGGTGATTTCGAGATACAGGCCCAAGCCCTCGGCGTGTGTGCTTCCTAGAAGTGAGTATTCATGCGACTTGGTGGGCAGAATGTGAGAGCCGTCGAAACCACGAGCCCCCTCGTGAATCAACGGCTTACGCCCAACGATCCGTTCCCGGTGACATTGTGGGAGCACCACGGTACGGCAGTGAGATCGACCCGTAACTCCCACAGATGCAGCCCGCTTGCGCCTGCCCTCACCGCTTGACCGGCCCCGCGCCTACGGGCATTGAGACGGCGCTCCTTCCCCCAGCCCGCCATGGATTCATGCGGCGTTGTCTGACAGAAGCAGGCCGTCAGCCCCCGTACGATTGCTCCGTCGCCCTCCTCTGCGACAACCCTCCCCTCCTTGCCTTGAGCAAGTTAAAGCCCGCTGAGTGCGGGCTTTTTTTTCTTCCGGGTTTCATGGGCAAAATCGAACCCATGGCAGCCCAGAACATTGTTGACCTCCCCCCTTATCGCCCAGGCATGCTGGATGTATTCCGCCGCCTCTCGAACGCGTTCCGCACCCACTGGCGTGACCACGAAAACAAGTACCCCCAGAAGATCATCCTCACAGCCCAGCAGGCAGAGGACTTGTACATCACCCGATGCTATGGCGCCGTTGCGGACCAGAATCGGAAGGAGCCACCTCCCAAGAGTGAGTTCTGGAGCCGTCCGATTGAGATTTCCGATTCCACGGCAGGCGTGGTGGTCGCTCATGACGGGACGGAAATGCCGCTCTCGGCTTTCGACCAGATGCCGCCAGCTCGAACCTAGGCACGCGGGCGCCGCACCGTTCGTCATCGGGCAGAATCCGGCCAGGAGCGGACCTGGCGTTGCGCCAGTCGATCCGGATGGCTCATCTGTTCATGTGCTGATTCGTTAGTGGAGGCGATTTTGACCCCAGCTGATTTCCACGGCCGCAAAGAGCTTCACGCCAGTTGCCATTGCGGCGCAGTGAAGTTCACTTTGCTGTTGACCGATGGATTGCGCAGCGCGCGCCGGTGCAACTGCTCGTACTGCGGCATGCGGGGCGCGGTAGCAGTCTCTGTCAACCTGGATGACGTTCATGTGCATGCGGGTGAGGACAAACTGACGCTCTATCAATTCAACACCGGACAGGCCAAGCACTATTTCTGCTCCGTGTGCGGGATATACACCTTTCACTCCCGGCGTTCCGTGCCCACGCAGTATGGTGTGAACGTCGCCTGCATCGATGGGCTCAGCCCGTTCGACTTTGACGAGGTGCCTGTGCTGGAAGGTCGCAGCCATCCAAAAGATCGTCCGGGCGGCGTGCCGACTACCGCGGGCTGGATCACTTACCGCGCCAACTCCGATCACCACAGCTGAAGGCCTGCCCCTGCATCAGCCGCCTGGCAGCTGACAGCCCGCCATTCTTCGAGAGCGGGGCCGCTCCCTGCCGCGGTCTACGGTGCAAGATTGCTTTAGGCCTCACCGTACGCATGGCGTCGCCCACACCCAGCGTCACAGTCGCCCGAAGAGAGGCATGTGCCCTGGTTGCCGAGATACAAGCGCCGTCAGGGCTGCGCAGGCTTGGTGGAGCCGGCCCCCTCGCTCAGGCGGAGCGCCAGCGGCGGCTATCGGCTCACATCCTCGGCGGCTTGCCGACCGGGTCATCGTCCTCGTTCTCAACTTCGCCCTGGTAGGGATCTGGACCGGAGCCATCGGGCAGCTGCGGTGTTGGTGGCAGGGTCGGCGGTTCGGTGCTGGGCGGCAGATCGCCCGGGGGCAGAGGAAATTCCTCGGGGACTCGGTGGGCGGGGTGTTCGTTGGGGTCTGTGGCCATGGTGCGCTCCTTGGGCAGAAAGCCCATTGGGCGCCGTACCGTGGCCTGCTGCCGTAGGAGGCGGGCCACAAACCAAGCCCGCCAGAGGATGCACTCCGATGGGAGAGCCGTAGCTGAAAGCACCACGCGCCAGGCCGGATGCCGTGCTCGACCCGGCCCATCGCGCGCATTTGAACCCGGACACTCGCAACCAAGGCACGGCCCCAGGCGTGAAAGACGTCCGGGCGGGGGCCGATCTTGGATCACCGCGCCCTGCTTCCGGCCACGAAGGCGTCCTCTAAGATAGCCGCGTGTCCACACCGCCACCATCCCCTCCTCTGCCCGCCGCTTCCTTTTCAGAGCCTTCCGCCAGCGTGCTGGCGCAAGCGCTCGGGTTGCCCGTCTTCACATCGCCCTGGCACACGCCGCACTACCCTGATGGTGCCGTGGGCCCCTGGCGGATCAGGCGTGGCGGCGTCGGGCTGGACTGCGGCTACCACAGCGGCCCGTGTGTCGCCTCGGGTTCAGCCGTGCTGATGCGCGAGAACGGCGAGGGCGGGTGGGACACCTGGATGTCGCTCTCGCCCATGGAAATCGAAAGCCAGGAGCTGCCCTTGCGCCATGTCCGCGGCCACGTCGTCGTGATGGGGCTGGGCATGGGCTGGGTTGCGGCCAACATGGCGCTGCAGCCGGCGGTGGACCGCGTGACGGTGGTCGAGCGGGACCAGGACGTGCTGCAGCTGTTTGGCCTGTGCCGTGTGCTGGAGGGGCTGCCCGATGCCGCCGCGCGCAAGGTGGCACTGGTTCAGTCCGATGCGCTGCAATGGCAACCCCAGGGCGCGCCCGTCGATTTTCTGCATGCCGACATCTGGCTCGGGCTGGCAGAGCCCCAGGCCCTGGCGGATGTGCAGCGCATGCAGTCGAACGTGCACGCGCAGCAGGTGTACTTCTGGGGCCAGGAACTGGTGCTGGGGAAGATGGCCCGCCGCCAGGCAGAACCTGGAACCCCGCAGTGGGCCCCGGCAGTCGGGCACGCGGTGCGAGAGACGGGCTTGCCCTTGCTGGCGCACGCCGAGCCCGGCTATGCCGAACTGGTGGCGCGTGTGCTGCAGTGGCGCGAAGGCCGGGGTTCGGCCACCGGGTGACCGGCGGGCAGGCAGGCCCACCGCAGGCCACCCATCTCCTGGGGCGTGGTCGTCATTTGAGCCACTTGCGCCGGGCACGCGGCTGGACGGTGATGTCCACGGTCTGGTGCACGGCGGGTTTGCCTCTGGCGGTATCGGTTTCCACGACGTCTTCCAGGTCGATGTCCTTGACATCGGAATCGGTGGTTTCTTCGAGGTCTTCCAGGATGGCGCTGACCTTGCGTTCAGCCTCGTCGACTTCGGATTGGGGCAGCGGGGGAATGCGCATGGGCGACTCCTGTAGGGGCTGTGGTGGGTATATCGATCGGTGCAGCGTCCAGCGGACGGCCACCGCTCCTGCCCCCGGCGCGGGGCCGCGCCCGGGCGGGCATCGGGGATGCCAGCGTGCCATCCCTCCATGGCTTCCACGGTAGAAAAGGCGGCGGCGCGATGACGTAGGCCGCCGCGAGGTTCGGGTGTGGGAATCGCGGTAGCACAACCCAGGCATCGCCCGCGCCGGGCCGCCATCGGGTGGGCAAGGGATCGGAGAGAGGGGCCGCGCCCGCCAGACTGGAGCCTGTCCGCGACGGAACCGTCGCGGCGGGCATCGCCCGCCGTGTCAGGCCGGATGCGGCGCGGCGTGCCCCGGTGCGGCGGACCGCCCCGCCGTGAACGCGCTTCCCATCGACGCCGCCACGATGCAGCCGATGGCCAGCCATTGCAGCAGGCTCAGGTGCTCGTCCAGCAGGCCCACGGCCAGCACGGCGGCCACGGCGGGCTCCATGCTGATCATGATGCCGAAAGCCTCCTTGGGCAGGCGCTTGAGCGCCATCATCTCCAGCGAGATCGGAATGGCGCTGGAGACCGCCGCCACCGCCACCCCGATGAGCAGCAAGGCCGGCGACAGCAGCGCAGCGCCCGCATGCGCCACGCCCACCGGCACCACCACCAGCGCCGCCACCAGAAGACCCAGCGATACCGAATGCCCCGCGTGCAGGTGCCCGGCGCGCTTGCCGAACACGATGTACAGCGCCCAGAACACGGCCGCGCCCAGGGCATACAGCACCCCCACCGGGTCCAGCGTGCTGCCGTTGAGCCCCAGCGGCAGCAGCATGCCCAGCCCGGCCATCGCCAGGGCCACCCACACGAAATCCACCGCGCGGCGCGACGACCAGATGGCCACCGCCAGGGGCCCCGAGAACTCGATGGCCACGGCCAGGCCAAACGGCAGCGTGCGCAGCGACATGTAGAACATCAGGTTCATCCCCCCGAGCGCCGCGCCATAGCAGGCAAGGGCTGCGGCATCCGCGCGCGACAGCCGCCAGCGCCACGGCCGCCACAGCAGCAGCACCAGCACGGCGGAAAAACCCACGCGCAAGGCGGTCGTGCCCTGCGCGCCCACGGCGGGAAACAGCAGCTGCTTGGCCCAGGACGTGCCAATGCCCAGGGCGGTGACGGAGCCCAGAACAGCCAGGAAGGGAAAGAATCGTTGAAAGCGCGACGCGGTCATGGGTAAAAATATAGTTCGACCCGTGCGTGCTTTTTTCTCTTATTTCGGGCCGTGCACGCAACTTTCGCTCGCTGCTTGAGAGGATTCCATGCCCACCCCGCCCCCGCTCGACCGCTTCGACCTCGCGATCCTGGACATCCTGCAGACCGACAACACCACGCCCCAGCGGGTGATTGCGCAGGCGGTGAACCTGTCGGCGCCCGCCGTGCAGCGGCGCATCCGGCGGCTGCACGACAGCGGCGTCATCCGCGCCAACGTGGCCGTGCTCGACCCGGTGAAAGTGGGCATGCCGCTGACCATCGTGCTGGAGGTGCACCTGGAGAACGAGCGCCCCGACCGCACCGCCCCGCTGCGCGCGCGCATCGCGGCCGAGGGCGCGGTGCAGCAGTGCTACAGCGTGACGGGGGAGGCCGACTACCTGCTGGTGGTCACCGTGGCGTCGATGGCGGACTACGAGGCCCTGACGCAGCGGCTGTTCGAGGGGGATGACAATGTGCGGCGCTTTCGCACCTCGGTGGCACTGGGCAGCCTCAAGTCGGGGCTGCGGGTGCCGCTGGACAAGGCGCTGGCCTGACTGGTCACAGCCCTAGCGCCCGCCGCATCTGCTTGCCGCTCAGCCGCTGGCGCGGGCCGCCGAGCAGTTCGCACATGCGCGCGTTGAGCGGTGCCTGTGCCCCATGCTGCGCCGCCAGCCGCACCACCGCGCCGCTGAGCGCATCGATCTCGGTCACGCGCCCGGCTTCCAGGTCGTCCCACATCGACGAGCGCGCCTTGGCGTCGATCTGCAGCATGCGTTTGGCCAGCCGGGTGAACAGCCAGTTGGGCAGGCGCAGCACATGGGGCAGCAGCGTGGGCGACACGGCGGTGACCTGGGCGGGGGTGATGCCCGCGCGCGCCATCACGCGCAGCGCCTCGGTCTGCAGGGCGGCGAAGACGCGGCGGCAGTCGCGGTCGAGCAGTTCCTGCCGCAAGGGCAGGTCCGACAGCGCATTGACCGGGTTGTTCAGGTTGAGCAGCAGCTTGCCCCACTGCACCGCGCGGATGTCGGCGGGCAGCACGGTGGCCAGGCCCGCCGCATCGAACACCGGCGCGATGCGCTCGGTGGCGGCGTCGCGCTGCAGCTGCAGATGCCCCGCGGTGGCGCGGTGCACCTGGGCGCCACGCAGCACCACGTTGTACGGCACCATGCCCGCCAGCACGTTCAGGCCGGGGGCCAGCGCCGCCACGCAGGCCACGTTGTCCACGCCGTTCTGCAGCGAGATGACGGGGGTGCCGGCCGCGCAGGCCGCCGCCAGTTCGCGCGCGGCGGACTCGGTGGCGCCGCTCTTGACGCACAGCAGGATGATGCTGTCGGCACCGGGGGCGGCGTCGGCCAGCGTGGAGGCCAGCCGCAGCGCAGACACGGGCACGGTGCGGTCGAACCCGTCCAGGTCCGTCACCTTCAAGCCCTGCTGGGCGATGGGCTCCAGCGCATGCGGGCGCCCCACCAGGCAGACCGGCTGGCCGTGCGCTGCCAGGCGCCCCCCCACATAACAGCCAATGGCGCCTGCGCCGAGAACGATGAAGTGCATGCGGGTGCTTCCTTGGGCAATGGGAGACAGGGGCGCCACAGTGGGTGCGGCGCCTGCGCATTGTGCGGCGGCGCGCCCACGGGGCCTGGCGCAGAGGCGACGGTGTCTGCGGACACCTCCAGCCTTCAGATTTTGAGTGTTTTTGGCCTCCAGCGCTTATCCATCAAGCGCCAAAAGCTATTAAATTTGAAGCACCATCAGCCCATGGCGCCTGCGTCCAGGGGGGTTGCCGCCAGCAGACCTGCACCAAACCGCACGGTCACCAGCAAGCCGCCCAGGCGCGGCGAGGCCCCCAGTTGCACGGTGGCGCCATGGCCTTGCGCGATGGCCTGCACGATGGCCAGGCCCAGGCCGCTGCCGGGAGCGCCATCGGCGGTTTCGCGCACAAAACGCTGCATCACGCGCTCGCGGTGTTCGGGGGCGATGCCCGGGCCGCTGTCTTCCACCGTGAGCACGGCATGGCCGTTGTCGGCGCGCACCTGCAGGTCCACCCGGCCGCCGGGCGGAGTGTATTTGATGGCGTTGTCGAGCAGGTTGCGCGCCAGCATGCGCAGGGCCTCGGCGTTGCCGGGCACGGTGGCGGCGTCGGAATCGAGCAGGCCCACATCCATGCCGCGCACCTGGGCGGCGGGGGCCACGTCGGCCAGGGCCAGCTGGGCCACGGCGCGCAGGTCCACGGGGTCGGTGGCGGCCGTTCCGGCCTCTTGCCGGGCGAGGGTGAGCAGTTGCTCCACCAGGCGCGTGGCACGGTCGATGCCGGCGGACAGGCGTTCGATGGCGGCGGCGCGCGCCACATCGTCGCCCGCGCGCTGCAGGCCCTGCAGCTGCAGGCGCAGCGCGGCCAGGGGCGAGCGCAGCTCGTGCGCCGCATCGGCCACAAAGTGCTGCTGGGCGGTGAAGGCGCGCTGCACGCGTTCGAACAGCAGGTTGAGTTCGCTCACCAGCGGCTGCACTTCGTCGGGCAGCTGCGCGTCGCTCACCGGCGAGAGGTCGTCGGCCTGCCGCTGGGCCAGCTGCCGGCGCACACGCTCCACCGGGGCCAGCGAGCGGCTCACGCCCCACCACACGGCCAGCACCAGCAGCGGCGCCATGATGGCCAGCGGCGCCAGCGTGCGCAGCGCCAGGCTGCGGGCCATGTCGCGCCGCGCGGCCATGTTCTGCGCCACCTGGATGACCTGCGAGCGCGTCTGCATCGAAAACACCCGGTAGGTGCCGCCGCGCGCCTGCACGTCGGTGAAGCCCAGCACGGCGATCTGCGGCAGGGCCGCGCCCACGGCCGATTCAAAGATGCGCAGGCCCTCGTTGGTCCACACCTGCACGATGAATTCGT
Source organism: Acidovorax sp. A79 (assembly GCF_041154505.1). Taxonomy (GTDB): domain Bacteria; phylum Pseudomonadota; class Gammaproteobacteria; order Burkholderiales; family Burkholderiaceae_C; genus Acidovorax. The sequence goes on from NZ_AP028672.1 coordinate 1,851,533, forward strand.
GGTTCTCGTCCTCGGGGTCCAGGCCCGGCCCCAGGTCCTGCGCATCCACCGGCAGGCCCGAACGCAGGGCCAGCGCGGTCTGCTGCATGTGGTAATCGAACAGCGCATCGGCCTCGGCCAGCGCGCCCCGGTAGGCCAGCGCGCCCTGCACCGCCCCGGCCAGCACGATGGCCGCGAGCAGAAACACCAGCAGCCGCATGCGCAAGGATCGGGGAAGCAGCCCCTGGAGGGCCTGGGTGAGCTTGCGGGTCATGCCTTGGGTACGAGATAGCCGACGCCGCGCACGTTGAGCAGCACCTCCGCGCCGAGCTTCTTGCGCAGGCCGTGGATGTAGACCTCCACCGCGTTGCTGCTCACCTCGTCGCCCCAGCCGTAGAGCTTGTCTTCGAGCTGCTGGCGCGACAGCACCATGCCAGGCCGGGCGATGAGCGGCTCCAGCACCGCCCATTCGCGCGCCGAGAGCACGACGGGAACACCCTGCACCGTGGCCTCGCGCGTGGCGGGGTTGATGCACACGCCCTTGTGCTCGTACACCGGCTCGGCCCGCCCGGCGGCGCGGCGCAGCAGCGCGCGGATGCGGGCGAGCAGCTCGTCCAGGTCATAGGGCTTGAGCACGTAGTCGTCGGCCCCGGCGTCGAGCCCTTCGATGCGCTGCGCCACGGCGTCGCGCGCGGTGGCCACCAGCACGGGGGTGCGGTTCTTGCGGGCCCGCAGGTCGCGCAGCACGGCCAGGCCGTCGCGCTTGGGCAGGCCCAGGTCCAGCAGCACAAGGTCGTAGGGCTGGGTGCGCAAGGCGGTGTCGGCCGCATCACCGTCGCGCGCCCAGTCCACGGCGTAGTGCTCGGCGCGCAGCAGGTCCTGCACGGCTTCGCCGATCATGGGGTCGTCTTCAACAAGCAGGAGGCGCATGGCAATGGGTTCAATGGATCGAGGGGAATCGCCCCTCAAAGGATAGCGGTGGCGCCACGGCCCACCGCAATGCGGAGCATCCCGTTCGCCGTTTTTCTGTCACATCACTGTCACAATCATCGTGCGTCGGGCCCACTGCCCGACCCTCAGTTCGATCCATACCAACAGAGAACAAGGAGCAAGATCGATGGCATTCCACAAGATTCGGTTCATTTCCGCCGCGGCCGTGCTGGCCGCGCTGTCGGCAGGCGCCCAGGCACAGGGCGCGGTCAACGCGCTGTGCAGCACCGACGCCCCCTGGTGCGAAGCCGCCGCCAAGGAGTTCACCAGGAAGACCGGCATCAAGGTCAACCAGGCCCACAAAGGCACGGGCGAGATCGCGGCCCAATTGCGCGCCGAGGCCAACAACCCCAAGACAGACATCTGGTGGGGCGGCACGGGCGACCCCTTCCTGCAAGCGGCCGAGCAGGGCCTGCTGGCCGAATACCGCCCGGCCTACCTGCATGACCTGCACGGCTGGAGCGTGCGCCAGTACGCGATGTCGGGCCACCAGGTGGGGGGCTTCTACAGCTCGGCCATCGGCTTTGGCTACAACACCGAGACGCTCAAGAAGAAAAAGCTGCCCGAGCCACAGTGCTGGGCCGATGTGATCAAGCCCCAGTACAAGGGCGAAGTGGAAATCTCGCACCCTGCCTCCAGCGGCACGGCCTACACGGTGATCGCGGGGCTGGTGCAGCTCATGGGCGAGGAGAAGGCCTTCGACTACCTCAAGGCGCTGCACAAGAACACCACCACCTACACCCGCAGCGGCCAGGCGCAGGCACCCAACGTGGCCAAGGGCGAGGTGGGCGTGGGCATTACCTTCATGTTCAACTTCGAGAAGTGGAAGGCCGACAAGTACCCGGTCAAGACCCAGGCGCCTTGCGAAGGCACCAGCTACGAGGTGGGCGGCATCGCGCTGGTGAAAGGCGCGCGCAACATGGAGAACGCCAAGAAATACTACGACTGGCTGATGAGCCCCGAAGGCCAGGCCGTGGGCGCCCAGGTCGGCAGCTACCAGGTGCCCGCCAACAAGAGCTTCAAGATGGACCCGCGCATCCCGACGCTGGACAACGTCAAGCTCATCAAATACGACTTCGAGAAATACGGCAAGGCCGCAGAGCGCAGGCGCCTGATCGACCGCTGGACCAAGGAAGTGGAGGCGCTGCCGCGCTGATGCGCGCAGCCCGCCGCAGGATCTTTTCCGACGGCGGGCCTCCCCCACGGCTTACCCCAGGCGCACCGGCACGAAGATCTTGTCGCCGTTGCGCTCGATGAGCAGCGCCACCGACTTGCCCGCCTTGGCCATGGCCGTGCGCACCTGCTCGATGTTCCGGGCCGGCGCGCCGTTGATGGCCAGCAGCACATCGCCCGGCTGCACACCGGCCGCCGCGGCGGGGCCCCGCGCCTGCTCGATCACCAGGCCCTCGCTCACGCCCACCTCGCGGCGCTCCTCGGGGTCCAGCGGGCGCAGCGACAGCCCCAGCTGGCCCTTGCCCACGGCATCGTCGTTGCGCGCCTGCTTGCTGGCCTTGTCGCTGGAATCACCCAGCGTGGCGGTCAGCTCCAGCGGCTTGCCCTGGCGCCACACCGAGAGCCTGGCCTGCTGGCCCGGCTGCGCCTGCCCCACCCAGGCGGGCAGGTCGCCCGAGGCCACGATGGGCTGGCCGTCCACCTGGCGGATCACGTCGCCGGCCTGCAGGCCCGCCTTGTCGGCCGGGCTGCCCTTGCTGACGCTGGCGACCAGGGCGCCCTCGGGCTTGTCGAGCGCGAACGATTCGGCAAATGCCTGGTTCACCTCCTGCACGGCCACACCGAGCTGCGCGTGGCGCACCTTGCCGGTGGCGACGATCTGGTCCTTGATCTTGGCCGCCAGCTCGATGGGGATGGAGAAGGACACGCCCTGGTAGCCGCCCGAGCGGCTGTAGATCTGCGAGTTGATGCCCACCACCTCGCCGCGCGCATTGAACAGCGGCCCGCCCGAGTTGCCGGGGTTCACGGCCACATCGGTCTGGATGAAGGGCACCAGGCTGTCGTCGGGCAGCGAGCGGCCCTTGGCGCTGACCACGCCCGCCGTCACGCTGTTCTCGAAGCCGAAGGGCGAGCCGATGGCCAGCACCCATTCGCCCACCTGCAGGTCGCGCGTGCTGCCCAGGCGCACGGTGGGCAGGTTCTTGGCGTCGATCCTGAGCACGGCCACGTCGGTCTTGGGATCGGAGCCCAGCACCTTGGCCCGGAACTCGCGCCGGTCGGTGAGCTTGACGATGACCTCGCTCGCGCCCTTGACCACATGGGCGTTGGTCAGCACCAGGCCGTCGGGGCTCACGATGAAGCCCGAGCCCTGGCCGTGCGTGGGCACGTTGGGCTGGCCCTGCGCACCCCCGCCGGGAAAACCGAACTGGCGGAAGAACTCGTAGAACGGATCGTTCGGGTCGATCTGCGGGCCCCGGCGCTGGCGCGCTGTGGGCCGCCCTTCGTCATCGTCCTCGTCGTCATTGGCCATCGCCGTCTTGGTGCTGCCCGTCACGCTGATGTTGACGACGGCAGGGCCGTTCTGCGCGGTGATCTGCGCGAAGCTGGGCAGCGCGCCGCCCGGGGCCGCCGGGGTCTGGGCCACGATGGGCGCGGAGGGAGTCAGGGCCCGGGCCTGGTGCCCCGTGATGAGGCCCGCGCCGGTGGCACCCACCGCGCCTGCGGCCACCAGGGCCAGGATGAGGCGGCGGGGGGTGGAGGTCAGCGTCGTGGTGTTCATGGTGTGGTGCCTTTCCCATCGGAGTTGCGATGGAGGGCAGTGTGGGCACCAACACTTAGACGAAACTTAGAGCCGGGAACGCGCCAGGCTCGGCGCGTCGAACGTTGCCGCCTGTTGTGGTGCTCCTCCTCGTGCTGCCTGCGACACGGCGCCCGGCCAGAACCGCTTCGGCGGGCTTTGCGAGCCGCTTCGGGGCGACCCAGGCTACACCGCCCCGCGCCCCTTCTGGCTCTCGAAGTACACCACCTTGCGGGCGCGCATCACGTCGCCCAGCGGCCGGTGCGCCGCCAGTGCCTGCCAGGGGTCGAACACGGCGGCCTCCACCTCGGCGGCCAGCGCGGGGTCGGCCGCAGGATCCTGCCGGGGCAGGGTCAGCCGGGCCACGGTGGTGTAGGGTGTGGGCCAGTCCACGCTGGCATCTTCGATGGGGGTGGTGGCCTCGTCCACGAAGGGCTGCAGTTGCAGGTCCCACACCAGGTCCTGCTGGCGCAGGCGGGCCGAAAACTCGGCGTTCCAATCGTCCTGCACCTGGGTGACCGGTGCGCCATTGGCGACATGGGGCAGCAGGCGCACACGCACCGCATAGGGCCCACACGCGATGGGCGCGGCACTGTGCACGGCATGGGCGGCAAAGCCGCCGAAGGGCAGGCCGAAAGTCTTGGCCGTCTTGGCGATCTGCCTGGCGGCCCCCAGCAGCCCGTGGCGCTGCACCAGGAACTTGATCAGCGCGCCGCCGCCATGCGAGGCAGCCACCACAAAGTCCACGAACTCGCCGCTTTGGGGAAAGGCGAACTTCTCCTGGTTGATGAGCGTGAAGTCCTGGCTTTTGGCGGGCCCGTTGCCCAGGGCGGAATCGCCCTTCACCCCCAGCACGCTGAACGAAAAGCCCCGGATGTCGGGCTTGCGGTCGGAGGCCTTGTCCATGCCGCCATTGCTCAGCCGCACCCGCACGTCGTACTGTGCGGGCTGGGCAAACAGCCCGTGGGACGCAAACGCAGGCAGATCGCCCAGCACCTGCAGCTGGCCCCGCGCGGCGGTGAGCTGCTTGCGGTGCAGGCCACGGCCATTGCCGTACTTGTGCGACTTGCGCGCCTGTAGTTCGGCGAACTGGCGGGCATACCCGGCAAAGCGCCGGGCTTCGTCGGGCGCCACCACTTCCTTCCAGTCAGTGCTGGGTGCAACGGTTGTATCCATGAGCGACCTCGGTTGAAAGCCAGGTGGCATGGTAGCGCGACCTGCCGAAAATCGGGGCCCTCGCCGGCCACCGCGCTCAGAGGCCGCGAAACCGGTACACGATCGCGCCCCGCACCACCTCCCCGGGCGCCAACCAGCGCATGGGAAAGGCGGCGTGGTTGGGCGCATCGGGGTACTCCATGGGTTCCAGGCAGATACCGTCACCCGGCTGCCAGAGCCAGTTGCCCTGCTGCGCGCCACGGCCCCGGTCCCGCGCCGGGTCCGCCTTCAGGCCATGGCCCGCATAGACCTGCACGCCGGGCGCTGTGCTCCAGACCTCCATCGCACGGCGGCTGACGGGCTCGCTCAGCAGCGCGGCCAGCCGAAGGCCTGACGGGGTGATGGATGACACGGGCGGCGCACGGGATGCATCCGGCTCGTCCAGCACCAGGTAGTGGTCCAGCCCGCCGGCCTGGGCCAGTTGTTCGCTGGGCGCCGCCACAGCATCGCCCACATGGCGGGCCTCGCGAAAGTCGAATGGCGTGCCCTGCACCGCAGCCAGCGCACCGGTGGGGCACACGTCGGCGGCCAGCGGCACATAGCGGCTGGCGGGCACCTGCAGGGTGTGGCCGTGGGTGCTGCCACGGCCCGCCAGGTTGAAGAACGCATGCCCGGTGAGGTTCAGCACGGTGGGTGCGTACAGCGCCTCGGCCGTCCAGGCCATGTGCAGCGCGTTGTCGGCCGTGACCTGCAAGCGAAGCTGCAGGCGCACCGTGCCCGGCACACCGTCGTCTTCGGTGCGAAAGGTGTGGCCCAGGGTGAGCGCATCGGCCCGCACCTCCTCCACCGCAAACACCTGGAAGCGGCTGCCCCGGGGACCGCCATGGTGGTGGTGGGGACCGCTGTTGGTGGGCAATTGCAAAAGCGAACCATCCGGCAGGGTCAGCTTGCCTGCGCGCAAACGCCCGGCCCAGCGCCCGATCAATGCGCCCATGGAGAGCTGGCCGTCCAGGTAGCCCTGCAGGCTGTCGTAGCCCAGCGCCACATCGGCCAGGCCACCCTGCCCGTCGGGCACCGCCACCTGCACCAGGCGGGCGCCGTAGTTGCTCACGGCCACCTGCAGCCCGCCCGCGCCACGCAAGGTGAACAGGTCGGTGCGCTGGCCGTGGAGCTCTTGTTGAAACGCTTCGCGGGAAAGGGAGTAAGCCATGGCCGCAAGTTTAGGTGGCATCTATTTGGCGGCGGGTGGCGCGGCTGGCGCATCGCGCGTCACCAGCCAGATGCCCGCGCACACCAGCACCAGGGCCAGCAGGTTCTTCCACTCCCACAGCGCCTCGCCCAAAAACAGTGCCGACAGCGCCGCGCCAAAGATCGGCACGGTGAAGTTGAACACCGTGACCTGGCTCACGCGGTTGTGTTTGAGCAGGATGCTCCACAGCGAGAACGCGGCCGACGACAACAGCGCCAGGTACACCAGCAGCGCGGCCGAGCCCCAGGTGAAGCCCGAGAGCGAGCCCCCCAGGCCCCAGCCGAGGGCCAGCAGCGCGGCGCCACCCAGTCCCAGTTGCCAGCCTGTCATCACCACAGAGTCCATGCGCTGCGAGACCTGCTTGCCGTAGATGCTGGCGGCAGCCAGCACCAAGGCCGCGATCACCACGAAGCCTTCGCCCAGCAGCGTGAAGTCCATGTCCAGCGTACCGCGCCCCAGGTTGACCACCATGACGCCCGCGAATCCCACCACACAGCCCCAGAGCTTGGCGTGGCTCAGTCGGTCGTTGTGATAGACCCAGTGCGCCAGCAGCACGCTGAAGAACGTGCCCGTGGCATTCATGATCGAACCCTTGACCCCGGTGGTGTGCGCCAGCCCCACGTAGAAGAACACGTACTGCAGCGTGGTCTGCGCCAGGCCCAGCACCACCAGCTGTCGCCCTGCTGCCAAGCCCAGGCTCCAGACGGCCTTGCGCATGGCCACGGCCCAGGCCAGCAGGATCAGCCCCGCCCCCAGGAAGCGCCAACCGGCGAATACCAGCTGCGAGGGAATGTCGCTCCTGGCAATGCCAAACCAGGCGTAGCCGGTCTTGATGGCAGGGTACGAGCTGCCCCACAGCAGGCAGCACAGCAGCGCCAGCGCCACGACGACCTTGCGGTCGGAAAATCGGATGTGACCCATGTGAAATCGTGTCTCTCTAGTGAAACAGCCCGCGCTAAGACGGGCTGTTGAGGGGTGTTCAAGCGCTCAGGGACGCAGGCTGCAAGAACGACATTTCAATGATTCATTTACCTATGCCTCACCCCGCCGCATGCAACGGGCGCGGGCCAAGCCAGAGCTCCCGTGCAAGGGCCGCCCCGCCGCGCTGGGAGCGTCCCCCTCCCGGATTGCGCAGCAATGCGAGAGAGGGGGAAGGCGCGAAGCGACTCAGGGGGTGTCACTTCAAGTCACCGGCGCGGGGTTGAACAGCACCAGCGCGTTGTGCAGCTTCCACTGCTCGGCCCAGGTCTTCTTGCGGCCGCTGGCCACGTCGAGCAGCAGGTGGAACATCTCCCAGCCCAGGTCTTCAATGCTGGCCTCGCCGTCGGCGATCTTGCCGGCGTTGATGTCCATCAGGTCATTCCAGCGGCGGGCCAGGTCGGTGCGCGTGGCCACCTTGACCACGGGGCATTCGGCCAGGCCGTAGGGCGTGCCCCGGCCGGTGGTGAACACGTGCAGGTTCATGCCAGCGGCCAGCTGCAGCGTGCCGCAGATGAAGTCGCTGGCGGGCGTGGCGGCGTACACCAGGCCGCGTTGGTCACGGTGCAGCTTCTCGCCCGGGGCCAGCACGTGCGAGATCGGAGCAGTGCCGCTCTTGATGATGGAGCCCATGGCCTTTTCGGCGATGTTGGACAAGCCACCGGCCTTGTTGCCCGGCGTGGTGTTGGCGGCGCGGTCCACGCGGCCCCGGTCGAGGTACTGGTCGTACCAGCCCAGTTCGCGCACGATGGACTGGGCCACTTCGGGCGTGGCGGCGCGGCTGGTGAGCTGCTCCACGGCATCGCGCACCTCGGTGTTTTCACTGAACATCACGGTGGCGCCGGCGCGCACCAGCAGGTCGGCGCAAAAGCCCACGGCTGGGTTGGCGGTGACGCCCGAGAACGCATCGCTGCCGCCGCACTGCACGCCCAGCACCAGCTCGCTGGCGGGGATGGTCTCGCGGCGGCGGGCGTTCAGCCGTGTGAGGTGCGGGCGCGCGCTTTGCACGATGTGGTCGAGCATGGACATGAAGCCCACATGCTCTTCGGCCTGCAGGCACACGGTCTCCGGGCCCAGCGCCGCATCACGCTCGTCGGTGATGGGAAAGCTGCCCGGGGGCAACAGGCGGTCGGGCTGGAGCTTTTCGCAGCCCAGGCTCACCACCATGACCTCACCCCCAAAGTTGGGATTGAGGCTGATGTTGCGCAGGGTGCGGATGGGGATGATGGCGTCGGGCGCATCGATGGCCACGCCGCAGCCATAGGTGTGCTCCAGGCCGATCACGTCATCCACCTGCGGGTACAGCGGCAGCAGCTCCGCCTTGATGCGGCGCACCGCCAGGGCCACGACCCCCGCCACACACTGCACGGTGGTGGTGATGGCCAGGATGTTGCGCGTGCCCACCGAGCCGTCTGCGTTGCGGTAGCCCTCGAAGGTGTAGCCCGTGAGCGGTTCCAGCACGGGCGGCTTCACGGTGGCCATGGGCAGGCCCTCCAGCGCGCGGGCCGAAGGCATCTGCAGCAGGCGCTCGTGCACCCAGCTGCCTGCCGGGATGGGCTTGAGCGCGTAGCCGATGGGCACGTTGTAGCGGCGCACCACATCCCCTTCGGCCATGTCCGTCAACGCCACCTTGTGGCCTTGGGGCACCTTGTCGCGCAGGGTGACGCCCGCGCCCGGCACGCCCTCGGGCAGCACCGTGCCTGCGGGCAGGCCACCGTCGTTGGCGACGATGGCGACGTTGTCGTCCGCGTGCATGCGGATGGTGAGGGGTTCTCGCATCGGGTCGTTCACTTCATGTCCGCTTCGTGTTTTGCACGGCCGTGCTCATCCACCGGCCTTCAGCACCAGGTCCGGCAACCACATCGAAAACTGTGGCACGTAGGTCACCAGCATCAGCGCCACGATGAGTGCGCTGTAGAACGGCCAGATGGTCTTCATCACCTCGCCCACGGAGATGCCGCCGATGGTGCAGCCGATGAACTGCGTGGTGCCCACCGGCGGCGTGTTCAGGCCCAGCGCGCAGTTGATGAGCATGACGATGCCGAACTGCTCGGTGGTCATGCCGAATTGCTGGCAGATGGGCAGGAAGATGGGCGTGCAGATGAGGATGGTGGCCGCCATGTCCAGGAAGGTGCCGAGCACGAACAGGATGATGTTCACGCACAGGAAGATCACCCAGGGCGAGGTGCTCATGGACTTGAGCGCATCGCCCGTCAGCTCGGCCACGCCGTACAGGCCGATCAGGTAGCCGAACATGGACGAGATGCCGATCAGCAGCAGCACGGTGCCCGTGGTCTTGACGGCCTTGGAGGCGGCCTTGAGGAACTGTTCGCGCGTGAGCTTCTTGTAGACGAAGACCGACAGCACCAGGGCCCACACCACGGCCACCGAGGCAGATTCGGTGGCCGTGAACGCCCCCGACAGAATGCCCGCGATGATGATGACCACCACCGCCAGCCCGGGGACTGACGCTCTGAAGGAGATCCACACGATCTCCCAGCCGGGGAAAGTGCCCGCAGGGTAGCCGCGCTTGACGGCCACCAGGTAGGCCGCCAGCAGATTGCACACCGTGAGCAGCAGCGCCGGCACGATGCCCGCGAGGATCAGCGCCGCGATGCTCACCTTGCCGCCCGCGGCCAAGGTGAAGATGATCAGGTTGTGCGACGTGGGCATGAGCGCGCCCACCAGCGAGGCGTGCGTGGTCACGTTCACCGCATAGTCGGCGTGGTAGCCCTCTTTCTTCATCTGCGGGATGAGCACGGCGCCCATGGCGGACACGTCGGCCACGGGCGAACCCGACACACCGCCGAACAGCGTGCAGGCGAGCACATTGCTCATGCCCAGGCCGCCGCGCACATGGCCGGCCACGCTCTTGGCAAAGTCCACGATGCGGTCGGCGATGCCGCCGTACATCATGATCTCGCCCGCGAAGATGAAGAACGGGATCGCCAGGAACGAAAACGGGTTCATGCCCGAAATCATCTGCTGGAAGCCCACGGCCAGCGGCAGGCCTTCATACAGGATGGTGGCCAGCGACGACAGGCCGATGGAAAACGCCACGGGCACGCCCAGCAGCAGCAGGAGCGTGAAGGTCACGCACAGAATGGTCAACGCCATGATGGTGGAATCTTTACTGGAACATTAGGGTGCGGAGGGACGCATGCAGGGACCGCTTGGGTCATCTCCGCACGGCGCATGAAGCGGGCGTGACCCCTGCCAGGGCAGCCGAGCAAGGGCCGCCCCGCAGCGAGGGCTGCGTCCCTCTGCCCGCATGGCGCAGCCATGCGAGAGCGGGGGGAAGCGCCGCAGGCGCTCAGGGGGGTGTCGTTCATCTCAATGCCAGGCGGGCTCGACCTCTGTGCCGCGGACCAGGGCAATGATGTGCTCCAGGGAGAACATCGCCACCAGCACGCCAGCGAGCGCGGGGGGAACGTACTTGAACGCTTCGGAGATACCGAGCGTGGGAATTTTGTAGGGCGCCACGGACTCGGCCAGCACGCCGCAGTTCCAGGCCATGACCACGCCGAAGACCAGCACCAGCACGTGGATCACGATTTCCAGCTTGTGGCGCAGCCAGTCGGGCGCCAGTACCAGGAACGATTCGAGGCCGATATGGCCCGCGTCACGCACACCCACCGCCATGCCCAGCATGGTGACGTACAACACCAGCAGCACCGCGCCGCTTTCGGCCCAGGTCGGCGTGTTGTTGAAGATGTAGCGGCCGATGACCTGGTAAAGCACGGAGCAGACCAGCAGCACCAGCCCCGCCACCCCCAGTTGCAGACAAGAGCGCGCGATGAAGGCGCAAAGACGCGTGTACATAGAGAACATTCAGAAGACGGAAGGAGGGACCCGCCACAGGACGCACGGCCCTGCGGCATGGAACGCCAGGATTACTGCACCGCGTCGATGCGCTTGACCATGTCCTGGAGCTTGGGGTCCTTCAGGAACTTGTCGTACACCGGCTTCATCGCCGTCTTGAAGGCCGCCTTGTCGATCTCCACGATCTGCGCGCCGCCGGCCTTGACGGTGGCCAGAGACTTTTCTTCACGCTCGTCCCAGATCTTGCGCATGAAGCCCACCGATTCCTTGGCGGCGGCGCGGATGGCCTTCTGGTCGTCGGCGCTCAGCGTGTCCCACACGCGCTTGCTGAACAGCAGGATCTCGGGCGCCATCGAGTGCTCGGTCTTGTTGAAGTACTTGGCCACTTCGAAGTGGCGCGAGCTTTCGTAGCTGGGGTAGTTGTTTTCGGCGGCGTCCACCAGGCCGGTCTTGAGCGCGGTGTAGACCTCGCCGAAGGGCATGGGGGTGGCGTTGGCGCCCATGGCTTCGAGCAGGGACACCCACAGGTCGCTCTGCTGCACGCGCACCTTCAGGCCCTTGACGTCGGCCAGGGTCTTGACGGGCTTCTTCACGGTGTAGATCGAGCGCGCGCCGCTGTCGTAGAAGGCCAGGCCCACGAAGCCCTGTGATTCGCAGTCCTTCAGGATCTCGTCGCCGATGGCTCCGTCGAGGACCTTGCGCATGTGTTCCTTGTCGCGGAACAGGAAGGGCATGGTGGGCACCATGGTGGCGGGGCAGATGTTGTTCATGGGCGCGACGTTCACGCGCGTCATGGCGATGGCGCCCAGCTTGGTCTGCTCGATGGTGTCCTTCTCGATGCCCAGGGAGCCCTTGGCGTACACCTTGATGCTGTGCTTGCCGCCCGTGGCCTTGGACAGCGTCTCGCCCATGTGGCGCACGGCCAGCACGGTAGGGTAGTCCTCGGGGTGGATGTCCGACGAGCGGAATTCCGTGGCCTGCGCGGTGAGGCCGCCGAGCACGATGCTGGCGGCAAACGCCACGCGGCCCATCAATTGGGGAATTTTCATGGTTGTCTCCTGGGTTGAAGTGTTGTGAATGGGGGAGAGTTCCGAAGCCTGTTGTCTTCAGGCGCTCCGATAGGGTGTTTCCGGCAACCCCGCCACGCCGGGGCGGGTGGCAAAAATGGCGCCGCCCAGCGCCACGTCGTCGCCCTGGGGCTGCCCGGGGCGGATGGAGGTGATGAACAGCACGTCCAGCCCCGGGCCGCCGAAGCTGCACATCGAGGGCTTGCTGGTGGGCACGGCGATGGACCGGTCCAGCCGGCCGTCGGGCGTGAAGCGGTGCACCACGCCAGCGTCGTTGCCGCAGATCCAGTAGCAGCCGTCGGCATCCACCGCGCCGCCGTCGGGCCGGCCGGGCAGATCGCGCATGTCCACGAACAGCGAGCGCTCGCCCAGGGACCCATCGTCGTGCAGCGGCAACTGCCAGATCTGCTGCACGCTCGGGTGGCTGTCGCTCAGGTACAGGGTCTTGCCGTCGGGGCTGAAGCCCAGGCCGTTCTGCGTGACCAGTCCCTGCACCTGCGGTGCCGACAGGCCGCGCTGTCCGTCCATGCGGTACAGGCTGCCCGCGGCCTGCGCCAGCGACATGTCGCGCACCATGGTGCCGGCCCAGAAGCGGCCCTGGCGGTCGCAGCGGCCGTCGTTGAAGCGCATGCCGGGCCGGGGGTGGTCCACGCCGGCCAGCAGGGTGGCGGCCAGGGTGCCCCCCACTTGGGGCTGCAGGTGAAAGACGCCCGTGTCCATGCCTGCGATCAGCCCGCCGGCCGCATGCAGCGCGATGCAGGCGGGGCGCTCCACCGTCTCCCAGCTTTGCACGCGCTGGTCCGCATAGGTCCAGCGGTGCAGCTGGCGGCCTTCGATGTCCACCCAGTAGAGCGCCTGCTCGGCGGGGCTCCAGACGGGGCTTTCGCCCACCTGGTCGCGGTGGTCGGGCAGCAGCAGGTCCACGGGGGGCGTCATCGGGGCGCTCATTCGAAGGGACCCGTGCGCACGAACGGGCCGCCCTGGTAGATCACGGCGGGGTCGGTCAGGTCGGGGTGCGGGTCGGCCGCCTCGACCTTGGCGCGGAAGGACTCGGAGCTGTCCTGCGGCCGGTAGCCGATGTGGCGCGCCAGCGTGTTGTCCCACCAGGTGGTGGTGTTGTCGCCCATGCCGTAGATGGTGCTGTGGCCCACCACCGGAGCGGTCAGGCTGGCGACCACCAGGCGCTCCAGGTCGTCATAGCTCATCCAGGTGGCGAGCATCCGGCGGTTGCGGGGTTCCGGGAACGAGGAGCCGATGCGCAGGCACACCGTCTCGATGCCATGGCGGTCGAAGTAAAAACGGGAGAGGTCTTCGCCAAACGCCTTGGACAGGCCGTACAGGCCGTCGGGCCGGGCCGGGTCCTTGAGGCCCACCACCTCGTCTTGCCGGTAGAAGCCGGTGACGTGGTTGGAACTGGCGAACACCACCCGCTTGACGCCCTGCTTGCGCGCCGCCTCATACAGGTTATAGGCACCGATGATGTTGGCCTGCAGGATCGGCTCCCAGGGCTGTTCGGTGGACACGCCGCCCAGGTGCACCACGGCATCGACCCCCTCCAGCAGCGCGAGCATGGCACCGGCATCCTCCAGCCGCGCGGGGCGCACCTCTTCCCCCGCGCCTTCCTGGCCCAGGTCGGCCACGTCGGACAGGCGCAAGGTGCCGCAGTAGGCTTTCAGGCGCGTGCGCAGCTCGCGCCCCAGCCCCCCGGCCGCCCCGGTCAGTAACAAGCGTTGGAAACGGATGGGGGTGGGATGGCAAGGCATGGCGGTTACAAAGGCGGGGGTTCTTGGTACAGTGGCAACAGATTCTGTTGAACGTCATCAGTTGTCGTACAACAAAAATGCAATGTACTGCTTCTCCCCACGGCGCCACATAGGGATAACACCAAGAGATGAACACCGATACCGCGCTTCGCCGCAAGCCCCGCACCCTGGCCCTGGAACTGGTCGATTCCCTGGGGGACCGCATCCGCGATGGCAGCCTGGCACTGGGCGACAAGCTCCCCACCGAAGCGGCCATCATGGCCGAGTTCAGCGTCAGCCGCACCGTCGTGCGCGAGGCGATTTCCAAGCTGCAGGCCTCCGGCCTGGTGGAAACACGGCACGGCATCGGCACCTTTGTGCTGGGGCTGGGGCAGGCACCGGGCTTCAAGATCACCCCCGACCAGTTCAGCACGCTGCGCGACGTGATCGCGGTGCTGGAGCTGCGCATCGGCGTGGAAACCGAGGCGGCCGCATTGGCCGCCCAGCGCCGCACCGAGGCCAACCTGAAGGCCATGCGCGAGGCGCTTGATGCGGTGGCCGCCGCCGTGGATGCCGGCCGCGACGCGGTGGCGGCGGATTTCCAGTTCCACCTGGAAATTGCGCGCGCCACGCAGAACAGCCATTTCGCCGAACTGATGGGCACGCTGGGCAGCATGATCATCCCGCGCGCGCGGCTGGCCTCACCGGATTCGGGGGACGATGAACGGCGCCAGTACCTGCGCCGCGTCAATGGCGAACACGAAAGCATCTACGACGCCATCGTGGGCCAGGACCCCGACGCCGCGCGGGCCGCCATGCGCACCCATCTGGCCAACAGCCGCGAGCGCAGGCGGCGCGCGCAGGCCGAGGCGAGTTGACGCGCCCGCGCCGTGGGCATCGGCCCTCTCCTCTGCCAGATGCGAAGTGCCCGGTTGTCTCATCAGTACTAACCCGCAGGTCTGAGAGGTCTCAAATGTTGTACGATGACATACAACAAGACTTTCAAGCCGTTGGCCGCACGATGGCAGATGGCGGCGGGCACCTGCGGGCGAGCTGCCCGCGCCGCGCCACCGCCACCCGGCCTTGCGGTACGCTGCGCAGCCACAGCCCGTCGGCGCCCGCCACGGGCCCTGGGCGCGGCGCGGCATTCCGCCGAGGGCAGGCACTGCCTTCCGCACACCCTTTTCACTTCACTCACCAACCCACCACAGCCATGCATGCAAACCTGATCGGCGGCGCCTGGACAGACGGCGTCCGCACCTATAGCAACACCAACCCCTCGGACACCCGCGACGTGATCGGCGACTACGCCGTGGCCAGTCGCGAGCAGGCGCTGGAGGCCGTGTCGGCAGCCCACGCGGCCTTCCCGGCCTGGAGCGTGTCCACGCCCCAGCAGCGTTTTGACATCCTGGACGCGGTGGGCAACGAGATCATCGCCCGCAAGGCCGAGCTCGGTGACCTGCTCGCCCGCGAAGAAGGCAAGACCCTTCCCGAGGCGATTGGCGAAGTGGGCCGCGCGGCCGCCATCTTCAAGTTCTTTGCGGGCGAGGCCCTGCGCCCCGGCGGCGAGCTGATCCCGTCGGTGCGCCCCGGCGTGGGCATCGAGATCACGCGCGAGCCACTGGGCGTGATCGGCATCATCACGCCGTGGAACTTCCCCATCGCCATCCCTGCGTGGAAGATCGCGCCCGCGCTTGCCTACGGCAACTGCGTGGTGTTCAAGCCCGCCGAAGTGGTGCCGGGCTCCGCCTGGGCGCTGGCCGACATCCTGCACCGCGCGGGCCTCCCAGCCGGCGTGTTCAACCTCGTGATGGGCCGCGGCGCTGAAGTGGGCCAGGTGTTGCTGGAAGACGAGCGCATTGCCGGCGTGAGCTTCACCGGATCGGTGGGCACGGGCCAGCGCGTGGCCGCGGCCTGCGTGCCACGCGGCGCCAAGGTGCAATTGGAGATGGGCGGCAAGAACCCCTTCGTGGTGCTCGATGACGCCGATCTGGCCGTGGCCGTGGGCGCTGCCGTCAACAGCGGCTTCTTCTCGACCGGCCAGCGCTGCACCGCCAGCAGCCGCGTGATCGTGACCGAAGGCATCCACGACCGCTTCGTGGCCGCCGTGATCGAGAAGATGAAAGCCCTGAAGGTCGACGACGCCCGCAAGGCCGGCACCGACATCGGCCCCGTGGTGGACGACCGCCAGCTGGCGCAAGACCTGGAATACATCGGCATCGGCCAGCAGGAAGGCGCCAAGCTCGCCTTCGGCGGCGAAGCCCTGGAGAAGAACGCCGACGGCGCCCCCGGCTACTACCTGCGCCCCGCCCTGTTCACCGAAACCACACCCGGCATGCGCATCAACCGCGAAGAGATCTTCGGCCCCGTGGTGAGCGTGTTGCGCGCGAAGAACTACGACGAAGCGCTGGCCCTGGCCAACGACACGCCCTTCGGCCTGGCCAGCGGCATCGCCACCACCAGCCTCAAGCACGCCACGCACTTCAAGCGCCACGCGCAAGCCGGCATGGTGATGGTGAACCTGCCCACGGCGGGCGTGGACTACCACGTGCCCTTCGGCGGCCGCAAGAGCAGCAGCTACGGCCCGCGCGAGCAGGGCCGCTACGCCGCCGAGTTCTACACGACGGTGAAGACCGCCTACACACAGGCCTGAACCGGGGGGCCTTCCCGCATCACCGGCCCTGCGGACGGTGGTGCGCGGGCACGGCGCACCACCCGCCGGGTTTTGAGCAAAATGGCTCGCAAGCGCTCATGGGTAAAGCGCTGAAAGCTATTCTATTAATAGCAAACAATGCCCATGCTGGTGGTGGCGCGCCCGGCAACCGGGTGCGAGAACATGCCAGGGGCGGCACGCCCACCGTCTGCAAGCCGCCACGCGGCAGGGCCCGCAAAGATAAATCCGCAGGGCGGACTCCAAAAATGTATCCAATGGTTACACTGACGATGCCGCCTTGTTTCGCGGGCGGCAGTGTCCATCCCTGCCCTCTCTTCTTCATCCCCCCGCACGGGGAATCTGCGCCATGAAAATCTCCCCCCTCTTCGCCGCCCTGGCCCTTGTTCTTTCGGCCAGCAGCGCGGTGCACGCCGCAGATGACTACAACCGCCCACCCGCGGGCGACGCGCAGTTTCGCCAGTGCCTGAGCCATTCCGCCAAGGTCTACCAGGGTGGCAACGAAGCCAGCCCCATCAAGGGCCAGACCAAGGCCCAGGCGTGGTGCACCTGCATGTGGAACGAAACGCCCGAGGACTTCAAGGGCAACCTGGTGACCTTCTCCGAAACCCGCAAGGGCAAGGAAACCAACAAGCTGTGCGAGAAGCACGCCGACTGGAGCGAATGAACGAGCGCCCGGGCACTGCTCACATGCCCCATGAACAAAGCCGCCCTCGGGCGGCTTTGTTCATTGCGCAGGCGCCCGGAAAGTGCTGACGGCCTCAGGCCCGGCTGCGCAGGGTGCGGCTGAGCAAAATCACGGGAACCAGCCCCACCGCCACCAGCGCCAGCGACGGCAAGGCCGCCTCGCCCAGCCGCTCGTCGCGCGCCAGCTGGTAGGCCACCACGGCGAGGGTGTCGCTGTTGAAGGGGCGCAGCACCATCGTGGCGGGCAGCTCCTTCATCACGTCCACGAACACCAGCAGCGCGGCGGCGGCGGTGGAACGCTTGAGCAGCGGCCAGTGCACGCGCGCCAGCAGCCCGCGGCTGCCGACACCCAGCATGCGGGCCGAGTCGTCCAGGCTGAGCGGAATGCGCGCGTAGCCGCTCTGCATGGACTGCAGGGCCACCGCGCAGAACCGCACGAGGTAGGCCCAGACGATGCCAAACGCCGTGGCGGTGACGAGCGCGCCCACGCCCCACTGCGGCATGGCCGCCTGCAGCCAGCCCACGGGCAGCAGCAGGCCCACCACGATGACGGCGCCCGGCACCGCATAGCCGACGCTGGCCAGCTGCACCACGCCGCGCGTGATGGGGTCGGGCTGGCGGCGCACCGCAAAGGCCAGCGCCAGCGCGATGGCCACCGCCAGCGCGGCCGTGATGCCGCCCAGGCGCACGCTGTGCCAGGCCCATTCCATGAAGCGCTCCCACGGCAGCACCGACCAGTCGGCCGCCAGCGGCCGCAGCATGAAGGCCACTGGCGCCACGAAACCCATGACCACCGGCACCGTGCAGACCGCCCATGCCGCCCAGCGGCGCGCTCCGCGCAGCGCCAGGGGCTGCGCCTCGGCCGAGCCCGCGCGCCCGCCGCCGGTGGCAAAACGCATGCGCTTTTGCGCACGGTGCTCCATGTGCAGCAGCACCATCACCACCACCAGCAGCATGGTGGCCAGTTGCGCGGCCGCCAGGCGGTTGTCCATGGACAGCCAGGCCTTGTAGATGCCGGTAGTGAAGGTCTGGATGCCGAAATAGCTCGCCACGCCGAAGTCGGCCAGGGTTTCCATCAGCACCAGCGCCACGCCGGCGGCGACGGCGGGGCGCGCCAGCGGCAGGGCCACCGCGCGGATGCGGCGCGGCAGCGGCGCGCCCAGCAGTCGCGCGGCCTCCATGAGGTGCGCGGCACGCTCGCCCAGCGCCGTGCGCGCCAGCAGGTAGACATACGGGTACAGCGAGAAGATGAACACCCACACCGCGCCGCCCAGGCTGCGCACTTCGGGCAGGAGGCGACCTTCGAGGCCGAAGGTGCTGCGCAGGCCCACCTGCAGGGGGCCGCTGAACTGCAGGAAGTCGGTGTACGCGTAGGCCGTCACATAGGCGGGCATGGCCAGCGGCAGCAGCAGCAGCCACTCCAGGGTGCGGCGGCCGGGAAAGTCGAACAGCGTCACGGCCGCCGCGGCGCTGGTGCCCACGATGGCGGCGCCCAGCGCCACCATCACGCTCAGATGCAATGTGGTCCACACATAGCCGGGCAGCACGGTGGCGGCCATCTCGCGCAGGATGGCCCCGGCCTGGGCGTCGCCCTGGCCCGAGGGCGAGAACGGAAGCCACGAGGCCAGCACCGCCAGCACGGGCAATGCCAGAAAGCCTGCGAACAGGACCAGGGGAATGGTGCGAAAGGCGAAGGGCGTGCGGCGCAAGGGGCGGGAGCTCGGCAGAGGGGGTGGGAAGAAAACGCACACCCGCACGGACGGCAACCGGGCAACGCTCAGGAATGCAAATGCGAATTTTAAGCATTCACTCCCCTACCCCATAAAATGCAGACATGTTTCTTGAGGTCTCCCAACTCGAAGTGCGCTATGCGGGCCGTGCGCAGGCCGCGGTGCAAGGTGTCACGCTGGGCCTGCACGCAGGCGATATCGGCGTGCTGATCGGCCCCTCGGGCTGCGGCAAGACGACGCTGCTGCGCGCGGTGGCGGGGCTGGAGCCGGTGAGCGGCGGCGAAATCCGGTTGACCAAGGGCCTCGTGAGCAGTGCCGCGCTGAGCGTGCCGCCCGAACTGCGGCGCATCGGCATGGTGTTCCAGGACTACGCCCTGTTTCCGCACCTGTCGGTGGGCCGCAACGTGGCGTTCGGCATCCACGCGCTGCCCCGGGCCGAGCAGGCCGCGCGCGTGACCGAGGTGCTTCAGCTGGTGGGGCTGGAAGGCAGCGAGAACCGCTTTCCGCACGAACTCTCCGGAGGCCAGCAACAGCGCGTGGCGCTGGCACGCGCCCTGGCGCCGCGCCCGCAGCTCATGCTGCTGGACGAGCCCTTCTCCAACCTCGACGTGGACCTGCGCGAGCGCCTCGCGCACGAGGTGCGCGGCATCCTCAAGGCCGCGGGCGCCACGGCGCTGTTCGTCACGCACGACCAGTTCGAGGCCTTTGCCATCGGCGATGTGATCGGCGTGATGCACGAGGGCCGCCTGCACCAGTGGGACGACGCGTACACCCTGTACCACCGCCCCGCCACGCGCTTCGTGGCCGACTTCATCGGGCACGGCGTGTTCGCCCCCGCCACGCTGGTGCAGCGCGGCAACAACGTGGTGGCGCAAACGCCCCTGGGCGAACTGACCGACCTGGACGAATGCCCCCTGCCCGGCAGCTACCCCGGCGGCGAATGCGATGTGCTGCTGCGCGCCGACGACATCGTGCACGACGACGATGCGCCGGTGCAGGCGCAGATCGTGCGCAAGTCGTTCCGGGGCGCCGAATTCCTCTACACGCTGCGCCTGGCCAGCGGCCAGACCATGCTGGCCCACGTGCCCAGCCACCACGACCACGCCCTGGGCGAATGGATCGGCATCCGCGCGCAGGTGGACCATGTGGTGACCTTTCCCCGCGAGTGACGGCGTGCGCGGCCCGATGCCGCGTCAGTCCAGGAACCGTGTGGCCATCCCGGGCGCGGGCACCAGGCAGGTCTCGGAGCGCCCCCATATCCGGTAGCGATTGCGCGCCACCCGGCGGTAGAGCGCGTCGCGCACGGGCGCGGGCACCAACCATCCCAACCAGGCCAGGCGCCAGGGCCACCCCAGGCGGTGCAGCACGCGCAGGATGGCCGCCGTGTGCTGCCAGCTGCGGCCATCCTCGATGACGAGCAGGGTCTGCAGCCCATCCACCTGCAGGCCCGCGCCGGCCAGCAGCCGCCGGCCGGTGGCGCCCTGCATGGAGGCGAAACGGATGCGCCCCGCGCGGTCGTGCCGCAGCAGGAACCGCACCCAGCCGTTGCACAGCAGGCACTGCGCGTCGAACACCACGATCATGGAGGAAGCCCCTCGGTGGCTGGCACGACCAGGTGGCCCCGGTAGTGAACCACCCGCCCCACCCACGGCACGGTGGCCTGCACGTGGAAATGCAGGGTATCGCCCCGCCCGGTCTCCTCGGCCACCACGCGCGGGCGCAGCCACGCGGGGCAAGGGATGCCCAGGAAATGCAGGTCCTGCAAGCGCATGACCAGCCGGCCCTGCTGTTCATCGAGCACGAAGCCCAGCCGCGCGGCCCCCAGATGCTCCACCACCCGGCCGCCGGATTCGCGCAGGGTGGAGCGCATGGTCCGCGCGGGGAAGCAACGCGTCCACACCTCGGCGCCGGGGGTGGCATCCAGCTCGAAGACGATGTCGCCCTGGACCGGGTGCAGTGGCGCCCCCAGCGCCCACGCGAGCAGGCGGCCCATCGCGCCCGCCGGAGCCTCGACCACCACCTTGCCCCGAAGCCTGTGCCGGCCCGACAGGCTGTGAAACCGCGCCAGCGCGGGCGCCAGGCGCCCGAAGGCCGGGCCCATGGCGCGCTGGTACAGGGAAGCAAGGGTGGGAGCAGGCATGGGAAGGGGCTGGAAGATCTGGCGGCGCGCAGCGTCCGGCCGCACCGGCAAGGGAAACGAACCGGCAGGGCCCGCGCCTGCCCGCCAGTCTAGCGCGCGGACACCGGTTGCTTCGCAGGCCCGGACACGAAAAAAAGCCGGCGCGTGCCGGCTTGCCTGTGCAGGGGGCACGGTGCCCATGCCCGGGGCGTGCGCCGCGTACGCCGGGACGTCAGGACTTGCCCTTGCGCTGCAGGCCCTCCAGGCCATTGAGGTCCACCTGGCCCAGGATGCCTCGCAAGTCCTTGACGCCCATGTGGTCGCCCTCGACGCTGACCACCAGCCCGTTCTTCAGGATGGCCTTGAACTCGGCATGGCTGCCGTCCTTCTCGTAGCGCTGGTGCAGCGTGCGGCCGCCCTCCTGCCACGTCTTCTCGGCGCTGGTCTGGTCTTCCTTCTCGCCCTGGGCCATGCCCATGGCCATCACCGCCATCTGGCCCAGGCCGCCGATGTCGGTGATCTCCAGGCGCACCTGCTTGCTGTCGCTGCCGTATTGCGCGCTGGCCTGGCTGGTGGGCAGGCCCAGCGCCGCGCCGTCCTGCACGTCGAAGCCGGTGCGCGGCAGGCCCGCCAGGCTTTCGGGCAGCGCGGCCTTGAGCGATTGCGCGGCAATGGCCTGGCCGCCCCCCAGCGCGCCCGCCGCGGCCGCGATGGCGGCGGGGTCCTGGCCCTTCTGGGCCTGCTCCAGCTGGCGCGCGGCTTCTTCCATCTTCTTGCCGGCAGCTTCCAGGCCGGCGGTGTCGATGGACACCGACCCCTTGGGCGTGTTCAGGGTGACGGCAGGCGCCGCGGCGCCGCCGAACAGACTTCCGCCACCGGGCATGAAGACCGAGCTGACGGCACCGATGACCACGCCCATGACGATGGCCGCGATGATGACGACCACGGTGTATGCCACCGACTTCTCCGGTGCGCTCTTCATCAGCACGGGCAGGCCGGTGTAGAGCAGGTAGATGGAATACAGCGCCGCCAGCAAACCCAGCATGGCCAGCGCCGGCAGCAGGCTGAACACCCCGCCCAGCATGGCGGCCGTGCTGGCATAGACCGCCACCTTGAGGGCCTGGATCTGGTTCTTCTGCCCCCCGAACGCAGGGGCGAGCGCATCAATGATGAGCGCGAGCACGAACACGCCCACCAAGCTGAGCACGTACGACACCACCATGTTCACCAGGCCGGAAACCAGGGGCACGCGAACGGTCACGCCAAAGCCGCCGAAGCCGATCAGCGACAGGCCGATGAAGCCGCAGACCACCGGGATCGCGGCCAGGATCATGTAGTAGCGGGTGAACAGGGTCGCCGCATCGGTGGATTCGGATTCGATGGCGACCCAGGTCTCCTTGGGTTGCAGAAGAATGCTCTTGGCGCGCTCAATCAGGTTCATGGTGCCCTCCCGGCAGTGTGAGTGGTGCCTGCTGCCGCCGTGCCGCAGGCCGAAAGACGCGGACGATACGGGAAATTGCCCGCAATTGGGCGCTGTTGCCACACCGTCGCCGCCGCAAACGTGGAATATGCACGTTTTTGGGCCGCCGAACCACCCCGCTTGCGCGCCGCGTACGCGGGAGGAGCGGCGCGCCTGGCCCGCCCGCCGCTGCCGCCGCCTCAGGTTTTCCGCAACTGGTCGACGGTGTCGTGCAGGTGCTGCGCCCATGCGCGCCGGTCGCGGCCTTCGGCCGGCTGCGGGTCGCCGTAGTGCACCACGGCGTCAATGGACGGCGCGCACAGCGTGCGCCAGATCGAGCCCACCAGGGTCTCGTCGCCGATGTAGCTGGGCGCGAAACTGGTGGCGCCGGTGGCCCTGTCGGCAAAGCGCAGGCCCACGGGCTGCACCGGCGCGCTGGCGGTGACGGCGGCCTGCAGCAGGTTGGCATGAAACGGCAGCATCTCGCGGCCATCGCCCGTGGTGCCCTCGGGAAACACCGCGAGCACCTCGCCGCGCTCCAGCGCCTCGTGCATGGACCGCACCATGCGCAGCGCATCGCGGCGCGAACTGCGCTCGATGTAGAGGGTGCCGGCGGCGGTGGCCAGCGTGCCGATCAGCGGCCAGCCCTGCACGTCGGACTTGGACACGAAGCGGCAATGCCGGGCCGCGTGCATCACGGGAATGTCAAGCCACGAGATGTGGTTCGCGACCAGCATCACCGGCCCCGCCACTGGCGGCTGCCCCACGATGCGCAGGCTGATGCCGGCATGGGCCAGCAGTTGCAACGACCACACCTGCACCCGCGCGTGCTGCTGATCGGGTGACAGCGCCGGAAAACGCAGCGCCACGATGGCCAGCCCCTTGGCGATGTGGCCCAGCAGGCGCAGCAGGCGCCAGCAGGCGCGCAGATGCCTCATCTCAGCCGTCCGTGGCGATTCGCCATGTCCACGGCCCACGCAACGGGCCTGGCCGATACGGGTGCCACCGTGGAACCGGCCCTGCCGGACCACCGGTGGCGTCCCCCTCGGGGGATGGCGCGAAGCGGCACAGGGGGGTCACCCGTACGCTACCTGCCCGCCCACCAGCGTCATGCGCACCCTGCCTGGCAGCTCGTAGCCGGAAAACGGCGTGTGCTTGCCCTGGCTGCGCAGCGCATCGTCCTGCACGGTCCACGCAGCCTGGGGGTCGAAGATGCACAGATCGCCCACGCCGCCTTCGACGATCTGGCCCACGCTGGCCTGCAGCGTGCCCAGGGCACTGCCCAGCACGCGCGCGGGTTCGGACGTGACCGTGGCCAGCGCGCGCACGAGCGGCACGCCGCTGTCCTGCGACCACTTGAGCGCCAGGCTCAGCAGCAGCTCCAGACCCGTAGCACCGGGTTCGGCCTCGGCGAACGGCAGGGTCTTGGCGTCTTCATCAACAGGGGTGTGGTCGGACACCAGCGCATCGACGGTGCCATCCAGTAGCGCCGCGCTCAGGGCATCGCGGTCGCGCTGCTGGCGCAGCGGGGGCGTCAAGCGCGCACGGCTGTCGAAGAAGCCAATGTCGTTTTCGGTCAGGTGCAGCGTGTTGATGCTGATGTCGCAGGTCACGTTGAGTCCCTCGGCCTTGGCCCGGCGCACCAGCTCGACACCGGCCGCGCTGCTGAGGCGGCACAGGTGCACGCGCGCACCAGTGGTCTTGAGCAGCTCGAAGATGGTGTGCAGCGCAATGGTCTCGGCTGCCACGGGCACGCCCGACAGGCCCAGGCGCGTGGCCAGCGCACCGCTGGCGGCCACGCCTTTGCCGAGGTGCATTTCCTGCGGGCGCAGCCACACGGTGTAGCCAAAGGTGGCGGCGTACTGCAGCGCGCGCTGCAGCACCTGGGTGCTGGCCAGGGGCACTTCGGCCTGGCCGAAGCCCACGCAGCCCGATTCGGTCAACTCGGCCATCTCGGTCAGCACCTCGCCGGCGAGGCCACGCGTGAGCGCACCCAGCGGGAACAGGCGCGACTGGTGCAGCTTCTCGGCACGGAACTTGAGCATCTCCACCAGGCCCGGTTCGTCGAGCACGGGGTCGGTATCGGGCGGGCACACCAGGCTGGTCACGCCTCCGGCCACGGCGGCCGCCATCTCGGATTCGAGCATGCCCTCGTGCTCGTGGCCGGGCTCGCGCAGGCGCGCGGCCAGGTCCACCAGGCCGGGCAGCACGATGCAGCCCGTGGCGTCCACCACGCGCTTGGGCGCAAAGTCGGGCGGCACGCGGTTGACGCCGACGATGCGGCCCGCCGCGATGGCGATGTCACAGGTCTGGTCGAGGCCCGAAGCGGGGTCGATCACACGGCCGTTCTGGATCAGTATCTTCATGATTTGAAGCCAAATTGGCTGCTAGCGCTTATTGGATAAGCGCTAGAAGCTATGAAAACAGGAGCATTCATTCCGGGCATCACGCCTCGTTCCCCGCCACTATGGACATGACGGCCATGCGCACAGCGATGCCGAAAGTCACCTGCGGCAGGATCACGCTCTGCTTGCCATCCACCACGGCGGAGTCGATCTCGACCCCCCGGTTGATGGGGCCGGGGTGCATGACGATGGCGTCGGACTTGGCCAGCTGCAGCTTGTCCTGCGTGAGGCCGAAGCTCTTGAAATACTCCTGGCTCGACGGCAGCAGCGCGCCGCTCATGCGCTCGTTCTGCAGGCGCAGCGTGATGATCACGTCCGCGTCCTTGATGCCTTCTTCGAGCGTGTGGCACACACGCACGCCCATCTGCGCCATGTCGGACGGCACCAGGGTGCGCGGCCCCACCACGCGCACTTCGGCGCAGCCCAGCGTGGTCAGGCCGTGGATGTCCGAGCGCGCCACGCGCGAGTGCAGCACGTCGCCCACGATGGCCACGGTGAGGTTGGAAAAATCCTTCTTGTAGTGGCGGATGGTGTACATGTCCAGCAGCCCCTGCGTGGGATGGGCATGCCGGCCGTCGCCCGCGTTGATCACGTGCACATGCGGTGCCACGTGCTGGGCAATGAGGTAGGGCGCGCCCGATTCGCTGTGCCGCACCACGAAGATGTCAGCCGCCATCGCGCTGAGGTTGGCGATGGTGTCGAGCAGGGATTCGCCTTTGCTGGCCGAGCTGCGCGCGATGTCGAGGTTGATCACGTCGGCCGACAGGCGCTTGGCCGCGATCTCGAACGTAGTGCGCGTGCGCGTGCTGTTCTCGAAGAACAGGTTGAACACGCTCTTGCCGCGCAAGAGCGGCACCTTCTTGACCTCGCGGTCGTTGACGGAGACGAAGTTGGCGGCCGTGTCGAGGATGTGCGTGACGATGTCGCGCGGCAGGCCCTCGATGGACAGCAGGTGGATGAGTTCGCCGTTGCCGTTGAGTTGGGGGTTGCGCTTCTTCAGCACGGTCAGGCCTCTTTGACTTGGAAGTGGAAGGTACCGCTGTCGCCACGCGCCAGGGCCAGCGACTGGGCGGCGGGCAGGGCCACGCGGGCCGCGGCGAAGTCGGCCTGCACGGGCAGCTCGCGCCCGCCCCGGTCCACCAGCACGGCCAGGCGCACGCTGGCGGGGCGGCCGTAGTCGAACAGCTCATTGACCACCGCGCGGATGGTGCGGCCCGTGTAGAGCACGTCGTCGAGCACCAGCACGTCGGCGCCGTTCACGTCGAACGGCAGCGAGGTCTGCGCGCTGGCCGAGAGGCCGCGCTGGGCGAAATCGTCGCGGTGCATCACGGAAGACAGCACGCCGGGCGCGCCCTCCAGGCCCAGGTCCTTCTGCAGCCGCTCGGCCAGCCAGGCACCGCCCGAGGCGATGCCCGCCAGGCGCGTCGTGGGGGTCCACAGGCTGCGCACGCCGCGCAAAAGCTCGCGGTACAGGGCCTCGGCATCCAGCACGAGACTGCCGGACGCGCCGGGGGATGGGTTGCTGCTCATGGGAGGTTCCTCAAAAACTGTTCCAGGATGATGCAGGCCGAAGCGGCGTCCGCATCCTTGGCACCGCCGGCGATGGCCTCGGTGGTGCTGTAGCGCTCGTCCACTTCGAACACCGGCAGGCCGAAGCGGCCGCGCAGCTGGCGCCCGAACTTGAGCGCACGTTCGGTGTTCTCGTGGCTCGCGCCATCGGGGTGGTAGGGCACGCCGATCACCAGCGCGTCGGGCTGCCATTCCTTGATGCGCTGCGCGACCTGAACAAAACGCGCGTCGCCTTCGGCCTTGATCGTGGCTTGCGGCGTGGCGCTGCGCAGCATGCGGTTGCCCGTGGCCACGCCCGTGCGCTTGAGGCCAAAGTCGAAAGCAAGAAAGGTCTGGAAGTGCGCGGGAACGGCGGGCTGAGCGGGCAAGCCGGTCATGCGTGCCCCGCCTCGGGCGACAGCATCCAGGCCTTGAGGCCCAGCAGCGACAAGGCGCGGTCGTAGCGCTCGGGCACCGGGGTGTCGAAGATCACCGACAGGTCGGCCGCCACGGTGAGCCAGGCGTTTTCGGCCAGCTCGGACTCGAGCTGGCCCTCGCCCCACGACGAGTAGCCCAGCGTGATGAGCACCCTGCGGGGCCCCGCGCCCGTGGACAGGGCCTCGAGCACGTCCTTGGAGGTCGTCATCTCCAGCCCGCCCGGAATGGTCATGGTGGAAGCGTAGGCGGATTCGTCCGTTTCGGCCGTGTCCATGAGCATGGGCTCGTGTAGCACGAAGCCGCGCTCGGTCTGCACGGGGCCGCCCTGGAACACGGGTTCCCGGCTCAGGTCCTCGCGCCGCAGGGACAGGTCGACCTTGTCGAAAAGTCCCTTGAGCGTGATGTCGGTCGGCTTGTTGATGATGAGCCCGAGCGCGCCGCGCTCGCTGTGTTCGCACAGGTAGACGACGCTGCGCGCAAAAGACTCATCCTCCAGACCGGGCATCGCGATCAGGAAGTGATGCGTCAGGTTGATGGGCGCAGAATCGGAAGACATCTGCCAATTTTAACGGTGAACATGGCGCACTCTCCAGAGCCTTCCTACCCCAGCGGCCTTGTCTGGTTCCGGCGCGACCTGCGGGCCCATGACCAGGCGGCGCTGTACCACGCGCTGACCCGGTGCGAGCAGGTGCACTGCGCTTTCGTCTTCGACCGCGGCATCCTGGACGCCCTGCCCCGGGCCGACCGGCGCGTGGAGTTCATCCGGGAATCGCTGGTGGAGCTGGACGGATCGCTGCGCACCCTGTCCGGCCATGCCCAGAGCGGGCTGATCGTGCTACACGCGGTGGCCAGCGACGCCATTCCGGCACTGGCCAGCGCCCTGGGCGTGCAGGCCGTGTTTGCCAACCACGACGACGAACCCCAGGCCCTGGAACGCGACAGCCTGGTGCGCACGCGGCTGGCCGCCGCGGGAAGGGCCTTTCACACCTCCAAGGACCACACGCTCCTGGAGCGCAGCGAGGTGCTGACGCAGGCCGGCAGCCCCTACAGCGTGTTCACGCCCTACAAGAACGCCTGGCTCAAGAGGATCGACGCCTTCCAGCTCAAGAGCTACCCCGTGGAGCGCCACGCGCACCGCCTCGCAGCGCGCCCGCAGCCCCATGTCCAGCCCATCCCGGCGCTGGCATCGCTGGGTTTTGCACCCACGGGCCTGTCCCGGCTCCGGCTGCCCGCCGGCGCCAGCGGTGCACGCCAGTTGTTCACCGATTTTCTGGGCCGCATCGAGCGCTACGGCGGCACGCGCGACTTTCCGTCCGTCAAAGGCCCCAGCTACCTCGGCGTGCACCTGCGTTTTGGCACCATCTCGCCACGGCTGCTGGCGCGCACGGCGCACCAGCTCATGCTCGATGGCAACCCGGGCGCCGCCACCTGGCTCAACGAGCTGATCTGGCGGGACTTCTACTTCCAGATCCTGCACCACCACCCCCATGTGGCGGGCCGCAGCTTCAAGCCCGCGTATGACGCCATCCAGTGGGAGTCAGGACAGCAGGCCGACGCCTTGTTCGACGCGTGGTGCGAAGGCCGCACGGGGTATCCGCTGGTAGATGCCGCCATGGCGCAGATCAACCAGACCGGCTACATGCACAACCGCCTGCGCATGGTGGTGGCCAGCTTTCTCGTGAAGGACCTGGGCATCGACTGGCGCCGGGGCGAAGCCTACTTTGCCACGCACCTCAATGACTTCGACCTGGCCGCCAACAACGGCGGCTGGCAGTGGGCCAGCTCCAGCGGCTGCGACGCGCAGCCGTACTTTCGCATCTTCAACCCGGTCAGCCAGAGCGAGAAGTTCGACCCGGAGGGCCGATTCATCCGCCGCTATCTGCCGCAGCTGGCCCGGCTCGCCACCAAGGCATTGCATGCCCCTTGGCTGGCACAGCCGCTGGAATTGCAGGAAGCGGGCATCCGCCTGGGGGACCACTATCCGCTGCCCGTGGTGGAGCACGCTGCCGCGCGGCAGCGGACCCTGGAGCGGTATGCGGTGGTGAAGGCGGCTTCCGCCTGACCCCTGCCCCTTCTGCCTCAGCGGAGCGCGGCGGGTGGGGGTTCTCCCGGCGCGGGGTCATCCGGGCTCATCTGCATGCCCTCGCCGCCCAGCGACGCACCCGCCGCAAGCCGCAGGCGCAGGCGCACGTCGGTGCGATTGTCGGCGTTGGCAATGGCCTCTTCGGGCGATATCGCCCCGGTCTCGACCATGGCCAGCAGCGACTGGTCGAAACTCCACATGCCCTGCTCGCCGCTGCGGGTGATGGCGGTCTTGAGCTCGTCGATCTGGCCCTTTTGGATCAGCTCGGCCACGTAGGGCGTGAGCAGCATGATCTCGGTGGCGGGCACCAGGCTGCCCGAAAGCCCCGGCACCAGCCGCTGCGCCACCACCGCGCGCAGATTGAGGGACAAGTCCATGAGCAACTGGCGGTGGGCATCCTCGGGGAAGAAGTTCAGTATCCGCTGCACCGCCTGGTTGGCGTTGTTGGCATGCAAGGTGGACACGCACAGGTGGCCGGACTCGGCATAGTGCAGCGCATGCTGCATGGTGGCCCGATCGCGGATTTCGCCAATCATGATCACGTTGGGGGCCTCGCGCATCGCGCGGCGCAGCGCCTCGTCGTAGGACAGCGTGTCCAGCCCCACCTCGCGCTGCGTGATCAGCGATTTCTTGTGGGCATGCAGGTATTCGATGGGGTCTTCCACGGTCAGGATATGCCCGCCGACGTGGAGGTTGCGGTGGTCCAGCAGCGCGGCGAGCGTGGTGGTCTTGCCCGAGCCCGCAGACCCCACGGTAAGAACCAGCCCGCCCTTGAGGAACGCCAGCTGCTTGAGCACGGGCGGAAGGCCGAGCGCCTCCAGGCTGGGGATGCGGGTAATGACATGGCGGATCACCATGCCCACCTGCCCCCGCTGCCGGTGCACGTTCACGCGGAACCGCTCGCCCTCCGCCGCCTGCAGGGAGAGGTCGCACTCCATGGTGGATTCGAACTCCTGCCGCTGCGCTTCGCGAAGAATGGAGTAGGCCATCTGCCGCACGTCGTCCGCCGACAGCACCTGCTGCCCGATGGCCACGAAGACGCCCTGCCGCTTGAGCGTGGGCGGCGCTCCCGCCATGATGAAAAGATCAGACGCCCGCTGCCGCACCACCACGGCCAGGCAGGCCAGCAGGCGAGGGTCGGGAGATGGTGTTGCGGCCGCTTCCATCAGGACAAGCCCGGAAGCAAGAGGCGCAATGCAGTGGCCGGAACCGGCCCTGCCGCTGGCAGGCCACAGGCCTGCCGGGCAAGGGCAGGCCAGCAGTCCGCGTGCATGGTGGTCAGGCCTCTGCGGCCGCCGCGATGCGTGCGTAGTGCTGAATGAGGCTCAGCAACTCTTCGTCGGAGTACGGCTTGCCCAGGTAGTGGTTGACGCCCAGCTCCATGGCATGTTCGCGGTGCTTCTCGGCGATGCGCGACGTGATCATGATGATGGGGAGGTCGCGCAACGCACCGTCCGCGCGGATGTTGCGCGCCAGGTCGAAGCCGTCCATGCGGGGCATTTCGATGTCCGACAGCACCACCGTGGGACGCTCTTCCTGCAGCCGCTCGAGCGCCTGCAGGCCGTCGGCGGCCAGCGCCACACGGTAGCCTTCGCGCTGCAGCAAGCGCTGCGTGACGCGGCGCACCGTGATCGAATCGTCCACCACCAGCACCAGGGGCACCTGGCTGGGGCCCGCCAGCTGGAGCGACACCACGGATTTGCCGCCAGCGCCCGAACCATCGGCCTCCAGCACGGGAGGCAGATCCACATGGGCTGCCCGCACCTGATCGCCGTACACCGTGGCCAGCGCCACGGGGTTGTAGATCAGCACCACGGCACCCGAGGCCAGCACCGACATGCCCGCCAGGCCCGGCAGGCGGGACAACTGGGGCCCGAGGTTCTTCACCACGACTTCCTGGTTGCCCAGCACTTCGTCCACGTGCATGGCGATGCGCTGCGATGCGCTGCGGAAAATCACCACAGGTCGCGTCTTGCCAGCCGGCTCGTTGCTGCGCGCAGAAGCCTGCAGCAGCGCCCCGGCCCAGAAGAACGGCAACTGCTCCGTGCCATCGTCGAAATGGCCGGTACGGTATGCAACTTCAAGGTCTGCCGCCGAGGTGCGCCGCACGATCTCGACCACGTTGGCAGGCACGCCGATCGCCAGATCGCCGGCACGCAGCATCACCACCTGCGTCACCGCCGTGGTCAGTGGCAGCACCATGCGGAAGGCAGCGCCCTTGCCGGCCTCGGTCGAGGTCTCGATGCGCCCGCCCAGTGCATTGATCTCCGAGCGCACCACGTCCATGCCGATGCCCCGGCCCGCCAGGCCTGTCACTTCGCTGGCGGTACTGAAACCGGGCGTGAAGATCAGGTTGGCCGCTTCGGCATCGCTCAGCTGCGCATCGGGTTCGATCAGGCCCTGGGACAGTGCCTTTTCCCGGATGCGCGGCAGGTTCAGGCCAGCGCCATCGTCACGGAACTCCACCGACACGTCGTTGCCTTCGTGGTGCAGATCCACCGTGATGGTCCCGGACGCCGGTTTGCCCGCGGCGACCCGGTCCTCGGGGTTCTCGATCCCGTGGGCCACGCAGTTGCGCAGCAGATGTTCGAACGCCGGGGTCATGCGGTCCAGCACGCCACGATCCATCTCGATGGAGCCGCCGGTGATATCGAGCTTGATCTGCTTGCCGGTTTCCTTGGAGGCCTGGCGCACCACGGCGTACAGGCGCTCGGCAATGCCTTCGAACTCCACCATGCGGGTGCGCAGCAGGTCGCGCTGCAGTTCGCGCGCCTGGCGGCCCTGGGCGATCAGGTCGTCTTCAGCGCCTTCCATGGTGCGCTGCAGGTTGCGCTGCACGGTGGCCACGTCGTTCACCGACTCGGCCATCATGCGCGTGAGTTCCTGCACGCGGGTGAAGCGGTCGAACTCCAGCGGATCGAAACCAGCGGCCGAATCCTTGGACAGGGCCAGGCGCGACTGCATCTGCGATTCGGCCTGCACCTCGATGTCCCGCAGCTGCTGGCGCAGGCGGTCCAGATTGCCCGACAGGTCGGCCAGCGAACTGCGGAACTGGCCCAGCCGCACGTCCAGGCGCGATCGGCTGATCATCACTTCGCCCGCCTGGTTCACCAGGCGGTCCAGCAGCTGCGCACGCACACGCACCGACTGGTTGGACGCCACGCGCAGCGGCGCAAGCTGGGAGGGTGCCGGCAGGCGCACGGCAGGCGCCGATGGCGGCGTTGCCAGCGCCTGTGCAGGCGCATCCACCGGCACTGCCGACAGGTCCACCGGGGAACTGGCGCGCACGGCCTCGACCGGCAGCGACACCACCGTGTCGGCGGGGCTCTGCCCAATGGTCCGCAGGGCTTCGAAGTTGGCCTGCAGGCCGTCAAAGCTGGCCTGCAGGGGCTCGATCTGGTCGGAGGTGACCGTCTCGGCGTCCAGTTGCTCGATGGCGGATTCGAGGCGGTGGGCCATTTCGCCCAAACGCATGGCACCCGCCAGGCGCGAGCTGCCCTTGAGGGTGTGCAATGCCCGCAGCACCTCGCTGCGCGCACCCAGGTTGTCCGGGCGCGAAGCCCACTGGCGCAGGGCTCCACCGAGCTGCGGCAGCAGTTCCGCGGCCTCTTCCTCGAAGATCGGGAACAGGTCCGGATCGATGACGTCGATCGCATCAATGTCGTCATCCACGTCCGAACCCAGCGCCACGGCATGGGCAATCGCGTCGTCGACCATCTGGTCGTGGTCGTGCACCACGGCGGACAGCGCGGGCGCCACATGCCCCTTGGGAACCGGCACGGGCGTCAGCTCGGCGGGGACATCGGGTACGGGTTCGGCTGGGGGCA
The DNA here is from genome assembly GCF_041154505.1 of Acidovorax sp. A79. Taxonomy (GTDB): domain Bacteria; phylum Pseudomonadota; class Gammaproteobacteria; order Burkholderiales; family Burkholderiaceae_C; genus Acidovorax. The sequence continues at coordinate 1,884,231 of NZ_AP028672.1, forward strand.
GCGGCTGCGCGGCTTCCGCGCCGATCGGTGCCACCGGCTCCACCGCCAGCCCGTCTGCGGCTTCCGCATCTTCTTCGGGCGGCGACAGGGTGTTGTCCACCTCGGTCTGCAGGATCTGGCGCAGTTGCTCCAGCACTTCCTGGCTGGGCTCCTTGAGGAAACCGGCCGCGAACTGGTGCAGCAACCGGCGGATATCTTCCGCCGCCGCCATGAAGGCCTGGGCCTGTTCCTGGGTGCCGCCAGACTGCAACGTCACGTGCTGAAGCGCATGCTCCAGTACGCGCGCCATTTCGGACAGGGCATTGAAGCCCACGGTGGCGGAGCTGCCCGCGAGCGAGTGCGACAACGCCACCGCGATGTCCGGCAGGGGCTCGTGCAGTTCCAGCGACCATTCCTGCAGGCAGGTCACCAGGCGGCGGGACCATTCATCGGCTTCGTTCAGATAGACGTTGTAGAGCGGAATGCCAATGCGCAGCGTGTCGATCACCTTGACCGCTTCGTCGCTGCTGCTGTCTTCCAGCGGCAGGGCCTCGGCCAGTTCCGGCGTTGCAGCAACGGGCTCGGCGTCCACGGTTTCCACCGCTTCGGCAGGCACGAGGGCTTCGGGCTCGGGCGCACCGGCCTCCGGCAATGGCTCCAGCGCCTCCAGTTCCACCGGCTCCGGTGCTTCCAGCGGCTCGGCGGCATCCAGGGATTGCGCCGACAGCAGCCCGGCCACTTCGTCCTCAGTCAGTTCGTCGGACAACGCGGTCGCTGGCGCCGGAAGTTCGGCTTCAGGCGCCGCCACGGCGGGTTCCAGGTCGGGCAGTTCGAGATCCAGCACGAAGTCGGCACTGGAAGGATCGATCACCGCGGCGTCTGCGGGCGCTTCGTCCAGCGCGGCTGCAAACACGGAGAAATCGATCTCCTCGGCCACCTCGGGGGAGGCCACGGCCTGATCCGCCGGCACTTCGGGTGCGTGGTCGAAGATTTCGGTGGCTTCGAAGTCGGGGATGGCCAGCGCCTCTTCCACCGCCTGTGGTGCGTCTGCAGCTTCTGGCTCCAGCGATTCGATGGGCACGCCGTCCAGGGCTGCAGCTTCCTGCATCTGCTCCTGCACGGGCGCAGCCTGCGGGGGGCTGTCCTCGCTGGCGAACGGGGTGGCCAGCGGCAGCAAGGTGCCGTCGAGCCGCATGGCATCCGCGGACTTGCGGAATGCGTCTGGCTGCCAGCCCGAAGCCTGGCCCGCGGCGATATCGTCCGCCCAGCGGCTGAATGCCCGCAGCGCGTCCGAGGACAGCTGCAGCAGGCTGGGCTGCATCGGCTTTTGCTCTGCCAACCAGGCGTTGAGCACCTGTTCCATGGACCAGGCCGCTTCACCGAAATCGTTCAGCCCGACCATCCGCGAACTGCCCTTGAGTGTGTGGAAGGCACGGCGCAGCGTGGTCTGTTCGCTGAGGTTGCCCGGCTCATCCTGAAGCACGTCGATGGCGGCCAGGCCATTGACCACCACTTCGCGGGCCTCCTCCAGGAAGACCTCCAGCAGTTCATCCTCGATCTCCGGTGCCTGCGCCACTGCAGGCGCGGGCGCTGCCGCCTGGGGCACCGGCGCGCCGCCGCCCTCTGTGGCGACGGGCAGATCAAAGGAAATGTCGGGTGCGAGCGACCCCGGATCCACCGGCGCCAGCTGCGCAGGGGCCACCTCGGACGGCATGTCCGGAAGGGAAGGCAGGGATCCGAAATCCGTGGGCTCGCCGAAGGGTTCCGGCACGGGAAAACGTGGCACCACGTCGGGCAATGGGATGGCGGCCCGCTCTTCCAGCTTGGCCGGCGCCTCTTCCACGGCATCCGACGCACGCGGACGGGTCTTGCCCATGAGGATGCGCAGTTCACCGAGCTCTTCGTCGTACACGAACAGCTTGCGGGCCATGGTGCGCTGGTAGCTGAGCATGTCGATCAGGAACCCCAGCGCGCCGAGGCTGTTGCCCAGCTTCTCGAAGACACCCTGGCGATCGGCCTCGGGCACCTCGTTGATGAGCAGGCGCTCCACCATGTCGCGCATGCGAACCACCGCGAGCGACGCCTGGTCCAGGCCCAGCACGGACAGCACACCGCGCATCTGCGCGAGATGGCCGGGGACGGTCGCCAGGACCGCCGTGTCCTGCGGATTGCGGAAAAACTGATCCAGCGCCTTCTCGGCTTCGCCGAGCGTGGAGCGCAGTTCGTCGACAACGCTGCCCATGGTCTGGTTGTCGCTGACCCGGCGGTACAGCTCCTCCATCCACTGTTCCAGGGGCTCGGGCTCCGCGCCCGCGCCGACGGCATCCAGGCGCTGCGCAAGCCTGCCCGCGCGGATTTCCATCTGGTCGTCGCCCGCATCCAGCTCTTCAAAGGCCGCCTGCAGGTACAGGACCGAGGTTGCCACTTCCATGGCCAAGGCGGCCGAGGGCGGTTCGCCGGAACGGGTGGTGGATTCCAGTGCGCGCGTCAGGGCCTGCGCAAGGCTTTCGCTTCCGGGATGCAGCTTGCGCAGCGAGTCGCACACCAGGCTGAATTGATCTGCTGCGGGCTTGAGCTTGTTGCGGTCCCCGCCGGCCAGCGCGGACCAGGTCTCGGTGGCCGCGGCGATCCGCTTGCGTGCCTGCGCCAGCATGGCGGGGTCAAAACGGCCGAACCGCGCAGCTTCATAGTCGACCGGCTTGAACCGGTCCAGCGCGAAGGCCTGCCGCACGGCCTGCAGCGAGGGCACGTCGCTGGCGGCCGCATCGGCCGGCCTGGCCTGGGAACAGAAGAACAGCAGGTCCTGCACCAGGCGGTCTGCAATGGTCGTGTCGCCCTTGGCCAGGGTGGCGTACTGCATCAGCACACGGGACGCCACGCGCTTGACGTAGACATCCGCGGGCAGCAGGCCGGAGCCAAAGGCCTCGAAGAAGCCCGCGCAGATCTTCCAGAAAGCGCGGGACTGGCGGTCCGGCTGGGCCGCCACGAAGCCCAGGCAGGTGTCCCTCAGGCTCAACGAGGCCCGCAGATCACCGGATTTGACGATTCGCAGCACCGCGGCGTCCAGGCGCGCGCGCGCTTCAGGACCGTACGGCAGCGGCGTGACCGACACTGCACCCTCGGGCTCGCGAAACCTGCGCTCCACAGGCCACAGGTCGGCAGGATGGACGCGGTCCGCGCCGGCCAGCGCCTGCGCGTCGCGGTACTGGGGGAACAGCGCAACAGGCGAAGCCGCCTTGCCCGCCAGAACGGTTTCCAGGTATTCGATCAGCGCAAAGCTCGCACGCTCAATGACGGCCGCGGCGTCGTCACTGCAGGTCTCGGGCCGCTGCACGAACTTCTGGACGGCAGACTCCATGGCCCGCAGGACCAGCGCCGGCGGGCCCATGCCCACCATTTCCAGCGCGCCGCACGCCTGGTGCAGCTGCTGCCGGGCAATGCGCAGCGGGCCGGCATCGAGCGCCGCGAGATCCGATTCGCGGGCGGCTTCCGCATCGCGCACAAAGCGGCGCATGGCCTTGACAGCACCGTCAAGGGATTTGCGCAGTTCGTCAAGCACCCACGCCAAAGGACCCAGGTCCTGATCTCCCTGGGTCCCATCCGCGGCCGGTGCATTGTTGACATCAATAGATGACATGGATTCGTCCCCGGCTGCTATGAGCCAGCTGGTTGATGACTACAGCGTCAGGCGATCTTGAACCGTGCCACCGATTGGCGCAGTTCTTCAGCCATGTGCGAGAGCTCGCGCACCTGCTGCGCTGTGGTTCGGGTACCTTCACCCGTTTGCTCGGTCACCGCAAAAATGTGCTGGATGTTGTCGGCCACTTCGTTGGCCAGAACGGCTTCCCGGGATGTCGAGGACGAAATCTGCTCAATCAGTTCGGCAAGGCGGCGCGACACGCGGTCGATCTCGGTCAGTGCGGTACCGGCGCTGTCGGACAGGCGCGCCCCTTCCACCACACCCTGCGTGGAGCGTTCCATAGCGGCCACGGCATCCTGCGTGTCGGTCTGAATCGCCTTCACGAGCGCCGAGATCTGGCGCGTGGCGTCTGCCGAACGTTCAGCCAGTCGCTGCACTTCTTCGGCCACCACCGAGAAGCCTCGGCCGGCTTCACCGGCGGACGCGGCCTGGATGGCAGCGTTCAGGGCCAGCACGTTCGTCTGCTCGGTAATGTCGGAAATCAGTTCGGTGATTTCACCGATCTCCTGCGAGGATTCGCCCAGGCGCTTGATCCGCTTGGAGGTGTCCTGGATCTGGTCGCGGATGGAGTTCATACCGCCGATGGCGTTCTGCACGGCCTGCAGGCCCGAGTCGGCAGCTTGCAGCGATTGACGGGCCACCGTGGCGGACTCTTGCGCTTGTGTGGACACCTCGTTGATTCGGGTGGCCATGTCGAGCACCGAACGGCCGGTTTCGCGAATTTCGCGCAGCTGCTCGGTGGATGCCGCCAGCAGCTCCGTGGACGTGTTGTCCACCTGGGCCGTCGTCTGCGCCACCCGCGTGGCCGTGTTCTGCACGCTGCCCACCAGCTGGCGCAGTTCTTCCACCGTGTAGTTCACCGAGTCGGCGATGGCGCCCGTGATGTCTTCCGTCACGGTGGCTTCCTGGGTCAGGTCACCTTCAGCGACCGACTGCAGTTCGTTCATCAGCCGCAAAATGGCGGCCTGGTTGGCGTCATTGACGCGCTTGGCTTCCTGCTCCTGGCGCTTGGCGTCCTTCTGCTGCATTTCGGCAGCAGCCTGGCGGCCACGGCTGTCCAGCAGCTGCACGCGCGAGATGCCCACGCCGCAAAAGATCACGAACAGGCCGGCGAGGGCCAGGGCAGCGAGCTGTCCACCGCCCACACCCGTCTGGGCGGACAGCTTGCTCTGCAGGCCTTCGAGCTGGCGGCGCAGGGGTTCGCTGTCGGCAATGATCGCCGACTGGGCTTCACGGGCAGACACCAGACCTTGCAGGTTGCCCAGAATGGCGCTGGCTTGCGTGCGGGTCTGCTCATAGAGCTTGACCAGGGCTTCGAGCTGTTCGCGGGTCTGGGCATCCTTGGTGGCGGCCAGGCGCAGTTCAGGGCTGCCATCGAGCAGGCCCTGGGCGATTTCCTTGAACGAATTCAAGTCCTTGCCCAGCAGGAACACGGCCTCGGGGCTCACGCCTTCCATGGTCTGGAATTCGTTGGCCGACTTGCCGATACGCTGGGTCAGCATCACGAGCTGGCCGGCGGCGGAAATCTCGGCGGCAGGCGCGTTCTGCTGCAGCTTGAGGGACGACACCGTCTCGGCGATTTCCAGCAGGTCGGACGATTGGCGGTTGATGGTGCGCAGAGCGTCCCCCACCTGCGTCAGGATCTTCTGCTGGCCCATCACCACGCTGGCATTGCGCTCGGCACGTTCCATGAGCGGGTTCACGGCGTCCAGATCGGGCTTGTAGGGCTCGCCCAGCGATTCCACGCCGAGTTCGCCATCACCCGCATTCAGGGCGCGCACATTGCGCGCCAGCACGCCGGAGCTTTCCACCACGTCCGGGAAGGCCTGCGGACTTCCCACCAGCGCCTGCGACACCGACTTCGCCAGGCGCTGCGACTGCATGAGGGACTGGCCCGTTGCAGCAAGCTGCTGCGCGGAGCGGTCGGCCTGCCGCAGCACCCAGGCAGCGATCAAGGCCAGGACGATCACGCCCACAGCCAGCAGGCCGAGCAGGCGGCGCTGGTGGGCTGCAGCGGTCGAGCGGCCCAGCAGTGGCAGGGAGATGAGGTCTTCCTCCGCGTCCTGGGCAGACTGCTCGGGGGCATAGCCGTCCGGGTCACCCTGAACACTGTTCATGGCTTCGGCCTGGTACGCGTCGCGCAATTGCGCGCCGTCGAGCGAACCCGTGGCAAGAATATCCTGCCCGTCGTCGGCCGTGCCGGCAATCGCGCCTGCATCCGGTGCGGCAGGTTTCCGGTTGAACAGTTTTCCAAATTGATTGACGACGGACATGGTGCAGCCTTACAGAAAAACTCAAGCACTGATGCTCAGGAAAGCGGGATGTTGGGACAGGATCTGCAAGTTCAGTTCCTGCCAGCGCGCGCCGCTGGAATCGATATACGTGGTGCCGAAGAATGCAGGGGAATCCTCGGCCGGAGGCTCGGAGGACACGAACGCATCGGTCCCGCGCAGGCCGGCCAGGCGGTCCACCAGCAAAGCGGCATTGACTTCGAGGGCCGCGTTGAAAGCCAGGAGGCTGGCCTCCGACAGGGCCTGTTCGGTACGGGGCGCCGCGGAGCCCAGGAGCCCCGCGAGATCCACCACGCCGACCAGCCCGCCGCGCAGGTTGGCAACGCCCAGGAACCAGCTTTGGGTATAGGGCACCGCCTGGATCGAGACCCAGGGGAAAATCTCCCCCGACTGTCCAAGGGGCAGCAAATAGAAACTCCCGGCGGACTCGACAGCCAGCCAGGATGACACAGAGGTCCCTTCGGTTCTTGCGGCCTGAAGGCGGCTGGCAAGTCGGGTCTGGAGCTCTCGCAGGGCTTCGCGGTTGGCCATGAACGCGCCGCAGCCTCAGTTCAGGGCGTCGATTTTGGCCTGCAGTTCGGCGGGATCGACGGGCTTGGTGATGTAGCCCCGCGCACCCTGCCGCATCCCCCAGACGCGATCCGTTTCCTGGTTCTTGCTGGTGCACATGATGATGGGCACGTCGGCATACAGCGGGTCGCGGGTGATGGCGCGCGTAAGTTGAAAGCCATTCTGGCCGGGCATCACGACATCCATGAGGATCAGATCGGGCTTTTCTTCCGCCAGGCGGCGAAAGGCTTCATCGGCATTTTCAGCGGTGCGTACCTGCATGCCTTTTTTCTGAAGCAGGTCCGTCAAAAACATCAACTCGGTCTTCGAGTCGTCGACGACCAGTACTTTCTGGATGGGCATTTACATCGCTCCTTGTTGGGAATTGCCAAACTGCTGCACTGCCTGCAGCAGCTGGTCTTTGGTAAACGGTTTGGTGAGATATTCCTGGCAGCCGACCATGCGCCCGCGCGCCTTGTCGAATACGCCGTCCTTGGAAGACAGCATTACCACCGGAGTATCTGCAAAACGGGCGTTGCGCTTGATGATGGCGCAGGTCTGGTACCCGTCGAGCTTGGGCATGAGGATGTCGCAGAAAATCAGCTGAGGCTGGTAATCGTTGACTTTGGCCAAAGCATCAAAGCCGTCGTCGGCCAACAAGACTTCGTGCCCCCCCTGCTTGAGAAAAATCTCGGCGCTTCGACGGATGGTGTTGCTGTCATCCACCACTAGCACTTTGAAAGATGCGCCTGTTGTAGTCAATTGTTACTGCTCCCGATGGAAAAATAAACAACGCGGCAGCACATGATGCTGGTGCGCCTCAAATCTGAACCATCTCGAAGTCTTCCTTGCGGGCGCCACATTCAGGGCAGGTCCAATTCATGGGAACCTGATCCCATGGAGTGTTGGGTGCAATGCCGTGCTCAGGTGAACCCTCTGCTTCGTCATAAATCCAACCGCAAATCAAACACATCCAAGTTTTAGAGTCGGTCACAGCTTAAAGGGCCTTCACATAGAATGCAACGATTGTATCTAGTCATCTCCGCGGGCCACGGCGCCGGTGCCGCCCCTCAAGCAGGATCTGGTCCATGACCGCCAAAGCATCCCCTCCCCCCCCAGAAATCATAGATATCGAAGATGACGGTTCGGAGGACGCAAGCCCTGCGTGCGTGCTCGTCTTCAATGCCAGCGACCCCAGCGGCGCCGGCGGACTGACGGCCGACATCACCACCATCGCCTCCGTGGGCGGGCACCCGATCGCCGTGGTCTGCGGCGCGTACGCCCGCGATACCGCGGAGATTTTCGACCACTTCAGTTTTGACGACGAGGCCGTGGCCGAGCAGGCCCGCGCCGTCCTGGAGGACCTGCCGGTACAGGCCATCAAGGTCGGTTTCGTGGGCAGCCCGGAGAACATCAGCACCATCGCCGAGATCACGACCGACTACGACGAAGTGCCCGTGATCGCCTACATGCCCAACCTGTCCTGGTGGCGCGACGAGCTGATCGACGAGTACCTGGACGCCTTCCGGGAATTGTTGTTACCGCAGACCTCGGTGTTGGTTGGAAACCACAGCACCCTGTGGCGCTGGCTGCTGCCGGACTGGACCAGCGACCGCAGCCCGACCGCGCGCGACATCGCCCGGGCCGCCTCCGAGATGGGTGTGCCCTACACCCTGGTCACCGGTATTCCGCTGCCCGAGCAGTTTGTCGAGAACGTCCTGGCCTCGCCCCAGACCGTGCTGGGCAGCGGCAAGTTCGAGTTGTTCGACGCCACCTTCTCCGGCGCTGGCGACACCTTGTCCGCCGCGCTCACCGCCCTGGTGGCCAGCGGCAACGACCTGGGCGAGGCCACCAGCGAGGCCCTGGGCTACCTCGACCGCTGCCTGGACGCCGGCTTTCGCCCCGGCATGGGGCACATCGTGCCCGACCGCATGTTCTGGGCCCAGCCCGACGACGACGAGGCCGACGGCGATGAAGAAGAACCCCCGATTGACGAAGCACAGGCCCTCGAAGGCTTTGTGATGCCACCCCATGACACCAAGCACTGACCTCAACCTCCCCCTGTTCGAACGCGCCAAGGCGCTGATCCCCGGCGGCGTGAACTCGCCCGTGCGGGCCTTCAAGGCCGTGGGCGGCACGCCGCGTTTCGTGAAGCGCGCCCAGGGCGCCTACTTCTGGGACGCCAACGACCAGCGCTTCATCGACTACATCGGCTCCTGGGGTCCGATGATCCTGGGCCACGGCCACCCCGCCGTGCTCGAAGCCGTGCAGAGCGCAGCGCTCGAAGGCTTCAGTTTTGGCGCGCCGACCGAGCGCGAAGTGGAGCTGGCCGAGGAAATCCTGAGCCTTGTGCCTTCGATGGAGATGATCCGCCTGGTCAGCTCGGGCACCGAAGCCGGGATGAGCGCCATCCGCCTGGCGCGCGGTGCCACGGGCCGCAGCAAGTTCATCAAGTTCGAGGGCTGCTACCACGGCCATGCCGATTCGCTGCTGGTCAAGGCCGGCTCGGGCCTGGCCACGTTCGGCAACGCCACCAGCGCGGGCGTGCCGCCCGAAGTGGTGCAGCACACCCTGGTGCTGGAATACAACAACGTCGCCCAGCTCGAAGAAGCCTTCGCCCTGCACGGCAAGGAACTGGCCTGCGTGATGATCGAGCCCATCGCGGGCAACATGAACCTGGTGCGCGCCAGCGTTCCGTTCATGAAGCGCTGCCGCGAGCTGTGCACCGAATACGGCGCGCTGCTGGTGCTCGACGAGGTGATGACGGGCTTTCGCGTGGCCCTGGGCAGCGCCCAGAGCGTGTACGCCCGGAGCATCCCGGGCTTCAAGCCCGACATCACGGTGCTGGGCAAGGTGATCGGTGGCGGCATGCCGCTGGCCGCCTTTGGGGGCCCGCGCGCCATCATGGAACACCTGGCACCGCTGGGGGCCGTGTACCAGGCGGGCACGTTGTCGGGCAACCCGGTGGCCACGGCCTGCGGGCTGGCCACGCTGCGCGAGATCAGGAAGCCGGGTTTCTTCGACGCCCTGTCGGCCACCACGCGCTCGCTGGTCGATGGGCTGGCTGCCGCGGCGGCGGCCGAAGGCGTGCCCTTCAGCACCGACAGCGAAGGCGGCATGTTCGGCTTCTTCCTGATGCCCGAGCTGCCCCAGAACTACGCCCAGGTGCTCAAGACCGACAGCGCGCGTTTCAACCAGCTGTTCCACGGCCTGCTCGATCGCGGTATCTACATCGCGCCGGCGCTGTACGAGGCGGGCTTCGTGAGCGCGGCACACACCGCCGACGACATCGCCGCCACCGTGGCAGCCGCCCGCGAAGTCTTCAAGGAACTATCAAAATAATAGCTACCAGCGCTTACCCATCAAGCGCTATCGGCCATTTTTATGAATATTCCTGCTTGCTAACTCGACGTTGGCATTCGTTCACAGCAGCCCCCGCAGCTCGCGGGCGGCCTCCTGCAGCAGTGGCAGCATGTCGCGCTGCAGGCTGCGCTCGTCCACCTGCTTGGGCGACGCCACCACATTGAGTGCGGCCACCGTGTCGCCCTGCAGATTGCGCAGGGGCACGGCCAGCGCGTGCACGCCCAGCTCGTGCTCCTCCACCGCCAGGCAATGGTCGTCGCGCCGCGCCTTGGCAATCACCTGCCGCAGCGGGCCGACCTGGGTGATGGTGTGGGGAGTGAGCCGGTGCAGCGGGCAGGCCTTGAGCCACGCCGTCAGCGCCGCCGGTGGCAAGGCTGCCAGCAGCACGCGCCCCGTGGACGTGGGGTGCGCCGGCAGCCGCGCCCCCAGGTGCAGCCCATAGGCCAGCACGCGCGACGGCGCGCCGTACACCCCGCTGCGCGCCACGATCACCACCTCGCCGCCATCCAGCACCACGGCCGAGAATGACTGCTGCGTCTGTGCCGCCAGCCGGTTGAGCGTGGGCTGCAGCACCCGCGGCAGCCGGGCCGATGCCAGGTAGCTGCCCGAAAACCGCAGCACCTTGGGCGCCAGCCAGAAGTAGCTGCCATCCGTCTCCAGATAACCCAGGTGCGCCAGCGTGAGCAGGTGGCGGCGCGCCGCCGCGCGCGTGAGGCCGGTGCGCTGCGCGGCCAGCGTGGCATTGAGCCGCTGGCGCTCGGTGTCGAAACTCTCCAGCACCGCCAGGCCCTTGGCCATGCCTTCGATGAAATCTGCCTTGGCGATGGGAACGGTGGTCATGCGGGGGTCCATGGTCGGCCGGTCGATGCCCGGGGTGCGGGCGCCCGATGCGCCGGGGGCTGTGGAAGATTGCGCGATGATCGCACATCACGTCCACCCACCGCGCGCCAGGGCGCCGGGCGGGCGCCGCGTTGACATGGATCAACCTACGCTTGGCGCTGTTGTCTTAGCGCTTTCCAGCGCCCTTGTTTGCTTTGTGAGGTTGTCCACCATGCGTACCCAGGTTGCCATCATCGGCGCAGGCCCCGCCGGCCTGCTGCTCGGCCAGTTGCTTTACAAGTCCGGCATCGACGCCGTCATCATCGAACAGCGCAGCCCCGACTACGTGCTGGGCCGCATCCGCGCCGGCGTGCTGGAGCAGGTCAGCATGGACCTGCTGGACCAGGCGGGTGTCGGCGCCCGCGCCCATGCCGAAGGACTGCCACACGACGGCATCGAGCTGCTGTTCAAGGGCGCGCGGCACCGCATCGACCTGCACGCGCTGACCGGCGGCAGCCGCGTGACGGTGTACGGCCAGACCGAAGTCACCCGCGACCTGATGGACGCCCGCGCCGCCGAAGGCCTGACCACGGTGTACGACGCCCAGAACGTGAGCGTGCACGACTTCGACGGCCAGCAGCCGCGCGTGACCTACGAGAAGGACGGCCAGACGCACGAGGTGCTGTGCGACTTCATCGCAGGCTGCGACGGCTACCACGGCGTGTGCCGCGCCAGCGTGCCCGAGGGTGCGCTGCGCACCTACGAGCGCGTCTACCCCTTCGGCTGGCTGGGCGTGCTGGCCGACGTGAAGCCTGTCTCGCACGAGCTGATCTACGCCAACACCGAGCGCGGCTTTGCGCTGTGCAGCATGCGCAGCAACACGCGCAGCCGCTACTACCTGCAGGTGCCATCGACCGACAAGGTGGAGCAGTGGAGCATCGAGCAGTTCTGGGCCGAACTGGGCAACCGCCTGGACCCCGAGGCGCGCGAGAACCTGGTCACCGGCCCGGCGCTGGAGATGAGCATCGCCCCGCTGCGCAGCTTCGTGGCCGAGCCCATGCGCTTTGGCCGCCTGTTCCTGGCGGGCGACGCCGCCCACATCGTGCCGCCCACCGGCGCCAAGGGCCTGAACCTGGCGGCGAGTGACGTGGGCTACCTGTGGAATGCGTTCGCCGACTACTACGGCGAGAAGTCGAGCGCCGGCATCGACACCTATTCCGACCGCTGCCTGCGCCGCGTGTGGCGCGCCGAGCGCTTCTCGTGGTGGTTCACCTCGTTGATGCACCGTTTTCCAGAGACTGGCGAATTCGGCCAGAAGATTCAGGAAGCCGAGCTGGAATACCTGGTGCACTCGCGCGCAGCCTCGGTCTCACTGGCCGAGAACTACGTAGGGCTACCGATGAACTTCGGAACCTGACTCTCTCCCCGTTCCGAGAGTACCTCCCAAAAAAAAAGCGGCTTCCCAGGAAGCCGCTTCTTGCATGGCGCCCCGCCGCCCGAATCAGTGGCGGAAGTGGCGCACCCCGCTGAACACCATGGCCACGCCGCGCTCGTTGGCGGCATCGATCACTTCGTTGTCGCGCATGGAGCCACCGGGCTGGATCACGCAGGTCGCACCTGCATCGACCACCACATCGAGGCCGTCGCGGAAGGGGAAGAATGCGTCGCTGGCCACCACGGTGCCCTGCAGCGTGAGGCCCGCGTGGCCCGCCTTGATGCTGGCGATGCGGGCCGAGTCCAGGCGGCTCATCTGGCCGGCGCCCACGCCCATGGTCATGCCGCCCTTGCAGAAGACGATGGCATTGCTCTTGACGTACTTGGCCACCTTCCAGGCGAACAGCAGGTCTTCCATCTCTTCCAGCGTGGGCTGCTTGTGCGTGACCACCTTCAGGTCGATGAGCGACAGCTCGTGGTTGTCCGCGGTCTGCAGCAGCAAGCCGGAGCCGATGCGCTTGGCGTCCATGGCGTTGCGGCCCCGCTGCCAGTCGGTGAGCTGCTGCGCCTTGCCGGCATGCGGCGGCAGGGCGATCTTGAGCAGGCGCACATTGGCCTTGGCCTTGAACACCTCCAGCGCCTCGGGCGTGAACTCCGGCGCCATCAGCACTTCGACGAACTGCTTGGCGATCTGCTGGGCGGCGCCGCCATCCACCGTGCGGTTGAAGGCGATGATACCGCCGAAGGCGCTGGTGGGGTCCGTCTGGAAGGCCTTGCTGTAGGCATCGAGCGCGTCCAGGCCCACGGCCACGCCGCAGGGGTTGGCGTGCTTGACGATGACGCAGGCAGGCGCCTCGAAGCTCTTGACGCATTCCCACGCCGCATCGGCGTCGGCGATGTTGTTGTACGACAGCTCCTTGCCCTGCACCTGCTCGGCCGTGACCAGCGAGCCGGGCGCGGGGTACAGGTCGCGGTACAGCGCGGCCTGCTGGTGCGCGTTCTCGCCGTAGCGCAGGTCCTGCACCTTGGTGAAGATGCCGTTGCTCTGGCCAGCGAACTGGGCACGCGCGGGCACGTAGGTTTCGGACAGCTTTTCCTCTTCGAAGGTGACGGACGAGAGGTAGTCGCTGATGGCGCCGTCGTACTGCGCGATGCGGTTGAACGCGGCCACCGACAGCGCGAAGCGCAGCTTGTCGGAAAGCTTGCCGTTTTCCTTCAGCTCGGCCAGCACGGCGGGGTACTGCGAGGCGTCGGTCAGCACGCCAACGTCCTTCCAGTTCTTGGCGGCACTGCGCACCATGGCCGGGCCGCCGATGTCGATGTTCTCGATGGCGTCGGCCAGCGTGCAGCCCGCCTTGGCCACGGTGGACTCGAAGGGGTACAGGTTGACCACCAGCAGGTCGATGGTGTCGATGCCATGCTCCTGGAGCGCGGCCATGTGCTCGGGCAGCTCGCGGCGCGCCAGCAGGCCGCCGTGCACCTTGGGGTGCAGCGTCTTCACGCGGCCGTCCAGCATCTCGGGGAACTGGGTGACCTCGGCCACCTCGGTCACGGGCAGGCCCTGGTCGGCCAGCAGCTTGGCGGTGCCGCCGGTGGACAGCAGCTTGATGCCCAGTGCATGCAGGGCCTGTGCAAATTCGACGATGCCGGTCTTGTCGGAGACGGAAAGAAGTGCGTTCATGGCAGTGGTGGTGGGGAGAGTTTGAATGAAAAAAGGGCCTGGCGCTTTATGGATAAGCGCCAACAGCTATACATTTAATAGCAATCGTGCGCCGGTCAGAGCAGCTTGTGCAGGGCCAGCTTCTTGCGCAGCGTGTTGCGGTTCAGGCCCAGCCATTCGGCGGCGCGGGACTGGTTGTTGTCGGCATGGGTCATCACCACTTCCAGCAGCGGTTTTTCGACCACGCGCACCAGCATGTCGTACATGCCGTCGGGCGTCTCTCCGCCCAGGTCGCGAAAGTAGCCTTGCAGGCTCTCGCGCACGCATTCTTCTATGTGTTTCTTGCTCATGCAGCCATTCCCTCTTGTTCTTCTGGTTCTGCGTCCGTGCCGGTGGCGGCGGGCAGCCGGTCCATCTGTTGCGCAAGCGCATCCAGGTGGTCGGCCACGGCCTGCCACTGCGCGGCGCAGTCCTCGATCGTATTGATGTGTTGCCTGAAGGCCTCGCCGCCGGGCAGCGCACGCAGGTACCACGCGATGTGCTTGCGCGCACTGCGCACCCCGGTCAGCTCGCCATACAGGCTGTAGTGGTCTTGCAGGTGGTCCAGCAACAGGCGCCGCACCTCAGCCACCAGCGGTGGCGCCAGGTGCTCGCCCGTGGCCAGGAAGTGGCCGATCTCGCGGAAGATCCACGGCCGGCCCTGTGCGGCACGGCCGATCATGATCGCGTCGGCCCCGGTGGCGGCCAGCACGTCGCGCGCCTTCTCGGGCGAAGTGATGTCGCCATTGGCCACCACGGGCACCCTCACCGCCGCCTTCACCGCCGCGATGGTGTCGTACTCCGCATGGCCCTTGTAGCCCTGCTCGCGCGTGCGGCCGTGCACGGTGAGCATCTGGATGCCCACGCCCTCGAACGCGCGGGCCAGCGCCACGGCGTTCTTGTGCTCCTGGCACCAGCCGGTGCGCATCTTCAGCGTGACGGGCACGTTGAAGGGCGCGCACGCCTGTACCACGGCCTCGGCGATCTCCACGGCCAGCGCCTCGTTCTGCATCAGGGCGGAGCCCGCCCACTTGTTGCAGACCTTCTTGGCCGGGCAACCCATGTTGATGTCGATGATCTGCGCGCCGCGCTCCACGTTGTAGACCGCGGCCTCGGCCATCATCGGCGCATCGGTGCCTGCGATCTGCACGGCGATGGGCCCGGGCTCCCCTTCATGGTTGGCCCGGCGCGAGGTCTTGAGGCTGTTCCACAAGTCCTTGCGCGAGGTCACCATCTCGCTCACCGCGTAGCCCGCGCCCAGCGCCTTGCACAGCTGGCGAAACGGCCGGTCCGTGACGCCCGCCATCGGGGCGACGAACAAGCGGTTCGCCAGAGGAATGTGGCCGATGTGCATGAAGGGGCGCGGTAGGTGCAGCAGCGAATGCTGAAAAAGGAGGCAGGATTGTACCTGCTCAAAATTTCAGCAAATGAAATGTTCCGCCCACTGAAATGACGCCCCTGTCCACCCCGATGCTCTCCGGCGCGGCGACGCACGGCCGCCACGGTCAGCGCGCGGCGAGGTCGGTTTCCGCCGTCGGTGCAGGAACCCGGGCACGTTGCGCAAAGCGCCACCAGGCATCGGCGGCATTGTCGAATTCATGGCGCGCCATCAGCGTGCGCAGCCACTGGCGGTTGTGCAGCACATCCGGCGAGAAGCCCCGCGCGGCCAGCTCCGCGCCCCCCTGCCTCACGCCGGCGGGCGTGCCCATGTCCACATCGTGACCATCGGCCAGGGGGCCGCGCACGACCTTGCTGGCCTTCATGCCGTCCACCACCCGCACCCGCACCACCCATTCGCCGGCGGCGACGGGGCAGGTGGCTTCAAGTGCCATGCCTTGCGCCTGCAGCTCCCGGGCCACGCCATCCAGCGCGGCGCGCCCACCGGGCATCTCGCTGCAGCCGCTACCGCTGCCGGCATGCGCGTGCGGAGCCGGCGGCAGTGAAGAAGACACAGGGGGCACCGCCGCCTGCGGGCTGTGCACGCAGGCGGCCAGCAGCAGCGCCAGGGCCGCTGACGACCAGCGGGTGCCCACCAGCACGGCGGCAGGTGCCGGGCGGGCGATGGCAGGGATTGCGAAACAATGCATGAAGCCTCCCGGGGTAAGTTCATTCAGGGACGGTGTTGCTTCACGATACAAATAGGCGCCGCCCACGGCCATGCGCGGATGGCGCACCCCTGCGTAGGACAGCGCCCCCTGGCATGAAAGCGATGCCGCCGCCGCCCTACACTTCCTCCCATGGAAATCTGGATGCACCAGCTGCTGGAATGGCTTGCGCTGCCGCAGTTCGGCCTGAGCACGGTCTTTGTCGTTTCGTTCATCTCGGCCACGCTGCTGCCGCTGGTCTCGGAGCCTGCGGTGTTCGGCCTGATCAAGATCAACCCTGAACTCTTCTGGCCTGCCATCCTGGTGGCCACGGCCGGCAACACGCTCGGAGGTGGTGTGAGCTGGTGGATGGGCCTGGGCGCCCACAAGGCGGTGGACAAGGCCCGTGGCAACGCCACCGACGTGCGCGCACTCCACTGGCTTCAGCGCTTTGGCGCACGCGCTTGCCTGATGAGCTGGCTGCCCGTGGTGGGCGACCCGCTGTGCGCCGTGGCGGGTTGGTTGAAGTTGCCATTCTGGCCCTGCCTGGCGTACATGGCAGTGGGCAAGTTCTTCCGCTACCTGGTCATGACCAGCGTGCTGCTGTACTTCATGCCCGAGCACATCGTGCGGTGACGGCGGCAGCGATGTGTGCTGGCGCAGGCCGCAGCGTCAGGCGTTGTAGCCCAGCTCCCTGAGCAAGTCATTCGCAACCTCTTCAAATTCGAGGATCTCGTCCGCTGACAAGATGCCGCGCCAGGCATCCCGCAAACGGGGATCTGGTGCCTGCCGGGTTCTGGCCTGCTGCGCCCGCCGCCGCTCGGCGGACACGATGACCACGCCATCTGCGGTCGCACGGCCTTTGTGCTCCTGAAGCCGCTCCCCGCTTCGGGTGTGGTAGTCCAGCATGGCAGGATCAAAATCGAGCCGGATGAAATCGCACACCCTTCGCAGTTCTGCCTCGGTGTCGGCGATGAGGTTTTCGTAGCGGATTTCCAGGTAGTTCTGGCACAGCGCGCCGTTGCTTCTTGTGGTGGTGACGTTGTCCCGCCAGTGCCGCGCCTGGACAGCCATGGATCTCCCGGGTGAAAACCACTGATCCCGCAGCGAGGCAGCGCACGCCCGGCCGTCGCGGACGATGTGGATGAAATGCGCTTCCGGCAGCAGTTGCTGCAGATAGGGCATGTGCAGGCCATACAGCGGCGTCTTGTCGCCCCACCGCGTCTTGTGGAACCTGGCCGCATACATCCGATAGAACACCCGAAAACCGTCGGGGAGACTGAAGGGATCGACGCATTCCAGAGCCTGTGAAAAAGCAGCCCGGTCGATGCCAAAGTCCGCCCATCCCGGCGCATGGGGCGGAAAGCCCGTGACGGCGTTGCAAAACCAGGTGCGCGGATCGGGTGTGCCAAAACCGTCCAGGGGCATGGCGAGAAACCCGGTCTCTGGCGGAATGGCGAGCGCGGGATGTGCATCCAGCATCAGCCGCAAAAGGGTGGTCCCCGATCGGGGTGAGCCGACGATGATCGGCATGGGAGGAAGGGCTGGCAAGGGTGCTTGCACCGCTCGGCCTTTGCAAAGCCGCTGCCAGTAATGCTGGAGGCCCATCGCGTATCATTTCCTTTACTGGCAAGCGCCCGCTACAGCTTCGCCTTCAGACATCCCAGAGTTCAAAGGTCCCCTGTGCAAATCCTTATTGCAGTGTGCGGCATGCAATATCGCAGCGGTGCAGAGCTTTTTGTTCGCGATCTTGCACTCGCCCTGCACCAGCGTGGCCATTCCGTCGTGGTGTATGCCCCCATCATGGGTGATCTGGCGGATGAACTGCGCTCACGCTGTATCGCCTGCGTTGCCGAGTTGTCTTGTGTATCCGAAACGCCGAACATCATTATCGGAAATATGCGCGACGATACCGTGGCCTGCATGGCGCATTTTCTGTCCACCCCGGCCATATCCATTTGCCACGATCGCACAGCTTTACACGGAAAACCGCCGCGCTTGACCCGCATTCGGCAACATGTGGCTGTGGATGAGAATTGTGCGGAGCGCCTGTATCTCGAAAATGGCATTCCGCGATCGTCTTTAGAAATCATTTCCAATGGCGTCGATCTGGAACGATTCCGCCCTCGCCCACCTTTGCCCGCCAAACCGCTGCGCGCGGCGATATTCAGCAATTACTCCACGGAGAGCGAAGAAACCGCAGCCATCCGATCAGCCTGCGCGGCATTTGGCATATCGCTGGAGGTGATCGGAAAAGGCGTCGGGCGACAAGAGGCTTCCCCAGAAAAAGTCCTGGCACAGTTTGACCTTGTGTTTGCCAAGGCCCGCTGTGCCATGGAGGCGATGGCGGTGGGGTGTGCGGTCATCCTGCTCAACGAGGGCACGGGTCTGGCAGGCCTGGTCACGCCAGGCAACGTCAAGGAATGGCATCGCTGGAACTTTGGGCGCCGGCTGATGCAACAGCGCATTCACCGCGATGCCATCGAGCAGGAGATACAACGCTACTGTGCGCCAGATGCGCAGGCCGTGAGTGTCTACGTGCGCGAGCATGTCTCACTGGCCGCCACCGCAGACGCAATGGAGCGCCTGGCACAACGCGTGGTCCATGCCGAAACGACCCACCGCCCGATCAGCCCCCAGGAAGAACTCCGCGAGTTTGCCCAGCATGTTGCGGACAATCTCATGCCGTTTGGCGTTGCACAGGTGGCGGTGCAAACCGGCATCCTGCTTGAGCGGGTCGAATCGCTGAATGCGCTGCGCAGTTCGGCATCGCCCATCGCCGCCCCGCCAGCACCAGACGTCCGCCCCGACTCCGCTCCACAGGCGCAGGAGCTGGCGGCCACGAAGGCTCTGGCGGCAGATCTGGAGCGGCAAATTGGCGCACTGCGTGCCAGCTGGTCCTGGCGATTGACCGCGCCCCTGCGCTGGCTCGGGGCGCACCGAAGCACTTAAACACCAACGACCATGAAGCCTCTTCTTTTGGTAGCCCACCCAGGCCACGAACTGCGCATTTTTGAGTGGGTGCGCCGAGTGAAGCCCCATGTGGTGATCCTGACGAACGGTGACGGCTCCATCGGGCAGGCACGCCTGAGCGACACCCAGGATCTGCTCGCCGACATCGGCGTTCGCGTGCGCTGCGACTGGCTGGAGCCGGTGTCAGACGCTGCGGTGTACCAAGCCTTGCTCGGCACCGCACCATCCCCGTTTGCCGGTTGGCTGACCCAGCTCACCCAGGCCGCCCTGCAGGAGGGCATCGATGTGCTGGTGTCCGACCAGGCGGAGGGCTACAACCCAACGCACGACCTGTGCCGGATACTGGCCAATTGTCTGGTGCGGCAGATGGGGCAGGCCGGACGGCAGGTCCGCAACCTGGAGATTCCACTGGTCGGCCACCCCTGTGACCCCGCCTACGATGAACAGGCCGAGGTCAAGATCACCCTGTCTGCGCCAGAGCTGACCCAGAAACTCGCAAAGATGCAGGACTACGCCCGGCGTTGCAGCCCGGTGCTCGAGCAAGAGCTACAGACCATGCTGGATAGCTATGGGCAGCAAGCGTTCGCCACGGAGTGTCTGTACACAGCGCGCCGCACCCCCTATGAAGACGACAAGGTCCCGGACACGATGCCCAGTTTCGAGCGCATTGGCGAAGAGCGACGTCTGGCCGGTATTTACAAGCACGTCATACAGGCCCAGCACCTGCGGCAATTGGTGCAGTCCTTTGCACTTCAGCACTGAAGTGGACTCCATGGCGAACCGCACCCGCATCGCAGTGATTGGCTATGGCCGCTTTGGACGCGTGCATGCCCTGCGTGCCCAGGCACATCCTGCGTTCGACGTGCTGTGTGTGGTCGACCCCCAACCCGGTGCACGCGACACCGCGCAAGCCGATGGATTCAACGCCATCGCTTCCCTGGATGGCCTCCCCCGTGGCGTGGAGGCGGCCTCGGTGGTGACCCCCGCAGATACCCACGCCGAGATTGCAATCGCGTTGATGCACCGGGGGATCGATGTGCTGGTGGAGAAACCCCTGGCGACCTCGGAGGCGGAGATCGACACCATGCTCGATGCTGCCCAGGCGACCCGCCGCCGGCTCTTCACGGGACATATCGAGCGCTTCAATCAGGCGCTGACGCCCGCGCCCTGGGACACAACGCCGGGGAACATCGTGTTTTCACGACAGTCGCGCCTTCCCGGGTGCAGCCACTCCGTGGTGTTGGACCTGATGGTCCATGACCTGGATCTGGCCGCCCACCTGCTGCGCTGCCAGGCACCGGATTCATTTCACATCCTTGGCGTACAGGAACATGGGGGAGGCGTATCCGCGCAGGTGGCGATGGGTACGGCAGTCGTGGACTTTCATGCCCTGCATGGCGCGGACACTTCCAGCGCCACCATCCGCTGGCAAGGGGCCGCCGCCATGTGCGAGCTGCCCCTCTCGCACCGCGCGGACCTTGCCCAGACGGACGCACTCACCCGGCAGTACACCGCCTTTCACGAGGTGCTGACGGGGCAGCATTCGCACCTGGCCAGCGCCATGGACGGGGCCACCGCCGCCCGACGCGCCCTGGCGATAGCGGCACGACTATGAACGTACCGTTTTTTCGCAGTCCCTGGCAAACCCCCTCCAACGCAGACAGCCTCGGTGCCACCTTTGCCCATATCCTGCAGAGTGGCCAGTACATCCTCGGAAGGGCTGTGCACGAGTTTGAACGCGAACTCTCCGCCAGGCTGGGAGCCCAGCCAGTGGCGGCCCTGAACTCCGGCACGGACGCCCTCGTGCTCGCGCTGCGGTTGCTGGAGCTGCAACCCGGCGACGAGGTCGTTCTTCCCTCCTACACGTTCTTTGCCTGTTTTGAGGCCGTGGTCCGCGCGGGGGCCGTGCCGGTTCTGTGCGACTCCCAGGCCCACGATTTCCTCTGCAGCGAGAAGGAGGTTGTGGCCTGCATGACCGCCCGCACGCGCGCCGTCATGGCGGTTCCACTGTTTGGCGATGCGAGCGCGATTCCCGCCATCGCACGAAGTTGCCGCGCCATGGGGGTGCCACTGATAGAGGATGCCGCGCAGGCGCTGGGTGCGCGGGTGCATACCGAAGAGCGCGGGTGGCAGCAGGCCGGTACCTTGGGCGACCTGGGAACGCTCAGCTTCTACCCCACGAAAACGCTGGGCGCGCCGGGCGACGCCGGCGCATTGACCAGCCGCCATGCTCATTTCATCGACCGTGCGATGTCGCTGCGCAATCACGGGCTGCACGCCGGATGCCATTCCGACGTGGGCTACAACAGCCGCATGGATGAATTTCAGGCCGCCGCTCTGGTGCAAGGCCTGGGCCAGCTCGACAGCTGGCTGGACCAGCGCAAGAGCATTGCGTCGCGCTACCTGGAAGGCCTGGCGGGGCTTGACGGCATTTCACTGCCTTGCCATCACGAAGGACACGCCTGGAACTACTTTGTCCTGCGGTGCACGCAGCGTGACAGGCTGCGCGCGGCCCTCGCGCAAGCAGGTGTGCAAACCCGCATCTACTACAGCGCCCCGATCCACAGGCAACCGGCATACTTGAAGCGCTTCCCCGGCGTGCACCTTCCGCACGCCCAAGCACACGCCCAGCAGGCGCTCGCGCTTCCCCTTTTTCCGGGCATGGCGGAGGCGGAAGTCGACCACGTCATGAAGGCCGTCGCCCTCGCTTCCGGCCGCACTTGATGGACGGTCTTGTGGAAAACCCGGCGGTGCCAACGGGGGGCCAGTTCGTGGCATGCGCCCGCGATTCCGGAGCGCTGCATGTCACAGGAGCGTGTGGTGGCCGGATTCCGGCAGCAACGAGTTCTCCTTGGCCACCGGCTCCTCGACCACCACCTGGTTGCGCCCGCCTTCCTTGGCCATGTACATCGCGGTATCGGCCCGCGAGAAAAACTCCAGCACCGACTCTCCCAGCACGTACTGGGTCACGCCGATCGACACCGTCACCCGCCCCTTGAGAAGCCCGACCCATGCATGGATCTCGACCTGGGCGCGGATGCGCTCGCAGGTATTGAGCGCAGGCAGCAGGGATGTGGCGGGAAAGATGAGCAGGAACTCCTCGCCCCCATAGCGCCCGAACACATCGCCTGCGCGCACCCCCTGCTGTGCCACGCGGGCGAACGTGCGCAGCACCTCGTCACCCCCCAGATGCCCCAATTCATCATTGATGCGCTTGAAATGGTCGATATCCACCACGGCGAGGCACAGGGGAATGCCGCTTTCATCCGCCAGCTGCTTTTGCTCCTCCAGCGCGGCCAGCACGTAGCGGCGGTTGAAACATCCGACCAGGGGGTCGCGCTGGGCGTCTTCCTGGATGTTCTTGATCTTCCGGCTGGCGTGGTACAGGCTGCGGTAGAGGCGCTGGACCCTGCCCATCAGGAGGATGTAGGTGGGCAACGATAGCGCCAGGGCCAGCCAGTGCAGCGCTTCCAGGCGCAGCAGCGCGTCATTTTTCTGCTCCACGTAATGGAGCCCCACCACCACGGCGTACAGGCACAGCATGCAGGCCGCCAGCGCCAGCAGCGCGGGTCGCGGCACGGTGAAGATCCCGTAGGCCACCGCCACGAAGGTGAACGGAACCAGCAGGATCTGCGTGACCGGCGCCAGATAGAACACCCCGACCATGCAGGCCAATGCCGTGGCCACAATGGCCAGCTTCAGGTGCCTGTGCCGCACCTTCTTGTGCAGGCCCGAACTGAAAATCCCCCAGAAGGCCCCGCATCCCAGCACCGCCAGCACCACCAGGACGGCGAGCACCTGCACATCCACCATGCCCAGCGCATAGAACCCGGCCATCGCCAATACGTACAGGCCGATCAGCCCCCCGGCCAGCCGCCATTTCTGCCCCGCGCTGCGCCCGCTTCGCGGCCCCAGGCCATCCATGGCCCTGCGCGCGGGACGCGCCATGGCCGACGATGAGTCATCGAATTCCATGACGGCGTCGGACAGCGGAAAGGCGTCCGTCGCCGAAAACGGATTCTTGCGGCCAAAGAACATGCGGAGGCAGGCGTGGGCCCGGGTTCGTTCGGGTGACAGGTTCACCGAAATACACAGTCCGCCAGCGCTGACGCCCGGCAGACGGGCCCGCGCATCTTACGCAGAACTGACACGGAAGCGCTCCGTGTTTTCCAGTAGCTCGCGCGCTGCAGCGCACCCTGCGGGCAGCGTTTGGCGCCGCGCACCCCGCCTTGTGGCCACTGTTTGCGCCCGGAAAAAGATGCCTCTTCAGGCCGCCGCAACCTGCCGGCGTGTCCACCAGCCTTCCAGGCTGTAGACCAGCAGCGCAGTCCAGATCAACACAAACCCCACGAGGCGCGCAGGCTGGAAGGGTTCATGGAACAGCCACACGCCCAGCGCAAACTGCAGGCTCGGGGAGATGTACTGCAGGATGCCCAAGGTGGACATCGGGATCAGGCGGGCACCCGCGGCAAACAGCAGCAGCGGAACGGCCGTCATGGGGCCCGCGAGCAACAGCCATCCCACGGCAGCGGGCGGCCCCTGGACCAGTGCGCCCTCGCCCTGCCAGGCCCACCAGCCCAGCATGATGGCGGCCACCGGCGCGAGCACCAGGGTTTCCAGCGCCAGCCCCTCCAGCGCGCCCAGCACGGCAAGCTTGCGCAGCAACCCGTAGAAGCCAAAGCTCAGGGCCAGCACCAGCGCAATCCAGGGTAGGCGGCCCGCCTGCACCGCAAGCCACAGCACTCCCGCGGCAGCCACGGCCACCGCAAGCCACTGGCCCGGGCGAGGCCGCTCTTTTAGGAACACGAAGCCCAGCGCCACGTTCACCAGCGGCAAAATGAAATAGCCCAGGCTGGCATCCACCACACGCTGGTTCTGCACCGCCCACACATAGGTGAGCCAGTTGCCCGACAGCAGCATCGCCGACAGCGCGAACGCGCCCAGCACACGGGGCTGGCGCAGCACGGCGCCCAGCCAGGACCATTGCCTGCGCACCATCAGCACGCCAAAGACAAACACCAGCGACCACACCGTGCGGTGCATCACCACCTCCAGCGAGGGCACATCCGCCACCTGCTTGAAATACAGCGGGAACAGGCCCCAGGCGGCATAGGCCAGCGCGGCGTAGAGGATTCCAGTGTTCATAGAAATCGGTGGTGCCAGGGGCGCGAAGGCCCCTTCGAACGGTCGAAAAAAATCCCTACATGCCAGGGGCCGTGCAGGGATGCGATGCCATCGGGCCCATGGCCCGGCGGAGCTTTCAGCCCCCCAACCCCTAGACGTTGAACAGGAAGTTCAGCACGTCGCCATCCTTGACCACGTACTCCTTGCCTTCGGCGCGCATCTTGCCTGCATCCTTGGCGCCCTGCTCGCCCTTGAGCGCGATGAAGTCCTCAAACGCAATGGTCTGTGCACGGATGAACCCGCGCTCGAAGTCGCCGTGGATCACGCCGGCCGCCTGGGGCGCCGTGTCGCCGATGTGGATGGTCCAGGCGCGCACTTCCTTCACGCCCGCGGTGAAGTAGGTCTGCAGGCCCAGCAGCTTGAAGGCGCCGCGGATCAGCCGGGCCAGGCCGGGCTCCGTCTGGCCCATCTCGGCCAGGAACATGTCGCGGTCCTCGTCGCTCATCTCGGCCATCTCGGCTTCCATCTTGGCGCAGATGGCCACCACGGGCGCGTTCTGGCTGGCGGCGTATTCCTTCAGGCGGTCCAGGAAGGGGTTGTTCTCGAAACCGTCTTCGCTCACGTTGCCCACGAACATCGCGGGCTTGGCGGTGATCAGGCACAGGGACTTGAGCAGGGGCTGCTCTTCCTTGGTGATCTCGACCGAGCGGGCGGGCTTGCCTTCGTTGAGCGCTGCCTGGATGCGCGTGAGCAGGGTCACCAGCTTGGCGGCGTCCTTGTCGTTGCCCGACTTGGCGGCCTTGCTGTAGCGGTTCAGGGCCTTCTCGACGGTGCCCATGTCGGCCAGGCACAGCTCGGTCTGGATGACTTCGATGTCGGAGATCGGGTCCACGCGGCCGGCCACGTGGATGACGTTGTCGTCCTCGAAGCAGCGCACCACGTTGACGATGGCGTCCGTCTCGCGGATGTGGGCCAGGAACTGGTTGCCCAGGCCTTCGCCCTGGCTGGCGCCCGCCACCAGGCCGGCGATGTCCACGAACTCGACGATCGCAGGCACGATGCGCTCGGGCGAGATGATGCTGGCCAGCTGCTGCAGGCGGGGGTCCGGCACCTCCACCACGCCCACATTGGGCTCAATGGTGCAGAAGGGATAGTTTTCGGCGGCGATGCCGGCCTTGGTCAGCGCGTTGAAAAGGGTGGACTTGCCGACGTTGGGCAGGCCCACGATGCCGCATTGGAGGCTCATGGCAGGGCTTTCTGGAATTCGGAGACAAACCGCCGATTTTACGGGCCCGCCGGCAACCGCCGTTCGGAGGCCGGTTCACGCCTCAATCGAAGCGCAGATCCGCCCCCACCCGCTGCCCCACGCGCAGCATCTGGCCCGCGCCCCGGGCCACGATGGCATTCATGCCGAAGGTGATCGCACCATCGAGGCGCTTGTCCTGGCGGTAGGTCCGCAGCATGTCGCCCACCGCGGGGGTGCTTTCGGCCGTGGCGGGGTCGATGTCGGGGATGGGGCATCGTGAACACGGCTTCACGGGCTGCAGGTGGATCCCGCCTTCCGGGGCCTCCACCCGAATCATGTCCACACGGTCTTCGTCATGGGCATCCACGCCGGCCAGCACCACATTGGGCCGGAACCGCTCCATCCCCACGGGGGCATGGCCTGCCGCCTGCAGCCGCGCATTCAGCTCCTGCATGGAAGCCTCGCTGGCCACCAGCACGGGAAACCCGTCGGCGAACTGATTGGGCGCCTCGATCCCCCCCGTCCACTCCATGCTGGACAGGCGGCGGTGCTCAGGGTCGAAACGGACAAGCCGGCACGGCTGGCCCAGGAAATCCGTGAACCACTGGGCGGCCACCGCGCCCATGTCCCAGGCGGGCACCGTATCCCGCCACACGGTCACGGTGGCAGGCGCCTCGACCGCATCGATGGACACGTGCAGGGCCAGCATGCCGGGCGCGCGCAAGACCATTTCGTCGCTCTTGAGCTGCGGCCGGATGAGCGCCATGCGGGGCAGGACGCGCTGGGTCAGGAACATGCCCTTGGCATCCACCACCATCCAGGCGCGGTCCAGGTCCAGCCCGGTCTCCGTGAGCAGCGCCTCCTGCACTTCAATGCCGGCGCACGACTTGACAGGATAGACGCACAGCCGTGCGATGGTGCCCGACAGATCGGAATCAGGGTTGAAGCTCACGCCGGGGTACTCCTTGAAAAACGGGCGGGGATGCGGGCCCCGATTCTGCACTGCGCGCGCGGGCACAAGCCCCCTCCTACAATGCCGCCATGGCCCAAACCTTTGATATCTGTATTCGCGGCACCGGCATCGTGGGCAAGACCCTGGCGCTGCTGCTGGCCCGCGAACGGCTGAAAGTGGCCCTGCTGCCGGCCCCCGGCCCCAGAGGCGCCGCAGCCGCCGATGTGCGGGCCTACGCGCTGAATGCGGCCTCGCGCCATCTGCTCGAATCGCTGCGCAGCTGGCCGGACGAGGAACACGCCACGCCGGTGCGGACCATGCAGGTGCAGGGTGACCACGACGGCGCCGTCCATTTCGACGCGGCCACCCAGGGGGTGGATGCCCTGGCCTGGATCGTCGACGTGCCCGCCCTGGAAGCACGCCTCACGGAAGCCGTGCGCTACCAGCCGCAGGTGGAATGGGTGGAGTCGCCCGTGCCCGCGGCGCTGACGGTGGTGTGCGAGGGCCGCGCCAGCAGCACGCGGCAAGAATTTGGCGTGGATTTTCAGGTGACGCCCTATCCCCAGCACGCCATCGCCACCCGCTTGGAGTGCGAACGTGCGCATGGACAGGTGGCGCGCCAGTGGTTCTTGCCCGACGGCATCCTGGCTTTTTTGCCCTTGGGCGGCCCCCAGGGGAACTCCGTGGCGGTTGTATGGTCCGTCTTGCAGGACCAGGCGGCGCCGCTGATGGCCTTGCCGCCTGAAGAATTCGCGAAAAAGCTCCAGGCGGCCAGCCAGGAGGTGCTGGGAAAGTTGGTGCTGAGTGCGGAGCGCGCAGCCTGGCCCCTTCAGCTTGCCAAGGCGGACCGTTGGTGCGGGGCCCTGCCCGCCAGCGGCAAGAACCCGCGCAGCTGGGTGCTGGCCGGCGATGCGGCGCACAACGTGCACCCGCTGGCGGGCCAGGGGCTGAACCTGGGCCTGGCCGATGCGCAGGCCCTGGCAGGCATGCTGCAGGGACGCGACTACTGGCGCAGCGTGGCGGATGTGCGGCTGCTTCGGCGCTATGAAAGGGAGCGCAAGGCCGCGCTCCTGCCGATGGGTTTGGCGACGGACGGGCTACAGCAGCTTTTCTCCCGCCACGAGGGTCCCCTGCAGGCATTGCGCAACTGGGGAATGAAGGGCTTTGAACTGAGCGGCCCCTTGAAGAACTTCGTGGCCCGCCAGGCCATGGGAATACATTGACCACATTGCGGCCTCCACCGGGAGGCCGACAGATCTCCGGAACAAGAACACCATGAAACTGATTCCCACCCTGCTCGCCGCAGCCGCCCTGGCTTCAGGCATTGCCGCCTCCGCGCAGGAGGCAGATATCCGCAAGGCCCTCGCCGAGCGCATTCCGCAAATGGACAAGATCGACGAAGTGCGCCCCACGCCCATGAAGGGCCTGTACGAAGTGCGCATCGGGACGGATCTGTTCTACACCGATGCCAAGGGCAACTATGTGATCCAGGGCGAGCTGATCGATGCGAAGGCGCGCCGCAACCTGACGGAAGACCGCATCGCCAAACTCACCGCGGTCGAGTTCTCCGCCCTGCCCCTCAAGGATGCCTTCACCATCGTGCGGGGCGACGGGAAACGCAAGGTGGCCGTTTTTGAAGACCCCAATTGCGGGTACTGCAAGCGCTTCGAACGCGACCTGCAGAACGTGGACAACGTGACGGTGTACCTGTTCCTGTACCCCATCCTCAGCCCAGACTCCGCCGAAAAATCGCGCAACATCTGGTGCGCCAAGGACCCTGTGACCGCCTGGCAGGACCTGATGGTGCGGGACAAGCCCGCGGCTGCGGCAAGCTGCGACACCAGTGCCTTGCAGCGCAATCTGGCCTTTGGGCGCAAGCACAAGATCACGGGCACCCCCACGTTGATCTTTGCCAACGGGGCCCGCGTGCCGGGCGCGATCGGTGCGAAGGAAGTGGAAAAGCGCCTGGCCGAGGCCAGCAGCGAACCCTCCGCAGCGAACTGACCCGCGTTGCGCCGCCGTTGACGCCCTCTCCCACGGGCTGTGCCATCTGCCCGCAAGCCTGAACCTGCAGCTGCCCATGCCCTCTTCCCGCACGCCAGAACCCGCCGCCATCCACTACCGCGTCGAGCCCTCGGACCTGTACGCCCATCTCTTTCGCGTGGCACTGACGATCACCCGTCCCCAGGCCCTGCAGGAGGTCTCGCTGCCGGTCTGGATTCCGGGGAGCTATCTGGTGCGCGAATTCTCCAAGAACCTGCAGGAACTCAAGGCCCACCAGGGCAAGCGCGAGGTGGCGCTGATCCAGTTGGACAAGCACCGGTGGCAGGCGGACTGCAGCGTGGACAAACCCCTGGTGCTGACCTATTGCGTCTGCGCCTACGACACCTCCGTGCGCACGGCCTGGCTCGACACATCCCGGGGCTTTTTCAATGGCACCAGCCTGTGCCTGCGCGTGCATGGACAGGAAAAGCAACGCCACACCCTCGACATCGCCAGCACGCCCGCCACGGCCGGATGGTCGGTCGCCACCGGGCTTGCCGCGCTCAAGGCCGACAAAAAGGGCTTTGGCCTGTATGCCGCCCAAGACTACGACGAGCTGGTCGATTGCCCGGTGGAGATGGGCATGTTCTGGATCGGCCGGTTCACGGCCGGGGGCATTGCGCACCGCTTTGTGGTGGCCGGGGCGGCGCCATCGTTTGATGGCAAGCGCCTGCTGGCGGACACCCAGAAGATCTGCGAAACCGCGATCCGCTTCTGGCATGGCGATGGCAAGGCTCCCTTCAGGAGCTACCTGTTCATGCTCAATGCCGTGGGGGACGGCTACGGGGGGCTGGAGCACCGCAACTCGACCGCGCTCATCTGCGGGCGCCGCGACCTGCCGCGGCTCGGGGAAACACGCGCCGCGGAAGGCTACACCACCCTGCTGGGCCTCATCAGCCATGAGTACTTCCACACCTGGAACGTCAAGCGGCTGCGCCCGTCCGAGTTCACCGAGCACGACTACTCGCGGGAGAACTACACGCAGCTGCTCTGGTTCTTCGAGGGCTTCACCAGCTACTACGATGACCTGCTGCTGCGCCGCGCGGGGCTGATCGATGAGTCCACATACCTGAAGCTCGTCACCAAGACCATCAACCAGGTACTGCAGACCCCCGGCAGGGCCGTACAGACGGTGGCACAGGCCAGCTTCGATGCCTGGGTCAAGTACTACCGCCAGGACGAGAATACGCCCAACGCGACCGTCAGCTACTACACAAAGGGCTCGCTGGTGGCCCTTTGCCTGGACCTCGCCCTGCGCCGCGAAAGCAAGACCAGCCTGGACGAGGTCATGCGCGCGCTCTGGACACGCTGCCATGGCGGCCCCATGGCCGAGGACGATCTGCGCGCGGTATTGGAAGAGCTGGCCGGCCGATCCTTTGATGCTGAACTGGCGCAGTGGGTGCACGGCACCACGGAGCTTCCGCTGACGGAACTGCTGGCGGCCCACGGCGTGCACCTCAAGGCCGAAACACCCCAATGGGCCCAGCGGCTCGGGCTGCGGGTGGGAGAAAGCCACAGCGTGCACATCAAGACCGTATTGCGCGGCGGTGCCGCGGAAAAGGCGGGCATGACGCCAGGCGACGAATGGCTGGGCATCGAGGTGAACCAGCAGGGATGGCGCATCAGCAAGCTGGAGGACGTGGCGTTCTATGCAGGCACCGAGACGGCATTGACGGCCCTGGTGGCGCGCGATGGCCGCCTGCTGCGCCTGGCGCTGGAACTCCCGTCCCGGGGCCCGTCCTCCGCGCCCAGAAAAACCGCCCGCGGCCCCGTGCCAGCCCCTGCCGTTCCTGACACGATCAGCCTGTCGGTTGCCAACGCGGCCGCGGTGGGGCGCTGGCTGAACTGATTCCCGCTGCGCGGTACGGTGTTCTACCTACCTCCGCGCGCTGCAGCCTCGCTTGGGTATATTCGTTCACGCCGTCATAACCACCTATAAATCCAGGAGATTTCCATGTCCTACGAAACCATCGAGGTCCGCACCGAGGCGGACAAGGTTGGCATCATCACGCTCAACCGCCCCAAGCAGCTCAACGCGCTGAATGACCAGCTCATGAACGAACTGGGCACCGCGCTGAAGGCCTTCGACGCGGACGAGAAGATCGGCTGCATCATCGTCACGGGAAGCGAAAAGGCGTTCGCGGCGGGCGCGGACATTGGAGCGATGGCGAAGTACAGCTTTGCGGACACCTACAAGGGCGACTACATCACCCGCAACTGGGAGGCCATCCGGTCCATCCGCAAGCCCGTGATCGCCGCCGTCAGCGGCTTTGCGCTGGGGGGCGGCTGCGAGCTGGCCATGATGTGCGACTTCATCATCGCCGCCGACAACGCCCGGTTCGGGCAGCCTGAAATCAAGCTGGGTGTGATCCCTGGCGCGGGCGGCACGCAGCGGCTGCCGCGCGCCGTCGGCAAGGCCAAGGCCATGGACATGGCCCTGACGGGCCGCATGATGGACGCCGCGGAAGCCGAACGCGCCGGGCTGGTCAGCCGCGTGGTGCCCTACGACAAGCTCATGGACGAGGCGCTGGGCGCCGCGATCATCATTGCAGGCTTCTCGCAAATCGCCGTGATGGCGGCCAAGGAGTCCGTCAACCGCGCCTTCGAAGGCAGCCTGTCGGACGGCGTCATGTTCGAGCGCCGCCTCTTCCACGCCCTGTTCTCGACCCAGGACCAGAAGGAAGGCATGGACGCTTTCATGAACAAACGCACAGCGAACTTCACACACCAATAATTTTTGTTCTATAATCTGGGGCTACGGTCGTATAGCTCAGTTGGTTAGAGCGCAGCATTCATAATGCTGATGTCGGTGGTTCAAGTCCACCTACGACCACCACATCCAACCCACAGTGCGGCAACCCACTGTGGGTTTTTCTTTGGTGCCGGGCTTTCGTGTTGCCTGGGCTGGCCCTGACAATGCGCAGGCCCCTCCACAGCCGATGGGGTTATTTCCCGCCTCGGACGGTTTGCTGGCTCACGCACCCCCAACGGCAGGTCCGCCCTAGAATTCTCCCTTCAGCCCCTGGATGTAAACCATGAATCGCTGCACTGTTCCCCACCGCGTTCCCGCACGGAACCTACGCCACCACATCGTCGCCGGGCTCGCTTGCGCCCTCGTGTACGCCGCTCTGCCCGCCACCGCCCAGGTACAGCCTGGCCTCGGAGGCATGCGCACGTTCCCTGATGCGGCCCTGCGCGGCACCTTGACCCTCAATACGGTGTCGGAAGCCACGCTCAACGGCCGCACCATCCGCATGGCACCCGGCATGCGCCTGCTGAGCCCGCAGAACACGCTGGTGATGGCGCACACGGTGCTGGGCCAGAGCTACAAGGTGAACTACGTCATCGAAAACAGCACCGGCATGCTGATCACCGCCTGGATCCTGACCCAGGGTGAAGCCGAACAACCCCGCAAGGGCAGTGACACGGTCGAGCGCAACTACCGCGCGGAATCCGACCCCATCAAGAAGTAACACGGCGGCTGCGCCCTGCGCAACGGCGCAACGGCGCAGCCGAATGCATGCTTGCGGAGCGCCGGGCGCCCCGCCTTATCCCTTTCCCGATCGCGAGCCCGCCATGGCCAAAAAAGTCTTTATCAAAACCTTCGGCTGCCAGATGAACGAGTACGACTCGGACAAGATGGCCGACGTGCTCAATGCCGCCCAGGGCTACGAGCCCACGCAGAACGTGGACGAAGCCGACCTCATTCTGTTCAACACCTGCTCGGTGCGCGAGAAGGCGCAGGAGAAGGTGTTCAGCGACCTGGGCCGCATCAAGCACCTGAAGGCGCGCGGCGTGAAGATCGGCGTGGGCGGCTGCGTGGCCAGCCAGGAAGGCGCCGAGATCATCAAGCGCGCGCCCTATGTGGACGTGGTGTTCGGCCCGCAGACCCTGCACCGCCTGCCCGAGATGCTGAACCAGCGCGAACGCCTGGACAAGCCCCAGGTGGACATCAGCTTCCCCGAGATCGAGAAGTTCGACCACCTGCCCCCGGCGCGGGTCGAGGGCGCGAGCGCCTTTGTCTCCATCATGGAAGGCTGCAGCAAATACTGCAGCTACTGCGTGGTGCCCTACACGCGCGGCGAAGAGGTGAGCCGCCCGTTCGACGATGTGCTGGTGGAAGTGGCGGGCCTGGCCGACCAGGGCGTGAAGGAAATCACCCTGCTGGGCCAGAACGTGAACGCCTACCTGGGCAAGATGGGGGGCACGGCAGAGATCGCCGACTTCGCGCTGCTGCTCGAATACGTGTCCGACATCCCGGGCATCGAGCGCATCCGCTACACCACGAGCCACCCCAACGAATTCACGCCCCGCCTGATCGAGGCCTACGCCAGGCTGCCCAAGCTGGCCAGCCACCTGCACCTGCCCGTGCAGCATGGCAGCGACCGCATCCTGATGGCCATGAAGCGCGGCTACACCGCCATGGAATACAAGAGCACGGTGCGCAAGCTGCGCGCCATCCGCCCCGACCTGGCCATGAGCAGCGACTTCATCGTGGGCTTTCCCGGCGAGACGGAGGACGATTTCAACAAGATGATGAAGCTCATCGACGACATCCACTTCGACAACAGCTTCAGTTTCATCTTCAGCCCGCGCCCCGGCACGCCCGCCGCCGGCCTGCACGACGACACGCCGCACGACGTGAAACTGCGCCGCCTGCAACACCTGCAAGGCGTCATCAACGCCAACATCAAATCCATCAGCGAAAGCCGCGTGGGCTCGGTGCAGCGCATCCTGGTGGAAGGCGCCTCCAAGCGCGACGCCACCGAGCTCATGGGCCGCACCGAATGCAACCGCGTGGTCAACTTTGTGGGCCAGCCCCGCCTGGTGGGGCAGATGGTGGATGTAACGATCACCGAGGCCAAGGCCTATACGCTGCGCGGCGAAGTGCGCACCCACGAGGCGGCATACGCCGCCTGAGACGCAGCAGACACCCGTGGCAATGCCTGAACACCTGCCACACGCGGATTCGCAGAAGGTCGACGGCCCTCTGCACGGCCTCTCGTTTCAGCAACTGCTGCTCCTGGCGTTCCTGCTCATAGCGGGCCTGCTGGGCGTGAGCTCCCTGCGGGCGCTCTATACGCTGGAACAGCTCATGGTGCAAAGCCGCCACGGCGGCGCGGAGGCAACAGCCCTGAGCACGGCCGCCCAGGCGCTGAACCAGCGTGGGCAGGCGCTGGAGCGCGCGGCCCGCCAGTCCCTGGTGCTGCGGGATGCGCCACTGCGCCGCAGCTTCAACGAGATGTCCGTGGAGGCGCTGGCCGTTCTCGACCAACTGCACAAGGGTGGACTCCCCGAAGAGCAGTCCGCGCAATGGCTCAGGCATCTGGACGCCGTCAAGGATCTGCTCGATGCCCCGCCAGAGCGGGCGCTGGAGAACGAGCGGCTGGTGGCGGAAGAATTCGTCACGCTGGAGGCGCTGCACACCACCATTGCGCAATCGGTGCAGGACATCAATGCCCAGCGCAACCGTGAACTGCAGGACCGGGTCGAGGCGAGCCGCCGCAGCGTGACCCACCAGGTGGTAGGGGTGATCGTCCTGGCCCTGGTGCTGGCCCTGGCGCTGGGCATCTGGCTCGCCCGCCCCTTCAAGCGGCTCGAAGGCACGATCCGGCGGCTGGGAGAGAACCAGCTCGAAGCGCCCGTGGTGATCTCGGGCCCCGACGACGTGCGCCGGGTCGGTCAGCAACTGGAATGGCTGCGGCTACGGCTGCTGGAGCTGGACGCCGACAAGGCCCGCTTTCTTCGCCATGTCTCGCACGAGCTCAAGACCCCCCTGGCCGCGCTGCGGGAAGGCGTGGCGCTGCTGCAGGACGGCGTGACCGGCGAGCTCAACGCCGGCCAGCGCGAAGTGACGCAGATCCTGCACCACAACACGCTGGTGCTGCAGGGGGAGATCGAAGCCTTGCTGCGCTTCAATGCCGCGGCGTTCGAGGCACGCCAGCTGCAGCGGCGCGACACCGATCTGCTTGCGCTGCTGGAGGCCCAGGTGGAGGCCCAGCGCCTGCAATGGCAGGCCCGTGGCCTGCGCGTGCTGGTGGAGGGACCGGCTGTGTCCCTGCAGATCGATGCCGACAAAATCGCCTCGGCCGTCAGCAACCTGCTGTCCAACGCCATCCGTTTCTCCCCCAAGGGCGGAACGGTGCGGCTGTCCCTCTCGCGCCACGCCGACCACGTGCGCGTGGATGTCTCCGACCAGGGGCCCGGGGTGGCCAGCGCCGACCGCGACCGCGTGTTTGAACCCTTTTACCGGGGCATACGCCAGCCCGACGATGCAGTGCGAGGCACCGGCATCGGGCTTTCCATCGTCCACGAGTACGTTGTTGCCCACGGTGGCCGCGTGCGGCTGGTGGAAGACGGCGTCCACTCCTTTTTTCGCATGGAACTACCACATGCCGCCTAGTTATGTCCCTTGCCGCCCTGCCGGCCAGCAAGCGCTGAATTCCCCTGCATGGATCTTGCCGCTGGCCGCAGCGCTCGTGCTGACGGGCTGCAATGCCACCTCGCCCAAGGCGGCAGCAGCGGCGGCAGGAGCGCCCGCCCCCGTCGTGGCGGTTGCCGCCCCGGCCCCGGACGCACCGGAGTCCTTCCCGGCGGGCGAGGCCGCGGCCGCCGGCACAACCCAGGCCGCCGAACCGGTGCTGCAGGTGCTGGCCCAGGCCGACCGGACGCTGCGCATGCCCGCAGCAGAACTGGCCAGGGAAATCGCCCGCCTCGGCGAGGCGGAAGACGCGACGGCGGAAACCCCGCTTCTCCTGGCTGTTGCGCTTGCGCAGACACGCCAGCCCGTCGATACGGCACGTGCCCTCGGGCTGGTGCAGCGCGTGATGGGCAACACCGCTGCCGCGGCGCAGCCCCTGCATCCCCTGGCGCGCCTCATGGAGGCACGGCTGCTGCAGCAACGCCGGCTTGAAGACCAGTTGGAGCGGCAGGCACAACAACTGCGCGATGCACAGCGCCGCAACGACCAGCTCAACGAACGGCTGGAGGCCGTGCGCGCCATCGAACGCAGCCTGACCACGCGCCCCGCCCCGCTTCCTGCCACACCGGCATCAACCCCGGGCAGCAGCCCGCAGCGCCCGGCCCCCTGAGCTTGCGAGACAACGACCATGGCAGCCACTCCCCGCCCCTCCCGCGCAACGCCCGCCGCCCGCATTCTTGTGGTGGACGATGACGCCGACATGCTGCGGCTGTTGTCCCTGCGGCTCCATGCCGCCGGATACGACGTGGTGGCCGTGGGCTCGGCCGAGGCCGCGCTGGCCCAGCTCGACATGGCGCGCCCCCAGCTCGTGCTGAGCGACGTGCGCCTGCCAGGGCGCGACGGACTCGCGCTGTTCGACGAAGTGCGTGCACGCCACCCCTCGCTGCCGGTCATCCTGCTCACCGCCCACGGCACCATTCCCGATGCGGTGGAAGCCACGTCGCGCGGGGTGTTCACCTACCTCACCAAGCCCTACGACGGCAAGGAGCTGCTCGAGAAAATCGCCCAGGCCCTGGCGCTCAGCGCCCCTGCGGTGGCACATGCCCATGCCAACGAGGCATGGCGCGCCGAGATCGTGAGCCGCTCCAACCGCATGACCGACCTGCTGGCCGAAGCCTACATGGTGGCCCAGTCGGATGCGAGCGTGCTGTTGCTGGGCGACAGCGGCTCGGGCAAGGAACTGCTGGCCCAGGCCATCCACCGCGCCAGCCCCCGTGCGAGCCATCCCTTTGTGGCGGTCAACTGCGGCGCCATCCCCGAGGCCCTGCTGGAGTCCGAACTGTTTGGCCACGTCAAGGGCGCCTTCACCGACGCGGTGAGCAACCACAAGGGGTTGTTCCAGGCCGCCGAAGGCGGCACCTTGCTGCTGGACGAGATCGGCGACATGCCCCCCGCACTGCAGGTCAAGCTGCTGCGGGTGCTGCAGGAGCGCGCGGTGCGCCCCGTGGGGGCCAGCCAGGCGATCCCGATCAACGTGCGCATCATCTCGGCCACGCACCGCGACCTGGAGGCAGCGATGGCCACGGCCCAGTTCCGTGAAGACCTGTACTACCGCCTGAACGTGGTCACGCTGATGCTGCCCACCCTCGCAGACCGGCGCGAGGACATCGCGCTGCTGGCCAACCACTTTCTGGACAAGCTGGCGCGCAAGTACGACAAGCGCCTGTCAGGCTTTGCGCCCGAGGCGCTCAAGGCCCTGACCCTGGCCGCCTGGCCCGGCAATGTGCGCCAGCTCTACAACGTTGTCGAGCAGGTGTGCGCGCTGTCCACCACCCCTCTGGTGCCCCTGACGCTGGTGCAGCGCGCGCTGCGCACGCCGTCCACCCAGGTGCTGAGCTTTGCCGAAGCCCGGCAACGCTTCGAGCGCGAGTATCTGGTGGGCCTGCTCAAGATGACGGACGGCAACGTGGCCGATGCGGCGCGCCTGGCGCAGCGCAACCGCACGGAGTTCTACCGGCTGCTGCAAAAACACGCGCTGACCCCCGGAAACTTCAAGAATGACGCCCCGGACAACGACG
Source organism: Acidovorax sp. A79 (assembly GCF_041154505.1). Taxonomy (GTDB): domain Bacteria; phylum Pseudomonadota; class Gammaproteobacteria; order Burkholderiales; family Burkholderiaceae_C; genus Acidovorax. Next base: position 1,920,986 of record NZ_AP028672.1, read on the forward strand.
ACGTCGCCGATGGGCGACACGACTAAGTATTTGATTTATCTGGGTTTTTTAGCAGCGATCCCATTCGCTGTCGCCAGATGGCGACAAAAAGACGGCATTTCGGCTCCCATGGCGGGGTTGCACATCTGCTTACATGCAGTTGATGGCCTAAGCATTTGATTTAGAACAGTTTTTTCAAGCTGGCACAGGGTTTGCCCTAGTTCCGGCATGCAAGCTGTTTTTTCTCTCCGTTCACGCGCCATCGGCCGCCTCCCGCGGGCCGTGATGGCGCTGGCCGCCGCCCTGCTCGCAGGCACTGCGCAGGCGCAAGGCTTCGATTTCGACAGCGTCACCCGCCTCGCCCGGGAGCGGGCACAGAAGCCGTATCGCGCATCCAGCGACAAGCTGCCCGCCGACCTCGCAAAACTCAACTACGACCAGGTGCGCGACATCCGCTGGCGCCCCGACCGTGCCCTGTGGCGCACCGAGAAGCTGCCGTTCGAGGCCATGTTCTTCCACCTGGGCCTGTACCAGAAAGAGCCGGTGCTGATCAACGAAGTCACGCCGCAGGGCGCGCGCCACATCGGCTACAGCCGTGCGGACTTCGACTATGGCAAGAACCAGGTGCGGCCTGAGGCCTGGGGCGACCTGGGCTTTGCTGGCTTTCGCCTGCACAACCACCTCAACTCCAGCGCTTACAAGGATGAGCTGGTGGTCTTCCAGGGCGCGAGCTACTTCCGCGCGTTGGGCAAGGGCCAGCAGTACGGCCTGTCGGCCCGGGGGCTGGCCATCGACACCGTGGGCGGCAGTGGCGAGGAGTTCCCGCGCTTCACCGAGTTCTGGCTGGTACGGCCCGACCCCTTGTCCACACAGGTCACGGTGTACGCGCTGCTGGATTCGCCCCGCGCCACCGGCGCCTACCGCTTCGACATCCAGCCCGGCGCGCAGACCACCACCACCGTGCGCAGCCGCATTTTTGTGCGGCCCGGCTCCGGCAAGCCCATCGCCACGCTCGGGGTCGCGCCGCTGACCAGCATGTTCTTCTTTGGCGAGAACCAGCCCCGCAAGGACGACTTCCGGCCCGAAGTGCATGACTCCGACGGCCTGATGATCGCCACGGGCGAGGGCGAATGGCTGTGGCGGCCGCTGCAGAACCCCAGGCAGACACTGGTCACATCGTTTGCCACCCAAAACCCAAAGGGCTTTGGCCTGATGCAGCGCGACCGCCAGTGGTCGAACTATGAGGACGTGGAAGCCCGGTATGAGCGCCGCCCCAGCGCCTGGGTGCGCCCCCTGCACGACTGGGGCGCTGGCCGTGTGGAACTGGTGCAGCTCCACACCCCCGACGAAACGCACGACAACATCGTTGCGTATTGGGTTCCGGCCCAGATGCCGGCCCCCGGCCAGCCCCTGGAATTTGCCTATGAGCTGAGCTGGCAGGGCGACGAGCAGCAGCGCCCCCCCGGGGCCTGGGCCACGCAATCGCGCCGGGGCATGGGCTACACCAAACAAACCGCCGAGGCCCTGCGCCAGCAGGCCCAGTACGTGGTCGATTTCGACGGCCCCGCCCTCAAGGCCCTGCCCGCCGACGCCACCGTGAAGGCCGTGGTGACCAGCGATGTCAACGGCAAGGTGCTTGAAAACATCGTCTACCGCAATCCCGCCACCGAGCAGTGGCGCATGACCGTTCGCGTACAGCGCCAAAAGGCCGATCGCCCGATCGAGCTGCGCGCTTTTCTTCAACACGACAACCACGCTGTGAGTGAAACATGGACGCACATCATTCTTCCCGAGTAAGCCCCCTACAGCAGCACCGGACTGTCGGCATCCCGCGCAGCACGCTGCGCGAGGAACGGCACCCCAATGCCGTGACCGCGCCCCCGGTCAACCGGGGCTCCATGGCACCGCTTCCCTGGCGCGGCTTCTGGAACAGCATGGGCACCGCCCTCCTGCTGCGCCTGACAGGCCGCAGCGCAGCGCCCCACCCGGCCCTGCCCGCGGCCCCCGCCGTGGCCCAGGCCTGGGAGGGCGCGGCGCAGCGCCGCCGCTGGACCTTTGCCGTGCTGACCGCGTTGACCACGGCCCTGGCCAGCTTTCTGTTTGCGGGCGTGCAGCCCGACTATGAAAACGCCTGGCTGGGGTACGGCCAGATCGCGCTGTTTGCGCTGCTCTCCGCCTGGGTGGTCACCGGTTTCCTTACCGGCCTGATGGGTTTCTGGGTGATGCTGCGCGGTGACCGGCACGCGCTGTCCGTGCGCAGCGTGCTGGAGCACGAACTGGCGCCCGACGCGCGCACGGCCATCATCATGCCGATCTGCAACGAAGATGTGGCCACGGTGTTTGCCGGGCTGCGGGCCACGTGCGAGTCGGTCGCATCGACCGGCCACGGCGCCACCTTCGACGTGTTCGTGCTGTCCGACAGCTACGACCCCGCCATCGCCCAGGCCGAACGTGCCGCATGGGAGGCGCTGCGCGATGCCCTCGCCCAGCACGGCCAGCAGCCGCAAGTGCAGGTGTACTACCGCCTGCGCACCCGCCGCACGCACCGCAAGGCCGGCAATGTGGCCGACTTCTGCCGCCGCTGGGGCAAGGACTACCGCTACATGGTGGTGCTGGACGCCGACAGCGTGATGAGCGGCGACTGCATCGTCTCGATGGCCAAGCTGATGGAAGCCAACCCGGGCGCCGGCATCATCCAGACAGCCACGCAGGCCATCGGCCACGTCACGCTGCACGCCCGCGCGCAGCAGTTCGCCTCGCGCGTCACAGGCCGCCTCTTCACCCTGGGCATGCAGTACTGGCAACTGGGCGAATCCCACTACTGGGGCCACAACGCCATCATCCGCGTAGCTCCTTTCATGGAGCATTGCGCACTCGCACCCATCAAGGGCAAGGGCGGTCTGGCGGGCGGCATCATGTCGCACGATTTCGTGGAAGCAGCCCTGATGCGCCGCGCGGGTTACCACGTGTGGCTGGTGGCCGACCTGGTCGGCAGCTACGAGCAACAGCCCCCCGACCTGCTGGCCGAGCTGCAGCGCGACCGCCGCTGGTGCCAGGGCAATCTGCAGAACGCTCGCCTCATGGCCGAGCCCGGCCTTCACGCCGTGCACCGCTCGATGTTCATCACGGGCGCCATGGCCTACCTCTCGGCCCCATTGTGGCTGGCCTTCCTCACCCTGGGCACGGCGCTGTGGCTCTCGGGCGCCAAGCTCGTGGCCGACTGGCACATCCTGCCGGCCGAACTGCTCTCGCTGTGGGCATGGACGCTGTGCATGCTGTTCCTGCCTCGCATCCTGGGCGTGGCCGCGGTGTTCATGCGCCGCGAGCAAAAGGAGTACGGCGGCGCCTTCAGCCTGCTCAAGAGCGCCGCGCTCGAAAGCGTGCTGGCCATCCTGCAGGCCCCCATCCGCATGCTGGCGCATTCGCTGTTCGTACTGATCGCGCTCACGGGCCTGAAGCTGGAATGGAAATCGCCTCCGCGCGAGGCCCACGCCGTGCCCTGGCTCCATGCCGTGCGCCAGCTGGCCCCCATGAGCGTGGTGATCGGCCTGCTGGCGCTGGGTGTTGCGCTGATCGACAGCAGCGCCCTCCTGTGGCTGATGCCCGTGGGCCTGCCCCTGGCGCTGGCGATTCCGCTGGCCGTGCTCACCAGCCAGATCGCGCTGGGCAAGGCGATGCGCGCACAGCGCCTGCTGCTGATTCCCGAGGAGTCCTGGTCGCCCCCCGTGCTGCGCCGCGCATGGCTGCATGCCAGCCGCCTGGCACAGCCGATGCTGAAGGCAGCCTAGTCCGCCGCCTCCTCGCGATCACATCGCCCACAAAAAAAGCCGGCATGCATGCCGGCTTTTTATTTTGCTATATTTTTTATAGCTTTTCGCGCTTTATCCATCAGCGCCAGAGGCCGAAATGCCTCTATCTCAGAAGGGCATCTTGGGCATGCCGCCCCCGCCCAGGCCCTTCATGCCGCCCATCTTCTTCATCATCTTCATCAGGCCGCCGCCCTTCATCTTCTTCATCATGCCCTGCATCTGCTCGAACTCCTTGAGCAAGCGGTTGACTTCCTGCACATGCACGCCCGCGCCGTTGGCGATGCGTTTCTTGCGCGTGGCCTTGATGAGGTCGGGCTTGCGCCGCTCCAGCGGCGTCATGCTCTGGATGATGCCCTCCTTGCGCTTGATGTCCTTCTCGGCCTTGTCCATGTCCATGGCGCCGGCCTTGGCGGTGAGCTGGGACGGGAGCTTGTCCATGAGGCTGGAAAGCCCGCCCATCTGCTTCATCTGCTGGATCTGGGAAAGAAAGTCGTTCAGGTCGAAGCCGTCACCGCTCTTGACCTTGGCCGCCAGCTTTTGCGCCGCCTCCATGTCCACGCCCGCCGTGACCTGCTCCACCAGCGCCACGATGTCGCCCATGCCCAGGATGCGGCCCGCGTGGCGCTCGGCATCGAACACCTCCAGGCCGTCGAGCTTCTCGGACACGCCCGCGAACTTGATCGGCGCGCCCGTGATCTGCCGCACCGACAGCGCCGCACCGCCGCGCGAATCGCCATCGAGCTTGGTGAGCACGATGCCGGTGAGCGGCAGCGCCTCCTTGAAGGCCTTGGCCGTGTTGATCGCATCCTGGCCCTGCATGGCATCGACCACGAACAGGGTCTCGACCGGGTTCAGCGCCGCATGCAGGTCCTTGATTTCCTTCATCAGGGCTTCATCGATGGCCAGGCGGCCAGCGGTATCGACCAGCAGCACATCGAAGTAGTGCTTCTTGGCGTAATCGAGCGCGGCGTGCGCGATATCGAGCGGCTTCTGGTCCGGCGTACTCGGGAACCACTCCGCACCGGCCTGCTTCGTCACCGTCTTGAGCTGTTCGATGGCCGCCGGGCGGTACACGTCGCCCGAGACGGTGAGCACCTTCTTCTTGCGTTTTTCGATCAGGTGCTTGGCCAGCTTGGCCGTGGTGGTGGTCTTGCCCGCCCCCTGCAGGCCGGCCATCAGGATCACGGCCGGCGGCTGCGCAGCCAAGTTGATGTCGGCCACGCCTTCGCCCATGGTGGCGGCGAGTTCGCGGTTGACGATGCTCACCAGCGTCTGGCCCGGCTTGAGCGAGCCCAGCACCTCCTGGCCCAGAGCCTTTTCCTTGACGCGCGCGATGAAGTCGCGCACCACGGGCAGGGCCACGTCGGCCTCGAGCAGGGCCATGCGCACCTCGCGCAGCATGTCCGTGACGTTGGACTCGGTGATGCGGGCCTGGCCACGCATCTCCTTGACGAGGCGCGTGAGTTTGTCGGTAAGGGCGGAGGCCATAGGAGAAGTTCCGGTATTGCCTGCGCGCCATCAACGCTGTCGTTGTGCACGCGGGCCCGCCAGGGCGCTGGCGGTGGGGCGAAAGGCTAAACTGTACCCATGATTTTACCCAGTGCTTCCCCCGTCAGCTGGCTGCTGGCCCTGGCCGCGGCCGTGGCATACGCCGTGCCCGCCGCAGCCGCCTCGCGGCTGGGGGCCGCGGCAGCACGCAATGCGCTGCTGGTCGCCTGGATACTGCATGGCGCGGTGCTGGTGTGGGGGCTTTGGGGCGAGGCGCCGCGCTTTGGCTTTGCCCCGGCCCTGTCGATGACAGCCTGGCTCGTGCTCACGGTGTATGCGGTGGAACGGCAGCTGTTTCCGCAGATGCAGGCCCGGTGGATCCTGGCCGCGCTCGGCGCCATCGCCGTGGTGCTGGCCTTGGTTTTCCCGGGCCAGCCCCTGCATGTCGCGGCCTCCGCCTGGCTGCCCCTGCACCTGGCGCTGGGCATCGCCTGCTACGGCCTCTTTGGCGCCGCCGTGGTGCATGCATGGCTCATGACCCGCGCCGAGCGCCATATCCGGCAGGCCGAAGATCCGCACAGCGGCATTCCGTTGCTGACCCTCGAACGCCTGACCTTTCGCTTCGTGACCGCGGGCTTCATCCTGCTGACCGCAACCCTGCTGGCGGGCTGGCTGTTTGGCGACACGCTGTATGGAAGGGCCTGGCGGTGGGACCACAAGGCCGTGTTCTCCCTGCTGTCCTGGCTCACGTTCGCCACCCTTCTGGTGGGGCGTGCGCGCTTCGGGTGGCGGGGCCGCAATGCGGTGCGCGTGCTGTACGCAGGCTCGGCGTTGCTGCTGCTGGCCTACGTGGGATCCCGCTTTGTCATGGAAGTCGTTCTGGGCCGCAACGCATGAAATACCTGGTCTTGCTGGTGGTGCTGGTCGTTGCCATCGGTATCTGGCGCGGACGCCGCGCGACCGGCGCGGAGTCTTCCAGCCCCCCGCACCTGGCGCTTCCGCAAGACATGCTTGCCTGTGCCCACTGCGGCGTTCACGTTCCCCAGGCCGAAGCGCTGATGGTCGGCCCCCAGGCCTACTGCTGCGCCGAGCACCGGCGCTTGGGCCCGGCCTGAGACCGGCCATGCCAGCGCTGTCCGCCAGCACCTTCACATCCGTGGTCGAGGCGCCGTTCGTGCGGCTGTGGCGGGGATTCCTGACCGGCCGCGTCATGGTGGCACTGGCTCTCCTCGTGCTGCAAGGTGCGGGTCAGGCCATCAACCAGGCCACGGAGCCGGCCGTGCTGGTGGTGTGTGCGCTGTATCTCGCGGCCACCACGTTGCTGCGCATCCTGGCAAGGCACCGCCCGCCGTCGCCGGGGGCCGGCCCGCAATGGCTGCCCTCCATCGGGGTGGACCTCGCCGCCATCGCCGCGCTGCAATTGCTGCATGCGGGCACCATGAACTACACCCCCCTGTTTGGCCTGCCCATCCTGATGGCGGCCGTGCTGGGGACCCTGACCCTGGCACTGGGCACCACGGCGGGCGTCACGCTGCTGCTGCTGGGCTGGGCCTGGTGGATGGGCTCCGGCACCGCGGGCGACGATGCGCCGCGCTACCTGCAAAGCGCGCTGACTGGCACGGGCTACTTCATCGTGAGCTACCTCGTGCACCAGCTCGCGACCCGCCTGGCCCGCGAGCAGGAAGTGGCGCAGCAGAGCCAGGTCGCCGCCCGGGTGCAGACCCAGGTCAGCGCGCTGGTCATCCAGAACCTCACCGACGGGGTGCTGGTGGTGGACGAAAGCGATGTGGTGCGCATTGCCAATCCCGCCGGGCTCCAGCTTCTCGGCGGCTCGGCCCTGCCCGAACTGCCCTTCATCCTGTCGTCCGAGACGCCCTGGAACCCGCTGGTCACCCTGGCACGGAGGACTTTCCGCCAGGAACATTCCCAGACCGCGGACGTGGACCTGCTCCATCCGGGACAGAGCCCCACCGGACTGCATGTGCGCACCTGGCTGACCTCGACGCGCGAAGCCGCGCGCCAGGCGCAGACCGAGCGCCTGTGCGTGATGTTCCTGCACGATCTGCGGGAGATGGAAGCCCGGCTGCGCACGGAAAAGCTCGCCGCCATGGGCCGCATGTCCGCCGCCGTGGCGCATGAGATCCGCAACCCGCTGGCCGCCATCGTGCAGGCCAACGCCCTGCTCGAGGAAGACCTGCACGACCCCGCCCAGAAACGCCTGGCGCGCATGGTGCAGCAGAATGCGGACCGCCTGGCCCGCATCGCCGAAGAGGTGCTGGACATCGCCCGCGTGCAGCACCAGATCAGCCACGCGCCGGCATCCACCTTGCCGCTGGATGAAACCGTGGCGCTGGTCTGGAATGACTGGCAGGCGCAGGACCCCCTGCAGCGCCGCGCGGTGGTGATGCTCGAAGCGGGCAATACCCAGGTGGAATTCGACACGGAGCATCTGCGCCGCGTGCTCGTGAACCTGCTGGACAATGCGCTGCGCTACATGGGCCAGGAGCCCGATTCGCTCACGGTGACCACCCGGGCCCTGCCGTCGGGACAGATCAGCCTGCAAGTCTGGAGCGACGGCGCCCCCATGGACAAATCGGTGGAGCGCCACCTGTTCGAGCCCTTCTTTTCATCCGAAAGCCGCTCCAGCGGCCTGGGCCTGTATATTTGCCGCGAGCTGTGCCAGCGCCATGGGGCGTCCATCAGCTACCAGCGGCTTACCCGCACCACCCTGCGGGGCGAGGTGGGAGGCAACGCCTTCACCGTGGGCTTTCGCCGCACCACACGCCCCACCGAAGCCGCCACGCTGTTTGACACCATCGTGGTCTGAAACGCATTGCCATGAACGCCCCTGCCGCCTCCATCCTCGTCGTGGACGACGAACCCGACCTGCGCACCTTGTACGAGCTGACGCTGCTGCGCGAAGGCTATCGTGTGGAGACTGCGTCCAGCGTGCAGGAGGCACGCGAGCAGCTCAAGGCCCACCGGTTCGATGCCGTCATCACCGACATGCGCCTGCCCGACGGGTTCGGCATGGAACTGCTGCAGGACCTGCGTGACCAGCAGCGCCGCGAACGCTGCGTGGTCATGACGGCCTACGGGTCGGCCGAGAACGCCGTGGAAGCCCTGCGCTCCGGCGCGTTCGACTACATGACCAAGCCGGTGGACCTCAAGCAGTTCCGATCGGTTGTCGCCTCCGCGGTGCAGGGCACGGGTGGTGTCCCCGCGCCCCGGGCCGCGCGCAGCGGTGGAGTGCAAGGCCGGCCGGCGCCGGCCGGCGCGGATCCCCTGGCGGCGGGCACCGCCCTGGACCGGCTGGTGGGCACCTCCGAGGCGATCCGCAACGTCAAGCAGCGGGTGGCCAAGGTCGCGCGCGGCATGGCGCCCGTGCTGATTCACGGTGAATCAGGCACGGGCAAGGAACTGGTGGCGCAGGCCCTGCATGCCAGCAGCCAGCGCGCGGATGGCCCGCTGGTGGCCGTGAACTGTGGTGCCATTCCCGAGAACCTGCTCGAGGCGGAGTTCTTCGGCGCCCGCAAGGGCTCCTACACCGGCGCCGCCCAGGATCGCGACGGCTACTTTCAGGCGGCCCGTGGCGGCACGCTGTTTCTCGACGAGATCGGCGACCTGCCCCTGGCCATGCAGTCAAAATTGCTGCGTGCGATCCAGGAGCGCAGCGTGCGGCCCCTGGGCTCGACGCAGGAGGAGACGGTGGATGTGCGCATCGTCAGCGCCACGCACCGCGACCTGGCCGCCGATGTGCAATCGGGCCGCTTCCGGCAGGATCTGTACTACCGGCTCAACGTGATCGAGATCCTGATCCCCCCTCTGCGCGAGCGGCGCGAAGACCTGCCTGTGCTGTGCGCCGCGCTGCTCTCACGCATCGCGCAGGAATCGGGCATGCCGGTCCCCCCGCTGACCGACAGCGCGCTCCACGCCATCGCCGCGCACCCGCTGACCGGCAACGTCCGGGAGCTTGAAAACCTGCTGCACCGGGCCGTGGCGCTCAGCGATGGGGAAGAGCTGCATGTGGACGGGCCCTCGGGGGGAGCCGCCGAGTCCCCGAGGACACGGGCGGCGCCGGCGCCCGCGATGCCGTCCCCCGCCGACCCGCAGAGCGCCTACCCGGCCGCGCCGCCGCCCGGCGCGGGCAGCCTGGTGACGCTGCCCAGCGATCTTCAGGCATGGCTTGACCAGCAGGAGCGCGACATCCTGATCCGCGCCCTGCGCGAGGCGGGCTTCAACCGGACCGCCACCGCCGCCCGGCTGGGCATCAGCCTGCGCCAGATACGCTACAGGATCGCCCGGCTGAACATCGCCGTGCCCAACGACCAGGACCCGCATGACGACGTGGGCTGAGGAGGCAGCGCCGGCGGACCCACCGCCGTGGGACGGCGGCTGGCACCGCGCGGCCACGAGGCTCCCATCCCCCAACCATGGCACGCGCCCGGCAGCGGCCAGGTCCGCCATCGACCTGATCGTGGTGCATTCCATCAGCCTGCCGCCGGGCGAGTACGGGGGGGGTGCAGTGCAACAGCTGTTCACCAACACCCTGGACTGGGATGCCCATCCCTACTACCAGAGCATCCGCGGACTGGCGGTGTCGTCGCATTTCTTCATCGAGCGCACCGGTGCGCTCTGGCAGTTCGTGGATTGTGATCTGCGGGCCTGGCACGCAGGCCAGTCGGCCTACCGCGGGCGCAGCCAGTGCAATGACGACTCGATCGGCATCGAGCTGGAGGGCCTGGAGGGCCTGGCGTTCGAACCCGCCCAGTACCGGACGCTGGCCACGCTCTGCCAGGACATCGCGCGGCGCTATCCCATCGCGCACATTGCGGGACATGAGCACATAGCGCCCGGGCGCAAGCAGGATCCCGGCCCCGGCTTCGACTGGGTGAAGGTACAAAAGGCGTTGCGCTGGCCGCCGCACCGTTTTCCCGCGGCGACCCGGCCCGCCAGCTGAACGCGCTGTCGCAGCGCCGCGTCACAGCAACTTTTTCTTTGTGCAACCGCACAAAGCCGCATCGCCAAGCTCCACGCGGCCTCGCGAAGAAAAACCGCCCGAATCGCCCGCCGCGGCGCGGATTCGCTGCTGCTTTTTCGGTGGGACAAGGGATTCCAGCGGGGTCATCGCAAGAACTCGCAGCATTGAAAACATGCTGTTTCCCTTTTCCCAGGGGTTTGGGGCGGTACACTACCGGTAGTGTCTTGAATGCACCTGACACACCATATATAGTGTGCGGCAGACAGAAGTCCGGCCCATCACTCACACCTTGCGGCGGCTTCACGCCCCGCGCCACACATCCCAGACAGCCCACAGAAGAGGACACCCATGCAAGCTGCTTTGACTACGCCTTCCACCACCCACGCCAACCCAGCGCAAGCTCCGGCTTCGCAGCCCGCGCCAACGTCGGCGGCCAACTCGCTGGCGCACTACCAGATCATCCGCCGCAACGGGGCGGTGGTGCCGTTTGAGCCGCAAAAGATCGCGGTGGCGATGATGAAGGCCTTCCTGGCGGTGCATGGCACACAAGGCGCCGCGTCCGCCAGCGTGCGCGAAGTCGTGGACACCCTGACCCAGAATGTCACCCGCGCCCTGGTGCGGTCGCGCCCCGGAGGCGGCACCTTTCATATTGAAGATGTGCAGGACCAGGTGGAACTCGGACTGATGCGTGGCGGCCACCATGAGATTGCCCGCGCCTACGTGCTGTACCGCGAGCGCCGCACCCAGGAGCGTGCACGCCAGGTCGAGCAGCAGGCTCCGTCCGCCCCCGCTCCGCTGCTCCACGTGCTGGACGGCGGAGAACGCGTTGCGCTCGACCTCCACCGGCTGCAGGCATTGATCGAGTCGGCCTGCGTGAATCTTGGCGCGGACGTCAGCGCAGACCCCATCGTTGCCGAAACCATGCGCAACCTGTACGACGGCGTTCCCATGGACGAGGTCTACAAGGCCTCCATCCTGGCGGCACGCACGCTCATCGAAAAAGACCCCGACTACACCTACGCCACCGCCCGCCTGCTGCTGCACACGATCGTGCGCGAAGTCCTGGGCCGCGAGGTGACCCAGAGCGCGATGGGACAAGCCTATATCGACTACTTCCCCGAATTCATCAAGAAGGGCGTGGAAAACGAGCTGCTGGACGAGCGCCTGCTGCAATATGACCTGCAGCGCCTGGGCGCCGCCCTGCAGGCGGACCGCGACCTGAAGTTCGACTACCTCGGACTGCAGACCCTGTACGACCGTTACTTCCTGCACGTCAAAAAGACGCGCATCGAGTTGCCCCAGGCTTTCTTCATGCGCGTGGCCATGGGCCTGGCCCTCAACGAAGTCGACCGCGAAGCCCGCGCCATCGAGTTCTATGAAGTGCTCTCGTCGTTCGACTTCATGTCCAGCACGCCCACGCTGTTCAACAGCGGCACGCTGCGCTCGCAGCTGTCTTCGTGCTACCTGACCACGGTGCCCGACGACCTGGACGGCATCTACGAGTCGATCAAGGAAAACGCCCTGCTGTCCAAGTTCGCGGGCGGCCTGGGCAACGACTGGACCCGGGTGCGCGCGCTGGGCAGCCACATCAAGGGCACCAACGGCGAATCGCAAGGCGTGGTGCCTTTCCTCAAGGTCGTCAACGACACGGCCGTGGCCGTGAACCAGGGCGGCAAGCGCAAGGGCGCTGTCTGCACCTACCTGGAATCCTGGCACCTCGACATCGAAGAATTCCTGGAACTACGCAAGAACACGGGCGACGACCGCCGCCGTACGCACGACATGAACACGGCGAACTGGATTCCCGACCTGTTCATGCGCCGCGTGATGGAAAAGGGCACCTGGACCCTGTTCTCCCCTTCCAACGTGCCCGACCTGCACGACCTCTTCGGCGCCGACTTCGAGAAAGCCTACGTGGCCTACGAGGAAAAGGCCGCGCGCGGCGAGATCAAGCCTTCCAAGACGGTGCAGGCCACCGACATGTGGCGCAAGATGCTGACCATGCTGTTCGAGACCGGCCACCCCTGGATCACGTTCAAGGACGCCTGCAACGTGCGCTCGCCCCAGCAGCACGCCGGCGTGGTGCACTCGTCCAACCTGTGCACCGAGATCACGCTGAACACCAGCGACACCGAGACCGCCGTGTGCAACCTCGGCTCGGTCAACCTGCTGCAGCATCTGAAGGACGGCCAGATCGACCATGACAAGCTCAAGAGGACCATCAAGGTCGCCATGCGCATGCTCGACAACGTGATCGACATCAACTACTACGCCGTCAAGAAGGCGCGCGACTCCAACCTGCGCCATCGCCCGGTGGGCCTGGGGGTGATGGCGTTCCAGGACAGCCTGTATGAGCTGCGCATTCCCTACGCGTCGCAAGAGGCCGTGGAGTTCGCCGACAAGTCGATGGAAGCCATCTGCTACTACGCCTACTGGGCCTCCACCGAACTGGCACGGGAACGCGGCCAGTACTCCAGCTACAAGGGCTCGCTGTGGGACCGCGGCATCCTCCCGTTCGACACGCTGGACATGCTGTCGGATGCCCGGGGCGGGTATGTGGAAGTGGACCGCTCTTCCACCCTGGACTGGGACGCCCTGCGCAAGAAGATCGCACAGGACGGCATGCGCAACTCGAATTGCGTGGCCATCGCGCCCACCGCGACCATCTCCAACATCATCGGCGTGGATGCATCGATCGAGCCCTCGTTCGGCAACCTGTCCGTGAAGTCCAACCTGTCGGGCGAATTCACCGTCATCAACGGCGGCCTGGTGCGCGACCTCAAGCGCCTGGGACTGTGGGATGACGTGATGATCATGGATCTCAAGCATTTCAAGGGCTCCCTGCACCCCATCGATCGCGTGCCGCCAGACATCAAGGCGCTGTATTCGACCGCCTTCGAGGTGGAGCCCCACTGGCTGGTGGAGGCCGCATCGCGCCGCCAGAAATGGATCGACCAGGCGCAGAGCCTGAACATCTACATGGCTGGCGCATCGGGCAAGAAGCTTGACGACACCTACAAGCTGGCCTGGGTGCGCGGTCTGAAGACCACCTACTACCTGCGCACGCAGAGCGCCACGCACGTCGAGATGAGCACCGTGAACACGCGCCAGCTCAACGCGGTTTCGTCCGGCAACGACGGCGGTGCGCCACAGGCCTCCGCGTCCCCGCAGGCCAAGCCCAGCGCGCTGGAAGCCGCCGCGGCAGCGGCCGCCGAGCAGGCCGCCGCGCTGCCCGCCACGGACATCAAGTTCTGCGCAATCGACGATCCAACCTGCGAAGCCTGCCAATAAGGACTTCGCGCGCAACGCCTCGACACATCCGAGGCGTTGCGCATGTGCTGTGAAGCAACAAATCGTTGCCACACAACGCTTCAGTGCTTTTCTTTTCGCAGCACTGCTTTCATAATCCGAACACTGGAAAATCTATGTTGACCTGGGACGAAGAAGTCAAGCCCTCATCGCAAAATCAACTGGACGGCGGTCTGCAAAACAACCGCCCGGCGGGGCAACCGCCTCTGTCTTTTCAGTCCCCCTCGCTGCACCCCGTTGCTGCGACCGCAACGGCCGCGGCCGGCCCGCAAGTGGCGGAGTCCACTGCAGTGCATCGGCGCGTCAATGCCGCCGACAAGCGCATCATCAACGGCCAGACCGACGTCAACCAGCTGGTCCCGTTCAAGTACAAGTGGGCGTGGGAAAAGTACCTCGCCACCTGCGCCAACCACTGGATGCCGCAGGAAGTGAACATGACGCGCGACATCGCGTTGTGGAAGGACCCGAACGGCCTGACCGATGACGAGCGCCGCATCATCAAGCGCAATCTCGGCTTCTTCGTGACCGCCGACTCGCTGGCCGCCAACAACATCGTGCTGGGCACCTACCGCCACATCACGGCGCCCGAGTGCCGCCAGTTCCTGCTGCGCCAGGCCTTTGAAGAAGCCATCCACACGCACGCCTACCAGTACATCGTGGAGTCGCTCGGACTGGACGAGTCCGAGATCTTCAACGCCTACAACGAAGTCCAGTCGATCCGTGACAAGGACCAGTTCCTGATCCCTTTCATCGAAGCGATCATGGACCCCAACTTCCACACCGGCACCCCCGAAAACGACCAGACGCTGCTCAAGTCGCTGATCGTTTTCGCCTGCCTGATGGAAGGCCTGTTCTTCTATGTCGGCTTCACGCAGATCCTGGCGCTGGGCCGGCAAAACAAGATGACCGGCGCTGCCGAGCAATACCAGTACATCCTGCGCGACGAGTCGATGCACTGCAACTTCGGCATCGACCTGATCAACCAGCTCAAGCTCGAGAACCCGCACCTCTGGACCGCCGAATTCAAGGCCGAGATCAAGGCGCTGTTCCTCAAGGCGGTCGAGCTGGAATACCGCTACGCCGAAGACACCATGCCCCGCGGCGTGCTGGGCATGAACGCGTCCATGTTCAAGGGCTACCTGCGCTACATCGCCAATCGCCGTGCCACGCAGATCGGACTGGAAACGCTGTTCCCCAACGAAGAGAACCCGTTCCCGTGGATGAGCGAGATGATTGACCTCAAGAAGGAACGCAACTTCTTCGAGACCCGGGTTATTGAATACCAGTCCGGTGGTGCGCTGTCCTGGGACTAGCGCCTTTCGCATCACACCACCATGGATTTTTACACCACGCCCCACACAGACAGCGCCGCAGAGCGTTGCCGTGCGGGGCGTTCCCGTGTTCATGGCGATGGGGGTTTTCTCCATCGCCATGGATCGCTTCGTGTCCACTGCAGACACGAAGTGCTCTTTGCAAATTGACCCAAGGAGAACATGATGGCAACTGCGAAAAAAACGGCCGCCAAGAAGGCAGCCCCAGCGAAAAAGGCCGCATCGGCAAAGCCCGTAGCGGCAAAGAAGGCTGCACCGGCCAAGAAAGCCGCTCCCGCCAAGAAGGCAGTAGCAGCGAAGAAGGCTGCACCTGCCAAGAAGGCAGCAGCACCAGCCAAGAAGGCCGCTCCCGCCAAGAAGGCAGTAGCAGCGAAGAAGGCTGCGCCTGCCAAGAAGGCAGCAGCACCAGCCAAGAAGGCCGCTCCCGCCAAGAAGGCAGTAGCAGCGAAGAAGGCTGCGCCTGCCAAGAAGGCAGCAGCACCAGCCAAGAAGGCCGCTCCCGCCAAGAAGGCAGTAGCAGCAAAGAAGGCTGCGCCTGCCAAGAAGGCAGCAGCACCAGCCAAGAAGGCCGCTCCCGCCAAGAAGGCAGCAGCAGCAAAGAAGGCTGCACCCGCCAAGGCCGCCCCCGCGAAGAAAGCTGCACCGGCCAAGAAGGCCCCCAAGGCGCCTGCCCCCGCGGCCGCTCCTGCAGCACAGACGACCCTGAACCCTCAGGCAGCCTGGCCCTTCCCTACGGGCAACAAGCCGTAATCAGCACGTATTACGCGCTCAACCCGGTGCCGTTGCACCGGGTTTTTTTATGCCTGCCGAGACACGCGCTTCGGGCAAAGCGGCATCTCGAACCGAAGCCGCCCCCACCCGCCTGCCCCGCAGGCACCGCACCCTCACGCGGGGGTGAAATCCAGCGTGTAGTTCTGCGGGCCGCGCTGCGCAATCTTGAGGGCCCCGACCCGGTTGCCCAATTCGGCACAGCGGGCCAACGGCCAGCCCTTTTCCAGGCCGAACAACAGCGCGCCACGCCAGGCATCGCCACAACCCGTGGGCTCGACCACGGCGGCCGGCTTCGCGGCCGGCACATGCTCGCGCTCGCCGTCAATCCAGACTTCGCAGCCTTCCGCAGCCAGGGTCACGACCAGCCCGCGCACGCGCCGGGAGATGTCGGCCAGGCTCCAGCCCGTGCGCTGCGAGAGCATTTTCCCCTCGTAGTCGTTGACCACCACCCAGCTGGCAAGATCCACGAAATGCGCAAGCTCCTTGCCGTCGAACATGGGCAGGCCCTGGCCAGGATCGAACACAAAGGGAATATCCGCCGCCTTGAATTGCTCTGCATGCTGCAGCATCGCCTCACGCCCGTCGGGTGCGACGATGCCAAGGCGGATGTCTCCGCGCGCGGCAACGCGCGTGATGTGCGCCTGCTGCATCGCCCCGGGATGGAAAGCCGTGATCTGGTTGTTGTCACGGTCGTTCATGATCATGGCCTGGGCCGTGAAGCTGTCGTCCACTTGCCGCACAAATTCGGTGCTGATGCCCAGCGTTCGCAGCCGCTGCAAGTAGTCCGCTCCGTCGCTTCCCAATGTCGCCATGGGCAATGGTTCGCCGCCCAGCAGCTTGAGGCTGTACGCGATGTTGCCCGCGCACCCCCCGAAATCACGGCGCAACGAAGGCACCAGGAAAGAGACATTCAGGATGTGCAGCTGGTCCGGCAGTATCTGCTCGGCGAAGCGGCCCTCGAAGGTCATGATGGTGTCGAATGCCAGGGAACCGCAAATAAGGGCAGCCATATCAGAAAAGTAGGTTGGTAGAAATCAGTATCAGGGATAGAACGCCAGCAGCCGATAGCCGGCCACACGCGCCCCGCCAGTGGTCACGATCACCGACACCGAGGCGCTCCATTCACCGCGCGCCGGCAGCTCCATCGGAGCCCCCAGATCGGCCGGCAGCAGGACACGCCGGAGAACGGGCTGGTCCTGCGCGTCCGTCAGGGTCAGCTCCACGGCGGGCATGGCCAGGGGTATCGAGGCCTTGCTCTTCATGGCCAGGGCCAGCTGATAGCTGTCACCCCGGGCCTTGTTGAAGGAGGAGCTGTCGATGACCACATCCGCAATCTGGCGTTGCGGCGCAATCTGGCATTGCAACGGAACGCACAACGCCATCAACCATGGCCTTGTGCGCGGATCCATCGCCGCCACGCGGTCACGCTCCTGAATGGCGACCTGCAGCGCGAGCGCCGCGACCGACAACAACAGCACGAGGGCAAGCCCCACGCGCACCATCGGCTTGCGCCAGAACGCCTTTCGCCGCGCCGCGACGACAAAGCTGACCTCCTGCCCAGCATCCACTCCCTCGTCTTCGTCGTCATCCAGGTCTGGCGCATCCCGGGGCGAATTGCGCGAGGGCGCCAGCAAGACGGCTGCGGGAGAACGGTCCTCCACGAGCGCCAAGGCTTCCGGCCCGGGCACCACGGACTCCCGCACAAACTCCACTGGCGGCAGGGGCTCTGCGGTGCCCTCCGGCGCGGCGGGTGCCACCTCGAAGCCACCGTCATCCTCCGGCGCGGAGGCGGCCGCCGGTTTCACAGGCAACTCGAGCGCTGGATAGCCCATGTCGGTCAGGGCCGCTGGCGAAACCGGTTCAGGCTCCTCCTCGGGGTCTCGCAACGCGGCGTACGGCAATTCATACCCGCCCGGCACGGACTCAACGGCCACATCCGGCCGTGCGGCAGGCAAGGGATCCGAGACCACGGCGGCGGGAGGCGGCACCGGAGCCGGTGCCGCGCCATCGGGACTGCCAGGCGACGAAGAATCTTCCGGACGCCACGCAAATCGCGTCAGGCGCGCCATGCGGGCGTCCTCGCCGTCAGCCACCTCCCCGCTTGCCGCGGCAAGAAAGGCAGGCACCGCCGGCTGAGGGACATCCAGGACAGGGGTCGCGGGCAATTGCGGAAGCGCGGCCGGCGCGGGCCCGCTTGCCGGCGACACCGCCGGAGACGGTGAAGCAGGCGGTGGAGAGAAAGGCTCGCCCCATGCGCGCTCGGCATCCGCCCTGCGCGCCACGGGCACCGGCGGCGGACGCACGTCGGTCAAGGACACATCCGGCAAAAGCGCGGGAGGGGCCGCTGGCAGCAGATGCGCCGACGCATCGAAAACCTCTTTGCATTGGCCGCAGCGCACCCATCCTTCGGAGATGCGCAATTGGTCTGCCACCACCTTGAAGGAGGTAAGACAGGACGGGCAGCGAGTGATCTGGCTCATCAGCGATGGATTGTAGATAGCGGCGCACGCAACCCCGCCGAGCGTGTGGCTCTGCCTACGCCGCCTCGTCGCGCCGTGCGGTCATCAGGATCCAGCCGTCCTCCAGGTCGGCCACCTCGAGCCGAACCCAGGGTGCATAGGCTTCTTTCAGCTCATCGGCCTGGCGCTCCAGGATGCCCGCCAGCACCAGGTGCCCGCCCGGCATCACATGCCCGCACAGGAGGGGCGCGAGCACCCGCAAGGGGGTGGCAAGTATGTTCGCCAGCACGGTCTGGTATGCGCCCCGGGCCTTGTCGGGCAAGCCGGCATGCAGCTGCACCTCATTGGCTTGCGCGTTCAGCGCCGTGGATTCCACGGCGGCAGGATCGATATCCACCGCATCAATGTCCGTGGCGCCAAACTTCGCCGCGCCAATCGCCAGGATGCCGGAGCCGCAGCCATAGTCCAGAACCCGGCCCAGCGGATTGCCCATGGACGACTCGGTGGCACCGTTGCGGGCAATCCAGCGCAGGCACATGCGTGTCGTGGGATGGGTGCCGGTGCCGAAGGCCAGGCCCGGGTCCAGCCGGATGCTGCGCTTCGCCTGCGCCGGCAGTTCATGCCAGGTGGGAACGATCCAGAAGTCCGGGGTGATGTCCACGGGTGCGAACTGCGATTGCGTCAGGCGCACCCAGTCCTGGTCGGCCACCTGGGACACACCCAGGACCTGGCAGCCGGCAAAGAAGTCCTGCACGGCCAGCAGCTGCTGCGCATCGCGCGCAGCCCCTTCGGAGGGGAAGAGCGCCGTCACCCGGCTGCGCTGCCAGCCATCCTTGGGCGGCGGCATGCCAGGCTCGCCGAACAGGGCCTGTTCGGCATCGGTCTGCGCATCGGCATCCTCCACCGACACGCTCAGTGCATCCAGTGCATCCAGGGCATCGCTGACCGCTTCGATCCGGTCCTCGGGGCACATCAGGCTCAGCTCAAACATAGGCGCCTCTCAGAAAAAATGAAATGCTGGCACCCGTCGCCAGGAGCCAGCATGCGAATGACCGTGCGCAGCCGCAATCTCAGCGCTTGTGCTGCGACAGCCACTCTTCCAGATAGTGGATGTTGGTGCCGCCGGCCATGAACTTGGCGTCCACCATCAGCTCGCGGTGCAGCGGCACGTTGGTGTTGATGCCTTCGATCACGGTCTCGTTCAGCGCCGTGCGCATGCGGGCCAGGGCCTGCTCGCGCGTGTCGCCGTGCACGATGATCTTGCCGATCATCGAGTCGTAGTTGGGCGGCACGAAGTAGTTGGTGTACGCATGTGAATCCACGCGCACGCCGGGGCCGCCCGGTGGGTGCCAGGTGGTGATGCGCCCGGGCGAGGGGATGAACTTGTAGGGGTCTTCCGCATTGATCCGGCACTCGATGGCATGGCCCCGGATCTCGATCTGGCGCTGGGTGAACGGCAGCTTCTCGCCCGCGGCGACCATGATCTGCGTCTTCACGATGTCCACGCCGGTGATCCACTCGGTCACGGGGTGCTCGACCTGCACGCGCGTGTTCATCTCGATGAAGTAGAACTCGCCGTTCTCATACAGGAACTCGAACGTGCCCGCGCCGCGGTAGCCGATCTTCTTGCAGGCCGCCACGCAGCGCTCGCCGATCTTTTCGATCAGCTTGCGGGGGATGCCGGGTGCCGGCGCCTCTTCGATGACCTTCTGGTGGCGGCGCTGCATGGAGCAATCGCGCTCGCCCAGGTAGACCGCGTTGCGGTGCTTGTCGGCCAGGATCTGGATCTCGATGTGGCGCGGGTTCTGGAGGAACTTCTCCATGTACACCGCAGGATTGCCGAAGGCGGCGCCCGCTTCGGCCTTGGTCATCTGCACGGCATTGACCAGGGCGGCTTCGGTGTGCACCACGCGCATGCCGCGGCCACCGCCGCCGCCGGCGGCCTTGATGATCACGGGGTAGCCCACGGCCTTGGCGATGCGGCGGATCTGCACCGGGTCATCGGGCAACTCGCCCTCGGAGCCGGGCACGCAGGGCACGCCCGCGCGGATCATGGCCTGCTTGGCCGAGACCTTGTCGCCCATGATGCGGATGGACTCGGGCGTGGGGCCGATGAACTGGAACCCACTCTTTTCCACGCGCTCGGCGAAGTCCGCGTTCTCGGACAGGAAGCCGTAGCCGGGGTGGATGGCCTCGGCATCGGTCACCTCGGCGGCCGAGATGATGGCGGGCATGTTGAGGTAGGACAGCGGGGACGGGGCGGGGCCGATGCACACCGCTTCTTCCGCCAGCTTGACGTACTTGGCGTCGCGGTCGGCCTCGGAGTAGACCATCACCGCCTTCACGCCCAGCTCATGGCAGGCGCGCTGGATGCGCAGCGCGATTTCGCCGCGATTGGCAACAAGAATCTTCTTGAACATGAGCGCCTTATTCGATCACGAACAGCGGCTGTCCGTATTCCACGGCCTGGCCGTTTTCGCCCAGGATGCGGGTGACCGTGCCCGACTTGTCGGCCTCGATCTCGTTGAGGATCTTCATCGCCTCGATGATGCAGATGGTCTCGCCTTCCTTGACCTGGCTGCCCACTTCGACAAAAGCCTTCGCGCCGGGGCTGGAGGAGCGGTAGAACGTACCGACCATGGGCGACTTGACGATGTGGCCCGCAGGGGCTGCGGGTGCGGAAGGCGCAGGCAGCTCGGCCACCTGCGCGGCGGCGGGTGCGGGGGCGGCAGGCGCCTGCACCGGGGCGGGCACATACTGCTGAACCACGCCCCCCACGCTCTTGACGATGCGGACTTTGCCCTCGGCCTCCGTGATTTCGAGTTCGGATACGTTCGACTCGGACACGAGATCGATGAGGGTTTTGAGTTTTCGCAGATCCATGGGAGCTCCAACGGCTATAAAACTGAATAGGGCGCGAATTTACTCCAATTTCGGCCTATCACCGTCTTCCACGGGTATTTTTCATGAACTACATCATGCCAATAACCCCCGGATATCCCAGCGGAACCGCCAGACGGCCGGTGCGAGGGGTCAGCGCAAGGCGGCCCAGCGCTGCAGGTCCTGCGGGGTGATCTGCCCCATTTTACGATGCAGGACACGGCCGCTGCCGCCCAGGACCACGGTGAACGGCAAACCTCCCGTGAGATTGCCCAGCGATCTGCCCAGGTCCGTGCCGCCCAGGCCGGCCAGCCCCACAGGGAATTCCAGCGGGATGCGCTGCAGGAATTTGCGCACGGCGGACGGCTGGTCGATGGCCAATCCAAGAACTTGCCATCCGTTCGCTCCATGTTCGCGGTAGAAGGCATTGAGCATGGGAAGCTCCTCCACGCAAGGCGGGCACCACGTCGCCCAGAAGTTCAGCAACAAGGGTTTGCCGGCCAGCGACTTGAGCGCCACCGAGCCGCCTTCCGGTTTTTCGAATTCCATGGTCCAGAGCGCTTGCTCGGCCCCCTGCTCCATCGCGTGGGGCTGGAATTTCCACCAGGCCAGGCCCGCGCCGCCCAGCGCGGCGGCGCCCGCCACACCCGCATAGAGCAGGCGCCTGCGGGAGGCTGCGGGCGCAGTGCCAGGGACGGGGGCCGCAGAGGCAGGGTGATCGGAAGAAGGTGTCGTCATGGGGCTGGGGTTTCCTGGAGCAGGCGCCGTACGGCGGTCATGTCGCCCCGCGGCACACGTCCCTTCGCGTCCGGGCGCAAGGCGCCGCGCAGGTCGTCAAGGTCATAGATCAGCAGGTGCACCCCGATCATCTCATTGAGTTCGGGGGATTTGCTGCCCAGGCTCAATGCTTCGACCGACTCGCCATGGAAACCGGTCACCGTGCGCGGTTCATAGTCGACGTGGTGGTCGATCAGGGCTATTTCTGCCGATTTCGGGTCATCGCAGAACAATTGCAGATAAATATCGGACAACCGCGTGGCCGTTCCATGCCAGACCGCGCCCGCCAGATGGGGGCGGAAGGCCGCCATGCGCTCCATCCACACCAGGGCGAGCTGGCGCAGCGCCCGCAACTCGCGCGGCTGGGTGTCGGCACAGAAAAGCTGGATGTACTCCCGCACCGCGGCCTCGACCTGGTCGTTGTCCGGCAGGGCGGTGCGGGCGGGCAGCCCCATCTGGCGCAGCGCCCGGCGCTTGGCCGGGCCCCATTCAAGCCCTTCCTCCACCACCAGCCGGGCCGTGGTGTGGGCGATTTCGTCGCTCAAAGGTGTGTGCATGGCAGTGGGAAGGCAGCAAGGAACGAAACCGCATTGTGGCCCGAACCGCCCACCAGGACTACGGGTTGACCCTAGTCCCCACTCCGGCCACACCCGCATTTACTATATTTTTCATAGCTTCTTGCGCTTGCCAGCCAAGCGCTGGAGCCCCGTTTTCTGTTGAACCTTAGAATCTGCGCCCATGCATATACACATACTGGGCATTTGCGGCACGTTCATGGGAGGCCTCGCCGCACTCGCACGCGAGGCGGGCCACAAGGTGACGGGCTGCGATGCGGGGGTCTATCCGCCGATGAGCGACCAGCTCCGCGCGCTGGGCATCGACCTGATCGAAGGGTTCGGCGCCGACCAGCTTGCCCTGCAGCCCGATGTGTTTGTGGTCGGCAACGTGGTCAGCCGGGTTCGGCAGCCCGATGGATCGCCCAAGTTTCCCCTGATGGAAGCCATCCTGGACGCCGGCCTGCCCTACACCAGCGGCCCCCAGTGGCTGGCCGAACAGGTGCTGCAAGGCCGCCACGTGCTCGCGGTCGCGGGCACCCATGGCAAGACGACGACAACCTCGATGCTGGCCTGGATCCTGGAAAGCGCGGGCCAGCAGCCGGGCTTTCTGATTGGCGGCGTACCCCTCAATTTCGGGTTGTCGGCCCGGCTGGGCGCACCCCGGCGCCCGGTGCCCGCGCCCTCGCCACTCGGTGCGGCGCCGCTGTTCGTGATCGAGGCGGACGAATACGACACCGCGTTCTTCGACAAGCGCAGCAAATTCGTGCACTACCGGCCCCGCACCGCCGTGCTGAACAACCTGGAGTTCGACCACGCGGACATCTTTGACGACCTGGGAGCCATCGAGCGGCAGTTCCACCACCTCGTGCGCACCGTGCCCCCGTCGGGCCGGGTGGTCGTCAACGGCCTCGAGGAAAGCCTCGCCCGCGTGCTGCACACGGGTTGCTGGAGCGAGGTGGCCAGCTTTGGGGAGGCCGTCAGCGACTTTTCGGCCGAGGGCGATCCCCAGGCGTTTGATGTGCTGCACCAGGGACGCAAGGTGGCCCGGGTGGAGTGGGCGCTGACCGGCGTGCACAACCAGCTCAACGCGCTGGCGGCCATTGCCGCCGCGCACCATGTGGGCGTCAGCCCCCAGCAGGCGGCCACGGCACTGGCGGCCTTCCAGAATGTGAAGCGGCGCATGGAGCTGCGCGGGACCGTGCACGGGATTGCCGTGTATGACGACTTCGCGCACCACCCCACCGCCCTGAGAACCACCCTGGACGGCCTGCGCCGCAGCCTGGGCCACGGCGTGCGCATCCTCGCGGTGTTCGAGCCCCGCAGCAACACCATGAAGCTGGGCGCGATGAAGGCGCAGTTGCCGTGGGCGCTGGAACCCGCCGATCTCGCGTTCTGCCACACGGCCGGGCTGGACTGGGATGCGGCCGAAGCCCTCGCCCCCCTGGGCGTGGGCCCCGGCCTGCGGGCACAGACTGCCGGCGACATCGCCACCCTGGTGCAGCAAGTCACCGCGGCAGCCCGCCCGGGTGACCACATCGTGTGCATGAGCAACGGCGGATTTGGCGGAATCCATGCGAAGCTGCTGGATTCGCTACAAAATAAATAGCTGCCTGCGCTTGTATGACAAGCGCCAGGACCCTGTTTTATTCAAAAGGGTCAGAACGACACGGCCATGCCCGGCACGTCCACGCGCACCACCGGCTTGGCCAGGGCGGCGCTGGCGGCCCGCGCAAAGTCGCGTGACCATGCCGGATCGGCCAGGAGCGAGGCCCCTGCCGCGCGTGCGACGGTAAGCACCTTGTCGGCCAGCAGCACCTTGCCGCTGGCGCGCAGGGGTTCGCAATCGAGCGCGGTGAACTGGTCGTCGAGCCAGCGCCTTCCGGCCTCATGGCCCATGGGCTCGGCGCCCTCCAGATCGAAACGGAATTCCTGGTTTCCGGCCAGATGGACCGACACTTCGCTGTGCATGATGGTTTGCCTTTCTTCTGAAGCCGTGGTGCTTCCCGTGCGTCATCGCGCGGGCCGCCACAGGCTTGCAGTTTAGGGCCTCCCGCCTGCGGCGCGGACCATCGGCCGGTCCGCCGTCAACGCGCGCGGCGCGCCTTGACCGCGTCGGACAGCTCGGCGAGCGACACCAGCGAGTCATCCCACCCCAGGCAGGCGTCCGTGATGCTCTTGCCGTACTCCAGCGCGCCGGGCTGGTCCTTGCCGGGCGAGAACTTCTGGGCACCGGCGATGAGATGGCTTTCGATCATGAGACCGAACACGCTGCGCGATCCGCCGGCAAGCTGCGCCGCGATGTCGCGTGCCACGTCCAGCTGCTTTTCATGCTGCTTGCTGCTGTTGGCATGGCTGCAGTCCACCATCAGCGTCGCGGGCAGCTTGGCGGCCTCGAGGTCCTTGCAGGCAGCGGCCACGCTGGCGGCGTCATAGTTGGGAGCCTTGCCACCCCGCAGGATCACATGGCAGTCCTTGTTGCCCTTGGTGTTGACGATGGCCACCTGGCCGTTCTTGTGCACCGACAGGAAGTGGTGGCCCCGGCTGGCCGACTGGATGGCATCGGTGGCGATGCGGATGTTGCCGTCCGTGCCGTTCTTGAAGCCAATGGGCGCCGAGATGCCGGACGCCAGTTCGCGGTGCACCTGGCTCTCGGTGGTGCGGGCACCGATCGCGCCCCAGCTGATGAGATCGCCGATGTACTGGGGCGAGATCACGTCCAGGAACTCGCTGCCCGCCGGCATGCCCAGTCGGTTGATGTCGATCAGCAACTGCCGCGCGATGCGCAGCCCTTCGTCGATGCGGTAGGTCTCATCGAGGTAGGGATCGTTGATGAGGCCCTTCCACCCCACCGTGGTGCGCGGCTTCTCGAAGTACACGCGCATCACGATTTCCAGGGTGTCGGCGTACTGCGCGCGCACGGCCATCAGGCGGCGTGCATATTCCAGGGCAGCGGCCGGATCGTGGATGGAACACGGCCCGATGACGACCAGCAGGCGGTCGTCCTTGCCCGCCATGATGTTGTGGATGTTCTTGCGGGTCTGGGTGATCAGCGTCTCGACCGGCGTGCCGCGGATCGGGAAAAAGCGGATCAGGTGCTCTGGAGGAGGCAACACGGTGATGTCCTTGATACGTTCGTCGTCGGTCTGGCTGGTTTTCTCGACGCTGCGGTACCAGGCATCGCTGGTGGGGGTGGTAGGGGCCGTCATGGTTGCTTCCTCGTGGAGTCAGTTGAAGTGGATGGAAAAACGGGAGGGCGGAAAAACAAAAACCGCCGGGCTTTGCAGCGTCGGCGGTTGGTATGGGAAGGTTGTGTCAGCTTGCGCGTTTTCCTCTCATCCGCCGGGGACCGAGATAAAAAACCAAAAATAAAACGCGCTGCGAACTTGCATGGCGACCAATGTAGCACAGGAGTGCGGCAAGTTTGGTGTGTTGCGATGGCGCTACAGCGCTGGTAGTCCGGATGCCTACCAGGCATCCACTTCCCTCCCCCTGATTCACCGCCTCCAGCAACGAAACCAAGCGCGCAAACGCTGCAGAGCTGACAGCTTACGCGGCGGCGCCGGATCCTGCTGGTCACTGAGGGGATCGCTCTGGTGCTCATACATGTCGATGAGCAGCAGTGCCTCGCCCAGCGTGCGCCAGGCCAAAAGCTCAAACTGGTCGAAGCTTGCACTCTCCTTCGGGCTACGGCGCTCCAGCATCTGCTGCCAGTCCGTGATCGCGTTGCGCAGCTCACGCAGCGCGCGCTGGTAGGCCTCAAACTCGTACAACGCCTGCCAGGCCGATCCCAGTCCCGTCAGGAACAGCCAGTGCTCGCGAGCGCAATGCGACAAAGCCAGCACTCGCCGGGTAATGACAGTGGTATCGGTGCTGGTGCGGCGGGTGCGCACCGCCTCGTCGATCTGCGTTGAGAGCGCACTCAAGCTATCACGCAACTGGCGAGATTCCTCGTCAGCCACGCCTTCACGCAGAAAGCGGCTGATGTCTCCAAATGATTGAAGGGTCAATAGCTGACTGGGGCGCGTAGCGGGCATAGATCCATTGTCCGCCATGTAGCCGATCACTCGCCGACTCGTTTGGCACTGGACTGTCTTAGCAAATTCGGGCACCGCCGGTGAGGTGCGGGCAAAAGCTCGGACCAGTCTTCCGGGATTAACCATCATTTCGGCAACTACCCTTGGGGCGTATTGCTCATCCAATTTCTCACAGTTATCCCCTGCGGGCGTACTTCTGTCCTTGAGGGCATGATCTTGCAAAAAGCACCCCCACCCTTTCATCCAAGAAATCGACCAGGCGCTGGAGGGTTGTAGCAAGTGGCCATCATTGTCATCGCCACTGTGGCGTGGGCCTGACCGATTTGCGGATGAGCTTGCCTCCCATGTGGCGCATCTGCGCAAAGGGGTGCTCCACCCGGGGGTCGGGTCTTCGCGGTGCGTTTGCTGCGCCCCTTCTTGCATTCGCTGAGCGCCTGGCCTGCCTTGGCCTTGCGCTGGATACGCTCTTTGTAGCCCCTGGGCCTTGGGCATCTGGCTGCGCTGTGCGCTGGGGGCGCCGCGGTCAGCATACAGATCGCGGCTGGTGTTGTGCTCATCGAGCACTTCATCGAAGTGCGCGCTGTCATGTTCGCAAACCGTGCCAGTGGTGATTTTTGCGGATAAATTTGTGGCGCATATCCACGCTGATCCTCTCAGCTTAAAGCCGTGGTAGCCCTTGCCATGCTTCTTGGTGTGGGAGCATCCAGATCTTTTAGCCTGCGCTTGGCCTCGCTCCAGTCGCTGGGGATGTTGCCTTGCTCAAGCTGGGTCTTGTCTTCTTTGGTGAAGTGCTGGATGGGTGCGGGCACTAGCGTGGCGTCGATGATCTGCCCGCAGCGAACCAAGTAGCCGCGCTGCAGCAGTTGGCCGTCCAACGCCTGAAACAGTGCTGTCACTCCGTCGCCGCCCAAGCGCTGCTGGTGGTGCCAGAGGGTGTTGCGATCAGAGATCGTTGGCACTGTTGGCGAACAGGCAAAAGCGCTGATGCTCATGCGGTCAAGCAACTCGTACTCCATCTGCTCATCGCTGAGGTTCTACAAACACTTCAGGATCAGGCTGCGCACCATGACCGCCGTGGGGCATGCGGGATGCCCCCCGGCGGGCGTCCCCCTCTGGGCAGCAGTTCATCAATGACCTGCGTGAGGTGGTCAAAGTCGATTTGCCGGGCGATGACCTGCAGTGGATCGCCCAAGTCTGGATCTTTTTCTTGCGCGCAGCATCTGCAAAGAGGTCCATCTGAAGGGCTCTGTGCGCTTGTATTTTGGGTTTGCTCATGCGGCGATTGTCGCGTTGGCTGGTGTGGTCTCGGACAGGGGGTTTTAGAGATTCCCTTATTCAGGACATCCCCGGGACTACGACTACCCTTAACTGCAAACCGTGAGCTACCTATTAACAGCTCACAGCACTCCAGCCTCATTCGATGAAATCCACAGTGTTGCACTTCACTTCTGAGTTCACGGAATTTCCCTCTCGCTCACCGAGCTTAAAAACCTCCGTCAAACATCCACGCTTTTACCTTAGTTGGACTGTAAAAGTTGCTGCCGGGGCTAGATCTTGCCATTGTCCCAAAAATTGGGGCGTTGAGGGGAAAGTAAGAATCCGTTAAAAAATTAACACTCCCATGCTGCACGACCACAGCACCAGAGGGTTTTTCTTGAATGAGTTCTCCTCGCATTTTAGTCCAATGCCGCCCTGAGACTACAAACCCTTGCATTGTCAACCGAACCCAGTAGTACTCCTCTTGGGCAAGGGTAAAGTCAGCCTCGGTGATATATGAATCCGACGTTGGGTTGTTTGACAAGCAATTGAGGGAAGTACCCCCGGTTACAGTGCTTTGCATACAGCGATTATTGGTCTGATCCCAAGCATATGCAGTTTTATCTCCATTCCACAACTCAAAACCCAGACCATTTGGAGTAATTATTAATCCAGCACCATATTTAAAAAGCCATTGCCTGCTAGGATGTTCAGGCGAATTCAACATCTGCTGGACTGCATTGCCCTGAAAAGGACAAATAGCAGCTTCTCCTGCAAACTCCCCCTGGGTAAATGCCAGTATGCCATGCTCAGTCAGCGGTCTCGAATTATATCCTGGCACCTGCCACTGAAACCTAGCCTGCAGCTGCACAACACCCCCTTGCTCAAGAGTATGCTTTGATTTTTGCATATTATCTGGCTTATACCAATCAAAGTAACAAAAACCATTGACCTGCAAGGCAGGATGAATTACATCATCGGCAATATAAGATTGGATCTGAGCGCCAACGCCACCACAAGCAGCAAGGCTTGCACTCACAATGCCAGAAAATATTTGCTTTATCATTTAGTATAATTTTACAAGAGCGAATTCAAAACGACTTTGTCACACCAATCCAAAGCAAGCCAAGAAGCGATAGGTCAGAGCGGGCACGGGCGCCGCAATCGGACACTCAAGTGAGCGGGAAACGGTTGAGCAATGCCACATGTAATTTCCCTAGCGCTCAAATGTCCAGGCCATTTACCCCATGGCGCGTCCTCTTGAAGCAGTGCATCTTGGTCGCCACCAAGCCTCGTCATTTGCAGCCGCTCCACGTCTTCCAGATTTCCCCCTCTGCCTTTGACAGGCCCGCAGCGCACTATTGCCCACAGACGCTCCCACCAAGCGCTCTTTGCATGGGCTTTCCCTTCTTGCGCGGGAGAATGCGCCCCATTTTTGCGATTGCTGTGTGTAGCCCTTGGCGTCGTACGCCCCGTCGGTACTCACATTGGCTATTTGCTCATCAGGCGGCATTTGCTCCAGAAGTTCGGGCAGCCCCGGCGCATCGCCACGCTGTTGTCTGTGGCCCCAATAGCCCGTATCTCCGGCGTGCTCGCATCAATGCTCAGGTGCACATTGCGCCACTGCCGACTCGGCACTGTGCGTCTTTCGTTTCCACTCCCTTCATCCAGGAACTGGATGCCTATTCCGCCCATCAGTCGGTCCAGCGCTGTGCTGCTGAGTGGCAAGGCTGTCGCACTTACAGTGCCTCTTGGCAGCGGCTGATGACCGTGAAGCCTGAAGCGTTCCAATCAAGCTTGACCTGCGCTAACATGCTCTGCGCCAATTCCAGACTCTGGCGCAATGACATACCAAGCAGACACTCGATGCCCACGCAAAACCGGATGACCGTATCCGTGAAAATTTGCCGGCAGCCCCGTTTATGCTAACAGGTCCGTTCCAACGCATTTCTTTGTCGAACTAAATCGTCAACGCCCCTCGCGTGTTCAGTTCTGCGTTGGACGCAGTCCCATTGGTCGTCTTGTAGCGGGTCTTTGGACCTTTCGATTCACTCATGCCCGAGGTGCCCAGTGCAACGGGGTCGGTTTGCGCAACAGCGCCGGCCATGAACAAAATTATCTGCAGTGGACAACCTCCTGAAAAGTCAAACTTCTACGACATTCCTTGGTAGCTACGGTTTGCGCACGCTGCCTTCTATTTGCGGAGCCAATGAAGCCAAAATGGCTTGCGCAATGACGGCATTACCCTTATCACCAAAGTGAAACTGGTCCAAAAACATGTCATCCTCGGCCCTGTAGCGGTCGAAGACCCCAGAAATATCAACAAACTCGAAGTTCTTCAGCCTGATGGCTGACAGACTTGCGGCAATTGCCTGGTAGCTTTGCAAATAATATTCTTTAGAGTTAGAGAGAAAATCTTTTTCACGTGAGCTTAAAGATTTTTTCGTCACAGAAAGAGTAGGCTGTAGAAAGAACACCCAATTTACATCCTGAAGAGCATGCGCTCCTAATCGGACATTCTTTTCAAGCCGATAGGCAACCGTCTGCACGGGTACAGGCTGCGGCAGAGGACGTGTCTGCGGCAAATCCGATAGTTCCTTTCTACCAGCCGTCTTCAAACCTGTATTTGCCAGTGTTCTAAAATAATCATCCGAAAATGCACTAAACCAAAGAACATTCCGGCCTGCGTCTGCCCAAAAAACGTCATTGTTTCCAGACAGCGAAATCACCAGATCTGGCTGCAGCTCAGAAAGATAGTTCTCAATGGCAATCCGCTCGTGTGTAGAAGCCCAGGCTGGATTGGCAAAAGTAAAGACCTCATAGCGCACACCCGGCTTTGGCAAATTTTTATTGAGCAGTTCATTCAAGAGGCTGCCAATTGTCTGCTCCTGACTTGGAGCACCCGATCCATAAGCGGTGGAGCCCCCGGTGAGAAAAATGCGATAAACCCCCCGTGGCTTGGGCATCTGGAGTTCCTCGCGGTTGCGCATCTGCCAGGAGTTGATATGCGCATTTTGGTGCTGCCCCGGTGAAGGGGCAGTGCCCACAAAAGGAGTCGGTTGATTAGGGACCGACCAACTGATGGAACGGATATCCGGCGCAGAACTGGTGTAAGCGCGCGCATATTGATTGCGCTGCTCATCCTTCAAAGGGGTCACTGCCAGCACTCCCGCCAAGGTCTCCCCTTGCTCCACCCACTGGATGACTTTGTCGAACCGTCCAGCGACCGTGTACAGCCCAACCCAGTACCCCAAAGCCACAAGTGAACACAGAACTAGCGAAGGAAAAAGAATGTATATGAATTTCTTCATCGATCTAGAACAGCGTATAGATAAAAGGCGCAAATACCGAGCCATGCCCGAACACGATGAGGGCTCCCAGCAGCAGCAAAACCAACAGCACCGGGATCAGTGCATAACGTTTGTGCTCTCGGAAGAACAGAATGAGTTCCTTGATCAGTTCCAACATCAGAATTGACGCTCCATGTGATTTTCCTTCCTGGGTATTTTTTTGACTCGGTATGTCGCTGCCTGTTTATCCCAGTTTTTTTGCAGCGTATCTTTTCCAAGCAGTCGCATGATCATCCCCAAGGGCATGAAGACCAAGAAGAAGACACCCCCCAGAACAATTCTGACATTCACCCACTCCAGCACCCGGCCCAACCGCATCCAGCCCTTGTACACCAGACTCAAGGCCACCGGTTTCAGAACGGACAACACCAGAAATACTGCGGCGACACCCCAGGGCCAATAAGCCCATTTCAGAGACCACCACCAGGGCACAAACAGGCCAAAAACCACGGCAAAAAAACCTGCCATGACAAAGCCGAATTTCCGCAGCTCGCTGTCACTGGTGACGACTTCCGTATTATTTTTGATCATATTCATCAATCCAGCGCCAGTGCACCCTTGCGGGCGGCAATCTTGACATCCTTTTGTGCACCTTTGGACAACAGAACATTGCCCAATACCAGGTAGTCCATATCCGTGCCCATGAAACAGCGGAATGCGTCTTCCGGGGTGCAGACGATAGGCTCACCGCGCACATTGAACGAGGTGTTGACCAACACCGAACAACCGGTCTTGCGCTCAAAAGCGCTCAACAGGCGGTGGAATTCTGGATTGCTGCTTTTACTCACTGTCTGTACGCGTGCCGAATAATCCACATGGGTGACAGCGGGAATCGTCGAGCGGACCTGATGCAGCTGTGCCAAGCCATGCAGGGGCTGATCCGGCCGGGCCTGGATGTCTTCATGGACCTGCGCCACCAACAGCATGTAGGGGCTCGGCCGGTCCAGATGGAAGTACCGGCCCACAGCCTCTTCCCTGACGGCGGGGGCAAAAGGCCTGAACGATTCGCGAAACTTGATTTTCAGGTTCAACTGCGACTGCATGGCACTCGAGCGCGGATCCGCAATGATCGACCGCGCGCCCAGCGCCCGGGGACCGAACTCCATCCGGTTCTGAAACCAGCCCACCACCTTCTCACGGGCCAGCAGGTCCGCCACCGTGTCAGACAGTTGGTCCGGCTCCACCACGGTGTAGTGCGCCCCCAGTTCATCGAGTTTCGCGACGATCTCGGCCTGTTCATAACGCGGCCCGAGCAAGGAACCCTGCATCTGATCGACACCCGGCACATACATGCGGTCTTGTTTGCGGTAGGTATGATAGACCGCGTAGGCGGCGCCCAATGCGCCCCCTGCGTCTCCGGCGGCGGGTTGAATCCAGATATCCTTGAAAATGTTCTCCCGCAAGAGGCGACCATTGGCCACGCAATTCAAGGCGACCCCGCCGGCCAGGCACAGAAACTCGGCTCCCGTGTCTTTCTGCAGCTGCCGGGCCAGTTTGAGGATGATGTCTTCTGTCACCACCTGGATGGATGCCGCCAGATCCATGTCCCGCTGGGTAGGCACGCTCTCCGGGTCTCGCGGCGGCCCACCGAACAGGTCAGAGAACTTCTGGTTGGTCATCCGCAATCCGGCGCAGTAATCAAAGTAGTCCAGATTCAGGCGGAAACTCCCATCCTCCTTGAGGTCAATCAGGTTATCCCAGATCAACTGGGTATAAATGGGTTTCCCATAGGGCGCGAGGCCCATGAGTTTGTACTCCCCCGAGTTCACCTTGAACCCGAGGTAATAGGTGAATGCCGAATACAACAACCCCAGCGAGTGCGGGAAGTCGATTTGCCACAAAGGAGTTAATTCCGAACCTCTCCCCAGCCAGGCCGATGTGGTCGCCCACTCACCTACTCCGTCCAGGCACAATACGGCCGCCGTTTCATACGGGCTCGGATAGAAGGCGGATGCCGCATGCGACTCATGGTGCTCGGCGAACAGGATGGGAGGAAGCTCCGACTCCTTGCAGGAAAGCAGACCGGCCAGTTCCTGCCGGAGTGTCCTTTTCAGATACAGCTTTTCCTTGAGCCAGACAGGCACGGCCATGACAAAAGAACGAAACCCACGGGGCGCATAGCTCAAATATGTATCCAGCAAACGCTCGAACTTGAGGATGGGCTTGTCATAAAAAACAATGGAATCCAGTTCATGCACACCAACATTGGCCTCCGCCAAGCAGTACTGGATTGCATTTCTTGGAAATCGTTCATCATGCTTTTTTCGCGTGAAACGTTCTTCCTGAGCCGCAGCGATAATCCTGCCTGATCGCAATAGCGCTGCCGCGCTGTCATGATAATACGCAGATATTCCCAGTATATTCATTGCAACCCACAAAAATAATCTTATCTACTCGTAAAATCGAAAAACATCAATCACACATGAATTTCTCGAATTTCCCGTTTACTCAGAATTTTGACAAGGAAGAGAAAAAGGCTTGATAAACTCTCTTGCCGAGGATGGCCTGACCATACTCATTGAAGTGCAATCCACTTTTGTCAAGCCATTCTGAAAAATCATCCGTATTTACGATACTGACATGCGGCACGCCTCGAGCCGCCTTTTGCTGGGCAAGCCGCACGATTTCTGCATGCACCCACGCAGAATTTTTTTGAATTCTTCCAAGCACGACTGGGACATCTTTTGTCTCTGCACAGTTCATACTTTGAACATCTTCTCGGAAACGCCGGATAAATTCCTTGAGATTTTTTTCATAATTTCTTGCCCATTCTTTATGCATTGCATCGGTTTCGCCTTGCATAAAAAAAACACCAGCCACCTTCAAATTCACTTCCGCCCTCTTGGAATTGTGAGCTTCGGCAATCATTTTCATAAGCTCTTTATATAATCGCCCCCCCGGAGACCAGCTGTCAGCATTGGCCGTTGGGTTTAGCGAAGTATTTGAAACAGCCAGTTTTACAATGTAGTGGTCCTTCGGAGGCCGATCATTCAGGTAGCGTGCAAAATACAGCTCAGGTCCAAACATGTCTTGTGCACCAGTACCCGGGGGGAAATACTGGGGCACATGGGCCACGTTTTTGTAACCGAAGCCCGGCCGCGCTAGCTGCCACGTCGCAAAACGGCTCCAATTTACGGTGCTGGAATGTATTGCATCGTCCATGCCGGCAATTCCCGGCCCTGCATTGAAGATTCCGTAGATCTTCACGTTCGGAAAAACGCTATCTTCCTGAACGTAATTATTGGGGCCACTGATGATGTCTCTGACTGACGCCAAGCCGACCGCGTTGGATTGTCCTGCGATGACAAAAAGCTTGCGAGTTGGAACCATTGGGTTGGCATCTACCGCCAGACATTGCTGAGCGAAACTGCTGCTGCTAGCGCATGCCAAACCCCACAGGCAGACCATACTGCCCAACAGGCGAAGAGTGAGTTGCCGGAATGCCACACCAACTTTCACATCCGCCTTCTTCAGGCCGTGCCGCCCACCGTCAGCCCCTCGATGCGCAAGGTAGGCTGGCCGACGCCCACGGGTACGCTCTGGCCTTCCTTGCCGCAGGTGCCCACGCCGCTGTCCAGGCGCATGTCGTTGCCGATCATGGTCACCTTCTTGAGCGACTCGGGGCCGCTGCCGATGATGGTGGCGCCCTTCACGGGGTAGAGGATCTTGCCGTTCTCGACCCAGTAGGCCTCGCTGGCGGAGAACACGAACTTGCCCGAAGTGATGTCCACCTGGCCGCCGCCGAAGTTGCTCGCGAACAGGCCTTTCTTGATACTGGCCACGATCTCCTGGGGATCCTTGTCGCCGCCCAGCATGTAGGTGTTGGTCATGCGCGGCATGGGGATGTGGGCGTAGCTCTCGCGACGGCCGTTGCCGGTGGGCGCCACGCCCATCAGGCGTGCGTTGAGGGAATCCTGGATGTAGCCCTTGAGGATGCCGTCCTCGATGAGCACGTTGCGCTGGCTGGCGTGGCCTTCGTCGTCCACGTTGAGCGAGCCGCGGCGGTCGGCGATGGTGCCGTCGTCCAGCACCGTGACGCCCTTGGCCGCCACGCGCTGGCCGATCCGCCCGCTGAATGCGCTGGAGCCCTTGCGGTTGAAGTCGCCTTCCAGCCCATGGCCGATGGCCTCGTGCAGCAGGATGCCGGGCCAGCCAGGGCCCAGCACCACGGTCATTTCGCCAGCAGGCGCGGGGCGGGACTCCAGGTTCACCAGCGCGGCATGGACCGCTTCGTCCACGTAGCGGCCCATCTGCTCGTCGTCGAAGTAGGCCAGGCCGAAGCGGCCACCGCCGCCAGCGGACCCCATCTCGCGGCGGCCGTTCTGCTCGGCGATCACCGTCACCGACAGGCGCACCAGGGGGCGCACATCGGCCGCCAGCGTACCGTCGGCCCGGGCCACCAGCACCACGTCGTATTCGCTGGCCAGGCCCGCCATCACCTGCGCCACGCGCGGGTCCTTCGCGCGCGCGCGCTGTTCCAGCTTCTCGAGCAGCGCCACCTTGGCGGTGCTGTCCAGGGAGGCGATCGGGTCCACGCCGGGGTACAGGCTGCGGCCAGCAGCTATCTTTTTAGTAGCTACCCGCGCTTTCCCCGCCTGCGCTGCAGACGAAATGGATCGTACCGTGCGGGCCGCATCCATCAAGGAAGCCTGCGAGATGTCGTCCGAGTAGGCAAACGCCGTCTTTTCCCCGCTGACCGCCCGCACCCCCACCCCCTGGTCGATGCTGAAGGAGCCCGTCTTGACGATGCCCTCTTCCAGGCTCCAGCCCTCGCTGCGCGTGTACTGGAAGTACAGGTCCGCATCGTCCACCTGGTGGGTGCGGATCTCGGCCAATGCCCGTGCGAGATGGCTCTCATCGAGCCCGAAGGGGGTCAGCAGCAGTTCGCGAGCGACGTCGATGCGCTGGCTGGTGGCCGCGCGCTGGGGCGCGGCAGTGGTGGAGCGGGAAGTCATCGGGGCATTTTAGGCGCGCGGCCATGCCCGGCAGGGCACGAGGCGGTATGTCCCTATGCCGCATCACGCGGCCGCCCCGATGCTCAGGCTGCCGTCTGATCGTCCAGGCCGGCCTGCGGGGCGTGCGCCTGCACGGATTCGATGCCCGCATCCCGCGCCTTGGCGCCGGAGTACATCTGGCTTTGCCCGATGACCTGGCCATTGCCCGCCTTGAGCGTGAAGTAAGGGGATCCGTCCTTGGCGCTCAGGCGTCCGAACCGGCCGCCCTCGGGCGCGTTCTTGCGCACGGCCTCAATCCCGCCCAGCGCGCTGGCCCGGGATTCGTACAGCTCGCTGGTCAGGATCACCTGGCCGTTGGTGGCCAGCAGGTTGAAGACAAATTTATCGTTCTTCGACTTCTTCAGCTCGAACTTCGCCGCCATGGGGAATCCCTTCGGTTGCTCTGAGGCCAAGGCACAGTTGGCCTGCCGGTTTGTACCCTCTTGCGGCGGCCCACGCAACGCCCGGGCAGAGACCCTGGGCCTTGCCAAGATTCATCCGGGGCCACGCCGCCCCGGCGCGGTGCGCTACAGCGCGGGACGCGCGTCCTTGGGTTCCTGCTTCTGGGCGCGGGCGACCGACATCAGGATGCCCAGTGCCAGGCCCAGCGTGACCATGGCGGTGCCGCCATAGCTGATGAAGGGCAGTGGCACGCCCACCACGGGCAGTATTCCGCTGACCATGCCCATGTTCACGAAGGCGTAGGTGAAGAAGATCATGGAGACCGCCCCGGCCATGAGGCGCCCGAACAGGCTCGTGGCCCCCGCGGCGATCGACAGCCCGCGCCAGACCAGCATCAGGAAGCAGACCAGCAGGAAAAGGTTGCCCGCCAGGCCGAATTCCTCGGAAAACGCGGCAAAGATGAAGTCGGTGGTGCGCTCCGGGATGAACTCCAGGTGCGTCTGCGTGCCCGCCATGAAGCCCTTGCCCCACATGCCCCCGGAGCCGATGGCGATCATGCCTTGGATGATGTGGAATCCCTTGCCCAGCGGATCGCGCGTCGGGTCCAGCAGGGTGCAGATGCGCTGCTGCTGGTAGTCATGCAGCACCGACCAGCGCACGCCGTCCGCGCACAGCTGGTCGCCCAGGAGCACCAGCGCCAGCACGCCAATGCCTCCCAGCAGCACCGGCGGAAGCACCAGTTTCCAGGACAGGCCCGCGAAGAAAATCACCGACAGCCCCGCCGCCAGCACCAGCAGCGAGGTGCCCAGGTCGGGCTGCTTCATGATCAGCCCCACGGGCAGGGCCAGCAGCAGCCCCGCAGCGGCAAAGTCGAGCGGGCGCAGGGTCCCTTCCCGCTTCTGGAACCACCACGCGAGCATCAGCGGCATGGCAATTTTCAGGATTTCGCTGGGCTGGATGACGATACCGACGTTGACCCAGCGCTGCGCGCCTTTTTTGGTGATGCCGAACAGCGCCACCGCCACGAGCAGCGCCACGCCCGCCGCATACAGCGGCACGGCGAACACCATGATCTTCTGCGGCGGCACCTGGGCCACCATGAACAGGATCGCCCCCGCGATGAGCATGTTGCGCCCATGGTCCATGAAGCGCGTGCCGTGGTCGTAGCCCGACGAATACATGGCCAGCAGCCCGGCGCATGCCAGCAGCACCACCACCAGGAGCAGCGGCAGGTCGAACCCGCGAAACAGGGGAAGAAAACGCTGGGCGAGCGTGGGTTTCTCAAAAACAACGGCCATCGCGGGATTATCGTGGCCCCGGGGCCCGCCCGCACCAGGCGGCGTTCACCCCGCCTGGCGAAAGGCCATCACCGCCTGGTTGCGCAGGGTGCGCAGCAGCCCGAGGGCCTTGTCGTCCACGACGATGCCCCCGGCCATGGACTGGTCGGCGTAGATGAGCGCGAAGGTCTGGCCCTTGATCTGCAGCGGAAGCAGCAGGAACGAGGGTGCGTTGAGCCCCGTGCGGTACCACTCGGGCAGGCGGGACTGCATCCTGGGCTCGGTCGCGTCGTTGATGAGCGTGTCGGCGCCGCGCAGGCAGACAGCGGCGAACAGATCTCCCTGGGCCTTGAGCGGCACTTTCATGGCGCGCACGGCGGCCTCGCTGCCTTCGCCCAGGCCGAAGCGGCCGGTCAGCAGGTCGGTGCGCGCCTCGCGCAGGCAAAACACCATGCGCCGGAACCCCAGCGCGCGAAACATGGTCTCCAGGATCATGCGCAGCACGTCGTTGAGCTGAAAGCTCTCGACCATGGCGTTGGTGACATCCTGGATGCCCGCGGCCAGCACCTCGTTGACCTGCGCCACCGACACCGCGCCGCCGGCCTGGGACTCGAGCACCGCGGGCAGCGGCTGGGTTTCGCTGGCCCGCAGCTCGTGCGAGCCCAGGGGGTCGTCCTGCGGCATGGCGGCACCCGTCGGGGGCGGCAGCTTCAGCAGCCGCGCGGCGGGCGTGCCCGGGTCCACGCGCAGGTCCAGCGCCTCGGCCAGCGCCACCAGCTTGTGGCGGGCACGCAGGGTGGCATCGGAGATCGCGTCGGCGGACAACGCCAGCGTGCGCGAATAGCGCGTGCCGATCTGGCCAAGGCGCCCTTCCAGCGCGGCCGGCTCGCTCAGCAGCAGCGTGCTGGCCACCTCGTTGGCCGCCATGGCCACCCACCGCAGGCGCTCCACCCCCTGCTCCGGGGCGCGCTGCATCGGCGAGCCCAGGGGCTTTCGCATGCAACGCTGCAGGCTCTCGGGCAGCCCCCAGACGCGGGCCACGCCCACACCCAGGTCCTCGAACCCCAGGCCCAGCACCTGCAGCGCGGCGGCTTCTTCGCCGCCTTCCACGCGGCCCGACGCCAGCAGGCTGCGCACCTGCCGCGCCTCTTCCGGAAAATAGAACTCGCACAGCATGCGCCCCAGGTTCTGGAACATGGCCCCGATGAAAGCCTCCTCGGCCGCCTGGGCCGATGCGCACAGTTCGGCCGCCACCGAGCCGGCCATCATGGCGCGCAGGAACTCCTCGCGCATCTGGCTCGCATGGGCCTTGTCCTGCATGTGGTCCAGCAGCACCAGGCTGAGCGCCATGTTGCGCACGGCGTTGAAACCCACCAGGCTCACCGCCCGCGACACGGTGCTGATCGTGCCGCGCCCCGCATGGGCGTAGTGCACGCTGTTGACCAGGCGCAGCAGCTTGTTGGTGAGCGCCACATCCTTCAGGATCTCGTGCGTGAGGTCGCTGATGCTGTCGTCCTCGGAGTTGGCGACGCGCTGGATGCGCGCCACCGAATCGGAGAGCGCCGGGAAATCGCTCTTGTGGCGCATGCGCCGCAGCAGGAAGTCGAGCGTGGCGTTGCTGGCCGCCGTGGGCGCGCTCGCGGGCGCGGCCCAGGCGCGCAGGGCATCGCGAAACTCCGCCGCCGAGGCGTAGCGCCCGCCCGGCTCGCGGGCCATGGCGCGCTGCAGGATGGCCCGCAGCCCATCGTCCACGCCCGGGCCCAGGTCCTGCGGCAGCTGCAGGGCTTCATTGGCGATGTGGTACAGCGCCTGCCAGGTGTCCTTCTGGTGGACCAGCGGATGGCCGGTGAGCATCTCCACCAGCACCAGCGCCGCGGAATACACATCCATGGCGGGCGCGGGCGCCGCGCCCGCCGCGGCCTCGGGCGCCAGGTAGGCCGGGGTGCCGCTGGCCATCTGGGCATCCGGCGTGGCCTGCATGGGCGCCGCCATGCCGAAGTCCATGACCCGGGCGTGGCGCTGGGCGTCGATCATGATGTTGGACGGCTTGAGGTCGCGGTGCACGATGCCCGCCTGGTGCGCAGCCTGC
Source organism: Acidovorax sp. A79 (assembly GCF_041154505.1). Classification (GTDB taxonomy): domain Bacteria; phylum Pseudomonadota; class Gammaproteobacteria; order Burkholderiales; family Burkholderiaceae_C; genus Acidovorax. The sequence continues at coordinate 1,960,730 of NZ_AP028672.1, forward strand.
AGGCCGTCGAGCACGTCCACCATCAGGGCCACGGCATCGTGGGGCGTGCAGCGCCCCTGCTGCGCCATGTGTTCGGCCAGTGTCCTGCCCGGCACGTACTCGAAGACGATGTAGGGCTGGCGGCCCTGCACGTCCGCCTCGAACACCGGCACGATGAAGGGGTGCGCGAGGCGCCCCACGTGCCGGGCCTCGCGCAGCCAGTGTTCGAGCACCGACGGGTCCTGGTCCTGCACGGGGCGCATGAGCTTGATGGCCACCTCGCGCTGCAGGCGCGGGTCCAGCGCCAGCCACACCGTGGCCTGGGCGCCCCGGCCCAGAAGCCTTTTCAGCTCGAACCTCCCCAATGAAGCGGGCGGCTTCTCGGCGGATCCCAGGGCCCAGCGTTTGGCGGTGGAAAGCGGGGCAAAATCAGTCATGGTGGGGATCAAGGCTGCGGGCTCCACCGTGTGGCGCCCATGCCACGCATCTTATGTCTGGGCCACCGCCCTTTGCAGCAGTGATTCCCCTGCCTTGTCGTTTTCCCCCTCCATGACCACCACCCACCTCCTGTACCTGCACGGCTTTCGCTCCTCTCCCCAGTCCGCCAAGGCCCGGCAGATGGCGGCGTACGTGGCGCTGCACCATCCGGGCGTCACCTTCTGGTGCCCCCAGCTGCCGCCGTCGCCCCGGGCGGCGATGGCGCTGGTGGCGCAGGGCATCGCCCACTGGCCCGGCGCGGCCATGGCGGTGGTCGGCTCGTCGCTCGGCGGTTTCTATGCCAGCTGGGTGGCGCACCACAAGGGCTGCCCCAGCGTGATGCTCAACCCCGCCGTCCACCCGGCGCGCGACCTGGAGCGCCACATCGGCGAGCAGACCTCCTGGCACGACCCGGCACAGCGGTTCTACTTCCAGCCGGAGTACATCGGCGAGCTGCGGGCGCTGGACACTTCGGACCAGCCCCCCGCCGCCCCGGAGATGGCCATCATCGCCAAGGGCGACGAAGTGCTGGACTGGCGGGAAATGGCGGCGCGCTACCCGCATGCGCGGCGGATCGTGCAGGAGGGGGGCGAACACGCCCTCGCCAATTTCAGCGACCACCTGCCCCAGGTGGCCCAGTTCCTGCGCCTGGCCTGACCACCAGCGCCACGCGGGCGCCTGTGCTCAGCGGGCGCGGGACGCCCCGGCGCCACCCGCCCCCATCCAGCGGGCATGGTCGTCCGGGTAGGCGATGCGGTAGCGCTTCATGTGGAACGCGGCTTCATCGTCCTTGCCCAGCATCACGGCGCTTTCGATCAGTGCCTCGATGACGCGGGGCTCGGGAGAGTAATGGAGCAGCTCGTGGGCCAGGGCATTCATCTGCTGCGCGTTGTCCCGCGAGAGCGCCATCGTGGTGAGGCGCGCGAAGTCCAGCTGGCTCGCAAACATCACGGAAGAGGACACCCGGCCAGGCAGGTCATCCCGGTACGCCGGGGCCCTTTGCGCGCTGGGCTTGTAGAACTGGCTCACGCGGTGGTAGTCCCAGGCGGCAACGCCGCACACGGCGAGGACCGCCACGGCCCCCACCAGCCCCGCAAGCCCCGCCCCCCGCGCGGGGCCGCCCGCCGCCCGCCGCGGCCAGGCCAGCAGCGCCACCGACAGCAGGGCCACCAGCTGAAAAGGCCCGTACCACAGCGGGTACTCCAGCATGCTGTGCAGCCCGATGATCGCCAGGGCACCCCAGGCCAGCTGGCGCGCGGGATCGGTCTCGCGCCAAGGCCGGGCGTGCACGCACCAGGCCACGAACGCCCCGCACAGCGCCAGGGCCGCCGGCAGGCCCAGCTCCACGGCCAGGTGCAGGGGCAGGTTGTGCGCGTTGTCCAGCAGCACGCAAAAGCGCTCGCCGGGGAACAGCGTGATGTAGTGCGCATAGTCCAGCTCCCCCCAGCCCCAGCCCAGCCAGGGCTTTTGCGCGATCAGGGTGAACATGTTGGACCACAGCACCCGGCGGCTGGTGCACGCGTGCGCGCCATCGGTGAAGCGATGGAACAGCGCATCTGCACGGACGCCCTGGAACTGCCAGAGCAGCTCGGGCAGCAGCCATGCGGCCGCGAGAAAAATCGAAAGCCCGACCGCGCCCATGCGCAGCGCGCTGCCCCTGCCGGGCCCCCGCCACAGCACCAGCAGCCCCAGGATGAGCAGCCACTGCACGGCGACTGTCCGCGACGCCGTGGCGGCCTCGCCCACGGCGATCCCCGCCAGCGCTGCCGCAGCAAGCACGTTCGAGAGCGCGGTGGATGGCGGCCACCGCCCCGGGCCCGGCGCTTCCCCGCCGCGTTCCCCTGCGTGGGACGGCCGGGCATGCAGCGCCCACCACAGCCAGGCCCATGTGCCCAGGCTGAGCAAGGTCGCCTGCTGGTTGCGCTGGCGCAGATTGCCCACGGCCTGCCCGGGCACGGAGGCGTGGATCCAGGGGCCCAGGCCCACATCGCCCGCCACGTACTGGACAAGTCCGATGGCGCTGGCCACGACCGCGGCCGCGCCCAGCCCGCCCGCCAGCAGCATTCCCCACCAGGCGCGCCCTCCGCGCCGGGGTGCCTCCGCGTGCACCGACCAGGCCCCCAGCAGCAGGAGCACGGCCACGCACACCCACGACACCAGCACGGGCCAGAAATTGGAGATCGGGGAGTCGGTGAAGGCGAAGAGGAACGGCAAGACCACTGCGAGCAACGCCAGCGGTGCGGCAATGGCATCAAAAAGCATGTCGATAGAACCGTGCCATCATGAAGGACCCTGGATCATAGGGGCTGGTTTCGCACCCCGCACCCCGCACCCCGCGCGCCGCCGCCTGCCCGCACCTGCCCTGCCGTCCTCCCGCCTGGCGGGCGCTCCCGGGCCGCCGGTAACATCTCCACCAGGCAACTTCCTCGCACACCCCATGAGAATCGCCCTGCTTTCCGACCTGCACCTGTCCGTGCAGCCCCTGGCCCTTGCCGTGCCCGACGCCGACGTGGTGGTGCTGGCCGGAGACCTGCAGCGGCCCGCGCAGGCCATGGCGTGGGCACGGCAGCTGGGACTGCCCACGGTCTTCGTGGCGGGCAACCACGAGTTCTACGGCTCGGACCTCGTGACCACCATGGCGCAGCTGCGCGCGCATGCCGAGGGCAGCGGCGTGCGGGTGCTCGAACGTGGCGAGTGGCGCCACGGCGGCGTGCGTTTCCTGGGGTGCACGCTGTGGTCGGACTACCGGCTTTTTGACTCGCCGCAGCAACGCGACGAGACCCTGGCCAAGGCCGTGGAGCTGGTGCGCGACTTCACCCGCATCCGCGTGGCGCCCGAATTTCCCCAGCCGTTCACCCCCGCGGTGTCGCAGATGCTCTTCGACCAGTCCGTCGCCTGGCTGGAAGAGCGTTTTGCCGAGCCGTTTGACGGCCCCAGCGTGGTCGTCACGCACTTCGCGCCGGCGCGCGGCAGCATTGCCAGCCAGTTCGCCGGCTCGCCGCTCAATGCCTGCTTCGTCTCCGACCTGGAGGAGCGCATCCTGCGCTGGCAACCCCGCCTGTGGCTGCACGGCCACGTGCACGACAGCTTCGACTACACCATCGGCGCCACGCGCGTCGTCGCCAATCCACGGGGCTACGCGCCCCAGGGCGTGGTGGAAAACAAGGCGTTCGCTCCCGGACTGGTCCTGGAGATCTGACAATCGGCGCCCGGCACCCATGGGAGAATGCCGGCCATGCATGCATTGTTTGAAGAAGCCGGCAAGTTCATGGCCGGCCGTATCCTGTCCGAAGCCGACACCTCCGCCCAGGTCGAGCTCGACTCGGGCAAACGGGTCAAGGTCAAGGCCGCCAACCTCCTCCTGAAATTCGAGAAACCTGCTCCCGCCGAGCTGGTCGCCCAGGCCCAGGCCGTGGCCGAGACCATCGAGCTGGACCTGGCCTGGGAATTCGCGCCCGAGGACGAATTCGGCTTTGCCGACCTGGCGCGCGACTATTTCTCCGACAACGCCACGCTGGCCCAGCAGGCCGGTGCGCTGTTCCGCCTATACGACGCGCCCCACTATTTCCGCCGCGCGGGCAAGGGCCGGTTCAAGAAGGCATCGGCCGAGATCCTGCAGCAGGCGCTGGCGGCCATCGAGAAGAAAAAGGCCGTCCTCGCGCAGATCGACGAATGGGCCGCAGCGCTCGGGCGCGGTGAGTGCCCCCAGCCCATCCGCGACCAGCTTTACAAGATTCTGTTCAAGCCGGACAAGAACGCGCCCGAATACAAGGCCGTGGTGGACGCCAGCCGCGCCACGCACACCGCGCCGCTCGACCTGCTGCAAAAGGCCGGCGCCATCGACTCGGCCTACCAGTTCCACTGGAAGCGCTTTCTGTTCGAGAACTTCCCCAAGGGCACGGGCTTTCCGGCCGTCACGGCGCCCGCCATTGCGGACGAGCTGCCGCTGTCGCCCGCGCAGGCGTATTCCATCGACGATTCGCAGACCACCGAAATCGACGATGCGCTGTCGGTGCAGGGCCTGGGTACGGGCACCGTGGTGCTGGGCATCCACATCGCGGCGCCCGGCCTGGCGATCCAGCCGGGCAGCGCCATCGACCAGCTCGGCCGCGCGCGCCTGTCCACGGTGTACATGCCGGGCTACAAGATCACCATGCTGCCCGACGACGTGGTGCAGACCTACACGCTGGACGAGGGCCGCGCCAACCCGGCCGTGTCGCTGTACGTGACCATCGACGAGGCCACGCTGGAGTTCAAGAGCTCCGAGACCAAGCTCGAGCGCGTGCACGTGGTCGCCAACCTGCGCCACGACCAGCTCGATGCGGTGGTGACCGAAGAATGGCTGTCCAACCCGGCGTTCGAGCATCAAAACGACCCACAGCGCTTGTCCGACCTGCGCCCCCAGCTATCATTTTTGCACCGCCTGGCCAAGGAACTCAAGGCCCGCCGCGAAGTCGTGCGCGGCAAGCCCGAGAACTTCAACCGGCCGGACTACAACTTCCGCCTGGTCGGCAACAACGGGGCCGAGCCCACGGGTGATGAACAAGTGCAGATCAGCGTGCGCCAGCGCGGCGCGCCGCTCGACCTCATCGTGGCCGAGGCCATGATCGTGGCCAACAGCACCTGGGGCAGCTGGATGGCCGAGCTGGGCGTGCCCGGCATCTACCGCAGCCAGGCCAGCATGGCGCCGGGCGTGAAGGTGCGCATGGGCACCAAGGCACTGCCGCATGCGGGCATCGGCGTGAAGGCGTATTCATGGGCCACATCGCCCCTGCGCCGCTACACCGACCTGGTCAACCAGTGGCAGATCATTGCCTGCGCCCGCCACGGCAAGACCGCCGCGCTGGCCGCGCCCTTCAAGCCCAAGGACGCCGACCTGTTCTCCATCATCAGCAGCTTCGACGGCGCCTACAGCGCCTACAACGGCTACCAGGCCGGCATGGAACGCTTCTGGACGCTCAAATATGTAGAGCAGCACGGCATCACCGAACTGAACGCCACCGTCTTCAAGGAAGGCCCGGGCGGCAGCTTTTTGGTGCGGGCGGACGACATTCCGCTGGTCTTCCCGGTGCTGGGCGCGCAGAACCTGCCGCGCGGCGCGCGCCTCCTGGTGAAGCTGGGCGAGGTGGACGAGATCACCCTGGACATCCACGGCACCGTGATCGAGCGCCTGGACGACCCGGCCGATAGCAGCGACGACGGCCCGGTGGAGGACGCCGAGGAAGAAGACGACACCGTGGCGGGGCCCATCGCCATCGCCGTGGATGTGAACGAGGCCGAACCCGCCACCGCTGATAATCCCACCCCGTGAACATGGCCCCCACGCTCCCCGGCCCCGTCTGGCCCCGGTCCCCCGAGGGGGCCGCGTTGGATTCGGGGGCATCCCTGAAATGAAACTGCCCGCCTTCCTTCGCACCTTCAGCACGCTGCAGCTGGCGCTGGGCGTGTCCATCGCCGTGCACGCCGCTCTGATCTCGGTGCGCTTCATCGACCCCGAAGGCTTCAACCGCGTGTTCCAGGACACGCCGCTCGAAGTCATCCTGGTCAACGCCAAGTCCAACGAGCGCCCCGACAAGGCCCAGGCCATCGCCCAGACCAACCTGGCGGGCGGCGGCGATGCCGACAAGGGCCGCGCCACCAGCCCCCTGCCGTATTCGGCGCTCACGGCCATTGGCGACGATTTCGAGGAAGCGCAGCGCAAGATGGATGCGATGCAGGAGCAGCAGGCGCAGCTGCTGGCCCAGCTGCGCAAGCAGCTGGCCACCCTGCCCGAGCCCGACCCGCGCAAGCCCAGCCAGAGCGCCGAGCAGGCCAACGAGCAGGAAAAGCGGCGCCAGCTCGTCAAGCTGCTGGCCGAGATCGAAAAGCGCATCAACGAAGAAAACTCGCGCCCCAAGAAGCGCTACATCAGCCCCGCCACGCGCGAGGAAGCCTACGCCGCCTACTACGACACGCTGCGCCGCAAGGTGGAAGACAAGGGCACCGAGAACTTCCCCGAACAGGGCGGGCGCAAGCTGTACGGCGAGCTCACGATGATCGTCACCGTCAACCACGACGGCCGCGTGCTGGAGACCGAGGTGGTGCAAGGCTCGGGCAACACCACACTCGACCGGCGCGCCGAGGCCATTGCCCGCGCCGCAGGGCCCTTTGGCGCCTTTGGCACCGACATGCGCAAGAAGGCCGACCAGATCGCCATGGTGGCGCGCTTCAAGTTCACGCGGGACCAAACCCTGGAAACCAGTGTTCGGTAACCCCCCTGAGTCGCCTGCGGCGCCTTCCCCCCAGGACGACGCCGCCAGCCGCCTGGCAAAGCCAGTTCCGCGGCAGCCCCGGCCTGACCCCGCTCCCTGCATGCAGCCCTTGTTGTTCCCATGACACCTTCGCCTCTCGCCCCCGACCTGTACTGCGTGATGGGCAACCCGGTGGCGCACAGCCGCTCGCCCGCCATCCACGCCCGCTTCGCCGAACTGACGGGCGAGCACATCGCCTACGAGCGCCGCCTGGTGCCCAGGGATGGTTTTGCGCAGGGCGTGCGCGACTTCGCGGCCCAGGGCGGGCGCGGCTGCAATGTCACCGTGCCTTTCAAGACCGAGGCGCCCGGTCTCGCCACCGAATGCAGCGAACGCGTGCAACTGGCCGGTGCGGCCAACACCCTGACCTTCCGCGCCGACGGCGGCATCTATGCCGACAACACCGACGGCCTGGGCCTGGTGGCCGACATCACGCGCAACGCGGGCATCTCGCTGGCGGGGCGCGATGTGCTGCTGGTGGGCGCCGGTGGCGCCGCTGCGGGCGTGCTGGGCCCGCTGCTGCGGGCCGGTGCGCGCCACATCACCGTGGCCAACCGCACGCTGGCCAAGGCACAGGCCCTGGTGCAATCGCACAGCGCGCTCGCATCGCTACAAAAATCGGAGCTGCTAGCGCTTATCCCACAAGCGCTAGATGCCAATTTTGATGTCATCATCAATGCCACGGCCAGCAGCCTTGCCGGTGCCGAGGTGCCGGTGCCCGCCCACGTGCTGCGCCCGGGCTGCCTGGCCTACGACATGATGTACGGCCCCGCAGCGCAGGGTTTTCTGGACTGGGCCCGGCGCCACGGCGCCGTGCCGCGCGACGGCCTGGGCATGCTGGTGGAGCAGGCCGCCGAAGCGTTCCTGCTGTGGCGCGGCGTGCGCCCGCCCTCGGCGCAGGTGCTGGCCGAACTCCAATCCGCCCTCTGACTGAACCCACGGAACAAGGACACGCTGCGATGAAAGCCGTGCTGCGCTGGCTGGGACTGGTGGTGCTCGCCTTCGTGGCGCTGCAGCTGTTCTTCGTGGTCCGCATCGCGGCCATGGTGGCCATCGACCCGGAATCCACCAGCTTCCAGCGCTCCGAGGCCTGGGCGCAGCTGTCCAGCACGGGCCAGGTGCGCTGGCGCCAGCAATGGGTGCCCTACGCGAGCATCTCGGACTCGCTCAAGCGCGCCGTGATCGCGTCGGAAGACGATGGCTTCGTGAGCCACGACGGCGTGGACTGGACGGCCATCGAGAAGGCCTGGGAGCGCAACGCCAAGGCCGAGGCCCAGGCCAGCAAGGCGCAGGCCCGCGCCCCCGACCGCCCCGTGCGCGCCCCGAAGATCCGGGGCGGCTCGACCATCACGCAGCAACTGGCCAAGAACCTGCTGCTCTCGGGCGAGCGCACGCTGCTGCGCAAGGGGCAGGAGTTCGTGCTGACGCTGCTGCTGGAGCAACTGCTCTCCAAGCAGCGCATCCTGGAGATCTACCTCAACAGCGTGGAGTGGGGCGAAGGCGTGTTCGGCGCCGAGGCGGCCGCGCAGCACTACTTTCGCAAGAGCGCCAGCAAACTCACCGCCGGCGAGGCCGCGCGCCTGGCGGTGATGCTCCCGGCCCCCAAGCGCTTCGAGAAAACACCCGGGTCCGCGTATCTGGCGGGCCGGTCGCGGACGATTCTGGCGCGCATGGGCAGCGCGGAGCTGCCGTGACGGGGCGGGCCCTGCGCCACCGCAGGGCCTGGGGGCACCTGGCCCTGCACCCGCCCGGGCGGCGCGCCTAGCGCCGCCGCGCCAGCCGCACCATCACCGGCCCGTCAGGCCGCAAGGTCACGTGCAGCCTCGGCGCGCACGCGGGCGCCCCACCCGGCAACCGCAGCTGATAGCGCTGCAGCAGCATGGCCGCGAGCAGCGTCATCTCCAGCATCGCGAAGTGCTGGCCAATGCACACGCGCGGGCCCACGCCGAACGGTATCCATGCACCCTTGGGGATGGCCGGGGCATCGTCCAGAAAACGCTCGGGCACGAACCGGTCGGCCTGGGCAAACCAGCGTTCATCCCGGTGCAGCACCCAAGGCGTGATGCGCAGCATCGCGCCCTGGGGCACGGCCAAGCCCCCCAGCGTGATGGGCGCGGTGGTGCGCCGGGTCATCAGCGCGGCAATCGGCGGGTACAGGCGCAGCGCCTCCTTGAGCGTGGCGGCCAGAAAGGGCAGCCGGGCCAGATGCTCGGGGCCGGGCGTCTGGCCCGGGGGCAGCACGCTGTCCACCTCGGCCTGCGCGCGCTGCGCGGCCTCGGGGTGTTCGGCCATCAGGCGGCTCCACCACAGCAGCGTGGTGGCGCTGGTTTCGTGCCCGGCCTGGAAGCTGACCATGCACTGGTCGAAGACCTCCTGCGGCGACAGCGGCTCGCCCGTGGATTCGTCGCGCAGCGCCAGCAGCATGTGCAGCAGGTCGGTGCGCGGCGGAGCGCCCGCCGGGCCGCCCTCTTCCCGCCTGCGCGCATCGATGTGGCGCTGCACCAGCCCCCGGAGCGCCTTGAGCGCGCGCCGCTTGGCGGACTTGCCGGGCAGGGGCAGCCAGTCGGGCAGCGTGAAGGGCATGAACATTTCGCGGAACGCCGTCTCCGACAGCGTCTGCGTGGCCCAGGCGGCGTCGCGCGCATCGGCCTTTGCCGACTCGCTGAACAGCGTGCGCAGGATCACGTCCATCGCCACGCCGGTCCACAGTGTGTCCATGGGCACCAGCGCCTCGGCCTGGCCGGCGGGCACGGCGGCATCGAGCGCGCTGCGGGCGGCATCGGTCATCAGTTGCGCATAGCCCGCCACGCGCCTGGGGCTGAACGCGGGCATCAGCATGCGGCGCTGGCGCTGCCAGGTGTCGCCCTCGGTGACCAGCACGCTCTGGCCGAACACCTGCTCGAACACGGCAATGCCGCGCTCCCAGCGGATCAGCTGGTCGGCATGGGTGACCAGCGCCTCGCGCACCAGCTCGGGCGACATGAGGTCCCATGCATCCTCATGAACCAGGCGCATGCGGGTGAGGTCGCCATGGCGGCGCTGCAGCCGCACGACAAAGCCCAGGTAGTCGGCGCGCATGTCGCGCAGCAGGGGCAGCCCCCACCAGCGGCGGGCAGGGCCGCCAGGCCGTGCGGCCTGGGCGGTGGCGGGGGGTATCGGAGCGGTCGCGGCGGGAGTGGTGGTCGTGGTGTTCATGCCGTGCATGGTGCAATGCAGCAGCCGCCGGGTATTGAACGAATTCGACATCGCCCCTGGCCTACACTCGCGCCCCATGGCAACCCTGGTCCCACCTTCCGCACGGCATCCACAGGGGCTGATCCCCTCGGGCCAGCTGTGGCTGCCGCGCGCCAGCCTGTCGGCCTGCCTGCGCGGTGCCATGGTGCGCAGCACGCTGGGCTACGCGCTCCGTGACGAGCAACGCATCAACCGCTTTCCGGCCACGCCCCTGTGCAGTCTGAGCTGGTGGTTTGAGGGTCGCAGCGAATGCCTGGTGCCCGAGCGCCCCGACACCATGCCCGGCCTGCACAGCCCGCGCGAGGCCTACCCCGGTCGCTGGGTGCTGACGGGCCCGCACACTCGGCCCAGCACCAGCTATTGCGCCCATCCCACCCACGCCATGATGGTGATGTTCATGCCCGATGCGCTGCACCAGCTCATCGGCCTGGAGCCCGAGACGCTGACCGACCGCATGGTGGACGCGCAAACCGTGCTGCCGTCCGACTGGATCGCGATGTGCGAAGCCGTGCAGCACCAGCCCGACGACGCGGCCCGCATGGCGTGCCTGGAAGCATTTCTGGAGCCCCGCTGGCAAGCCTGCCGCCCCGCCCAAGCGCTGCAGGCGCAGCGCTATGGCGACTGGGCCATGCACCTCGCGCAACGCGCCGCCGTGTCCGCCCCAGGCCGCAGCCTGCGCCAGCTGGAGCGCCGCATCAAGCGCTGGGCAGGGCTGCCGCTGCGCGAGCTGCGCGGCTTCGGCAAGGCCGAGCAGGCGTTCTTCGACACCATCGCGGCCGAGGCTGTCCACGGCACGGTGAAATGGGCCGATGTGGCGGCGGGCGCAGGTTTCTCGGACCAGTCGCACCTGTGCCGCGTCACCCGGCGCGTCACCGGCTACGCACCGCAGGCACTGTATGACGGCATCTACGGCGACGAAGCGTTCTGGGCGTACCGCATCTGGGTGTAGGTGCAGCGGGGGTGGCCGCCCGCCCGCAGTCCGCCACGGCGGCGCACGCCGCAGGGCGCACGCCACGTATCATCCCCGCCATGCTTGCCAAGTTGATGAGTCTTTTTCTGCTGGGGATCGTGCGGTTTCTCACCGGCTCCCAGGCCCGCTGGTATGGCTGCCCGCCCAAGGCCGAACAGCGTATCTACTTCGCCAACCACCAGAGCCATGCCGACATGGTGCTGATCTGGGCCGCGCTGCCCGAGGAGCTGCGCAGCATCACCCGCCCCATCGCGGCCAAGGACTACTGGACCAAGACGCCCTTGCGGCAATGGATCACCACGGCCGTGTTCAACGCCGTCTATGTGGACCGGCAGGCCACGCCCGCGCGGCCGACCGCGGCTGTGGCGGCGGAGCCCGGGGGCGCGCCCGCGGCCCCGGCCGATGCCGACACCGCCATGGCCGGCGGCCCCGACCCCTCGCCCGAAGCCCCGCCCCGCCCGCCCAGCCCCGAGGCGCTGCGCGCCGCGCTGCCCGAGTCGGACCCGCTGGCGCCGCTGGTGCGCGCGCTGGAGAGCGGCGACTCCATCGTGATCTTCCCCGAGGGCACGCGCGGCCATGGCGACGAGCCGCAGCCGTTCAAGTCGGGCCTGTTCAAGCTGGCGCAGATGTTCCCGCAGGTGGTGCTGGTGCCCGCCTGGATCAACAACGTGCAGCGCGTGATGCCCAAGGGCGAAGTGGTGCCCGTGCCCATCCTGTGTTCCGTGACCTTTGGCGCACCCGTCCAGCTCGAAGCGGGTGAAGAACGCCGTCCGTTCCTGGACCGCGCACGCCGCGCCGTGATCGCGCTGCGGGAAGTCTGACCATGACGATCCCCAAGCCCCTGCCCTCGCCTATCGCCGCGCCCCCGGGGGCGGCACGGACATGAACAACTTCCTGCGCAACCTCACCGCCACCCAGCAGATCGGGGCCCTGTTCCTGGTCGTGTTCGGCATCCTGTCCATCGTCACCGTCTGGGCCTTCGTGCGCAACCTGCGCGAGCACGCGGGCGACGATCCCGAATCCGAGGCGCGCGCGCTGGAGGCCAAGCGCTTCTGGGGCCTGCTCAAGACCTCGTGGATGATGGCCACCGTGTTCTGGGTGGGCTGGGTGCTGGGCGACACCGTGGCCACCGTGCTCTTCGCGATCGTGGGCTTTTTCGCGCTGCGCGAGTTCATCACGCTCTCGCCCACGCGCCGGGGCGACCACCGCAGCCTGGTGCTGGCCTTCTTCGTGGTGCTGCCGCTGCAGTTCTGGATCGTGGGCAGCAAGCACTTCGACCTGTTCACGGTGTTCATCCCCGTCTACGTGTTCCTGGCCCTGCCCGTGGTGAGCGCGCTGGCCAACGACCCGCAGCGGTTCCTGGAGCGCAACGCCAAGCTGCAGTGGGGCATCATGGTCTGCGTGTACGGCATGAGCCATGTGCCCGCGCTGCTGCTGCTCGACTTTCCGGGCTACCGCGACAAGGGCGCTTTCCTGGTGTTCTTCCTCGTCTTCGTGGTGCAGACCTGCATGGTGGTGCAGCATCTCCTGGGCCGGCGCTTTCCGCACAAGCCCGTGGCGCCGCAGGTCAGCCAGAGCTTCCAGTGGGCGAGCTGGCTGGCGGGCGTGGGCGTGGGCGGGCTGGTGGGCACGCTGCTCACCTTCATCACGCCCTTCAAGCCCGGGCAGGCGCTGGGCATGGCGCTGCTGGCCTGCGTGGCGGGCAGCCTGGGGCACCTGGTGATGAAGGCGCTCAAGCGCGACCGTGGCATCACGAGCTGGGGCATGCAGGGCATGTCCGTCACCGGCGCGGGCGGCCTGCTCGACCGGGTGGACGCCCTGTGCTTCGCGGCGCCGGTGTTCTTCCATTCGGTGCGCTGGTACTTCGGCCTCTGACAATAAAATCGGCCGCCAGCATTTTACCAACAAGCGCTGGTAGCTATCAAATAAATAGCAAATGCGCATTCTCGGCATCGACCCCGGCCTGCAGACCACCGGCTTCGGCGTGGTGGACATGGACGGCCACCAGCTCAGCTACGTGGCCAGCGGCACCATCCGCACCACCACGCTGGCGCTGGGTGACCTGCCCGGGCGCCTGAAGATCCTGTTCGACGGCATCACCGAAGTGGCCGCGCGCTACGAGCCCGATGTGGCCTCGGTCGAGATCGTGTTCGTCAACGTCAATCCGCAGTCCACCCTGCTGCTGGGCCAGGCGCGCGGCGCCTGCATCACGGCCCTGGTGGCCAGCAACCTGCCCGTGGCCGAATACACCGCGCTGCAGATGAAGAAGGCCGTGGTCGGCCATGGCCGCGCGGCCAAGAGCCAGGTGCAGGAGATGGTGCGCCGCCTGCTGTGCCTGCCCGGCCTGCCGGGCACCGATGCGGCCGACGGCCTGGGCATGGCCATCACCCACGCGCATGCCGGTGCGGCCATGGGGCGGCTGGGGGAAGCGGCCACGCTCAACCGGCGCCAGCATGCGATGTACAAGGGCGGGCGCAGCTACTGACCCCCGGGCGCCCGCAAGACGGCGCCCCGCTGCGGCTTCGCCCGGCCACCCGCCGGAATGCCGGCGTGCCACAGGCAAAAAAATACCGCGCCCGAAGGCGCGGTATAGCCCCACCAGGGTTTCTGCGGCAATGACAGGGTCAGGCCACCTGGGTCTTGAGCCGGTCGGCACGCTCCTTGGGCGAAGGGTGCGTGGACAGGAAGCTGGTGGAATCCCCGCCCGACATGGCGGCGAGCTTTTCCAGGGCCGTCACGCAGGCCGCGGGCTGGTAGCGCTTGGCCTTCATGAAGCCCATGGCGTAGTCATCGGCCTCGCGCTCGTTGCCTTGCGAGTGCTGGGCGCGTACCACCTTCTCGAACAGGTCACCCAGCTGCGAGCTGGCGATGGCACCGGCCTTGCCGTTGCTCGACGCCACGGCGTTGCGCAGCGCGCTGGTGCGCAGGGCGGTCTGGATGCGGGCCTTGGTGTGGCCGGCCTTGACGTGGCCGATCTCGTGGCCGATCACGTAGCGCACCTCGTCGTCGGTGAACTTGTCCATGAGGCCCGAATACACGCGGATCGTGCCGTTGGCCATGGCGAAGGCGTTGATCTCGGGCGTGAGGTAGACCTTGAAATTCATCTTGAGGCCGTCGTGCGTGCCCAGGCCCGAGGTGAGTTTGGTGAGGCGGGTCGCGTAGGGGTTGCCTGCGGGGGCCACCTTGTTCTGGCGGTCCATCTCGGCGGACATCTGGTCGAACGTGCTCTTGAGTTCCTCGTCCGACAGGCTTTCGGACTTGGCGAGGTCCTTGCCCGCATCCAGCATCTTGCCCAGGTCGAACTGCGCCCACACGGGCGATACGGCGCTCACGCCGGAAGCCAGGGTCACGAGCGTCAACAATTTACGGCGGTCCATCGGGGTTCCCTCTCTGACGTCAGTCAGTTGATTGATCTTGGTCTGATTGTTTTTTTGCGCAACCAACCGCAAGCAGTGGTGGGCGCGCGCCGAAGGATAGCCACGCCAGTGCCGTTTCCGGCCCCTGGCGATGTCTGCAGATGTAAGAACTGTGTGCCGATGCTGGCGGCGGGCGCGGCGGCGCTGATGGCCGCAGCCATTGCCGTGCCAGAACAGCCGGGAATGTGAAAAAAACGCTCCAGGCGCTTACTGGTCAATCACATCACGCTGCACAAAACATAGCATTCGACGGTATTGGTCAGCCGCTGTGCCGCGCCCAGTCATGCGGCTGCCCCCGGGATTCAGCGCCCCAGGCCCCGCTTGAGCTCCTTGAGCAGCAGCAGCACCTGGTTGGATGCGTGGCGGCAGCTTCCGTTGAGCAACTGCACGGCCTTTTGCTGCTCCCCCGCCTGGAACAGGGTCACGACATCGGCCGCCTGCTGGTGGAAGTATTTGTGCCGCGCCACCAGCATGTCGAACGCCGGAAAGTGCCCCAACCGCACGCGCCCCGTGCCGTAGAGCCAGCGGCCCAGGTCGCAGCGGTCGTCCTGGCAGATGCGGTCGGGCCGCATGACCTCCTGCGAGCGGCCATTGACCATGTCCTGCAGCTGCAGGCGCCAGCGCTCGTGGCTGGCGATGGCCGCGTCGATGTCGATCTCGGTCATCAGCATGGAGGCGTATTCGGCGTCCAGCACCAGCTCGCTGCCGTTGTCTTCCATGGCCCAGGTGGTGTCGGGGCTGGCAGGGTCTTGCTCCCGGATCTTGAACAGGCGGCTGAAAAAACCCATGCTTGGTCCCAGTAAAGGCCTCGTGCGGGAAACCGGAAATCGTCCCGGCAGAAATGCCTTGAAACATTTTGTGGGTGCGGCGCATTTTTGGCTACCAAAAAATCGCCTCTCCGCGCACGCGGCCCAGGGCAACCCTTCAGCCGCTGCCAGCTCTGGCACCCGGCCTGCACGAATGTGGTGGCCGCCGGACAATGCACCCATGACTTCCACCGCCACCCGCCCCGCCCTGTCCATGCTCGACCTGGTCGCCGTCCGCGAAGGCGGCACCGTCGCCGACGCGCTGCAGATTGCCCTGCGCACCGCGCAGCACGCCGAAAAACTGGGCTTTGCCCGCTACTGGCTGGCGGAGCACCACAACATGGCGGGCATCGCCAGCTCGGCCACCGCCGTGCTGGTGGGGCACATAGCGGGGGGCACTTCGCGCATCCGCGTGGGCTCGGGCGGCGTCATGCTGCCCAACCACGCGCCGCTGGTGGTGGCCGAGGCCTTCGGCACGCTGGCCGAGCTGTACCCCGGCCGCATCGACCTGGGCCTGGGCCGCGCGCCGGGCACCGACCCCACCACCATGCGCGCATTGCGCCGCAGCCGGGTGGAGACGGCCGACGACTTTCCGCAGGACGTGGCCGAGCTGCAGCGCCTGCTGGCACCGGCAGAACCCAACCAGCGCCTGATCGCGATGCCCGGCGCAGGCACCAATGTGCCCATCTGGCTGCTGGGCTCCAGCCTGTTCTCGGCGCAACTGGCGGCGGAGCGCGGCCTGCCCTATGCCTTTGCCTCGCACTTCGCGCCGCGCCTGCTGCACCAGGCCATCGACCTGTACCGCAACCTGTACCGCCCGTCCGCCGCCTGGCCCAAGCCCTATGTGGCGATCGGGGTGCCCCTGATTGCAGCGCCCACGGACGAGGAAGCGGAGTTCCTGGCCAGCAGCACCTACCAGCGGGTGCTGGGCATCCTGACGGGCGACCGCCGCCGCCTGCTGCCACCCATCGAAAACTACGCCGCGCGCCTGCAGCCGCAGGAACGTGCGGCCATCGGAGACTTTCTGGCCGCCGCCGTCATCGGCGGGCCGGACACCGTGCGAGCAGGCCTGGAGCAACTGAGCGAGGCCACGGGCGCCGATGAGCTCATGCTGGTGAGCGACGTGTACGACCCGGCGCTGCGGCTGCGCTCGCTGGACATCGCGGCGCAGGCCCACGGCACTCTTCGGGCCACAGGCCTGCCTCTGCCAGCCTGAATCACCACACACCCCCCTGTCGCCCAGGCTTCACCGCGCCAGATATCCGCCATCCACCGGGTAATACGCCCCGGTCACAAATGACGCCTTGGCGGATGCCAGCCAAGCCACCAGCTCGGCCACCTCTTCGGGCTGCCCCAGGCGGCCGATGGGGTGCGCGCCCACCAGCATGGCATTGACGCCTGCGTCCTGCTCCAGACCGCTGATCATCGGCGTGTGGATAAAGGCGGGCCCCACGGCATTGATGCGCACGCCATGGGCACCGTACTCAATGGCTGCCGCCTTGGTCAACCCCACCACACCGTGTTTGGCGGCCGTATAGGCCGGCGCCGTGGCAAACCCCACGGAGCCCAGGATGGACGCCATGTTGATGATGGCGCCACCGCCATTCTTGAGCATGGCCGCGATCTGGTACTTCATGCCGTAGAACACGCCCGACAGGTTGATGTTGATGACCTGCGCCCAGCCCTCCAGCGGATAGTCGGCCGTGGGTGCCTGCGGGCCGCCGATGCCAGCGTTGTTGCAGGCAACGTCCAGACGGCCATAGTGGGCAACCGTGCGGTTGACCAGAGTTTCGCAGTCTGCGGGCTTGCCCACGTCGGCGGCCACAAAAATGGCGTCGCCGCCCGCCGCACGCACCAGCGCAGCCGTTTCCTCGCCCGCTGGCACGTTCACATCCGACACCACGACCTTGGCGCCTTCGCGCGCCCACACGAGCGCAATGGCACGCCCGATGCCCGACGATGCCCCCGTGACCAACGCCACCTTGTTCTTCAGCATGAAAGACTCCTGGTTCATTCAGAACACCTGCAACCCGATGCCACAGGTCCGTTTTTTTCATTCTGCGCGCCCGGGGTGCCGGCGCCTTGACCTGGATCACGCCTCCGACAGCGGGACCCACGGCGCGGCAAGTGGCCTCGGGTAGCGGCTACCATCTCGGACTGCAGGGCATTTCTGCCTCCACCCACCGTTGTGTGATTTCCTGACGCCCACGCCTTACCACCCACGCCCGCATGCCCGCTTTTTCCTTTGAAGCCCTGGACGCCCAGGGCCAGACCCGCAAGGGCCTCATGGAGGCCGACACCGCCAAGGCGGCGCGCAGCCTGCTGCGGGCCCAGGCCCTGGTGCCGCTGGCCGTGGAACTGGTGCAGACCGGACAGTCGCTGGACGGGAGCGCCGCCAGCCTCGGCCAGCGGCTGTTCACCCGGCCGGTGTTCGGTGCCACCGCGCTGGCCATCTGGACGCGCCAGATCGCCGGGCTGGTGTCGTCCGGGCTGCCGCTCGAACGCGCCCTCACCGCCTTGTCGGAAGAGGCCGACGACGAGCGCCAGCGCCACCTGGTGGCCGCGCTGCGCGCCGAGGTGAATGCCGGCGCCACGTTCGCCCGCGCGCTGTCGCAGCACCCGCGCGAGTTCTCGGACATCTACTGCGCCGTGATCGGCGCGGGCGAACACAGCGGCAACCTGGGCCTGGTGCTGGAGCGCCTGGCCGACGACCTGGAAGAGCGCCAGGCGATCAAGGCCAAGCTGGTGGGCGCTGCGCTGTACCCGGCCATCGTGACCATCGTGGCCATCGTGATCGTGCTCTTCCTCGTCGGCTACGTGGTGCCCCAGGTGGCCAGCGTGTTCGCGGGCACCAAGCGGGCGCTGCCGTTCCTCACGGTGGCCATGCTGGGTATCAGCGCTTTTGTGCGCAGCTATGGCTTGATGGTGCTGATTGCTTTTGTCTTGATGGTTTTTGGCGCACGCTGGGCACTGACCATTGGGCATATCCGTGAAAAATTCGATGCCGCCTGGCTCAACCTGCCCCTCGTGGGCAAGCTGGCGCGCGGCTACAACGCGGCGCGCTTTGCCGGCACGCTGGCCATGCTGGCGGGCGCGGGCGTGCCCATCCTGAAAGCCCTGCAGGCCGCCGCCGAAACCCTGAACAACCGCGCGCTGCGCGCCGACGCGCTGGACGCGCTGGTGCTGGTGCGCGAAGGGGCGCCCCTGGCCTCGGCGCTGGCACAGAAAAAGCGTTTTCCCGGCCTGCTGTCGATGTTCGCGCGCCTGGGCGAGCAGACCGGGCAGTTACCGGTGATGCTGCAGCGCGCCGCACGGCAGCTTTCCACCGAGGTGCAGCGCCGCGCGATGGCGCTGGCCACCATCCTGGAGCCTTTGCTCATCGTCGGCATGGGCATGATCGTGATGCTGATCGTGCTGGCCGTGTTGCTGCCCATCATCCAGCTGAATCAGTTTGTGAAGTGACTTTATGGCCGTGACCCTGGACGACAAGCTGGTGGTGGCGATCTCCTCGCGCGCGCTGTTCAACTTCGAGGAAGAAAACCGCGTCT
This sequence comes from Acidovorax sp. A79, assembly GCF_041154505.1. Taxonomy (GTDB): domain Bacteria; phylum Pseudomonadota; class Gammaproteobacteria; order Burkholderiales; family Burkholderiaceae_C; genus Acidovorax. The sequence continues at coordinate 1,979,450 of NZ_AP028672.1, forward strand.
TCGAACACGAGAGCGATGACCGCGCCTACGTGGAGCTGCAGCGCCAGCGCCTGGATGTGCCCGCCGCGCCCGGCGTGGCGTTTTCCCTGGTGCGCAAGCTGCTCGCGTTCAACACCTCCGAGCACCAGCGGGTGGAGGTGGTGCTGCTCTCGCGCAATGACCCGGTCAGTGGCATGCGCGTGTTCCGCTCATGCAATGCCCATGGCCTGCCGACCATCCAGCGCGGCGTGTTCACCCAGGGGCGCGACCCGTTCCGCTACCTGCGGCCGCTGGGCGCGCACCTGTTCCTGTCGGCGAATGAGGCCGATGTGCGCGAGGCCCTGCACCTGGGCTACCCCGCCGCGCGGGTGATCACCGAGTCGGTGCGGGCCGGCGACGCGAACCCGCAGGAAGTGCGCATTGCCTTTGACGGCGACGCCGTGCTGTTCTCCGACGAGGCCGAGCGGGTGTACCAGGCCGAGGGCCTGGCCGCGTTCCAGCAGCACGAGACCGACAAGGCGGCCCTGCCCCTGCCCGACGGCCCCTTCAAGCCCCTGCTCGCGGCGCTGCACCGGCTGCAATCCGCCGGAGAATCCGGCGGCGCCACCGGCATGCGCATCCGCACGGCCCTGGTCACGGCGCGCAGCGCACCCGCGCACGAACGCGCGATCCGCACGCTGATGGACTGGAACATCGACGTGGACGAAGCCATGTTCCTAGGCGGCCTGCCCAAGGGCGAGTTCCTGCGCGAGTTCGAGCCGGACTTCTTCTTCGACGACCAGACGGGCCACGTGACGTCGGCAGCGCGCCATGTGCCCGCGGGACATGTGAACAGCGGCATCTCCAACCCCCTGCGTGCCGGGGGCGGCTGAGTCAGGGGGTGGCGATGGTCCGGGCCCTTGCCGCGAAAAGTTCTGCAAAGTCCTGCAACGCCGGGTGAAAGCCTGCAAAGCCCCGGTTGCAATCCGCCGGCGGCCCACCAACTGTGCCAACATCGTCCCCCGAACCCCACCGAAGGAAGATGTGTTGCGCAAGAGAATTTCCCTGGCCGCCTGCCTGATGGGCGCCGTGCTGGCCACCATGGGCTCCGCCGCGCTGGCCCAGGCCCCTGCCGCACCGCCGCCAGAGCCTGCGGCGAGCGCGCCCGCCGAGCCCGGCACGGGGCAGACCAAGGGCGAGATCAAGGCCATGCGCGATTTCAAGATGCTGGACTTCAACGGCGACGGCAAGCTCAGCCGCACCGAGGTCAAGCTCTTTCCCCGCCTGGCGGCCGCGTTTGACGAGGCGGACACGGACGGCGACGGCTACGTGTCGTACGAAGAGGTTCGCGTCTTCGCCGCCAAATACCGCGCGGAGCGGGACCGCAACAAGGCAGCCCAGGCCGCCCGCCAGCCCGCCTCCGGCAGCCAGCCCTGAGCCCGCCCGGGTGGACGGCTGCCCATCCCTCTCCCGCAGGCAAGCGCGCAGCGCGGGCAGCCAGATCCGGGGTCAAATAGGTGTTTTGCGCTTGCTGGACAATTGCCTCCAGCTATATTTTTAGGAGCATCACCCCGCAGGCGCCGCTGGGGATGGGAAGCCGATCCGCACAAGGGACGGGCTGCGGGCGGCAGCATTGCGCGCCACCGGCCAAAAAATGCAAAAGAAGCAAGGACCAGCCACTGCGGGCAGCGCGGTACCGGTGCCACCGGCCCAGCACGCAGCGCAGGCGGCGGCGGGCTAGAGGCCGCCCGTGCGCTTGATCTTGGGGTCCGAGTACGTCAGCGGCTCGTTCTTGACCTGCTGGGCCAGGCGCTCCTGCAAGGTCATCCGGTTGATGTCCTGCGCCACTTCCACCGCACTGCCGCTGGCCCGCCACATCGACTGGATGAGCTCCAGCAGCTGCTTGTAGATTGGCTCCTTGGGCGGCTCTGGCGGTTCTTCCACGGTGTCCTTTTTTTTCACCTCGGTCCAGTCCCGGTTCGCCACGTCGGGCGCCGACGGCTTGTCGGGCTCGCGCACGATCGCGCCCTCGCCCATCCGGTCCATGGACTCGACGGGGTTGGATGCGTTGATGGGACGCACCGGTGGCGCGCCAGAGGCGCCAGTGGAATACAAATCAGCGCCCTGAGGACGCCAACTCGGCGATCGATCGACAGGTGGCATTTGCATGGCAATGGCCCGTAGTTGAGATGAATGACAGAGGGTCTTTTGGCCTCTTCGTACATTCATTACGGCAAAAAGAAGGGGAAATTTAGGTCTTTTTCAGCGATTGCCTAAAATTAAGGGTTTTCACCTACCTTTGTCGCGATTTTCAGGCCGCCAAAGGGCCTGATGAATGGCCGGGCACGCGGATTGAACACGCAGGCGGTGGCAACCACGCGGGTTGCGTGTTGCTTTTTGGGGTGGAATGCCGCCGGCAGGCGCCAGCGGCGGGCCCGAAACGCCCACCATGGGCTACCGGCGATCCTGTGCGGGAAGGGCCCCGGCATGGCGGGGCTGGCGCGTCAGAGGAAGCGTTCGAGCAGCCGGCGCGAATGCCGGTCCAGCGCGGTGGTGTCCTGGACCCGGAACTGGACCCCGTCCCCGCCCGCGATCAGCAGCCGGGTGCGCCCCCCCAGCCTGCGGATGTCTTCCTCGGCCTTGAGCACCAGCTTGGCGGGTCCGCGATCGGTCTCCACATCCCAGGTGCTGGGGGTCGAAAAGCTCGACACGGCAACGATTTTTTCAATAGTGGGCACAAACTCGCGCACTTCCAGCTCTTCTTCGATGAGCTGGCGCGCGGTGGCCTCCCGCTGGTCGAGCCGGTCGATCCACAGCAGCTCGTGGCCATCCGAACCGATCAAGGAGAGCCCGTGCGCCGGCGCGGCAATGGGGAAGGCCCGCACGGGGGTGATGCCTTCGTGGACGGTGCCATCGGGCAGGGTCAGGACCAGCCGGCCGTGCGGGTTGCGGGCCAGGGTGAATTCAGGCTGCGACACCAGGGTGAAGGTGGTTGTGTTCATGGCGGTTCCCACGGTGGCGGTCACGAATTGCCGGCCGGGTGGGCCGGGTGCAGCAGGCTGCTGTCGATGATGACGCCGGCGGCCTGCGCGTCTTCCTCGGCGCGGCGGGCCTGGGCTTCGTACAGCCGCCAGTAGGCGCCCTGTTTCTCCATGAGTTCGTCGTGCGGCCCCACTTCCACCACCTCGCCGCGGTCCATCACCACCAGGCGGTCGGCCTTGCGCAGGGTGGACAGGCGGTGGGCGATGGCGATGGTGGTGCGGCCCTGGACCAGGTTGTCCAGCGCCTTCTGGATCTCCTTCTCGGTCTCGGTGTCCACGGCCGAGGTGGCCTCGTCCAGAATCAGGATGCGCGGGTCGATCAGGAGCGCACGCGCGATGCTGATGCGCTGGCGCTCGCCGCCCGACAGGCCCTGGCCGCGCTCGCCCACTAGCGAGTCGTAGCCGTGCGGCAGGCGCAGGATGAATTCATGCGCATGGGCGGCGCGGGCGGCTGCCACGATCTCCTCGCGCGTGGCCTCGGGCTTGCCGTAGGCGATGTTCTCGGCGATGGTGCCGAAGAAAAGGAAGGGCTCCTGCAACACCAGGCCGATGTGGCGCCGGTAGTCGGCCACGGCGAAGCGGCGGATGTCCACGCCATCGACCTGGATGGAGCCGTCGCTCACGTCGTAGAAGCGGCTGATCAGGTTCACCAGGGTGCTCTTGCCCGAACCGCTGTGTCCCACCAGGCCGATCATCTCGCCAGGGCGGATGTCCAGGTCCAGCCCCTTGATCACCGCGCGGCTGCCGTAGCGGAAGCCCACGTTGCGCATGGCGATGGCGCCCTGCACCTTGTCCACCTTCACCGGCTGGGCCGGGTCGGGCACATTGCTCACGTGGTCCAGGATGTCGAAGATGCGCTTGGCGCCGGCCGCCGCCTTCTGCGTGACCGAGACGATGCGGCTCATGGAGTCGAGCCGGCTGTAGAAGCGCCCGATGTAGGCGATGAAGGCCGTGAGCACGCCCACCGTGATCTGGTTGCGCGACACCAGCCAGATGCCGAAGGCCCAGACCACGAGCAGGCCGATTTCGGTGAGCAGCGACACCGTGGGGGTGAACAGCGACCAGGTCTTGTTGAGCTTGTCGTTGACCTCCAGGTTGTGCTGGTTGGCGTCGCGAAAGCGCTGGGCCTCGCGCTTTTCCTGGGCGAAGGCCTTGACCACGCGGATGCCGGGGATGGTGTCGGCCAGCACATTGGTCACCTCGGACCAGACCCGGTCGATCTTCTCGAAACCGGTGCGCAGGCGGTCGCGCACGGTATGGATCATCCAGGCGATGAAGGGCAGCGGCACCAGGGTGACCAGCGCCAGCCAGGGGTTGATGGAGAACAGGATGGCCGCCGTCATCATGATCATGAGCACATCGGTCACGAAATCCAGGGCATGCAAGGAAAGGAAAACGTTGATGCGGTCTGTCTCCGAGCCGATGCGCGCCATCAGGTCACCGGTGCGCTTGCCCCCGAAATAGTCGAGCGACAGGCGCAGCAGGTGCTCGTAGGTGGTGGTGCGCAGGTCGGCGCCGATGCGCTCGGACACCAGCGCCAGGATGTAGGTGCGCGCCCAGGACAGGCCCCAGGCCGCCAGGGCGGACAGCAGCAGGCCGCTCAGGTACAGCAGCACCAGGCCCGGTTCGATCTGCTTGCCGTTCTGGAACGGGATGAGGATGTCATCCATCAGCGGGATGGTGAGGTACGGCGGCACCAGGGTGGCGGCGGTGGAGGCCAGCGTCAGCCCGAAGCCGGCCGCCAGCTGCTTGCGGTAGGGCCGGGCAAAGCGCCACAGGCGCAGCAGCACCCAGGTGGAGGTCTGGGGCGGCTGGGCGCGGGCACAGGCCGGGCACTCCTCCGTATCGGGGGGCAGCGGCGTGTGGCAGGTGGGACAGGTGGGCTCGTCGGCCTCCTCGGCGGCGTCCGCCTCGCCCCGCGCGCTTTGCTGCTCGAAACGCTGCACCAGGCGCAGTGCCTGGGCATGCTGTGACAGGGTGAAGCGCCACAGGGCCAGGCGCGCCCGCGCATCGTGCAGTTCCAGCGAACCCACGCCCCCGTGGTCCTGCAGGCGCAGGGCCAGGCCGTCGCCCAGGGGCCAGCCGCGCCAGGCGGTGGTACCCGGATCGCAGGCCAGCAGGCGCTCGGACGTCACCACCACCCAGCCCGCCGCGAAACGCAGGGCCGTGCTCAGGTCAACCTGGAGCGCTGCCAGTACGTTCTCTTTGGGAGCGAGCATGGCCCGCAAATCGGCCCCCACGGGGCCGGAAAAGACACCCGAGGCGTCCACAGAATGGTGATGTTGCATTTTTGGTTGGTATTTCCGCCCCCGGCAGCCTGCGGTGACCGATCTCGCGAAAGCGCGAATTCTCCCCCATACTGCGCCCCACGGCGCGGCGGCGTCCCGCTGTAACGTGTGCGGCAGTCATCTGGCTGACACCGCATCCCGGCTCCAGTCTGGCGCACAATCATCGTCCACAAAGTCACCTTTTCCCAGCAAGGCCCGCAAAAGGCCGGAAACACACCCGCTGCAATCCATGGCGAAACTCAACGATATCCAACTGCTTCGCATCAACTACCTGCGCGGCCCCAATATCTGGACCTACCGGCCCGTGCTGGAGGTCTGGCTGGACCTGGGGGAACTGGAGGACCATCCCTCCAACCTCCTCCCCGGCTTCAACGAGCGCCTCACCGCCTGGCTGCCCGCGCTGATCGAGCACCACTGCGGCGTGGGCGAGCGCGGCGGGTTCCTGCAGCGCCTGCAGGAAGGCACCTGGTGCGGCCACGTGCTGGAGCACATCGTGATCGAGCTGCTGAACCTGGCGGGCATGCCCACCGGCTTCGGCCAGACCCGCAGCACCTCGCAGCGCGGCGTGTACCGCATGGTGTTCCGCGCCCGCGACGAGCAGGTGGCGCGCATGGCCCTGGCCCAGGGCCATGGCCTGATCATGGCGGCGATCAACGACGAGCCCTTTGACGTGCAGGCCGCCGTGGCCCGCGTGCGCACCGAGGTCGATGACCAGTACCTGGGCCCCAGCACCGCATGCATCGTGACGGCCGCCACCGACCGGGGCATCCCGCACATCCGCCTGAACGACGGCAACCTCGTGCAGCTGGGCTATGGCGCCAGCCAGCGCCGAATCTGGACGGCCGAGACCGAATTCACCAGCGCCATCGCCGAGGGCATCGCGAGCGACAAGGACCTGACCAAGAGCCTGCTCAAGTCCTGCGGCGTGCCCATTCCCGAAGGCCGCGTGGTCAACAGCCCCGAGGAAGCCTGGGAAGCGGCCGAGGACATCGGCCTGCCCGTGGTGGTCAAGCCCTCCGACGGCAACCACGGCCGGGGCGTGACGCTGGACCTGCGCAAGAAGGAAGACATCGAGGCGGCCTACCACGTGGCCTACCCCGAGGGCAGCGACGTGATGGTCGAGAGCTTCATCCCCGGCGACGAGCACCGCCTGCTGGTGGTGGGCGGCAAGGTGGTGGCCGCGGCGCGCGGCGAGGTGGTCAGCATCACCGGCAACGGGCGCTCCACAGTCAAGGAACTGATCGACACCCAGCTCAACTCCGACCCGCGCCGGGGCTATGAGGAAGAGTACCCGCTCGAAATCATCGACCTGGCGACCGACACCAAGGTGCAGCTCGAGCTCAAGCGCCAGGACCTCGACGCCAGCTCCGTGCCCGCCGCCGGCCGCCAGGTGGTGGTGCAGCGCAACGGCAACGTGGCCGTGGACTGCACCGACGACGTGCACCCCGAGGTGGCCTACATCGCCCAGCTGGCCGCCAAGGTGGTGGGCCTCGACATCGCCGGCATCGACATGGTGGCCAGGGACATTTCCAAGCCCCTGCATGCCCAGGGCGGCGCCATTGTCGAGGTCAATGCGGGCCCGGGCCTGCTGATGCACCTCAAGCCCGCCGTGGGCGCGCCGCGCCCGGTGGGGCAGGCGATCGCGGAACACCTGTTCCCGTCCGAGGACGGCGATGGCCAGGCCGGCCGCATTCCGGTGGTGGGCGTGGCCGGCACGCGCAGCACCTCGACCATCGCACGCGTGGTGGCGTGGCTGCTGCACCTGGGTGGGCACCACACGGGCCTGGCCTGCCGCGAAGGCCTGTTCCTGGACCGCCGCTGCGTCGAGACCACGGACTGCGCCCACTGGGAAGCCGCCCACCGCCTGCTCATGAACCAGATGGTGCAGGCCGCCGTGATCGAAAGCGACGCGCGCACCATCCTGCGCGACGGCCTCGCCTACGACCGCTGCCAGGTGGGCGTGGTGACCGACATGGACGGCGTGGAAACCCTGGCCGAATTCGACGTGCACGAGCAGGACCAGATGACCAAGGTGATGCGCACCCAGGTCGACGTGGTGCTGGCCGAGGGCGCCGCCGTGCTGAACGCGGCCATCCCCCAGGTGGCAGACCTCGCCCCGCTGTCGGATGGCGCCGTGGTGCTGTACGCCCAGGACGCCACGCTGCCCGTGATCGTGGAGCACCGCGCCACGGACAACGGCCGCGCCGTGATCGTGAAGAACGGCCGCGTGGTGCTGGCCACCGGCAGCGCCGAGCACGTGCTGGGCTCGCTGTCGGACCTCACCTTCGGGCGCAACGCCGTGGTGCCGGACACCGATGCCCTGCTGGCCGCCATCGGCGCGGCGTGGGCGCTCAACATCGCCCCCGACCTGATCGGCGCGGGCATCAAGACCTTCGAGCCTGACCTGCCGGCGCCGGTGGGCCTGCCTTCCTGATCCGCCCGTAGAGAACCGAACGCCCGCGACTTGAACGGGGCCCGCGAGCCCCGAACGATTACTGAAAGAGACCCCATGGATGTATCCCGCACCCGGGCCCTGCGCGGCCCCAACCTCTGGAGCCGCCACATGGCCATCGAGGCCGTGGTTGCCTGCACCGAAGCCGAACGCGCCGTTGGCCAGATGCCCGGATTCGAAGCGCGGCTGCGGGCCCTGTTCCCCGCCATCGGCGTCCTTCATGCCGAAGGGAGCACCGACATTTCCCTGGCGCACGTGCTGCAGACGGCCGCGCTGAACCTGCAGGCCCAGGCCGGCTGCCCCGTGACCTTCGCGCGCACCACCGCCACCACCGACGCGGGCGTGTACCAGGTCGTGGTCGAGTACAGCGAAGAGGCCGTGGGCCGCCAGGCGTTCGAAGACGCCCAGCAGCTCATCCAGGCCGCGCTCGGCCACGGCGGCTTCGATGCCGACGCGGTGATCGCCAAGCTGCGCGAGCTCGACGAAGACGAGCGCCTGGGCCCGAGCACCGGCTCCATCGTGGATGCGGCCGTGGCGCGCGGCATCCCCTACCGGCGCCTCACGCGCGGCAGCCTGGTGCAGTTCGGCTGGGGCTCCAAGCAGCGCCGCATCCAGGCCGCCGAGGTCGACTCGACCAGCGCCGTGGCCGAATCCATCGGCCAGGACAAGGACCTGACCAAGCGCCTGCTGCATGCGGCCGGCGTGCCGGTGCCGCTGGGCAAGCCGGTCGAGACGCTCGACGAGGCCTGGGAAGTGGCCCAGAAGGTGGGCCTGCCCGTGGTCGTGAAGCCGCAGGACGGCAACCAGGGCAAGGGCGTGACGGTGAACATCACCGACCGCGCGCAGCTCGAGGAAGCCTTCCGCACCGCGGCCGAATACGGCACGGTGATGGTCGAGCGCTTCCTGCCGGGCCACGATTTCCGCCTGCTCGTGGTGGGCGACCAGCTCGTGGCCGCCGCACGCCGCGAGCCGCCCCAGGTGCTGGGCGACGGCCAGCACACGGTGCGCGAACTGGTCCACCAGGTCAACCTGGACCCGCGCCGCGGCGAAGGCCACGCGACCTCGCTCACCAAGATCCGCCTGGATGACATCGCCGTGGCCCGCCTGGCCATGCAGGGCCTGACGCCCGACTCGGTGCCGCCCAAGGGCCAGCGCGTCATCCTGCGCAACAACGCCAACCTGTCCACCGGCGGCACCGCCACCGACGTGACCGACGACGTGCACCCCGAGGTCGCCGCGCGCGCCGTGGCCGCGGCGCAGATGGTGGGCCTGCACATCTGCGGCGTCGACATGGTGGCAGAAACCGTGCTGCGCCCGCTCGAAGAACAGGGCGGCGGTTTCGTCGAGGTGAATGCCGCCCCCGGCCTGCGCATGCACCTGGCACCCAGCTACGGCAAGCCGCGCAACGTGGGCCAGGCCATGGTTGACAAGCTGTACGCCCATGGCGACGACGGCCGCATTCCGGTCGTGGCCGTCACGGGCACCAATGGCAAGACCACCACGGCGCGCCTGATCGCCCACCTGTTCACGGCCCAGGGCCTGCGCGTGGGCATGACCAACACCGACGGCGTGTACGTGAACGGCCGCCAGATCGACAGCGGCGACTGCAGCGGCCCCAAGAGCGCGCGCAACGTGCTGCTGCACCCCGAGGTGGACGCGGCCGTGTTCGAGACGGCGCGCGGCGGCATCCTGCGCGAAGGCCTGGGTTTCGATCGCTGCCAGGTGGCCGTGGTCACCAACATCGGCGCGGGCGACCACCTGGGCCTGAACTACATCACCACGGTGGAAGACCTGGCCGTGCTCAAGCGCGTGATCGTGCAGAACGTGGCCACCACGGGCTATGGCGTGCTCAACGCCGCCGACCCCATCGTGGCGGCCATGGCGCCCGCCTGCCCCGGCAAGATCATCTTCTTTGCGAGCGACCGCCACCACCCCGTGATGGCCACGCACCGCGCGCAGGGCCACCGCACCGTGTACGTGGACGGCGACTCCATCGTGGCCTCGGAAGGCTCGTGGCGCGAGACCATCCACCTGCGCGACGTGCCCATCACGCGCAACGGCAAGATCGGCTTCCAGGTCGAGAACGTCATGGCCTCCGTGGCCGCCGCCTGGGGCGTGGGCATGCCCTGGCAGACCATCCGCCGCGGCCTGTCGGGCTTCGTGAACGACAGCGACAACGCGCCCGGCCGCTTCAACATCATGGACTACCGGGGCGCCACCGTGATCGCCGACTACGGCCACAACCCCGACGCCATGCGCGCCCTGGTGGGTGCCGTGGACGCGCTGCCCGCCAAGCGCCGCAGCGTGGTCATCAGCGGCGCGGGCGACCGCCGCGACGAGGACATCCGCGACCAGACCGTGATCCTGGGTGCCGCGTTCGACGACGTGATCCTGTACCAGGACGCCGCGCAGCGCGGCCGTGCCGACGGCGAAGTGATGGCCCTGCTGCGCGAAGGCCTGGTGGGCGCATCGCGCACCACGCACGTGGAAGAGATCCGCGGCGAATTCATCGCCATCGACGCCGCCCTGGCGCGCCTGCAGCCCGGCGACCTGTGCCTGGTGCTGGTGGACCAGGTGGAGGAAGCGCTGGCCCATCTGGCACAGCGCTGCGCCGACGCCGGGGCCACGGCGTGACGAAATCATCCACCGCCACCAGCCTGCGCCGTGCCCGCCGCTGGGCCATGGCGGCGGCGTGCGCACTGGCCGTGGTGCTGCCGGCGCTGGCGGCCACGGGCGAGAAGATCGGCACGGTGGACACCGCCTTCCAGTGGCTGGGCCGCGACCACGACATCATCGTGGAGGCCTACGACGACCCCGGCGTGCAGGGCGTGACCTGCTACGTCTCGCGCGCGCGCACCGGCGGCATCAAGGGATCGCTGGGCCTGGCCGAGGACCGGGCCGAGGCCTCCATCGCCTGCCGCCAGGTCGGGCCCATCAGCTTCCCCGAGCCGCTCAAGAAGCAGGAAGAAGTCTTCAGCGAACGCATGTCCATCCTGTTCAAGCGCCTGCGCATCGTGCGCATGGTGGACGCCCCGCGCAACACGCTGGTGTACCTGACGTATTCAGAAAAGCTGGTGGACGGATCGCCCCAGAACAGCGTGACCGCCGTGCCCGTGGACCGCGCCACGGCCATCCCGCTGCGGAAGTGACACGCAGTCACCGTCCGTCGCCGTAGCGGGACGTACGTCACCACCAACAGAAAAGGGGCCTTGAGCCCCTTTTCTGTTGATAAAAACAGCCTCTACCGCTTGACTGGCAAGCGCGAACAGCTATTAATCCAATAGCATCACCTCATCCAGCCTGCTGCGCCGCAATTTGCCGCAGCGCCTGCTCGAACACCTCCACCGGCTGGCCGCCCTGGATCAGGTGCCGCTCGTTGATGATGATCGCCGGCACCGAATGGATGCCGCTTTGCAGGTACAACTGCTCCCGCTCGCGCACCTCGTCCGCGAAGCGATCAGATGCGAGCAGCGCACGCGCCTCGGCCACGTCCATCCCCACCTCGCCCGCCACACGCGCCAGCACCTCGTGGTTGCTCGGGTCCTGTCCGTCGGTGAAGTAGGCCTTGAACAGCGCCTTCTTCAGCGCGGGCTGCACGCCCTTCTCTTCGGCCCAGTGCAGCAGCCGGTGCGCATCGAAGGTGTTGTAGATGCGGCTGCGCTTGTCCATGCTGAAGGTAAAGCCCAGCTCCGCGCCGCGCGCCGCGATGGCCTCGCGGTTCTTCTGGCTCTGCGCGGGTGTGGCGCCGTACTTTTCTTGCAGGTGCTCGCCGATGTCCTGCCCCTCGGGGCCCATCTGCGGGTTCAGCTCGAATGGCTGAAAGTGCAGGTCCAGCGCCACCTCGTCCTTGAGGCGGTCCGCCGCCTGCTCCAGCGACCGCAGGCCGATGATGCACCAGGGGCAGGAGACATCGGAGACGAAATCGATCTTGAGGGTGGTGGGGTTGGGCATGGGAGGGCCTTGGGAAGGGAAGAAGGACGGGATGGTAGGCGGGGTGGGATAACCGTGGTGGGAGGGGGTTTACTGAGCAGGTCGGCGCCGCCGACTGCGAAGCGGCCAGTGATGTCGGCCCCCTGAGCTCACGGTCCAGGTCACGCGGCGGTCATGCATGCGCCAGTGACTTCTCGGACCCAGCGGCCGGTTGCAAAGGGCTGCAGGCCCTGCCATCCAGCCGGTACGTTCACCACGCCTGAACGTCCGCTGACCCGGGCCAATCCGGCGTGAACCTGCATGCGGCCTATTGAACCCGCAGCACCTCAAACTGCTGTCGGATTGGAGCGACCTGTATCGACACCTCATCCCCCTCGCATTTGCCCAGCATGGCCCTGCCCAGTGGGGCTTCGCTGCTGATGACCTGAACGGGCTGGGCGCCGTTGACCAGCTTCATGCTGCCCCCATCCGGACCGAGAAAGAGCTGCTGCCGCTTGTCGTCGGAGTCGACCAGGCAAACCAGTGCGCCGAGCTGTATACCTTTGCTGGCGTCGTAGGGTCGCGGGCGGAATTGGCGCCAATTGGCCATCGCCTGGCGGATGGCTTCGGCGCGCCGGGCTTGGCCGGTGGCCAGGTAGGCGGCTTCGAGTCCCAATGTGTCGTATTTGTTTTCGGCGATGTTTTCTTCGTGGGTCGCCGTTTCATGGGCCGCACGCACTGCCTGTTCGGCTTGCAGCAGGTCTTCGGCGAGCCGTTCCAGCACCTGCTGCCGCAGCAAGAATTTATCCATGATGAAGGGCCGGCATCTCGAACAAGCGGGGGTGGGTCTTGATTGCGAAGGGCTCCGGGCTCCATCAGCCTTGGACGCTTCTGTTGGCTGCGGGTTGACTTCAGCCCTGGGCACTGTCGTGTCGTCCATTTCGGTGCATCGAACGGCAGGAACTGGCCGATGGTACCCATTCGCGAAAGTGGGGCGCATGCCCGCAACCCGCCTGAAGCTGCGGCCCGCCAAAGCCGCGCGATCTCTAGGCGCGTCCCCTCAACTCCGTCTTCAACACCTTCCCATAACTATTCTTGGGCAACCCCTCCACCCACCGATACACCTTCGGCCGCTTGAACCGCGCAATGTGCTCTCCGCACAGCCCATCCAGCACCGCATCCCCCACCGGCCCGCCCTCGCCCGCCACAAGATACGCCACCACCACCTCGCCCCACTCGGCATCGCGCTGGCCCACCACGGCCACCTCGCGGACCTGGGGGTGCAGCAGCAAAACCTCTTCCACCTCGCGCGGGTAGATGTTGCTGCCGCCGGAGATGATCACGTCCTTCGACCGGTCCTTCAGCGTCAGGAAGCCATCCGCATCCAGCGCGCCCAGGTCGCCGGTGTGCAGCCAGCCGCCCTGCAGCGTGCGCGCGGTGGCGTCGGGGTTGTTCCAGTAGCCGGGCATGACGGTGTCGCCGCGCACCAGCACCTCGCCGGTCTCGCCCGTGGGCAGGGGCTGGCCTTGGGCGTCGGCCACGCGCACCTCCACCAGCGACTGCGCCACGCCGACCGAGGCCATACGTTCGGCCCAGCGGGGGTGGGTGGTGTCGGCCAGGTGCGCGCGTGACAGCGCGGTGATGGTCATGGGGCTTTCCCCCTGGCCGTAGATCTGCACGAAGCGATCGTCGCCCATCACGGCCATGGCGGCGCGCAGGTCGTCGGCATACATGGGGCCGCCGCCGTAGATGATCGTTTTGAAGCCCGATACGTCGGCACCCGCAGCGCGCACGTGGTCCACCAGGCGGTGCACCATGGTGGGCGCGGCAAACAGGGTGAGCTGGCCCACCGATGTGGCCAGCTGCACCAGCTCGGCGGGGTCGAAGCCGCCGGACACCGGCACCACGTGCCGCCCGCCGCGCAGCACCTGGGCGTAGTTGTACAGACCCGCGCCGTGCGACATGGGCGCGGCGTAGACCATGGCGTCGCCGGGCAGCACGTCGTCCACGTCGGTGAAGTAGCAGGCCGTCATGGCCAGCAGGTTGCGGTGCGTCTGCATCACGCCCTTGGGCCGGCCGGTGGTGCCGGATGTGTAGAACAGCGATGCGATGTCCTCCGGGGCGCGGTCGTGCACGTGCATGGGCGCATCGTGCTGCACGGCGGCATCGTAGGCGGCGCAGCCCAGCACCAGGGTGGCTGCGGGGTCTGCGCCCGCCTCGCGCGCGGCGGGGTGCAGGGCCTCGGACACCAGCGCCACGCGCGCACCGGAGTCGGCCAGCACGTAGGCCAGCTCCTTGGCGTGCAGCTTATAGTTGACGGGCACGGACACGGCGCCGGCCCACACGATGGCGTGCAGCGCCTCCAGGTACTCGGGCGCATTGGCGGCGTAGATGGCCACGCGGTCGCCGGGCAACACGCCGTAGCGTGTACGCAGGCTGGCGGCCAGCGCGGCGGTGCGTGCGCCCAGCGTTTGGTAGTCGAAGAGCACACGGTCGCCGTGCAGCACGGCGGGCTGGTGGGCATGCAGTTGCGCGCTGCGGCGCAGCAGGTGGGCGATGTTCATCGGACGCCCCGCGCGCCGGGGATGGCGGTGCCTGCCCTGCTGGTACTGCCCGTACTGCCCGTACTGTTTGTATTGCTTGCCCTGCTGGTCGTCGCCGCTTGCCGCATGCCTTGCCTCCTTGCCATGAGACAGCCACTGTACGCAAGAGAGGCCCGGGCGCACAGTCGCTCCACTACGCAAGGGGAAACCCGGGTGGGCCGCAGGGCTGGCAGCCGGCGCCGCGATGCACCTGGTTACCAGATGCCCGCAATTCCCCACAAGCCGTGGCGTTGAAAGCGCGCACCCTAGACTGCACCTGACTCCGCACGCCGCCCCACCGCCTTCTGGCACGGGCAGCGTGCCAGCCCCCCTCCATTTCACGGCCTTGCAGGCCCGCACCCCATGACTCCAGAACAGCAAAAATCCATTCTCACCATCGCCTTGCTGGCCGCGTTTGCGGACGGCACCAAGGACGACGCCGAGCGTGAAGAGATCCGCCGCATCGCCCAGTCGCTGGCGGGCGACAGCGGCATGGCCGACCTGCCGCGCATCTACCAGGACGTGCTGCTCAAGCGCACCACGGTGCAGGCCGCCGCCGCCGCGCTGACCGACCCCGGCCACCGCCAGCTGGCCTACGAGATGGCGGTGTGCGTGTGCGACGTGGACGGCCGCCAGACGCCGGCGGAGGCGCAGTTCCTGGCCACGCTCAAGTCCGCGCTGCAGCTGGGCGCGCAGCAGACCGCCGCCTTCGAGCACGAGGCCGATGCGCTGGTGGACGCGGCCGAGAAGACGGCCCCCTCGGCCGTGCCCTGGGGGGTGGCGGGTGCTGCCACTGGTGCTGCGGCCTATGCAGCAGCCGCCGCGTCGGCGCCTTCTTCTTCGTCGTCTGCATCCGTGCCGGTGCCCGCACCCGCAGGCCCGGGCGATGCCGAGCTGGACAAGTCCATCCTGAACTACGCGATGCTCAACGGCGCTCTGGAGCTGCTGCCGCAGTCGTGGGCGTCGATGGCCATCATCCCGATGCAGGTGAAGATGGTCTACGGCATCGGCAAGGCGCACGGCGTGGAGCTGGACCAGGGCCACATCAAGGAGTTCATCGCCGCGGCGGGCGTGGGCATGACGTCGCAGTACCTGGAGCAGTTTGGCCGCAAGCTGCTCGGCGGCCTGCTGGGCAAGGTGGCGGGCCGCACCATTGGAGGCGTAGGCAGCGCGGCCACCGGCATGGCGTTTTCGTTTGCCACCACGTATGCGCTGGGCCAGGTGGCCAAGCGCTACTACGCGGGCGGCCGGGTGATGAGCACCGCCATGCTGCGCGACAGCTTTCAGAACCTGCTGGGCCCGGCCAAGCAGATGCAGTCGCAGTACCTGCCGCAGATCCAGCAGAAGGCCGCCACGCTGGATGCGGGCAAGATCATGGCCATGGTGCGCGGCGCCTGACCCACGGGGCCCGGCAAGATTGCTATATTTTAAATAGCTTCCAGCGCTTGACAGAAAAGCGCTAGCGGCTCATTCAAGGCCCGATCCCGGGGCCCGCCGCATGCGAGCAGGGGCGCCGGCGCGCGGCGCGGGCCCGGCGGCGCTGCAGCCGCGCCACGCGCGCGCGCAGGCCCTGTGGCGCCAACACCGGCCCATGACAGAATCGGCCCATGCTCGACCACACGGATCCTGTCGCCTCCATCATCCCGGCCATGTCGCTCGATTCACCGTCCGACAACGCCATGACGGCGCTCTCCCGGCTGGCGCTGGGGCCCGTGAACACCGCGTACTACCTGGCCGTCTTCGAGCGCTTTGACAACACCGGCCGCACCACCACCACCTGGAACTGGGCCGCGTGCCTGGCCACGCTCAACTGGATGCTGTTTCGCCAGTTGTGGAGCGCCGCGCTGGTCTACGTGGCGGCCGCCGAGGGGCTGGCGCTGATCGTGTTCGGCGTCGGCCGCTCCTTCCTGCAGTGGCCGCCGGGCGTGGAACTGGGGGTGCTGGGCGCCTTCGCCGTCCTGGCCTTCGCGGTGCCCGGCCTGTATGGCAACGCCATCCTGTATGCCGACATCCGCAAGCGGGTGGCGCGCGCGCTGGCCGCCTCCCGCACCCTGCCCGAGGCCAGCGCGCTGCTGGAGAAGCAGGCCAGCTCGCGCAAGCGGCTGCAGGCGCTGGTGCTGGCCAACCTGGTGCTGGCGGCCGCGGCGGCGCTGGCCTACCTGGCCTGGGCCCCTTCGGCCGCCAGGCCCCTGGCACTGGAACCGGCGGTGACCGTCGCCCAGGCCACCGCGACAGCCGCGTCCAGGCCCGGCGCGGCGGCGTCTTCTGCACCAGCACCAGCACCAGCACCAGCACCAGCACCAGCACCAGCGCCCGCCCCCGCACCGGCACCGGTACCTGCATCCACGCCCGCTGCCTCGGCCCCCATGGCGAGCACCTCCGCCGCCGCGGCGACGGCGGCGCCCCCCGCCACCGGTGCCGCGTCCACGGCGGCGGCACCGCCCGGGGCACCAGCGGCCGCGCCGGCAGGCAAAACCCCGCCACCGGCCACCCAGGCAGCGCCCGCCACCGCGAGCCCTTCCGTACCCACGGCCCCCACGGCGCCGCCGGCCGCCAGCGCGCCAGTCTCCGCGCCGGCCACCAAGGCCACCTCCAAATCCCCGGCCAAGGCAGCACCCGGCGCGGCCAGCACACCGGCGCCCGCCGCCGAGCCAGCAAGCCGCGCGGCCTCCACCGCGAAGCCTTCCAAGGCGGCCAAGGCACCACCCGCCCCAACCGCTGCCCCAGCGGCCTCCACCATCCTGCCCACCGTGGGCACCGCGGCGGGCTACTACATCAACGTGGGGCTCTTTGCCGACGAAGCCAACGCCCGCAAGGCCCAGGCCCGGCTGCTCAACGAAGGGCTGCCGGCCTTCCGCCAGGAGCTGAACAGCGCCAAGGGCCGCCGCATCCGTGTCCGCGTGGGGCCCTACGAAAGCCGCGCGCAGGCCGACGCGGCGGCCGGGTCGATCCGGGCGATGGCGCTGGAAGCCGTGGTCTTCAGGCAATAGACAAATAAATAGGCGCGGGCCCGCGCGCAGCGGCCCACCCCGGCGCCGGGCGCGCCGTCCTACGCACCGGGCACGCTGGCGCCGACGCCCGCAACCCAGGCGCACCGGTAGGCTGCATGCACCACACCGCCGCCGCCATGAACCGCACGCTCCGCCCTGCCCTGCATCTCTCCACGCGCCGCCTGGCCACCATCGCGGCCGTGGCCGCGGGCGCGTTGCTGGCCACCGCCTGTGCGCCATGGCGCATCTGGACGGTGGCGGAGCTGGCCCGTGGCGCGCGGCCCTTCACCGCACACCCCGCCCAGCCGGACAAACGCCTGCTGGTCGTGGGCGACAGCACCGCCGTCGGCACCGGGGCCAGCACGCCCGCGCAAAGCCTGCCGGGCCTGATCGGCCAGCAGCACCCGCGGTGGCGCATCGACAACCTGGCGGCCAATGGCGCACGGTTTGCCGACGTGGCCGCGCAGCTGGAGCGCGCGGACGGTGGCTACGACATGGTGCTCGTGCTCGCGGGTGGGAACGACGTGATCCGCTTCACGCCCGCGGACACGCTGCGCGCCGAGCTGCAAAGGACCATGTCGCTGGCCCTGCAGAAAGGGCGCCGCGTGGTGCTCATGCCCTGCGGCGACGTGGGCCATGCACCGTTCTTCGCGCCGCCGCTGTCCTGGGTCATGTCGCGCCGTTCGAAGCGCCTGCACGCCCTGGCGCAGGAGGCCGCCGCGGACCACGGCGCGCACTACGTGCGCCTGCTCAGGCCCCGGGACCAGGACCCCTTCGTGTCCCGGCGGAACACCTTGAATGCCGCCGACGGACTGCACCCCAGCAGCGCGGGGTACCAGGAGTGGTACCGCGCGCTGGTGGCCCAGGGCGGACTGCCCGCGCCCTGACGGCACGCGCGGGCGCCGCGCACACCGGATGCAGGCCGCGCCCGCCAGGGCGGCCCGCGTCAGCGCGCCCCGTCGATTTCCGCCAGCCAGTCCTGGACCTGCCGGATGACCCAGCGCGGGTCGTCCAGCGGCAGATCGTGCCCTGCGCGGGGGTGCAGCACCACGGGCACCCGCCACGCGCTGGCCACGGCCTGCGAGCACTGGCTGCGCACCAGGCCGTCCCCGTGGCTCGCCAGCAACAGGATGCGCGCCACGGGCCCCACCCGGGGCGCACGGTAGCGGGCCGCCGCCACCAGCTGGCGCAGCGCATTGGCGGCCCGCACCGGGCGGCGCGCGCGCACGGCGGCCCAGTCCCGCACCACCTGCTGGCGCTCAGGCGCGCTGTTGCTGGTCAGGCGCAAGACCACCTGCTCGATCTGTTGCGGCGCGCCGCCCCACAGCGCCAGGCGCAGCAGCGCCGCGTAGTTGCGCGGCCGCAGGCGGTGATAGAAGGGGCTGAAAGGGCGAAAGCTCGTGTTGATCAGCACGCAGCCCGCCACCTCCGCGGGGGCCACCCGCGCCCATTCGGTCGCCACCATGGCTCCCAGCGACACGGCCAGCAGGTGGTAGGGCGGCGCGATGCCGCGCCCGGCCAGCGCCTCGCGGCATGCCCGCACCATGGCGGGCACCGACAGCGGCGAAGGCTGGCGGTGGAGCTGGCCGTTGCCGGGCAGGTCGAGCGGCAGCACCCGGTCCCGGGGCAAGGCTCGCTCGAAATCCGCCAGGAAGTCCCCCCAGTGGGCGGACTCCCGCGCCAGGCCCCTGAGCAAGATCCACTGGCGCATGGGCGCAGGCCTTCAGTACCACGCGGCCAGGGCGTCCGCCCTGCGCTGCGCGCGCTGCCCCGGTGCGGGCACCCAGCGCCCGTGGCTGCAGGCCGCGCGGGCCAGGAAATCGAGCAGCGACAGATGGCGCCGCAGCACGCGCTGCTGCCGGTGGTCGATGAGCGGGTTGAAGATGCCGTTGCGCGAGAACAGCTGGCGCGGGTTCTTCTTGATCCACAGCCAGGAGCCCATCTCCAGCGTCAGCGGCAGGAACGTGTGCGCGGGCACGTCGCGGCAGGCCTGCAGGTACAGGTGGTCCCACAGGTCGCCGTGCGCCAGGTACTGCGCGCTCTGCGGCTCGATGACGTACGGGTGGTGGCTGTGGGCCTGCAGGAAGATCTCCTGCAGCGCGTGCAACTCGGCCAGGTGCGGGATGGGCTTGCGCGTGTGGGCAAATGGGAACCACAGGCGGTCCCGGGCGCCAAATCCCGAATGGCAGTCGATGGCGATGCTGAAAGGCCGCGCCAGCAGCTCCTCGGACGCCACCTCGCACAGGGCCTGGCTTTCCGGCTCCATGGCATCGCCCGCGCGCCCCCGGTACCAGGGAAGCCCCGCGCTCACCCGCTGCCCGCCGATCCACGGCGGTACCCGGTCGGTGGCGTCCACCGGCGCGTTGCGCATCAGGTCCACGCCGCGCGGATTGGCGCGCGTGGCGGCCCACATGCCGCCCGGATTGACGATGGGCATGAAGACCATGCGCATGTGCTCGAGCTGGCGGTGCAGCGTGGTGTCCCACTGCAGCCGCATCACCACGTTCTGCAGGTAGGCCAGGACCACCTCGGCGCCGATGCGCTCCAGGCCATGCACGCCACCGAAGAACCCGACCGCCGGAACGTCCGGCGCCGGATTGCCCAGGCCAATGGCATGGATCGGAAAGCAGTGGCCCGAGGCCGTCTGCACCTGCCGCACCACCCGCACCTGCAAGTGGGACGCACCGAGTTCGATGATCTTTTCGAGCGCCAGCAACTCGGGCAGCGTGTTCATGGTGGGTGGCAAGGGTGGCGCGAAACCGGGCGACAGGGCGACAGTGCAACGAAGAGCGAGCATATGCCCGGCCCGCAGGCACCGGCAACGCCATCGCGCGCCCTGTATGAATTCAGCGAAACGACGCGGAACTGTCACACAAGCGCGTTAACTTGCCCGCAGACAACCTGTTCAAAGAGGCACACGATCATGCTCTGGAGATGGCTCGGACTGCAGCGGCTGCTGGATGAACTCTTCGATGCCCCCGGCTGGCCGAGCTTCGACCTGCCCCGCACCGATGGATGGGCGCATGAAGACGCAGCAGCCACGGCGCAGGACTGAAGTGCGCCGCCTGGCCGTGCTGTGCGGCACCCTCGGCTGCGCGCTGGCCTGGGGCCTGGTGGAGCTGCTGGCGCTCCAGCGCCAGCGCTACCACCAGTGGCGCCAGCGCCACCAGACGCCGGCACACCGTTGACGGCGGCCCGCGGCAGCGCCCGCACGCGGCGGCGGCGGGCATGCGGCCGGCCCCACTGGCACCGCTTCGGGCATGCCTTTCACCCGCTGTTTCAGAAGCCTCTGGCGCAGGCGGGTCTTCACATTTGCGGGGTGTGCCGCAGTCGCACCTAAAATTGCGCACCTTCCCTTCAATGGGGGGAGGCACACTGCAACTCTGAAGCAAAGAAGAATCATCATCATGGCAACTGCAAAGAAAACCCCAGCGCCCGCAAAGAAGACCGTCAAGGCGGCAGCTCCAGCTGCTGCGAAGAAGGCAGCACCCGCCGCCAAGAAGGCAGCGGCACCCGCGAAGAAAGCCGCCGCTCCAGCAGCGAAGAAGGCCGCCGCCCCCGTGGCCAAGCCGGTCGCCGTGGGCATCAAGCCGATCAAGACGGCCTTCAACAAGACCACGCTGATCGCCCACCTGGCCGAGCAGGCTGGCGTGGAACCCAAGGCCACCAAGGCCGTGCTGGCCGCGCTGGAAGCGACCATCCTGGGCTCCGTGCACAAGAAGGGTTCCGGCGAATTCACGCTGCCCGGCCTCATGAAGATCGGCCTGCAGCAGATTCCCGCCAAGAAGAAGCGCTTCGGCAAGGACCCTTTCACCGGTGAAGAGCGCTGGTTCCCCGCCAAGCCCGCCGCGGTGAAGATCAAGACCCGCGCACTGAAGAAGCTCAAGGACGCAACGGCCTGATAAATCAGCCCGCGCTCCCCAGCGACAAGGACCAGATGCCTCCGGGCGTCTGGTCCTTTTTCTTTGGGCGGCTCAATTGCGCTCCGGTGGACTCAGTTGGGCTGGCAATGCCCCGTGGCGCCGTCGCAGCCCAGGCAGTCCACCTGCAGCACCAGGCCCGCCACCAGCGGCCGCAGGCCCACCTCGGCCGCGCGCAGCTCCAGCTCGTTGCGCAGCTGTGCGCCGGGCAGCGTGGCCGAGCGCTCGCACCGGCGGCAGGCAATGCGCACGTCGGCCGACGGCGGCGGTGCAAAGGGCCGCAGGCGATACACCGTGTGGCGCCGGTCGCTGCGGTCGTGCAGCAGCACGCCCAGGGCCTGCAGCTCGTGGATGATGCGGTACACCGTGCTGGTGCTCACGTGCGTGCCGCGCAGCAGCATCTGGTGAAAAGCCTCGTCCGCACCCATGCCCGCGCTGCCCGCGGAGTGGATCACCTGCAGCACGCCGATGCGCGCCGTGGTGGGGCGCAGGCCCGCCGTGCGCAGGCGCTGCAGCATGGTCACGGGCTCATTGATGCTTGCGTTCATGGCTGCGCCATGACGGCCACGCGGCGCACGCCAGCGTCGGCATCGGGCTGCCAGCCCCCGCCCAGCGCGCGGTACAGCGCCACCTGCGCCTGCCATTCGGCCTGGTGCAGCTGGGCCGCCATGTCCTGCGCGGCATAGAGGGTACGCTGCGCATCCACCAGCGTGAGCAGCGTCTCGGCCCCGGCGCGGTAGCGCGACTGCGCCAGGGTAGCCGCCTGCTGCGCCTGCTGCACCACCTGTGCCTGCGCCATGCGCTGGGCCTGCGTGCCCGCCACGGCCTGCAGGGCTTGCTCCACGTCGCTCACGGCCGCCACGATGCTGGCGCGGTACTGCGCCAGCAGCTCGGCCTGCCGTGCCTGGGCCGCATCGCGGTCGGCGGCCAGGCGCCCGCCGTTGAAGATGGGCGCCGCCAACGCGGCGGCCAGGCTGTAGAGCGGGTTGTCGAACACGCGCGGCAGGTTGCTGCCCCCGGTGCCCAGGCTGGCGCTCAGGCTGATGCGCGGCAGCAGCGCCGCGCGGGCCGCGGCCACGTCGGCGTGGGCGGCCTGAAGCCGCGCCTCGGCCCGCGCGATGTCGGGCCGCCGCACCAGCAGGTCGGCGGGCGATCCGGCAGCGGGCGCCAGCGCCTGCGTGGTGGGCAGCGCGCTGGCCTGCACCACCGGCCACTGCGCCTGGCCCAGCAGCGCGGCCAGCACCGTGTGCGCGCCCGACACCTGCTGGCGCCGTGCCTCCAGCACCTGCCGCTGCGTGGCCACCAGGCCGCGCTGCTGCGCCAGCTCCAGCTGCGTGGCGGCCCCGGCGCGCGCGCGCGACTCGACCACGGCCAGCACGCGCTCGGCGCCGTGCAGGTTCAGCTCGGCAATCGCCAGGCGCTCGCGCCCGCCCACCAGTTGCAGCCATGCCTGCGCCACCGCCGCCGTCAGCGTGATCTGCACCGCGCCGCGGTCGTGCACGCTGGCCGTGCGCAGGGCCTGGGCGCTGGTCCGCTCGGCACCCAGGCGGCCCCAGGCATCGAGCTCGTAGCTTGCGGCCAGCCCGGCGCCGATCTGGTTGCCGGCCACCTCGGCCTGCCCGCCGGCACGGGCCTGGCGGCGGGCGTCGAGCGTGCCGGTCACGGCAGGCAGCAGGCTGGCGCCAGCGGACCGCGCCACGGCATCGGCCTGCTGCACCCGCGCGATGGCGGCGGCGAGGTCCGGGCTCTGCGCGTGGGCCGCGTGGATGAGCGCGTCGAGCTCTGCGACACCGAGCGCAGAGACACCCGTCGCCACCCCCTGCGCGGGCGGCACCGGGCTGGCCCAGTGCACGGGCAAGGCGGGTGCTGCAGCGGCATCTTCAGGCGGCGGCTGCACCGCGGCGCAGCCGCCGAGCAGCAGCACACCGGCGGCAAGACAGGACACAGAGGCAATACAAGTGCGCATACCAACCATCACAATCATTCGGAAGCCAGGGCCACCACGGGGTCGAGCCCGGCGGCGCGGCGGGCGGGCATGTAGCCGAACACCAGGCCCGTGGCCACGGCGCAGGCAAAGGCACCGCCCATGGCGGTGAGCGAGAAGATCACGGGCACGCCCGACACGATGAGCGCCGCGCCCACGGCCAGGCCGATGGCCAGGCCCGCCGCGCCGCCCACCAGCGTGACGAGCACGGCCTCGGTGAGGAACTGGCGCAGGATGTCGCCCTGCCGCGCGCCGGTGGCCATGCGGATGCCGATCTCGCGCGTGCGCTCGCGCACCGTCATCAGCATCACGTTCATCACTCCGATGCCGCCCACCACCAGCGACACGGCCGCGATCAGGCCCAGCATCATGGTCATGGCGTTGCGCGTCTGCGCCTCGGCCTGCAGCTTGGCCGCCGCGTTGCCGATGCGAAAGTCCTCGCGCCCGTGGCGCGACAGCAGCAGGGCGTGCATGGCCTTCTCGGCCGCCTGCACCTGCTCCACCGACGCGGCAGCAACCACGGTGTAGTCGGGCTGGGTCTGCACGCGGTACACGCGGGCGCGGCCCGACTGGTACGGAATGAACACCATGTCGTCGTAGTTCTGCGCGCCCGAGTCGGCGCCGCGCTCGGCCATCACGCCGATCACCTCGAACGGCGCGTTGCCGATCAGCAGGTGGCGGCCCAGCGGGTTCGGATGGTCCGGAAAGAACTGCGCGCTGGCCTTGTGCCCCAGCACCACCAACGGCGCCAGGTCGCGGTCTTCGACCGCGGTGTAGTAGCGGCCCTGGGCCACCTTCCAGTGGTGCACGCGGGGCATGTCCTCGCTGGCGGCGAACACGTAGATCTGCCGCTCGACGTTGCCATGGCGCACGGGGATGGGGTCGCCGATGACGGGCATCACGTGGCCGATCTCGGGCAGGCGGGCGATGGCCTCCAGGTCCTCTGCGGTGATCTCGCCCTGCGGCCCGCCCTCGCGCGGGTGGCTGGCGCCCAGGTACATGATGGTGGTGCCCATGGAGCCCATCTGCTCCACCACGCGCTGCTTGGCGCCCTCGCCCACGCCCATCATCACGATGACCGACGCCACGCCGATCACGATGCCCAGCAGCGTGAGCCCGGTGCGTGCGCGGTTGATGCGCATGCCGCGCCAGGCCGAGCGGGCGGCCTCTGCCAGTTCGGCCCAGAAAGCGCGGCCGGAACGCTTGCTACTATTTTTATAGCTGCTTGCGCTTGCTGGTTGCGCGGTAGAGGCATTTTTTTCTTCCAACGTGCCTGCCACGGCCGCACCGCTGTCCGCCACGATCTCGCCGTCGCGGATCTCGATCACGCGGCGCGCCTGGGCGGCCACTTCGCGGTCGTGGGTGATGAGCACGATGGTGTGGCCCGCATCGGCCAGCTCGTGCAGCAGCGCCATCACCTCGGCGCCGCTGTGGGTGTCCAGCGCGCCGGTGGGCTCGTCGGCCAGGATGATGCGGCCGCCGTTCATCAGCGCCCGCGCAATCGACACGCGCTGCTGCTGCCCGCCCGACAGCTGCGTGGGCCGGTGGTGCAGCTTGTCGGCCAGGCCCAGGCGCGTCAGCAGCGCCGCCGCGCGGCGGGTGCGCTCCTCGCGCGGGGTGCCGGCGTAGATGGCGGGCACCTCGACGTTCTCGCACGCCGACTCGGCGCGGATCAGGTGGTAGCCCTGAAAGACGAAGCCGAAGGCCTCGCGCCGCAGCCAGGCCAGCTGGTCGGCGTCGAAGCCCGCCACGTCTTCGCCCTGGAAGCGGTAGCTGCCGCTGCTGGGCTTGTCCAGGCAGCCGAGCAGGTTCATCAGCGTGGACTTGCCCGAGCCCGACGCGCCCACGATGGCGACGAACTCGCCCGCGTGGATGGACAGCGAGATGCCACGCAGCACCTCCACCTCGGGCTGCTCGCCACCGCCGTAGCGGCGGCGCACGCCGCGCAGCTCAATCAGCGGCACACCAGGGGCGTCATGCAAGACGCTGTGCAGGGTGTCGAGTTGGTTGCCGGTGCCTGCGGTCACAGCTTGAACCTTTGCGGGCCGCTGCGCGCAGGGCGCTCGCCGGTCACCAGCTGCTCGCCCTCTTGCAGGCCCGAGCGCACCTCGGCCAGGTGGCGGCTTTTCACGGCCACGACGACGGCGCGCTGCTCCACCACGCCATCGGCGCGCAGCACGCGGGCGCTGTGGGTGGCTGCGGCGGCCTTCGCGCCAGCGCCGGCACCAGCGCTGTCACCGTCGCCCTCCGCATCAGCTGCCTTGCCACCAGCCGCCTTGCCGCTGGCCGGTCTGGCAGGGCTGGTCGGACTGGCCAGGGCCGACAGCGGCACGGCGATCACGCCCTGCGCCTGCGCGGTGACGAAGCTCGTCTGCGCGGTCATCTGCGGCATCAGCTCGCCATCGGCGTTGTCCACGTCGAACAGCACGGTGTACGACACGGCCTTGCTCGCGGCGGCCTGTGCGTTGGCGCCGCCCGCGGCCTTGGCCTCGGGCGTGGGCGGCGCGGGCAGCACCTGGCGCACGGTGCTGCGCCAGCGGCGCGCGGCGGCGTCGGCCTGGCCGCCCAGCGTGGTGAAGTACACCGGCAGGCCCGCCCGCACGCGGCGGATGTCGGCCTCGGAGACTTCGGTCCACACGGTCATGGTCGACAGGTCCGCCACGCGCAGGATGTTGGGCGTCTGGTAGGTGGCGTTCAGGGTCTGGCCCTCGCGCGCTTCCAGCGCCACCACGGTGCCGGCCATGGGCGCGTAGATGCGGGTGTAACCCAGGCGCGCCTCATCGGCCTTCAGGCTCGCCTGGGTCTGGTCGATCTGCGCCTTGAGGTGGTCGATGCGCGCCGCCGCCGATGCCAGCGCGGCCTCGGCCGTCTGCAGGTCTTCGAGCCGCGTGGCGCCTTCGCGCTCCATCTGCTGCTGGCGGGCCTGCTGCTGCTGGGCCAGGCGGTGCTGGGCCTGCTGCTCGGCCAGCTGCGCGCGCAGGCCGGCCAGTGCGGCGCGCGCGCCGTCCACCGTGGCCTGCTGCACGCTGGGGTCTATCTCCACCAGCAGCTGGCCCTTCTTGACCTCGGTGCCGGGCTGCACGTGCAGGCGCGTTATCTGCCCCGACACCTGCGCGCCCACGTCCACATAGCGGCGCGGCTGCAGCGTGCCGATGGCGCTGACCGTGGCCTCGATGTCGCCGCGCGCCACGGGCACGGTGTCGTAGACCATGGCGGGCTGCCGCGTCCACCACCAGGCGCCGGCGACGATGGCGCCCGCCAGCACCACCAGGGCGCCCACGCGGCGGGCCGTGCGTGCAGTGCGTGCGGTGCGTGTATGGGGTGGGGTCGAGGCCATCAGCGGGGCACCTCAAAGCTGAGCGTCGCGGTGTGGCGCACGTCGTCGTATTTCTTGCCGTCCACGGTGACGGAGCCGTTGACCTTGGCGCTCACCTCCAGCACGTAGAGGCCGGGGAAGGGCGTGTCCAGCTGCACCGTGCCGTCGGCCGCCGGGGCCAGCGTGCGGCGCCAGCCGGCGCTGGTGTCCACGTTCACCTGCGACGCCGCCACGGTCTGCCCCTTCCACACCAGCTTGAAGGTGTTGCCGCCCGGCGTGGTGGGCACCAGCTCCAGGTCGTTGGCCGCGCGGGTCTCGGTGCGGCCGGTGCGGGCCTGGTAGTAGGTGACCGCGCCGTGGCCGGTGATGTGCGAGGTGCTCAGGCGCAGGTCGTCCCCCCCCGGCGCGGTGATGTCGATGTGGCCGGCCTGCGGCGCCACGGGCAGGTCCTTGCCGTCGGCCAGGTAGGCGCGCGGCGCCTGAAGGGGCGGCAGCGCCGCGCTGCGGCGGGGCAGCTCGCCCGCGTAGGCGCGGGCCTGGGCCCCATCGCGCTGCAGCCACACATAGTCGGCATGGGCGTGGCCCGCCCAGGCGCAGGCGGCCAGCGCAAGCAAGGCACCGGTGGCGGCGGAAGGTGAGGCAGAGAGTGAAGACATGGCTGGTTCGAAAAACGAAGATGAAAAAAACGCAGGCCGTCAACGGCGCAGGCGGCAGGGCCCGCGCACTGCACCTACTGCCTATGACCAACGAGACGGAAAAAAGGGCACGCTGTTCGGGACTTTTTTTGCCGACGCCCCCCAAGCGGGGCCGCCGGTGCCTACAGCCCGCCAGCGGACCCCACAAGGCACACGCCCGCCACCAGCACCGTGGCCGCCGACACCCGCACCGCCAGGTGCGGCGCGTAGGTCAGCAGCACACCCACCAGCAGGCCGCCCGCCGTGAGAAGGCCGCACCAGGCGGTCAGCCCCACGGTGGCGCCCCAGGCCCCGATGCAGGCGGCCAGGGACAGCGCCAGCAGCAGGCTGCCCGCCCAGCGCAGCACCCGGCGCCGTGTGCGCGGCACCTCGGCGCGGCCGGTGACCTGTTCGTGGTGGCGGTCCATGGCCAGCGCCAGGCCCGCCATGCCGCTGAACGACAGCGTGAGCGCGGCCAGCGGCGCCGCCCAGCCCACCGCTGTCATACGCTCGCCTTCAGCGCCCAGAGCGCAGCGGCCAGCACGGCCGACGGCACGGCCAGGCCCATCCAGGCGCGCAGTGCGCTGCGTGCGCTGAAGGCCCAGATCACCGCCGCCGCATACACCGCAAAGCTGAGCAGGGTGGCCGTGAGCAGCGCGCTGGCGCGGCTGGTGTCCGACACGCGGGGCAGCCCCAAGGCCAGCACCGCGGTGAACAGCGACGCCAGCGCATAGCCGCCCAGGGCCGCCGCCAGGGCGCGGCTGGCCACCATGCAGCGGTAGCGCGCGGCAGAGCCTGCGTGTGCGGTGGCCATGGCGGCTTACTGCGCGACGAAGGTCAGCGTGGTGGTGTAGCCCAGCTTGGCCACCTTCTGGCCGGCAATGACCACATCGCCCACGGCAGGTGCCTCGTGGGTGCCGACGAGCACGTAGCGGCCCTTGCCGTTGACCGGCACGTCGACGCGGCCGGACGCATCGGTCTTGAAGCCCTTGGTCCACTTGTCGGGCGTGATCACCGTGACGGTCTTGTTCGCCACGGGCTGGCCCTTGAACACCAGCGTGAAGGTGTTGCCACCCGCCGTGACGGGCACCAGTTCGTAGTCGAGCACGGCCTGCGTCTCGCTGCGGCCGGCGCGCGCGTTGAACACGGCGGCCTGGAAGCTGCCGTCCTTGGCCTTCCAGGGCTTCCAGACCTGGTCGTTGGACAGGCGCACGTCGCCGGCAGCGGCCACGTCCGCCTCCAGGAATTCCTCCTTGGCGGTGAGTTTGGCGGTTTGCCGGCGGTCGGTGGTGAAGACCTGGGTGGTGGCGGCCAGCTTGGCCACTTCGGCGCCCTTGTCGTGCTCGCTGTCGGCATCGCCCACGTACACACGCACCGGGCCGGTGGCATCACGCTCCAGCCACAGCTGGTGGGCAGTGGCGGACAGGGCGATGCCGGACAGGGCGACGGCGAGCAGGGTTTTCTTGAACATGGAGACTCCTTTGAAAATCGAGAAGAAGAAAGAAAAAAACGGGAAAGAAGCACTGCGGCGCGCTAGAGGGCGGCACCGGCGACCACGGCACCACGGGCGCGCGCGGGCGCCACCGCAGCGCGCTGCCGGCGGTGCACGCGGCGGGCCGCGACCGCAAGGCAGGCGCCCAGCGCCAGCATGGTCAGGTCGAACCCGGCCAGCACCCAGTCGCCCGCAGGCAGGGTGACGCCCAGGTGGCGGTCGGTGGTCAGTGCGTTGAGCAGGGGCAGCAGCGCGAAGGCGGCGGCGGCCAGCCACAGCGATTCGAGCCACGCGCGCAGCGGCGTGCGCAAGGCCGGGTACAGCAGCAGCACGCCCCAGGTGATGAAGAGCACGTGTGCCTCCCACTCGCGGCGGGTGGCGAAGTCCGCCGGGATCAGGCGGTTGGCCCAGAAGTACGCGGCCACGGCCACGGGCAGGCCGGCCACGGTGCCGATGTTCAGGCACTCCACCAGCCGAAAGCCGAACTCGGGCTTGCCGCCCGCCTTGGCTCGCTTGTCCTGTTGGGCGCGGCGCTTGGCCGTCCAGAGCACGAGGCCGGTGGCGATCATCGCGCAGCCCAAGAGGCCACTCGCAAAGTACAGCCAGCGCAGCACGGGCCCTGCAAAGCGGCCTTCGTGCAGGGCCAGCAGGACGTCTTGCGTCTCGCGGGCCGCGCCGTCCTCGGCCTTGGGCGGCAGGGCCTCGCCCGTGCGGGCATGAAAGCGCAGCCGGTCGCTGCCGGCAATCTGCCCGCCCGCCACGCGCACCAGCTGCACGTCGGCATCGGCGCGCCCGGGCTGCTGCACACCCACGCGCGCCACCTGGCCCGCGCCCCACTGCGCCTCGGCCCGGGCCACCAGCGGCGCCAAAGCGGTGAGCGGCTGCGCGGAAACAGTGGCATCCACAGCGGCCGGTCGCTGCAGCAGGTCGTCGTAGAACACCTGCGCGTTCCCCGCATAGTGGCTGGCCGCCAGGCCCGCCGGCATGTACTGGAACAGGAAGAACACCAGCCCGCTGTACGTGATCATCAGAAAGAACGGCAGCGCCGTCACGCTGATGATG
The DNA here is from genome assembly GCF_041154505.1 of Acidovorax sp. A79. Classification (GTDB taxonomy): domain Bacteria; phylum Pseudomonadota; class Gammaproteobacteria; order Burkholderiales; family Burkholderiaceae_C; genus Acidovorax. The sequence continues at coordinate 2,009,118 of NZ_AP028672.1, forward strand.
TTGTGCGCGTCCAGCCACGAGCGCTGCCCCTTGCCCGGCCGGAAGGTGAAGAAGTCCACGAAGATCTTCTTGTGCGTGATGACCCCGGTCACCACAGCCATGAGCATCAGCATGGTGCACACGCCCACCAGGCGGATCGCCACGTCGTACGGCACGTAGTGCAGCATGTAGTGCATGCGGTACAGCAGGTGGCCGCCGCCGGTCTTGCGCACCACGGGCTCGGCGGCTGCCTGGCCCTTGGCGGGGTCGAGCGTTCGGCGCACGAAGCGGCCGCGCGCGCCGGGCTTGCCGTCTGCGGGCGGCTCGCGCCAGCTCACGCTCAGTGCGCTGCTGCCGCGCTGGCCGGGCAGCTGCACCGACCAGTCCTGCGACTGTGGCGGCGCGTTGGCCTGCAGGTAGGCCTGCGCCAGCGCGACCGCCCGGTGCGGTTCCACCGCCGCGGCAGCGGTGTCCAAGGGCAGCTCGGGGCGCATCCACCGGTCGATCTCGTGCGCGAAGTAGCCGGCCGTGCCCGTCACGAACACGAAGAACAGCACCCAGCCCACCACCAGCCCGACCCAGGTGTGCAGCCAGGCCATGCACTGGCGAAAGCCCTCTTTCATGGCAGATCACTCCGGTTGCAGAGATGCGATGGCATGCACCACTCCCTGCCGGTAAAACTGGCGCAACACAGGCCAGGGCTCCCGCGCAAGGGCCGGCCCGCCGCGCTGGGAGCGTCCCCCTTCCAGGGGGCAGGCGCAAAGCGACTCAGGGGGTGCATCAGAACCGCACGTCCACCGCCACCTGCAGGCTGCGCGGCGCGCCGTAGTACGAGTTGCCGACCGAGGTGTAGTACACCTTGTCGAGGGCGTTGCGCAGGTTGGCCGTGACGGCCACCGTGTCGGTGATGGCGTAGCGCACCATGAGGTCGACCACCGCATACGCCGGCTGCGTGAAGCGCACCCGCGCGGCGCCCTGGTTGTCGCGGTAGATCTGGTTTTGCCAGCGCAGGCCGCCGCCCACGGTCAGGCCCTTGCCGATGCCCGCGATGCGGTAGCTGGTGAACAGCTTGGCCGTGTTCTGCGGCACGTCGGTGAGCAGGCGGTCCTGTGTGAGGTTGCGCGAGAAGCCCGCCGCGACCTGCCAGCCCGGGCGCACCTCGCCCGTGGCCTCGACCTCGAAGCCGCGCGTGCTGGTGCCCGAGACGGCCTCGTACGCCTGGCTGCCGTCCGGCGCGAACACGTTGGGAATGGCCACGCCCAGGTTGTCCTGCCGCGCCTTGTAGATGGCGCCCGAGACGTTGAGGCGGTCGTTCAGGAACGCGCCCTTCACGCCCAGCTCGAAGCTGTCGCCCGTCTGCGGGTCCATGTAGTCGCCGTTGGCCAGGCGCAGGCTTTGCGGCGTGAAGATGGTGGTGAAGCTGGTATAGGCCGACCAGTTGCGGTCGATGTCGTAGACCAGGCCCAGGTACGGGGTCACCTCGCCGCTTTCGTAGCGGTTGTTGGCGGTGGTGGCGCCGGTGGAAAAGCGGGTGCTGGTCTGCGCGCGGCTCCAGTCCACCACGCGCGCGCCGGCCAGCACGGCCAGCGCGTCCGTGGGCTTGAAGCGCACGGTGGCATAGGCGCTGTTCAGGCGTTCGTCCGAGGTGTTGCGGCCGATGCTGGGGTTGGGCGGCGCGGCGGGCGAGGTGCCGTCCCAGGTGAAGATATTGCCGATGGCGCTGCTCCAGCCCGCGTGCGTCCAGTTGGTGTATGACGGCGCGTCGTAGCTGGTGCGCGACATCTGCGCGCCGAAGGCCACGTCGTGCTTGCGGCCCAGCAGGTCGAAGCGGCCCGTGGTCTGCACATCCAGGCTGTCCTGGCGCGGCGTGGCGCTCCAGCGGCCGGCCCACAGCGTGACACCCGCGCCCGTCTCGCGCACCGGCGCGCCGCCGCTGGCGTAGCCGATCAGCTCGTCGTAGAAGTTGTTGGTGCGGGTGGCCGTGGCCCTGACCTTCCAGTCGTCGCTGAAGCGGTGCTCCAGCGCCGCGAACACGGAGGTGTAATGGCGCTTGGAATACGCCCAGAGCGGCGCGGCCGAGGCCGAGCGGCTCCACTGCGTGCGCGTGCCGTCGGAGTAGTAGGCCGGCAAGCCGCCGCGCGCGTGGCCCGTGGCGTCGTGGTGCTGCACCGACGCGCCGGCGAACAGCTGCGTCTGCGCCGTGAGGTCGGCCTCGACCGCGCCGTAGAGCAGCTTCTTGCGCTCTTTCAGGCGGTCGATGTAGGAGTCGTTGTCCTGCGCGGCGGCCACCAGGCGGCCCCGCACGCTGCCCGACGCGTTGATGGGCCCGGCGATGTCCGCCTCGGTCCGCACATGGTTCCACGAGCCCGCCTCAGCCCGCACCGAGGCCTGGAAGTCGGCGGTGGGCCGCTTGCGGATCATGTTGATCGCCGCGCCCGGCGTGCCGATGCCGTTCATCAGGCCCGAGGCGCCGCGCACCACTTCCACGCGGTCGAACATCGCCATGTCGTTGGTCTGGAAGATGCTCGAATAGTTGGAGTCCGTCTGGCGGACGCCGTCGATCATGTAGGTATTGACAGAGAAGCCGCGCGAGTAGATGGGCGAGGTGTCCGAGCCCTGGTTGCCGCTCTGGCTGAAGACCAGCCCGGGCGTCTGCGCGACCACGTCGGACAGCTGCGTCAGCCCCTGGTCTTCCATGCGCTGGCGCGTGATGACGCTGACCGACTGGGGCGTCTCGCGCAGCGACAGGCCCAGCGGCGTGGACGTGCCCGCCTGGCGCGTGGTGTAGGAGCCGCTGTGCTCGGTGAGCGCGCTGGGCTCGGCCTGGGCCTGCACCCGCACTTCGGCCAGGCTGGTCTCGCCCGCTGCACCCGCAGCACCAGATGACGCCGCCGCGGGCGGCCTGCGCACCACGATGCTGGTGCCTTCGATCACGCCCACCAGGCCCGAGCCCGCGAGCAGCCGGTCCAGCGCCTCGCGCACCGTGAGCGACCCGTTCACGGCCTGGGCCGAGCGCCCCGCCACCAGCGCGGGCTGGACCATGAGCTCCATGCGTGACTGGCGCGCCAGATCGTTGAGCGCCTGGGCCAGTGGCTGCGCGGCAATGCTGAGCGCCACGGCGGGCTGCCCGGCGGCGGGCGCCACCTGGGCGCTGGCGCCCATGGCCGCCAGGCTGAGTGCGACGGCCAGGGCCAGCGGGGCGGGCCGGAATCGGGTGCGGGGCATGTGAGAGATCTCCCTGGAAACGGATGTTGGAATGGATTTTTGAATAAGACGCCTTCTCATGTAGACGCAGGCCGAAGCCATCCCCCTAGGTCGGTGGGCCAAGTTTTTTGAAAAAAAGATGCGGGGCCCTGTGCAGGGCAGGCGGGGCGCGCGGGGCCCACAGGCGCGCAGACCCATCCGCCGGCGGCGGACGGCCAGCAACGGCCTGCTGCCGGCCGCTACCGGGGGTGGCTACTGAGGCTGAGGGTGGGGAGCAGCCACGATCTCGGTGACCGCGCCGTGCGCGCGCAGTTGCACAGGCAGCACGCTGGGCAGGGACCGGGTGAAGTTATCGAGCCGCCGCGGGTCGAACGTGCCGGTCAGGCGCAGCGCGCCCACGCCGGGGTCGCGCACCACCAGCTGCGTGGAGCCGTACCGGGCGAACTCGGCCAGCGCCTGCGACAAAGGCGTGTCGTCGAAGCTCACCCGCCCATCGCGCCAGGGTGCAATGCCCGCAGCGGGCACGGCGGCGATGGCGGTCAGGCGGCCATCCGCAGCGCTGCTCACCTGCTGGCCTGCGGTCAACTCCACCACCTCGGGCCCTGCGTCGGCAGCGCGGGCCACGCGCACGCGGCCCTCTTCCACCGCCACGCGCACACCGGCGTCGCCCGGCACGCCGGGCGTGTAGCGCACCGAAAACCGGGTGCCCACCACCGTGATGCGCAGGGACCCCGCCAGCACGTCGAACGGCCGCGCGGCATCGCCCTGCACCTTGAACACGGCCTGGCCTTCGGGCAGTACCACCTCGCGGCGCTGGCGGCGAAAGGTGACGTCCAGGCGGGTGTTCGTGTCCAGGCGCACGGTGCTGCCGTCGGGCAGGTGCACCTCGGACTGCTGGCCCAGGCCGGTCGCGAGGGCCTGCTCATACACGGGCTGCTGCTGCCAGTGGTGGTAGCCCATGGCAGTGGCGGCAGCCACCAGGCAGACCGATGCGACCGTGGCGGCGCCCTGCCCCCAACCCCAGCTCCAACTCCAACCTCGCGCGCGTGGGCGGTCCGGTGCGCCGGCACGATCCTTGTCCTGCAGCAAGCCGGCCCGCAGGTGCCGGACTGCCGTTGCGGGCAGTGCATCGAGCGCACGCCACTCCTGCTGCCAGCGCGCCAGCGCCGCCGCATGCCGCGGGTCGGCGTCGCGCCACGAATGCAGGGCCTGCAGCGTGGCGGCGTCCGGTGCGCCCTGGCTGCGCACGAGCCAGTCCAAGGCCTCACCGTCGATGTGGTCGTTGGCTTCGTCCGGCATTGGCATGGGGGGCTGCGCATTCATGGCTGGTCCTCCCCCTGCGCGGTGGCGCGGCACGCGCGGCAGGCCACCATGGCGCGCTGGATGTGCTGCTCCACCATCTTGCACGAGATGCCCATCTGCGCGGCCACCTCGGCCTGCGACAGCCCGTCGAACTTGTGCAGGATGAACGCCTCGCGGCAACGCAGCGGCAGCGATTCGATGGTGGCGATCATCGAAGCCACACCTTGCGCGGAGATGAAAGCAGCCTCGGGTTCGCACACGGCGGGCGCGGGCAGGTCGCTAACGTCGGGCAGGCTGTCGTCGGCATCGGTGTGCAGCGTGCCCCGCGCCACATGGCGGCGGTGCTGGTCAATGAGCAGGTTGCGCGCGGTGCGGTACAGCAGCGCGCGGGGCTGGGCGACGGCGTCGCCGCTGCGCTGCAGCGCCAGCACGCGCGCGTAGGCCTCGTGCACCAGGTCTGCCGCCGAGTCGCGGCTGCGCACCATGCGGGCAAAGTAGTTCAGCAGTTCTTGGTAATAGTGGGCAACCACGGCGCACGCAGCCTGACAAAAGACGGCCCGAACGCGGCAGGTTCGGGACCGGGATGGCTGAGGGCGCAGTGGGGACAGGCCCGTGGCTAATAAGAATGATTCTCATATTGTAAAGACTTGAACCTGCCCTGGTTCGTAAAGCCCTAGGCGGTGATGACCTGCTCGTCCATGGGGCTGGCCTGCAGCCGCGCCACATCGGCGGCCCGGCGCGTCAGCACCGCGCCCTGGTTGATGTAGCCCTTGTCGGTGATCTCGCCGCTGTCCGCATCGGGCGGCTGCGCCAGCACCAGGGCGCGTGTGGGGCACTGCGATGAGCCCGCGCCAGCGTCGCGCCGGGCCCGTATCACGCCCTGCAGGGCGGCGGTGAGCTTCGCGGGGTCGGCCGCGCCCGCTGCCGACGGGAACACCAGCATGCCCACTTCGTCGTGGTTGTGGCCGGTGAGCACGATGTCCTGCACCAGCGGCGCGAGCTGCGAGATCAGCTCCACGCGCAGCGTGCCCACCGACACCCAGCTGCCGCTGGAGAGCTTGAAGTCCTCGGCCACGCGCCCGTTGAAGACCACGCCACGCTCGGGCCGCTCGGGGTCCACCAGGTAGCCGGCGTCGCCGATGCGGTAGAAGCCCTCGCTGTCGAACGCGGCCGCCGTCTCGGCCGGTGCGTTGCGGTAGCCCGGAAAGACCGACACGCCCTTGACCCGCATCTCGAGCTTGCTGCCATTGGGCACGAGCTTGAGCGCCAGCCCGGGCAGCGGCGCGCCGATGCAGCCGGCCTTGTCCAGCCGCCAGTGCGCGCTGGTGACGGCGGGCGACGTCTCGGTGGAGCCCCACGATGTCGTCAGCCACAGCGGCTGCGCGGGTCGCACGCGCAGGGCCAGCGCTTCGAGCCGCTGCCAGGTGGACGGCGCGAGCGCCGCAGCCGCATAGAACGCCAGCCGCATGCGCGACAGGACCTCGGCGGCCATCTGCTCGTCCGCCTCGAGGAAGGGCAGCAGCATGTCAAAGCCGCGCGGCACGTTGAACAGCATCGTGGGCTTCACGTCGCGCAGGTTGCGCACCGTTTTCTCGATGAGCCCGGGCACGGGCCGCCCTTCGTCGATGTAGAGCGTGCCGCCGTGGCACAGCACCATGTTCAGGTTGTGGTTGCCGCCGAAGGTGTGGCTCCAGGGCAGCCAGTCCACCAGCACCGGTTTTTCGCGGGTCAGGAAGGGCCAGGTCTGGGCCATCATCTGCTGGTTGGCGCAGAGCATGCGGTGGGTGTTGATGACCACCTTGGGCCGCCCGGTGGAGCCCGATGTCAGCAGGTACTTGGCGTGGCCATCGGGCGCGATGGCGTCGAACGCCTGGCGGACGGCCGGCGTCTCCACCCCCTGCAGCAGCCGCGCAAAGGGCAGCGCGCCCGACACCTCGTCGGCGTGGCGGCTGAACACCTGCAGCGCGTCCGATGCGTACCCCGCCAGGGCCGGCGCGTACGCCCGGGCGTCGGACGCGTAGACCAGCGACGGCCCGAGGGCCGCGAGCATGCTGTGCAGCCGCGCCGGGTCCCTGGAGCGCGCGTAGGCGCTGGACAGCGAGCACGAGGCCAGGCCCACATGCATGGCCGCGAGCATGAGCACCGCATGGTCCACCGCGTTGTCCGACAGGATCGCCACGGGGCGGTCGGCCGGCAGCTTCAGGTCCAGCAGCGACTGCGCCACGGCGCCGACCGCGCGGCGCAACTCGCCGTAAGTCAGGCGGCGCCAGTGCTCACCCGTGTCATCGCGCTCGGCCAGGGCCGGCGCGTCGGGCGTCTCGCGCGCCCAGTGCTCCAGCCACTCGCCGATGCAGCGCGCATACGCGCCCAGCGGCACGGGGGACTGCAGCGTGATCGAACCGTCGTCCGCACGGGTCTGGGTGGTCAATGCCAGCGCGATCTGGGTGTCGTCGTCAAGGAATCCGGGGTGCATGGCGTGGTGTCTCTCTTGCGGTGTCTGGGTGAGGCAGGTGGTGGGAGCGCCGGGCCCATCAGGTCGGCGTGTCCAGCCCGGGGGATGCGCTCTTGGCACGCAGCAGGCCGATGAGCAGGGCATCGCGCGCCTGCGCCAGCTCTGCCTGGGTGCGCCCGCCGAGCGCCTGGTCCACGCCCTCGACCACGCGGCGCTGCAGTTCGGGCGTCATGCGCGGCGCGCCCAGGTCGTCCCACCAGCCTTCGATGGGGCCGCCCAGGTGGGCCAGCAGATGGGCCATGCCGCCGTCGCCGCCGGACAGGTGCAGGTTCATGAAAGGCCCCATCAGCGCCCACCGCAGGCCGGGGCCCTGGGCGATGGCGGTGTCGATGTCGGCCACGCTGGCCACGCCTTCATTCACCAGGTGGAACGCCTCGCGCCACAGTGCGGCCTGCAGGCGGTTGGCGATGTGGCCCTGGATCTCGCGGCGCACATGGATGGGGCGCTTGCCGATGGCGGTGTAGAAGGCCATCGCGGCGGCGATGGCGTCGGGTGACGTCTTCTCGCCCCCGCCCACCTCGACCAGCGGGATCATGTGCGGCGGGTTGAACGGGTGCCCGAGCACGATGCGTTCCGGCCGGGCGCACCGGGCCTGCATGGCCGACACCGACAGGCCCGACGAGCTGGACGCCACGATGGCGTGCGCCGGCGCGGCAGCGTCGATGCGGCGCATCAGGTCGGCCTTGGAGTCCACCCGCTCCGGCCCGTTCTCCTGCACGAAGTCCGCCTGCGCCAGCGCATCTTCCAGCCGCGGGTGAAAGCGCAGCCGCTCCAGGCTGGCATCGGGTGCCAGACCCTGCTGCTCCAGAGCGGGCCAGTGCCGGGCCACCGCATCGCGCAGCCGCTGCTCGGCGCCCTCCGCGGGGTCGGTCGCATCCACATCCAGCCCCTGCGCCAGAAAGTAGGCAGCCCAACTGGCGCCGATGACGCCGGTGGCCACCACGGCCACGCGCTTCACTGTCGAATCCATCGAAGATTTTCCTTGTCGTTGTTGCGCAGCGAGCCAGGGGAGAGTCAAGACCTGTTCAAGACTCTGCCGTGAACCCGATCTTCTTGACCAGCGGGCCCCAGCGCTCGAACTCCGCCTGCTGGGATGCCGCCATCTCGGCCTGCGTCGACCCCTTGGCGATCAGGCCCACGACGGCCAGGCTGTCGATCACGGCCTTTTCCTTGATGGCCTGGTTGATGGCCGCATTGGCGGCGGCCACCACGCTGGCCGGCGTGCGGGCGGGGGCATAGAAACCGAACCATTCCTCCGTCGTGAGCTCGGGGAAGCCCTGCTCTGCAAAGGTCGCCACTTCGGGAGAGAACGGCGAGCGTGCCTGGCCGGACGTGGCGATCAGCCGCAGCTTGCCCGCCTTGTGGTTGGGGATGAAGTCGCCGCTCGGGGTGACCATGGATGCGATCTGTCCGCCCACCACATCCGTCACACCGGGGATGGAGCCGCGGTATGGCACGTGCTTGAGGTCGACACCGTTGTTCAGCCCCAGCAGCGCGCCGATGAAGTGCGGCGTGGAGCCTGCAGCGGGCGAACCGTAGTTGGCCTGGCCCGGGTTGGCCTTGGCCCACGCCAGGTAGTCCTTCACGGTCTTGACCGAGGCCGGCACCAGGGGGCCCACGGCCAGGCCATGGTGCATGACCGCGCCGATGGACACGGGCACGAAGTCCTTGACGGGGTCGTAGCTGAGCTTGCTGTAGATGTGCGGGTAGATCGACGTGCACGAAAACGGCGAGAGCGTGAGCACGCTGCCATCCGCGGGCGCGCCCTTGAGCGACTCCAGCGCGATGCGGCCCCCCGCGCCGGGCTTGTTCTCCACCACGGCCGGATTGCGTGTGTAGGCCGAGCCCGCCAGCTTCTCGCCCACGCGCCGCGCGACGCTGTCGCCCGCGCTGCCGGCCGGAAAGCCGTAGAAAATCTTCACCTGCTCGATCGTCTGCGCCAGGGCGCTCCAGGGCGCCAGGGCCCCGAGCGCGGTGGCTGCGCCCACATGGTGCATGAATTGGCGGCGTGTTGGCATCATCATTTCTTGTCTCCTTTTTCTTTCTGGTTGCATGAACAGGGCTGTGGCGGAACGTATGCAGTGGCTCAGTGCGGCGCGAACTCGGGGCGGGGGCCGCCCACGCGCGGCAGGCCCATCAGCGCGCGGGCCTCGGCGGGCGTGGCGGGCTCCATGTCCAGCTCGCGGATCACGCGCACGATGCGCTCGGTGAGCTGCACGTTGGTGGCCAGCTCGCCGTGGCGAAAGTACAGGTTGTCCTCCAGCCCCACGCGCGCATGGCCGCCCAGCAGCAGCGCCGCGACATTGGCTTCGAGCTGCGAGGGGCCGATGCCGCTCACGCAGAACAGGCTGTTTTTGGGCAGCGTGTCCACCATCATCTGCAGGTGGCGCGGCGAGTACGGCATGGCGTTCTGGAAGGCGCGGTGCACGTTCATCACCAGGTTGATGAAATGCGGGCCGTCGTCGTGCCCCTCTTCGATGAGGGTGGTGGTGTCCTGCAGGATGTGGGTGGGGCTGAAGACCTCCCACTCGGGCTTGATGCCGCGCGCCTTCATGCCGGCGGCCAGCTCGCGGCCGCGGCTGAGCGGTGTGTCCATCAGGATCTCGCGGCCGTCGAAGCTCAGGTTGAGCGTGGTGGCATCCAGCGTGCACATCTCGGCGCCTGCGTCCATGCCCTTGATGCGCTCTTCCCAGGCGATCTCCCAGCGGTTGCCGGGCAGCGGCTTGACCATGTCGCCGTGCACGCCGCCGCCGGTGGAGTTGTTGATGACGATGTCGCAGCCCTTGGCGCGGATGCGGGTGTTGATGTCGCGGTAGATGTCGGCGTTGCAGGTGGCGCCGTCATCGGGCCTGCGCGCGTGGATGGCCACCACGCTGGCCCCGGCGTTCCAGCAGCGCTGCACGTCGTCGGCGATCTCGGCCGGCTGGGTGGGCAGGTGCGGGTTCTGAGACTTGTGCGCCATGCCCCCCGTGGGGGCGATGGTGACGATGACTTTGCGCTTTGTCATGGCGTGGACTGGTGGAAAATGCTAATGCACGCATTATTTTTTTGGGCGCTTGCATACTCAGTCATTGCGATGACATTTGGACTCAGGGTATACGAGGAACCGTGCGGCCCTGCCCGTTGGAGAACGCTTCACCATGCTGGTCAAAAAGGCGCCGCCCACGGTGGCCGACCTCCTCGCCGACTCGGCCTGGTTCCCGGTGCTGGACGCCCCGGCCCAGCAGCGCGTGCTCGATGAACTGCGCGAAGTGGATGTGCCGCAAGGCAGCGCGCTGTGCCGGCGCGGCGACGTGCCCCGGCACTGGTACGGCGCGATCGAAGGTCTGCTCAAGTGGACGGTCACGTCCGACAACGGCCGCTCCGTCACGCTGGGCGGGCTGTCGGCGGGCAGCTGGTTTGGCGAGGGTACGCTGCTGCGCGGCGTGGCGCGCACGGCAGACATCATTGCGCTGCGCCCCAGCCGGGTGGCGCTGCTGCCGGTGGAGACCTTCGAATGGCTGCACGCCACACAGCGCAGCTTCGACCACTTCCTGCTGCGCCAGATCAACGAGCGCATGCACTGGTTTCTGGGCAACTTCACGGCCCACCACCTCATGGACACCGACAGCCAGGTGGCACGCGCGCTGGCCGGGCTGTTCCACCCTTTTCTGCACCCCGGCAGCGACCCGCACCTGCAGGTCTCGCAGGAGGAGATCGCCAACCTGTCGGGCGTGTCGCGCCAGCGCTGCAACGCCGCCCTGAAGCGCCTGGAGGCCGAGGGCGTGCTGCAGATCGAATACGGCGGCATCACCGTGGTGGACCTCGGCAGCCTGCGCCGGCGGCTCGACTAGCCGTCCGCGCGCATCACACGCCCAGCAGCTGCTCCAGCGCCGCGGGCGCTGCCCGCAGGTCGGCCGACGGCGCGGCCAGCACGATGCGGCCCTTCTCCATCACCAGGGCCTGGTCGGTGTGCGAGAGCACCCGCCGCCAGTCGCGGTCCACGATCAGCGTGGCGATGCCGGTGGCCCGGATCTCGGAGATCACGCGCCAGATCTCGGTCACGATGAGCGGGGCCAGGCCCTCGGTGGCTTCGTCCAGGATCAACAGGCGCGGGTTGGTCATCAGCGCGCGGCCGATGGACAGCATCTGCTGCTCGCCGCCGGACAGTTGCTGCCCGCCGTGCGAGAGCCGCTCCGACAACCGAGGGAAGGTGGCCATCACGCGGTCGAAGGTCCAGGCGCGGCTGCCGTCCAGGCCCGCCCGCTGGCTCATGACCAAGTTCTCGCGCACCGACAGGTTGGGGAAGATGCCGCGCCCCTCGGGCACGTAGCCAATGCCCAGGCGCGCCATCTTTTCGGGGGGCCAGCCGGTGACGGTGCGGCCGTCCATCTGCACCTGGCCTTCGGGCGGGCGCAGGTAGCCCATCAGGGAGCGGATGAGCGTGGTCTTGCCCATGCCGTTGCGCCCCAGCAGGCCCACCGACGTGGCGGCGGGCACCTGCGCATCCACGCCGCGCAGCACATGGCTGTCGCCATAGCGGGCGTGCAGCCCGACCACATTCAGCATGGTGCGTTCCTTGTCATGGGGGTGGTCATCACATCAATGCCCTTCTCCGAGGTAGGCGGTGCGCACCTCGGGGTTGTTGCGGATCTCTGCCGGGCTGCCGCTGGCGATGACCGTGCCGTTGACCATGACGGTGATGCGGTCGGCGATGCGGAACACGGCGTCCATGTCGTGCTCGACCAGCAGGATCGCGTGGTGCGGTTTCAGGTCGGCCAGCAGCGCCAGCATGCGCTCGGTCTCCTCCGCGCCCATGCCGGCCAGCGGCTCGTCCAGCAGCAGCACGCGCGGCCGGGTGGCGATGCACATGGCCACCTCGAGCTGGCGCTTGGCGCCGTGGCTCAGCGCACCGGCGGTGCGCCGTGCGTCTGCCGCAAGCCCGGCCGCCTGCAGCGCCGCCGCGGCGGTGGCATTGCTGTCGGCGCAGTGGCGCGCCGCCTGCCACAAGGCCCAGGGCCGGGGCGTGGCGGCCTGCGCGGCCAGGCGGCAGTTCTCGTGCACGGTGAACTCCGGGAAGATCGTGGTGCGCTGGTAGCTGCGCCCGACGCCCGCCAGCGCGCGGCGCGCCTGCGACTGGCGGGTGATGTCCTGCCCGCCCAGGGTGATGCGCCCCTCGGACGCTTCGATCTCGCCCGACAGCATGTTGATCAGGGTGGACTTGCCCGCGCCGTTGGTGCCGATGACCGCGTGGACCTCGCCTTGGCGCAGGTCGAGCGTGACGGCATTCACCGCCACCAGGCCACCGAACCGGCGCGTGAGCCCTTGCACGGACAGCAGGGGTTGAGCGCTCATGCCTTTCCGCCCTTTCCGATGGGTTGTCCCAAACGCTGCGCCAGGCCCATCAGCCCCTGCGGCAGCACCGCGACGAACACGATGATGGTCAGGCCCAGGGTGAGCTGCCAGTGGTCTGCCAACGGCCCCATGAGGGCGTGGGTGGACAGCAGCTCCTTGAGCAGCGTGAACACCACCGCCCCGATCACCGCGCCGCGCAGATGCCCCATGCCCCCGAGGATGACCATGAGCAGCACGTCGCCCGAGGTGTGCCAGGACAGCAGCTCCGGGTTCACCACGCCATCGCGCACGGCCAGCAGGGAGCCCGCGAGCCCCGCCAGCGCCCCTGCCATCACGAAGGCCGCCAGCTTGTAGCCATAGGTGGCGAACCCCGCAGCGCGCATGCGCTGCTCGTTCACCCGGATGCCCGCCAGCGCCGCCCCGAAGCGCGACCTGCGCACCAGCGCCAGCAGGCCGTAGGTGCCCGCCAATGCTGCCAGCACCAGGTAGAAAAGAGCGTGGCGCGACTCCAGGCTGAGGCCGCCAAGCGTGGGCCGCACGTCCAGGTAGATGCCGTCGCTGTCGCCGCCCACCTTGGTGTCGTGGAACACGAAGAACGCCATCTGCGCAAAGGCCAGGGTGACCATGATGAAGTACACCCCGCGGGTGCGCAGGCTCAGGGCGCCCACGCACAGCGCGTACAGCGCAGCCGCCCCCATGGCGCCCAGCATCAGCACGATGAGGTTGCCGCCCTCCGCCCCCGAGCCCAGCACGGTGGCATAGGCGCCGATGCCGTAGAAGGCCGCATGCCCCAGGCTCACCAGCCCCGTCATGCCCACCAGCAGTTCCAGGCTGAGCGCGAAGATCGACAGGATCATGACCTTGACCAGCAGGTCGGCCCAGTAGGGGCCCAGCAGCGGCCCGGCGATGGCGGCGGCCATGGCCACGGCGGCGGGCAGCAGTGCGCGCATGCGCCAGCCGCCGCGCGGCGCAGTGGCGGTGTCCGCAGGCGCGGCGGCGGTGGTGGGGTGCACGGCGCTCATGCCTTGCGCCCCATCAGGCCTTCCGGCCGCCAGATCAGGATGCCCGCCATCAGCAGGTACACGCCCATGCCGCTGATCTCCGCGAAGAACACCTTGCCGAAGGTATCGACAAACCCCACCAGCAGCGACGCCACCAGCGCCCCGGTGATGGAGCCGATGCCCCCGATGACCACCACCACGAAGCAGATGATGAGCACGCTGGCACCCATGTTGGGGTACACCGAGGACATGGGCGCGGCGATCATCCCGGCCAGCGCCGCCAGCGCCACGCCCGCCGCGAAGACGATGCGGTACAGCCGCCGGATGTCGATGCCCAGGCCGCGCACCATGTCGCGGTTGCTGGCGCCAGCGCGCACCATCATGCCCAGGCGGGTGCGGTTGACCACCCAGTACAGCCCCACGGCCAGCACGATGCAGGCCGCCGACGCGAAAAGGCGGTACCACGGGTAGCTCATGAGTTCGCCCAGCGCGAAGCTGCCATCGAGCCACGCAGGCGCCTTGACGCCGTGCACGTCGTTGCCCACCAGCAGCGAGCGCAGTTCCTCGAACACGAGGATGAGCCCGTAGGTCATCAGCACCTGCTGCAGGTGGTCGCGCTGGTACAGGTAGCTGAAGAACGCCCACTCCAGCAGGTAGCCCAGCACCGCCGCCAGCGCGATGCCCGCGAGCAGCATGACGAGGAACTGGTCGCCGAACAGCGGCGACAGCGCGAACGCCATGTAGGCGCCGATCATGTAGAAGCTGCCGTGCGCGAGATTGATCACGCCCATGATGCCGAAGATCAGCGTCAGCCCGGATGCCACCAGAAACAGCAGCAGCCCGTACTGGACCGAGTTCAGGCACTGGACCAGGAAGGTGCCGATGTCCATGGAAGGTGTGTCCTGTGTTGACGGAGACGGTCAGCCAGCCGTTTACAGCTTGCAGCCGCGCGCGGGGTCGGCCAGCGCCTTGGCGGCCACGCCGACGACCTTGTTCTCCTTGCCGTCCACCTTGCGCAGGTAGATGTCCTGCACGGGGTTGTGGGCGCGGCTCATGGTGAAGGGGCCGCGCGGGCTGTCGATGGTGGCTTTCTGCACGGCGGCGGCGAAATCGGCCTTCTTCGCGATGTCGCCCTTCACGGCCTTCAGGCCCGTGGCCAGGATCTGGGCGGCGTCGTAGCCCTGCACCGCGTACACGTCGGGCTGCAGCTTGAAGGACTTGGCGTAGGCGGTGCGGAACGCGTTGTCGCGCGGGGTATTCAGGCCGTCGGCGTAGTGCAGGGTGGTGAGCAGGCCCTGCGCGGCATCGCCCTGCGCCTCCAGCGTGCCGTCGGTCAGAAAGCCCGAGCCGTACAGCGGCGTGACCTTGTTCAGCCCGGCGGCCGCGTAGTCCTTGACGAACTTGACCGCGCCGCCGCCCGCGAAGAATGCGAACACCACGTCGGGCTTGGTGGCCGCGATCTCGGTGAGCAGCGCCTGGAACTCCACGTTCGGGAACGGCACGGTGAGCTGCTTGACGACCTTGCCGCCTTCCTTTTCAAAGCCTTCCTTGAAGGCCTCGGTCATCTCGTCGCCGGCGGCGTACTTCCAGGTGATGGTGACGGCGGTCTTTTTCTTCTCCTGCTTCGCGGCCACGGTGCCCATGCCGTAGGACGACTGCCAGTTGGAGAACGACGAACGGAAGATGTTCTGCGCGCACAGCGCACCCGTGACCGCGTCCGCACCCGCGTTGGGCACGATGAGCAGGGTGCCACTTTGCTTGGCGGCGCGCGCCATCGCCGTGGCGACGCCCGAATGCACGGTGCCGACGATCACGTCCACGCCGTCGCGCTTGATGAGCTTGTTGACGTTGTCGGTGGCCTTGGCCGGGTCGGACTCGTCATCGACCTTGAAGAACTCGATCTCGCGGCCCGCGAGCTTGCCGCCCTGCTCGGCCACGTGCAGCCGAAAGCCGTTCTCGATGGCAACGCCCAGCGCGCTGAAGGTGCCGCTGAACGGCAGCATGAGACCCACCTTGAGCTTGTCGGTGGTCTGGGCCGTGCCTGCGGTGGCGCCGCAGGCCAGTGCCAGCGCTGCGAATGCCGTGCGTGCGTAGCGAGATGTCATGGTTGTCTCCTGGATGTTGTCGTGATGAACGCCACCGTCTCGGCGATCACGTCGCCGGGCCGGTCACGGTGGGGGGAATGCGCGCAGGCGGGCAGCTCCAGCAGCCGGGTGCCCGGCACGCGCTCGGCAATGCCGCGGATCTGCGCCAGCGTTCCGTATTCGTCGTCAAGACCCTGCACGGCCAGCACGGGCGCGCGCACGGCGGCGATGTCGGCCACGATGCTCCAGCCGCGAAAGGCGGGGTCGAGCCAGATGCGGTTCCAGCCCCAGAAGGCCGAATCGGGGTCGTCGTGGTAGCGGGCCAGCTTGCCCGGCAGGTCGGTGGTCTCGTAGGCGGCACGCGCCTGTTCGATGTTGGCGATGGTCACGTCCTCGACGAAGATGTGCGGCGCCAGCAGCACCAGGCCCGCCACGCGCTCCGGAAAGCGGGCGGCGTACAGCAGCGCGATGGAGGCGCCGTCGCTGTGGCCGAACAGCCAGGGCGCTTCGCTCACGCCCAGCGCCTGCAGCAGCGCGGGCAACACCTCCTCGGCCTGCCGGTGCATGAAGTCCACGCCCCAGCGTTCATCGGCCGCGCGCGGCGTGGAACGGCCGTAGCCGGGGCGGGAGAACACCAGGCCCCGAAAGCCGCCGTTCGCGCACAGCCGCTGCGGGAAGTCCTTCCACATCGCCAGCGAGCCCAGCCCTTCGTGCAGAAAGACCACCAGCGGCGCCTGCGTGCGCTCGGGCGCTATCCACTGGTACTCGACCTGCACGGCCTGCCCCCGCCAGGAGATACTGGCCAGAGACGCCGCGTCGCCGGAGCTCTCCGTGGCGCTCATGCCCGGGCCTCCTGCTCGCGCAGGCGAAAGCGCTGGATCTTGCCGGTGGCGGTCTTGGGCAGCTCGGGCACGAACTCGATGAAACGCGGGTACTTGTAGGGCGCCAAGCGGTCCTTGACGAAGGCCTTGAGCTCCTCTTCCGTCGCGCTCTGGCCGTCCTTGAGCACGACGAAGGCCTTGGTCTTGGTCAGGCCCTCGCCATCCTGCTTGCCGATCACGGCCACCTCCAGCACGGCGGCGTGCTGCATCAGCGTGGCCTCGACCTCGAAGGGCGACACGTAGATGCCGCTGACCTTGAGCATGTCGTCGCTGCGCCCGGCGTAGGTGTAGTAGCCGTCCGCATCGCGCACGTACTTGTCGCCGCTCTTGGTCCAGCCGCCCTGGAAGGTGTCGCGCGTCTTGTCGCGGTTGTTCCAGTACATCAGCGCGGCGCTGGGGCCCTGGATGTAGAGGTCGCCCACCTCGCCGTCCGCCACGGGGCTGCCGTCCTCGCCGCGCAGCTCGACCTCGTAGCCCGGCACGGGCTTGCCCGTGGTGCCGTAGCGGATGTCGCCCGGGCTGTTGGACAAGAAGATGTGCAGCATCTCGGTGGAGCCGATGCCGTCGATGATGTCGCAGCCGAAATGCGCCTTGAAGCGCTGGGCGATCTCGGCGGGCAGCGCCTCGCCGGCGGACGAGCACATGCGCAGCGCCACCTGGGCGCGCGCCGGCAGCCGGGGCGATGCGAGCATGCCCGCAAAGCCGGTGGGCGCACCGAAGAACACGGTGGGCCGGTGGTCCACCCAGCGCTGAAAGGTGGCATCGGGCGTGGGCCGCTCGGCCATCAGCACCACCGTGGCGCCCACCGACAGCGGGAACGTCAGCGCATTGCCCAGCCCATAGGCGAAGTAGAGCTTGGCCGCCGAGAAACACACATCGTCGCGCGTGAGGCCCAGCACGGGCTTGCCGTACAGCTCGGCCGTCCACCAGAGGTTGCCGTGGGTGTGCACCGTGCCCTTGGGCTTGCCGGTGGAGCCCGACGAATACAGCCAGAAGCCCGGGTCGTCGGGCCCGGTGGCTGCGGGCGCTGGCAGGCGCTGGGCGCTGGCAATGGCCTCGTCCAGGCCCACGGCGCCGGCCGGGAGTGCCTGCGTGGGCTGCGACACCCACAGCGCCGACACCTCATGGCCACCGCGCGCCATCGCGTCTTGCAGGACGGGCAGCAGCGCGCCCGAGACCAGCACGGCCTGCGCGCGGCTGTGGCCCAGCATGTAGGCGTAGTCGTCCGCCGTGAGCAGCGTGTTCACCGCCACGGGCACCACGCCGGCGTACAGGCAGCCCAGAAAGCACACGGGCCAGTCACTGGTGTCGTGCATGAGCATCAGCACCCGCTCTTCGCGCCGCAGGCTGGCATCCACCAGCACACCGGCCAGGCGCCGGGCGCGGTCCTGCAGGTCGCCGTAGCTCAGCATGCCGCGGTCGTCGATGTAGGCCGTGCGCTGCGCGTGGTCGCGGTTCAGGTCGAACAGGTGCTGTGCAAAGTTGAAACGCTCTGGCAGGGTGGTCATGGCGATGTCTCCGTGGTTCGCTGGCGTTTTTCTGGTGGTGCGTGCTGGCTGGCGGCTGCCGTGGTCTGCGCCTGGGCGGTCAGAGGCCGAGCGCGGCCAGCACACCGGGGCTGGCCTGCACGGCGCTGCGCTGGTGGTAGAAGCCCAGCGCCCGCAGGCCTCCCAGCTCCGCCCCGCCGCCCGCACGCCCCGGGCCGCCGTGCAGCGACATGGGCATCACGTTGCCGTGACCGGTGTGGGCCTGGGCGACGTCGGGCGTCACCACGTGCACGCGGCCATGGCTGGCTGCGAGCTGCACGGCGGCATGCCCCAGCGCGGCCTCGTCGGCCCCGTACAGCGATGCCACCAGCGACCCCTGGCCGCGCTGTGCGAGCGCTACAGCGTGGTCCACATCGCGGTAGGGCACCAGCGTGGCCACGGGGCCGAACACCTCGACCTCGTGCACCACGGCCGCCGCATCGGCGTCGTGCACACCCAGCAGCACCGGGCCGATGCAGGCGGCCACGGCGGGGTCGGCATCCACCAGCGGCTGGTGGCGGCCGTCGTGCAGGATGTCGGCGTGGGCGCACAGCTGCGCAAGCCCTTCGCGCACGGCGTGCAGCTGGGCGGTGCTGACGAGCGAGCCCATGCGCACGCCGTCGTTGCGGGGGTTGCCCACCGTCACGCCCGCGAGCTTGGCGCCGATGGCCTCGGCCGCAGCGCCGTACACGTCTGCCGGCACCAGGATGCGGCGGATGGCGGTGCATTTCTGGCCCGACTTGACCGTCATCTCGCGCACCACTTCGCGCACCAGCAGGTTGAAGGCGTCGCTGCCGGGCGCCGCATCGGGCAGCAGCAAGGCGCTGTTGAGGCTGTCGGCCTCGATGTTGGCGCGCACCGAGCGCCCGGCCACCGCAGGGTGCGCGCGGATGATGCCGGCCGTGTCCGCCGAGCCGGTGAACGAGACCACATCGAACGGCCCGAGCTGGTCCATGAGCCCGGCCGAGCTGCCTGCGATGACCGACAGCGCGCCCGCCGGCAGCACGCCCGCATTGACCACATCGCGCACCATGCGCTGCGTGAGCCAGGCCGTGGACGTGGCGGGCTTGACGATCACCGGCACGCCGGAGAGCAGCGCGGGCGCCGCCTTCTCCCACAGGCCCCAGCCCGGGAAGTTGAAGGCATTGATGAACAACGCCACGCCGCGCGTGGGCACCTGCAGGTGCTGCGACAGGAACACGGGCTCCTTGCCGAGCCTGGCGGCATCGCCATCGCGCAGCACGCGCAGGTCGCCCAGCGCGTCGCCCCATTTGGCGTACTGGCCCAGCGTGAAGATGCCGCCGTCGATGTCCACGGCGGAGTCGTTCTTGACCGTGCCGGCGTTGGCCGTGGCGATCTCGTAGTAGGCGTCGCGGTGGGTTTGCAGAACCTTGACCACGGCGCCCAGGAGAGCGGCACGCTGCCGGTAGGTCAACGCACGCAAGGCCGAGCCGCCCTGCTCGCGGGCGAACCGGAAGGCCTCGGGCAGGTCGAGCCCGGTGGCATCCACGCGCACCAGGTCATGGCCCAGCACCGGGTCCTTGAGCACGGCGCCCGGGCCCTGGCCGGTTTGCCAGCGTCCGGCGGCGTAGTTGGGGAGCAGTTCGGTCATACAGATAGAGAGATAGGCAGAAAAAAAAGCGGGTTATCGGTCATCAGCGCGCGGCGCACGAAATGGGCATGGTCCCGGCCAGCGTCGCCGTGCAAGGGCCGCCATGCCGCGCAGGCGGCATTCCGCTTGCGTGCACCGGGGGCGTCCCCCTCCCAGATTGCGGAGCAATATGAGAGAGGCGGAAGGCGCGAAGCGACTCAGGGGGGTGTTTCACTTGCTGAACTGGATTTGCCCTTCGGGCAGCAGGTAGAGCACCAGCGAGCGGCCCTGCGCCACGGTGGGGCGGTGGGCACTGCCGGGCGGGTACACGCACCAGCCGGCGGGATGCCCGTCGAAGGTGGCGTCGCCCTCCAGCGGCATGATCAGGTCGATCTCGCCCAGCGGATGGGTATGGTGCGGGCCGGCGATGTCCTGCATGTCCACCACATCCACCGAGAAGCGGTGCAGCGCGTCGTCTGCCTTGAAGACGCGGCCGTAGCGGATGCCGCCGCCCTCGCGCTCGCAGAGCCAGCCCTGCGCCACGCCGGCCAGGCACCCCGCCTTGAGCTGCTGGTAGGCCGCGCTGGCGGGCCCGTGGGTCTGGTTGAGCCAGGCCTGCAGGTCGCCGTCCAGGGCACGGCCCGCGATCTGGCCCGTCAATGCGGACAGGGCTTCATGAAATGCTGCTTTATCGGACATGGCGACTCGTGGGTGGCTGGGACAATGGAGTGCAGCGTGCACAAGGCTTGATATGTGTTCTTGTGGGATGGAGAAATGTGCAGTATCTTGCCTGCACACGAACAATAGTTAATGCTTGATGCAGTGTCAAGCATTATAGTGCATGTATAGTGTTTTCCCCTAGCGGCGGCCGAACGCCTTCAAAAGCGTTTGAAGCCCGGGGCACGCACCGCAAAATGCCACGCCGCAGCCGACGTGAATGAGGATGGACATGAACGAACAAGAAGACACAGTCACCCTGCCACCTTTCGCTGGCGGCGGCACGGCTGCGCCCACCGAAGAGGCCCGCAACCCCCTGCTCGCCGCCCTCGGCGAACGCGTTCGCAACCTGCGGGCGCAGCGCGGGCTCACGCGCAAGGCGGTGGCCATGGCGGCCGATGTGTCGGAGCGGCACCTTGCCAACCTGGAGTACGGCACGGGCAACGCGTCCATCCTGGTGCTGCAGCAGGTGGCGGGCGCGCTGCATTGCTCGCTGGCCGAGCTGGTGGGCGACTTCACCACCCGTTCGCCCGAATGGCTGCTGATCCGCGAACTGCTGGAGCACCGCAGCGAACCCGAGCTGCGCCGCGCGCGGCTGGCGCTGCATGAGCTGCTGAGCAGCGGCGCGAGCGACACGGCGCGCCACCGGCGCATCGCGCTCGTGGGGCTGCGGGGCGCGGGCAAGTCCACGCTGGGGCCTTTGCTGGCACGCGACCTGGACGTGCCGTTCATCGAGCTGAGCCGCGAGATCGAAACCCTGGCGGGCTGCAGCGTGCGCGAGATCCACGACCTGTACGGCACCACCGCCTACCGCCGCTACGAGCGCCGCGCGCTCGAAGAGATCGTGCAGATCCACAGCGAGGTGGTGATCGCCACCCCCGGCGGCATCGTCTCGGACCCCGCCACCTTCAACGAACTGCTCGCGCACTGCACCACCGTGTGGCTGCGCGCCGCCCCCGAGGAGCACATGGGCCGCGTGCTGGCCCAGGGCGACATGCGCCCCATGGCCGCGAGCAAGGAAGCCATGGACGACCTGCGCCGCATCCTGGAAGGCCGGGCCGCCTTCTATTCCAAGGCCGATCTCACCATCGACACCTCGGGGCAGAACCTCGAGGAAAGCCTGCGGCAGCTGCGCGCCGGGGTGCGCAAGCTGATGACCCACCCGCCGCACTGACACCCCGGCGCCCCCGCGCGCCATAAATCCAGCAAAAAACCGCGGCATGCATTGACTCGCTCGCAAACATGCATCATGATGCACATCAGTCGATTGATTTATGCATTATTATTCCTGTTCGCAGTTTTTGACGGAGACGCCCCATGACCGCCCAGACCACCGCACCCTCCCGCGTTGACTACCGCACCGATCCCACGCAGTACCGCCACTGGAAACTGGCGGTCGAGGGTCCGTTGGCCCGCCTGTCGCTCGACATCGCCGAAGACGGCGGCATCCGCCCCGGCTACAAGCTCAAGCTCAACAGCTACGACCTGGGCGTGGACATCGAGCTCAACGACGCGCTCAACCGCGTGCGCTTCGAGCACCCGGGCGTGCGCACCGTCATCGTCACCAGCGGCAAGGACCGCATCTTCTGCTCCGGCGCCAACATCTTCATGCTGGGCGTCTCCAGCCACGCCTGGAAGGTGAACTTCTGCAAGTTCACCAACGAGACGCGCAACGGCATCGAGGATTCGTCGAAGCACTCCGGCCTGAAGTTCCTCGCCGCGGTCAACGGTGCCTGCGCGGGCGGCGGCTACGAACTGGCCCTGGCGTGCGACGAGATCCTGCTGGTGGACGACCGCTCTTCCTCGGTGTCGCTGCCCGAAGTGCCGTTGCTGGGCGTCCTGCCCGGCACCGGGGGCCTGACCCGCGTGACCGACAAGCGCCATGTGCGCCACGACCTGGCAGACATCTTCTGCACCAGCGTCGAAGGCGTGCGCGGCCAGCGCGCGGTGGACTGGCGCCTGGTGGATGCGGTGGCCAAACCTGCCCAGTTCGCCGCCGCCGTGCAGGCGCGCGCCACCGAGCTGGCCGCCGGCAGCGACCGCCCGGTCGGCGCCCAGGGCGTGGCCCTGAGCCGCCTGGAGCGCGAGGACGGCGCGGACAGCCTGCGCTATTCGCATGTCGAGGTGCAGATCGACCGCGCCAGGCGCACGGCCACCCTCACGCTGAAGGCGCCCACCGGCGCGCAGCCCGCCGACATCGCGGCCATCGAGGCCACTGGGGCCGCCTGGTGGCCGCTGGCCCTGGCGCGCGAGCTCGACGACGCCATCCTCAACCTGCGCACCAACGAGCTCGACATCGGCACCTGGCTGCTCAAGACCGAGGGCGACGCGCAGGCCGTGCTCGCCTCCGACGCGGTGATGCTGGCCCACAAGGACCACTGGCTGGTGCGCGAGACCATCGGCGCGCTGCGCCGCGCGCTGGCACGGCTGGACGTGTCCTCGCGCACCCTGTTCGCGGTGGTGCAGGAGGGCTCGTGCTTCGCCGGCACGCTGGCCGAGCTGGCCTTCGCGGCCGACCGCACCTACATGCTGGCCCTGCCCGACGACGCCGGGCGCGCGCCGAAGCTCACGCTCAACGAATTCAACTTCGGCTTCTTCCCGATGGTGAACGACCAGAGCCGCCTGCAGCGCCGCTTCTATGAAGAGGCCGCGCCGCTCGACGCCGCGCGCGCCGCGGCTGGCAAGCCGCTCGACGCCGACGAGGCCCTGGCCCTGGGCCTGGTCACCGCCGCGCCCGACGACATCGACTGGGACGACGAACTGCGCATGGCCATCGAGGAGCGCGCCGCCATGTCGCCCGACGCGCTGACCGGGCTGGAGGCCAACCTGCGCTTTGCCAGCAAGGAGAACATGGCCACCCGCATCTTCGGCCGGCTCACGGCCTGGCAGAACTGGATCTTCAACCGCCCCAACGCCGTCGGCGAAAAGGGCGCGCTGAAGGTCTACGGCACCGGCGAAAAGGCCGGCTTCGACTTGAACCGCGTTTGAATCCGCAGCCCTCCGCACAACCCAAGGAACAACGATGAGCACGATCAACTACAGCGAGAAGATCCCCAACAACGTCAACCTCGGCGAAGACCGCACGCTGCAGCGTGCGCTCGAAGGCTGGCAGCCCAACTTCATCAACTGGTGGGACGACGTGGGCCCCGAAGGCTCGACCAACCACGAGGTCTACCTGCGCACCGCCGTGAGCGTCGACCCGCAGGGCTGGGCCCAGTTCGGCCACGTGAAGATGCGCGACTACCGCTGGGGCATCTTCCTGAACCCGGGCGACGCCAACCGCGAGATCCACTTCGGCGACCACAAGGGCGAGAAGGCCTGGCAGGACGTGCCCGGCGAGCACCGCGCCAACCTGCGCCGCATCATCGTCACGCAGGGCGACACCGAGCCAGCGAGCGTGGAGCAGCAGCGCCACCTGGGCCTGACGGCGCCTTCGATGTACGACCTGCGCAACCTGTTCCAGATCAATGTGGAAGAGGGCCGCCACCTCTGGGCCATGGTCTACCTGCTGCACAAGCACTTCGGCCGCGACGGCCGCGAGGAGGCCGAGGCACTGCTGCAGCGCACCTCGGGCGACGTGGACAACCCGCGCATCCTGGGCGCCTTCAACGAGAAGACGCCCGACTGGCTGGCGTTCTTCATGTTCACCTACTTCACCGACCGCGACGGCAAGTTCCAGCTCTCGGCCCTGGCCGAAAGCGCCTTCGACCCGCTGGCACGCACCACCAAGTTCATGCTGACCGAAGAGGCCCACCACATGTTCGTGGGCGAAAGCGGCGTGTCGCGCGTGCTGGCGCGCACCGCGCAGGTGATGAACGAGCTGAAAACCGACGACCCGGCCAAGGTGCGCGCCGCCGGCGCCATCGACCTCGGCACGGTGCAGCGCTACCTCAACTTCCACTACAGCGTGACCATCGACCTGTTCGGCGCCGACCAGTCGAGCAACGCGGCCATCTTCTACAGCTCGGGCCTCAAGGGCCGCTACGAAGAAAGCAAGCGCACCGACGACCACATTCTCAAGGGCCAGACCTACAAGGTGCTGGAGGTCAAGGACGGCCAGCTGCTGGAGAAGGACGTGCCCATGCTCAACGCCCTGAACGAGGTGCTGCGCGACGACTTCATCAAGGACTCGATGGCCGGCGTGGGCCGCTGGAACAAGGTGCTGGAAAAGGCCGGGATTCCCACGCGCCTGTCGGTGCCGCACAAGGCGTTCAACCGCCAGATCGGTGCGTTGGCCGGCATCAAGATGTCGCCCGACGGCCGCGTGGTGAACGAGGTCGAATGGGCCGCGAAGCGCGATGAATGGCTGCCGAGCGCCGAAGACTTCGCTTTCGTGGCATCGTTGATGGGCCGCGTGGTCGAGCCGGGCAAGTTCGCCGGCTGGATCGCGCCCCCGGTGATGGGCATCAACCGCCAGCCTATCGATTTCGAGTACGTCCGGTTCAATTGAGTCCCTGAGCCGCTGCCGGGAGACTTGCTGGAAGAAAAATATGGACACCACCACGCTGATCGACAACGGCATCTTGAAGCAGCACCTGATCGACCCCGAGATCTGCATCCGCTGCAACACCTGCGAGGCGACCTGCCCGGTGGGCGCCATCACGCACGACGACAACAATTACGTCGTGCGGGCCGACGTGTGCAACGGCTGCATGGCCTGCATCTCGCCCTGCCCCACGGGTTCCATCGACAACTGGCGCACCATGCCGGTGGCGCGCGCGTACACGATCGAAGAACAGCTCACCTGGGAGGCGCTGCCGCCAGAACTGGCGCCCGATGTGCTGGCCGCCGAAGGCGCAGCGCCCTCGGCCATGGACACCGCACTGGCGTCGTCCGCACCGGCCGCGCCCGTGGAGCCGGGCACGCAGGCCTTCCGTTCCGCCCAGTACGGCGCCACCGTGCCGCCCTGGTCGGCCGCGCACCCCTACACCAACCTGTTCCCGCCCAAGAGCCCCACCACGGCAACGGTGGTGGGCAACTTCAACTGCACCGAAGCAGGCTTTGAAAGCGAGACGCACCACGTCGTGCTCGACTTCGGCAGCATGCCGTTCCCGGTGCTGGAGGGGCAGTCCATCGGCATCGTCCCGCCGGGCACCGACGTGCTGGGCAAGGCGCACCATGCGCGCCAATACTCCATCGCCAGCCCGCGCAACGGCGAGCGGCCCGGCTACAACAACCTGGCGCTCACCGTGAAGCGCGTGACCACCGACCACGACGGCAACGCCGTGCGCGGCGTGGCCT
This sequence comes from Acidovorax sp. A79, assembly GCF_041154505.1. GTDB lineage: Bacteria > Pseudomonadota > Gammaproteobacteria > Burkholderiales > Burkholderiaceae_C > Acidovorax. The sequence continues at coordinate 2,034,490 of NZ_AP028672.1, forward strand.
CCAACTACGTGTGCGACCTGAAGGTGGGCGACAAGGTGCAGGTGGTGGGGCCGTTCGGCAGCTCGTTCCTGATGCCCAACCACCCCCGTTCGCACATCGTGATGATCTGCACCGGCACGGGCAGCGCGCCCATGCGCGCGATGACCGAATGGCGCCGCCGCCTGCGCAGCAGCGGCAAGTTCGAGGGCGGCAAGCTGCTGCTGTTCTTCGGCGCGCGCACCCAGCAGGAGCTGCCCTACTTCGGCCCGCTGCAAAGCCTGCCCAAGGACTTCATCGACATCAACCTCGCGTTCTCGCGCACGGCCGGGCAGCCCCGGCGCTACGTACAGGACCTGATGCGCGAGCGCGCCGCCGACCTGGCCGCGCTGCTGCGCGACGGGAACACCCACTTCTATGTCTGCGGCCTCAAGAGCATGGAAGAAGGCGTGGTGATGGCGCTGCGCGACATCGCCCGCGACAGCGGCCTGGAGTGGGAACAGGTGGGCGCAGTGCTCCAGCGCGAAGGGCGACTGCACCTGGAAACCTACTGACGGCAGGCCTGGCGCAGTCCCCTGCGGAGCGGGGGCCGCCGCCAATTTTTCATTGAAAACAGACCTCAGCGCTTGATACACAAGCGCCATAAGCTATATATTTAATAGCAATTTATCTATTGTCGGCGCTCCGCATGCCCCTAGGCCCCCTGGCCGCACTCGCCCCCTGCGGCCGCGCAGCGGCCGCTCGGCCCCGCGCCAGCCGCGTCCCCGCCACCCGCTCGCCTGCGCGCTGCCACATGCGCGTGGCCTGACGCCGCCGCATGGAAAAAAACCGACCCGCCTATAGGACGGAACCTACAGAAATCGCTGCCGCAGATTTTCAAAATGAATTCACACACGGCCTTCGTGTGCATTTTTTTTGATCATCAGGAGATATTCCATGCCCAACAACAACCCCCAAGGCCACAACCAATACACCGACGACAGCGACTCCCAGCGCAAGAGTTCGGGCAACCGCCAGGCGGAGCAGAGCACCGGCGCTTCCGGCAGCCGCCAGCAGGGGCAGAACGAGCGCCCGGGCTCCAGCGGCAACCAGGGAAGCCGCGAGCAGCAAGGCGACTCTTCCCGCCGCTCTTCCCAGAACCAGCGCTGAGCCGGCCTTGTAGGCACCGGCAGGCATTTCCTCGCAACCCTGGCTGACCAGCCAGCAACCATGAACGGACCAACACACCAGGAGAATTGAAAATGGGTTATCGAGACAGTGATGACAGCGGCTTTTCCCGCCATGGCATGGGTCGGGACCATGACGAAGGGCGGTATGCCGAACGCGCCCACCGCGGCAGCATGGACCGCGATGACCAGCGCCCGGGCTACGCCCCCGAGCTGGATGACCGGTACGGCCAGTACGGCATGGTGCGCAACGACTACCGTGGCAACGCTGGCCTGGGCCTGCCGCCGCGCGAGGGCCGTGACCGTTTTTCCTCGCCGGACCGGTTCCAGGGAGGCGGCGGCTACCGCAACGATGGCCGGGAGATGTACCACCCGCCGAACAGCCGCTTCGACAGCGACTACCGGGACTACCAGGACCAGGACCGCGCGGGCTATGCCCGAGGGGGTGGGCACTGGGGCAGCGACGATGAGCTGCGCGGGCCCTCCCAGGGCCGCCAGGGTCACCACGACCCCGACTACCAGCAATGGCGGCAGGAACAGCTGCGCCTGCTGGACGAGGACTACCAGTCGTGGCGCAAGGAGCGCTACGAGAAGTTTTCCGACGACTTCAATACCTGGCGCACTTCGCGCAACCAGCAGTCCCCCTCCAAGGGCCAGGCCGGTGCCACGGGCAGCAGCAGCACCAGCAATCCCGGCGCCACATCCGGCAAATCCAAGGACGCAGGCTGACGGCGGCGCCGCTCCTTGAGGAAGGCCGGCGGGCGCACGTTCGCCGGTGACCCGGCCCGTGACGCGGCGCCCCTGACTCCCTGGCCGCCCCTCCCCCGCGCGGGAGTGGGCGGCTTATTCCTGCCCGCGTGGAACGGGTCGGGCTTCCCCTGGCGTTCCCGGCTGGCGCGCTCCGCGCCACAGTTGCTCATTCGTCCTACAACAGGCCCGGCGGTCCAAAAATACGATGGCGGCATCCCCCTGGCGATGGCGCCGCCGGCCCCTCTCGCCGTTTCCGAGAGCAAAGGAATCCGCATGACCGCCTTGTCCGCATACGGTGACGCTCTCCGCCCCTCGCCCTCCAGATCATCCGCCCAGACAGAAATCGTCATGCCGTTCACGCAGGGCATCAAGGGGCACTCGAGCGTGCACGAACACGTGACGCGCGAGCAGATCGCCCGCCATGTCGCCGCGCTCAAGGGTTGCCCCTTCATGAAAGAGGTGCCCCAGCCCTTGTGGACCCGCCGCACCTACCTCGTGCCCAGCGACACCCTCGTGGCGTCCACGGCGCAGCGCCTGGGCCTGTTGGGAGAAGACGACCTGTTCGGCGGCGTGGTGCCCCATGCCTTCGTCGCCACCAAGGCCATCACCCATCCCCTGGTGTCGGCCACGGCCGCGGCCCCGCAAGGCTGGAGCGAGGCGTTTTCCCGCCGGGTCGGCGCCGCCGTGCTGCCGGGCTACACCGCGTTCTCCAGCCGGGATGCGCAGGAGGCCGGTGAACAACTGCTGGCGCTGGGTCCCGTGCGGGTCAAGCCCGTGGGCGAGACCGGAGGGCGCGGCCAGACGGTGGTGCCCGACACCCGCGCGCTCTCCGCCTGCCTGGCGGCATTGGGCAAGGCGGCCCTGGTCGAGCAGGGCATCGTGCTGGAGCACAACCTCTCCCAGGTGGACACGCTGAGCGTGGGCCAGGTGCGCGTGGCGGGCATCCTGGCCTCGTACCACGGCAGGCAGCGCCTCACGCAGAACAACACCGGCGCGATGGCCTACGGCGGCTCCGACCTGACCGTGGTGCGGGGCGATTTCCACGCGCTCCTGTCCACGCTCCCGCCCGGCCCCGTCCGCAAGGCGGTCGATCAGGCCCTGGCGTACGACGCCGCGGTGCGGGAATGCTTTCCGGGGTTTTTCGCCTCGCGCATCAACTACGACGTCGCGCAGGGCATCGCGGCCGACGGCCGGTGGTGCTCGGGGGTGCTGGAGCAATCCTGGAGGATCGGCGGCGCCACCGGCGCCGAAGTGGCCGCGCTCGAAGCCTTTCACGCCGACCGCTCCCTGCGCTCGGTGCAGGCCAGCTGCGTGGAGACGTATGGCCGCTTCGAGCCCCTTCCGGCAGCGGCGACCGAGTACTTCCGGGGAGAGGATCCCGAAGTGGGCCTGCTGACCAAATACGCCCTGGTGCATCGCGATGGCCACGCGGCATAGGGCGATCCAGATTCCCTCGGGGGACCGCACGATCGCGGGCACGCTGGTCGCGCCCGACACCGTGGTGCCGGGCGTCATGCTGGTGCACGGCTGGGACGGCAGCCAGGAGCAGTACCTTGCGCGCGCCCATGCCATCGCCGCCCTGGGGTGCATCTGCCTGACCTTCGACCTGCGGGGCCATGCCAGCGACAAGGCCCACCGCGACACGGTCACCCGGGAAGACAACCTCAACGACATGCTCGCCGCCTACGACCTTCTCACGGGCCACCCCGCGGTGGACGCCAACTCCGTGGCGGTGGTGGGCAGCAGCTACGGCGGCTACCTGGCCACCGTGCTCAGCGCGCTGCGGCCCCTGCGGTGGATGGCGCTGCGCGCTCCCGCGCTCTACAAGGACGAGGACTGGCTGGTGTCCAAGCAGAACCTCGACCGCCAGGAGATATCCCGCTACCGCGCCATGAAACTCGCCTCCGACAGCAACCGCGCCCTGGCGGCCAGCGCGGTCTTCGAAGGGGATGTGCTGCTGGTCGAATCCGAACTCGACCACATCGTCCCACACCCGGTCATCGAGAACTACCGCGCCGCGTTCCTGCGCACCCACTCCATGACCTACCGGGTGATCAAGCAGGCAGACCACAGCCTGTCCAAACCCGAATGGAGCGAGGCCTACACCGCGATGCTGGTGACCTGGATGTCGGAAATGCTGGGGCTGGCCAAGAACGGACAGCCCTCCGGCAAGAAGTGACGTAGGCCGGCGGGCGCCGGAGGCGCCACGCCACCCACCGGGCCTTCGCCGCATCCATCCGATGGGCACAGTCAAAACTGTCCGACACGGCCGCCGCGCGCGCGGAGGGCTAATGGAGCTTCTTCCCTGCCGCCCTGGAGAACACCATGTCCAAGACACACCGCTCCGGTTCCGATCCCCACCTCAAGCCCCGCGAACTCAAGCGCATGCGCCAGTGGGAAGCCATGGCCCGGCCCCGCCAGGTGCCGCTGCGGTTTCCCGAGCCCGAGCCCCCGCTATGGAAGCCGCTGGGCTGACCGCGATTGCACACCACGCGCCGGCCCGACGCCGCCCGTTTCCCATCCACCGCATGTGAAGAAGCCTTGCCATGAAGCCATCATCCAAGACAGCCCCGTCCACCCCGGCCGCACGGGCCACGGCCACGGCCGCGAAGCAAAAGAAGATCCAGGCAGCGCAGGACCGCCGCGACGAGCGCGCCCGCCCGGCCAAGGCAGCGCCCGCTTCGGCCCGGGGCAAGGCCCCCGCGCCCGGCCCCGGGCGCTCGGAACCCGCCCCCCCGCTGCCGGCCCAGCACCTTGCCAAACCCGGCAGCGAGGCCGAGATGCAGCTCAAGCCGAGGTTCGAGGCACCCCACTACCGGGGCAGCGGCAAGCTCACGGGGTTCTCCACCCTCATTACCGGGGGCGACTCCGGGATAGGCCGTGCGGTGGCGGTGCTGTTTGCCCGCGAGGGCGCGGATGTCGCCATCGCCTACCTGGCCGAACACGAGGATGCCCAGCGGACGCGCGAGCTGGTGGAGGCCGAGGGCGGCCGGTCCATCCTGATACCCGGCGACGTCAAGGACGCGGCATTCTGCGCCGGCGCCGTGCGGCAGGTGGTCAAGGCGTTTGGCAAACTTAACGTGCTGGTCAACAACGCCGCGTTCCAGGAGCACGCGGACTCCCTCGAAGCGCTGACGGCGGAGCGTTTCGACGAGACGTTCCAGACCAACATCTATGGCTACTTCTACATGGCCAAGGCAGCCCTGCCCCACTTGCACCGGGGCGATTCGATCATCAACACCGGCTCGGTCACCGGCCTGCGCGGCAGCAAGGAACTGCTGGACTATTCCGCCACCAAAGGCGCCATCCATGCCTTCACCAAGGCCCTGGCCCACAACCTGGCCGAGCGGGGCATCCGCGTGAACGCGGTGGCCCCGGGGCCCGTGTGGACGCCCCTCAACCCCGCGGACAAGGCGCCCGGGGACATTGCCAGGTTTGGCGAAAAGACGCACATGGGCCGCCCTGCACAGCCCGAGGAGATTTCTCCCGCCTATGTGTTCCTGGCGGCCCCCTGCTGCTCCAGCTACATCACCGGCACCGTGCTGCCCATCACGGGCAACGCGGGAGACGGCGCGTGAAGAAAGCGGCGTGCGGCATCACGCCAGATCCTGGCTGACCCGTGGTTCGATCTCGGCCCACTCCCCGTCGGTGAACAGGCGCGAGCGGGTGTGGAACGCCTTGCCCGTGCTGCCTTCCAGCGAAAACGTGCCGCCGTGCCCGTCGATCACATCCAGGATGAGCTGCGTGTGTTTCCAGTACTCGTACTGGGATTTGCCGATGTAGAACGGCGCGCCGCCCACATCGCCCAGCAGCACATCGCTGGCTCCAATCGTGAGATCGGTGGGCAGATAGCAGTTGGCCGCACTGTTGTCGCAGCAGCCACCCGACTGGTGGAACAACACGCTGCCATGCTGCGCCTGCAGCTGCGCGATCAGCGCCAGGGCTGCCTCGGTGGCAATGACTCTCTCGACCATGGTGATCTCCTGATGTGCCGACAAAAAACGCTGCTGTGCTGAAAGTAATTTCGCAGCAGCGTCACGGTGGTTCACAGAGCGTCGATGGCCAGGCGCGTCGTCGCAGGCAGCGGCAGCGCCAGGGCAAGACGGCGCAACGACGCCAGCGGCGCCCTGTGGGCCACAACCCACCAAATCAGAAGAAGCCGAGTTTGTTTTCTGAGTAGCTCACCAGCAGGTTCTTGGTCTGCTGGTAGTGGTCGAGCATCATCTTGTGCGTCTCGCGCCCGATGCCCGACTCCTTGTAGCCGCCGAACGCCGCGTGCGCGGGATAGGCGTGGTAGCAGTTGGTCCATACGCGGCCGGCCTTGATGGCGCGCCCCATGCGATAGGCCACGTTGCCGTTGCGGCTCCACACGCCGGCGCCCAGGCCGTACAGCGTGTCGTTGGCGATGGCCAGCGCCTCGGCCTCGTCCTTGAAGGTGGTCACGGCCAGCACGGGGCCGAAGATTTCTTCCTGGAAGATGCGCATCTTGTTGTGGCCCTTGAACAGCGTGGGCTGCACGTAGTAGCCGCCTTCCAGGTCGCCGCCCAGGTGGGCCTGGCCGCCCCCGGCCAGCACTTCGGCGCCTTCCTGCTTGCCCAGGTCCAGGTACGACAGGATCTTGGTGAGCTGCTCCTTGCTGGCCTGCGCGCCCATCATGCTGTCGGTATCGAGCGGGTTGGCGTGCTGGATGGCGGCCACGCGCTTCAAGACGCGTTCCATGAACTTGTCGTAGATCGACTCCTGGATCAGCGCGCGGCTGGGGCAGGTGCAGACCTCGCCCTGGTTGAACGCGAACAGCACCAGGCCCTCGATGGCCTTGTCCAGGAAGGCATCGTCCTTGTCCATCACGTCCGCGAAGAAGATGTTGGGGCTCTTGCCGCCCAACTCCAGCGTGGCGGGGATCAGGTTGTTGGCGGCGGCCTGCGCGATCACGCGGCCCGTGCTGGTGGAGCCGGTGAAGGCGATTTTTGCGATGCGCTTGCTCGTGGCCAGCGGCATGCCCGCCTCGCGGCCATAGCCGTTCACGATGTTGAGCACGCCGGGCGGCAGCAGGTCGGCGATCAGTTCGGCCAGGATCAGGATGGAGATGGGCGTGGACTCGGCGGGCTTGAGCACCACGCAGTTGCCCGCACCAATCGCAGGCGCCAGCTTCCAGGCGGCCATCAGGATCGGGAAGTTCCACGGAATGATCTGGCCCACCACACCGAGCGGCTCCTGGATGTGGTACGCCACGGTGTTCTCGTCGATGTTGGACAGCGCGCCTTCCTGCGCCCGCACGCAGCCCGCGAAGTAGCGGAAATGGTCCACGGTGAGCGGGATGTCGGCGTTCAGCGTTTCGCGGATGGCCTTGCCGTTGTCCACGGTTTCGGCATAGGCCAGCAGCTCCAGGTTCTGCTCAATGCGGTCGGCAATTTTCAGCAGGATGTTGCCGCGCGTGGCGGCGTCGGTCTTGCCCCAGGCATCGGCAGCGGCATGCGCGGCGTCCAGCGCCAGTTCAATGTCTTCGGCAGTGGAGCGGGCGGCCTGGGTGTAGACCTTGCCGTTCACGGGCGAGATGACATCGAAATACTGGCCCTTGACCGGGGCCACAAATTTGCCGCCGATGAAGTTGTTGTACTGGGCTTGGTAGGCGATCTTGGCGCCAGCGGCGCCGGGGGCTGCGTAAACGGTCATGTTGTCTGTCTCCGGTGGATTTGTGGACATCTGCTCGGCACAGCGCGCCGCCAGATAGAGGACATGACTCAAAACCCGTGCCAACCCAGCCAATCTTCCAAGTGGTTGATTTTTATGGCTTTGTTTGCGCGTTCGCAAGAAAGCACAACCCATCGGCCGTTAAGGTGTCCGCTCCAGAACGCGACACCTGTCACGAAATGGAACAGTTGAAGCAGCCCCGCGGCCATCGCTATTGCCCTGGCCTCTGGCCACCGCCATACTGGCTTTCAAACAGGGCGCGTTCATGACGCCCGGGCAGGAGACAAACACCATGCGATCCACTTCCACATCTGTGGCACTGCGGCAGGCCCGCCAGCACCTGCTGGAATCAGGCCAATGCCCCAGCGGGCTTGTGGACGAGCGCCTGACGCGGTCGTGGCAGCGCAGCATGGACAGCGGCCTGCGGCCGACCGGGCGGCTGGGCAGCCCCGACAACCTGGAACAGCAAGCCCTGCGGCAGCTGCGCGGCCACCACCAGGAGTTGCTGGCGCATTCGCGCCCCGTCATGGAGTACCTGTTCGAGCAGGTGCGCGACAGCCAGAGCGTGGTGGTGCTGGCCAGCCCCTGCGGAACGCTGGTGGACACCTGTGGCGACGCCTACTTCCTGGGCAAGGCCGAACGGGTGGCCCTGACCAGTGGCGCCTCGTGGCACGAAAAGCAGCGCGGCACCAACGCCATCGGCACCGCGCTGGCCGAAATGGCGCCCGTGGAAGTGCATGGCGCGGAGCATTTCCTGGAGCGCAACGGTTTCCTGACCTGCGCGGCGGCCCCCATCCTGTCTGCCACGGGGCAGCTGCTGGGCATTCTGGACATCTCCAGCGAGCACAGCCGGGGCAACCCGCACACGCTGGGGCTGGTGAGCACCGCCGCCCACATGATCGAAAACCGGCTGCTCGTGTCCGCAAGCCAGCGCCACATCCGCCTGCACCTGCACCCCCACCCGGAGGGCATTGGCACCGTGGCCGAAGGCATCGCGCTGGTGTCGGAAGACGGCTGGGTGGTCGGCGGCAACCGCAGCGCGCTGGCGCTGCTGCGCCTTTCCATCGCGCAGCTGGGCTGCGTCTCGCTGGACCAGATCCTCCATCCAGGCCTAGAGGATCTGTTGTCCCGCCACCAGCGCCGCCCCGACGCGCCGCTTTCCCTGCGCAGGCACGATGGCTCCCAGCTCTTCGGGCAACTGGTGCCCGACAAGCGCACCGTGCGCCCCCTCGCCCCCGCCGCGCCCTCCAGCGCTCCCCCGGATGCCCTGGCGCGCCTGGACACCGGCGATGCGCGCTGGCGCATGGCGGCAGCCAAGACACGGCGCATCCTCGACAAGCCCATTCCCCTGCTGCTGCAGGGCGAATCGGGCGTGGGCAAGGAATGGTTCGCGCGGGGCGCGCACCAGAGCGGACCGCGCCGCGACGGCCCCTTCATCGCCATCAACTGCGCGGCCATGCCGGAGGCGCTGATCGAGTCGGAGCTGTTCGGCTACGCACCCGGCACGTTCACCGGCGGGCGCCGCGAAGGACGCCTGGGCCTGCTGCGCGAGGCCCAGGGCGGCACGCTGTTCCTCGACGAGATCGGCGACATGCCGGCGGCCCTGCAGACGCGGTTGCTCCGGGTGCTGCAGGAGCGGCAGGTGGTCCCCCTGGGCAGCGGCCACCCGGTGGCCGTGGACTTCGCCCTCATCTGCGCCTCCAACCGCAAGCTGCGCGAGGAGGCGGAGCAGGGGCGCTTTCGCGCCGACCTGTACTACCGGATCAATGGCCTCGCGGTCGAGCTTCCACCCTTGCGTGAACGCACCGATTTCGAAGCGCTGAGCGCGAGGATGCTGGAGGACATCGAGCCCTCCCGCGCCCTGCGGCTGGCGCCGTCGCTGATGGCGATGCTGGAACAGTACCCCTGGCCCGGCAATCTGCGGCAATGCGCCAGCGTGCTGCGGACCACCTGCGCGATGCTGGAGCCGCACGAGGAGGTGCTCGAATGGCACCACCTGCCGGACGACTTCCAGGACGAACTCCGGCGGGCCGACCGGTTCTGCGCGCCAAAGGAAGCCCCGCCCCCGCCGCAGAACCTGGACGAACTGTCTCAATCCGCCATTCAGCAGGCCCTGGAGAGCTGCCGTGGCAACGTGAGCCACGCGGCACGCACCCTGGGCATCAGCCGCCAGACGCTCTACCGCAAGCTGGCAATGCGCAGGGAGAGGCTCGCCCACCCGCCCGGGTGACCAGGCCCCTGCCGCGCCACGGCGCTGGCGCTGCCGACATCCGCTCGGGGATCGCGGGCCTTACGGTTGCCGGTCTCCCTTGGCGTATTCCTTGAGCGCATCGATGGCCTCTTCGCGCGTGGCCCAGGAGGCATCGCGGACCGGCACATTGTGTCCGTCTATCAGAAGGCTCTGCACGGTGTAGCGCCCCTGCGGCGTCCTGCAGAGCACCGCGGAGTAGGAGCTTGCATCCGCCGTGCCAAAAACGTTCTCTTCCTCGAGTTCACCGGGCATGGAAACCTCCTCATCCGTTCGCCACGTTGGACCTTTGATTGTCGGCAGCGGAGTCCGCCAACGGTGTAGGCCAATGGCCCCTTGCGCCTTCTTCGGAGGCCGCGGCGCGCCGCTTTCCTACAGACATCGAAGGGCCGCCGCGAAACGATCGAATCCAACGGCCCCGCGGCGCATCCCGCGCTGCGCGATGCCCTGTTAGAAAGTGCGTACATGGCTACCAGCAACCGGGTGCTCTGGAAGGGCGCCATCTCCTTCGGCCTTGTCCATATTCCCGTGGGCCTGCACACCGCCACCACGGAGCAAGGCATTGATTTCGATTGGCTGGACAAGCGGTCGATGGACCCCGTGGGCTACAAGCGGATCAACAAGCGCACCGGCAAGGAAATCGACAAGGCCCACATCGTCAAGGGCGTCGAGTACGAGAACGGGCAGTACGTTGTTCTTTCCCCGGAGGAAATCGAAGGCGCCTTCCCGCGCACCACCCAGACCATCGAGATCGAGCGCTTTGTGAACGCCCAGGAAATCCCGTTCGTCTACCTGGAGCGCCCGTACTACGTGAGCCCCATCAACAAGGGGCACAAGGTGTATGCCCTGCTGCGCGAAGCCCTCGCCAGGACCGGGAAGATCGCGCTGGCAAAGGTCGTGATCCAGACCAAGCAGCACCTGGCGCTGCTGGCGCCCTCGGGACCCGCGCTCGTCCTCAACCTGCTCAGATGGGGCGACGAGGTCAAGGGTTTCGAGGGACTGGATCTCCCCGCCCTGGGCGCCACCGCCATCAAGCCCAGCGAGATGAAGATGGCGACGCAGCTCATCGCCGAAATGACCGGCCACTGGAAGCCGGAAGATTTCAAGGACGAATTCCGCCAGCAGGTCATGGACCTGGTGGCCGCCAAGGTCCAGCAGGGCGATACCCGCACGGTCACGCAGCCCGCACAGGCCGCCACGGGCAGCGCGGAAATCATCGACCTCACGGAGCTGCTGCAGCGCAGCCTCAAGCCCGTAAACCGCCGCCCTGCCGCCAGGCCGGCGGCCAAGGAGGGCGGCACGGCGCCGCGCAAAACCGCGCGCAAGCGTGCCGCGGCCAAGACGCCTTCCGCGCAGCGCAAGAAGGCGGCCTGATGAAGCGCGCGGACGCGGCACACGCACCACAGGCCCCGGCGACGCGATCGCCCCGCGCCAGGAAACGCGCCAGATCGCCACAGCCCGGACCGCGCATCTCCCACGGTGAGCGCGTGATCGATCCGTCCACGGGATTCACCAAGATGGACATGGTGCGGTACTACGCCAAGGTCGGCCCCTTGATGCTGCAGCACCTGAAAGCACGGCCCGTGGCCCTGGTGAGGGCTCCCGGGGGCGTGCCGGGAGAACTCTTCTTTCAGAAGCACCAGGAGGCCGAGGCGCTGCCCGGCATGCGGAGCCTGGACCCGGCGCTGGACGAGGGGCATGCGCCCTTGCTGGAAGTGGTCTCCCCACAGGGCTTGCGCAGCGGGTCGCAGATGAACGTCATTGAATACCACACCTGGAACGCGCTGAAAGACAGGATGGAGCGCCCCGACCGGCTGACCTTCGACCTGGACCCGGGCGAAGGCGTGGCATGGGCGGATGTGCGTGAAGGCACGCGGCTGCTGCGCGTGCTGCTGCAGGGACTGGGGCTTCCCGCCTTTTTGAAAACCAGTGGGGGCAAGGGCCTTCACGTGGTGGTTCCGCTCAAGCGCCTGCGCGACTGGGACACGGTCAAGGATTTTTCCAGGGCCATCGTGCTGCACCTGGCCGAGACGATCCCGCAGCGCTTCGTGGCCAAGAGCGGTCCGCGCAACCGGGTGGGCAGGATCTTTGTGGACTACCTGCGCAACGGCCGCGGTGCGACGACCGTGAGCGCATGGTCGGCACGCGCACGGCCGGGAATGGGCGTTTCCGTGCCCGTCGGTTGGGAAGAACTGGATGCGCTGACCAGCGCCGCCCACTGGAACGTCCGGAACATCGACGCGAGGCTTGGCGTGGGCAATGGCCCCTGGCAGGCCTGCGAAGAGGCCGCGGTGAGTTTGACACCCGCGATGAAAGCGCTCGGATTCCGGCCCGGCTGACGCGTGCCCGCGCTCCCGGCGCCGGCACGGGGCCCGCACAGGATCAGTCGGGCACGGCGGCCGGGCTCAGGCCAGCATCAAGGCCGGGCCGGGCTGGCCCGAGGCTTCCAGCTGCAGCGCGGAACTGGACAGCTTGAACGTCGCGACCGTTTCGACCAGCCTTCGGGACTGGATGCTCAGGCTGGAGGCGGCCGCGGACATTTCCTCCACGAGCGCCGCATTTTGCTGGGTGGCCTGGTCCATCTGATTGACGGCCACGTTGACCTGGCTCACGCCCTGGCTCTGCTCGGTTCCGGCCGCGCTGATCTGCGCCACCGTCTCGGTCACCCGCTCGATGGAGGAAACCACTTCCTTCATCGTCTGCCCCGCGGCGCCTACCAGCACGGTCCCGGCCTCCACACGCTCCACGCTGGTGGCGATGAGGGCCTTGATCTCCTTGGCCGCCGCCGCGGAGCGTGCCGCCAGGCTGCGCACTTCCGAGGCCACGACCGCGAATCCACGCCCCTGCTCGCCAGCCCGGGCGGCCTCCACGGCGGCATTGAGGGCGAGGATATTGGTCTGGAAGGCGATGCCGTCGATGACGCCGATGATTTCGGAGATCTTCTTGGAGCTTTCGTTGATGCCGCTCATGGTGTCCACCACCCTGGACACGACGTCGCCCCCCTGCTTCGCGACCGTGGAGGCGCTCTGCGCGAGCACGTTCGCCTGCAGCGCATTCTGCGCATTCGTCTGCACGGTGGAATTGAGTTCCTCCATGGCCGCCGCCGTCTCCTCCAGGGCGCTCGCCTGGTGCTCCGTCCTGGTGGACAGGTCGCCATTGCCCGTGGATATCTGCGCACTGGCCGCCGCCACGGTCTCCGAGCCGCTGCGGACCTGGCTGACGATCCGGGTCAGCGAGTCCTGCATCACGGCCAGCGCCGCGAGCAGGGGACTGAATTCATCACGCGAGCCGTCCGTGACCGGGGTGGTCAGGTCGCCGTCCCTCACGCGATTGGCCACGGCCTGCGACGCGGCCACCCTGCGCCGCAAGGTGGCGCCGATGTGCCAGGAGAACAGCAGCAGCCCGATCGCCACCGCCGCCACGGCACTGACCAGCGCGCGAAGGGTCAGCTTCACGTCCCGTTCGATCTCGGCGAGGCTGGCTTTCAGCAGCCCGGCCTGGTGCTCCTTTTCCTTGGCGAGGACGGCAAGCACCGCATTGCGCGTGGGGATCGTGGAGGCCACCAGATAGTCAAACGCCGGCTCCTTCTTTCCCTCCTGGATCAACTGAAGGTTCTGCTCGGCCACGTTCCAGAACGCCTGCAGCCCTTTGGACAGCTCGGCGTTCAGGGCCCTCTCGGCGGCGGTGTCCGCGGCCTGCACGAAGCTGGCGAGGTCCGTGTCGATCAAGCGCTTCTTGTCGGCGATGTCCGCCAGCGTGGCCGCCAGCTCTTGCGGCGTGCGCACCAGCATCGCATGGCGCATCTGGAGCGAAGACCGCGTGACGTTCAGCTCCATCGCGCTGGCCTGGAGCTGGCGCGGCACCTCTTTGCCGGCCACGAGTTCTGTCTGGCGCGTGACCTCCCCCAGGTAGAGCCAAGCCAGGAGCACGATCCCCGCGAGCCCCGCGATCAAGAGGAAGGAAATGGCATGAAGGCGTCTGGCAATGCTCATGGTCTCACCTCTTTGGACGGCGGCGCTGCAAGCGCGGGCGGATCTGCAAACAATTGCAGCAATGGCGACAATTTGCAACCTGGCCGCGGTACGGCGGATTGAACGCGCTTATGGGACGGGGGTCAAGAGGATCCACCCGCTGCCGCCGGCGACGGACCGGGAGGGGTTGTCGGGCTATGCTGGAGACATGAACCAGCGCAAGACCTTGGTGATCGTCTATCACTCCATGACGGATGGCACGCGCCAGATGGCCGAGGCTGCGCGCGAGGGCGCAGCCTCCGATGCGGCGGTCGCGGTGCGGCTGCTGCACGCCGCGCAGGCGGGGCCCGCGGACGTGCTGGCCGCGGACGGGCTGATTTTCGCCACGCCCGAGAACCTGGCAGCCATCAGCGGTCAGCTCAAGGATTTCTTCGACCGCAGCTATTACGCCGTGCTCGACCACGTCAACGGCCGGCCCTATGCCAGCCTGGTCTGCGCGGGCAGCGACGGACACAGCGCGGCAAGGCAAATAGAGCGCATCGCCACCGGCTGGCGCCTGCGGTCCATCGGGGATCCCCTCATCGTTTGCACCCATGCCCAGACCCCCGAGGCCATCCTCGCCGTCAAGCACATCGGAGATGAAGATCTGCTGCGCTGCCGCACCCTGGGCGAAGCGATGGCTGCGGGGCTGGCGCTGGGTGTGTTCTAGAAGAACGAACGGAGCCCACCTTCCCGGAACAATCGGGTTCAATGACGCTTTGCACGAGACCGCAAATGACCCCCCTCCTGATCGTGGCTGTGTTGGCATCCTCGGCGGCCGCGGCCGCGGCCGAGGCGCCCTCATGGCTCACCGTGGTGGGAGACCCCGCCAATGCCTTCGTGGACACGCTGGAGGTGGATGCCACCAGCGCCATCGCATTTGAATCCATGCGCCTCGTCAAGCTCAGGGTGAACCGCGCCAGGCCACGCACGGGCTTTGATGACCAGCCCTACCACTCCTACTACTCCACGGCCGTGGTGGACTGTACCGGGCTGAAGGCGTGGCACCGCTCCATCGCCCTGTTCAGCAAGCCGCTGTGGCACGGAAAGATGCGCCTGGTGGAGTATGCCGAGAGCGACGGCCGCAACCTGGCCTTCGCGGAGATGGAGCCCAACCCCAGGGACCGACTGATCAAGGCCGCCTGCGCCATCGCGCTGCAGAGCCCCTGAAACCCTGGAGTTTTCTGCCGCGCCACTCTCCGCCCGGCCGTGCCAATTTTCTCGCCTCCCCATTGGCTGGCGGCTGGCAGCCCCGCCGAATTCTGCCGGCGTGGCCCGGGCGCATCAGCGCCGCATGCACAAGGCCGTCTGGCCCGGCATGCCGAAATCCGCCGGGCGCTTTCCGGTCTCTGACCCGGTCCTTTGGCGGGCTCCTACACCGGCCGCTGCCGCAGGATTCGATGATGGGGGTGTTTTCACTCCGGCGGCGGCAGGAACACTCTTCAGCTCCTCCCGCCTGCGCAACCAGGATGCGTGCACAGTGCGTGACCCCATTGCTACCACCACGGCCCCGATCGCCGCAATGCCGCCGACCGGCATCAAAGGCACTTCCCACCGGGTTGGCCCCCCTGGGAAACCCGCCGGTTGTAGGCGGACCGTGATGGCGGCCACCCCTGCATTCGGCAAGGCCGAAATCCAGGCGGCCGCGTTGAAGCCGAGCGCCACCGCGCTGGTGCTTGTCGATTTCATCAATCCGATGCGGTTTCCCGGCGCGAACGCCTTGCTGCGCGGCGCCCTGGAGGCGGCGCATGCCACGGCGCGGCTCAAGCGCCGGCTCTCGGCCCAGGGGGCGGTGGCCATCTATGCCAACGACAACTACGGGATCTGGAGGTCTGACTTCAAGGATCTGGTGAAGGCGTGCCAGGCCTTGCCTGGTGCGCGGGGCGAGATCGCCACCCTTCTGGCGCCGGGCGATGGCGACCTGACGGTCCTGAAACCCCTGCATTCCGCTTTTCACTCGACGCCGCTGGACCATCTGCTCAGGCAGATGCAAACGCAGCAATTGATCGTTGTCGGCCTGGCGGCGGACATGTGCGTGCACCTGACGGCGATGGATGCCTACATGCGGGGGTTCAAGGTATGGGTGCCCGCCAACTGCACGGCGGCCGAGCACGAACCGCACAAGCAGGCCGCGCTGCACCAGATGTCGCGGGTTCTCAAATGCTCCATCCGCAAGGCATGACGTTCTTCGCGGCCGTGCTCGCCCTGATCGGCCACGAGGGCCACCAGAACACCACCTGTAGGACGCGCCCAGCCGGCAAGCCGGCATTCCTCTGACGCCCGCTTCGCGGGCCGCTCGGATAGTCTAGCGATCAACCGCGCACCGGAAGGATGTCGATGCCGGTCGGTTTCACGGGTGCAGATCGAGACGGGTAAGCCTATGGACGTTTTTCAGCTGGGCGGTGCGTGGTGGGAGATGCCATTGCGGGCCGCCATCATCTATGCGGTGCTTCTCCTGCTGGTACGGATTTCAGGCAAGCGGACGGTGGGCCAGTTCACCCCCTTCGATCTTCTGGTGGTGATGCTGCTAAGCGAGTCGGTGTCCGCAGGTCTGAACGGTGACGAGAAGTCCGTCACGGCAGGACTGCTTTCCGCAACGACGCTGATTGCGCTGAATGTCGCCGTCGCGGTCATCACCTCCCGCAGCGAACGGGTTCAGCAGTGGGTGGAAGGCCGTCCGGTCCTGATCGGCAGCAACGGGGAAATCTTCACGGATGTGTTGCGCAAGCACCATGTACCGCTGTGCGACGCGCAGCGTGCGCTGCGTGAAGCGGACTGCGACCCGAAAGACATGCAATTTGCGTTTCTTGAAGCAGACGGGCACATCAGCATCCTGCAGAAATCCGGGAAGAATGCGTGAGGCAACCGCACCGGCGGGAGCTACCCACGCACCTTGCATGCCGCAGAGATCATTCCCTTGTAAGGCTCTCCCGGCACATCCTTGAACAGCACGGGGGCCTTGCCTTCGGCGTACTCCTCGCGGCCCACGGCGTCGCCCTTCCAGGCCGGCAGCCCATAGTAGGTGAGCCACACATACCACGCCGTTCGGGAAGGGCAATGGACCACCACCCTGGCATAGTACGAGCGGTACTTCTGCCCCTTGAAGGAAGTCCGGGTCCTGTCTCTTGAAACGCGCAGATCGAGTACCACGCGGTGGTCCAGGCCCACGGGCTCGGGGCGCACCTCGATCAGGTTCTTTTCACCCTCCTGGCGGTCGCCATGCAACGTGAACCAGACGTCCTCGGCCTGCGCCGGAGACGACATGGCGGCTATGCACAGGAAAGTGGCGCAGATCATTGGGAGAACCCCGCTCTGGGACAAGGCCGTGTGGGAGGGTGGCAGGCAAGAGGCCCCCGCGCGCCCTCAATGGCGCCAATGCGGCCTCGGCAGCAGTTTATCGGTGCTTGCCGCCACGTGGAGACCACCCACAAAAAAAGGCCCCGATGGGGCCCGTTGTACTGCCTTGCGCTGCGGTGAAAACACTTCCCATGGCAGCGGCACCCGCGAAGTGCCGCCACCATGGAAAGGCCCGCAACTGCGTCAATTCAATTACATGGCGCTGAATTCGCCGTGCGGGATCTGGCCGGTGCGCACGGCTTCGGCTGCCAGGGCGCGCACGGCGCTGCGGTCGGCCGTGGATTGGTAGGTCACCACGCGGGAGCCTGCTGGCTCCATGTTGTGGGTGCGAGCTTCGACAACGGCTTCCGCCTTCACTTCGGCACGGGTGCGGTTCGTATCGAACTGCAGGGCGAACTGCGAGGAGTCGGCTTCGTCGGCGTGGGCGCCAAAAGAGGCGAAAGCGGCAACAGCGGCGATGGAGAGGAAACGGGCGGTGGCGTTCATGATAGAAATCCTTAAAGAAAAGCGTCTCAAAAAAAGCCGGAACAAAGCGCGAAGAGCCATGCTCACGACTGCTTCAAACCGGGTTCGGTGAGTCGCCTTGCGGGTTCGGCTCATCGATGGGTTGAACTGTACGCCGGTGGCGTGCACAGAAAAACCATCTGGTCGCGAACTAACCGTTCCAGTATCGGAAACAATCTCCGGGAACCAAATCCAAGGCCGGGTTTCCGGCCGCACCGGTGAAGGCTACCCAGCCTCGGCGTCCTTCGGACGGCCCTCCTTCGCCGCGTGCGCCACCAGGTCAAGCGGCCCGCAGCTGGCTCTTGCGCTCGATGATCCGCGACACCAGTCCGTACTCGACCGCTTCCTCGGCCGACAGCCACCGGTCCCGCTCGATGTCCGCCAGCACCACGTCCAGCGGCTTGCCGGTTTCCCGCGCGATCGTGCGCGCGATGCGCTCCCGGGCCTTGACGATCTCGCGGGCCTGGATGGCGATGTCGCTGGCCGGCCCGCCGGAGCCGCCGCTGGGCTGGTGGATCAGAAAGCGTGTGTTGGGCAGGCAGTAGCGCCGCTCGCGGGGGGCCGCCAGGTACAGATGGGTGGCCGCGCTGCCGACCCAGCCAGTGCCGATCATGTTCACCGGTGCTGCGATGAAGCGCACCATGTCGTGGATGGCGTCGCCCGATTCCAGGTGTCCGCCGGGCGAGCTCACCAGCACGTCGATGGGTTCGGCGCTGTCGGCGTCCAATGCGATAAGCCGGCGCGCCACGTCGGCGGCCACCAGGTCGGTGACGGTGCCGAAGATCAGCAGGGTGCGCGACTTGAACGCCTTTTCCTCCAGATAGGAAGTGCGCGGCTCGGTGGCGCTGGGCGTCGTGGCGGTGTCTGGAGTGTTCATGGGCGGGATTCCTCGGGGTGGTGGAACTGCCTTGACGAACGAAGCGCGGATTTCGTGACACGCGGGCCCCGGCACGGCTGTGGCAAGATTTGCAGATGCATGATGAACGCCAGCCGGCCCTGATCGACGCTGACCGCCGCCGCCTGGTGCGCGCGGCCTCCCGCCTCCTGGGCCCCTCGGATGCCGAGGATGCCGTGCAGGACGCCTATGTCCGCGCGCTGGAGGCCGACGCGCTGGAACTCAACGCGGCCCAGGCCTGGCTGCTCACCGTGGTGCGCAATCTGGCCGTCGACCGCCTGCGCCGGCGCCACTGGATGCAGCAATGGCTGGCGCAAGCTGTCGCCAGCCACCCCGTGCATGCGTCGCCATCGGCCGAGATGGATGCGGCGCTGGCGGAGGATGCCTCCCGCGCGCTGCGCCTGCTCGCCGCCCACCTGGCGCCAGCGGACGGGGCCGTGGTGCTGCTGCACGAAGTGTTCGAGCTCGGCCATGCCGAGATCGCCCAGGCCAGTGGCCGGTCCGAAACCGCCAGCCGGCAACAGCTGCGGCGGGCACTGTTGCGGCTGCGGCGCGCGGGCAGCGGGTTGGAGCCTCGGCCATCGCCCGAACGCGAATCGAGCGAAGAGGTGGTTTTCCGCATGTTCCTGCAATCGCTCCGGCTGCGTGATCCGCAAATACTGTGGGCGATGCTCGGCCAGCCGCCAGTCAGTGCGTCTGCGCGGGCATGCTTGGCCGCCGCCGAAGCCATCTCCGCGCCGGCCGCGACCTCCTGTGGCGTGGTGCAGATGGGCGGGCAGCTTGGCCTGGTGCTCACGCTGGACGGCGTCAGGCTGTGTGTGCTGCCGCTGGGCGTGCAGACTGAGCACGAGCCGGAAACCGTGGCGCTCTAGCGGCCGCCGCCAGGCCCGCCCCCTCCAGGCCCGCGCGCACGATGGCCAGGTTCAGGGCCACAGGCGGCACGTGGCCCGGGTAGCCCGGGACATCCGCGCTATCTGGCAAGAAGCATGGGGCCTTTGGCCGCCAAAGGGGTGCACCTTGCGTACACTGGGCCCATGCCCGCCACCTTCCCTCGAACCGCCGCCGCCCTGACCGCACCGCTTCGCGCGGCGGCAAGGAAGGCGCACCGTCAGCCAGCGCCAGCACATTCCTGAGCCCGGCGGCACCTTTTCCCCCTTTCAGCGCAGACATCCACCGCCGGGCACCCGCCTTGCGCGGTAGCGGCCGCCTTTTGCCCACAGGGCAACGGCCGGACTCGATGGAGTGCTTTTCATGCATACAGCGGATCACGGCGGGCGCACGCTCACCGAACCTGACTTCCCTCGCCGGTCGCGGCTGAGAGTCCCGCAGCTTCCCGCATTCCTTGCGGACCTGCCCCACACCGCAGAGATCGTCCGCTCCCGCGCCCTGCATGCCGAGGTGGCCGCCACACATGGCGAAACGCGCGCAGCCACGGCCGCGAGCGTCCGCCACCCGCCCGAGGCCTGGGGCGACTACGCCAGGTAGCCCCGCGGCAAGCAGCCACCGCGGCCCGCGGTGCGCCAGATGCACGTCCCCTCGCCGATCTCCATGCCCGCCCCGGTCTCGCCGCGCATTGGCGCCGCCAGCCGGCGCCGCTCTTTCAGAAAGCAGTTTTCCCCATGATCCCTCGCTCCATCCTTGCCGTCACCGATTTCTCCCAGCAGGGAGGCCACGCACTGGCCCGGGCTGCGCTGTGCTGCGCCGAGCACGGTGCGACGCTGAAAATCTCCTACCTTGCCGACCCCGGCGAGGAGCCGCCTCCGGACACGGACGTGCGGCTGGCACATCACGCGGTGCAGCTGGGGCAGCGCCACGACATCGCGGTGCAGGCGGTAACGCAGGCCGCAGGCGATGCCGAACAGGTCGCACGCTGGGCGGCTGGCGCCGATCTGGTCGTGTGGGGCACGGCACCCGTGCGAGGCCTGCGCGCCTGGTTCACCACCCATCCGGCCCTCAGGATGCTGCGCGCTTGCCCACGCCCCGTCATCGTCGTGCGCAATCCGGCCCACCAGCCGTACCAGGGTCTGATGGTGGCCGTGGACTTCTCGCGGATGTCTCACG
The DNA here is from genome assembly GCF_041154505.1 of Acidovorax sp. A79. Classification (GTDB taxonomy): domain Bacteria; phylum Pseudomonadota; class Gammaproteobacteria; order Burkholderiales; family Burkholderiaceae_C; genus Acidovorax. The sequence goes on from NZ_AP028672.1 coordinate 2,055,148, forward strand.
GCCTGGTCGACCTGGGCCTTGCGCTCCATCCCTCGGCACGGGTCGAGCTCTTTCACGCCATCAGCACCGCCGACGAAGGAAAGCTGCGGTATGCCGAAGTGTCGGAGCGCGCCATCCAGCTCTACCGCGAACAGTGCCGGCGCTCCGCGCAGGACAGGATGGTCACATTGACGGATTCGCATGATGCACGGCGCAATCGGCTGTCGTCCTCCATCGGGCGGGGAGACCCCGTTCGCCAGATTCTGGTGCAGCAGCAACACAGCGCGGCGGACCTTGTCGTCGTCGGCAAACACCCGGCTTCGATGGTGTCCGACCTCCTGTTCGAGAGCGTTGCACAACGCCTGCTCCGGGAGGCACGCGTGGACGTGCTGGTGGTGCCACACGGCTTTCGACCCGCGTCCCGCACCTCTGCCGTGGAGCGGCTCGCGCCCGACCTTCCCGTGCGCCGCGTCAGGGCGGGCGCCCCACTGCGGCCGCACGCACCCGGCGCGTCGCCTCGACGCCAGAGCCCCTGACACGCCCGCCCAGAGGCGGGTCTCCACCAGGCAAGGAATGCTGTGGCCGGTCACCTGAGACGGCGGGGACGCAAGGGGCGCCCCCCGCCCCCGACGATGCACGGTGGATGAACACCCACAGTTCGCTCCAGGGCGAACCGTGCTCTCGCGCCAGCGGGCAGCATCGGTGGTCCTGCGGTCTTCACCGCGCCCGCCACTCTTGTCCGCATGCCTTCCACCCGCCGCCCCGTCTTCTATGGCGACACCGTAGTCCGCGCAGCCTTCGTCATTGCACTGCTGGGATGGGGCGCGGGCTTCTACGGCCCGCCAGTCTTCCTGCACGCGGTCATGGCGCGCACCGGCTGGTCCCTGTCCCTGGTGTCTGCTGCGGTCACCTTTCACTTCCTGGTGGGTGCAGGGGTCGTGATCTGCCTGCCAGGATGGCATCGCCGTTTCGGCATTCCCGCGGCGACACAGGGAGGCGCCATCGTGCTCGCGCTCGGAGTCGCTGGATGGGCCGCCGCGGCACAGCCCTGGCAGCTTTTTGTCGCGGCGGCATTGACCGGCGGTGGCTGGGTTCCCCTGGGGGCAGCAGGCATCAACGCGATCATCTCGCCCTGGTTCGTGGCGCGGCGGCCTCTCGCGCTGGGCAGGGCATACAACGGCGCGAGCGTGGGGGGCATGGTGTTCTCCCCCCTGTGGGCGGCCATGATCGAACGCTACGGATTCCCCGTGGCAGCGCTTTGCGTGGGCACCGTGCTGGTGGGGATGGTCGCGATCATCGCGCACACGGTGCTGCCGAAGTCACCCTCCACACAATCGCCGTTGGCGGATGGAACCGATGGCAGCGATACGGAAGCAGGCGCGCCCCCTCCAGCACGGGACGGCACTCTTCGATGGTCGGACCGGGGCTTCCTGACCTTGGCGGCGGCCATGTCGCTGGGATTGTTTGCCCAAATCGGACTGATTGCCCAGCTCTTCTCGCTCATGGTGCCGGGGTTGGGAAGGCAGCAGGCCGGCGCCATCATGGCGTTGGCCACGGGGTGCGGAATGGGCGGGCGCCTGGTGATGGCCCGCGTGGTGGGGCCACGGGCCAACCGCAGGCTTGCCGCGGCATGCAGCTACGGCGTGCAGGCCGTGGGGACTGCGCTGATGCTGCTTGCGGGCGCGCACCATGCAGGCATCCTGGTTCTGGGCATCATTCTGTTCGGCCTGGGTATCGGGAATGCGACCTCGATGCCACCGCTCATCGCGCAATCAGAATTCGCCCCCCCGGAGGTACCACGGGTCGTTGCGCGCTGCGTGGCGGTGGCCCAGGCCCTCTACGCGTTCGCCCCCATGGTTTTTGCGGCGGTGCTCAGCCACGGGGCAGCGGGTGCCCCGCTGCTGGGCACCAACACCGGGCCTTTTTTTGCCATGGTGCTCTTGCTCCAGGTTCTTGCCGCCGCCTGTGTCCTGGCGGGTGGGACGGCCCCGGCGCGCCGCAGGTGAAAGCGTAGCGTCGGACTCCGGTTCATTGCGGCTTGCGGCATACCGGCCCTGGCGCGGCGGCCATCATGCAAGCTTGCCCATCCGGTTTTCCGTGCGCAGGCGGAAGGACTCGGAAAACTCGTAGGAGGACACAGGGCGGCTGAACAGGTAGCCCTGCCCTTCCTGGCAGCCGCAATCCTTCAGGTAGTCGCGCTGCATTTCGGTCTCCACGCCTTCCGCCACGGTTTCAAGATCGAAGCTCCGGGCCATGTCCAGAATGGCGCGGACCACCGCGGTATCCCGCTCTGACTCGGGCGTGCTCTGGACGAAGGAACGGTCGATTTTCAAACGCGTCACCGGGTACTTCTTGAGGAGGCTGAGCGACGCATAACCGGTGCCAAAGTCGTCAAAGGCGATACCGACGCCCATGCCCTTGATTTTCTCCAGCACGCCCAGCACTAGATCGTCGTCATCGAGAACGATGTTCTCGGTCACTTCCAGCTCCAGGGCATGCGGGGGCAAGCCATGCCTCTGCAAGGTGGCAGCCACCTCCGCCGCCATGTCGTTCACCCGGAACTGGGCGCCAAACAGGTTTACGCCGATGCGGAAATCGGTGGCGCCGCAGCGGCGCCAATGCGCTGCCTGCGCACAGGCTTCGTCGAGCACCCAGAAGCCCACCACCGATGCCAGGGGCCCGTTTTCCAGCGCGGGCAGGAATGCAGCGGGCGAGAGCAACCCGCGTTGTGGGTGCTGCCAGCGAATCAGGGCCTCCGCACCGCGCAGGGAGCCATCGCTCAGCCTGATCTGGGGCTGATAGAACAGCACGAACTCGCCCTCGCTGACGGCGCGGTGCAGCTCGATGCTGTACAGCCTCCGGGCCGTCGCCTCCATGCGCAGAGTCGCGGCATACGCGAAGACCTGCCCTCGCCCATAGCTCTTGGCCTTGAACAGGGCGAGGTCCGCGTTGCTGAAAAGCTCCAGTGCTTCCTGCGCATCGCCCGGCGCCGCGGCCAGTCCGCAGCTCGCGGTGATGCGGATTTCGTGCACGTTCACGCTGATGGGCTCGGCAAGGCTGTCGACGATGCTCCGGGCCGCCGCCATCGATTCCCGATGGCTGGTGCAGCCGGGGATGAGAACCGCGAATTCATCGCCGCCGGTGCGCGCCACGGTGGCCAGCAAAGGCACGCACTCGACCAGGCGCTGGGCCGCTTCGCGCAAGACACCGTCGCCCACGCCATGTCCCAGGGTGTCGTTCACGTCCTTGAAGCCGTCGATGTCGACAAGCAGCAGGCATGCCCCGGCGGATCCCGCCAGTGCTTCTTCCATGCGCCGGTACAAGCTCGCGCGGTTGGCCAATCCCGTGAGGAGGTCGGTCGTGGACAGCCGCCGGAGCTCCGCGGACTGCCCTGGGTGGCTCGACAGGTCCTGCAGATGGGCGTGGAAGGTCAGCTTGCCTTTGTCGCGCCAGCAAAAAAGCGCCACGCCCAGCGGGAATTCCGAGCCGTCCTTGCGCACCCCGGCCAAGCCGTCGGGAACCACCAGCCCGTCCGCCGTGCCGGCGGCGGCGGCCTGCGCAATGAGGCCTCCCACCGCGGCGCGGTGGCGCTCCGCCAGGAAATCCACGACCAGGCGGCCCGGACCGTCCGCCGGAACATGGCCGAAGATGGACGCGGCGGCCTTGTTCCATGCCATGACACGCAAGCTCTCATCGAACCAGACCACCGCCGTGGGCGAGGTTCGCGCATCGTCCTCGAAGGGCCGCCGGGCGCGTTCGGTGGAGTGTTCCAGCCTGCGCAATTCCAGACGGTCGCAGGCCATCTGCGCGAGATCCGCGAGCCGCGCACGGTCGTCGTCCGAGAAGTCGAAATGGGGAACACTGTCGATCACGCACAGCGCGCCCAGCGCCAGCCCGCCAGGGGAGTACAGCGGCACTCCCGCATAGAACCGCACGCCGGCGAATCCGGTGACCAGCGGGTTGTCATAGAAACGCGCATCCCGGCTCGCGTCCGGCACCACCATGACCTCATTCCTGGCGATGGCGTGCGCACAGAACGATACGTCCCGCCGCATGTCCACGCGCTGGCCTTCGAACCCTGTGCTGGCCGCGAAGAACACATGGTCGTCGCCAATGAGGTTCACGGCCGCAACGGGCATGCCGAAGATCCTGGCCGCGATCTGGACGACCGCGTCAAGGCTTGGCAAAGGGCGATCACCATCAAGTCCGTAGTCGGAAAGCGCCTGAAGGCGGGCTGCTTCCGACTCGAGAATGGGGGGACACTTCAATGCAACATCCTCCAAAAAGACGCCGCCCGCCGCTACGCGCAACGGTGCTTGCCAGTGGCTTGCCGGCGGGAACGGCACCTCAATATCGTCAAATCTCCACCTGGCCGCAAGTTTTTTTGGCACCCCTGGTCCTGCGGGCCAAGGGTTGCGAGCACCGCGCAGGGATGGGGCTTTCGCCGCGGCCTGCGGGCGGGCCTAGGACACGAACCGCTTGAGCGCCTCTTCAAACGCGGGCACGTCCGCCCCCACATGCGTGGTGTTGTACTCGGCCTTGTGCATCACCAGGCCCGGCAGGCTCTGCGAGGCCATCTGATTGAAGAGGGGGATGCTGACCAACGGGTGATTGCCGCCGCTCGCACCCGCCAGGAACAGCGTTGTGGGCAGGGGTTTGCCGTCGATCTGCTTTTCAAACGCCAGCACGCCGGCGGGGCTGGTGTGCTCGCCCACGCTGCATTCGGTCGAAAGGTAGTGTGAAAAGCTGGGCGCCACGCCTGCGCGGGCCTCCAGTATGAGTGCCGCCACCACAAAGTAGCCCCCATGGGACAAGCCTGAGAGGGCCCTGCGCCTGGGGTCGGCGCGGTACTGGCGCTCCACGGCGGGCACCAGTTCCTTCACGATGAAGTCGAGGTACCTGGCCGCACCGGGCATGAGGAAGTCGATGCCCCGCCATGCAGTGCCCCCAATGCCCACCAGGATGGCCTGCGTACCCAGCCGCTGCATCACCGCCTTGAACGTGTCAAAGCGCGAGATATTGGGCCCTCCGTACTGCGCATCGCCCTCGGTCGCATAGATGACGGGCAGCGTGGTTGTGCCCGTGGCATAGGCCTGCGGCAAAAAGACCTGGATGGGGTACGTGCTGCCATTGAAAGCCGACTTCATGGTCGAGTTGATCACCTGTCCCACCTCTGGCGGCGCCTCGCCGTCGCCCGAGCCTCCACCGCATGCCGCCAACGTGGCCGCGACCGCAATGAGCGCCGCGCGGCGCGTCTGCTGGAATTCTGTGTGCACGTTCTGTCTCCTCCTGTCGGGGCATTGTGACATCCGGGTTCGCGGCGCGCAGGGGCTCTACCGGAGGCGGAATGATTGTTCTCAATACTGGAACAGTTAGTTCGCGACCAGGTGGTTTTTCTTTGGATACCCCAGGCGTACAGTTCAACCCATCGATGAGCCGAACCCGCAAGGCGACTCACCGAACCCGGTTCAGAAATGGTTTTTGTCCCGGCTTTTTTGAGACGCTTTTTTAACTTCAAGGATTTTCATCATGAACACGACCGCACGTTTCCTCTCCATCGCCGCTGTGGCTGCTTTCGCTTCTTTCGGTGCCCAGGCCGATGAAGCCGATGCTTCGCAGTTCGCCACCAAGTTCGAAACCAACCGCACCCGCGCCGAAGTGCAAGCCGAAGCCGCCACCGTGGCACAGACCCGCTCCATCGAACCCGCCGGTTCGCGTGTGGTGACCTACAAGTCCACCGCCGACCGCGCCGCAGTGCGTGCCCAGGCCGCTGAAGCCGTGCGCACAGGCCAGATCCCTTCGGGCGAATTCAGCGCCATGTAATTGAATTGACGCAGTTGCGGGCCTTCCCATGGTGGCGGCACTTTGCATTTGCGGGTGCTGCTGCCATGGGGAGTGTTAACTGAACCGCAGGGGCGGGCAGGCAGATCGGGCTCCCTTTGGGAGCCCTTTTTGTTGGCACCAGGAGAAAGCGCGAGATGACGAAGGCCACGCGTTTTTCCCGGCATGGGGGAGACCCTGGAGATCCAGCGCTGGGGCGGCGGCCTTGCAAGCCACCACCGCCGGCTTAAACTGCCTGCCTCGCACAGCCGCCATCCGTTGCCGTCAATCCCATGCAGCAAACGCCCGACCTTCCCCAGCGCCTGCGAATTTCCTCTCGCGACTACACGGGGCGCGACAAGGCCGAGGCGCTGCGCGAGCTGTTTGGCCGCGCGCTGATGCGCGTGGACCTGTGGCCCTGCGAAGGTGCCGCCCCGCTGGACTTCACCGTTACCCTGATGCCCCTCGGGGCAGGGGCCGCCTATGCGCACAGCGCGCACACGCCTGCGCATTTCGAACACAAGCCCGCGCACCTGGGGGCCGGGGCGGACGACCTCTTGCTCACCACCACCCAGGACGGCTGCGCCATCCGCACCACAGGCGGCGACCTGGAGATACCGGCGGGTGGCTTCGTCCTGCACTCGAAGGCCCGCGCGCACGAGTTCATCCATCTCTGGGGCGGGCAGACCTCCAGCCTCCAGTTGCCCCGGGCCGCCCTGGCGCAGCAGGTGGCGCGGCTCGAAGAAGCACCGCTGCGGCTGCTGCGTTCCGACATGCCCGAGCCCGCCCTGGCCATGGGCTATGCGCAACTGCTGGCCGGCAGCCCCGCGCTCTCCGAACCCCTGCTGCAATCGGCCCGCTCGCACTTGCAGGAGCTGATGGCCAGCATGCTCACGCCTGCAGGGCAAGGCACGCAGCCTCCCGGGAGCGACGCGGTGGACGTGCCGCGCCTGGCGCTCATCCAGCGCGACATCCTGGCGCGCATCGCCCAGCCCGAACTGAGCCTGGCGCAGATCGCCCGCCTGCACCACCTCACGCCACGCCAGGTGCAGCGCCTGTTCGCGCGCGAGGGCACCTGCTTTTCGGACTTCGTGCGCGGCGCCCGGCTGGAGCGCGTGCGCGCCGCGCTGGCCGACCCCGGCCAGCGCCACCGCCGCGTGCTGCAGATCGTGCTGGACAACGGCTTCGACGACTTCTCCGCCTTCAGCCGGGCCTTCCGGCGGCGCTTCGGCATGACGCCCACCGACGTGCGCGCAACGGCCTGACACGGCGTGCGCCACGGGCGCGCACATGTCGTTTTGAACAAGGCGATTGTCGTTGCCGGCAACGACGCGGCGCGGCGCATTCCCAAGAATCGCCGGCATGACCGCTTTCATACCTGCCCGGCTCCTCGCCACCCTCGCCCTGCTCGCCGCCACCAGCGCGCAGGCCGCCATTCCTCCATCGCAGCGCCAGTACCTGATGGACTTCTACTTCGCCACCAATGGCCCCAATTGGCTCAACAACAGTGGCTGGGGCGGTGTGCCGGGCACCGAGTGCAACTGGGCGGGCATCGCCTGCGACGCGGGCGAGACCACGGTCACCGGCATGACATTCGTCTCCAACGCCATGTCCAGCACCCCACCCGGCACGCCGCTGCCTGACTGGGCGGCGCTGCCGGACCTCACGTCCATCAGCCTCACCGGCGGCGGCCTGACCGGCCCCGTGCCGCCCATCGCGGGGCTGACCCAGCTGGCGTTCTTCAACGTGGGAAACAACCAGTTCACGGGCCCGCTGCCCGACCCCTCGGGCCTGCAGCACCTCACGCGCTACATCACCGCGATGAATGCCTTCACCGGCCCGCTGCCACCGCTCACCGGCCTGCCCGCCCTGGAATGGTTCCTCGTGCGCGACAACCAGCTCACCGGCGCCATCCCGCCGCTCGCCGGCATGCCTGCGCTGCAAATCCTGTCCGTGCAGAAGAACCAGCTCACCGGGCCCATCCCCGCACTGCCTCCCGGCCTGCAGGTCCTGGTGGTGGACCAGAACCAGCTCACCGGCCCCCTGCCCACGGCGCCCAACTCGCTGCTCACGGGCCAGTCCATCCTGTGCCCCAATCCACTCCCCCCGTCGGCCAGCACCGACTGGGACGCCGCCACCGGAGAGACACCCTGGCACGCGCAGTGCAACGGCGCGCCCCCGGGGCCGGCCACCCCCGTGCCCACGCTGGGCCAATGGGCGCTGGCGCTGCTGTCGCTGGCCGCCGCCACGCTGGGCCTGCGGGCATTGCGGCGCAGGCAGGTTTGAGGCTTTTTGGCCTCCAGCGCTTTCCACACAAGCGCAAGCAGCTATAAAAATTGAAGCACCACCATTGGCGCCGCGGGCCATCACACCCGCCCGCCATCCAGCCCGAGGAACCTCCATGCGCCATCTCCGCAACCACCGCAGCAGGCTCGCCACCGCCTTCCTGGCCTGCGCCATCGGCCTCCCGGGCGCCGCCCAGGCCGCGCCCTTCGCCACGACCTACACCGGGACCATCTCGACCACCGACTTCCCCGAGATCATCAGCGGCCAGAGCTACAGCGTCACCTTCGTGTTCGACAACGGCGGCAACTCCGCCTCCAACCAGGCATGGACCGGGGCGCACCTGAGGTGCACCTTCTGGCGCATGAACGACGCGCGCAACGTGGGCTTCGTGCAGGACCTTGCCATCTCCGCGCCCACGCTGGCCTTGGGCAGCGCCACCACCGATGGCGCCGGCGTGCTGACCGGCATGTTCACCGAGATCAATGGTGACCCGGCGGGCGCATCGTTCAGCAGCACGGGCATCACGCACACCGTGCCGGCGCACTGGTTCGCCAACGGCATCAACAACGTGTTCTCCGATGCCGCCCAGAACCGCAGCGTGCACGACGCTTCGGGGGGCGTGCAGACGCAGCAGCTTTCACGCTGGAGCCCGCCACAGCCCTTCAGCAGCCCCTGCACGCCGGCCCTTCTGGCGCCCAGCGCCACGCCGGTGCCCGCGCTGGGCAGCACGGGGTGGGTGCTGCTGTCCGCGTTGCTGGCGGGCCTGGGAGTGGTGCGCCGCCGCAGGGCATGAGGCGCGGCAGAAGGCACCGCATGCCGGGTCTTAGTGGGGAGAGCCCCCGAAGCATCCTGGCGACAGGCGCCCTGGCCCTCACCGGGCCAGGTAGAAATCCATGGGGATGAGCTCGATGGCCCATCCGCCCTCTTCGCCCAGCGTGGCCGCCGGGTGCATGGAGGCGATGCGCAGCGCCTCCTCACGGCTGTCCGCCTCGATGATGAAGAGGCCGCCGACCACTTCCTTCGACTCCGTGTACGGCCCGTCACTGACGTGCGTCTTGCCGCCGAGCGGGCGAAGCGTTGCCCAGTTGTCCAGGTCGCCAAGCGACGCGGACACCAGGACCTTGCCGGTAGCGCGCATCTTCTCGTCCAGCGGGGGGCACTGGCGCACCAGCGCCTGGACGTCGTCCGGCGCCATCGCGGCGAATTTTTCGGGGGTGAAGTAGGCGAGGCCGAGATATTTCATACGGAGGTGCTTTGAGGGTGGTGATGCACTGACGACGAAGCTGACGGTCGCAAATCGACCATGTGCTGAAAAAAATGTGCGGGATCCCATAATGCCCCCTTCCCGACTTGCATTCCCCCTCACCCCATGAATTCGCGGCCATCCTCCCCAGCCCTCACGGCCGCATCCCGGCAGCGGTTGTGGCAGGAGCTGGACATGCTCTGCGGCCTGGGCCTCGGCCTCGCGCCCGTGGCCCCCGAGGTGTGCGCCGTGCTGCGCATGCTGGTGGGTGCCGATGCGGCGGCCCTGTTCTGGATGGACGGGCAGGGCCTGCCGGAAGGCTTCCACCACGAGGATTCCCCTGCATCGGCGCAAGACCTGTTCCTCAACGAGTTCCAGCAACTGTTCGTGGGCCCCCACGAAACCAATGTGCTCGCCCTCGCCCGGCCCGATGGTCCGCGCGTCGGCAGGCTGATGGCGCCGGATGCCCGCTATTTCCGCTCCAACTCCTACAACCTCCTCGTGCGCGCCAGCGGCCACCACCACACGCTGGACCTGCGGGTGGAAGCGCAAGGCCGCACCCGTGCCATTGCCGCGCTGTTCCGCGCCCCAGGCAAGGGCTTCGGCGACGCAGAGGCCGCGCTGCTGGAGCGCGCATCGGCCAGCCTCGCGCGGGCCTTCCCGCACACGCCCCCTGCCCGCCCCTGGGACACCGGCCTGAACAGCCCGGTGGGCCATGTGCTGTTCGACGCGGCCAACCAGCAGCCGCAGCTCGCCGACACCACCGCCATCCAGTTGCTGCGGCAAGCCAATCTTCTCGGGCTGGGCGTGCACGGCACGGCGGCAACGGCGGTACTGCACGATCTCCCCCGGCGCCTGGGCAAGCCCCCGCAGGGCGCCGAGCGCATTCCCATGCCGGGTGGCTGGTTGGCGGCCGACGCCCATACCCTGCACCCCATGGCGGGCGGGGCACAACAACTCTTGGTCACCCTGCAGCTGCTGCGCCCGCGCGGCATCGGCGTGGTGCGCCGCGTGTTCGAACTGCCGCTGAGCCCGCTGCAGCGCGAAATTGCCCTGCTGGCCGGCCTGGGCCATGCACGCACGGACTGCACCGAGCGCACGGGCGTGGGCAGCGCCGCGCTGAAGAAGCACTTGCGCACCATTTTTGCAGCCACCGGCACCAGCGGCTGGGACGACCTGGGCCACACCCTGCGCACCTGACTCCACGCCCCCCGGGGCGGCACATGTCCCGCTTCGCCATTCAGGGCGCTGTGGTCCGCGCCCCCGCTGCCACCGCCCCATCGGCGGCCTGCCCCGGCGCCAGCAGCATGAGCCGCGCCCCCAGCGCCACCAGGTCCTGCTGGCGCTGGGTGCGGGTCTTGAGCAGAAGGGTGCTCATCTGCGTGCGCACGGTGCGGATGCGCACGCCGCGCGCGTCGGCAAAGTCTTGCGGGGTCTGGCCGCGCATCAGCGCCAGCAGCAGGGCGCCCTCGGCCGGGCTCAGCCGGTAGGCCTGGCACACCAGGGCAGCGGCGGCCGCCGCGTCCAGCGTGCGCTCCATCAGCACCCAGGCCACGCCGGGGGCCGCGTGGTTCAGGCCCAGCGCCGCCAGATCGCCCACGGCCAACGAGACCAGCAGCAGCCCGCCCGGCAACTCGGCGCAGCCGCTTTCACCATGCAGTGACTGCGTGAACAGCGCGCCCAGCGCAGCGTCCGCCTGCCGCACATTGGCAATGCCCGTGAGCAGCTTGCGCAGGCTGCCGTGCCCGGGGCTCGCGGCAAGGTGCCGCGCGCGGGCGTTGGCGTGCAGCAGGCGCCCGCCCGTGCCGAAGAACAGCATGCCCATGGGCAGGCGCTCCATCAGTGCCTCCAGCCCCTGCGTGCGCGTGCGCAGGGACAACATCTCGCGGTGCAGGAAGGCGGCGTGTTGCAAGGCGCCGAACTCCGCATGGAAGCGCCGTGCCTGCTCGGCCGTGAAGCCCTCGTCGTCGCGCAGGCGATAGACCGACGCGAACAGGTGGCCCCCCGGGTGCCGCGCATTCCACCCGCCGCCGAACATGCGCGTGCCGATGTCGTGCGGGCGCAGGAAGTCGTTGTAGAACGCCGTCTGCCGAAAGCGCCGTGCCGCAGGGGCGGGCGCATCCGTCACCACCGAGATGCCGCCCGGACCGGCCTGGGCGTAGCCCGCCATGGCGGCATCCCACAGCGGGTCCTGCTCGCGGTACAGCGCGGCGTAGCGCAGCGTGGCCTCGGCCGTCACACCCCGGCCCACCAGCGCGGGCGCGCCCTCGGCCGAGGGGGTGTGCAGCCAGTAGCCCGGGTCCGGCTGTTCGGCAAAGCGCGGGCCCCATTGCGCCAGTTGCTCCGGCCCGCTGGCCAGCACGAACCAGCCTATCTGGTCCGCGCCCAGGCTGGTGGCATAGCCGTGCAGCGCCTCGCCCCAGCGCGCCTCGTCGGCCACGGTGCCCAGCAGTTCGGTCAATGCGTGATGCAAGCGTGTTTCCTTTTTTCTCATCGCCGGGCCGCCCCAGGCTCAAAAGCCGCTCACTGGGGGCTGCGCCCCACGCGCGGCGGGAAAGCGTGGGGCCACGCCTATCCCGGCGGCGCCGATTGTGCGGGGCCGCCGCGGCGCGCGCCATTCCCCCTCGGGATACCCCACGCCACTTGCGCGACGATTTGCCAACAAATGCACGCGCATCGGTCAGGTGACCGATAGGCAGAAAGCACGGGCGTTCCAAGAATCGCGGGCTTCTGCTTGCTCTCAGGAGACCCCCCAATGACCACCCCCGCATGGGCCGACACGGCCCGTCGCGTTCTGCACGCCGCCGCGCTGTGCCTGGGCGTTGCCAGCACCGCGCATGCCGCGGGCTGGCAGGCTGCCGGCAGCTTCACCGGTGCGCGCTACCAGCACACCGCCACACAATTGGCCGATGGCCGCGTGCTCCTCGCCGGGGGGCGCGGCGGCGGCGTGCTGGCCAGCACGCAGCTTTACGACACCGCCACGGGCCGCTGGACCAGCGGCCCCGCCCTGCCCGGCCCGCGCGCGGGCCACACGGCCACGCCGCTCCTGGACGGCACGGTGCTGATCGCGGGCGGAGAGGGCGGCACCGGCGCATCGGTGCGCGAGGCCGCCACCTTCGACCCGCAGGCCGGCGCCGTCAGCGCCACCGCCGGCACCATGGCGCTGCGCCGTCGCCAGCACACCGCCACGCTGCTGCCCGACGGCCGCGTGCTCGTGGCCGGTGGCCGGGGCACCGCCGGGCAAGACGGCCTGCAGTCCGCCGAAATCTATGACCCCGCCACCCGCACCTGGGACAGCACCGGCTCCATGCCCGGCATGGGCGCGCGCCAGCACACGGCCACGCTGCTCGCCGACGGCCGCGTGCTCGTGGCGGGCGGCATCGACAACGGCGACAGCGTCACCAACACCGCCGCACTCTGGAGCCCCGCCACCGGCACCTGGACCGCCGCCGCGCCGCTGCCGGCGCGCCGCGTGAACCACACGGCCACCCTGCTGCCCGATGGCCGCGTGTTCGTGGCCGGCGGCAACGACGGCGGCGGCGCGCTGGGCGACACCCTGCTGTACGACCCCTCCGCCAACACCTGGACGGCCAGCGGCGCCCTGCAGGTTGCGCGCACCCAGCACAGCGCCGCGCTGCTGCCCGACGGGCGCGTGCTGCTGGCGGGCGGCGCGGACGACGCCGGTGGCACGCCCATGGCGGCGGTGGAAATCTTCAGCCCCGCTGCGGGCCTGGGCAGCGTCTATGCCCCCATGGCGCAGGCACGCGGCCAGCACAGCGCGCTGCTGCTGCACACGGGCGAGGTTCTGGTGGCGGGCGGCGAGGGCGCGGGGGGCGGCGCGTTGGCGAACGTCGAACTATTGCAGCTCAACACCCTGGCCGCGCGCCACACCGCAAGCCTGGCCGCGGCGCGCCAGCTCCACACCGCCTCACGGGTGTCGAGCAATGGCGAGGTGCTGATCGCAGGCGGCACCGTGGGCAACAGCAGCACGGTCAGCAATACCGCGCTGCGCTACAGCCCCAGCACCGCGCAGTGGAGCAGTACCACGGCCATGCACGATGCCCGTGTCGAACACACGCAAACCCTGCTGCCCAACGACCGCTTTGTGCTCGTGGCGGGCGGCTACAACGGCTCCGTCGCCCTGGACAGCGCCGAAATTTACGACGCGAACACGGCGAGCTGGACGCGCACCTCGCCCCTGCTGCGCCCCCGCGCCGCCCACGCCGCCACCGTACTACCCAGTGGCGACGTGCTCATCGCGGGCGGCACGGGCTACGGCGCCGCCAGCAGCGCAGAGGTCTATCGCGCTGCCACCCTCCAATGGCAGGCCACGGGAGACATGATCCAGCCCCGCGACCGGCATCACACCGCTACGCGGCTGCCTGATGGCCGCGTCCTGGTGACCGGGGGGCGCAACGCAGGTAGCATCCATAGCAGCGCCGAGTTGTACACGCCCGCCACCGGCACCTGGGCGCCCGCCTCCGCAATGACTCACATGCGCGCCGGGCACGCCGCCACGCTGCTGCCGGATGGGCGTGTGCTAGTGGCTGGCGGCAGTGGCAGTACCGCGGCCTCGGGCACCAGCGCTGAAATCTTCGATCCCGCCACCAACACCTGGCAGGCCACGGGCAACCTGCTGACGGGCCGTGTCTATCACCGCGCCGCTGCACTGCCCAATGGCCGCGTGCTCGTCACCGGCGGCTCGAGCACCACGGCCCCCTTCGGCCCCGTCGCCAGCGCCGAGCTGTACGACCCTGCCACCGGCACTTGGCAGGCCGTGGACGCCATGCCGCAGGCGCGCACCGACCACACCGCCACCTTGCTGGCCAACGGCGAAGTGCTCATCACCGGTGGCATCAACGCCGGCGGCCCCATCGCCACCACCTTGCTTTACGGCAACCCCAGCGCCGTGGCGGATGCCCGTCGCCCCCGCATCACGTCCTACCCGGGCCGGATGTCCCGCAGTGACACGCCAGAGTTGTCGGGTCTGCGCATGGTAGGCGCCGTCGAAGCCAGCAGCGGCGGCACCGGCCAATCGGCCACGCAAGTGCCGCTGGTGCGCCTGCAAGGCGAAGACGGCGGCGCCGTGGTGTGGCTGCCCATCGCACGCATCCGCCCCAATGGCGGCAGCGAAACCGTCGTCGTCACCGGCCTTCTGCCAGCGAGCATGGCGCCCGGCCTGTACCGCGCCACGGTGTTCGTCAACGGTCTGGCGTCCGATTCGGTGCCCATCGAAGTGATGCCGGCAGGCGCGCCCAACGCGCCCACCAACGTGACCGCCACGCCCGGCAACGCGCAGGTCACCGTGCGCTGGCAGGCGCCCGTGGGCGGCACCGCGCCCACGTCGTACACCGTCACCGCCCAGCCCGGCGGCGCCAGTTGCACCGTGCAGCACCCCGCCACCACCTGCACCGTGACGGGCCTCACCAACGGCGTCACCTACACCTTCACCGTGACGGCCAACAATGCGGGCGGCAGCGCATCGGCCCCGCCCCTGAGCGGCGTGGTGCCCGCGCCAGGGCCGGTGGTCGATCCGGGCGGCGCGCAGGCCATCCCCACGTTGAGCGAATGGGGCGTGCTGCTGCTCGCCGCGCTGATGCTGCTGGCCGGTGCCTGGCGCACGCGCCGGGGGCTGCCCGGGCACGCGGGGTGACGCGCCATGCAGGCTGCCACCCGCCTTTCACGCGCTACCCGGGGCGCCTTCCAGGCCGCCTGCGCTTGCCTGTGCACGGGGCTGAGCGGCTGCGTGGGTCTGCCCATCGCGCACACGCCGGCCACTGCCATGCTCACGCCCCTGTCCACCGCCATCGGCATGGGGATGGGCCTGCAGATGGGCATGGCCTTGTCACAGACCGCGTCCATCGAGCGCGCCGCCGACATCACGCCCGACGAGCAGGCGCATTTCGAGTCGCTGGACTGCGCGGGCCTGCGCGCCATGGCAGCCCACTACACGCCCTCCGGCACGGGCGTGCCAGCCGCCAATACCTACGCCATGCAGGCAGTGGGCGCGCGGCTCGCGCTGCTGTCGCGGCTGCAGGGCGTCAAGGGCTGCTGACTACACGCAAAAACGGCCTCTAGCGCTTACCCATAAAGCGCAAGAAGCTACCAAACAAATAGCAAAAGGGAAGCATCCACATGACCAACACCGCATGGGCCGACACGGCCCGGCGCCTGGTGCACACCGCCGCGCTGTGCCTGGGCCTGGCCAGCACCGCGCAGGCGGCAGGCTGGCAAAGCGCAGGCATCGTCAACGGCGCACGCAACCAGCACACCGCCACCGAGCTGCCCGACGGGCACGTGCTCGTCACCGGCGGCTTTGACGGCACTGCCGCCATCGCCACCACCGGCATCCTCGACCCCGTTACCGGCAACTGGTCGGACGGCCCCAACCTGCCCGGCGGCAACCGCATGGGCCACACGGCCACGCCGCTGCGCAACGGCCAGGTGCTGATCGCGGGCGGCAGCAATGGCACCAGTGCGCTGGCCACCGCCCTCCTCTTCGACGCGCAGACCGGCCAATTCACCACCACGGGCAACCTCCCCACCTGGCGCAGCCAGCACACCGCCACACTGCTGCAAGACGGGCGCGTGTTCGTCATGGGTGGCGACCAGAACGGCGGGGCCGTGAGCTACGCCGAAATCTACAACCCCGCCACGCGCACCTGGACGCAGAACGCCGCCACCTTGAGCGGCGGACGCCGTAACCACACCGCCACCCTACTGCCCGATGGCCGCGTGCTGGTGGCCGGCGGCGAAAACGCCACGGGCGCGCTGGACAGCATGTACATCTGGAACCCCGCCAACGGCCAGTGGACGGCTGGCCCTGCCCTGCCCGGCGGCCCGCGCTGGCAGCACACCGCCACGCTGCTGCCCAACGGCAACGTGCTGTTTGCCGGCGGCCGGGGCGCTGGCGGCACCTACAAGCCCCTGGCCGACGTGTACAACACCAACACCGGCACCTGGGCCGCCAGCATCGCCCACGCCCCGCGCGCACGCCACGCCGCCACGCTGCTGCCCGATGGCCGGGTGCTGATCACCGGCGGCGACGACGCGGCGGGCTTTGTGGCCGCGTCCGAGGTCTATACCCCCGCCAGCGGCTTTGCCGCCTACCCCGCGCTGATTTGGCCGCGCCGCCAGCACACTGCTGTGCTGCTGCACACCGGCACCGTGCTGGCGGTGGGGGGCACCGGCCCAGCGGGTGTGATGCCCTGGGCCGAAACCACGCACCCTGCCACCTTCACCCAGCGGCCCACGGCCACGCTGCCCGAAAACCGCGCGCGCCACGCCGCCACGCTGATGCCAAGCGGCAACGTGCTGGTCGCAGGCGGCACCACCGCCAGCACCGGCACCGCCAGCGCGCTGCGCTACCGGCCCGAATCGGCCTCGGCATCATCCACTTGGCTGGGCACCGCCCCCATGAGCCAAGTGCGCAACTTCGGCCACACGCAAACTCTGCTGCCCGACGGGCGTGTGCTGACCGCCGGGGGCTGGGGACCGGGCGTGGCCCTGAACACCGCCGAGATCTACGACGAAGCCACCGACGCCTGGACGGGCGCGCCCCCCATGCAGCGAGCGCGTTTTGGCCACACCGCTACCTTGCTGCCCGGCGGCAGCGTGCTGGTGGCCGGTGGCAGCAGCAGCACCCCGCTGCCCATGGCCTACGCCGAAACCTACGACAACGCCAGCCACCAGTGGCAGGCCACAGGCAGCATGAGCACCCCCCGCAGCGGCCACACCGCCACCGTGCTGCCCGATGGCCGGTTGATGGTGACGGGCGGCACGGACAGCAACGGCACCACCCCGCAGGCCAGCGTGGAGTTCTACACCCCCGCCACGCGCCAATGGACGCCCGGCCCCGCAATGGACACGCCCCGCAGCGGCCACAAAGCCATTGCACTGCTGGACGGCCGCGTGCTGGTGCTGCACGGCGACCTGAGCAGCGCGCAAATCTACGACCCCGCCGCCAACGCCTGGAGCGGCGCCGCCCTGCCCCAGGCCCCGCGCAGCGCCTACACCGCCACGCTGCTGCCCGATGGCCGCGTGTTCGTCGCGGGCGGCTACGTCTTGGTGGGCGGCAACCCTGTCAACAGCACCCGCACCGAGCTGTACGACCCCGTGCGCAACACCTGGGAAGATGGCCAAAGCCTGGACGCCGCTTGCAGCAGCCACACCGCCACGCTGCTCGCCACGGGCCGCGTGCTGGTGGCAGGCTGCGGCGCCAGCCTGTTCGACGACCCCGTGCAGCCGGGCCGCGCCCCCGCCATCACCGGCGCCAGCCCCGCCACGCTGGCGGCGGGCGATACGCTGACATTGAGCGGCCTGCGCTTGACCGGCGACAGCGAAGGCAGCGGCGGCGGCACCAGCCAGTCGGCCAGCCATGCGCCCATGGTGTCGGTTCAGCACGCGGATGGCGGCCCGGCGCTGTGGCTGACGGCACAAGAATCCAGCGCCACCGGCTTCACCTCGCGCGCCATTGCGGCGGGCACGCCGCTCCGGCCTGGCCTGTACCGCGTCACGCTGTACGTGAACGGCCTCCCGTCCAACAGCCTCCTGCTCAACGGCCCGCCCTCGGCCGTGGGCGCACCCAACGCCCCCACCGACGTCACCGCCACACCCGGCAACGCGCAAGTCACCGTGCGCTGGCAGGCGCCGGTGGGCGGCACGCCGCCCGCGAGCTATACGGTGACGGCTCAGCCCGGCGGCGCCAGTTGCACCGTGCAGCACCCCGCCACCACCTGCACCGTGACGGGCCTCACCAACGGCGTCACCTACACCTTCACCGTCACGGCCAACAACACGGGCGGCAGCGCATCGGCCCCGCCCACGGGCGGCGTGGCGCCCGCGCCCGGGCCGGTGGTCGATCCGGGCGGCGCGCAGGCCATTCCCACGTTGAGCGAATGGGGCGTGCTGCTGCTCGCCGCGCTGATGCTGCTGGCCGGCCTGCGCGCACGCCGATTTGTTGTTGTTTAACTATCAAAAAGAGAGCTGCCAGCGCTTTACAGAAAAGCGCTGGCGACCAAGAACACCATGAAAAACCTTACCTTCCACCCCTGGATCCCACGCGCCCTGGCCGCCTCGCTGCTGCTGGCCGGCACCCAGGCCTTCGCGCTGGAATGCGCTCCCGGCCAATGGCTGGCGGAGTACTTTCCCAACACCAAGCTGGCGGGCGCTGCCGTGCTGGAGCGCTGCGAGAGCGGCCCCATCGACTACTACTGGATGACCGACAGCCCGGCCCCCAGGCTGCCGGTGGACAGCTTCTCCGCGCGCTGGACCGCAAGCCTGCCGTTCGCCGCGGGCGCCGCCAGGTTCACGACATACACCGACGACGGCGTGCGCGTGTTCGTGGATGGCAAGCGCATCATCAACAACTGGACCGTGCACGGCATCACGATGGACACGGCGTCCGTGCGCCTGTCCGAGGGGCGCCACACCGTGCGCATGGAGTACTTCGAGGCGGGCGGCGAAGGACTCGCGCAGCTCTTCATCGACGGCACGGCGCCGAACACGCCACCGCCCCAGCCTCCACGCATCCAGGCTTTCACGGCCCAGCCCGACGTGATCGAGGCGGGCAACAGCAGCATCCTCTCGTGGAGCACGGAGAACGCCACGGCCTGTACCGCCACGGGGGGCTGGAGCGGAGAACAGGCAGGCACCGGCGGCACCAGCGTGCGGCCCACCGTCACCACCACCTACGGACTGAGCTGCCGCAACGCGGCTGGCGCCACCACGGCCGCATCGGCCACGGTGACCGTGCGCAAGGCACAGCAGCCCCCCACCATCGGCAGTTTCACTGCCACGCCCGCACGCATCATGGCGGGCCAGAGCACCCAGCTGGCCTGGCAGGCCCACAACGCGACCACCTGCACGGCTTCGGGCGGCTGGAGCGGGCCGCGCGCGGCCGAGGGCAACGAACTGGTGCGCCCCGCAGCGAACGCTGCGTACACGCTGACCTGCACCAACACCGCGGGCCAAAGCGTGGCCGCCACCACCCAGGTGGCCGTGGAGGCCACCAATCCGCTGCCCCCCGTGGGCGGCGTGACGGCCGCCAGGACCAGCCGCGGGGTGAACGTGGGATGGAACCCCGCCGCCCAGAGCGGCAAATGGGTCAACGGCTACTACGCGGGCTGGTTCTGGGAAACCTACCCGCCCGAAGCCGTGGACATGGGCACCATGACGCACTTCGTCTTCGGCCGCTATGCGCCCGCGCTCGGTTCACTGCCCGGCGGCCGGGCGGGCGACCTGCTGGAGGGCGCCGGCTCGGGCCACCTGGCCAACGTGGAGGACGCGCTGATCGCCAAGGCCCACGCCGCGGGCGCCAAGGCGGTGATGATGGTGGGCGGAGACAGCGACGGGCCCGGTTTTGTTGCCGCCACCGCCAATGCCACGGTGCGCGCGCGCTTCATCAAGAACATCCTCGACAAGGCGGTGCAGAAAAACTACGACGGCGTGGACATCGACTGGGAAGAGAACCTCGACACGGTGGCTACCCGCGCCCAGGCCCTGGCGCTGCTGCGCGAGCTGCGCGCCGCCTCGGCGCTGCGTGCCCGCTACCAGGCGCCGAACGCGCCGCTGGAGCTGAGCTGGCCCGGCTTCTGGGTCAACAAGAACGACCCCGACATCACGCCCTGGCACGCGGAGGTGGCCGCCGCAGTCGATCGTTTCAATCTGATGACCTACAGCATGGCCGGCGACTGGGGCTGGCAGTCGTGGCACCACTCGCCGCTGTCCGGTGCGGGCGATCTGTACCCGACCTCGATTGAATCGACGGTGCAGGCCTATCTGGACATGGGCATCGCGCGCTCCAGGCTGGGCATCGGCATCGGCCTGTACGGTGCGTACTACAACCATCCCGTCACCGGTCCGCGCCAGAGCATGGACGGCATGCAAGGCTGGATGAACAACGGCGACTGGGAGAACAACTACCAGCGCCTGGTGAACGACAACGCCTTCAACCGCGCGGGCGCCACGTACCACTGGGACGACGTGGCCAAGCAAGGCTACATGACCTACTCGCCACCCTGGAACCGCGGCACGAACACGCCGGTCACCTACCTGAGCTTCGAAGACGAGCGCTCCATCGCCGAGAAGGGCAAATGGGTGCGCGAGCAGGGCCTGGGCGGCACACTGGTGTGGACCATCAACTATGGCTACCTGCCGCAGTCGAACAGCAATCCGCAGATGCAGGCCGTCAAGCAGGCCTTCATCGCGGACAGCGCCACGCGCTACCGCGTCTACCGCGACGGCGTGGCGATTGCCACGGTGACCGGCTCGGGCTACACCGACGTCGCGCCGCCGCTCGGCAGCCACTACTACCAGGTCAGCGTGCTGGATGCCGCGGGCAACGAGGGGCCACTGTCCGCACCCGTGACGGTGCAGCTCCCCTGACGGCCGACAGCGAAGCGGGCGCACTCAGCGAGGGCAAGGGCGCCTGAGCGGCGCAAGGGGCCAGGGCTCGCCGTCCACGAAGCCAGCCCCGCCTTGGCCGGCGAAAGTGCGCTGGCGCACGCCGCACGCAAGATATGGGGATCGGGGCTGCGGCCCAGCCTCCGAAACTCAGGCTGCGTACGCCCGCAGCCTGAGGGCGCCCGCCATGGCCAGTGCGGCAGCAAGGAACATCACCATCCATTCGGACAAGGTTGGCACAGGGGCGGGAACACTGGCCGCCATCACGGTGAGCGTTCCCGATGCGGCGGCGCCAGGCGGGGCATTGCTGGACGTGACTGGCGACGTCGTGTTGACGTGCGCGCCGATGACTGTCCCCCGAACACTGACGGTAATCGTGCAGGACTGGCCTCCGGCAAGCACGTTCGATCTGCTGGAAAAGGTCTCCGCGCCGGGGTTGATGGAGAACATGCCTCCCCCCGTCGCGAGCGTGCTGCATGTGCCGCCCGTTTGGGTGATGAGATCGATCCCCGCCGGCATGGTGTCACTGAATTGAACGTCGTTGAGCGCCACGGCAACGTTTGGATTCGTCACCGTGATCGTCGCGATGGAATTGCCGTTGGGCGCGACCACTGACGGGTTGAAGCTCTTGGCGATGACCGGTGCGACTTGCGCCGATGCGGTTGCTGCAAAGAGCGCACTGAAAAACAAAGCCGTGACGGCAAGACGCGGCGACTGGTGGTTCATTGCACTCTTTCTGGGTTGTGTGGGTGATTATTGACCGCCGCGGCGCAGCAGCGCGCCGACACACGCGGTGGGAGCAGCTCCATGCGACCCGCGCCTGGCCCGGACACCGTCATGCTGCGCCGCCCTTGCTCACCTCCCACCCACAACAAGGCCCCCAGGCCGTGCCCGAAAGCAATATTCATATCGGTGATGTGAAACATCACGCATGTTCCATTGACTGATATAGCTTGGCGGCGAATGATCCGTCCCCAGGCGCTGGAATGCAGCCCGCATCGGAACCACCGACCAGCACAACAAAGGAGACGCCCATGCATGAATGCCCCGTCACCGTCTTTCCCCGGCAGATCCGCTGGGAGACGGACGGTACCAGCCGCATCCCGTTCCAGGCCTACACCGACGAAGACCTGTACCGCAAAGAACTCGACCGGCTGTTCTACAACGGCCACTGGTGCTACGTGGGCCTGGAAGCCGAGATCCCCAACGCGGGCGATTTCAAGCGCACCGTCATCGGCGAACGCTCCGTGCTGCTGGTGCGTGACAAGGATGCTTCGATCCATGTGGTGGAAAACGTCTGCGCGCACCGCGGCATGGCGTTCTGCCGCGAGCGGCACGGCAACCGCGACAGCCTGACCTGCCCCTACCACCAGTGGAACTACACCTTGTCGGGCGACCTGCAGGGCGTGCCGTTCCGGCGCGGCGTCAAGCAGGATGGCAAGGTCAATGGCGGCATGCCGGCGGACTTCAATCCTGCCGAGCATGGCCTGACCAAGCTCAAGGTCGCCACGCGCGGTGGCGTCGTGTTCGCGTCATTCGACCATGGCGTGGAGCCGCTGGAGGACTTCCTGGGGCCCGCGATCCTGGGCTACTTCGACCGTCTGTTCGACGGCCGCAAGCTCACGATCCTGGGCTACAACCGCCAGCGGATTCCAGGCAACTGGAAGCTGATGCAGGAGAACATCAAGGACCCCTACCACCCAGGCCTGCTGCACACCTGGTTCGTCACCTTCGGTCTCTGGCGCGCCGACAACAAGTCCCAGCTGCTGATGGACGCGCAGCATCGCCATGCGGCCATGGTGTCCACCCGCGGCGCGGCCGGCAAGGCGGCCGACGTGACCCAGGTGTCCAGCTTCAAGGCGGGCATGGAACTGAACGACCCGCGCTTTCTCGACATCGTGCACGAAGACTGGTGGGGTGCACCGACGGCCGTGATGATGACCGTGTTTCCGAGCGTCATCTTCCAGCAGCAGGTCAACAGCGTGTCCACACGCCACATCCAGCCGGACGGCAAGGGCGCCTTCGATTTCGTCTGGACGCATTTCGGCTTCGAAGACGACAGCGAAGAGATGACGCAGCGCCGCCTGCGCCAGGCCAACCTCTTCGGCCCGGCGGGCTTTGTGTCGGCCGACGATGGCGAAGTCATCGAGTGGTCGCAGGAAGGCTTCGAGACCAAGCCCGCGCACCGCACGCTGGCCGAACTCGGTGGCCGGGAGGTCGGCGACACGGACCACATGGTCACGGAGACGCTGATCCGCGGCATGTACGAATACTGGCGCAAGGTGATGGAGGCGTGACCATGGAGTTCCAGACCTACTACGAACTGACGCAACTCTATGCCCGCTACGCAAGTGCACTCGACGCCGCCGATTGGGATGCCTGGCCGGAGTTCTTCATCGACGACTGCACCTACAAGCTGCAGCCGCGCGAGAACCACGAACGCGGTTTTCCACTCGCCACGCTGGCTTTCGACAGCAAGGGCATGCTGAAGGACCGCGTCTATGGCATCCGCGAGACGCTGTTCCACGACCCCTACTACCAGCGCCACGTGGTGGGTGCGCCGCTCGTCCACGAGGTCGGTGCCGATGGCCGCATCCACAGCGAGGCCAACTACGCGGTGCTGCGCACGCGCCTGTCCAAGGAGTCCACCGTTTTCAACGTGGGCCGTACGCTCGATGAGGTGGTGCGCACGCCCGAGGGCCTGAAGTTCGCTTCGCGCCTGGTCATCTACGACAGCGAGATGATCCCCAATTCGCTGATCTACCCCATCTGAGGAACTGCCATGACCACGAACTGGATTGACGCCGCCGCGCGGGACGACGTGCCGCAGGATGACGTGATGGGCCTGGCCGTTGCAGGACGGGACATCGCACTGTATGACGTGGACGGCGAGGTCTTCGCCACCGACAACGTCTGCACCCACGGCCATGCACGGCTGTGCGACGGCTTCCTGGACGGGCACGAGATCGAATGCCCGCTGCACCAGGGCAAGTTCGACGTGCGCTCCGGCCAGCCCACCTGCGCGCCGGTGACCGAGCCCCTGCGCAGCTACCCCGTCAAGATCGAGGGCGGCCGCGTCTGGCTGGCCTTCGACTGAGCGCCACCGCCCTCACAAGGAAAGCCCATGACTGCCAAGCGACCAGAGGTTGCGGCCGCCGCATTGCCGGATGAAGGCGCGGCCGCCCGCCCGATCCACACCATCGTGATCGTCGGCACCGGCCAGGCCGGTGGCTGGGCCGCGCAGACGCTGCGCCGCGAAGGCTTCACAGGCCGCATCGTGCTGATCGGTGACGAGGTCCACCCGCCGCACGAGCGGCCACCGCTGTCCAAGGCGGTGTTGTCTGGCGCCGCACAGCCCGAGACGACGCGCCTGATGAAGCCCGAGGCCTTCGACGCCCTGGGTGCGCAATGGCGGCCCGGGGTGCAGGCGCGCCGCATTGACCGCGCCGCCAGGCAGGTGCTGCTGTCCGATGGCGAAGCGGTGCCCTACGACAAGCTCATCCTGTGCACCGGAGGGCGGGCCCGCCGACTCGCTGTGCCCGGGGCCGACCAGGTGCCGCTGCACACGCTGCGCACCGTCGAAGATGCGATGGCGCTGGCGCCCGCGCTTATGCCCGGCCGTCGCGTGGTGGTGGTGGGCGGCGGCTGGATCGGTCTGGAGGTGGCGGCCACGGCACGCCAGCGGGGCGCTGACGTCGTGGTCGTCGAGACGCAGGGCCGCCTGTGCGAACGCACCGTACCGGCCGCGATATCGGAGTACCTGCTGGCGCTGCATCACTCTCAGGGAACCCGCGTTGTGCTGGGCGCTGGAGTCCTAGGCTTTGCGCGCGCGGCGGATGGCCGCTCGGAAGTGCGGCTCGCTGATGGCAGCGTGCTCGTGGCCGACACCATCGTGCTGGGCATCGGCCTGGTGCCCAACGACGAACTGGCGCGCGAGGCGGGCCTGGCCTGCGAAGGCGGCGTGCTGGTCGATGCCCGGTGCCGCACGTCCGACCCCGACATCCTGGCCGCTGGCGACGTGGCCGTGGCTCTCAACCCCTGGGCCGGGCGCAGGCTGCGGCTCGAGTCGTGGCAGAACGCGCAGGACCAGGGCATCGCTGCCGCGCGCTCGGCCCTGGGCCACGCGGTGGACTACCAGCCGCTGCCCTGGTTCTGGTCCGACCAGTACGGCATGAATCTGCAGATCTACGGCGTGCCGACGCCCGCGCACCGTGTGGTGCAGCGCGGCGACCAGGCCAGCGGCGGCTTCGTGCTGTTCTACCTGGCCGGCGACGTGGTCCAGGCCGCCATCGGCCCCAATGCGGCGCGCGACCTGCGCTTCGCGCGCCGGCTGATCGAGCAGCGCAGGCCGGTCAATGTTGAGCGCCTGGCGGACCTGGGCACGCCGATGTCCAAGCTGTGAATCAGGCGCCCGTTGCTTACTGCCCAAGGCCTGAACCCACCCCACCACCACTTTCAAAAAAGGGAAACCCCGATGACCTCCACCACCTATCTCTGGAATCCACCGCCGGTCTATGCGCTGCCGGTGCGTGGCCGAAGCGAGCGCCTGCCCATCCAGCGGCTGTTTTTTGTCGGCCGCAACTACCACGCGCATGCGGTCGAGATGGGGCGCCCGGTCGACAAGTCGGTCGAGGTGCCGTTCTACTTCACCAAGGCACCGTCCACACTGGTCGAGTCCGGTGCCACCGTGGCCTACCCGCCGGGCACCCAGGACTACCACCACGAAATGGAACTGGTGGTGGCCATCGGCGCGCCCGGCTTTCGCGTGCCCGAGGCCGAGGCTCCGCGCCTCATCTATGGCTATGCCTGCGGCCTGGACATGACGCGCCGCGACCTGCAGCTGGTGGCGCGCGAGAAAGGCCGGCCCTGGGACCTGGGCAAGGACGTGGAGCAGTCCTCCGTGGTCTCGGAGATCGTGCCGATGCAGCAGGCCGTCCTGAGCCAGGGCGAGCTGGCGATGTCGGTCAACGGGAAGGTACGCCAGAAGTCCGACCTGTCCAAGCTGATCTGGAACATCCCCGAGCTGATCGCCGACCTGTCCAGGTTCTACCACCTGCTGCCCGGCGACCTGATCTTCACCGGCACGCCCGAAGGCGTGGGCCCGGTGCAGCCAGGTGACCGCATCGACGGCCAGATCGACGGCGTGGGCAGCATCGTGCTCCACGTCGGCCCTGCGGAGTGACACAACGATGAATCAAGGAGACAAACCCACCATGACCACCGACCTGACGCCTTCCCCCGTGCGGCTGCATGCCGTGGCGGGGCGGGGCCAGCCCGACCCCACGCCCGCGCTGGAGGAGCTCTACCGAGGCTTCGAGCAGGAACTGCTGGTGCCGCTCTGGACCGAGATCGGCGACCTGATGCCCCGGCAACCCCAATCCAAGGCCGTGCCACACCTGTGGCGCTGGGACCGGCTGAAGGCACTGGCCGCGCAGGCCGGCGAGATCGTGCCCGTGGGCCGCGGTGGCGAGCGCCGCGCGATCGCGCTGGCCAACCCGGCGCTGGGCGGCCGTCCGTTCGCCACGCCCACGCTGTGGGCCGCCATCCAGTACCTGATGCCGGGTGAAGATGCTCCCGAGCACCGGCACACGCAGCACGCCTTCCGCTTCGTGGTGGAGGGCGAGGGCGTCTGGACGGTGGTCAATGGCGATGCGGTGCGCATGTCGCGCGGCGACTTCCTGCCGCAGGCAGGGTGGAACTGGCACGCCCACCACAACGCCGCCACCGAGCCCATGGCCTGGATCGATGGCCTGGACATTCCGTTCTCGTACTACACCGAGAGCCAGTTCTTCGAGGTCGGGCGCGAGCGGATTTCGCCCGCCGAGCGCACCACGGCGGAGCGTTCGTACTCCGAAAGGCTCTGGGGCCACCCCGGCTTGCGCCCCGTCTCGATGGCGGGAGCGCAGCCCGCCACCCCGCTCCTGGCCTACCGCTGGGTGGACACCGACGGCGCGCTGGCCGATCAGCTCGCCCTGGAGGCCGAAGGCCAGGCCGGCACGCTGAGCCCGGGGCATGCGGCGGTGCGCTTTACCAACCCTGCCACCGGCGGCGATGTGCTGCCGACGATGCGCACCGAGATGCACCGCGTGCGCGCGGGCGGCGCGACGCGCGTCCATCGCGAGGTGGGCTCGTCCGTGTTCCAGGTGTTCGACGGCAGTGGCTCCGTGACCGTGGGAGAGCGCACCTGGCACGTGGCGCGTGGCGACTTGTTCGTGGTGCCGTCGTGGCAGCCGTTCTCGGCCCAGGCATCCGCCTCGGGTGCGCTCGACCTTTTCCGTTTCAGCGACGCGCCGATTTTCGAGGCGCTGCACGCCCACCGCGCCCAGACCACCGGTTGAGCCGGAGGCCTCCGGCCTGCATGCCGCGCTTGCCCACCCCACCGATCAGCCACGAAACAACAGGCCGATTCCGACCCAATGACAAGGAGACATAGCCATGATCACAGCCATCCGTACTTCCATTGCCCGCACGGCCGCTGCGCTTTGCGCCTGGGCCCTGCTGACCGCTGCGGGCTTGCCCGGCGCAGCGGCGCAGACATACCCCGCCAAGCCCGTGCGGTCCGTCGCGCCGTATTCCCCGGGCAGCGGCCCGGACGCGGTGATGCGCATCCTCAGTGAAAGGTTGTCGCGCCAGTGGGGCCAGCAACTGGTCATCGACAACAAGCCGGGCGCCAACGGTTTCATCGCCATCGGTGACGCCAAACGCGCAGCGCCTGACGGCTACACCGTGCTGCAGGTGGACAACACCCACATGGCCCTGCAGCCGCATGTGTTCAAGCAGCTGCCGTACGACCCGCTGAAGGACTTCGAGCCGGTGGCACCGGTGTACTTCACCAACTTCTTCGTGGTGGTGGCGGCCAATTCGCCCTGGAAAGACGTGGGCGACCTGATCCGGGCGGCCAAGGCGGCACCCGGCGAGATCACCTATGGATCATGGGGCATCGGCAGCGTGGCCCATGTCGGCGCGGCAATGCTCGAAGCCGCGACCGATACGAAGATGATGCACGTGCCCTACAAGGACATGGGGAACGTCTACACCTCCGTCGCCACCGGTGACATCAAGTGGGCGTTCGGCACGGCGGCGACGGCCGGACCGATGTACCAGGCCAAGAAGGTGAAGTTCCTGGCGCTCGCCGCACCCAAGCGTCTGGCGGGCTTCACCGATATCCCGACCGTCGGCGAGGCGGGCGGGCCGGCGGGGTTCGAGGTGAAGACCTGGGTGGGTTTGTTCGCTCCTGTCGGCACACCGAAGGCGTCGATCGAGAAGATCAATGCCGATGTGGGCAAGGTGCTCGCGACCGCCGAGGTCAGGGAACGCCTGGCGACGTTCGGATTCGAGCCCTACATTGGCCCGCCGAGCGAGCTGATCCGCGCCATCGAACGCGATTCGCGCACGTTCGGTGATGTCGTCAAGCGCGCCAAGATCGCTCTGGACTGACCATGAAGCTCTACACCTTCTTCCGCAGTGGAACGTCCCACCGCCTGCGCATCGCGCTGAACCTGAAAGGCCTTTCGTACGAGCAGGTCGCGGTCGATCTGCGGCGCGAGGAGCATCTGGCGCAGGCCTTCAAGGCGATCAATCCACAGCAGTTCGTGCCGGTCCTGGAGACGGACGACCGCCTGATGACCCAGTCGCCGGCGATCATCGAATGGCTCGAAGAGCGCCATCCGAGTCCGCCGCTGCTCCCCACCGATGCCGCAGAGCGTGCCCAGGTGCGCGCACTCGCGGCCATCGTGGGCTGCGATATCCACCCGGTCAACAACCGGCGCATCCTGGAAGCCTTGCGCCACCGTTTTGGCGCGGACGAGGCAGCCGTGAACGATTGGTGCGGCACCTGGATCGGCGCGGGCTTCGACGCCATCGAAACACTGCTCGCGAGCGACCGGCGGCGTGGCGACTTCTGCTTTGGCAAGCACCCTACGCTGGCCGATGTCTACCTGGTGCCGCAGGTGGAGAGCGCGCGCCGCTTCAAGGTCGACCTGGCGCGCTGGCCGCGGGTGCAGGCGGTGGACCTGGCCTGCGGGCAACTGGACGCATTCCGGCAAGCCGCGCCCAGTGCGCAGCCCGATGCGGGCTGAACCTCAGTCGCCCTGCATGTAAAAGGCCTCGGCATGGATGTGGGCCGGCTCCATGCCCTTGCCCAGCGCCACCAGCGTGGTCGTCTCCACCATCGGCGGTGAGCCGCACAGATACGCATGCCAGCCGCGCAGGCTGGCGTGGTCCTGTTCGATGGCCTGGGTCACCAGCCCGCGCCGCTGCGCCGCAGGGTCCGCGCCCGAGGCCACCACCACATGCAGCTGCAGCGCAGGGTGTGCGTGGCGCAGCTGGTCCAGCCAGGTGAGGCCGTACAGCTCGCGTGGCGAGCGCACTCCGAAGTACAGGTGAATGGGGTTGCGCATGCCGGCGGCCACGGCGCCACGCACCACCGAAAGCACCGGTGCCAGCCCCGTGCCCCCCGCCACGCACAGTATCGGCCCGGTGTGCTGCTGGCGCAGATAGGCTGCACCCAACGGCCCGCTGACCTTGACGGCATCCCCTGCCTTCAGTTGATCCACGATGTAGCCGCTGACCCGGCCCCTGGGCATCAGCTGCACGTGGAACTCCAGCAGCTCTTCGCTCGGCAAGCTCGCCATGGAATAAGGACGCACGTGGGCCGGCGTGAAAGCGATCTGCGCGTACTGGCCCGGTGAGAATGCGATCGGCTTGGTGACCTTGAGCAGCAGGCGCCGGATGTCGACCGCCAATGGCTCGATGGCCGCGACAGTGGCCTTGGCCACACGCGCCCGGTGCACCACGGCCTCCTCGGGCGCCGGCACTTCGATCGTGCAGGCCTCGGTCACATAGGTCTGGCAGGCCAGCACGGCACCGTCCATGCCGTCCAGCGGGCGCTGCTGCTCACGCCCCCCATCGAACACCTCGCCATCGAGCACCCGGCAGCGGCAGATACCGCAGCGGCCGGAGAGGCAGGAGTAGGACATCGGAACCTGCGCCGCGCGCAGGGCGTCGAGCAGATTCACGCCCGGTGCGGCACGGATCACGCGGTTAAGCGGCTGAACAAGAATGTCCATGGCGGGCGGGCTGCGAGATCATTCATGCGATTGTGCATAAGAATCATCGGCTGCAATACCATTGCCGCTTCATATCACCCGCACTGATGGAGTGGCGATGGAGTTATCTGACATCGATCTGAACCTGCTGGTCTTGTTTCAGCAACTCATGGTCGAGCGGCGCGTGTCCAAGGTGGCCGACAACATGGGCCTCACCCAGCCTGCCGTCAGCAATGCGCTGGCCAAGCTGCGCCGAATCTTCGGCGACGAGTTGTTCCTGCGCACGTCGGGCGGCATGGTGCCCACGCCCTTTGCCGAACAACTCGGCGAACCGGTCGGATACGCGCTGGGCATGATCCACAGTGGACTGAACCAGCGCATGCAGTTCACGCCGGCCACGCTCAAGCGCACCATCACCATCGGCATGACGGACATTGGAGAGATCGTCTTCCTTCCAGCGCTGCTGGAGCGCCTGGGGCGGGAAGCGCCCGGTGTGACGCTGAATACCGTGCGCAACAACGCGACCAATCTGCGCGACGATATGGAGTCTGGCAAGGTGGACCTGGCCATCGGCCTGCTGCCCCAACTCAAGGCGGGCTTCTTCCAGCGGCGGCTGTTTCGCCAGCGCTATGTGTGCCTGTTCCGCAAGGGCCACACGCTGGACCGGCCGAAGCTGCTGCTCGCCGACTACAAGGCGGCGGAGCACCTGGTGATCGTCGCCGCGGGCACGGGGCATGGCAAAGTCGACGAGTTGATCCAGAAGGCCGGCATCGACCGCCTTGTGCGGCTGAGCGTGCCGCACTTTGTCAGTGTGGGCCACATCCTGCAAGGCACGGCGCTGGTGGCGACGGTGCCCGAGCTCCTGGCACTCAAGCTGGTCGAGCCCTTCGGGCTGACATTGCGCACGCACCCGGTCAAGTTGCCCGAGGCACCGATCAGTGTGTTCTGGCATGCCAAGGTGCATCGCGAACCAGTGAACCAGTGGCTGCGTGGCATGGTGTTCGAGTTGTTCGGCGGCGATCGCGCTGATGGCAGCGGGTCGCCGTGACCGCCGACAGTCTGGGGCCGTCCGCCAGCTCGCTCTTGAACCGACGCCGCCATCCAGAGCTCCCATCGCAGACAAAAAAGAGGGGCGCAGACATCCGTCCACGCCCCTCCCATCTTGCGGTGCCAGGCCATCGATTCCGGCCTATCGCGCTGATTCAATTCACGGCACCAACGCAGCCATCTCCCCCGCAGGCACCACCCCATAGTGGTCCAGCTGCATCGAGTACTGCGCGCGGCCCGAAGACAAGGCGCGCAGGCTGCCGATGTAGCCGAACATCTCTTTCAGCGGTACCTCGGCCTCGACCGTGGCGGCGTTGCCGCGCTGGCCCTGGCCGCGCACGATGCCGCGACGGCGGTTCAGGTCGCCAATGCTGTCGCCCAGGTACTCGGCCGGGGTGATGACCTCCACGGCCATCACGGGCTCCAGCACCTGGGGTGCCGCTTTCGCAAAACCTTCGCGGAAGGCGGCCATGGCCGCCAGCTCGAAGGCCAGCGTGGACGAGTCGCGCTCGTGGAAGCTGCCGTCCACCAGCGTGGCCGCGAAGTCCACGGCGGGGAAGCCGGCCACCACGCCCGTGAGGGCGGCGCGGCGGATGCCGGCCTCCACCCCAGGGATGAACTCGCGCGGCACGGCGCCGCCGACGATGCGGTTGTCAAAGCGGATGCCTTCGCCCCTGGGCAGGGGTTCGAGCAGCAACCTCACCTCGGCGAACTGGCCGGGGCCGCCCGATTGCTTCTTGTGCACATGGTGTACCTCCACACTCTTCGAAATGGTTTCACGGTAGGCCACCTGGGGGCGGCCGACCGACACGTTGACGCCGTGGCGTGCGCGCAGCTTCTCGATCGAGACCTCGAGCTGCAGCTCGCCCATGCCGGACAGAATGGTCTGGCCGGATTCGGCATCGTGCTGCAGGCGCAGGCTCGGGTCTTCGCGCAGCAGGGACTGCAGGGCCTTGGACAGGCCTTGCTGGTCCGCGCTCGCCTTGGGCTCGATGGCCACATGGATCACCGGCTCGGGCACGCTGATCTGCTCCAGCACCACGGGGTGGGCCGGGTCGCTCAGCGTGTGCCCCGTCAGCGTGTCCTTGAGGCCCACGACGGCGGCGATGTCGCCCGCCACCAGCTCGTCGCGCTCGATGTGCTTGTCGGCATGCACTTCGTACAGGCGCGACACGCGCTCGGTCTTGCCCGTGCTGGTGTTGAGCACCACGTCGCCCCGGCCCAGACGGCCGCTGTACACGCGCACGAACACCTTGGCGCCGTGGTCGTCGGTGACGACCTTGAACGCCAGGGCCTTGAACGGGTCCGCAGCGGTCTCGCCGCCTTCGCGCACGATGTCGTCCGGAGAGGGCAAGTAGTCCACCACGGCGTCGAGCAAAGGCTCCACGCCGCGGTTCTTGAAGGCCGAGCCGGCCAGCGCGGGCACGAAGGCGCCGGCCAGCACGCCCTTGCGGATGGCGGCACGCAGCACATCCACAGCGATCTCTTCGCCGTTCACGTAGGCCTGCAGCGCGGCTTCGTCCTGCTCCACGGCGGCCTCTACCAGGCGGGCGCGTGCGCGCACGGCTTGCTCGAGCAGCTCGGCGGGCACGTCGGCTTCGCGGTAGGGCGCACTCGCGTCGTCCTTGTCCCAGATGCGGGCGCGCAGGCTCAGCAAGTCCACCACGCCGCGGAAGTCGCCTTCCGCACCGATGGGGATCTGCAGCGGCACCACGCGCACGCCCAGGCGCTCTTCCATCATGGCCACCACGCGGTGGAAGTCGGCGCCCACGCGGTCGAGCTTGTTGATGAAGGCGATGCGCGGCACGCGGTACTTGTCGGCTAGGCGCCAGTTGGTCTCGGTCTGCGGCTCCACACCGGCCACGCCGTCGAACACGACGACCGCACCGTCGAGCACGCGCAGCGAGCGGTTCACCTCGATGTTGAAATCGATGTGGCCGGGCGTGTCGATCAGGTTGAGCTGCGTGCCCTTCCAGTGCACGGTGACGGCCGCGCTGTTGATGGTGATGCCGCGCTGTTGCTCCTGCGGATCGAAGTCCATGTGCGCCGTGCCGTCGTGCACTTCGCCGATGCGATGGCTCTCGCCCGTGTAGAACAGGATGCGTTCGGTGGTCGTGGTCTTGCCCGCGTCGACGTGGGCAATGACGCCGAGGTTGCGCAGATGGGCATTGCTGGTGTTGCGTGAATTTCTCATGGCGAATCTTTCAATCTCTTGCGGTTGCGCCCGGCTCTGCGAGCAGCTGCCGCCTGGTTGGCTATCTGCCAGCCCAGGCGAGATGGATTCGCCTTCAGGCTAGCGTTGAATGGGTGTTGTGCTGTCGCCGAAGCCCGGGCGCACGGAACTCAAGCTCCGGCGGCCGGGAATCGTGGCAATCAACTTGTCGTAGGTACGCATAGATTGGGTGGTGAGAAAGTCTGAAAAAACAAAAACCCCGGAGGTGGAGCCTGCCGGGGTTTTATGGACCGGAAGGCGCACAGCCCTCCGACACGCGATCGAGGGGCGCAACTAGGGGGCGAACGATGCCTTGATCACGTTGGTGAGAATTTTCATAAGAGCGAATTATCCTCCTCGCACAAAAAGCTTGCAAGCGACCTGGCTGCCTGCCTGCGCCTGCCGCCTCCGGCTCGGGCAAAGAACTGGCTGTTGTCTGGCCGCACGGCGTTCGAAACCTGCGCATAGCAGGGCCGAATCGACATTGCAGGCACAGCGGGCGGCAGGACGGCGCAACTGAATCTTGCGTGCATGCCTGTCACTGCATCGAAGGTGGATGACCGCTGTAGGCCACACAGCGACTGCCGTCACGCGCGATTTTCCAACGGATGGGTGCCATCGGCGACAACAGTCACTGCCTGATCAAAACTCGGCGATGAACGGCCAGCAGGGGCATGGGCAGCACGCCTCATTCTCCTGTGCGCCGCCACACCAGCCCCAGCGCCTTGACTTTCTGCCAGGCACTGGCGCGTTCGTCCGAAAGCACGTCCAGAAAGTCCGACAGGCGTTTGGACTTGACCATGGTGTAAACCGTCAGCAAGGTGGTCAAGGCAAACACGACGGCAAAAATCCCCAGCTTGCGGCCCGGGGGAGCATCGGCCTCGGCCAGCAAATTCATGCCCAGGAAGCCCGTGGTCACGGTGCCGATCAGGCCAAAGATGGTCACGACCGTCAGCCTGACGACGGTGTTGGCCTGGCGGCGCAGGCTGTCCGCGTCCAGGTACTGGTTCATTTCGCCAATGCGCTCCTTGACCTCCGTGTACAGCGGGTCCAGCCCGAGGTGGTTGGCGCACATGCGGAACAGGGCACGCACCTGGGCCTGTTCGGACACCTCGTGGAACCAGTAGCGGTGCGTGAAGCGCAGAAAGCCGGCAAAGCTGTCACGGATCGTGCGCTTGAAGCGGCGCACGCTGGCGGCGTCGGCAATGTCCAGGTTTTTCAGTGCCTCGGCCAGCCGGTCCGAGAACATCAGCAGCGCCGCTTTCTGAAAATGCGCGATCAGGAACAACAAGAAATGCTGGTGCCGGAACTGCGCCAGCACCCCCCGGTCGCGGCAGACAAAAAACGGGCTGTGGGCATCGCCCAGCACCAGCAGCGAATGGCCGCTGCAAAGATACCGCGTGTTGGGAGCCGCGCCACTGTGGCTCCAGAATCGGTCGTAACAAAACCGATTTTCGAAGTCGGCCAGATGCTCTTCGGCATAGGGCAGGCTGGCGTCGTCGCTGGAGGTGGCCGCCCCGGTCACCAGGCCGAGGCGAACGAAGTCGCTGCGGCTCAGTGCGCGCGGGTTGTCCAACGCCAGAAAGGCCAGTTGCGGCATGCGGTAGTACTCGATCTGGCGGTAGCGCAGAGGCCCACTGCGCTCGGAATGGTCGCTCACCAGGGGCTCCAGCAGCCAGGCCCAGTGGGCCGCGATGCGCGGAGCACGGTGGCTGCTGACATGGGCCATGAAGAGGTCACGCTGGTTGGCATCGGACTGGGCCAGCACCTGCCCGGCGGCGTCCAGCCACTCGGCGCTGTACAGGCAGTGCTGCGCATGGCCGTTGGCGTCCCAGCCGGCGGGGTAGCCGCGGCCAAAGCGGTACAGCAGCTCCTGTGCCTGGGCCAGCGCCAGGTCGCGGGCGCTGACCTCGACATTGAGCAGCACCAGATCCAGGTCGAGGAAAAAGTAAAGGTCCACATGGACGATGTCGAGCGTGATCGGCGGCGCACCGGGGTGCAGCACCGCCCGCACGGCACTGACGTCGCTGCGCCGGAACACCCGCATCGGTGAACCTGCGGCGCTGCTGCCTTTCTGGCTGCGCCCCTCGCCGTACAGGAAGCGCTGCACGTAGGGCAAGAAGGTCACGAACTCGTTGTAGTGGCGCTCGTGAAAACGATCGCTGTCGCCCGTGAATTCATCCACCACCTCGCGCCAGGGCGACGCCTCGCCCATGTCCGCCAGCACCTGCCAGGGCTTGGCGTGCCGCCCCTCGGAGCCACGCACCGGCATCAGTCGCAAGGGCCACAACAGGACCTGGCGGAACTCTCGCACGCAGGCAGGATGGGACTCAACGGACATGGGGTGGCCTTTCGTCTGGTTCGTGATGCCGAGCAAAACACTTGCGGCGTGGGCACCGTGCGCCGACTGGCGGTTCATTCAGCCGACATGGCGTGGGCGCCAGCGCCCATTTCACGTGGTGCAGCCAGAAAATCAATCCCGGATTTCCTCGCGACCTGCCGAAAACCGGGCTTCGGAAACCATGCTAACCAAAACAGCGGAGGATGGGTCCATCGCATCGGCGATCGGCCCATTTCCGAGCAGGTCCGCCGTCCGCAAAAAAACCGTCAAATGTTCCCGCGTCGAACTACCCAGGCGTCACCGCGTCAGGTTGCAAACGAGACGCGCTGCCACGCTGCGCAGTGGATGTGAATCGGCGTTCCACCTGCAGCAGGAAGTGCGAGAGCAAAGTGGAATACAGCTTGTCGCCCAATGCCGCATCTTCCATGCCAACATCGAGATTGGGGTTGTCGTTGATCTCGATGACATAGACACCAGAAGCCGTGGCCTTGATGTCCACCCCATAAAATCCATTGCCAACCAGGCGCGCGGAGTTGACGGCTGCCGCCAGCACCTCTGTGGGCACGTCTTGCAGCGGTACACCCTGAACCCGCCCCTCCGTGTACTTGCCATTTGCTGTGTGCTGCAGTATCTGCCAGTGCCCATTGCACATGAAGTACTTCGCCGCGAAGACCGCTTGCCCCGCCAGAACCCCGACGCGCCAGTCAAAGTCTGTGTACATGTACTCCTGCAGCAGGATGATTTCCGATTCCCTGAGCATGCCTTTCGCAATGTCCTGGAGATGCTCAAAGCTCTCCGCCTTCTTGACACTGCGGCTGAACGCACCATCCGGTACTTTCACCACCACGGGGTAGTCCAGCGTGTGCTCCATGCCGGCCAGCGTGCGCCGGCTGGCCATGCGCGTCACCGGTGTGGCAATGGCATGCTCGCGCAGAAGCTCCGCCAAAAAGGCTTTGTTCGTGCAGCGCAGGATGGACACGGGGTCGTCTATGACCGGCATGCCCTCGGCGACAGCCTTTCTCGCAAACTGAAAGGTATGGTGCGTCACCGCGGTGGTTTCCCGAATGAACAGCGCATCGAACTGGGTCAGGCGGGAGAAGTCCTTCTTCTCGATAAGCTCCACCGCAATTCCCATGTCCTGCCCCACATCAACCAACTTCTTGAGCGTCCTGAGACTGGACGGAGGAAGCGGGTCATCCGGATCGTGCAGGACCGCGAGGTCCATCCGGGGCAGTGGCATGGCGACCATGGGGCGCCAGCTGCGCCGCGTGTACTGGCGGAGCGCTCGAACAAGGACCTCATCGCGCGCAGGCTCGACATCGCGAAGGTCCAACGCCTGTATTCCGCCGAGCTGCCAGTTTGCGGACTGCTCCTGCCGTTCGAGGGTGATCTCCATCAATGGACAACGGAACAGTTCAAAGCTCTTTCGAGCCAGCGGCGCCAGCACGGGGTCCTCCATGACCCCGAAGAACACATGCAAGGTCAGCGTATTCACGGAGCCGGGGATTTCCTTCAGCGGACCGACCAGCCTATTGAGCTGCACGAACGCTTCATCAGGCTGCATTCGCTTGCGCTGAAGGCTGAGTATGGTGTCCACGCTGGGGGTGACCCGGTCGCCACGCGCCTCCGCCAGCAGGGAGCAGTAGTAGCCCATGCTGAGGTAGCCATAAGTCCGGCAAAGGTTCGTGACCTTGCGAAAACGCCCCCGGGCATCCGGCTCCTCCGCGACGAATTGATCGGCGGTGATGACTCTGATCTCGGGCTCGCTCCATCGAAAGTCTGCGAGCTTCTCCACCACGATCACATGTTCTGAAGACAATTTATTTCTTTCCGGAGATGACGACCGCGGCAGTGCGCCTGCGGCGCCCGTATTTGGCGATCTTCTTGAATTCACCAAAGCTGATGGACACTCCGCCATCCGGGTCACTGGAACGCGCCATAGGGTCCAGAAGGCGAAAAACCGCGCCGTCAAAGCCGGTGATTACCACCCAATGTGGCGTTTTCTCCCGGTGAAGCCGCCACAGACTGATGAGGACAATGGGCAGGCTTCCCATGCGCAATTGCTCAATCACGCTTTCTGGAGAGACGGGCCGGGCATGGACAGGAACACGGTGAGCCTCCAGTTCCAACCGGAAGTCGTTTTCCACCAGCTGGATGACGTCTTTCTTGAGAGGGTCGCGCACACTGTCCATGAAGAGTGATGCGCCAGCCGCTGCATAGACCGACACGTCAAAGCCGCGGCGCAATGCCGCATGCGCAAGTCCGAAAGGACCACACCCACCATGGCCCGCCGCCATAAAGACCGTTGTGGCCTCACGCCATAGGCGGATTTCGGCGGCTTGATTGACAGGGATGGACGGGTCCACGGCAGACATGGCCATCAGCAATGCGCAGGGCCCACAGGTGAAATCCAGCGTCTGGGCGTAGTGCCGCACCCGAGAGGCGTTCCCTTCTCGCGCCCGCGCGTCGTCGAAGAGGTCCTTCTGAAAGCACAAAGCGGCTTCGCCATCGCCGTAGTAGGCAAGCTTGCGGCCCATCCCCACGAATCCATGGCGAAGGAACAAGCGGTGTGCGCAGACATTGGAAGTCCTGCTCTCCAGCCTCAAAACCGCGCACCCGGCTTCTCGCGCGTCCCTGATCGCCGCGGTCAAAAGTTCAGCGGCTATGCCGGAACCCCGTACGGCAGACGCCACAGCGATCGAGTACAGGCGAGCTACAGAGGATCCCTTGCGGCGCAATACCACGCAGGCCCCCTCCAAGACTTCGCTCGATCTGCACACGAGAACGCGGGCCGACGGGCTGGCCAGCATGCGTTGCCAACTTCTGAACGAGATTCTGTCGTTCTCGAAAGCCGCGCGCTCCAGCCGATCGAGCGCGGCCAGATCGCCACGGTTCGCCGGCTCCACCTTGCTCCGATGGGAAGACGGCTTCATCGAAGACCGCGCCCGGATTTGCGCGCGCCCCGGTCAGATAGCTTCAATGCCATCCACGCGACGCCGATCGGAACCAGCAGTACCAGCAGCGCCAGCGACACATGCACCCAGTCATCCATGGATCGACCTTCCGGGATCGCAACGCCTGCGATCCGACAGCCACGCTCCCATGGATGGGGCCCACTGGATGCGGAGCGATGTCAATGGCACGGGAATTCCTCAGCACCAGCGACTTTCACCACGCGGCCAAACTCGGCGTGCGGCAACACGCGCATCACGCAGCACACGGTGTGCAATACATCCTTGCGTTGCACAAGCAAGCTGAGACTTGCCCGCTCGCGGGGCCTGTCCAGACACATTCGGTACCCCCGCAACCGGGCGCCCAGAGCCGAATGAAGTGTCTTTCGCAAGTCCTGTGCGTCGGTGCATGAAGCGACCAGGGGCAGTGCCACCAGAGAGGCCGGACCGTCGCACTCCCCGGGGAAGGGCAGCATGGCCACCCGGTGCAGGCTGATCCCTGCGTATGTTTGCAGCATGTCTTTCGCCACGGGGCCACCTTCAAAAAAAGGGGTAGTGGCATCTATTGAACATGCACCCAGTCTAGAAAGACTGGTGTAAATCGTTCGTAAAAACTGGGGTTCGAGCCGTCAATTCGTTGTCAAATTCCGCGGCCACATCACGCGACGAGGGAAACGCGCCGGGCGCACCGCTGCAGCCCTGGAGTTCATCGCTTGTGGAGTCACACCGCGAGTCGGTACCCCACTCCCGATTCAGTCAGCAAGTGACGAGGCTGCGCCGGATCTGCCTCGAGCTTCTGCCTGAGATGCCCCATGTAGATGCGCAGGTAGTGGCTCTGGTCCGACCGCATCGGCCCCCACACTTCGCGGAGCAGCTGTTTCTGGGTGATGACCCGTCCCGAATTGGCGACCAGCACCGACAGCATGCGGTACTCGGTCGGCGTCAGGTGGACTTCAACCCCGCCCTTGCGTACCAGCCGAGCGCTGCGGTCCACCTCCACGTCGCCAAAATGAAACGCTGGCTCCACCCCATCCACGGTGAGCCCATTTCCTGTCGCCGCACGCGGACGGCGAAGATTGGCACGCACGCGCGCCAGAAGCTCCCCCGTACCAAAGGGCTTGGTGAGATAGTCATCCGCTCCAGCATCGAGTGCGGAGACCTTGTCGGCCTCATCGGTGCGCGCAGACAGGACGATGATCGGCACGGCGGACCAGCCCCGCAC
Organism: Acidovorax sp. A79; assembly: GCF_041154505.1. Classification (GTDB taxonomy): domain Bacteria; phylum Pseudomonadota; class Gammaproteobacteria; order Burkholderiales; family Burkholderiaceae_C; genus Acidovorax. Next base: position 2,094,699 of record NZ_AP028672.1, read on the forward strand.
GTCGCGGATCAGGTCAATGCCATCGCCGTCAGGCAACCCCAGGTCCAGCACCAGCAGATCGGGCTGGCGGGTACCCGCCGCAGACAGTCCTTCGCGCACCGTCGCGGCTTCATGAACCTGCCATCCTTCTGCTTCGAGCGCACTGCGAACGAAGCGCCGGATCTGCGGCTCATCCTCAACCACCAGCACGGTACGTATTTGCATCGTATCCCGGGGCGGCAACGCCCCGCTCCATATCTTCCAAATCGGGATCGGGGGGAGGCTCTCGGCGCGGGAGCGTGATGGTGAATTCCGCCCCGCCCCCGGTTGCGCTGGCAGCGGAGATCGTTCCGCCGTGCGCGTGCACCACCGCCTTGCAGATCGCCAACCCCAGGCCCACGCCCGGTGTCGCCGATTCAGCCTGTCCCCGGGTGAATTTCTCGAACAGCAGGTGTTCCCTGCCACGCACAGAGGGTGGCAGGCCAGGCCCGTGGTCCGTCACGGTCAACACCAGACTCCCTTCTGTCGCAAACGCCTTGATGACAACGGGCGGTGCGCCGTACTTGGCGGCATTCTCAAGCAAATTCACCAGCACGCGCTCAATGAGGACAGGATCGAACTCCACCAGCGGCAAATGGGCGGGGATTTCCGTGCGAACGGTCAACTCCTTCAGCGCGGGCTTGGCGGCGCGTATCGAGGCGCCCACGACTTCCTCGACCGACTGCCAGTCACGCCGCAAGTGGACACTTTGTCCCGAAACATCACTTTCCAGCCTGGCCATGTCCAGCAGGTTGCTGACCAGCGCGTTGAGCTGGTGCGCCTGATGCACGATGGCTTGTGCCACGGCATCGTGCTCCTCCGTCGGCAACCCCTTGAGCGATTCGGCCAGCGTGATCAGCGCCGTCAGCGGTGTTCTCACATCATGGGAGACAGCGCCCAGCAAGGCATTGCGCAGCCGCTCGGACTCCATGTCCACCACCGCCTTTTGCGCGATGTGGACGTAGTGCACACGTTCGAGCGCGATGGCGATCTGCCGGGCCAGGGTATCGAGTTGCTGAGCCTGCTCCGGAATCAGCAGCCACCTTGGGTGCGCGGGCTCCAGCGCCAGCACACCGCGCACCCTCATGGGCGCCTTGAGGGGGACATAGCGCCATGCCTGCGCCGCCAGAGTGCTCGTGGCCAGCCCCGCGCTCTGTCCTTGCCGCAAGGTCCAGTCGGCCACACTTTTGTCAAATTCCTGCGGCAGATCATCGGGGTAGTGAAGGCGGTCCGACGCGTCCAATGCAACCACCACCGCCCTGCCGCCAAAATGCCCCTGCACAGCCGCCGCGCCGATCTCGATGACCTGGCTCGTCTCCAGGGCCGCCGACAGCTCGCGCGCAAGCTCGAACAGCGATTGGGCCCGGCGCTCCCGGCTGTTGGACACTCCGGCCGCGAACCTGAGGCCGGCTGTGAGCTGCCCCACCAGAAGTCCCACCCCCAGCATCACGGCAAAAGTGACCACGTACTGCACGTCGCTGACCGCGAAAGACAGCCGCGGTGATACGAAGAAGAAATCGAAGGCCAGCACATTGAGCAGTGCGGCCATCGCCGCAGGCACGCGCCCGAATCGCATGGCGACCCCGACAACGCCGACCAGGTACAACATCACGATGTTGGTCAACTCCAGGACGCCGTGCAACAGAGTCGCCATCAACGTGACCGCAATGCTGGCACCGAGCGCCCAGAGGAAGCCCTGCCAGCGCGGGTGTGCGGCCTCGTCGGTTTCCCTGGCCTCAACGCCTACTTTGTGGCTCCAGAGTGCCTGCGGCAACCGCCTCGAACTACCCGCGCGCGCCGTTTCCACGATATCAAGCGAGGGGGCAAGTCCCGCGATTTCCCGGCCCACCTCCCTGGTCGAAGGCCACTTCTGCCACCAGCGCCGCGGCGCAGGACGACCCAGGACCAGGGTGGCGCAATTGAGGTGAAGCGCCTGTGCAGCCAGGGCCGGCGCAACGTGGTCGCCCGTCAGCACCGCCGTCTCGGCGCCCAGCTCCTGCGCCAGTTGCAGCACGGCCAGAATCCTGTCGCGCTGCGGTGCGTCCAGCCTCTGCAGGCGCGGTGTCTCCACGTATGCGGCATGCCACTTCACATTGAGCTGCCCTGCCAGGCGCGCGGCCGCGCGCACGGTCTGCGCGGCATCTTCGTTCGGCCCGACACACGCCAGTATGCTGCCCGAGGTGTTCCAGGCGGCAGACACGCGCTCGCCGGGAGTGCCTGACTGTTCGATCCGCCATCCCAGGACGTCGTCCTCCACATGCTCAGCGGTGCGGCGCAGTGCGATTTCGCGCAGGGCAATCAGGTTGCCCTTGCGGAAGAAGCTCTGGGCCGCACGCTCAGCCTGCTGGGGGACATACACCTTCCCTGCACTCAGGCGGGATATCAGTTCATCGGGGGTGGCGTCGACAAGCACCACTTCGTCCGCGTCGTCCAGCACGGTGTCGGGCACCGTCTCATGGACCCTGATCCCCGTGATCGCACCCACGGTCCCATTGAGGCTCTCCAGATGCTGGACATTGAGCGCAGTCCACACATCGATGCCCGCGGCGAGCAGTTCCTGGACATCCTGCCAGCGCTTGGCATGGCGGGATCCCTGCACGTTGGAGTGGGCAAGCTCATCCACCAGGAGGATGGCCGGCTTGCGTGCAAGGGCCGCGTCCAGGTCAAACTCAAGGAGCAGCCGGCCACGGTACTCCACCTCCTTGAGGGGCAATGCATCCAATCCCGCGAGCAAGGCCGCCGTCTCGGCTCTGCCATGGGTTTCCACCACCCCGATCAGAACGTCGCGGCCAGCGCCACGCTCCCGCTGCGCCGCACTGAGCATGGCCCAGGTCTTGCCCACCCCTGCATTGGCGCCGAAGTAGATGCGCAGCTTGCCGCGCGTGGTCTGCTCCTCCTGCGCGCGCAGTTGCGCGATCAACGCATCGGGGTCTGGGCGCTGCATGTCAGCCATGGCGTGCCTGGCTCCAAGCGGGCCCTATGGGCAAGAATGACAAAAGGCGGAATGCGGTGCTACCGTGCATCATTCAAGGCAAGATTCAGTGCCAGTACGTTCACCCTGGGTTCGCCAAGCAGGCCCAGGATCGGCTTTTCGGTGAGCTTGTCGACAAGGGCATTCACGCTCGCCACGGGGACGTTGCGGGCCCGCGCCACGCGGGCGGCTTGGTACTGTGCCGCCGCGACGCTGATATGCGGATCCAGACCGCTGGCGGACGCCGTCACCAGGTCCACGGGCACCGGCGCCAGATTGCCGGGGTCGGCCGCGCGCAATGCCTCCACGCGGGCCTTGACCGCATCGTTCAACGCCGGATTGAGGGGCCCCTGGTTGGAGCCTCCCGACGCCACCGCGTTGTAGGGCATGGGCGCCGTGGCCGACGGACGCCCCCAGAAATGCGCGGGTTCCGTGAAATTCTGGCCGATCGACGAAGAGCCAACGGCCTGGCCATTGCGCTGCACAAGGCTTCCCGCAGCCTCGTGGGGGAAAACGGCCTGCGCCGCTCCGGTAACGGCCAAGGGGTACAGCAAGCCCGTCAGCGCGCTGAGGGCTACAAACACGATAAGTGCTGGGCGAAGAATGTTTTTCATGGAAGGTTCCTCAAATCAGCCCTACGGCCACCAGTATCCAGTCAATCAGCTTGATGCCGACAAACGGCACGATCAAACCTCCGAGGCCATAGATCGCGAGGTTGCGGCGCAGCAGGGCCGCCGCCCCCACAGGGCGATACCGCACCCCTCGCAATGCCAGGGGGATCAGGAAGACGATCACCAGCGCATTGAAGATCACGGCCGACAAGATGGCAGACGACGGGCTCGCCAGTTGCATGACGTTGAGCGCGGAAAGCTGCGGATAGGTCGACACGAAAATGGCCGGAATGATGGCGAAATACTTCGCCACGTCGTTCGCGATCGAGAACGTCGTGAGAGAGCCTCGCGTCATCAAGAGCGCCTTTCCAGTCTCAACGACCTCCAGGAGTTTTGTCGGGTTGGAGTCCAGGTCGACCATGTTGCCAGCTTCCTTGGCGGCTTGCGTTCCGCTCCCCATCGCCACGGCGACATCGGCCTGCGCCAGTGCCGGCGCATCGTTGGTGCCGTCACCGGTCATGGCCACCAGTCGTCCTTCCGACTGGTACTTGCGGATCAGCGCCAGTTTGTCCTCCGGGGTCGCCTCCGCCAGGAAGTCATCGACCCCGGCCTCCGCGGCGATGAAGGCTGCCGTGAGTTTGTTGTCACCCGTGATCATGACGGTGCGGATGCCCATGCGGCGCAACTCGGCGAAGCGCTCCTTGATGCCGACCTTCACGACATCCTTGAGTTCCACAACACCGAGCACCTGACGCCCTTCCGTCACCACCAGGGGGGTGCTTCCCCGGTACGCCACCTGGTCGGCGGCGGCCGCCACTTCGTGTGGCATGGCGCCCCCCTGCGCTTCCACATGCCGCGCAATGGCTTGCACGGCTCCCTTGCGCAGCATGGTTGCGGGCTGCCCGGACGCTTCGACGGCAGGGAGGTCGACACCGCTCATCCGCGTCTGCGCAGTGAAAGGCACAAGCAGCACGCCCTGCGGATTCTCGTCGGGGGTGCCCGAACGGCGGGCCAGCTCGACGATGCTGCGCCCTTCAGGCGTCTCGTCCGCAAGCGATGCCAGCAAGGCTGCGCGGGCCAGGCGGCCAGGTGAAACCCCTGGAGCGGGCAGGAACGCACTGGCTTGGCGATTCCCGTGGGTAATGGTCCCGGTCTTGTCCAGCAGGAGCACATCGACATCTCCTGCGGCCTCCACGGCCCGCCCCGAGGTCGCAATCACGTTGGCCTGCATCATCCGGCTCATGCCAGCCACGCCAACGGCCGACAGCAGTCCACCGATGGTGGTCGGGATGAGGCACACCAGCAGGGCCACCAGGGCCGTCAGAGAGACGACAGTCCCAGCCGCTGAAGCCTGCACGCTGAAGATCGAAAAAGGCAGCAGGGTGACGGTGACCACCAGGAACACAATCGTCAATGCCACCAACAAGATCGTCAAGGCGACCTCATTGGGCGTCTTTTGCCGCTTGGCGGCCTCCACCATTCCAATCATCCGGTCCAGGAAAGACTCGCCTGGATTCACGGACACGCGCACCACGAGCCAATCGGAAAGCACGCGGGTGCCGCCCGTCACGGCGGAGAAGTCCCCACCGGACTCGCGAACCACCGGCGCAGATTCGCCGGTGATGGCACTTTCGTCGACAGAGGCTACGCCCTCGATCACTTCACCATCCAGCGGAATCACATCGCCCGCCTCCACCAGCACCACGTCGCCGCGGCGCAAGTTGGTGGCCTGCTCCGGCAGGAACGCGGAACCATGGACCGGCTCCTTGAGTTTCTTGGCCCAGGTTTCCTTGCGCAATCCACGCAAGGAGGCTGCCTGGGCCTTGCTGCGGCCTTCGGCCAACGCTTCGGCGAAGTTGGCGAACAGCACCGTAAACCAGAGCCAGACGGTGATGGCCAGCACGAAGCCCGGGCGCACGCTCGCATCCGCCGGTGCGTTGAGGGCATGCAGCCACAGCAGCGTGGTGAAGATGCTGCCGATGTACACGATGAACATCACCGGGTTGCGCCATTGAACCAGCGGGCTGAGCTTGGCCAGCGCCCCCCAGAACGCTGTCCGGATCAGGACAGGATCCAGCAGAGAAGTAGAAGTATTCTTTTTAGTCATCGGCAAACCTCACTTGGCCCAGAGCATCAGGTGCTCGACCATCGGACCCAAAGCCAGGGCAGGCACGTAGTTGAGAAGCCCCACCAGAAGCACGGTCCCCACGAGAAGAACCACGAACAGCGGCCCATGGGTGGGCATGGTGCCCGCCGTCACCGGCAGGCGCTTCTTCGCGGCCAGCGAACCAGCGATGGCCAGGACGGGCACGATCACTCCAAAGCGGCCAAACCACATTGCCAGCCCCAGCAGTACGTTGTAGAACGGCGTATTGGCAGACAGCCCCGCAAACGCGCTGCCGTTGTTGTTCGCGGCGGATGTCAATGCATAGAGGATTTCGGAGAACCCATGGGCGCCAGGGTTGGCAACGCCGGCCTGTCCTGCGCCCGCACTCACGGCAACCGCGGTACCCACGAGCACCAGGATCGGCGTTACCAGAATGGCGACCGATGTGAGCTTCATTTCGCGCACCTCGATCTTCTTGCCCAAATACTCGGGCGTCCGGCCGATCATGAGACCCGCCATGAACACGGCAAGGATGGCGAATACCAGCATGCCATAGAGGCCGGTGCCCACGCCGCCAAACACGACCTCGCCCAGTTGCATGAGAACCAGAGGCACCATGCCTCCCAGAGGCGTGAACGAGTCATGCATCGCGTTCACGGCGCCACATGAGGCAGCGGTGGTCACGGCCGCGAAAAGCGCTGACGCGGTGATTCCGAACCGCACTTCCTTGCCCTCCATGTTCCCGCCCGATTGCAGGGTGCTGACGGATTGGTCCACCCCCAGCGCACTCCATTGCGGATTGCCGGCCTGTTCCGCCGCGACAGCGGCCACGACGGCCACGACGAACATCACCGTCATCGCCGCCAGGATCGCGACGCCCTGGCGCTGGTCGCCAACAACACGGCCAAATGCGAAGCACAAGGCCGCGGGAATCAGAAAGATCGCCAGCATTTGCACGAAGTTCGTCAAGGCGGTGGGGTTCTCATAGGGATGGGCGGAGTTGGCGTTGAAGAACCCACCGCCGTTCGTGCCGAGCATCTTGATCGCCTCCTGCGAGGCCACCGGTCCCATGGCCAGCGTCTGGGTCTTGCTGGTCCTGCCCTCCATGACCGGTGCTCCGTCAGCACCTGTCACGGGCTGGCCTGCACCATCCAGCCTGGGCACTTCATAGGCCGTCTGCTCCAGGGTTGCGACCTCCTTGTAGGCGTCAAAATTCTGGATGACGCCCTGCCCGACCAGAACGAGCGCGATTACAAAGGAGGCCGGCACAAGCACCCAAGCCGTGATCCGGGTGACGTCGGTCCAGAAGTTTCCGACATATCCCTGTCCGTCGGTGCGCCGGGCCGCAAAGCCGCGGGCCAACGCGAACGCCACGGCGATACCGGTGGCAGCTGACAAGAAGTTCTGAACGGAAAGGCCAAGCATCTGCGTGAGATAGCTCATCGTGGATTCACCCGCGTAGCCCTGCCAGTTGGTATTGGCAACAAAACTGATGGCAGTGTTGAACGACGAGTCGCCGGACACCGCCCCCATTCCCTGGGGATTGAGCGGCAGCAGGTGCTGCAGGCGCTGCAGGCCATACACCGCCAATGCACCGATGGCATTGAACGCCAACAGTGCCTGCGCATATCCGTGCCAGTGCATCGACTGATCGGGAGCCACCCCGGCCATCTTGTAGAGCGGTTTTTCGGCCACATGCATCCACCGAGGCAACCGGCCCTCACACAGGGCGGCCAGCCATTTGCCCAGTGGCCATGCCAGGACGCCAAGCGCAACCAGAAAGAGCCCGAGCAGGCTCCAGGCAGAGGTTTCCATGTCAGAACTCCTCCGCGCAGATCAGCGCGAACACGAGATAGGCCAGCAAGGCAATGGCCACAAGCGCGCCAAAGCCATAAAGCACTTCGAGGCCGATCATGCGCGCTCACCCTTGGCCGGGCCGAATTTGCCCAGCAAAACCACGGCCTCGGCCATGGCCACCCACAGAGCCGCCAATGCGGCTATCCAGATCATGTCCATCGACAACTCCTGCATCAAAACGTGTGTTTGATTCTCAGGATGTCGCTGTAAAAAGTGTGCACAGACTGGGGAGGTCGCCGTAAAAACGGCGTAAAAATGCGGCCCTTGCGAGGGCCACCGATCTACCGGCGCCTGGCTGCTGGAACCCGCGCCCCGGACGGCTCCGCACCTGTTATCTAGAGCCAGCCCGCCTTGCGAAAGCGATAGTAGAGATAGCAACAGGTGGTGGCGATGAGGGCGATCGCAGTGGCGTATCCGTAGCGCCACTTGAGCTCCGGCATGTGCTCGAAATTCATGCCCCAGATTCCCGCGAACGCCGTGCACACGGCAAACAGACTGGCCCACGCAGCCAGGCGCTTGACGACCTCGCCATCCTCGATGGTGACCATGGACAGATTGACATGGATTGCCGTCCCGATCGTGTCGCGAATGGAGTCGATGGAGGTGTTGATCCGGCCAAGGTGGTCCACCACATCGCGGAAATACTCCTGAGAGCCAGCACAGATTTGTGGCACCCGGCCACCGTGCAGCTTGGCCGCACCTTCCAGCAATGGGGCAACGGCGTGCTTGAGCAGGGTAAGGCGCTGCTTGAGTTCATAGAGCCGCCGGATACTGGTCCGCGCGACACCCTTGGTGAATATCTGTTGCTCGATCGTTTCAAGCTCCACCTCGAGGGCATCGATGATCGGGAAGTAGCGATCGACCACCGCGTCCATCAGCGCATACAGCACAAATCCCGGCCCGCTGCGCAAGAGTTCAGGCTCTCTCTCACAACGCTCCCGCACATCCCAGAAGCCTCGCTCACTGCGGTTGCGCACCGACACCACATAGTTACTGCCCACGAACACATTGAGTTCGCCCAGCCTCGTGACGGTCTCGTGGTCCCCACCCGACTCCAGGAGATGAAGAACCACAAAAAGAGAAGGCCCGTATTCCTCGACTTTGGGCCGCTGATGGCCATGGCGGGCATCTTCCACCGCCAAGGGATGCAGGCCGAACTCCTTTTGCAACTCGTCAAGTTCTTCCGGGGTGGGGTCATGCAATGCCACCCACACGAAGCACCCGGGGAGCGATATGTGCTCACGGATCTCACGGACAGGAATGTCGGCGAGCTTGGTGCCATCCTCATACACGACGCAGTTGATCAACATCACAGCACCTCACGCAACACTGGATGCCGGCGATGTTGCCAGCGCGTCACGGTGTGTGGTTGGCGATTCGTGGCGTCCGTCGGCGCTCGGCAACATTTACGGCTTTGCCCGCATTCTTTACGAACTTTATATGCACGTTTTCCTACGCTTGCACCTTCGTTTGTTTCCGCAGGATTTCCTCCATGGCCTTCTCATGCTCCAAAGTGCTCGCCACTGCGCTCTTCGCCACCCTTCCCGTGCTGGCCAGCGCCCAGCTCACCGGCAACGTCAGCCTGACCACCAACTACAAGTTCCGCGGCCAGGACCAGGACACCTCCAAGGCCAGGGCCGTCAAGCCGGCGCTGCAAGGCGGCTTTGACTATGCCTTTGGTGAATCCGGCTTCTATGTGGGCAACTGGAACTCCAGCGTGGACTGGCTGTCGGGCAACTCGCTCGAATCCGATGTGTACGGGGGCTACAAGTTCAAGGCCGGCGACGCGGACCTGGACCTGGGCGTGCTGACCTACATCTACCCCGGCAACAGCAACGGCAACACCACCGAAGTCTATGGCGCGGCCACGTTCGGCCCCCTGACCGCCCGGTACTCGCACACACTGTCCAAGGACTACTTCGCCTACGCCGGCCCCGGCTTCAAGGGCCGCAACACCGGCTACCTGAACCTGGCATTCGCGCACGAAGTGGCCCCCAAGATCACGCTGAAGGCGTCCGTGGGTTTCACCCGCTTTGGTGGCGACATCACGGCCCCCAACTTCATGGACTACAGCGTGGGCGGTGCCTACGACTTCGGCTCGGGTGTGTCGCTGGGCGCTGCGGTGGCGGGCGCCAGCAAGAAAGAATTCTTCGGCCCCGTCAACAAGTCGCGCGTGATCGTCACGCTCACCAAAGTGCTTTGACTTCCTGAGCGGCATCGCGGCCCAGCGCCTGCCGTTGCCGCGGACGGACGGTACCGGCGAGGACCCACCGCCGCGCCACAAGCAGTCCTCGCCGGTGCTTTCGAAAGTCAGGCCACGCTGAAAGGCGCCATACCTTCGGCGGGCCTGTCCCCAGCATCAGAACGACACGGTCGCAGACACTTTGAAGGTGCGCGGTGCGCCTGGCATCACGAAGCCGTCACCGAAGATGCCGATCCAGTACTTCTTGTCGGCCACGTTTTCCACGCTGGCGTTGAAACGCACGGGCATGCTGCCGAACCTGGTGGCGTAGCTGGCATTCAGGTCCAGGCGGTTCCAGGAGGGCACGCGCAGCTTGTTGCCCGAATCCGCCCACTGCGAGCTGGTATGGACCACGCGGCCGCCCACCTTCAGACCTTGCACGGGCGTTTGCCAATCCAGGCCGATGCGCGCGCGCAGCTCAGGCGTGCCGTAGGTATCGCGGCCGGTGTTGCGCTGCTCGGATTCGATGTGGGTAACGCCGCCCAGCAGCGACAGGTCTTTGGTCAACATGCCGTACATGCTCCACTCCAGGCCGCGCAGCCGCTGCTCGCCGTCATCGACCATGCGGTTGGCACTGTTGGTGACGAAGGAGGGGCGCTTGATCTCATAGGCGCTGACGGTGTGCGTGAGCGCACCCGTCTGCAGCTTCACGCCCAGTTCGAACTGCTTGGTCTGCTTCGGTGGCAGGGCCTCACCCGTGTTGGCGTAGCCCACTCCAACAATCTGGCCGGGCTCCAGGCCTTCGGTGTAATTGCCAAAGAGCGAGAGGGAATCCCCCCAGGGCCGTACCACGGCGGCGAGCATGGGGGAGAAACGGCTTTCGCTGTATTTTTGCAGCGGCATCTTCACGGTCTGGTGGCGCCCGCCCACTGTCAGCAGCACGGTTTCATGGGCAAAGGCCATGGTGTCGGCGACGGCCAGCGAGCGGTAGTCGTTCACGGTGGTGTAGCCGGTCCACTTGGGCGCTGCGGGAAAGGTGGGCGCGACGGGGTTGTACATGTTGGTGGTGTAGCAGTAGTTGCAGGCGGTGTTGACCGTGCCTTCCTTGTGCTTGAGGACATTGGCCGAAAGCTGCAGGCGGTGCTTGACGCTGCCGGTGTCGAACTTGCCGATCACGCCCGTCTCGGCCGTGCGGCGCTCGGATTCGGTGTGGACGTTGTAGATCGCGCCGCGCGTGGTGCCGTCCGCGCCGGTGACGAAGGCGCGCGTGCCGAACAGCAGGCCGTTGCCCTCGGCCTCGGAGCCGCCCAGCGCGAAGTACCCTTGCCAGTCGGGCGTGAAGTCGACCTCGGCGCGGGCCAGCGCGCCGCTGTTGTCGTACTGCCCGTGCGTGCCGCGGAACATGTTGGTGTCGCCCTCGGGCGGCGCCAGCAGGCGGCCCACGCCGGGGATCTGGGCGTTGCCCAGGAAGTTGAACATGCCCGGGCTGCCGCCCTCGATCTTGGTGACGCTGCTGTACACGTCCAGCGAGAAGCGCGCGCGGTCGCCCAGGTAGTCCAGCGCCAGAGCCCCCACGCGGCGGGTCTGGTCCTCCTCCTTGGCGCCCATCTCGCCGCTGCCATAGACGCCGTTGAAGCGGATACCCAGGCGCTTTTCATCGCCGAAGCGCTTGCCCACGTCGGCATGGCCCTGCAGGTATGAATGCGTGGCGTAGGTCATCGTCAGGTCGGCGATGGGCTGCGCCAGTGCGCGCTTGGTGACCATGTTGACGGTGCCGGCCACGCTGTTGTTGGGCGGCATGCCCGAGAGCAGCACGTTCGGGCCGCGCAGCACCTCGATGCGTTCGAACATCTCCACCGGCACCGCATTGGCCGGGGCGATGCCGTACAGGCCGTTGGTGGCGATGTCCATCGCGCTCATGTCCAGGCCGCGCAGGTTGAAGTTCTGCAGCAGGTGGTTCTTGTTGGTGATGAAGACGACCGACGAGTCGTTCTCCAGCACGTCCTGCAGCGTGAGGGCCGACCAGTCCTCGGCCAGCTCGCGCGTGTAGGCGTTGACATGCACGGGCGCCTCCAGGATGGACGTGGCGCCCAGGATGCCCAGGCGCGCGCCCGATGCGGCCTTGTGGCCGGGCGCGCGGGTCGGCAGGTCTTCACGTTCGTACTTGCTGCGCACATTGACTTGCTCCAGCGTGGCGGTGGCCGTGCCGCCGTCCGCGGTCTGCCCTGCGACGGAGGCGCTGAAAGCCAGCAGCGCCAGAGCGATGGGAGTAAGCCGGCCGGTGCGGCCAAAGGATGCTTTGTTGGACATTGCTTCTTGCCGTTATTTGATGCGAATGAAAATAATTCTCATTATATTTCATGTTGTAACCGACACCCCGCTGGCGACTGAGTACGGTAGGCCTGTTTCTGGAAGTCAAATTGGCCTCCAGCGCTTATGCAGCAAGCGCAGGCAGCTATGAAAATGAAGTGTTGCGCATGCACATCAGGCAGCCACGCCGACCGGATGCACCTTGGCGCGCTGGCGCCAACCCAGCCATCCGAAGAACAGTGCCAGCAGCAGGCAGGTCAGGCCCAGCAGTACCCCGTCCGGACTGGGGTCCAGCACGGCGGCCACGGGTACCAGCGCATTGCAGATCGCCGTGAACCACAACAGGCCGGGCGCAGCGCGTTCCGTGCCGCGCCAGATCGCCCAGGCGATGCAGGCGAGAAACAGCGTGTAGTACACACCCTGGTGGAGCATGTCGATGTCGCCCACCCTCGGCGCGAACCAGTGCGCCAGGGCAAGCGTCGCGGGTAGCGCCGCAGCGCAGCCCAGGCACACACCCTGCGTGAGCGCGGACACGACACGCACATGGCGCGGCCGCCTCATGGGCTGCCCGTCTTGCGGTTTGCGCGCGCGCTGGGTCCGCGTCTCTATCCACAGCAAATTCCCGGTGTAGAACAGCAGCGCACCCGACAGCCCCAGCAGCAGGTACAGGATGCGCACCGTGTCGCCACCATAGCTGCCGAAGTGCAGCGCGAACAGGCTGCTGAGGAGCGCCGTCGACGCATAGCCGCTGGCACCCGGCAGATAGTTGCGATCGTAGATTTCGCCGCTGCCCAGGTTCACGAAAGCCAGGCCGTAGCGCGAGGCGCGCTGGAAGTGCCGTTCATCCACGCCCCCCACCAGCCCCACGGGGCCGCTGGGGAGCATCACGTAGTCCAGGCCCAGGGGCGCAAAGCCCGGCGCCTGCTCCTGTACGCGGCGCATGATCTCGCTCGGAGGCAGCCAGTCTGCGCGCGCCACCTGCGGCGGCTTGACACTGTCGCGCGCGACGGTGGCGCGCAGGCCTTCCTGATAGACGAACTTGTCCTGCGCCAGGTAGACCATGTCGTGCAGCCCGAACACGGCGGCGCTCAGCGCGATGACAAGGTGAAACGGCAGGCTGGCCACGCCCAGCAGGTTGTGCACATCCAGCCACATGCGCTTGAGGTTGGATCCCAGGCGCAGATAAAACAAGTCCTTCACCAGCGAAGGCAGCAGCACCACGATGCCTGACACCAGGGCCAGCGCATAGGCCAGAGACACGAGGCCGATCAGCGGCTCGGCCAATTCCAGCGGAATGGGCAGGCCACCCTTTCGATGCAGGTAGTCCACAAAATTGCCGCTGGTGTCGTCCTCGCGCGGCATGGAGTGCATGCGGTGCAATTGACCATCGTTGCCCAGTTGCCACCACACCGCGTCCTGGCCGCGCACCATGTGCGCAAGCGCGGGCTGGGTGTGGTCCGCACTGGGCCAGCGCAAACGCACGCGGCCCGTGAAGTCCGGGTTCGCGTCGAGGAAGACTTTGGCCAGCGCGTCGCCGTCATTGCTGATCGCACGGGATACGGCGGCCGGTGGCTGGGTCCAGCGGGTGATCTCGGCTTCCAGCATCGAGAACGCGCCAGCGTAGAAGGCGACGTACAACACCAGCCCGCAGAGGATGCCAACCCAGGTGTGAACCGCCAGGTAGTCGCGAACGGTCTGCGCCTTCATTGCAATACCTTCCAGGCGGTGAAAGCAGCTGCATTGGCCAGCAGGAAGACTGCCAGGCATTGCCGACGGCTTCGGGCCAGGAATGCCGCGCACGGCACGGCCGCCCACAGCAGGACCGCCAGCCACATGGCAATTTGGTCGCGTACCGGCACATGGCTTGGCAAGAGCCCGCCGTACATCAGCAGCCAACTGAGCCACAGTGCCAATGGAAAGCCAAGAAGAAAACCCGTCAATCCCTTGAAGAGCAGATGACGGGGCGCTGCGTCGGGATCTTTCCGACGACTCATCGCACAGCTCTTTTGGATGCGCCACGGCGCCTGGCCTGGCAGTAGCTCAGGCAGGGTATCGCCAGCATGGCCACCCCCAACACAAAGGCGATGGACACGGCCAGCCCCATGCCGCTGGCGTGGATGCCACCTACAGCGACCAGCGCCGCCGCCACTCCCAGCGCTGCGTACGGCCACCTCTGGTGCGGCCCGTCCGCACGGGGGGTGGCGCGCAGAACCAGCCAGCCACACGCAAAGGTCAGAAGAATACCGATCAACATGTATGCAATTGAGAATAAGAATTGCTACCAATGTTAATCGGTCCCCGTGAACGCCCTGAACAGGGTGCCACCACAGGGCGCTTTTCAACCCGAAAACCCGTGCCCATGCCGTGTTCATCGCCCCCGCACGCAGCTCTGCGAGAGGTCCAGCCACAAGGCTTGATCACCTTCCGCGTGAATGAACCTGGCAGCGCACGCCACGCCACCGAATGGAAGGCCGTATGAGGAAGGGGGCCGGTATCGAGCACATCCGACGGTTGCCCCCGTTTGCTTCAGTGCAAAGGACTTCATCTGCGGCATGGGGGGCGCCGCACTGCCGGGGATACCGAAGTGCAATACGTCCGTTCACAGGTGGGGCTCGCCGCACGTAGCGCAGGCATGGCCCCCATCGATCAGGCCGTGATCGAGATTGCAAACAATAGTCAATTCTCGGATTTTTGATTTATGGCGAGTTACCGTATGTGACATGAGTATTGGGCAGCTGGAGCAATTTGCCCCAACGTCCTATTTCGCCATGTCACAAAAATCGCTCGCCCCACTGATTGCACGGTTGCCTTTGCATGGGCACCTATGCGGAGCCTTGCTTGACAGCACATGACGGCTTGAAATCGCCGTGCGTGGCGGCCTGAAGAGCTGCATCGCAGGAAGGCGCACTTGCAGTCCGCGCATCAAACCGCTGATGAGCGAAATGCCGGCGGCAATTTACTCGAGACCGTGCCGAGGGGGATGACTCGGCAGTGAAGTCCGCGTCCTGGCGTTCGGATGCAGTCGCACCTGCGCTGCACAGCGTCCAATCGGCGCGCTGTCGCACTTGTCGGCCACGGGTTGGGCCTGGAGGGCTGACCGGGAAACCCCGGAGGCGCCGGTTAGTTATCTGCAGATTGGCTAGTCCATTGGCGTTGGCACGACCGTGCGTCGTTTTCGGCGTATCGAATCTCGACGTGATTTCCGCACTGCCGTAACGCGCTGAATGTCCTTTGTGTGATGCCGCAGGCACTGCGCCCACTTTGGACAGTGGGCTGGATTTTTTCGCTGGGCCCCTCGTTTCATGACGCGGACCCACGATCCGAAAGTTGTTTGTTGTATGTCTGCTCACTGCTTCACCGTTCTGAGCAGCGTTTAAATCCAAAGAGGGAATCGTGTTGAAAAGAACAAATGGTTGGAGAACCATGCATGCCTTGGTTCACAAGTTCCTGCGCGGCGTGGCCGCGATAGGTGTTGGGGGGATGCTTCTGGCAGCGCATCCGGCGCACGCCGAATTCGTCAATGGCGGGTTTGAGGGCGGCACGTTTGGCAGCGAATGGATCAAAACGACTCTGCAGAACAACGGCGTGCCCACAGTTAGTACGCACACCATCAACCCCAAATCCATCAAGGATCTGAATCTTCGGGCCAATGCTGGTGACGCAGGATATGACCCCAATCTCTATACCACCACGGGGACGGCACCAGACGCCACGGACCTGTCCGTGGTGCTGGATGCAGGTGGCGCGGGCGCTCGCAGCCAACAGGATCATCTGCTCACTGGCGCCATCCCCGCTGCCTCCTTGCGCTGGCCCTTTGCTGGCAACAACAGTGCTTTGGTGAATCTGAATCCACTTGGATCTACCCAGGCAACGCGTCATATTGCCCGAAGTGGCAGCCCGACCCTGGGGAACCCGCCCGTGCAGTACACGAGCCATGCTTCCCGTGCCAGCTCCATTCGGCAACGCGCCCAAGTGACGGCTGCCGATGTGGACGCAGATGGCAAGGTACACGTTCGCTTCGCCATGACGCCCGTGCTTGACAACCCAGGATTGATCAAAGTGCTGGGCGGCACCGTGAGTGCTGCTTCCGGCTCCCCCATCGTCACAGGCACGGGGACCAATTTCACGGCCACGGTGAGCCCTGGAAACTATGTGCGTCTTGGCACGAACAATACGGATCGTCAGGTACTTTCCGTTGACAGTGACACGCAAATTACGCTGACCAGCAACGCCATCAACGTGACAAATGGTGCGGTATATGTTTCCAGCGTTTCCGGTGGGCATTTCTCCGAAGAACAGCCCTACTTTGCGGTCGAAGTGCGCAAGATCACGTCGGCCGTGGATTCCACCCCTGTTCCTGTGCCTGGTGCCCCCGCGAGCTCCCCTGGCCAGTTGTTCTTCACCTTCAACTTCTCCAACCAGCCAGGGACCGTGTGGCATGACACCACGAACAACACCCGGAACTACGCCTATTCGGAATTCATCACTTTTGACATAGCCCCCGGCAATGCCAAACTGCAGGTGGGCGACTGGATCGAGCTTGAACTGGTGGCGGCGGGTTGCTCTCCTGGCGGGCACGAAGGCCATGTGCATGTGGACAGCTTTAGCTTCAGGCTCCCCGACGTGTTGTGGGTGAGCGTCTCTGGCCCCGTGTCTGTCAGCAGCGCCAATGGCACTCAGATCACCTACACCTATACCTACACCAACAAGACCAGCGACCCAGTGAGCAACGCCACTGTGACGCCGGTGATGCCGCAAGACAATTCGGCCGTCCCTCAGAACGTGACCTACGTGTCTTCCAGTGGAGGAAACTGCACGCCGGCTTCTGGTGGCGCCACTGCCACACCGCCAACGCCAGGCGGCTCCCTGAGTTGCAACGTGGGTACGTTGGCGCCGGGGCAGTCGGGGTCTTTTACTGTCACCGTAGTTGTTCCCGATGGGGCAATAGGGCCCATCAACAACGGGAACTACACCATCGCGGGTGACGCGGTCGATCCGCTGCCCGGCCCCATGTGGAAAACGGATCTGGTCAGCCCTTCGACGCTCAGCGACATGGACGTGGATGCGGTGACTCTGAACCTGCCACCGACTGCCAATGTAGGCACGCTTTACACCGGCTCGTATACCTGCACCAACAAGGGGGCTGCTGCCGCGGATGTTGCAACATGCGATGCCGCAAATCTGCCCGCAGGCGTGGGCGTCTCGGCATGTACCGTGAGCCCTGCCAATACGCCCTGGACCCAGCCAGGTACCGTGCCTTCCGGAGAGACTGTGACATGTCAAGTTTCTGGAACACCCACCACAACGGGTAGCGTGACCGTGCATGTGACCACCGGGGCCGACAACGATCCGAATACGCTGAACAATGAACGTACCGCCATCATCGCCATCGCTGGTGTCCTACCTACGCCTGACATGGCGATCGACTTGGCAGGTATTCCGCCCTCAGGGACAGTTGGTGTGCCCTACAGCGGTAGCTTCACGTGCCAGAACATCGGTGCCGCCACGGCGCTCACCGGCACCACCTGCGCCGTGGGAGGGCTCCCGGCAGGGGTGAACCAAGGGACCTGCAGCATCAGCACAGGCGGCGCCTGGATCGCCGGAAACGCCGTACCTGCGGGGGCCTTCGTCACCTGTACGGTGAGCGGCACGCCAACCAGCTCTGGTGGGTTGACCGTGAACGGCTCCACCGGCGCCACGGGCGACATCAATGTCGGCAACAACACAGCATCGAAGCCTGTGTCTATGACGACGGCCCCGGATGTACTGGTGGATGTGAGCGGGTTGCCTGCCACCGCAAGAGTGGGTGTCTCTTACACAGGGAGCTACACCTGCACCAACGCTGGTTCTGCCGATGCGGTGGCCGGCACGAGTTGCTCTGTCGCCGGTCTGCCTCCGGGCCTGTCCACGAGCTCCTGCACGGTCAGCCCTGGGGCCTCGGCATGGGTCGCAGGGAACGCCATTCCCCAAGGCCAGACGGTGACATGCCAGGTGAGCGGCACCCCCACGACCTTGGGGACGGCTACCGCCAACGGCACAACGGGTGCAGCAGGCGACGGTGATACATCCAACAATACGCAGTCGCGCGTCATCGCCGTAGAAGCGGCCAATGCTCCGGCATCGATTCCCACGCTCTCGGAATGGGGACTTGTCATGCTGTCCAGCTTGATGGTCATGATGGGCCTGATCCGTCGCAAGCGCGTGCTCGTCCCGTAGTAAATGGATTCGTTAGGCGGTCGTCATGGTGTCCACCAATCGATACCGGTGGACACCATGACGCGTTCAAGCTGCAATTCCTTTTCAATTGCGAAATATGTCGCCCAACTGCGCGTCCTCACTTCGGTCGGCTGCGCGGACGTCCGCTGTTGCCACGGCAGGCACGGTGCGAACCCGACAAGCAATGCGCGCAGACTGCATAGGAGCGCGCCAAGCAGTCACACGGGCGCGCTGCCGGTGGATGCCCGTCAGCTGAGGCATATGCGCGTGAACGCAACGCGCGGGCACGCCATCCGGTTGCGTCCATTGCAGCGGCTTTTCATGGTGGCGCTGCCAGGGCCAGATCAAGGCGCAGCGGACAGCAGTTCGCGAGGAGGCTGCCAGCCCGGCAGTTGCTGGATTCGACGCAGCCAGGCACGCACGTGTGGCGGAACGTCGAGCCGCACGTCATCCGCCCAGAACAGGTAGCCGCAGAGCGCGCAATCAGCCACCGACAGTTGCTCGTCGAGGATGAATGCGCGTCCGTCGCTCAGCTCGGCCTCAAGCCGCGCTATGTCGCGCTGATAGCGCGCCAGCAGCCATTCCGGTGTGCCGCCGGGATACTCCTGCGGGGCAAACTGGCGGGCAAAACGAACATGTGGCAGCGACAGGCCGAGACGATTGGCCTCCCAGAACAGCCATTCGCGCACACGCGCCATGCGCTGCGGGCTCTCGCCACCCAGGCGCTGCAGGCGCTCTGCCAGCAGGCACAGAATGGCGTTGGACTGCACGAAACTCTCCGCTCCCCACACCAGGAGCGGTACCTCATTGAAACGCGCCAGGCTGCGAAATGGCTCTGGTCGTTGTTCAGGCGGCACAAAGATGTCGATATGGACATAGTCATGCTCAACCTGCCCAAACACCAATGCCAGGCGCACCTTGTTGCTATGGCCAGATTCACGGTTGCCGTAGAGGGTGATGCCGGTTGGTGTGAGCGGGGGCGTCATATCGGGTTCCTGGGAGGTATCCATCTGGGAGTCATTCTCTGTAGAGAGCATACGAGACGACCCCGTCATGCCGGATGCGGCATGTGGGCGCCGTCAGGACCACATGATTGGCCGTTCACCGCTCACCACTCATCGCAATTGGCATTGAATGCGAGTCGGCAAAAAGCCGCGCAAGCGCATCGATCAACTCGGGCCCATGGCCCACCGAGCCCCCCGGAGCGGCACCGCAGACGGCTTCCATCACCGTCGTGGTGCCCGCCAGACCGAAGCCGTCGGAAACGGGCCTGCGAGCACCGTGCATGCTGACAGGATGCCGGTTTCCTTGCTGCCTTGCGGAAATGCCGGCCAGGGACCTCACTCAGATCAACTCGGTGCCTGCGGGTCCATCTCAGCCCTTGCGAAGCCGCAGGGCGTTGGTGATCACCGAGGCAGAACTCAGGCTCATCGCCAGGGCCGCGATCATCGGCGACAGCAGCCAGCCGGTGAAGGGATACAGCAGTCCTGCCGCAATCGGTATGCCCAGCGCGTTGTAGAGGAAGGCGAACATGAGATTCTGCTTCATGTTGCCCACCGTCGCCTCGGACAGTTCCCGCGCTGTGGAAATACCCCGCAGATCGCCCTTGACCAAGGTGACCTGTGCGCTGTTCATCGCCACGTCGGTGCCGGTGCCCATCGCGATCCCCACATCCGCCTTGGCAAGGGCGGGTGCGTCGTTGATCCCGTCCCCCGCCATGGCGACAACACGGCCTTCGGCCTGCAGCCGCGACACCAGGGCCAGCTTGTCCGCAGGCTTGACCTCGCCATGGACCTCATCAATCCCCAGCTTGGCCCCCACCGCCTTGGCGGTGGTCATCCCGTCGCCCGTGGCCATGACAATGCGCAGTCCCGCCGCATGCAAGGTCGCCAGCGCTTCCGGCGTGCTGGCCTTGATGGCATCCGAGACCGCCAGCAGGCCTTGAAGCTGGCCATCGGCCGCCAGGTACATCACGCTGGCGCCTGTGGCGCGCAAGGCCTCTGCCTGCGCAAGCAGCGGATCCGCAGAAACCCCCACCTGCTCCATGAGGACCGTGTTTCCCAGGGCGATCTGGCGCCCGCCGACCCGTCCGCGTACGCCGATGCCCGACCCGGACTCGAAGTCCTCGGGCTTGTCCAGGGCCAGCCCCTTGGCGCGGGCCGCCTGGACAATGGCGTCGGCCAGCGGGTGCTCGCTGCCTTGGTCCAGGCTGGCCGCCAGGCGCAACACTTCGTCGTTGGATATGCCGGGCATGGCCACCACACGCTCGAAGGAGGGTTTGCCCTCTGTGAGCGTGCCAGTCTTGTCCACGATCAGCGTGTCCACCTTGCGCAGGTTCTCGATGGCTGCCGCGTCCCTGAACAGCACCCCACGGGTCGCCCCCCGGCCCGTGGCCACCATGATGGACATGGGTGTTGCCAGGCCCAACGCGCAGGGACACGCGATGATCAGCACGGCCACGGCATTGACCAGGCCATAGACCCACCGTGGCTCAGGACCGAACAGGCCCCACGCGAAGAGCGTGAGCAACGCGATACCGACCACGGCCACCACGAAGTACCCCGCCACCTGGTCCGCCATGCGCTGCATGGGGGCCCGTGAGCGCTGTGCCTGGGCCACCATCTGAACGATCTGGGACAGCATGGTGGCGGAGCCGACCCGCTCCGACCGGATCACGAGCGCTCCGTTGGTATTGAGCGTGGCACCGATGACTGCATCCCCGGGCCCTTTGACGATGGGCACCGGCTCGCCAGTGAGCATGGCTTCGTCCACGGCGCTGCTCCCCTCGACGACCACGCCATCCACCGGCACCTTCTCCCCGGGGCGCACGCGCAGCAGGTCACCCACATGGACGTGGGACAGCGGCACGTCGCTCTCCTGGCCGTTGGCGTCGATGCGCCGCGCCGTCTTGGGTGCCAGGCCCAACAGCGATTTGATGGCGGCCGAGGTCTGGGAGCGCGCTTTCAGCTCCAGCATCTGGCCGAGGAGCGTGAGCGAGATGATGACCGCTGCAGCTTCGAAATACACCGCCACGCGCCCCATGGCCTGGAACGAGGCGGGAAACACCCCCGGCGCAACGGTCGCGACCACGCTGTAGACGAAAGCGGCACCGGTGCCCAGGCTGATCAGCGTCCACATGTTGGGGCTGCGGTTCACGACCGACTGCGCACCGCGCACGAAGAAGGGCCAGCCCGCCCACAGGACGATGGGTACCGTGAGGACCAGCTCAATCCAGCTCTGAGTCGCCATCTCGAACCACTGCAACCGGTGCCCAAGCATCGCCAGGACAGCGACCACTACTGTGAGAGGCAGCGTCCACCAGAAGCGATGCCGGAAATCCACGAGTTCCGCGTTTTCTCCCTCATCCAGCGTGGGCAGCATGGGCTCCAGTGTCATGCCGCACCTGGGGCAGTTCCCGGGGTGGTCCTGCTGCACCTCCGGGTGCATGGGACAGGTGTAGATCGTGCCGGGTTGCGCCGCTGCGGGCTTGGGCTGAGGGGCACGGTCGCTCCGCGGCGTAGACAGGAATTTTTGCGGCGCTTCCACAAAGCGTGTTTTGCACTTGGCGCTGCAAAAGTAGTAGCGATGTCCTTCGTGCTCTGCCGAGTGATGCGACTGGTCCGTCACCTCCATGCCGCAGACTGGATCTTTCAACCCTGTTGATGGCGCAGGTGAATGCCCGTGATGGCCCTCATGATGCTGATGTCCGTGGCTTGCGTGATCGTGCGGTGCTGCAGCTGGCATGGATGGCCTCCCTATCGATGTGTTGAAAGTCTGCCGAGGCTATTTTTTGTCCGATTCCTCTCCAGGCGCTGTGTGGTGGGTTCGTTGTTCATGGCGTTCTCCAAGAAGTCCTCAAGATGGTGCGAGACCTTGTTGCAACGTTAAGGCTTGACACGGTGGGAATGTCAAGCGCCCACAGCGGCCGCCCTTGAGATCCAGTTCATGGTGATCGATGAGGGCTGCAAGACGGTCGTCAGCGCCATGGAGCCTGCCAGGCAAGCCGGTGCGTGAGGCCGCGCCGCACAAGAAGGCCCTGCCACGGTCGGCCACCATCGCGGCACAAGGCGATGGTTCCATGGTCCCACCCGCGGCCTGGTTCAGTGCCCCCCTCGATGTACGTGGACACCTCGCATCCACGTCATGAGATCCAGATGACTGTTCGTCGGCGCGTGGGTCGCTTCAAGGTGTGTTCTGGACGCCTTGGCTCCGCGCCGAGTGGGCTTGACGAAACTGGCGTTGTGGTTGGGCTTCGACGGACTGTCCGCCGCCAAGTTGTCCAGGATTGCGCAATGCGCATGGTCGTCGCCAGCGCACACAGAAACCAACTGCTCCAACGCCGATTTCATCTCGACAATCTCCCGCAGCTTCTCCTCCAGATCCGCCAGATGGCGCTCGGCAATCGCTTTCACCTGCCGACTGGTGCGGTGCGTGTCGCCCCATTGGCCGATCAACTCCGCAATCTGTGGCATGGAGAATCCGAGGCGGCGCGACTGCCGGATGAAACGCAGTACCGAAACTTCACGTTCACCGTACTTTCGATAGCCAGACTCGCTGCGCTCGGCTTCTGGCAACAATCCTGTTTGCTCGTAGTGGCGGATCATCTTGGCCGATACGCCTGCCGCTTTGGCCGCGTCGCCGATGTTCATGAGTGTGGTCATGGATGCTCCTGTGCAATGAAATAACCCGGTAGCCAGGACTTTCCTCCTTGCCACCGTGTCAATGTCAAGCTCCCCGGACGTTCCTTTTTTATCCGGACCGAATCAGGCGGGTGGGTATCCGGCCTCGGTCAGTGCCTCGGCCAGTGTCTTGCGGTCTTCCGCGCTTTGCACCGTGACCATCCGCCTGGACATGTCCACCCGCACCTTGCAGTCAGGGTCTGCCATCTGCAGCGTCTGGTTCACCATCCCCGCACAGTGTCCGCAGGTCATGTCGGGAAGTTGGAATTCGTGCATTTTTCACCTCTGGGGAAAAGTTAAGAGGTGCCCAGTCTCCGGTTTGCCACAGGGGCAAGGTCAAGTGGCCGGATGGTGGCCTGTCCAAGACATGCTGACTCGTTTGCGTCTCCCACCGTGGCAACCCTGAAAGTCCGGGCTGTGCCGGATACCGCCGGAGTTGAACACCACTTGGAGATTGCCATGAATACCCCCGTGAATGAAGCGGCCTCGTCCGCCGCCCTGTCGAGCGCACACCTGAATCTCCCGATTCTGGGCATGACCTGCGGCTCCTGCGTTGGGCGGGTTGAAAAGGCACTGAAAGCCGTACCCGGTGTCCGCGAGGTGACCGTGAACATTGCCACGGAGCGCGCCACCGTGGTGGCCGCCGCCACGGTGGCAGTCACTGCTCTGGCTGCGGCCGTGCAAAAGGCGGGATACGCAGTGGCGGAGGAATCCATGGAGTTGTTGATCGGCGGGATGACGTGCGCTTCGTGCGTTGGACGTGTCGAAAAGGCGCTGAAGGCCGTGCTTGGCGTGAAGCATGCCGAAGTCAATCTGGCCACCGAGCGTGCGCAGATTCGTTTCGATGCAGGCTTGCCACCCGAACGTCTGGTAGCCGCCGTTGCAAAGGCGGGCTATGAGGCCCAGATGGTGGATGCGAGCACTCCGGCTGAACCCGCGAATCAGTCTGCGCCTTGGTGGCCGGTCGCGCTGGCGGGGGGCCTGTCCGTTCCTCTGGTGTTGCCCATGGTGGGCATGCTGTTCGGCCAGGACTGGACACTCAACGGCTGGATTCAACTCGCCTTGGCCACGCCAGTGCAGTTCTGGCTGGGAGCGCGGTTTTACCGTGCCGGCTGGAAGGCGCTGCGTGCAGGGGCAGGAAACATGGATCTGCTGGTGGCGCTGGGTACGTCGGCCGGGTACGGCTTGAGCTTGTATCTGTTGTTCAAGCACGCCGAGCACGGCACCCCCCACCTGTATTTTGAAGCCTCCGCAGTCATCGTCACGCTAGTCCTTCTGGGGAAGTGGCTGGAGGCCCGGGCCAAGCGGCAAACCACTGAGGCCATCCGGGCGCTGCATGCGCTGCGCCCGGAGATTGCGCGCGTGCGCACTGATGCCGGTGACATCGATCTACCGCTTTCACGTGTGAAAGTAGGTGATACGGTGGTTGTTCGTCCAGGGGAAAGAGTCCCGGTGGATGGTGCTGTGATCGAAGGCGCCAGCCAGGTGGATGAGTCATTGATCACCGGGGAGAGCCTGCCCGTGGCGAAGCACGTCGGTGACAAGGTGACAGGGGGCGCAGTGAACGCGGAAGGCTTGCTGCTGGTGCGCACCACCGCCATTGGCGCTGAGTCAACCCTGTCGCGCATCGTGCGCATGGTGGAGTCGGCACAGGCCAAGAAGGCTCCCATCCAGCGGATAGTGGATGAAGTGAGTGCGGTCTTTGTGCCCGTGGTGCTCGGCCTTGCTGCCATCACACTGATGGGCTGGGGCTTCGCCACTGGCCACTGGGAGCAGGCGATCCTCAATGCCGTCGCGGTACTTGTCATTGCGTGCCCTTGTGCGCTCGGCTTGGCGACTCCCACCGCGATCATGGCGGGCACCGGTGTAGCAGCACGCCACGGTATTCTGATCAAGGATGCCGAAGCACTTGAAGTTGCCCACCGCATCGACACGGTGGCGTTCGACAAGACCGGCACCCTGACAGAGGGCAAGCCCACCTTGACGGCAGCGATACCCGCCGAAGGCCACCGGGATCAGCTGTTGCCGTTTGCGGCCGCCATTCAGAACGGCAGCGAGCATCCGCTGGCGAAGGCGGTGATGGATGCAGCGCGCATCCAGGGCGTGATCGTGCCTCGGGCCACCGAGGTCACTGCCGTGTCTGGCAGAGGTATGTCTGCTGTCGTCAAAGGACGCCAGATCCGCCTGGGAAGCACGCGTTACATGGATGAGCTAGGCGTCAACACGGCCAGCCTGACGGTGACCGCCGCACAGATGCAGCACGAAGGCCGCACTGTGTCCTGGTTGGCCGACGTGACCGATGCGCCAGAAGTGGTGGGACTCTTGGCGTTTGGAGACACCGTCAAGCCCAGCTCCCAACAGGCCATTGCCCAACTGCACCGCCTGGGCATCCAGACCGTCCTGGTCACCGGGGACAACAAGGGAAGCGCAGGCGCGGTGGCCCGCGCCTTGGGCATCGATCAGGTTCGCGCCGATGTGCTGCCGGAAGGCAAGGCGGATATCGTGGCCCAGCTCAAGGCCGGTGGCAGACAGGTGGCGATGGTGGGTGACGGGATCAACGACGCGCCCGCTCTGGCGGCTGCAAACGTGGGAATTGCCATGTCCACGGGCACGGACGTGGCCATGCATGCGGCGGGGATCACGCTCATGCGCGGAGACCCTGCGCTGATCGCGGATGCCATCGATATCTCCCGGCGTACCTACGCAAAGATCCGTCAGAACCTGTTCTGGGCATTCGCGTACAACGTGGTCGGGATTCCCCTGGCGGCATTGGGACTGCTGAATCCCATGGTGGCCGGAGCTGCCATGGCCCTGAGCAGCGTGAGTGTGGTGACCAACGCTCTCATGCTACGGTCCTGGAAGAAGTGAGGAACGACCACGGCAGAAAAAGAACCGCAGGCGCTGAGCCACCCCACCCTCGGTGCCTGGCCACCAGATATCGATCTGCCCGGAGTTCTCCCAGGCATCGCCCCCTCATGCCGAGGTAGCGCATGGTCGATTCCAGCCTGGAGTGCCCTGCACCGACAAGTGACTACCTATCTCTCGCTCAGTTTAGATATGCGTCGTTTGAGAGCCCAAACAACGAAAGCACAACGATTGAAAACCTGCAGCAAGGCTCTTGAGCATCGTGGGACGCTAGGAGGAGCCCAATTGCACCAGCGCGTTTTGGAGGGCTGTTCTGAACCTCGGGTCCATCACCGCCCCCACGTTATAGCGTGACCATGGCGAGGTCGCGGAGGTGTCAACGCTGAAAATCCTGCCCGGAGCCAACCGGATGTTGTGTGGGCGCAGCGAATCTGCAAGGGTCATCGAATCATCCACCCCGGGCATGGATACCCACAGGTAAAGGGACTGGGCGTTCTTTGCGAAGATGTTCGCTCCTACAGATTCGAACAGCGCGCGCGCACCCTCCGTCGCTTCGCCCAGCCGACTGCGCAACCGGGTCAGGTGTCGTTGATAGTGGCCTTCGCTCAACATGACATCGACGGTCCGTTCGCAATACTCAGAACTGCTCACGTGGATCAGCGCTTTCAGATCGGCAAGGTCACTGGCCAAATCCGCGCCGCAAGCAATGAAGCCCACGCGCAGTGCGGCCGAGAACGATTTTGAGAAGCTGCCGATGTAGATCGTGCGCTCGAGTTGGTCCAGAGAAGCCAGGCGTGGCGACGAGGTCGGCTTGAAGTCCGCAAGCGGATCGTTCTCAACGATCAGCAGGTCGTATTTCTGTGCCAGCTGCAGAACGCGAAATGCCTTTGCCGCGGACAGGTCCGAGCCTGTCGGGTTGTGTGCGAGCGACTGCGTAAAGAAGAGCCTGGGCCGCTGGGTGATCAACAACTGCTCCAGGGCCTCCAGGTCCGGTCCATCGTGCAGGCGTGGCACGCCCAGCACCTCGGCGCTGGCCATCTTCAACTTGCCGAACAAAGGGTAGTAGCCAGGGTCATCCACCAGAACCTTGCCGCCGGGCGGCACGAAGTAGCGAATAACGATGTCCATCGCCTCATTGGCACCGTGCATCAGTACGATCTGCCGCGGTTCGGCGCCGATCCCAAAGTCCGCGAGTTTGCGCACCAAATGCTCACGCAGCGGCGCGTACCCGAAGCGGCTGCCATAGCGGAACAGGGAGCCCAGCCCCGTGCGCACGACTTTCTGGTGGTACTTGTCCAGCCTCACATCCGAAAGCCATTCGACTGGCGGGAAGCCATCGGCGATTGCCAAGGCGCCCGGCTCGTTCTTGAGCTGCTCACGCATCAGCCAGACGATGTCCATGGCTCGCCCCAAGCTTCCCGCCTCGTCATCGGCCGCCCTGGAAGGCGGTTTGTCGACCACGAAGTACCCAGCACCGCGGCGGGGTTCAATCAGCCCACGCGAAACGAGCAATTCAAATGCGGTGACCACCGTGTTCTTGGCGTACTTGTGGAGTTCGGCCATCTCACGCAGCGAGGGCAATTTGTCGCCGACCTTGTAGGCACCGTCGCGGATCTGCCGCTCGATGTCGTCGGCGACCGCGACGGGCAAGGTAACCGATCTGGGGCGACGTGTCTGGGAGCTTCCTTCAACTGTCATTGATCAACTATGACACATCGCCGGTCTTTGCCCGGAAAGCAAACTGTTTGGCAAAACTGTACCTTCACTATTTGGTACGGCGGTTTTAAAGTTTGCCCATACCGTATCCACCACCCAGTAGACACCCAATGGTCGATTCACGACTCCCCAATTTCCGCTCACTCACCCCTGCGCAGCGCCTGGAACATGTCGCACGCATCACCAACCTGTCCGAGGGAGACGTCGCGCTCATCAACCAGCCCGGCGCGCTCAGCGTCGAACGTGCCAACGGCATGGTGGAGAACGTCATCGGAACATTCGAACTTCCGTTCGGCATCGGCGGCAACTTCCAGATCAACGGTCGCGATGTCCTGGTACCGATGGTGGTCGAAGAGCCGTCCGTCGTGGCGGCGGCCTCGTTCATGGCCAAGCTGGCCCGCGACTGTGGCGGCTTCGAAACCTCCAGCACGGGGCCGCTGATGCGTGCCCAGGTGCAGGTCATTGGCATCACCGACCCCTATGGCGCCCGCCTGGCGCTCCTGAAGCATCGTGACGAGATCCTGGACGTCGCCAACAGCCGCGACAAGGTCCTCATCGGCCTGGGCGGCGGCTGCCGCGACATCGAGATCCACGTGTTCCCCGACACGGCCCGCGGTCCCATGGTCGTCATGCACCTGATCGTCGACGTGCGCGACGCGATGGGTGCCAACACCGTCAACACCATGGCCGAATCGGTTTCGCCCCTGGTCGAGAAGCTCACGGGCGGCACCGTGCGGCTGCGCATCCTGTCCAACCTGGCCGACCTGCGTCTGTCACGCGCCCGCGTGCGGCTCACGCCCGAAACACTCAGAACCAAAGAGCGCAGCGGCGAAGAGATCATCGAAGGCGTGCTCGATGCCTACACCTTCGCAGCCATCGATCCGTACCGCGCGGCCACGCACAACAAAGGCATCATGAACGGCATAGATCCCGTCATCGTTGCCACCGGCAACGACTGGCGCGCGGTCGAGGCCGGCGCCCATGCCTACGCCTGCCGAAACGGACGCTACACCTCGCTGACGACCTGGGAGAAAGACACCCAGGGCGCGCTGGTCGGCACCATCGAAATGCCCATGCCCGTGGGCCTGGTGGGCGGCGCGACCAAGACACACCCGCTGGCCCGGTTGTCGCTCAAGATCATGGGCGTCAGGTCGGCGCAGGAACTGGGCGAGGTGGCCGTCGCGGTGGGCCTGGCCCAGAACCTCGGAGCGCTGCGCGCCCTGGCCACCGAAGGGATCCAGCGCGGCCATATGGCCCTACACGCACGCAACATCGCGCTGGTCGCAGGGGCAACGGGTGACGAGATCGAAGTCGTTGCCAGGCGCATGGCCGCGGAGCACGACGTACGCACCGACCGGGCGGTCGTCTTGCTTGAAGAGCTGCGCCAAAACTAAGACAGCCGCCATTGCCGGCGGGGCGGCTGATTCCGCCGGCCTCGAAGCCAGCCAGACCGTTCACCCATCTCATAACTTGGAGACTATCGACATGACACAACCTCAGGTCAAGCGCCGCACCGTGCTCGGTTCCCTCGGCGCCACGATGTTGTCAACGTGGGCGTGCCCCACGCTCGCACAGGGTGCTGTGTTCCCCCACCGTCCGATCAAGATCATCGTCCCCTGGGCTGCGGGGGGCGGCGGCGATGTGATCGTGCGCCTCATGGGCACGAGTCTTCAGAAGCGGCTCGGCCAGGCCGTCGTGGTTGACAACCGCCCCGGCGCCGTCGGAACCATCGGTAGCGTCGCGGCAGCGCGCAGCCCGGCCGACGGCTACACGCTCGTCTACGGCGGCATGGAGTCGCACACCATCGCGCCCCATGCGATGAAGAAGGCACCTTACGACCCCAAGAAGGAATTTGTTGCCATTGCGCCGCTGGGCTTCTTCCCTGCGGCCCTGGTCGTGAGCGCTTCACACCCAGCCAAGAACCTGAACCAGTTCCTGCAGATGGCCAAGGATGCCAAGACCCCGATGAGCTTCGGCTCGTGGAGCACCGCCACGTCCGGACACCTCATGATGGAGGCCCTGAAGGTGGCCAAGAGCGTCGATCTCCTGCATGTGCCCTACAACGGCACCGCGCCCCTGCTCAATGCCCAGCTGTCTCAACAGGTCGATTGTTCCATCAACGTCCTGTCGACCGTGGAACCCCACATCCGCAGCGGTACGCTGCGCCTGCTGGCGGTTTCAATGCCCCAACGCCTGCCGGAGTTTCCGGACGTCCCGACCCTGAAAGAAATCGGTCTCAATGTCGAACGGGGACCATGGGTGGGAATTTTCGGCCCGGCCGGAATGCCGGAAGACGTCATCTCGCGCGTGCACGAGGCAGTCGACGCCACCCTCAGGGAGCCAGCCATCGTCGAGCAGACCAAGAAGATGTTCTTCGTCGTCGAGCACATGGATCAGCGCGCGTACCAGAACTTCTATTTCAGCGAGATCGATCGCTGGGGCCAGTACGTCAAGACGGCCAAGGTGGCCATCGAGTGACCGTGTTGGCGTCGCTTGACGGCACGACGCTGACCGGACGGGCGACCTGCATCGCCCGGGCTTCGACCGGGTTGTTGCCCGGTCAGGAGAAAGGGTGTGCGCTCCAGGCCGGCCATGCCCGAAAAACGGGGCGCCCGTCGCTGCAGGCTGCGGCTTGCCGAAGCGCCCCGAGGCCGGTCATTCTCGCGTCTATCGGCGTGCGCCTGGCTTACCACCGGCGCACCAAAAAAAAGCCACGGGACGCGAGGCTTGCCCGCGTCAAATCAACCTCGTCTCTCGCTCCCAGAAAGGCGCTCGCAGCTTCTTCTTGTCGATTTTTCCAAAGGGGGTCGTTGGCAGCGCATCTGCGAAGATGATTTGCTTCGGTGCAATCAGCGGCCCCTTGCGTTCCCGCACGTAGGCGATCAGGTCAGCTGCCTCGGCTTCAGCCCCGTCCCGCAACACGACGAACGCCGCGACGGCTTCACCCCACGTGGCATGGGGCACGCCGATCACGGCGGCGGATGCGACAGCGGCATGCGCGGCCAGAACATCCTCGACCTCCCGCGGATAGACGTTCGAGCCCCCTGACACGATCATGTCCTTCTTGCGGTCCACAATCGACAGGCGGCCATGCGGATCGGAAAAACCGATGTCCCCGGTGTGCAACCACTCGCCAGCCAGTGCTTGCCGGGTGGCTTCCGGCTGCTCGAGATAGCCTTGCATCACCGACGGGCTTCGCACGCAGATCTCACCGATTTCGCCCGCCGCCAGCGGCTGATTGCTGTCGTCGAGAATCGCGATTTCGGCCGTCGCCATGGGGTAGCCACACGCTGCCAGGGATGCAGGATCGTCCAGATCATGATCCTTGCGGCGCAAGATCGCGATGGGGGTGCATTCTGTCTGCGCATAGACCTGGGAAAAGACCGGGCCGATGCGTTGAATCGCTTCCCTCAGGCGGTCCGGCGAAATGACGGACCCCGCATAGACCACGAGCTCGAGGCTGTCCAGGTCGAACTCCTCGAGTGGCGCATCCAGAAGCTTGTAGATCATCGTGGGCACCATCAGGGTTGCACTGATGCGCTCGCGCTGGATGATCTCCAGTACCTGGCCTGCGTCGAACTTCTTTATCAGATGGACAGTGCCGCCACGCATCAGCGTCGGTGCAATCAACTGTCCTGTGACATGGCTGATCAACGCGATCGCCAAATATTGCACGCCATCGGGCAGCTCCAGTTCGCTGTTCATGGCGATGGACATCAGCGCGACCTGACCTGCCTCGCGCACGATGGCCTTCTGGCGGCCGGTCGTGCCCCCGGTGAAATTCAACGTGCCGATGTCGGTCGCGATCGCCCGCTCGACCGGTTCGACCTGTTCATGCCGGGCGACAAGCGCCAGAAGATCGGCACCGGGTCCAGCCTCTCCCACGTGGAACACGGAAACGCCCGGGAGCGCCTCGGCGAGTTCATGGGCCCGCGTTGTGAATCCATCCGTGTCGATGATCAGGACGGTAGCACCCACATCGCGGATCTGGGACACCTGGGAGTCCAGCGAACTGAGCGGGTGCAGCCAGCTGGTGGCAGCGCCGAGCCCCTGTGCCGCGACGGACGCGCACCAAGTCTCGTACCTGTTTTCCGTCAGCAATGCGACGCGCGCGCCCCGGCGCATGCCGTGCGAACTCAGCACCGCCTGAACTTTCCCCATGAAATCGATGGCGTCTTGATAGAGAACTGCCAATTCGCCCTGGCGGAAGGCTGTGCGGCCCGGGTACTTGCGCAAGGCACGCAGCACCAACGAGAAGAAGGTGGGGGGGTGATGCAGTTTCATATGGCTAAAAATCCCGATTGGTTCTCAGTCCAGCTTGATCTTGCTGTGCGAGATCAACTCGGCCCAAAGTGCCTGCTCGCGCCCGAGATACTGCGCAAACGCGTCCCTCGATCCACCCACGGGCTCCAGCCCCAGGGCCTCGAGACTGCGCTTGCGGAATCCCGGGTCGGCGAGAACCTTGTTGACTGCGAGATTGACGCGCTCCAAGACCGCCGGGGGCGTGCCGGCAGGAGCGGTCAGCCCGATCCAGTTCTCGCCGGAGAAAGCGAATTTCTGTTCGCTGATCGTCTGCACGCCAGGGAAGAAGTCGGACCGCTTTTCACCCATCACGGCGATCGCGCGCAGCCTTCCGGTTTCGATGTACGGGGCCACTGCGACGTGCGCCAACATCGCGGACTGCAC
This sequence comes from Acidovorax sp. A79, assembly GCF_041154505.1. GTDB lineage: Bacteria > Pseudomonadota > Gammaproteobacteria > Burkholderiales > Burkholderiaceae_C > Acidovorax. The sequence goes on from NZ_AP028672.1 coordinate 2,126,917, forward strand.
GTCACCCGCCAACAAGGCCTGCATCAACGGCGCCGAGCCGTTGTACGGCACGTGGGTCAGCTGGGTTCCAAACACACGGTTGTACTCGGTCAAGAACACGTGCGAGGTGCTGCCCGTTCCGAAAGTCCCCCAGTTGACCTTCCCGGGATTCGCCTTGTCCAGTGCAGCCAGTTCGCTGAGGTTCTTCGCGCCGACGCCGGAGGAGACCACGATCGCCGCCACCATGTTCGCCATGCGGACCACGGGAACCAGGTCAGTCTTCGGGCTATAGGGCAGCTTCGAGTACAGCTGTGGATTGAGCGACATGATGTCGCCGTTGCTGATGCAAAGCGTGTAGCCGTCGGCGGAGGCCTTCGCACACCGCGTCGTCCCGATGATCCCATTCGCGCCGGCCCGGTTATCGATCACCACAGGCTGCCCAAGCTCCTTGCTGAGCGCCTCCGCCATCGGCCGAGCGAAGTTGTCCAGCACGCCTCCCGGCGGGTACGGCACGACCAGTTGCACCGGCTTCGATGGCCACGCCTGGGAAAATCCACTCTGAAGCGTCAAAGCGAGTACAGCAGCTATCGCGACCTTCACGCCATTTTTGATACACATATTCGTCTCCAATTTTGAAGTTGTCAGCAGGCGCACGTGTCCGCCAGACCCGCATATTCGCGAGGCGACGGCCTCCTGGCAATTCACTATTGGAAAACAGCAGTTTCGCCCTGCTTAACCCCCGTAACGTATCAACTCACGGTGCTCTGGCTATCGCGTGCATCCGCGCGCAGCATCTCGACGAATTCACGTGCGAACGGTGGCAGTTCCTCCAATCCTCTGATGCAGATGTACTGGGGTCGAATCGACCACTCGTCCTCCAGGCTCACGATGCGGATGTTCATCGACTTCGCATGGCGTGCGGCTGGCAGATGGGTGAGCACGCCGACGCCGATCCGTGCCTGAACCATCCGGCACAGTGCTTCGAAATTGCCGACTTGGGCTCGCAGATTGATGTGTCGCCTGAGCATTTCAGCCTGCTGGAGCAAGAAGTTGTGAAGCGTGCTCGATTGGGAAAGTCCGACGTGGTCAAAATCCAGCGTCTCGGCAAAAGAAACAGAACGCCGCTCGGCCAGAGGATGTCCTGCCGGCACAGCGAGCACCATGTGATCGGTGCGATAGGGAAGAATCTCCAGACCAGTTGTGCCAACGTCTTCGAGGATCACGCCGACATCAACCACCCCTTCCGCAACCGCTCGAACGATGTCGCTTGAAAGGCGTTCCCGCAAGTCGATGCTGGTTCCGGGCCGACTTGCGAGGAACCGCTCGATCACAGACGGCAGAAATTCACTGATGGCAGTGGTGCTGGCCATGATCCGCAAGCGCCCATCGATGCCGTCGGAGATATCAAGCATCTCGGCACGCAACAGCTCGACCTGCTCCATGATCAGCCGCGCGTGCTTGATCATCGCCTGGCCCGCGGCCGTGAGCGTCAGCCCCTTGCTGGTCCGGTTGATCAGGCGCGTGGCCACCGATTGTTCAAGTTGCTTGATCCGATTGCTCGCAGCAGGCAGCGAGATGTGGACCTGTTCGGCAGCGCGCGTGAGGCTGTTGGTGTCTGCGATGCGCACCATCAGGCGAAGGTCGGCGAGATCGAAGTGGACAGAGCGCCTGGGCATGCCCTGTGGCCGCTCCTGGGGGCGGTCTAGCATGTGGATGACCAAATGCCGTCTTCGACATCCGGCCGCCTGCACTTTTCCATGCTGAAAGTCACCTTTCGTATTGTTGAATAGACGAGCGCCTGTGCAGCGGCGATGCTCGGGGACCGACAAATGATTAGTCCCGACATCATGCATTCCACCCCCGGCATCAACAAGACTCCCCTGCCCGTTTCACCCCTGGGCCGACTGAAGATCGCGATCACGATCGACGACATGCTGCTGCTTCGAGGGGTGCCAATGGCTCCCAGGCACAGTGTGCCATCAAACATTCGCGCGATCATCTCCGCCTTGAAGTCGCATGGCGTGGCCGGGGTTTACCAGTTCTCCAACACCGCCCCGATCGAAGACGACGCGAACTTGCTGGAGGTTTTCGACACGTGGGTCGAGAGTGGCCATCATGTGGCCAACCACACGCACAACCACCCACCGCTCAACTGGTTGGACGCAGACACTTACGCCCGCGATATCGAAGAGGCAGAAAAGTACCTTGGCCGCTACATCAACCAGGCGCCAAGGCGCTGCTTCCGGTTCTGCATGGATCTGTGGGGCGACACCGCGTGCAAGTGCGGAGCCATCCTGGACAGGCTCGAGGACATGGGCTACACGCCGGTCCCGGTCAGCATCGGATTCCACGACATACGTTGGAATGCGGCGTACTGCCGGGTATTGAAACGCGGTTCGCCCGAGGAGGCGGCGCAGATACGTCGTGCCTATGTGGCCAGCGCGCTGCACGAGTTGCGTGTTCACGCGGCAAACGCGAGGGCGGTGTTCGGCCGCGACCCGATCCACATCTGGCTGATCCATGGCACGTCCATTGCCGCGGACTGCCTGGAGGAAATCCTGGACTGCTTTCGGGCCGCAGCAGTCGATTTTGTTTCGCTGGATGACGCCATGGGCGACCCCATGAACGCCGAGGTTCCTCCACGGATCAGTCCGGAATTCATCTTCCAGGTCGAGAAATGGGCACTTTCGCTGGGCGTCCCCGTCAGCGACCCCATCCCGTCAATCCTCGACGACATCGAAGAACTGCATCCCGCACCGGGCGAAATGCAGGCTGAGATCACCTTGCGGATGCGTGAGCACATCGCATCCGCCACGGGAGCCAAGATACAGCCGATCCCTCTTTACCCCAACCAGCAGCACTAACACAGCAGCCACTTCCATGCAGCCCACATTCTTCGACCCCCACACATACGACGGCGTGCGCTACGAGCACTTCACGCAGGACATCGTGAACATCGCGATGTCGCGACCGGCCGTGCGCAACGCGCAGAACATGGAGATGACGTACGCGCTGAATGCAGCGTTCGACCGCGCCGCGCAGGATGACGCAGTGAAGGTCATCATCCTCTCAGGGGACGGCGATCACTTTTCGGCCGGCCATGACATGGGCGGCGACCACAACAGAACCTGGCGTGACTTCCGCACGGTGGGCACCTGGGCTGCATTCGACGGCCCGGGCGTCGAAGGCCTCTATGGAAGGGAAAAGGAGATCTACCTGGAGATGTGTGAACGCTGGCGCAACCTCGCCAAGCCGACGATCGCGGTGGTGCAAGGGTCTTGCGTGGCCGGCGGTCTCATGCTTGCCTGGTGCTGCGACATGATCGTCGCGGCTGACGATGCCCGGTTTCGCGATCCAACGCTCGAGTTTGGCGTCGCAGGCGTCGAGTTCTTCATGCATCCGTGGGAACTGGGTTCCCGCAAGGCAAAGGAATGGCTGATGACCGGTGACTGGCTGACCGCTCAAGATGCAAAGCAATGCGGGATGGTCAATCAGGTTTTCCCGGCGGGTGCGTTGATGGAAAGCGCGCTGAACCTCGCCAAGAAGATCGCCAACAAGGGGAGTTTCGTCCTCAAGGCAGTCAAGGAATCCGTGAACCATGCACAGGACGTCGGAGCGCGTCGCAATGCCATGATGCACGCATTCGGGCTGCACCAACTTTCGCACCACCACAACAAGCAGCAGTGGGGATTGCTGGTGGACCCTCAAGGAATCCATCCGGCTCTTCGCGAGAAAATCCGCGTCCGGTTCAATCTGCAGGCACTGCCTGGCACCGGCGACAACCGGAAATCCTGACCATTGAACGTGCCTTGAACTTGATCCCGACGCCCTGCCGCCGACGCAGGCGCCGGACCATCTGTTGCGAACGCAGCAATGGCCTCAAGGGCGAGGCGGTGGTGCTTTTCGTCCTTGGGGCCGTTCAGTTGCTGCATGCGCGCACCAAGCCAGTGGCCGCCATCTACTCCTGCAACGCTTGACTGGCTGGACGGCAGGACGGCACTGCGGCATGCCGTCTTCCTCGAGCCACCGGGGTAACTACCGGACGGGATCAATTGCGATTCACCGGGCGTGGCGGCTTTGTGTGGTGAGCACCTCCTCTAGCCCACTGTGGCGTAGGCGAGGTCCTTGGGGGTCTTCACCAATACCTCCGGTTCATCACCGACCACTACCGTGTCATCGAGCCTGAAACCGCCCAGGCCATACACATAGAGACCGGGCTCTGATGAGTACACCTCGTCGGCCAGCAGCGCACGCGTATTGAAAGCCATGTCCTCGGGGTACTCATGCAGCATCAGGCCCACGGCATGTCCCGTGCGATGGAACACGTGGTCGGCCAGTCCGGCCTTCTCGATCACCGCCAGCGCCGCAGCGTCCATGTCGCACACGCGCCTGCCCGGGCGCGCGGCGGCGACGGCGGCATCGGTCGCGGCGCGCGCGGTCTCGAAGCATTGCACCTGCTGCGCGCTCGGCGCGCCGCAGAACCAGGTGCGTTCGTTCTCCACGTAGTAGCCATTCAAGCGCGGCAGCACGAAGTTGACGATGGTGTCGCCCGGTGCAATGCGGGCGCCGCATGAAGCGCCATCGCCGTGCGGCGAGGCCGAAGCGGGGCCGGTCAACGTCCAGCACTTCATGATTTCGAAATCCTCGCCGGGGAACCGCCTCGCGGCTTCCTCTGCCATCAACGCGGCCACGGTGTGATCCACTACCTGGACCAGGGCGCCGGCCTTGTAGAGCTCGCGGTAGCGGTCCTGCGCCCAGTCCGTCAAACTGCCGAGTTCTCGCATGATCTGCAGTTCCTCGGCATGCTTGACCCATCGCAGCGCACGCATCTCGCCGTGGGAGGGGCGCACCACCAGCTCAGGCAAATGGCGCTGCGCCAGCGCCAGCACCGGGTGCGGGAGATCCACCGCTAGCCGCGCACCGGCCAAGCCGTTCGAGTGCAGCAGGCCGGCCACCACCTCGGGCAATTGCGCTGGCAAGGGCAGCCTGTTCGTGATGCGGGGGTGCTCGCTGTAGTAGTGAATGCGGTCAGCGTCCAGCCACAAGCTCTGCTTTTCCAGGCAAAAGCGCAGGTGGTGGGTGGAGAGTTCGTTCATCACCGCGAACGGTGCGCCGTGGCGCGGCACAAAAAGGAACACCGGGCGCTCCCAGGGCCAGACGTCAAGCTGGAAGTTGCTCGCATACTGAAAGAAATCCGCAGTGGTGAAAACCAACGCATCAACGCGCAAGCGGTCCATCAGGGCCTGCATGGCTTGCGTACGGGCGTCGCGCACGGTGGTGGTGAGGCGGGGCATGGCGTTCTTTTCCTTCTTCGGGTTGCTCGCTTATTGCGCGATGTCGAGTTTCTTGATGAATGGCCCCCAGGCTGCAGCGTCACGCTGCATCAGCCGCTCGACCTCGGAGGCAGGCGCCGAGATCGGCTCCAGCGTCTGCGCGGCCAGGCGCTCGCGCACCTCAGGGGTCTGGATCGCTTTGTTTATCTCAGTGTTGAGCCTCTGCACGATGGCCGGTGGCGTGCCTGTCTTGGCAACGATCGAGTACCAGCCCGGCACAGCTACGTCATAGCCAAGCTCCTTGAAGGTAGGCACATTTGGAAATGCATCCATGCGCTTGTCACCTGTCACGGCCAGCGCCACCAGCTTGCCGGTGCGCACCAGCTCCGTAATGCCGCCGGGCACGGTCGTCATGACCGGCGTGTCGCCAGCCATCAGGCTGGTGGTGGCGCCCGCGCCGTTGAACGGCACATGCTGTAGCTTCATGCCGCTGCGCTCAGCCACGAGCTCCATCGACAGATGGGTCGAGTTGCCGATGCCTGCCGATGCATAGCTGATCTGGCCCGGTGCTTCCTTGGCCTTTTTCACCAGCTCGGCAAAGCTGCGCACCTGCAGCGTGGGCGAGGCCAGCGTGACGAACTGCGTGTTGGCAAACACGGCCACCCCGGCAAAGTCGCGCGCAGGGTTGTAGCTCAGACGCTGATAGAGATAGGGATTCCAGGCCAGGTTGGACACCCCAGCGAGAAAAAGCGTGTAGCCGTCGGCCGACTGTCCCACGGTGTAGCTCGCAGCAACACTGCCGTTTGCGCCGGGCCGGTTCTCCACCACCACGCTCTGGCCCAGGCCCTTGCCGAGCTGCTCGGCCAGGGTGCGCGCCAGCACGTCATTGCCCGATCCTGCGGCCTGGGGAACGATGAGCTTGATCGGCCGCACAGGCCAGGTCTGCGACCACGCTGGCAGCGCCAGCAAAACGCCCAAGGCGACGAGCACTTTCAACCCCGGACGACGGTTCAACGGCTTCATCATCAGCCCCTTTCAAAGAGTATGTACCGCGTGGTACATGTTGCAATGAACCGCATGGTACAGAAATCAAGGGAAAGCGCAAGTGCAAAAAAAGCGCCCGAGCCAGAAGGCGCGGGCGCTAAGCAGAAGGCGGTTCGGGCGGCAGTCAGTCAGGATGAGGCGGCTGCGCGATGAGTTGGGCGAAGTACTTGAGGGCAGCAGTGGTCTCCTTGCGGTCCCCTGTCGCCAGCAGGTCCAGCATCAGGCCACGAAATGTCGCAAGCTGCAGCCTCGCACGCAGCCGGGCCTCTTTCGGGCGCAGACCCAGTTGGTGGATCATCTGGCGTTCCAGGGGTTCCAGCCAACTTGCCACTACGTCCTGTAGGAAATCCGCATGGCGCTCAGGGTTTCGCACTGCTCGGCCATAGAGCTCGAACAGCAGTTGCATCACGGGCAAGTAGCTCTCGGTCGAGAAGCGGTCCCATGCGCGCTCGATGCTGCCTGCCATGCCGAGGTCGTTGCCCAGGATCTCACGGCGCTTGGCCACCTCGTCGCGGCGGATTTCGTGTAGCACACGCTCCCAGAAATGATCGGCCGAACCGAAGTAGTAGATGAGCATGCGGTGGCTGGTACCAAGGTGCGGTGCGATGGCCCGCAATGACCAGTCCCCGAAGCCATGCGTCAGCACATGCTGACCCGCCGCAGCCAGCAACTGACGGGCTTGTTCGCCATCGCGCCTGGAAGGCGGTGTCGCGTTGCTCCCGGAATCTTTGGGAGCTTTTCCGGGCTGTGCATTGGCAGTGTGCGAAGGGGGCGTCGTCATGCAGCGCATTTTCGCAGCACGATGGCCACTCTCCTCGTCCGAGTGTTCGCGTTCGCATGCGATCAACCTTGAACGGTGGACCTCCGCTATTGCAGGGAGGCCCAAGGCGCTGCCTGGTAGATTGCCCGTTGAGCGCATAAAGCTGTCGTATGTCAGATGGGGCACAAGCGGCTGCAACCAGCCTGAAGCAGCCCATCCGACTCCCCGCAGACCTTTGCGATCTTGGCCCCAAAAGCGCCTCAACCGAGGCGCTTGGCATTTCGCGACACGGAATTCTTCCGACGGACTTTATGGTTGGAATCAACCCGTATGCGGGCCAATGAAAGTCGATAACAGGACCCCATCATCCATGCGGCTTTTTCCATGGTTGATCAAATGGGTTGTTGTCCTAGAGTCGGAAACACCGCCGAGTTCACCTTCGCACTTGTGCGGCACGCAATCACAGCGGTCAGAGCTCCACCGGGAATGCGGCAAGGAAGCAAGGATTCGCGCACCGGCACGGACAGGTGGCGCCTTACCTGATGTGGAGCCGGTCGACGAGATAGGCAACGCCATCTGTGGTGTACGTCTCGACCACCCGGCGGAGCCTGGACTCGGGCTCGAACGCTTCATGAGCCTTCGCGACACTGGCGAGCCAAGCGGAAATGACCCCTGTGGGAGGGACAGGCTCCGCCCAGAGTCTCTCGCGCCGTGCCGTCGACACCGTCCAGTTCAGCACCGAACGCATCCCTGAAGCCTTATCCAGGTCTTGCAGTTCAGACCACAACGCATTGCGCGTCTCTGGCTGCGCATGGAACGGAATGAGCACCTTGGTGCATTGCTCTTGAGGTTCGTCGCCCTGCTCCTCCACAACGCACAACGTCCAACCCCTGAGGAATTGCGGCTCGTCGGCCGGAATGAACTTGGCCCCTACAACTGACGCTTGGGCCTGCCGCATGGCCTCGGCGTCGGAGAAAGACAGTTCGACGACACCATCCACGGTGAAGGCCGGCTCACCATCGCTCGCCCACAAAACCTTGTCCACCCGGTTGTGCGTGTATTTGACAATTCCATTCATCCCGAGTGCAAGCTGCGCATGAGGCCCCGCCCAATATGCACGGAAGTCACTCGTGGCCATCCCTTCCCTCTTGGCCAGAAGCGTCATACGTTTCATCATCTGAAGCCCTTACCGTCAGAGAATTTGCCGCTCGGCCACCACAAACGCCGTGATTTCAGACAAAAAAGTCTTGGCATGAGCCATTGTTTCCTTGCCAGCGTCTGAACCGAACGCTGCACCAAGCGTCTCCGCGTCCTTGAACCAAAGCTCGACGATCCCGTCGATAGGAAGATCGCTGTAGGCACAGGGGCGCCCTTTCACTCGTTCCCGTCCAGTGATCACATTCTGGCGGTAGGCGCTGACGCCAGACATCTTGCGAACCAGGTCGCCGTGAGTCTTCCATTCTCGACGGAACTCCTCTTCGCTCAGGGTCGGCAGACGCTTGATGACCGACATGCGCTTTAGGAGTTGGGAGCGCTCTTTCTGTGTAGGCACCGGAATGACCACGGACTGCTCGGCGGTCACGATGTGCAAGTCACCAAGGAAATACTGCTCGTCCTGGATGAGGTCGTTCGCCAAATCGCTATCGCTGAAAGCTCGGTCAGACTGCTTTGCGTCGTCAAAAGACAGTTGCGAAAATCCATCGAAATCCCATGGCCCCCTCGCGAAGTCAATACCTCGCTGCAGTCGATCCACGACGGGGTTTTGCCAATACTCGCGCAAATTGGGCAACTGACTGGCGAGCGCTCCATGGCTATCGCGCCAATATGAATTGAAATCCTCAAAAGTCCAGCCGACTTTTTTTCGGATGAGCCCCATGCGTACCGTCATAAGCGTGTCCTTCCCTTTTATGTCAGCTCTGCTGCTCAGCAGCCTCCGCACGTGCTCGTACCAGCCCGGGTGCACGCTTTGCCAGCCATATGCCATGGCGAATGGGCCAGCGCTGGTAGTTCGAATCCATACCCAATGCACCCGCCGCGTGGTGAGCCCAATACGGATCGAACAAGGCCTCTCGACCCAAAGCGATCAGATCAGCCTTGCCTTCTTGAAGTACGGCCTCTGCCTGAACCGCATCGACGATCATTCCAACCGCCTGCGTGGGCACATTGGCGCCATGTCGAATGCGTTCAGAGAACGGCACCTGAAAGCCCAGTCCACGTGGCACCGGAAGTGCGCGCGTTTCCTCAGTCAACCCGCCTGATGAGCAGTCGATGACGTCCACGCCGACTTTGGCCAACTCGCGTGCGAGGACAACCGAATCCTCCAAGCTCCACCCGTCAACGCTGCCATCCACTGCGGACAGCCTGCAGAAGAGAGGCTTGCTGGCAGGCCAGACAGCCCGCACTCGGGTTGCCAGTTCGACCGCAAGTCTCATGCGGCCATCGAGGCTGCGGCCCCACTCATCGTCTCGGTGGTTTGAGTTCGGGGACAGAAAGCTGGCGACTAGATAGCCGTGACCGAAGTGCAACTCCACGACGTCAAAGCCCACCTTTTCCGCCCGCACTGTTGCATCGACGAAGCGTTGAATCGCGCACTCAATCTCCTGAGCATCCATAGCTCGGGGCGGGGACCAACCTGGACCTGCAGCGAGCGCGCTGGGGCCGAGCCGCTGCCAAGGCTCTGTGTCGGCTTGCATTTCCGTGTCACTCAATGCCGCACCTCCCTCCCACAGCGGCTGGCTACCCGACTTTCTGCCCGCGTGAGCCAGCTGGACGCCAATTGCACAGTCGTTTGCGTGCACGAAATCGACCACTGCCTTCAGCGGCTCGATTTGGCTGTCATCCCACAAACCCAAATCCGCGGTTCCAATACGGCCACGCGGGTCGACAGCAGTACTTTCCGTCAAGATGAGACCTGCGCCACCAAGTGCGAACTTCCCGAGGTGAACCATATGCCAGGAAGTGGCCCGCCCCGCTTCGGCGGCATGCTGGCACATCGGAGATATGACAACGCGATTCTTCAGCTGCAGCTCTCGAAGCCTCAAAGGCTGAAACAACAGCGGCTCATGGATAGTCATGATGAAATTTGAAAGGCTTAAGAGTTCGATGAAGGCGGCACTGGCGGTCTAGTGCCGAGGAAAGTGCCGGCCATGACTGCGAAAAAGCCCACGAGGTGCCACGTAGTCAAACGCTCGTCCAGCAACATCGCAGCAAAGAGCACGCCGAAAACAGGAACCCAGTAGAGGAAGACCGCTGTGCGTGCTACACCAATAGAGGCAATGGCGCGGTTCCAAAGCAGATTACTCAAGGCCGTGGCCATCACCCCGGAGAACAAGATCAGCGCCCATTGCCACCATCCAGGGAAGATCGCCTCAGGGGCCAAGGAAGGACTTCTGATTGCCGCCTGCAGCACTAGCATCAAAGTACCAACGAGGTAAATGGACCAGCTGATGGTCAAGGGATGTAAAGAGCGGGCAAGGCGCTGCACCAGCGCCCCCCCGGCCGCAAAGCTCACCACCCCCGCCACCAGCATCAGATCGCCAATGCTCGCACTAGACAGTCCGGCGCCGGGGTGACTAAGCACTACAGCAGAAACACCGCCAAAGCCCAAAGCAACACCGAGCAGACGTTGCGGGGTCAGGCGCTCACGGAACATGATCGCGGCAAGCACTGCAGACACCAAGGGGCTGAGAGCCATGATGAGAGCGCCGTTCGTCGCAGTAGACCGCTGCAACCCCTCTGCGAAGAGCAGTTGATTCAGGTAGACCATCAGTACGCCGCACCCAACCAGGGTACGAACTTGCTTCCAATCCAGGCCGGTAACTATCTGGCGTTTCCAGACCAGAATTCCTGACAAGACAGCTAGCGCCACAACCATCCGCAAGGCTGCGAGCATGGAAGTTTCGAAGCTGAGGGTCAGCTGCTTCACCACGGTGACATTGAGCCCCCAGATCGCCATCGCGGCGATGAGGGTCACCTGCACCCCAAGTGCCCGGCGACTCACGGTGCGCGGACTTTCAGGATGCATGGGTTCCGCGCTTCTTCATGACGCCGCGACCGTGCCAGCGCAATCCCCAAACCCAATGCGCACCGCACCTTCGGCTTCGCACCACCCGCGCAGGATCAGCGTATCTCCATCTTCAAGGAAGCTGCGGACCTCTCCGTTGGGTAGCTTGACCGGGTGCTTTCCACTTGTCGTCAGCTCCATCAACGAGCCCGCCTCGCTCGGATCTGGGCCAGACAGGGTCCCAGACCCCAACAAGTCGCCAGCCTGCAAGTTGCACCCATTTACAGTGTGGTGCGCTACCAATTGCGCGGGGGTCCAGTACGCCGCTCGACTGGCATTGGTTCTTGAAAGGGGCACAGGGCCCTCGCCCGCGTCGCGCATCGTTTGGGTCTGCAGAAGAACCTCAAGAGATATTGAGAATGCTCCCCTTTTGCGATTGCCGTCACCGTCAAGGTACGGGAGGGGTTGCGGGTCTTCGGGGGGCCGCTCGAACGCTACGCGAAAGGGAGCCAATGCCTCCATGGTCACCATCCAAGGGGACAAGGTACTTGCAAAATTCTTGGAGAGGAAGGGGCCCAGAGGCTGATATTCCCAGCCTTGGATATCACGCGCGGACCAATCGTTGAACAGGGCCACTCCAAAGAGATGAGACTCAGCATCTCCAATCTCGATGGACTCTCCCTGCTGATTGCCTGCCCCTACGAGCCAACCCAGCTCCAGCTCATAGTCCAGGCGCCTGGACGGCCCCAAACCAGGTACAGACATGTCGGGAGCCTTGATCTGGCCACGGGGCCGCTTGAAGGTGACGCCGCTCACACCGATCGAAGATGCGCGGCCGTGATACCCAATGGGTACCCATTTGTAGTTGGGCAGCAATGGGTTGTCTGGACGGAACTGCTTGCCCACCGTGGTCGCGTGGTGAACACTCGTGTAGAAGTCGGTGTAGTCGCCCACACGGCAAGGCACTGTGTACTCGCATTCAACCTGCGGCACCAGGGCGCCCAACCAGGTCGCACGTTGAGGACTTCCGTCACGCAAGCCTTCAGAGATCTTGTGACGCAGGGCCCTCCGATCGCTCATCGAAGCGCCCATGACGAGGTTCATGTCGTAGGTGTCAATCAAACCAGCGGCCCGAAGACCTAAGACCTGATCACCAATGGCCACGCCGATCTTCCAGTCGCCCTGACTATCCACTCGCTTGAATCGCCCGAAAGGCAAGTTCTGCACTGGGAAATCGCAGCCTGCAAGATTGGCCGAATCGACCCAGCTCTTTAGCTTCGGGTCGTGGGTAGCGTCGATGTCATACATAGTCTCTTAACTCCTTCCGGCAGGCTTGAACTGATCCTTGAGACCCGCCCAGCAGTCGGCATAGTCATGATCCAAAGGCGCCTTGCTGAGTGCGAAGGCTGAAGGAATGAAGCGATACCGGCTTTCAAACATGAACGCCAGGGTGTTGTCCAGCTTCTGTGGTGTCAGCTCCACGCTTGAGGCCTTTTCAAAGGCCTCTTCATCAGGGCCGTGCGGCACCATCGCGTTGTGAAGGCTGGCACCGCCAGGTTTGAACCCACCAGGCTTTGCGTCGTACTCGCCGTAGACCAGGCCCATGAACTCGCTCATCAGGTTGCGGTGGTACCAAGGCGGTCGGAAGGTGTCTTCCATGACGAGCCATCGCGGCGGGAATATCACGAAGTCGCAGTTCGCCGTGCCAGGCGTATCGCTGGGCGAAGTAAGCACCGTGAAGATGGACGGATCTGGGTGGTCGAAGCTGATGGAACCGATGGTCATGAAGTTGGCCGTGTCGTACTTCACCGGCGCCAAGTTTCCATGCCACGCCACAACGTTAAATGGCGAACCCTTCGCAGGTGCAATCCAGAAGTGCCCACCAAATTTCTTTATCAGCTCGCAAGAACCTGTTTGCTCTTCGAAGGCAGCAACAGGAGCCAGAAAATCTCGCGCATTCGCAAGCCCGTTCGACCCAATGGGCCCCAGTTCAGGCAAGCGAAACTGCGCACCATAGTTCTCGCACACATACCCCCGCGATGGTCCATCCGGCACTGCAACTTTGAAGCCCAAGCCACGAGGCAAGACTGCAATCTCCCCGGGCCTGAGATCCAGGACGCCCAATTCGGTTGTGATGACCAACCGCCCTTGCTGGGGGACGATGAGCAATTCACCATCCGCATTGACAAATGCGCGCCTGTCCATGGACTTGTTCGCCAGGTACACCAAAGAACCAACACCCGCTTGCGCATCCGCGTCGCCATTGGCTGCCAGGGTTCGCATTCCATCAACGAAGTCGATTTCCACGCCCTCCTCGAAAGGAATGGGATGCCAGCGCATTGGCTCTGGTGCGAGGAGCGTTCCGCGATCGCCACCCGTGGTCCACAACGGCTGGTGGTATGCCTTGTAGCGCCCCGCCACCACCGAGGGCTGGCGTCGGTACATCCATGTACGGCGGTTTTCATGCCTCGGCGCAGTGAACGCAGTTCCAGAAATGAGCTCGGGATACAGGTCAAACGGAGCCCTTTGCGGGCTATTGCGCCCCTGAGGCAGCGCGCCAGGCACGGCCTCCGTGGCATGCTCGTTGCCGAAGCCACTTTGATAGCGGCGTTCCGAATTCAAGTGGTCAATCACGCTTTGCTCCTTGACAGGTATTGCGGGCCGGCAAATCCCCAGAATGCAGGGACGGACCGACCCGTCCGCACCGTCCCAAAGGTCGGTCCGAGCCGAGATAACAGATGGTTGGGGACTGAAGGAGAAACCTCAGCCTTCCAGCGTCTTCCACATTTCGATGTCGCGCTCTGCAGTCCAGATGCGTGGATCAGCGTATTGAGTCGCCTCGTCGTAGCAACGGGTTACATCGAACGGCATGCAGTGGTCAAAGATGACCCAGTGACCATATTTGGGCTTCAGCGCTGCGAATGTTTCCTTGTAGATCGTGTTCAGATCCTTGCCCGCAGAGACGCCCTTTTGCACATTCGCATACACGTCGGCAATGAATTCACCTGTCTCTGAAAGACCTTTGGCGACCTCTTCAGGAGTGGTCAGAGCCACTCCGCGTCCTGGCACCAACGCCTTTGGTTTGAGGGCAGCAAGATTTTTCAGGGTTTGCGGCCAGTCCTTGAAGTAGGCGTCGCCCGCATAGGGTGTGGCGCCGAACTCGACCAGATCGCCAGACAGCAGAGCACCCTCACCAGGCAGCCACACGACGGTATCGCCTTTGGTGTGACCACGGCCGAGTTGCAACAACTGGACTTCCACCTTGCCAAGCCACAGCGTCATTTTTCCGGTGAAAGTCATCGTGGGCCAAGTCATGCCAGGGGGTACGGTCTCAACTCCCGCGAAGAGACGAGGGAAGCGACCAATTTCGCTGGCCTTGTCCTGCTCGCCACGCTCAACGATCAAATCGTAGGTGTCCTGGCTCGCAAGGATGTGATCTGCGCCGTATGCACTGGCACCGAGCACGCGCACAGCGTGGTAGTGCGTCAGAACGACGTACTTGATCGGCTTGTCGGTCACCTCGCGAATACGGCGGATGACGTCTTGCGCCATGGCCGGCGTGGCCTGTGTATCAGCCACGAGCACTGCGTCGTCGCCAATGATGATGCCGGTGTTTGGATCGCCTTCTGCGGTGTAGGCCCACGCGTGTTCGGATATCTGGCTAAAGGTGACCTTCTTCTCTTCAAGGTCGGCTTGCGAGGCAAACTTCTTGGTTTCTTGGCTCATGGGATATTCCTTCTGAAATAGGTTGATGACGGTCAATGTGAGCCGAGGTACGCGGCCTTGACCTTGGGATCGTTAAGGAGTGCACTACCGGTCCCTTCCAAAGTGATGTGGCCAGTCTCGAGCACATAGGCACGATCTGCGACACCGAGAGCCTGCTTGGCCATCTGCTCAACCAGCAGGATCGTCAGACCCGACTCGCGCAGCTGGCGGATGGCATTGAAGATGTCTTTGATGATCAAAGGCGCCAATCCGAGAGACGGCTCGTCCAGCAACAGGAGCCGTGGCTCACTCATCAGCGCACGCGAGATCGCCAACATCTGCTGTTCACCGCCCGACATGGTTCCGGACAACTGGTTCTGACGCTCACGCAATCTCGGGAAGCGGTTGAACTCTCGCTCGATCGCCGCTTCAATCGCGGCTGGATTGCGCCGGCGGGAGTAGCCGCCCAACATCAGGTTCTCGCGAACTGTCTGGTCGGCAAAGACACCTCTGCCCTCGGGCGACATGGCTACCCCCAGCGCGACGCGCTCGTGTGCTCTGACTTTCGCGACGTCCTTCCCATCAATCTGTATGCTGCCTTCGGCAACGGGTTCCAGCCCGCAGATGCTTTTGAGAAGAGTGCTTTTGCCCGCGCCATTCGCACCGATGATGGTGACCACTTCGCCCTCTCGCACTTCCAAGCTCACGCCTTTGACGGCCTGGATCGCGCCATAGGCGACCTTCACTGAATCGAGTTTCAACATAGGGTGCTTTCCAGATCAGGGGGCGACAAGAGCGTCCGCCGGTTCGTCAACGCCTAGGTAGGCCTCGACGACACGGGGGTTGGCTTGCACTTCAGAGGGCTTTCCCTCTGCGATCTTGATCCCGTAGTCCAACACGATCACGTGGTCGGAGATCGACATGACGAGATCCATGTGGTGCTCGACCATCAAGATGGTCACACCGCACTTGCCAATACGGACAAGAAGATCGCCCAACTCCGCTGTCTCTTGTGGATTGAGACCTGCAGCTGGCTCGTCAAGCAACAGCAGTTGAGGCTCAGTGGCTAGCGCCCGTGCCAGTTCGACACGGCGCTGAAGGCCATAGGGGAGGCTGCCGGCCGGTTGATAGGCCAGATGCAGCAGACCGGCCAAATCCAGCAGTTGCAAGGCGCGGGCGCGGGTGGCGGCTTCCTGCTTTCTAGCACTGGATAGCGCAAACAAGGATGCGAGAAACCCATTCGTCATGCGCGTATGGCGGCCCAGCATGACATTGTCCAGAACCGACAGATCTGCAAACAGCCGCAGGTTTTGGAAGGTGCGCCCCATTCCCATACGACAGATCGCATGCACCGGTCGGCTCGATACCTCCTGGCCAAGAAACTTGATCGAGCCTTCACTTGGATCCAGAAGACCCGTGAGCATGTTGATCATCGTGCTCTTACCCGCACCGTTGGGTCCGATCAGCGCGTGGATATGCCCACGCTGAAGTCGGAAAGACACGTTTTGAGCAGGCCGTACTCCACCGAAGTTTTTGGTGACACCTTGGGCCACCAGCAACTCGCCCTCTCCCTGCGGACCAATGCGCGTCGGAGCTGCGGACTTGATAGGCATGTCAGGGGCAGCCGCCGGCCGGCGGAACCACGTCGAAAGAAGCCCCATGACCCCTCCCGGCATGATGTAGAGCGCAAACAGCAGCAGAAATCCATAGAGAAAGTGCTGGGCTGACGGCCAACGGGCCAGAGCAGCGTCGATCACAGTCAGAACCACTGTTCCAACCAAAGGGCCGTACTGCGAGCCGGCACCACCAAACAGCACCAACAGCAGAATAAAGATCGACAGATGGAATGTGATGAAGTCGGAGTTGATGTACTGGTTCTGCTGTGCCACCAGCGCGCCAGCAATGCCACAGGTAACTGCCGCAACCACAAAGGCTATGACCTTGGCTCGATAGACACGGACGCCCACCGAAGATGAAGCGATCTCATCGGCTTGCAGTGAGAGCAGCGCCCGGCCAAAACGGCCCTGCAAAAGATTGCGCAGCAGCAGATGCGTCACCGCGCACAGGGCGATGCCCAGCCACACCCATTGCAGGGACGTAAGGGGCTGTCCGTTCCAGGTCAGCGGCTTGATGCCGTAGATACCCTGGGCGCCCCCAAAAACGTCAGTCCATTCTCCGACGAGCTTTTCGACAACGATGCCGAACGCCAGCGTCACCATCGCGAGATAGGGTCCTTTGACCCGCAAGGACGGCAGCGCGATCAGCACGCCGCAGATGCCGGAGACAACAGCTGCCAACGACAGCGCGAACCACGGGTTGATCTCCGTGCGCGTTGTGATCAACGCCACCGCATATGCCCCGGCTGCGAACAGGCCAGCCTGGCCCAGTGACTTCTGCCCTGCATAGCCCACAAGCACGTTCATGCCTGCAGCACAGAGGTAATACACGCACATCATGAAAACGATGCGCAGGTAGTAGTCATTTCCCAGAAAGGAAACCAGGCCTGCGAGAACAGCGACGGCAAGCATGACCTCGAAAAGATGTTGGCCGCGCTTCATACCTTCTCCACCATCTGCTTGCCGAAAAGACCGGTCGGCCGGAACGCAAGAACAAGAATGACAAGGGCAAAAACAGCGACCTCGCGCCACTGCGCCGACCACAGATTCACCAGGGACTCAAGGACGCCGAGAACGAACCCGCCAATCACACAACCACGTGGATTGCTCAACCCGCCGATCATGGCGCCGGAGAATCCCTTCAGCCCCACGGTGAGGCCCATGAAAAGGGATGCCTGCGCAATAGGAGCGAGAAGGAAGCCCGAAAGGCCAGCCAGCGCAGAACTGACAACGAAAGCGCCAATCATCACTGCGTTGGTATTGATGCCCATGAGGCTCGCGACGTTGCCGTTAGCCGCAACAGCCCGCATGGCCTTGCCCACCATCGTTCGGTTCATCACAAAGTCAAAGCCGATCATGATGACAACGGCGACCCCCAACGTGAGCAGCTCCTGCGGTCGCACACCGACTCCCATGAGACGTATGACAGTGTCGCCCACCGGTCCCGGGACGACCACCGGCTTGGGGCCCCAAATGGCCAAGCCGATACTCTGGAGGATGACGCCAAAGCCCAGGGTGCTCATGACCCATGCCATGCCAGGCCGCCCAGCGAAAGGACGTACGCCAATCACATAGAGCAGCCATCCCAAGAAGCCCATCACTCCAAGGGCTGCAACAAGCGCCAACAGCTGGGCACCGGCACCAGGCTGGGCCTGGCCGAACGTAGTGGAAGTGACAGGAAGACCGAGGACGAGGAAGAGCGCGCTCATGCCGATGAATGCACCCGCGGACACGAATTCCCCATGGGAGAAATTCAAGGTCTTGGTGGTTGTAAATGTGATGCTGAAACCCAGGGCTACCAGGGCGTAGGCACCGCCCACGGCCAAGCCACTGAGAATCGCCTGCAAGAGCGCCTCTGTCATTGTTATCTCCGAGATGATTTCCTGGACTGCTTCGCGCAGTCCAGACAAGCGTTGCGCGTTATTGCTTGAAGTCCGCGCTGCTCAGCGAGTTCACGATCGGATCCGCATAGGGCATCAGCTTGCCGTCCTTCCAGCGAATCCAGACCAGGTCTTTGGCTGTCAGAGCCTCATGGTTGGCCTTGCTGAACGGCTTGTCGTAAGTCTTGAGTACGCCTTGAACCGGTGCTTTCAGATCTTCCAGCGCGACACGTACAGCCGAGCCATCAAAGCTGTTGGCTTGCTTGGCAGCCGCAGCGTAGAGCTGCACCGAATCGTAGCCATGCAATGCAAAGGAGAACGAGCCGGGCGCCTTGAGTTTGGCCCCGATGCGATCAAACAGCTTCTGCTGGGAAGGTGTACGCGTCTCGCTCACCGTGCGCATGAAGATTGGCTTCTCGGCAAGCGCCTTGCCTGCCGCATCATAGAAAGTGATGTTGTCGGCAGCCCAGGAGGTCAGCACCAAGGGGAAGTAATTTGTCTTCTCCATGCTGCGAACAAGCTGCGCGATGGGCGTCCCCTGAGCCCAGACCACCACAGTGTCCACGTTCGCGGACTTCATCTTGCTCAGCTGAGACGTCATATCGGTATCGCCCACACCGAAGCGCTCAGTCGCTGCAATCTTGATATCTTGCAGCTTCGCGATTTCCTCCATGTCCTTGAGACCGCCCTGGCCATAGCCCGTGGTTTCCGCCATCAGACCGATTACTTTTGACTGGCCAGCATTCTTTTTCACGTAGGCCATCAAGGCCGCTACTTGCTCACGATCCACCATCGAGACTCGGAACATATAGTTGTCCGCACCAGGACTCATGGGCTTGGTGATATCGGTGCCCGAACCCACGTTGCCGATCACAGGGATCTTCTTTTGGTTGGCGATGTGCTTCCAGGCCATCGCATTGCCAGAGTTGGTCGGGCCAAACACCGCAGAGACCTTCTCGCTGTCGATCAATTCGCTCATGTTCTGGATCGACTTTGGAGGCGCCGAGGTATCGTCCCGCGTAACCAGTGTCAGCTTCTTGCCAAGAACGCCGCCTGCAGCGTTGATGTCGGCGATTGCGGCCTCCATGCCCAGAACCGCTGCCTGCCCACTTTGCGCCGATGGGGATGCGGACAAATCTCCGTTGTATCCAAGCTTGATGTCTTGCGCGCTTGCGGTGGCAGCAGCGACAACGCCGGCTGCCAGGATGGCTCGCTTGAAGAGCTTAGGAATACTCATGGCTGTCTCCTTTTTGGAATGGTGAACTCGGTGAGTTCTGGGTTGGAAATCTGGATGGAAACGACTCAAGGACTCAGGAGGCGAGAAACCCGCCATCCACAGGAAGCGTGACCCCCGTCACATAGGAGGCCATGCCGGATGCCAGGAAAACCACGGGACCGACCAATTCTTCGGGCTGGCCGACGCGTGCCATGGGCGTGCGCAGCATGAATTTGTCGAGTCGCTCAGGAGCCTCCCGTGTGTAGTAAGTCATCGGAGTTTCGATGACTCCGGGAGCGATTGCGTTCACCCGAACTCCGTCCTTGGCAAGCTCGACGGCGAGGGCTTGCGTCATGAGTTTGACGGCGCCCTTGGATGGTGAATAGCCCACCACGTTGGGGATTCCAGTGCTCGAGGCAATAGACCCCACATTGATGATCACTCCCCTGGTCTGCTTCAGCGCATCCAGCCATGCATGCGATGGAAGGAAGGATCCCATCACGTTGACATTGAGAGTGCGCTCGAGGTTGGACGCCACCTGGGGGCTGTCCAGCCCCTCGCGAATGATGATGCCCGCGTTATTGACCAGGATGTCGATATTGCCGATTTCAGTGGCCACAGTTTTTGCCAAGGCTTGGCAAGCATCATTGGAGGTCACGTCCAACTTGTACGCGATTGCATCACTGCCAGCGGCCCGAATTTCTGCGGCAACAAGCTTGGCGTTCTCTTCGTTCAAGTCCGTCACGACGACCCGAGCCCCTGCCTTTGCAAGGCCCTTGGCGATAGCCCTGCCATTGCCTTGTCCTGCGCCGGTCACAAGCGCGATGCGTCCATGGAGGACCTTGGGCGCCATGAGTTCAGAGATTTCCATTGCGGTCTTTCTTGGTATGTATTCGATCTATGCTGTTTGGGGTTGCAGGCGCCCAGCAGAGGTCCGATTCAGACTGGCTGTCGGTTCACTTTTTTTCCTTGCGAGCGTCTGACCGACGACATAGCCAAAAGTGAGCGCTGGACCGAGGGTGATGCCTGCGCCTGGGTAGTTGCCGCCCATGATGCTGGCGGCGTCATTGCCAACTGCATACAAGCCCTTGACTGGCTGCCGGTCCTTTGAAAGGACTTGGCAGGACTCATCGGTTGCCAGCCCTGCGAACGTCCCGATTTCACCCACAACTATCTTGATGGCATAGAACGGGCCTCTATGGATCGGGGCCATGCAGGGGTTGGGCTTGACCAGCGAGTCGCCCTGATACCGGTTATAGGCGGTGCTTCCCTTGGCAAACTTTGTGTCCACTCCAGACGCGGCATCCCGATTGAAGGCTTCGACCTCTTCTTGGAGGGCGGCGGCTGGAACGCCGATGAGGCTCGCCAGTTCCTGAAGGCTGCTGCCTCGCTTCAAATAGCCACTTTGGAGATGCTTGCCAATGGGCAGAGGGAATGGAGCTACCGCCCCCAACCCATATTCGCGCAGGTGCTCGTGATCACAGACGAGCCAGCAGGTCACTTCGGCTGACCCTTTGCAAGCTTTCACGAGGTCCTGAATGAAGTCGTGATAAGACATCGCCTCATTGGTAAATCGCCGCCCCTTTGAAGTCACGGCGATCACACCGGGCTTCGCGCGATCGATGAAGTGCGGCATAACTCCCTGGGTGCCATCCTTGCGTTGGACCACCGAGGTTGGACACCAGGCAGCCGCATTCGGGATGCTGGGATCGACCCATCCCCCTACGGATT
Organism: Acidovorax sp. A79; assembly: GCF_041154505.1. GTDB lineage: Bacteria > Pseudomonadota > Gammaproteobacteria > Burkholderiales > Burkholderiaceae_C > Acidovorax. The sequence continues at coordinate 2,148,124 of NZ_AP028672.1, forward strand.
CGCCGAGGCGCAACCCGTCACCGGTGTTCAGCGCAGGGGACGGAGTGAAGTGCTCTCGGCCGGTTGGCGCATGTGGGAACAACTGCTTGCGACGCTCGATGTCGTAGGGAAAGCCACCACAGGCAAGAACGACGCCTCTGCGCACTCGAACTTCTACTAACTTGCCGTCCCGCACCACAGTTGCACCCACGACCGCATCGCCTTCCACGATGAGTTTTTTGACCGGAGCATTCAGCCACACGGGGATGTTCAGGTCCATGCCGGCCTTGGCCAGCCGACCGGCCAGTGCATTGCCGTTGGTCAGCGTCATCCCACGGCCGTACCTGACAACATCCATGAGATGTCCGCCGAAGCGCTTGGCAACATACAAGAATGACTCGAGCGACTTGAAGGCACGCAAGAAGTGCCACAGCTCCTTACCTGATCCAAGCATCATCCCGAAAACCGTCAACTCGGGCACGGGGGGGGCGAGTTTTGAAACATAGGCTCCGAGTTCACGGGCATCGAATGGGCGGGTCACCATGGAGCGGCCACCTGGCTGGCCGCCGGGGGCCTCTGCGTGATAGTCCGGAAACACTGGCGGCATGTCGAATTGCACGCACGTTTTTTCCGTGAAGAAATCAATGGCCTTTGGCCCGTTCTCGATAAAGGCGTCTACGCGCGCGGGATCGAAATGCGTGGTGGTTTCGTGCTGCAGGTATGCCCGTGCCGCCCCTGGGGGTTCGCTGATGCCTTGCTCCCTGGCGAGCTTTGTCCCGGGAATCCACAACCAGCCACCAGACCGGGCCGTGGTGCCCCCATAGACAGGCGCCTTGTCGACAACCAGTACCTTCAACCCCTCGTACGCAGCCGTCACGGCCGCGGACATGCCGGACGCTCCAGTTCCAACTACCAAAACGTCATAGCTCGTTTCCAGCTCACTCATGGTCATCACTCCTTGGACGTAGGGGCCGCCTTTAGCGACCCAACGACGTTAGTATGGTGCTAATGCATTTTTTATAAACTAATGGTTTACCCCAATCAAATGCAATTGAATGGATCAGATACCATGCATCGACTACGGGGACATCTGTGATGGAAGAAATTGACGTGGCCCCAGACAAGGCGCGCCGAGGCATTCAAGCCATAGAGGCTGGTGGGCAGCTGCTTCTTGCGCTGGAGGCCCACGGGCACCCTCTTCCCCTCAAGAAGCTTGCCTGGGCTGCCAACATGGCTCCGGGAAAGGCACACCCCTACTTGGTGAGCCTCTCAAAACTCGGTCTGGTGACTCAAGACGCCTCAACCGGCCACTACTGGCTCGGTCGTACCGCCATGGAACTGGGTCTCCTGACGCTTCGCACCGTCAATCCCTTGCGCGAAGCCGCACCGCTTGCGGAACTGCTCGCGCAAGAAACAGGGCACAGCGTTGCACTGTCTGTTTGGGGAAATCAAGGGCCGACAGTGGTATCGCTTTTCGATGCGACCTATCCCCTTCATACCAACATGCGTGTGGGGACGGTGATGTCTCTTGCCGGAACAGCAACGGGGCGCTTGTTCGTGGCCTATCTACCTCGACAACTCATAGAAGAGTCACTGCTGGAGGATGACCGTCGCCTGGGCCCAGATATCGCAAAAACCGTTGAGCCGAGCGAACTGCAAGATATGCTCAGCTTGGTGCACGAACATGGACTCTCACGTTCCGTGGATATGCCTACCGTGGGGGTCAGCTCGTTTGCAGCCCCGGTTTTCGACTATTCGGGCAATGTTGTGATGGCGGTCACACTCCTGGGGCGTACCCGGTCATTTGACACAGCTTGGAGCGGAAACCAGGCAAAGGCGGCAAGAGCATGCGGCTCAGCGATCTCCACGCGCCTCGGGAGCCTCCGGCGCGGCGCCTGAGTGCAGAGCAAAAAAATGAACAGACGGAAACAAAAGCCCCATGGCTCCCGATTCAGCGCCGTATTGCGCCTGGTCACAGACATCCTAATGCATAAGCACTAGACTAAAAATTCATCTATGGCAAACGAGACCGCCAAATTTAACTCCAAGGACAAGACCATGGGCGCACTTGATGAAGACGGCAATGAAGGTGGTTCCGAGAAGGAGCGCCGAGGAATTCAGTCTATTGAAGCCGGCGGTCAGTTGCTTCTCGCACTGGGTGCGCAAGGTCGCCCGTTGCCGTTGAGAGAACTGGCGCGAGCTGCCGACATGGCTCCAGGAAAGGCGCACCCCTATCTCGTGAGCTTTGCCAAGTTGGGGCTTGTGACCCAGGAAGCCTCGACGGGGTTCTATTGGCTAGGCCCCACGGCAATGCAACTAGGCCTTGTGACCCTCCGCATGCTCAATCCAGTACGCGAAGCCACTCCCTTCGCCGAGCAGCTGGCGCGGGAAACTGGGCACAGCGTCGGATTGTCCGTCTGGGGAAATCAAGGCCCGACGATGGTCTTCCTCTTTGACGCCATCTATCCGCTGCACACCAACATCCGTACTGGAACGGTAATGTCCCTTGCCGGTACTGCGACTGGTCGATTGTTCGCCGCATACCTTCCCGCGAAACTGATCGAAGAGTCGTTGCTGGAAGACGAGCGGCGCTTAGGGCCGGACATTGCGAAACCCGTCGACACGGAAGAACTGCAGAGAATGTTGATCGAGGTGCGCAAGCATGGGGTATCGCGCTCGGTCAACAACCCCACCCCTGGTGTTTGCTCCTTTGCCGCGCCCGTCTTTGACTATTCAGGCAACATCGTCCTGGGCGTCACGCTCATGGGGCGCTCAAGGTCTTTTGACACGGACTGGAATGGCACCCAAGCCACAGCCGTGCGCGCATGCGGCCAAGAGGTATCCAAACGCCTAGGCGGACCTTCAAGAGCCTCTCTGGATCCGCGCTGACATCCATTGGCCGGGATTGCCTGCCGCTGGCGAGGTTCACCTACGCCTTCCTGAATCCGAGCCTCTGCGAGATAGCGAGGGCACAAGTGCGCAGGGCCACGGCCATCGGACCATTCCAATCAGGGTCAAAGGTACCCGTAGGGCCCATCATCGTGATAGTCAGGGCAATCGCGCCGGAGTAGTCAAAGACTGGTGCCGAGAACGAAACAATCCCCGGCGTTGGATGATTCACCCCTCGCGACATTCCCCGCGCCCTCACCTCCTCGATCAGATCCTCAACCGCCTTGCCATCAAGCGGATGGGCAATGTCAGGGCCCAAACGGATGTAGTCATCCTGAAGCATCCGGTCGATCAATGGCCTTTGCAAATAAGCTGAATACACCCTGCCGGTTGCTGTATTGGCCAGCGACATCACCGTTCCGGTACGGATGTTGGTGTTGATCGGGTACGCGGCGTCGATCAGGCGAACGATGACGGGCCCGAGGTTTCCCCAGACCGCGATCGCAACCGTGTGCCCGGTTTCAGCAGCCAACGCCTCCGCCATGGGCGTCGCTTCGCGAATGGGATTGAGAGTCTGCAGCCCGGTGAGCCCCAATTGGATCGCCATAGGTCCCAGCAAGTACTGACCAGTTACGGGGTCCTGTGCCACGAGCCCGATCTTCCCAAAGCTCACCAAGTAGGGATGGATCTTCCCGGAAGGCATGCTGACAGCCTTGGTCAGGTCCCTGAGGGCCATAGGCCTTGGCTCAGAAGCCAACACCTTCAGTATTTCCCCCCCCACCTCTATTGACTGGATTCCACGGCGCTCACGGCCACTAGGGTGCGACGGACTCAAATCGTCATCTTGCGGGGCAGTCAGTTTCATAGGGCGAAATCATAGGCCCAATCAGACAGGCAGGCGAAATTCAACAATGACTAACGCACTTGCATAGGGTAAATACTAGTTATAGTTTAGCGAGCTAGATAAATACTAGCGTCTGACAGCGCGGAGTGCGTGACTCACATCCGCCAACTCGGCGCATCCGCCCTTTTCACTCGGAGACAAACATGAGAAACCTTCTGACAGCACGTCGACTGGCCCTTGCGGCAGTTGCATTCGTTTCACTGGCAGCCGCAGCGCAAGACATCAAGCTGGGGTTCAACGGTGACCTGTCTGCCTCGCCATCTGCACAAAGCGGGGCGGCAGGCGTGCTCGGAATTCGCGCCGCTATTGACGACATCAACGCTGCAGGGGGCGTGCTTGGCCGCAAGCTCACACTGGTGATCCGTGACGATCAATCCCAGCCACCCAAATCGATCCAGAACATGAGCGAGTTGATCGACAACGAGAAGGTGGTAGCCGTGCTTGGCCCCACCAACTCTGGGAACGCAATGGCCTGGAAACACATTCCCAATCAGAAAAAAGTTGTCTCCATGGGCATGATCGGCGGCGGAACCGACATCACCAAACCGATGAGCCCGGGTGCTGAAAACTACATGTTCCGCGTCTCCATCGTTGACAGGGAGCAGGTGGTGGGTTTGATGGCCTATGCGAAAAAAGCGGGCGCCAAGAAGCTCGGCCTGATGGCGGAGACCACGGGTTATGGCCAAGGTGGGCTCAAGGACATGACCGAGATCGCAAAGCTGCAAGGCCTGGATGTCGTTGCCACGGAAAGATTCGCTGTTGGTGATACAGATATGACCTCACAGCTGAGCAAACTCAAAGCAGCAGGTGTGGACACGCTCGTGGTTTGGGCGCAGGGAACGCCCACTGGCCAGCTGGTCCGCAGCATGGAGAAGGTCAACTATTTCCCGAATGTCCTGTCATCCTGGGCCGCAGACAACATCACGTTTTATGACGCGGCGGGCCAAGCCTTGGCCGAAAAGCCAATTTTCATGCGCACCATGGTTGATGCCGTCGCCCCCAAGCAGAAGGCCCTCTTTGAGCGTACCAAGGACAAATTGGCCGCAGCAAGTGCATTTCCGTTCGTCGCCCATGGATACGACGCAACGCTGCTGCTGGTAGCCGCCATCAAGCAAGCGGGCTCCACCGACGGAGCAAAGATGCGCGAGGCACTGGAAAACCTTCAAGCGCCGATCGATGGCATCAAGAAGACTTATGAACGCCCCTTCTCGCCGACAAGTCATGAAGCACTGACCGCTAGCGACTTCGCTTTCGTCAAATGGACAGGGGGCAAGCTCACTCAGGTGAACGATGCAACGACCAAGTTGCTGCAATCGCCTGATTTCAAGCGCTAGATGCCGTCGCAGGCCCCATCGGCAGCTGCTTTGCTGGGGCCTCCGCCTTCGATTGGCTTATCGCGCCTAGGCGCGATGCCACTGGAATTCAGTCCCCCGCAGAAGCACCCAATGAACATCCTCGAACTTCGGCCCGACATGTCAGGGCATGAGATACAGGCACTCAAGTTTGCCTACGAGCCTTCGCCCGACCAGCGCAATGAGCATCCTACGCACCACCCTGTCGTTGTCATCGGCGCTGGGCCAGTGGGTCTCAGCCTCGCCATAGACCTCGCTCAACGCGGACAGAAGGTCCTGCTGCTGGACAACGATGATCGGCTGTCGAACGGATCGCGCGCCATCTGCTTTGCCAAGCGCACACTGGAAATTTGGGATCGATTGGGCGTGGGCGACGCCTGCGTCGACAAGGGCGTCTCGTGGAATGTGGGCAGGCTGTTCCGCGGTAGCGAGCAGGTATACCAATTCGACCTGCTGCCGGAACAGGGCCACGAACGCCCCGCCTTTATCAATCTTCAACAGTACTACGCAGAAGCGTACCTGCTGCAACGAGCAACCGCGCTTCCCAATTTGGAAATCCGCTGGAAGAACGCTGTGGTCGCCTTGGATCAGATAGAGGGCGAAAACGGAAAAGTCATTGTGGGAGTCGATACGCCATATGGCCCGTATCAAGCGACTTCCGACTATGTCGTCGCGTGTGATGGTGGACGGTCCAGCATTCGCGCGCTCATGGGTCTTGAGAGCAAGGGGCAGGTATTCCAAGACCGGTTCCTGATCGCCGATGTCAAGATGACTGCGGACTTCCCCGCCGAACGCTGGTTCTGGTTTGACCCACCTTTCCATCCGAACCAGAGCGTCCTTCTACATCGCCAACCCGACAACGTCTGGCGAATCGATTTCCAGCTCGGGTGGGATGCAGATCCAGACGAAGAGAAGAGGTTGGAGCGAATCACTCCGCGCATCAACGCAATGATGCGTCAGGCGCTTGGCCGAGAAGTCCCCTTCGAACTGGAATGGGCGAGCGTTTACACGTTTGTTTGTCTACGCATGGAGCGCTTTCGTCATGGCAGAGTGATATTTGCAGGAGACAGCGCCCACGGAGTTTCGCCGTTCGGAGCCCGCGGCGCGAACTCTGGCATTCAGGATGCGGAGAATCTCGCCTGGAAACTGGACGCTGTCCTCAAAGGGAAAGCGACAGCGCTGGCGGCTGAGGCCCTCCTGGACAGCTACGGCACCGAACGTGAATACGCCGCAGACGAGAACCTGCTGAACTCAACCCGCGCCACCGACTTCATCACCCCCAAAAGCGAAATCAGCAAGCAGTTTCGCGATGCGACCCTTGATCTCGCAACCGAATTTCCATTCGCGCGTCAACTGGTCAACAGCGGGAGACTGTCTGTTCCGGCTACTTTGGAGACCTCGCCTCTGAACACTCCAGACAGCGAGAAATTCGACTCGCCGATCCGTCCGGGTGCACCTGCCGCAGATGCCCCGATAACCCACGCAGGAAAGACAGAATGGTTTCTGCGGCAATTGGGTCAAGACTTCACATTGGTGGTCTATTCGAATGAAATACCTGCCGACCTCGCTCAAACTGAAGTTGACAAGGTACTGGTGGTGACCGGCGTGACATCACTGCAGGACGGTCCAGGTCTCAGGGTGATCTGCGACAACGAAGGTCTGTTCGCCCGCCGCTACGACGCGCGCCCTGGCAACGCATGGTTGATACGCCCCGACCAGCATGTATGCGCGCGCTGGCGTGCACCTCGAGCCGCAGACGTCGGGGCTGCATTGCTGCGAGCTCTCGGAAGCCCCATCCAGGACTGATATGAATCTCATCACGACACCGAACTTCGAAGCCGCGGACGAATTCTATGAAAGCTTGATAGAGACGCATCGCGAGCTCGACCTGACGCAGAGCCACGAACTAAACACAAAGCTCGTGCTATTGCTCGCTAACCATGTAGGAAAGCGTGATGTATTGTCGGCCGCACTGACCGCGGCGCGACGCAACACCTGCGCTGAAAAACCATAGGCCAGCGCGATGCGGGGGAAATGGGGTGAAGGTGACCTGCACCGGCCAGGATGGTTGAGGAACTGTTCATCGGCGAGCCCGCGCCGGTCGCCATGCAGGGTTGTCCACAACGAGCTACCGGGAACCGCCCAAGATGACCGAGGCAGCTGCCTGGCTGAGGGCGCGCATCGTCGAGCTGGTCTACCAGCGCCGGAGCTTCGGCCAACACCCCGCACTCACTCCACCGTCACGCTCTTCGCGAGGTTCCGGGGCTTGTCCACATCCGTCCCCCGCGCGCAGGCCGTGTGATACGCCAGCAGCTGCAGCGGCACCACGTGCAGCAGCGGGCTCAAGGGCCCGTAGTGCTCGGGCATGCGGATCACGTGGATGCCCTCGCTGCTCTCGATGCGGGTGTCGGCATCGGCCAGCACGTAGAGCACGCCCGCGCGGGCGCGCACTTCCTGCATGTTGCTCTTGAGCTTTTCCAGCAGCGCATCGTTGGGGGCCACGGTAACCACGGGCATGGCGCTGGTGACCAGGGCCAGGGGGCCGTGCTTGAGTTCGCCCGCCGGGTAGGCCTCGGCGTGGATGTAGCTGATTTCCTTGAGCTTGAGCGCGCCTTCGAGCGCGATGGGATAGTGCAGGCCCCGGCCCAGGAAGAGCGCGTTCTCCATGCGCGCGAAGTCCTCGGCCCAGCTGATGAGCTGCGGCTCCAGCGCCAGCACGGCCTGCAGGGCCACGGGCAGGTGGCGCATGGCCTTGAGGTGGGCGGTTTCCTGCGCTTCGGTCAGGCGCCCCTTGGATTGGGCCAGTGCCAGCGTCAGCAGGAACAGGCCGGCCAGCTGCGTGGTGAAGGCCTTGGTGCTGGCCACGCCGATCTCCACGCCCGCGCGCGTGATGTAGGCCAGCTTGCATTCACGCACCATGGCGCTGGTGGCCACGTTGCAGATGGTGAGCGTGTGCGCCATGCCCAGGCTTTGCGCATGGCGCAGGGCGGCCAGGGTATCGGCGGTTTCTCCGCTCTGGCTGATGGTGACGACCAGCGTGCGCGGGTTGGGCACGCTGGTGCGGTAGCGGTACTCGCTGGCCACCTCGACCTGGGTGGGAATCCCTGCGATCTCCTCGAGCCAGTACTTGGCCGTGCAGCCGCTGTAGTAGCTGGTGCCGCAAGCCAGGATCAACACGCTGTCGATCTCCTTGAACACGCGCCAGGCGGCAGCGCCGGGCTGGCCGTGCTGGCCCGCGCCATCGAACAGCTCAGGCACGATGCCCTCCACGCCTTCGAGCGTGTCGGCGATGGCGCGCGGCTGTTCGAAGATTTCCTTTTGCATGTAGTGGCGGTAGGGGCCCAGCTCGGCCGCGCCGCTGTGGGCCAGCACGGTGCGCACGGGGCGCTGCGCCGGGGTGAGCGCCTCGCGGCCCTTGCCCACGATCCAGTAGCGGCCCAGCTGCAGGTCCACCAGGTCGCCCTCTTCCAGGTACACGATCTGGTCGGTGACGCCCGCCAGGGCCATGGCGTCGCTGGCCAGGAAGTGTTCTGAGCCATCCTTGCCCACGCCCAGGATCAGCGGCGAGCCCGCGCGTGCGCCCACCACGCGGTGGGGTTCGTCCTTGTGCATCACGGCGATGGCGTAGGCGCCATGCAACTGGGCAACCGTGGCCTGCACGGCATCGAACAGGTCGCCGCTGTAGTGGCTGTCCACCAGGTGGGCGATGACCTCGGTGTCGGTCTGGCTGGTGAACACGTAGCCGCGCGCCTGCAAGGCGGCGCGCAGCTCCTCGTGGTTCTCGATGATGCCGTTGTGCACCAGCGCCACGCGCCCCGGGGTGCCCGCCGCATCGCCCGCGCCGTGGCTGAAATGGGGGTGGGCGTTGTGCACTTCCGGTGCCCCGTGCGTGGCCCAGCGGGTGTGGGCGATGCCGGTGGCGCCATCCACATGGTCGGCCTGCACCTGTTCAAGCAGTTCGGCCACGCGGGCCGTGCTGCGCGCGCGCTGCAGGCCGGCGGGGCGCGCCGCGTCCAGGCTGGAGGCGTGCACGGCCACGCCGCAAGAGTCATAGCCCCGGTATTCGAGCCGCTGCAGGCCCTGCACGAGGATGGGAACGATGTTGCGCGTGGAGACCGCGCCGACGATGCCGCACATGGTGGTTGCCCTGGTTGGAAAGCGATGGGGGCGATGGTAGGCGGCACAGAAAGAAATTAATGATTGATATTCATATTGTTTTGAACTTTAATTTCATCATCAATCATTAATGAAATTTTCAATCAATTTTACTTAAAACATGGAATCCATCGCACTCGACCTCGTGGATCTGCAGCTGCTCAACCTCCTGCAAACCGACGCCGCGCAAAGCAACCAGTCCCTGGCCGAGCGGGTGCATGTCTCCCCGCCCACCTGCCTGCGCCGGGTCAAGCGCCTGCAGGATGCCGGACTCATCGAGCGGCAGGTCGCCATCCTGCAGCCCGACCGGCTGGCCGCCCTCCAGGGCCACGGGCTGGCGTGCATCGTCGAGGTGTCGCTGGACCGGCAGGGGGCCGAGCAGCTCGACGCGTTCGAGGCCCGCGCGGTGGCGGATGCCGCCGTGCAGCAGTGCTGGCGAGTTTCGCCGGGGCCGGACTTCGTGCTGGTGGTGCACACGCGGGACATGCCCGGCTACCTGGCACTGTCGCAGCGGCTTTTCACCGGCGACGCCAATGTGCGCAACGTCAAGGCTTTTTTCGCCACCCGCAGGGCAAAATTTGATACAAAAGTGCCGCTATCGCTGGATTTACAAGCACTGTAAGCTATATTTTTCATAGCAACCGCCTGCTTGGCGCATCCCCCGCCAGTTCCCCCGCTGGGCGCCATGCCTTGCTGGCCTCTTGCCCCGCGGCAAGGTAAGCTGCCCCAGACTTCCACCCTCCAGCCCGCCGGGCTTCGCGCGGTACCGCATGCCGGCGGGTCCGCCAGAGGCACACCAGGACCCATGCCCACACCCGAACGCCAGATGCCCCGCCGTATCTACCCGCTCCGGGTCCTGGGCATGGGGCTGGGCGGGATGGTGGTGGGTGTGGTGCTGTGGGAGCGCCAGGCCTCGTTCCCGGCCTGGGCGGCGCTGGTGCTGGCCGCCCTCGTCTGGCCCCATGGGGCCTACCTGCTCGCGCGGCGCAGCGCCGACCCCTACCGCGCTGAAATCCGCAACCTGCTTGCCGACTCGGCCATGACGGCCGCGCTGGTGCCGCTGATGCACTTCAACCTGCTGCCCAGCGCGCTGCTGGTCACGCTGACGATGGTGGACAAGATCACCACCGGCATCGGCGGGCTCTGGGCCCGGTCCATCCCGGTGATGCTCGCGGCCGGTGTGGCCAGCGCGGTGGCCACCGGCATGCACTGGGCGCCCGAGACCTCCATGCGGGTGATCGTGGCGTGCCTGCCGGTGATGATGCTGCATACGCTGTCGGTCAGCGTGGTGAGCTACCGGCTCATCCGCAAGACCGCGCGGCAGAACCAGCAGCTGGACGAGCTGCGCCGCGTGGACTCGCTGACCGGCCTGTACCGGCGCGGCCACTGGGAGGAACAGGCCGAGGCCGCATTGCGCCACCACCACGCGACCGGCGAACCGGCCTGCATGCTGATGATGGACATCGACCACTTCAAGCACATCAACGACGCCCACGGCCACACCGTGGGCGATGAGGCGCTGCGGGCGCTGGCCCATGTGGTGCGGGGCAATGTGCGCGCTGGCGACTGCGCGGGCCGCTACGGCGGCGACGAGTTCGCCATCATCCTGCCCGGGCTGCAGGCCCGGGACGCGATGGCCATCGCCCAGCGCATCCGCGAGCAGACCGAGGGCACGCGCCTGCGCAACCTGCCGCAGCTGCGCTTTACCAGCAGCATCGGCGTGGCGCCTGCCCAGCGCGGCCACGCCAGCGTGCGCGAATGGACCGATGCGGCCGACGCCGCGCTCTACGCCGCCAAGAACGCCGGGCGCAACCGCGTCTCGGGCGGCCCGGACGCTGCCGCGCCACTGGTGCCCGCCGCGTAGCGCCGGGCCCGCGGCCTGCCCACGGACAACCGCGGCCTCAGGCGCGCGATGGCGCGGCAACGGCAGCAACAGCCGCCGAGCCCGGCCACGCCACCCGCACCGTGCAACCCGCCCCGGGCAATGCGGTGGCCGTGATGGCGCCCCCGTGGCGCTGCGCGATGGCCTGGCACAGCGCCAGCCCCGCGCCCACGCCCTCGAACTCGCTCTCGCGGTGCAGGCGATGGAACACGCCGAACAGGCCGTCGGCGCGCGCAGGATCGAAGCCCGTGCCGTTGTCCTGCACGGTGAACACGACCTGCCCCGCCTGCGCCGCCGCGGGGTCGGATTCGGCCTGCACCGCGATGCACGGCCGCGCGCTGTGGCGCGTGAACTTGAGGGCATTGCCCAGCAGCTGCACCAGCAGCTCCTGCAGCAGGGCGGGGTCGGCCTGCAGCGTGGGCAGGCGGGTGGCATCCGCGGTGCGCCAGTCGATGGCGCGGCCCGCCTCGGCGGAGGCCAGGGCGGCACGCGCCCGGGCCACGGCGTCCGCCAGCGGCACCGGCTGCAGGTTCAGCGGCGCCCGCTGGGCACGCGCCAGCGCGAGCAGGCCGTCGATCATCATCCCCATGCGCCGCGCGGACTGGTCCATGGTGCCCAGAAAACGCAGAGCCTCCTGCACCGCAGCCGACTGCGCGACGTCCGGCGGCAGGTCGCCCAGCACTTCGCGCACCAGCGTGCCGTACGAGGTCACGTGCCGCAGCGGCGCGCGCAGGTCGTGCGAGACGGCGCGCAGAAACTCTTCCTGCGCTGCCGCCATGCCGGCCACCTGCTGCTGGCTGCGTGCCAGCTCGGCGCGCAACAGCTGCAGCTCCTGCCCGGCGGTGGCGTCGGAGGGTGTCATGACCTGGGCAGCTTGGCGGGGCGCGCCCAGTTGGCAATGCTCACCTGCTTGCCGCGCGCCACGCTGAGGGCGCCCGGGGCCGTGCTCTTGGTGATGGTGCTGCCGCCTCCCACGGTGCCGCCCGCGCCAATGGTGACGGGCGCCACCAGCACGCAGTTGCTGCCCACGTGCACGTCGGCCTCGATCACCGTGCGGTGCTTGTTGGCGCCGTCGTAGTTGGCGGTGATGGCGCCCGCGCCATAGTTCACGCGCTCGCCCACCGTGGCATCGCCCAGGTAGGCCAGGTGGTTGGCCTTGGCGCCGTCGGCCAGGGTGCTGTTCTTCACCTCGACGAAATTGCCGATGTGCACTTCACGGCCCAGCTGCGCACCGGGGCGCAGGCGGGCGAACGGGCCGATCAGCGCACCCTCGCCCACCGTGGCGCCTGCCTTTTCGCCGTCGATGTGGGTGAAGGGATGGACCACCGCGCCCGCAGCGATGCGCGCGTTGGCGATGCAGCAGTGGGCGCCGATGCTCACGCCCTCGCCCAGCTCCACGCGGCCGGTGAAGACGCAGTTCACGTCGATCTCCACGTCCTGCCCGCACACCAGCTCGCCGCGCGCGCCGGTGCGGGTGTCGTCGCGCACATCGAACCGCGCGGGGTCGGCCAGGCGCACGCCCTGCTCCATCAAGGCCCGGGCTTGGCGCAACTGGTGCGCACGCTCCAGCTCGGCCAGCTGCAGCGGGCTGTTCACGCCCGCCACCTGCAGCGCATCGGTGATGCGGTGGGCCGCCACGGGCACGCCATCGGCCACGGCCATCGCGACGATGTCGGTGAGGTAGTACTCGCCCTGCGCGTTGTCATTGGTCAGGCGGGCCAGCCAGCCGCGCAGCAGGCGCGCGGGCACGGCCATGATGCCGCTGTAGACCTCGGTGATGGCGCGCTGGGCCTCGCTCGCGTCCTTGTGTTCGACGATGCCCCGCACCCGGCCCTGGCCATCGCGCACGATGCGGCCGTAGCCCGTGGGATCGGGCAGCGTGACGGTGAGCAACGCGAGCTGCCCGCCGGCCGAGGCCGCGACAAGCGCGCGCAGCGTGTCGGCCTGCGTGAGCGGCACGTCCCCCGACAGCACGACCGCCGTGCCGTCGTCGCGCAGGTGCGGCACGGCCTGCAGCACCGCGTGGCCGGTGCCGAGCTGGGGTTCCTGGCGCACGAATTTCACATCCAAAGTACCCCCAGCGCTTGCTGCGCCTGCGCTGGCAGCTTCCACTTCTGTAGCACCATGGCCGGTGATGACGATGGCGCTGCGCGCCTGCAGGTGTGCCGCCTGGTCGAGCACGTGGTGCAGCAGCGGGCGCCCGGCCAGGCGCTGCAGCACCTTGGGAAGCCGGCTTTTCATGCGCGTGCCCTTGCCGGCCGCCATGATGAGGATGTCGAGTTGCGTCATGGATCTTCTGGGGGAGATTCGATACCGGGCGGGAAGCCCCGCGCAGGCTGGGCCACGATTATCGGCTGCGCCCGCCCGTGCCGGGCAATCCGCTACAGCAGCGGCATCAGGCGGGGCGGCCTGTCGTAGTACTCGGCGATGCGCGCGAGCGCCCGGGTGTTGAGCAGGCGCAGCCGCCCGTTCCTGATTTCATGCAGGCCCAGGGTGGCCAGCCGCCGCAGGGTCTTGTTGGTGTGCACCAGCGACAGCCCGAGCGCATCCGCGATGTGCTGCTGGTTCAGCGGAAACGCCACGGTGCCGTCGGCCTCCACCAGCCCGATGCGGTCCAGCCGCCGGTACAGGTGCATCAGCAGCATGGCCACGCGTTCGGTGGCGTTGCGGCGGCCGGCGGTCAGCAGGTTGTCGTCCACATGGCCCTCCTCGTGCGCCGACAGCCAGGTGATGTCGTAGCCCAGGCGCGGGTGCTCGCGAAACAACGCCCACAGGCTGTCGTTCTGGAACACGCACAGCGCGCAGTCGGTGAGCGCCTCGATGCCATGGGTGGACACCTCGCCAAACTCCTGCTGCAGCCCCACCAGGTCGCCCGGCAGCAGGAAGTTCAGGATCTGGCGGCGCCCGTCGCTCAGCGTCTTGTAGCGAAACGCCCAGCCCGCATACAGCGTGAACAGCCTGGCATTGACCTCGTTCTCGCGCACCAGCGCGCCACCGGCCTCCACGGCCAGGGTGGTGGTGCGAAAGCCTTCTATGAAGTCCAGCACCTCGGGCTTGACCGCCGTGAATGCCCCCGTTGCGCGCAGCCTGCATTCATGGCAGGTGGGCGGGCAGGCATGGGTGGGCAGGCTGGGGTTCATGGCGTGGCGGAGGGTGGGGAGATTTTAGGGACTGCGGCCGGCATTCCAAGAGCTCCACGATGCCACGGCCCCGCCCGGTGGCGCGATAGTTACATGTATGTCTTTTGACATTGCACAACCACCGGGCGCTCCCTACATTGGGATCGTCTATGAAACCCAGCCCCGACCTCTACGAAGTGCTCTACGTGAGCACCCTCGCACCCGATCAACCCACCAGCGTGGTGGCCGAGGTCGCCGGGCGCGCGCGCCTGGTGAACGCGCAGCTTGACATCACGGGGCTGCTGATCTTCGACGGCCAGCGCTTCTGCCAGCAGCTGGAAGGCCCGCAGAAGGCCGTGCTCAAGCTCATCGAGCGCATCCGCAACGACCCCCGCCACATCAACGTCGAGGTGCTGCACAACGGCCCGCTGGCGGCGCGCCGCTTCCAGCAGTTCAGCCTGGCCTTCAGCACGGTGGAGGACGTGGATGCGCTCGCGCGCATGGAACGGCTCGACGGCGAAGCAGCGCTGGCCGCGTTCGAGTCCATGCGCAGCCAGCTCGTCCTCTGACACGCGCCCACGCGCCGGCCCCCATGGGCCCCTGCGGGGGCTGAAGCCGCGTCATGCGGCGTCCGGCCAGCGCCGCAGCAGCAGGCTGGCGTTCACCCCGCCGAAACCAAACCCGTTGAGCATGGCGTGCGTGAGCGCCATCGGCCGGGGCCGCAACGCCACCATGTCCAGCCCCTCGGCCAGCGCATCGGGCGTGTGCAGGTTCAGCGTGCCCGGCACCACCTGGTCGCGCAGCGCCAGCGCGGTGAAGATGGCCGCCACCGCTCCCGCCGCCCCCAGCAGATGGCCGGTGGCCGACTTGGTGGAGCTGATGGCCACCTGCGCCCCCGCGCCAAACACCCGGCGGATGGCGGCCAGCTCGCCCCGGTCGCCCACACCCGTGGACGTGGCGTGCGCGTTCAGGTGCTGCACGTCCTGGGCCGTGAGGCCTGCCTGCGCCAGGGCGGCCCACATGCTGCGCGCGGCGCCGTCACCGTCTTCGGGGCCGGAGGTGATGTGGTACGCGTCGGCCGACGTGCCGTAGCCCACCAGCTCGGCCAGCGGCATGGCGCCGCGCGCAAGGGCATGGTCCAGCGCCTCGATCACCAGCATGCCCGCGCCCTCGCCCATCACGAAACCGTCGCGCTGCGCGTCAAACGGCCGCGAGGCCTGCTCGGGTGTGTCGTTGAACGCGGTGCCCAGGGCCTTGGCCGCCGCAAAGCCGCCCAGGCTCACGCGGTCAATGGCCGCCTCGCTGCCCCCGCACACGGCCACGTCGGCCTCGCCGCTGCGGATCAGGCGCGCGGCATCGCCAATCGCCTGCACGCTGGCGGCGCAGGCGGTGACCGGCGCACCCAGCGGCCCCTTGAGCCCGTGGCGGATCGACACCTGCCCCGCCGCCAGATTGACCAGGAACGACGGCACCGTGAACGGCGACAGGCGCTGCGGGCCGCGCGCGTCGGTGGTGCGCACTGCCTCGGCAATCGCGCCAAAGCCACCAATGCCCGAGGCGATCACCGTGGCCGTGCGCTCGCGCGCCCGCTCATCGGCAGGCGGCCAGCCGGCCTGCGCCAGCGCCTGCTGCGCCGCGCCCAGCGCGAAGGGAATGAAGCGGTCCATCTTGCGCTGGTCCTTGGACGAGACGACGGCATCCACGTCCCAGCCCCCTTCGGGGTCTTGAGCGACATCCGGCACCTGCCCCGCCACCTTGGCGGCAATGCCGTCCGTGACAGCGTCCGGCAGGCGCGACAGGCCCGAGCGCCCCGCCAGCAGGCGCCGCCACACCAGTTCCACACCGCAGCCCAGCGGCGACACCAGGCCCATGCCCGTGACCACGACGCGCCGCATCAGGCCACCGCCTTGTCGCAGCACACACCACTCCACACCTCGGCACCACGGCCGCCATGGATCATCTTCTTCATGGATTCACCTCGTCAGACAGATTGGGCGCAGCACCAGGAACCGGCTCCAGGGCACTGCGGCGACACGCGGAAACGATCCGCGCCTTTATGATTGCAGTCGTCATCATAAAGGCATCACCACTTTTTTGCGTACGATCGCAATCAATAAGAGGCAGCATGAAGGTTTCCAAAGCACAGGCCGCAGAGAACCGGCAGGGCATCCTGGACGCGGCCTCCCGCCTCTACCGCGAGCGGGGGCTGACCGGCGTGGGCGTGGCCGACATCACACGCGACGCCGGGCTCACGCATGGCGGGCTGTACCGGCATTTCGCCTCCAAGGATGCGCTGGTGCAGGAGGCGTGCGCGCGGGCTTTCGACTGGTCCATCGCCCCGCTGGACGGCGCCACCCCGAACACCACGGTCGGTGAGCGCATCCAGAGCTACCTCTCGCCCCAGCACCGCGACTCGCCCGGCACGGGCTGCCCGGCCGCCGCGCTGGCGGTGGACGCCGCGCGGGCGGGCAGCGAACTGTCGGAAGTGTTCGCCCAAGGCATCGAGCGCAACATCGGGCGTTTTGCCCAGCTGCTCTGCGGTGGTGACGCCACCGTGCAGCCCCAAGACCGCGCCCGCGCCATGCAGGTGCTGGCCACCATGGTCGGCGGGCTGGTGCTGGCCCGCGCCACCGCCGCGGCGCGGCCGGCGTTGTCGGATGAAATATTGACGACGTTGCAGGCCCAGTTGATCGGGCTGCTGGGCGACGGCGACGCACGCTGACAACCTGGCGCTCACCCATTGCTATCAAAAAAAGAGCTGCTGGCGCTTGATGGTCAAGCGCCAGCAGCTCTTTGAAGCTCTATTGCACACCCGAACACCGGCGGGGCAGGCCCCTCTCCGGATCAGGCCGGCGCCCTCAGGCGCAGCAGGCGGCGTCGCCCCAGGCGGGAGCCCCGTTGCCCACGGATGCGCGGCGCCACCACGATGCAGGGCGGGCACTGGCAGCCTCGCCGCGCACCCAGCGGTACTGCAGGCGGCGGCCGTTCAGGGGTTCCACCACCACCGACTGGCCCGCGGCGACCTGCAGCGACTGGCCGGCGCACAGAAACACATCGCTGCTGTCGCCCAGGCCCTTGCCCAGCGTCACCCAGGCCTGGCCTTCGGCGATGCGCAAGGTCATCGCGGCCCTGGGGGCCAGGCTGACGGCGGCGCCAGCGGCCACGGTGCCGGCGCCAGCGGCCGAAGCGCCCACGGCGCGGGAAGATGCGAACAGATGAAGAGCGTGAGAGGTTGTCATGGCATTCTCCGGGTTAACCCTAGTAAGACCGTATGGTGCGCGGCTTGCAGAACAACGTCCAATGAAAAGCACGGCACCGATTGATGCTTTTCCTGCATGTAGTCCTCAAGCGGGCCTGCGTTGTCCCTGTGGCGCTATCCGATTGAGAGCAAAGCGAGCCAGGCCAGCAGCAAACCGCCCGCCCGCGCCCGTCACCTCCCCCAACGCAGCGCCCAGGGCACGCCCGCCCTGCCCCAGGGCATGCCCCAGGTCGCGCAGCGGCTGCACCACGCCACATTCCCAGTCGCGGGCGGCCAGGCTGTGGGGCTGGGTCGTCGCCGGGGCGGCCGCACCATCCCAGTGGAAGGCCACTGGCTCGGTGCCGCCGCCGGGGTTCCAGGCCTCCATCACCACATGCTGGCCGGGCGCGACAGCCAGCTGCTCGCCCGCCCGCAGCAGATGGTCGGCCGTGGCACCGGGCAGGTCCGCCAAAGACCCGCTCAGGGTGAGCCAGACCTGCCCCTGGGCAATCTGCAGCACGCCATGGGTGTGCGGGCGCAGCGACAGCGCTTGGCCCGTGGCCAGCTTCCAGCAACCGGCCGCAGATCGGCCAGCCAGGCTGGCGTGCACGGATTGTTGCGATTCCAGAACGTTGCGGGGGGACATGACAGGCTCCTTGGCTTCGATGAAAAGGTGTTTCGGAGACTGGATAGTGCACTCGGCGGCACACACAGTCCAATGAAAACGCGGTACGCTATTCATTCCGCCAACGCATGAATCGCATCCAGGACACCTGCCATGGCCTCTGCCGAATACTCCCCTGCCGTCCTTCGCACCCGCCCCGTGGCCACCGGCCATTGGCGCGCCTTTCTCGCCGTGGCCAAGCACCTGAACTTCCGCGCCGCCGCCGACGAGCTGGCGCTCACCCAGTCCGCCGTGAGCCGCCAGATCCAGGCACTGGAAGAAGAAGTGGGCGTGGCGCTGTTCCTGCGCCACACGCGGGCGGTGGAGCTGACCAGCGCGGGCGCGCAGCTGCAGCGCGCCGTGGCCCCGGCGCTTGAGCGCATGGACGCCGCCGTGCGCCTGGTGCGCCAGACGGCCGGGCGCCGCAGTGTGGCCATCACCACCTGGGCCAGCTTTGCATCGATGTGGCTGATCCCGCGCATGGAGGAGTTCCAGCGCGACAACCCGGGCATCGACATCCGCATTGATGCGAGCGACGTGCCGGTGGACCTGGAAACCTCGGACGTGGACCTGGCCCTGCGCTACAGCATGCCGGGCGCGGGCACCCTGGGCGGACAGCGCCTGTTTGGCGAGCAGCTGGCCGTGGTGGCCAGCCCCTGGCTGCTCAAGAGCGGCAAGCCCCTGCGCACGCCGGCCGATGTCACCCAGTTCACGCTGATCGAGGCGGGCGACGCGCACCGCAGCCAGCACCTGGAATGGCTCAGCTGGCGCCGCTGGTTCGACGCGCGGGATTTGGCCAAGCTGCAGCCCGAGCGCTGGCTGTATTTCAACTACGCCCACCAGATCGTGCAGGCCGCCCTCGCCGGCCAGGGCCTGGCGCTGGCGCGCATGCCGCTGATTGCCGATGCACTGGCCGCTGGCGACCTGGTGGAGGTGCTGCCCGGCCACCGCATCGACTCCCCGCTGGCCTACTGGCTCATGGTGGGGCCCCGCAGCGCGCAGCGGCCGGAGATCAAGGCGTTTTGCGCCTGGCTGCAGGTGCAGGCCCAGGCCACGCGCGAAGCGATCGGGGATGTGCCCGACCCGGACCTGAACGACAACCTGGACTGACAGCAGAAAAGCGCGGGTCCGGCCGGACCTAGCGCTTTTGTTTTGATAGCGACCAGCGCTTATCCATCAAGCGCCAGCGGCCAATTTGACTAAAAATCAGGCCAAGGTCACCCGTGCAAACTTGCGCTTGCCCACCTGCACCACGTAGGTGCCGGCGGCCAGCTTCAGGCCCTTGTCGCTGACCACGCTGCCATCCACCCGCACGCCGCCGCCATCGATCAGGCGGTTGGCCTCGCTGCCGGACGGCGCCAGGTTGGCCTGCTTGAGCAAGGCACCGATGCCCAGCGGCGCACCCGACAGGGACACTTCGGGGATCTCATCGGGCACGCCGCCCTTGCTGCGGTTGATGAAATCCTGCTCGGCCGCATCGGCCGCCGCAGCGCTGTGGAAGCGCGCGGTGATTTCCTTGGCCAGCATCACCTTCGCGTCCTTGGGGTTGCGCCCGCCCGCGATCTCGGCCTTGAGCGCGGCGATCTCGGCCAGGCTCTTGAACGACAGCAGCGTGTACCAGTCCCACATCAGCGTGTCGCTGATCGACAGCACCTTGGCGAACATGGTGTTGGGCTCTTCGGCGATGCCGATGTAGTTGTTCTTGGACTTGGACATCTTGTCCACGCCGTCCAGGCCCACCAGCAGCGGCATGGTGAGCACGCACTGCGGTTCCTGGCCGTATTCCTGCTGCAGGTGGCGGCCCATGAGCAGGTTGAACTTCTGGTCGGTGCCGCCCAGCTCCAGGTCGCTTTTCAGGGCCACCGAGTCGTAGCCCTGCATCAGCGGGTACAGAAACTCATGCACCGCGATGGATTGGCCGGTGGTGAAGCGCTTGTGGAAATCGTCGCGCTCCATCATGCGCGCCACGGTGTACCGGGAAGCCAGCTGGATCATGCCGCTCGCACCCAGAGGTTCGCTCCACTCGCTGTTGTAGCGAATCTCGGTGCGCGCGGGGTCCAGCACCATGCTGGCCTGCTTGTAGTAGGTCTCGGCGTTCACCTTGATCTGCTCGGGCGTGAGCGGCGGGCGCGTGCTGTTGCGGCCGGAAGGGTCGCCGATCAGGCTCGTGAAGTCCCCGATCAGGAAGATCACCTGGTGGCCCAGATCTTGCAATTGCCGCATCTTGTTCAGCACCACCGTGTGGCCGATGTGGATGTCGGGTGCCGTGGGATCGAGTCCCAGTTTGATGCGCAGCGGCTGGCCCGTGGCCTCCGAGCGCGCCAGCTTCTTGACCCATTCGTCCTGCGGCAGCAGTTCCTGCACGCCGCGCAGCGAGATTTCAAGGGCCTGTCTTACACCATCAGAGACCGGGGTTGTTGTAACAGCAGATTGATTCATAAGGGTTTTTTGGGATGTCTAGACAGCATGCACCGCTATACTTCAGCCCACATTGCTTGAGGCGGATTCTAGTAGGCCCGCCGTTTCGACCTGTTTTCACGCTGTCGCATGGCCACATGCCTGGCAGCCTGTGTTCCTGGCCTCGCCCCGCCGTCGCAACGGGGGAGTTTCAGGAAGTCACGCTCACCCTGGGGATAGACCTTTGATTCACGGCCTCACTACGGTCCGCACCGCCAGCACCGCTTTGCTTGACCGGCTGTCCCGCACGATCCAACAACATCCCAAACGCATCACCGCCGCTGTCGCAGCCCTGCTGCTGACGGGCGGCGGCGGCGCGTTCGCCGTGGCGTCCTTCGCCCCCGACCCGGCCGAGCTGCCGGTGCGCATGGTGAGCTACCCCGTCGAATCGCTGGCCGAAAACCTCGTGCTGGGCGAGCTCGACGCCCCGGGCTTCTCGCTGTTCCGCTCCGAACAGGTGCGCAGCAGCGACACCCCCGAATCGCTGCTGCAGCGCCTGGGCGTGGCCGACCCGGCCGCCGCCGCGTTCATGCGCGGTGACACTCCTGTCCGACAAAATGTGCTCGGGCGCACTGGCCGTGCCGTGTCGGCCGAGACCACCGACGACCACCGCCTGACCCGCCTGACCGTGCGCTGGGTGCCCGACGACAGCGGCAGCTTCCGCCGGCTCATCGTCGAGCGCAACGGCGACAAATTCAGCTCCCGCATCGAAACCGCCAAGATGACGGTGGGCAGCCGCCTGGCGGGCGGCATCATCCACAGCTCGCTGTTCGCCGCCACCGATGCCTCCAACATCCCCGACGGCGTGGCCGTGCAGATGGCCGAACTCTTCTCGGGCAACATCGACTTTCGCCGTTCGCTGCGCAAGGGCGACCGCTTCTCGGTGGTGTATGAAACCCTGGAAGCCGACGGCGAGCCCCTGTCCAGCGGCCGGGTGCTGAGCGCCGAGTTCGTCAACAACGGCAAGACCCACCAGGCCCTGTGGTTCCAGGAGCCGGGCGCCGCCAAGGGCGCCTACTACACGCTCGACGGCGAGAGCATGCGCCGCGCCTACCTGACCTCGCCGGTCGAGTTCTCGCGCGTGACCAGCGGCTTCAAGATGCGCATGCACCCCATCCTGAAGACCTGGCGCGCCCACCTGGGCACCGATTTCGCGGCCCCCTCCGGCACCTCCGTGCGCACCGTGGGCGACGGCGTGGTCGAGTTTGCCGGCGTGCAGAACGGCTTTGGCAACGTGGTCTTCGTCAAGCACCGCAACCAGCACGTCACCGTGTACGCCCATCTGAGCCGCATCGACGTGCGCCAGGGCCAGTCCGTAGAACAGGGCCAGACGCTGGGCGCCGTGGGCGCCACCGGCTGGGCCACCGGCCCCCACCTGCATTTCGAATTCCGCGTGAACGGCGTGCACCAGGATCCGCAGACCATCGTCGCCCAGAGCGAAGCGGCGGCCCCCGTCTCGGCGGCCGGGCGACCCGCGTTCGAGCGCCTGGCGTCCAACATGCGCATCCAGCTGTCCGCTGCGGCGCTTGTCGAACAGGCCAGCGCAGACTGAGCCGCTGGCAGCATCCGCGCGCACATCCCCCGGGCCATGTCTGATCTGTACATCGGCCTGATGTCGGGCACCTCGCTCGATGGCATCGACGGGGTGCTGGCGGATTTTTCCGGCCCCCGCATGGTGGTCACGCACCACGCCAGCATGGCGTTCGCGCCGGAGCTGCGGGCGGAACTGCTCGCCCTGAACACCCCTGGCAGCAACGAGCTGCACCGCGCTGCGCTGGCGGGCAATGCGCTGTCGCGCGCGTATGCCGAGGTGGTGCACGCGCTGCTGGAGCGCAGCGGACAGCCGGCCAGCGCCATCCGCGCCCTCGGAGCCCACGGGCAGACGGTGCGCCACCGCCCCCAGGAATTCGACGGAACGGGCTACACCCTCCAGCTGGGCAGCCCCGCCGTGCTGGCGGAACGCACGGGCATCACCGTGGTGGCGGATTTCCGCAGCCGCGACGTGGCCGCCGGCGGCCAGGGTGCGCCCCTGGTGCCCGCGTTCCACCAGGGCGTGTTCGGCCGCGCGGACGAGACCGTGCTGGTGCTCAACCTCGGGGGCATCTCCAACCTCAGCGTGCTGGGTGCCGGGGGGGCCAGCGTGCTGGGGTTTGACTGCGGCCCCGGCAACGCGCTGATGGACCACTGGTGCCAGCAGCATACCGGCCAGCCTTTCGATGCGGACGGTGCATGGGCCGCGAGCGGCCAGGTGCTGCCGGCGCTGCTGGCCTCGCTGCTTGACGAACCCTTTCTGCACAAGCCCCCGCCCAAGAGCACGGGGCGCGACCTGTTCAACCCCATCTGGCTCGCGCGGCATCTGCAGCCATGGGCATCGGCGGACCCCGTGGACGTACAGGCCACCCTGACGGAATACACCGCCCGCGCTTGCGCCATCAGCGCCAATAGCTATCAAAATAATAGCACTACCCTGGCGGTGTGCGGTGGCGGCGCCCTGAACACCCACCTGATGGCGCGGCTGCAGGCCGTATGCCCCGCCGTGCGGGTCGTCGCCACCGATGCGCTGGGCCTGCCGGCCCTGCAGGTCGAGGCCGCGGCTTTTGCCTGGCTGGCGCGGCAGGCGCTGCACGGGCAGCCCGGCAACCTGGCCAGCGTCACCGGGGCCGTGGGCGCCCGCGTGCTGGGCGCGGTCTACCCGGCCTGATCCGGGCCGGGCCTGGCGGCCCCTCCCCCGAAACCCCCTTCAGCCATGGTCCGTGGCGTCCGCCGTGGCGGCGGCCCGGCTGCCGGCGCGGTCCTGGGGCGACAGCTGCCAGAAGATGCCCGCCGAGGCCACGGTGATGAGCCCCATGCATGCGAACGTGGCCTGGAACGCCCTCAGCGTCTCCTGGGCGCCGCCGGCAGGGAAGAAATCAGTGAACGCAGCCAGCACCGCCCCTGCGGCCGCCACGCCCATTCCCATGGCCACCATCTGCACCATCGACAGCAGGCTGTTGCCGCTGCTTGCCATGGCATGTTCCAGGTCCTTGAGCGTCACGGTGTTCATGGCGGTGAACTGCAGGGAATTCACGGCACCAAAGACCGCCAGCTGCGCCACATGCACCCACAGGGGCTGCGTGGGAGCGGCCAGGCCAAAGCTGGCCATCGTGACGCCCACGAGCAGGGTGTTGCCCACCAGCACCTGCCGGTAGCCGAAACGGGTGATCAGCGGCGTGGTGAAGCGCTTCATCGACATGCCGGCGATGGCCACGGGCAGCATCATCATGCCGGCCTGCAGGGGCGAGTAGCCCATGGTGACCTGCAGCAGCAGCGGGACCAGGAATGGCATGCAGGAGCTGCCCAGGCGCGAGAACAGGTTGCCCAGCAGACCGATGCGCAGTGTGTCAATGGAAAAGAGCCGCGGCGAGAACAGCGGGTCGGCCCGCCGCGCCGCGTGCAGCCAGTAGGCCACCAGGCTGGCCAGCCCGAAGACCATCAGCACCAGCACGCCCGCCTGGCGCAACCCCATGCTGGCCAGGCCGTCCAGCGCCAGCGAGAGCGACACCATGCCGAAGGCGAGCATCAGGTAGCCCGCCAGGTCGAAGCGGGGCACGAAGGTCACGGGCTCGCCCGGCATGAAGCGCAGGGTGGCGATGCAGCCCACCAGCCCCACCGGCACATTGATGAGGAAGATCCAGTGCCACGACGCCGCCTCCACGAGCCAGCCGCCCAGCGTGGGGCCGATCAGTGGCCCGATCAGGCCCGGAATGGCAACGAAACTCATGGCCTGCAGGAACTGCTCGCGCGGAAAGGTGCGCAGCACCACCAGCCGCCCCACCGGCAGCAGCAACGCCCCGCCCAGCCCCTGCACCACGCGCGCCGCCACCAGCTGGGTCAGGCTTTGCGCGAGCGCGCAGCACACCGAACCCAGCACGAACAGCACGATGGCGGACAGATAGACGCGCCGTGAACCAAAACGGTCGGCCAGCCACCCGGAAGCCGGTATCAGCATGGCCATGGCCAGCGAATAGGCCACCACCACCGACTGCATGCGCAGCGGGCTTTCTCCAAGGCTGCGGGCCATGGCGGGCAGCGCGGTGTTGACGATGGTGGCGTCCAGCGTCTGCATGAAGAAACCGATGGCCACCAGCCACAGGAGCACTTTCAGGGATCTGTCTTGCTGCATGGCACGCCAGGATGGCTTTTCCAGGAAAACGAAAAGGGGTATCCCCATGAAAAAAGCCGCCCGTCCGGGCGGCTTGTCGTTTCATTCCGTGCCGCTGGCGCGGCGCAGAGGCCCACCCTCAGGCGGAGAAGCTGGAGCCGCAGCCGCAGGTGGTGGTGGCGTTGGGGTTCTTGATGACGAACTGGGCGCCCTGCAGGTCTTCCTTGTAGTCGATCTCTGCGCCGACCAGGTACTGGTAGCTCATGGCATCGATCAGCAGCGACACGCCATTCTTGGTCATGGTGGTGTCGTCTTCGTTGGTGATTTCATCGAAGGTGAAGCCATACTGGAACCCCGAGCAACCGCCACCCTGCACGAAAACGCGCAGTTTCAGGTCAGGATTGCCCTCTTCGGCGATCAGGTCCGCCACCTTGGCCGCCGCGCTGTCCGTGAACAGAATGGGGGCGGGCATTTCGGTCTGGATGTTTTCGGCAACAGCGCTCATGGGGTACTCCGGGTTCAATGTTTGCGGTGAATAGTACTGCAGACCGCTCGGGAATTCAGATCACTGGCCGTTTGACGCTAACTTCAGTGGGGGCTTTTCCTCCACCAGCACGGCCACCGGGCACATCTGCCCGGCAATCACGGCACCCTGGTGCATCTCCAGCGCCTTGTAATGCACATTGCCGGTGATCTTGGCCTTGGGCTGCAGTTCGAGCAGTTCCGCGGCATGCACGGGACCCACCACCTGCCCGTTGACGATCACATGGTCGGCGTGCACCGCACCCTCCACCCGGGCCGTCTCGGAAATCACCAGAATGCTGGACTGCTCCGATCCCGCGCGGATGTCCCCCACCACCTCGCCATCGATGCGCATCCCTTCTGCGAAGTGCACATCCCCCTCGATCCGGGTGCCCTGGGCGACCAGGCTTTTGATCGGTGGCTGCTTTTTGCGGGAAAACATGGGTGAGAACTCCTGAAAGGACACGCTCCGGCCGAAAGGAGCGTGCGGATGGGAAACAACGGGATGCCAGGCCCACGGCGTACCGGCGCGGCCTCTGCGCGGGCCCGGCGCTTGCGGCGGTGGCCTCTCTCGACGACGACAGCCTGGCCGGGGCCATCGCGTGCGCCTTGGGGGTGCTCCTAGTCGATGGCCATGGCCTGCACGGCGCGCACTGTCGTGCCTTCCAGCACGCGGGCGGTCACGGTTTTTACCACGGCGCTGGGCGGCAGATCGAGGACCCCCTCGATGCGCCGGTACTGCTTGACCTGCAGGGGCTGCCCCTGGGCCGGCTGGGTCTGCGTCCAGGGCTTGCCGTCCTGGGTGCCTGCCAGCACCAGTTCCAGCCGGCCATTGAACTCGGGCGCATTGCGCGCGGCCTGGATCACCAGGACCTGCCAGCGCAGCTGCATCCCTCCCAGCACTTCGGCCTGCAGGCTGCGAATCGCGAGCCCTTCGGTCTTTGCCGCGGGAATCAGCTTCTCGAAAAACCCCAGGTCCTCGCGCAGCGTCCGATTGTCCGCCTCGAGCTG
Source organism: Acidovorax sp. A79 (assembly GCF_041154505.1). Lineage (GTDB taxonomy): Bacteria > Pseudomonadota > Gammaproteobacteria > Burkholderiales > Burkholderiaceae_C > Acidovorax. The sequence goes on from NZ_AP028672.1 coordinate 2,174,437, forward strand.
TCGCACCTGCGCCATCAGGCTTTCCTTGGCGGCCCGCTCGGTCACGAGCAGGCTCTCGGCCGTATGGGCCACCGTCTGCTGCTCCTGGCCCACGCCGCGCAGGCGGGCCACCTCCGCGCGCAGCTGGAGCAATTCGTCCCGGGAAACGGAGTCCAGGCCCGCGATCGACTTGCCGAACTCGAAGGCCCACAGCGCCACCGCCGCGCAGAACCCGAAAACCACCGCCAAGGCCAGCCAGCGCAGGGGCCAGGGCAAGGCGCTGCGGATGGCCACCCGGGGGGCGCTGATCGTCAGCCGGCGGCGCAGAAGGCGAAGGCGCATGGTGAAAACAGGGGAGTCATCGGGGAGGCCCGGGAGAAAAGAGCGCACCTTAAACGAAAAAACCGCCCGGAGGCGGTTTTTGCTCTGTAAAGCAATCCAGGACGGAGCGCTTTGCAGGGGTTGGACATCCGCCCAGGGGCGGGTGTCCGGCAGTGCCCAGCCAGCTTAACGCTTGGAGAACTGCTTGGCGCGGCGTGCGGAGTGCAGGCCGACCTTCTTACGTTCGACTTCACGTGCATCGCGCGTCACGAAGCCGGCTTGGCTCAGGACGGGCTTGAGGGATGCGTCGTAATCGATCAGGGCGCGGGTGATGCCGTGGCGGGCAGCGCCGGCCTGGCCGGATTCACCACCGCCGTGGACGTTGATCTGGATGTCGAAGGTTTCGACATGGTTGGTCAACGCCAGGGGTTGCTTGGCAATCATGATCGAGGTTTCGCGGCCGAAGTAGGACTGGATGTCCTTGCCGTTCACCGTGATCTTGCCGGAGCCTTTTTTCAGAAACACGCGGGCGACGCTGGACTTGCGACGGCCGGTGCCATTGTTCCATTCACCAATCATCTCAAGGCTCCTTAGATTTCCAGCACTTTGGGCTGCTGGGCGGTGTGGGGATGCTCAGCACCACCGTACACCTTGAGTTTCTTGATCATCGCGTAGCCAAGGGGGCCCTTGGGCAGCATGCCCTTGACGGCCTTTTCCAGCGCGCGGCCGGGGTGCTTGGCTTGCATGTCGCGGAAGTTCGTGGCCGTGATGCCGCCGGGGTAACCCGAGTGGCGGTAGTACACCTTGTCCAGGGACTTGGTGCCGGTGACCTTGAGCTGGGCAGCGTTGATGATGACGATGAAGTCACCGGTATCGACGTGAGGCGTGTAAATGGCCTTGTGTTTGCCGCGCAAACGGAGAGCAACTTCGCTGGCTACTCGTCCGAGGACCTTGTCGGTCGCGTCAATCACAAACCACTCGTGCACAACCTCAGCGGGCTTGGCGCTGAAAGTAGTAGTCATGAGTTTTCTCTTATGAAGAGGGTTTGGCGGGTCCTTTTCCACGGTCGGTGCTTCTCTGAAGGAAGCCTCTTAGGTGGCGAAAATGTCTCCGCCGCGGGACCACAAAGCGCTGCGAAGCCCTCGATTATACGAATTTGCGTGCCAGGGGCGCAAGCCGCCCGTGCGCACAGTGCTCCAGGCCCCGGCGGCCACCCTCAGTTGGGGGTCTGGCGGCGGCGCTGCTCCTCGGCCTCGTAGCGGCGGCGGTTTTCCACGCACACGGCCTGCCCCGCCTGCGATGGCTTCTGGCATTCCTGGTGGATGCACATGGGCCGCGCCAGGAAATTGGCGTCGGCACAGGCCTCCTGCGGGCTGGGCACGCGCGGCGGCAGCGGGCGAGGCTTGGGCTCGGCCACGACCGGGGGCGGCGGTGGCGGGGGTTCCTCGTGCACCACGGCCTGCACGGGTGCGGGCTCGGGCGCCGCGCGCTTCGCGGTCCGGGGCGGCGTGCGCGGCGCGGAGGCCGGAACAAAGGCAGGCGCAGGCAGGGATGCAGCCACCGCAGCGCCCGCCGCGCCGTCAAGGGAAGCCACCGCAGCCGGCGCGCTCGCAGCCATGTCGGCCAGCGCGGTCTCCACCAGGGCGGGCGGCGTGGCAGCCGGCCGCTCGGCCATCTCGGTGATGATGTCGTCGTGCGGCGCCTTGCTGCTCTGGGCCCAGCGCAGTCCTGCCGCCGAGGCCACCACGGCAAAAACGGCCACGCCCAGCCAGACCACCACGGGGGAGCGCCGCGCCGTTCTGGCCGTCTTGCTTGCGGCACGGGGAACCTCACGCTCCATCGGCCGCGGCCGGTGATCGTGCGCATGCCGCGCGGCGGCCCCGTGCCGGTTGCCAGCCGCAGGGTCGTCATAGCGGGAGTCGTCGGCCACGACGGTATCCCCGGCGTCGATGAAGACCGTGTCTCCAGCCTCGGCGGCCACCGTGTCCGGCCCCCCGAGCATCACGGTGTCGCCGCCGGCCGCGGCCTCCTCCCCGGAGGGGTCGTCCTCGCGCGCATCGCGGGCGGGCGCCTGCGCCACGGCGCGCGGCGCCTGGGGCGGTATCTCCACCACGCTGCTGGCCGCGGACGTCACATCCACCGTGGGCGTGAGCAGGCCCGGGCCGGGCTGGTCGGCGGGCTCGACCCAGATGTCGCCCAGATCGGCACGGAAATCGAAATGTTCGCTTCCTTCCGGCGCGGACGTCATCTCCATGAGCTGCAGGAACGCATCGATGCTCTGCGGCCGGTCCTCGGGCTTGAGCGCCAGGGATTGCGCGATCGCCGCCACGAAGGGCGCGGAATATTCCACGCCGAACTGGCGCTTGACGGTTCTTGCCACCCGGGAGAACGACACCATGCGATCACGGATGGAACGCAGGGTCGCGGGCAGCGGCGTGTCGTTGCACAGGCAGCCATGCACCACGGCGGCCAGGGAGTACAGGTCGCTCCAGGGGCCCTGGCGCAGTTCCTCGTCGCCATCGGAATACTGCTCGATGGGTGCGTAGTTCACCTTGAGCACGGCCGTGTGCTTGCGGTCCTGGTCATTGATCGCATGCCGGGCGGCGCCCAGGTCCAGCAGCACCGGAGGGCCACTGTCCTGCAGGAAGATGTTGTCGGGCGAAATGTCCCGGTGCAGGGTTTTCCCGTCGTGCAGCACCCGCAGGGCGCCGAGCACCGACCACAGCACCTTGCGCAGCCAGATCTCGGGGGGCGGGGTGCGCATCTGGGCGCGGGCCTGCTTGAACGTCATGCCGGTGTACAGCGGCATGACCATGTACGCGGTGTTGTTGGCCTCCCAGAAGCGGAACACCTTCACGAGCGAGGGATGGTCGAACTGGGCCAGCAGGCGCGCCTCTCCCACGAAAGACGCCAGCCCGGCATGGAAGGTCTGCTGGTCGGACGACGACCGCACCCACAGCGACTGGCCCTGCGCACGGCCCGCCAGCGCCGAAGGCATGTACTCCTTGATCGCCACCGCCCGGTGCAGAGAATGGTCGAAGGCCTTGTAGACCATGCCGAACCCGCCCACGCCAAGGAGCGCCAGGATCTCGAATTCCGCGAGGCGGGTGCCGGGGGGCAGCGCATCCACATGGCTGACACCACTGGCAGAGGCTTGGCTGGAACTTGCGATCATGGTGAAGAGAATGGGGCGTGAATGCGGGCTTCGGCGGGGGATTGTGAGCGAACGGGTGCCAAGGCCGTTTTCATCGCAATCATGAAGCATGCCAGCATGCATGACAGAAACAAAAGGCTTCCGGTCTGCCAAAAAAGTTACACACCCTGGTCAGACAAGCGCCGATTGTGCCGCGCCATGGGGACAGGCAGCGCCCGGGCCCATGACAAATTCGCATCGGATCATGACCGCGCGCCCGGGGCCTGCCGCCGGGCCATGGCCCCATCGACTGCGCTGCGCCGGGGGCGCACTCGTTACCATAGGGCCATGTTCAGTTATCGCCACGCCTTCCACGCAGGCAACCATGCCGATGTGCTCAAGCACACGGTCTTGATCGCCGCCTTGCAACACCTTACCGAGAAAGACGCGGCACTGACCGTGCTGGACACCCACGCGGGCGCGGGACTGTACCGGCTCGATGGCGACTATGCCAGCACCAGCGGCGAGGCAGCGGACGGCATCGTCCGGCTTTTTGCACCCACCGCGCCCGCCCTCACGCCCGCCCTGCAGGCCTATGTGGACATGGTCCGCGCCTTCAACCAGGGCAGTGCGCTGCGCGTGTACCCGGGCTCCCCGTTCATCGCCCAGCGCCTGCTGCGCGGCCACGACAAGCTCAAGCTCTTCGAGCTGCATCCCACGGACCTGCGGGCGCTGGCGGGCAACGTGGCCCAGCTGGAGGCAGGCCGCCAGGTGGCCGTCCTGCACGAAGACGGGTTTGAGGGGATCAAAAAATTCCTACCCCCGCCGGCCCGCCGCGCGCTTGTGCTCTGCGACCCCAGCTATGAAATCAAGAGCGACTACGCCAAGGTGCTCGACATGGCCGCCGACTCGCTCAAGCGTTTTGCCACTGGCACCTATGCGTTCTGGTACCCCATCATCCCGCGCCCGGAAGCCCACGACCTGCCGCGCCGCCTCAAGACGCTGGCCACCAAGGCCGGCAAGGGCTGGCTGCATGCCACGCTCACGGTCAAGAACAGCAAGCTCACTGAAAACGCCGCGGGCGACGTCAAGCGCCCCGGCCTGCCGGCCAGCGGCATGTTCCTGATCAACCCGCCCTTCACCCTGAAGGCGGCGCTGAAGACCGCGCTGCCGCAGATGGTGGAATTGCTGGCGCAAGACAAGCACGCCACGCACACGCTCGAATCCGGCGGCTGACGGCGGCGGTCAGGGGGCGGGGCAGTCCCGCTCGCCCTCGTCCAGCGCAAAAAGCTCCACGGGTTTGAGCCCCAGGCCCACCATCCCCAGCACCTCGGCGGCCCCCCGGCTCAGGTCGATCACGCGGTTGCCCGTGTGCGGGCCCCGGTCGTTGATGCGGACCACGACCGAACGGCCCGTGGCCTGGCTGCGCACGCACACGCGCGAGCCGAACGGCAAGGTGGGATGCGCCGCGGTGAGCGCCTTCATGTCGAAGGGCTCTCCGCTGGCCGTGCGGCGCTTGTGGAACTTCGCGCCGTACCAGGAGGCCAGGCCCACCTCGTCGGCGGGCAGGCGCAGCTGCGGGGCCTGCGGGCTTTCGGTGCCATCCTCCCGCCCACCGGGGCGCGACGGCGGGTCGATCAGCATGGCCTCGCCCGGCACGCTCAGCAGGTGCGGGGCCAGTGCGTCGGCCTCGGCGGACAGCCCCTGCGCACGCCCCCAGGACGAGCAGCCCCACACCGAAACACCGCAGCAGACCACCCCGAGCACCTTCCACCACAGGGCGGCCCGGCGGCCCTCCACCGGGCCCGTCACCGCGGCATCGCCGCGCGGCTGGCGCATCAGATCCCCAGCCGGCGACAGATCTCCAGCGTCGCGGCACTCTGGTTCATCGTGTAGAAGTGCAGGGCCGGCACGCCGGCACTGCGCAACCGGTCGCACAGGTCGGTCACCACATCCAGGCCAAAGGCCTTGATGCTCGCCGTGTCGTCGCCGAAAGACTGCAGGCGCAGCCGGATCCAGCGGGGAATCTCGGCGCCGCAGGCGTCCGAGAAACGCATCAACTGGGTGGAGCTTCCGATGGGCATGATGCCGGGCACCACGGGCACATCGGCGCCCAGGCGCTGCGTGTCTTCCACGAAGCGGAAGTACGCATCGCTGTTGTAGAAATACTGGGTGATCGCCGAGTCCGCTCCGGCCTGCACCTTGGCGATGTACGCCTTGAGGTCCGCCTCGGGCGACTTGGCCTGGGGGTGGACCTCGGGGTAGGCCGCCACCTCGATATGGAAGTCCCGGCCGGTCTCCGCACGGATAAAGGCCACCAGGTCGCTGGCGTAGTGGAACTCCCCGCCCGCGCCATAGCCGCTGGGCAGATCGCCGCGCAGCGCGACCAGGCGCTTGACGCCCATGTCCTTGAGCATGGCGAGCTGCTCGCGCACGGACTGGCGCGTGGCGCCAATGCACGAGAAGTGCGAGGCTGCGCCGACCCCCTCGGCCAGGATTTCGCGCACCGTGCCAAACGTGCCCTCCTGCGTGGAACCGCCCGCGCCGTAGGTCACCGAACAGAAATCAGGGTGCAGCGCATACAGCTGCTGGCGCGCGGTGCGCAGCTTGTCGGCACCCTCCGGCGTCTTGGGCGGGAAAAACTCGAAGCTCACCGGGAAACCGATGCCCTGGGCATTGGCAGCAATCATGTGGCCCTCCTCGCATAAACAAAAAATTCACGGTTGCCGTCGCCGCCCTGGATCGGGCTGTCCAGCCAGGCGTGCACCGCCAGGCCCAGTTCGGCGCAGCAGTCACGGATGCGCTTTTCCACCACGGCGTACAGCGCCTCGTCGCGCACGATGCCGCCCTTGCCCACCTGGCCGGGCTGCAGCTCGAACTGCGGCTTGACCAGCATGAGCAGGTGGCCGTCGGGCCGCAGGAATGCGGCGATGGCAGGCAGCACCAGGGTCAGCGAAATGAAGGACAGGTCGCCCACCACCACGTCGAACAACGGGGTCGTGTCCACGCCCGCGCATTCGGCGCGGCGCCGGCGCTGGACGGGCAGCGTGCCCAGCGCGCGCGCCTCGGCACGCTGCGCACGCTCGGACTTGAAGGCTTCGATGTCCTGGTCCTTGGCGTCGCCGCTGTCATCGTAGGCGTCGTCCACTAGCCCGCCGTTGCGCATCCAGCTGTAGGGCGCCTCGGGCTGGGTCTCGTTGTCCTCGTCCACATCGACGGCTTCGGAGAGCGCGTCCTCGCACGCCTGCTGCAGCGCCTCGGCGGTCAGCGAGCGCGCATTCACGCCCTCGACGCAAACCACCCGCAGATCGCTGCGCAGCCGCTCGTGCAGCTGGCCGTGGCCCACGTCCACGCCGACGACCTGCGCCGCGCCCTGCTGCAACAGGCAATCGGTGAACCCGCCGGTGCTCTGCCCCACATCCAGGCAGCGCAGCCCGGCCACGGGCAGGCCCGTGGCCCGCAAGGCGCCTTCCAGCTTGAGCCCGCCGCGCGAGATGTACTTGGCCTCGGCATCGTCCAGCAGCTTCACCTCGGCCACGGACGGGATGTCATCGCCGTTCTTGGCCACCTTCTGCCAGGGCGCCAGCGGCGACAGGCGCCACTCGACGCCTGCAGCAATCAGCCGCTGTGCCTGCGAACGCGTGGCCGCATGGCCGGACTCCACCAAAAAAACATCTGCGCGCATGCGTCACTCTCTCGTCAATCGACGATGGATTTCGTAGCCAAAATGGCTTCTACCGCTTTATCCACAAGCGCTGGCCGCTCCCAAAAAAGGAGCAGCAACAGCCACCCGCACGATCAGTAGCGGTACGTGTCGGGCTTGTACGGGCCTTGCTTGGGCACACCGATGTAGGCGGCCTGCTCGTCGGAAAGTTCCGTCAGCATCGCGCCCACCTTCTTGAGGTGCAGGCGCGCCACCTTCTCGTCGAGGTGCTTGGGCAGCACGTAGACCTTGCCGTTCTCGTAGTAGTCGCTGTGGGTGAACAGCTCGATCTGGGCGATGGTCTGGTTGGCGAAGCTCGACGACATCACGAAGCTCGGGTGGCCCGTGCCGCAGCCCAGGTTCACCAGGCGGCCCTTGGCCAGCAGGATGATGCGCTTGCCGTCCGGGAAGATCACGTGGTCCACCTGGGGCTTGATCTCTTCCCACTCGTACTGCTCAAGCGTCGCGACCTGGATCTCGTTGTCGAAGTGGCCGATGTTGCAGACGATGGCCTGGTCCTTCATGGCCTTCATGTGGTCGTGGGTGATCACGTCCTTGTTGCCGGTGGTGGTCACGAAGATGTCGGCCTTGTCGGCGGCGTATTCCATCGTCACGACCTTGTAGCCTTCCATCGCGGCCTGCAGGGCGTTGATGGGGTCGATCTCGGTCACCCAGACCTGGGCGCTCAGGGCGCGCAGGGCCTGGGCAGAGCCCTTGCCCACGTCGCCGTAGCCGGCCACGCAGGCCACCTTGCCCGCGATCATCACGTCGGTGGCGCGCTTGATGCCGTCCACCAGCGACTCGCGGCAGCCGTACAGGTTGTCGAACTTGCTCTTGGTCACCGAGTCGTTCACGTTGATCGCGCGGAACATCAGCGAGCCCTTGGCCGACATTTCCTTCAAGCGGTGCACGCCGGTCGTGGTCTCTTCGGTCACGCCGATGATCTGCGCGCTCTTGCGGCTGTACCAGGTCGGGTCCACGGCCAGCTTGGCCTTGATGGAGGCGAACAGGCAGGTTTCTTCTTCGCTGGTGGGGTTGGCGATCAGCGATGCGTCCTTTTCGGCGCGCTTGCCCAGGTGCATCAGCAGCGTGGCGTCGCCGCCGTCGTCCAGGATCAGGTTGGGGCCTTCGCCTTCGCTGCCGGCGGGGCCGAAGTCAAAAATGCGGTGGGTGTAGTCCCAGTATTCGGCCAGGGTCTCGCCCTTCACGGCGAACACGGGCGTGCCGCTGGCGGCAATCGCGGCGGCGGCATGGTCCTGCGTGGAGAAGATGTTGCACGAAGCCCAGCGCACCTCGGCACCCAGGGCCTGCAGCGTCTCGATCAGCACGGCGGTCTGGATCGTCATGTGCAGGCTGCCGGTGATGCGGGCGCCCTTGAGCGCCTGCTTGGCGGCGAATTCCTCGCGGATGGCCATCAGGCCGGGCATCTCCGTTTCGGCGATGCGGATCTCTTTACGGCCCCAGGCGGCCAGGCCGATGTCGGCAATGATGCAGTCGGTGTTGACCGGGGCGTTGACGCGTGCGTTCATGATGGTGTGCTCCAAAGCATGTTTGAAAGACCACATTCAGCGCGGGGATGAGACGGAAAGCTCACCACACGAGAAGTGGATGAGCGTCGTTGCTAGATGACTCCGAGCCTCACGCCCCGCCAGTGCTGGGGACGCTGCAACGCTCCTCGGATCGGCGGATTATAAAAGCAAGTGCGGGAGGCGAGGGAGCGCCCCGCCTCGATGCCTTGGGCCGCGCTACGGCGCCAGCACGACCACGTGGCCTTCCTGCGGATCGATGCGGCCCGCATGCAGGTCTTCGACCAGGGCCTGCGCCGCCGCGAAACCCTGGTGTTCGCGCACCCGCATCCAGGGCTGGTGCGCGCTGCCGACGCGGTCGATGAACGCGCGCTGGGCGGCATTGAACTTCTGGTTGACCACCTCGGGGCCCCAGTCCGCATTGCGCTTCCTGATCTGCACCGGCGCGAAATAGAACACGGGCGCGGGCCCCGGCAGGGCCGTGTCGCGCAGGAAGTGCGTGTTCTGCGCCGACCCCGCATAGCAGTCGTACACCAGGGCATCGCCCAGGTGGTGGTGCACGCGCGAGCGCAGATCCTCGTCGCCCGAGAAATCGACATACAGCGTGGGCACACCGGCATCCAGGGCCTCCAGCTCGCCATACGCCACCGTGCGCTGGTAGCAGCCAAGGCCCTGCACGAAGGCACTGTTGCGCGGCGCGGTGAGCCCCACGCGCTCGATCTGCCCGGGCCCCTCCAGGCAGAACGCGGTGCCGTAGGCCGTCTTGCTCGATGCGCTGGAGAACAGCAGCCGCCGCGCGCCGAAAAATCCGTTGTCCTGCAGGAAGTCCGCCAGCATGAACGACGTGATGAACAGCGGCCGCACCAGCATCTGGTAGTTTTCATCGCCTGCCCGGTATGCCGGGTCGGCGCTGGTGCGCGTGTACTGGTTGTAGGCCGAGGTGAGCGACTGGCGGTGCTCCGCGCCGTCGTAGAAGCCCCGGGCCGTCACGCGCACCGGCGCCATGCGCACATGGCTCGCAATGGGCCAGTAGCCGTAGAAGCGCTCGCCCACGGCCACGCCCTGCACGCCGGAGGCCACCACGTCGGCAAAGCCCCACACGGGCATGTGGCCCCAGCCCGCTTCGCCCGTGGGGAAAAAGTCCCAGTACTTCATCGCGTCGCCAAAGGCGGCGTAGGTGATGTTGTTCGTGGTCACCGCCACGCGGTCCACGCGCAGCAGTGCCTCGCCGGGCTGCAGTGGAGCAAGGGGGAGCTCCTCGGTGCGGGTGTGATTCAATGCATTCCTGTCGGTCAACAGGCGGGTGAGCAGCGTCATGGAAAGTCTCCGTTTCAAGGGTGAAAAAACACTCAGGGCACTGTATGGCGCCCTGCCGCCGCGTGGGTTCGGAAACCGGTGAACCCGCCGCGCAAGCCCCTTGCCGCCAGCTCCAGCGCGGCCCCCAGGCCGCTCAAGCGCCCCCGCCAGGCCCGGGCGCGCTTCACGGTGCAGGCCATCTACGACGCCTTTGTTCGGATTTGGCAACGCGACGGCTGGGACAAGCTCACCACGCGCAACGTGGCGCTGGAAACCGGCATTTCCGTCGGCACGCTGTACGACTATTTCCCCAACAAGACAGCGCTGCTGTCGGGCTATGTGCGCCACTGCGTCGAGGCCCTGCTCGCCGCCATCGACCGCGAGGCCGTGCAGCCCGAGGGCCTGCCATGGACGCAGCGCATCCACCATCTCGTGCGCCTGGTGTGCGGCGTGGACGCACCGGGGCTGCCGCCCTTCCACCCCGACATGCTGGCGCTGGAGGCGCAGATGGCCGAGCCCCGGCACCACCGCCGCGTGCACGAAGAGCTGGCCGCCGCCTGGGGCCGGGTGATTGCCGCCTGCACCGACCTGCCCCGCCCGCCCGGGCAAGCACTGCTGCAGGCGCTGCACCTCTCGGCCTGGGGTGGGCGGCGCTATGCGCTGCTGCTGCAGCTCGATCCCGCCGCCATGCGGCAGTGGGCCGACGGTGTGGAGCAACTGTGCTGCGCCGCCATCCTGCAGGCCGCCAGCGCGCCGGGCTGAAGCCCTGTCACCTGCGCGGCTGCCTTGCCCCGCGGGCCGCCCGACACTGGCGCCCTCACCAAAAAACACAGACGGAGCACTGCATGGACCCCAAGGACAAGGTCATCATCGTCACCGGCGGCGCCAGCGGCATCGGCCGCAGCATCGCGCGGCGTTTTGCGCAGGAAGGCGCCCGCGCCGTGGTCGTGGCCGACCTGCACCTCGCGCCCGCGCAGGCCGTGGCCGACGAGATCGGTGGCCTGGCCGTGCGCTGCGATGTGTCCAAGGAGGCCGACATCCAGGCGCTGGTGGCCACCACGCGCGAGCGCTACGGCCGGGTCGATGCCTACATCTCCAACGCCGGCATCCTGGGCCGCCCGGGCGGCATCGAACTCGAGGACCCACTGTGGGACGCCATGTGGAACATCCACGGCATGGCCCACGTGTGGGCCGCACGCGCCGTGGTGCCCGAGATGGTGGAGCGCGGCGAGGGCTTCTTCCTCGTCACGGCCTCGGCGGCCGGGCTGCTGACCATCGTCGAGTCCGCCCCCTACGCCGTCACCAAGCATGCCGCCGTGGCCTTCGCCGAGTGGCTGCGCATCGCCTATGGCCGCAAGGGCGTGGGTGTGGCCTGCCTGTGCCCGCAGTCGGTGCAGACCGCCATGGTGACGGGCGATGGCGGTTCGGCCTCGCACGACGGCATCCTGCCGCCCGAACAGGTGGCGGGCGACGTGCTGGCCGCCATGCAGGACGGGCGCTTCCTGGTGCTGCCCCACCCCGAAGTGGCCCAGTATTTCCGCAACAAGGGCCAGGACTACGAGCGCTGGCTGGGCGGCATGCAGAAGATGTATGCCCGGCACGCCCAGGCGCAGGCACAGGCCAGCTGAACGGAAACGGGCGTTGAATAACTGCCGGAAGAGGGTTCGCAGCGGGCGCCGGTAAAATCGCCGCTTCCGGGCGCCGCTGCGCCTGCCGCGCCGACTGCCGCAGAGTCCTGCCGCAGCGCGCCCTGACCCCCTTCTGGAACCCCCCTTGTGTCCTACGCCTCAGAAACCCGGCGCCGCCGCACCTTTGCCATCATTTCCCACCCCGACGCCGGTAAGACGACGCTGACGGAAAAGCTGCTGCTGTTCTCGGGCGCGATCCAGATCGCCGGTGCCGTCAAGGGCCGCAAGGCCAGCCGCCATGCCACCTCGGACTGGATGGAGATCGAAAAGCAGCGCGGCATCTCGGTGGCCTCGTCGGTGATGCAGATGCTGTACCGCGAACACGTGATCAACCTGCTCGACACGCCCGGCCACAAGGACTTCTCGGAAGACACCTACCGCGTGCTCACCGCCGTCGATTCGGCGCTGATGGTGATCGACGCGGCCAACGGCGTGGAAGCGCAGACACGCCGCCTGATCGAGGTTTGCCGCCAGCGCGACACGCCCATCATCACCTTCGTGAACAAGATGGACCGCGAGGTGCGCGACCCGCTGGACATCATGGACGAGGTCGAGCGCGAACTGGGCATGCCCTGCTGCCCCATGACCTGGCCCGTGGGCCAGGGCAAGGCCTTCGGCGGCATCATCAACCTGCGCACCCAGACGATGACGGTGTTCGAGTCCGGCAGCGAGCGCCGCCCGCAGGACTTCGAGGCCATCCCGCTGTCCGACGAGGCCACGCTGCGTGCGCGCTTCGGCGCCGAGTTCGATGCGGCGCTGGAGAGCATGGAACTGGCCGTGGGCGCATCGCCCGCCTGGGACCACGAGGCCTTCCTGGCCGGCAAGCTCACGCCCGTGTTCTTCGGCTCGGGGGTGAACAACTTCGGGGTGATGGAAGTGCTCGACGCCCTGGTGGACATGGCCCCGCCGCCCGGCCCGCGCGTGAGCACGCTCGAGGTCAACAAGCAGCCCGTGGTCAAGACCATCCAGCCCGAGGACGAGGGCTTCGCCGGCGTGGTCTTCAAGGTGCAGGCCAACATGGACGCCAACCACCGCGACCGCATCGCCTTCGTGCGCGTGGCCTCGGGCAAGTACATGCCGGGCATGAAGCTCAAGGTGCAGCGCACCGCCAAGGAACTGCGCCCCACCAGCGTGGTGACCTTCATGAGCCAGCGCCGCGAGGCGGTGGAAGAAGCCTACGCGGGCGACATCATCGGCTTCACCACCCACGGCGGCGTGCAGCTCGGGGACACCATCACCGACGGCGCCAACCTGCAGTTCACCGGCCTGCCGTTCTTCGCGCCCGAGATGTTCATGACCGTGGTGCTCAAGAACCCCCTGCGCACCAAGCAGCTGCAGCAGGGCCTGGCCCAGCTGGGCGAGGAAGGCGCGATCCAGGTCTTCAAGCCCGACGCCGGCGGCAACATGCTGCTGGGCGCCGTGGGCCAGCTGCAGTTCGAGGTGGTGCAGCACCGCCTGAAGGCCGAGTACGACGCCGACGTGCGCCTGGAAGGCTGCCAGTACACGGGCGCCCGCTGGATCACGGCCGACAACGCGGCCGACCTGCGCGCCTTCACGGACGCCTACCCGCTGCGCCTGGCGCACGACGCGGCCGATACGCTGGCCTACCTGTGCACCAGCCCCTATGACGTGCGCCTGGCGCAGGAGCGGTTTCCCAAGATCCACTTCCACCCGCTGCGCGAGCATGCGGGCCTGGCCCTGCAGAAGGCGGGCTGAGCGGCTTTGCGGGGCGGCCTCAGGGCCGGTACTCCCACCCATGGGGATTGGTGTCCGTCTGCAGGCACAGCGCCAGCCCCAGCGCCGTGACCGACCCGCTGAAGCACACGAAGGTGGCGTGGTGGGCGCCCCACTCGCGCTGGCAGTGGTGCAGGAAGCTGGCCTTCAGGCGGCCCTGGCGGTGCTCTTCGGCCAGGGCCAGCACGGACGGGTTCCTGGCTTCGGCCTTGAACTCCACGACGAGGTCGCGCCACTCCGGGACCAGACCATCGAGCTTGCCGGCCGCGCGCTGGCAGACGGCCGCTGAATCGCCGTGCGCCCGCGCCATGGCGGGGGCCGCAGCGCAGCACCCCGCCCACATGAAGAAGAAGATCAAGGCCCCACGCTGCACGACAACTATCTCCCGGACAATGGCGCTCTCTTGCGCAAGAGCCGCAGCATAACGACATACCGCATGCAAGCCCTGAACCTTTGGCCCCCGGAGGCCCGCCGCGACCTGGTGGGCGTTTTCACCGACATCGACGACACCCTGACCACCGAGGGCGCCATCACGCCCGACGCGCTGCAGGCGCTGGCCGACCTGAAGGCGGCGGGCCTCGTGGTCATCCCCATCACCGGCCGGCCGATCGGCTGGTGCGAGCCCTTCATGGCCGCAGGCGCGGGCGCGGCCTGGCCCGTGGATGCGATGGTGGCGGAGAACGGTGCCGTGGCGTTTGCGCGGGCCCCGGGCTCCGGGCGGCCGCTGGCCAAGCGCTACCAGCAGGACGCCGCCACGCGCAGCGCCAACCAGGCGCGCATGCGCGAGATCGCGGCCCTGGTGGCGGCCGAAGTGCCCGGCGTGGACTTGAGCAGCGACAGCGCGGGGCGCGAGACGGACATCGCGTTCGACTACGCCGAGTTCGCCCGGCATACGCCCGACACCGTGCAGCGGGTGCTGGCCGTGCTGCAGCGCGTGGGCATGCAGACCACGGTGAGCAGCATCCACATCCACGGCTGCTTCGGTGATTTCAACAAGTGGCAGGGCGCGAACTGGATCGTGCGCGCGCTGTGGGGCCGGGACCTGGCGCAGGAGCTGGACCGCTGGGTGTTCGTGGGCGATTCGGGCAACGACCAGGCGATGTTCGAACACTTCACCCACAGCGTGGGCGTGGCCAACATCGCGCGCTTTGTGCCGCAGCTGCGGCACCTGCCACGCTATGTGACAAAGGGCGAACGCGGCGCGGGGTTTGCCGAGGTGGCGCGGGCCATCCTGTCGGGCCACGGGCGCGGCCAAGCGCCGAGCGCCCAGCGAGCCACCCCTGGGCTTGAATGAAAACACCGCCTGGCGCTTGATAGGCAAGCGCCAATAGCTATATATTTTATAGCAAATTAACCACCCGACCCCACGCGGGTGCGCGGGCAGGCGGCGCGCCAGGACATGTACCGAAGGCCGCGCCGCAAGGCGCCCGGGCGCCGTGCCGCGTCGGCATGCGCTGCTGCACGGCCCGGCGGCTCCGTGGCAACTTTGGCAGGCTTGGCAAGCGTCGCAGGCCTATTCGGCGGGCTGGGGCGGCTTGCCCGCCCCGCGCGGTTTGCGCGCGCGGGTTGCCGCTGCCTTGGCGGGCGCGGCCGCAGGGGCCGCCGCCTTGGATGATGGCGCGGCCGGGGCCCCGGCATCGGCCTGCGCTGCGGCGCCCGCCGCGCCGGCCTTGCGCCCGCCGCTGCTCTTGCGCGGGGTGGATGCCGGGCGGCGGCTGCGGGGCGCGGGTGCCGGCGCAGGGGCATCGGGCAGCGCATCGCTCGCGGTCCCTTCCGCCGCCGCCGCCACGGGCGCCTGCACGGGCACGTGCACGGGTTCCTCGTCCGCGAGGTCCTCGCCCTGCGCCGTCTCATGGCCGAATTGCGCCTGGGCCGTCACGGGCGCCGGCAGCTGCGGGCGAAAGTAGCTGCCCGCCGGGCGCTCCGGCAGCGCATCGTCGCGCGCGCCGGAAGCCGGCGGCTCGGCACGGGTTTCTGCCGACAGGTCCTGGCGCGCATCCGGCGGCACCGCCCCGGCGCGCGCAGCGGCATCGCCCCGGCGCCCGCGCGAACGACCGCCACGCCCACCGCCCTCGCTGCCGCCAGCGGATGCCTCCGGCACCGACGCGACCGCATGGAAATCATGGCGGAAGTACCCCGCCCCGCCCTGCCGCTCGGCGGGCGCGTCGGCTCGGCCCGCGGGCTCGGCCCCCGTGGCCGCGGGACCGTGGCCACGGAACACATACGCGCCCGATTTCTCGTCGCGCCCGAACTCCAGCAGCCCCCGCGCCTGCGCTTCTTCGAGCAGGTTGCCAAAGGTGCGAAAGCCGTAGTAGCCCTCGCTGAAATCGGGCTTGCGGCGCTTGATGGCTTCCTTGAGCACCGAGGCCCAGATCTTGCCGCTGTCGCCACGCTCGGAGGTCAGGGCCTCGAAGGTCTCCACCGCCAGCTCGACGCCCTGGGCGCGGCGCACCTCCTGGCTTTCCTTGCGATGGCGCTCTTCCTCGGGGGACCGGCGCGGTGCGGGTGCCGCGCCGGGGGGCTGGCGCCGGGCCAGCGCGCGCTGCTTCTCGCGCACGAGGTCGTCGTAGAAGATGAATTCGTCGCAGTTGGCGATCAGCAGGTCGGACGTGGACTGCTTCACGCCCACGCCGATGACCTGCTTGTTGTTCTCGCGCAGCTTGGACACCAGCGGCGAAAAATCCGAGTCGCCGCTGATGATGACGAAGGTGTTGACGTGCGACTTGGTGTAGCACAGGTCCAGCGCGTCCACCACCAGGCGGATGTCGGCCGAGTTCTTGCCCGACTGGCGCACATGGGGGATCTCGATCAGCTCGAAATTCGCCTCGTGCATGGTCGCCTTGAAGCCCTTGTAGCGCTCCCAGTCGCAATAGGCCTTCTTGACCACGATGGAGCCCTTGAGGAGCAGGCGCTCCAACACGGGCTTGATGTCGAACTTTTCGTACTGCGCATCGCGCACGCCCAGGGCGACGTTTTCAAAGTCGCAAAACAGGGCCATGCTGATGCTGTCGGAGGGGGATGCCATAAATGCTCGCGGTGTTCCGTTCAATGTTGGGACGGATCATCACACGGAACGCCCCGGGCCCTTCATGAGAACCCGCCGCGCCATGGTGCATGAGCGTGGTCAACGGGCATTGTCCGCTGCGAACGGCTCGCCAGCGAACGTCGCAACTGGCGCGCCCCAGGCTCGTGCCCCCCGCGCAAGGGCCGCCAAGCCGCTTGCGGCGCTTCACTTCCGTGCGCTGGGGGCGTCCCCCTCCCGCCAGCGCAGCGCAGCGAGAGAGGGGGAAGCGGCGCAGCCGCTCAGGGGGAGCTCACTTCAACTCGGCTTTGCCAGGCCCAGTTTCTCGACCAGCGCCTTCTCGCGCGTGAAGGTGTCCTGCGCGAATTTCTTGTACGCCGCCGTGCTCATGTACATCGGCACCATGTCGTAGCGGGCCAGGGCCGTGCGGTAGCTTTCCTGCTCCATGGCCTGCTTGAACGCGTCGTGCAGGCGCTTGACCACCGCATCGGGCGTGCCCTTGGGCGCGCCGATGCCAAAGGGCGAGTTCTGCACCAGGTTCAGGCCCAGCTCCTTGAGCGTGGGCGCATCGGGGAACTTGGCCAGGCGCTCGGCGCCCCAGGTGTTGAGCACGCGCAGCTTGCCGGCCTCGACCTGCGGCGCAAAACCGGTGGAGTCGGCCGCCGCCATGATCTGCCCGCCCAGGATGGACTGCATGAGGTCGGCGCTGCCCTTGTAGGGCACGTGCAGCAGCTCGATGCCCAGCTGCTGCGCGATGAGCTCCATGGTCAGGTGCGGGCTGGTCATGGTGCCGGTGGAGCCGTAGCTGAGCTTGCCGGGGTTGGCCTTGGCCCAGGCGACGAAGTGCGTCCAGGTCTTGAGCGGCGAGTCGGCGGGTACCACCAGGCCGAACGCATAGCCCGTGACGTTCAGCACGTAGCTGATGTCCTTGACCGGGTCCCAGTTGATCTTGGTGGTGTAGGGCAGGCGGAACACCCCGAGCGGGATCTGCGCCACCGTGTAGCCATCGGCAGCGGCCGATTGCAGCGCCTGCGCGGGCAGCGTGCCGCCGGCGCCCGGCTTGTTCTCCACGATCACGGGCTGGCCCAGGATCTTGCTGGCGTTGTCGGCCAGGGAGCGCATGGTGATGTCGGTGGGACCGCCCGCCGGGAAGGCGATCACGAGCTTGATGGGCTTGTTGGGAAAGCTCTGGGCCTGAGCCAGGAATGCGGGGGCGGCGAGGCTGGCGGCTCCCCATTGGATGATCTGGCGGCGTTGCATGGAGGGCTCCTGAAAAGGCAAAACGAAGACCCCTTCATTGGACTGCAGCCACGGCGGCCAGGGCATGCGGAAACCCCCTAGCCGCTGTCGCCAACGCGGCACCGCTCGCCCGCGCCGCGCCGGTGGGGCGAGCATGGGCCGGAAGGGGCTGTCCGCCAACCGCGGGGTTCAAGCCTTGTAGGTGGACAGCAGGATGCTGGTCTCGGTGTTGGCGATGCCGGGCGTGAGGCGGATGCGGCCCAGCGCCGCGTCGAACGCCTCCAGGCTCTCGGCGCGCACCTCGGCCACGATGTCCCAGCGGCCGTTGGTGGTGTGCAGCGTGCCCACCATGGGCTCGCCGCGCAGCGCGCGGATCACCTCGGGCGCGGCGTTGCCCTCCACCGCGATGCTCATCCACGCGCGGATGCGCTGCGGTTCGGAATCCGGCCGCAGGCGCACGGTGTAGCCCACGATCACGCCGCCCTCCTCCATCTTGTGCAGCCGGTTCTGCACCGTGCCGCGCGATACGCGCAGCTTCTGCGCGAGGGTGGCCACGGGGGTGCGCGCGTCGGCGCGCAGGATGCTGAGGATTTCCCGGTCGGTGTCGTCCAGCCTGTTCATAGTGGGCCTCGTTGCTATCAGAGTGGCAGATTTTGCAGCATTTTGACCAGTTCTAAGGCTATTGGTTGGCGTGGGCTGCCAGCAAAATTCTCCCACCCCCTTCCTTGCACCATCCACCGCCATGCCCACACCTGCTTCCGCCCAGGCCCCCCGCGCCGTCGTGATGGTGCGCCCGCACCACTTTCACCCCAACCCGGAAACCGCGCACGACAACGCCTTCCAAACCCGGCCGTGGAACGCCACCGCGGCAGAGACGGCGCTCCAAGCCCATGCCGAAGTCACGCAGGCCGCCGCGCGGCTCGAAGCCGCGGGCGTGCGCGTGCACCTGTTCGAGGACCGGGGCGAGCGCCACGCGCCGGACGCCGTGTTTCCCAACAACTGGTTCTCCACCCACGCGGGCGGGCACGTGGCCGTGTACCCGATGTACGCCGCGAGCCGCCGGCGCGAGCGCCGCAGCGACGTGCTGGACCTGCTCAAGGCCGAGTACCGCGTGCAGGACGTGATCGACTACTCGGGTCTCGAGGCCGACGGCATGTTCCTCGAAGGCACGGGCGCCATGGTGCTCGACCACATCTCCCGGGTCGCCTACACCGCGCAGTCGAACCGCGCCGACCCCGTGGCCCTGGAGCGCTTTTGCACCCACTTCAACTACGAGCCCATGGTGTTCGCCACCGCCGACGCGCGGGGCCAGCCCTGCTACCACACCAACGTGATGCTCTGCGTGGGCACCGATTTCGCGCTGGGCGGGTTCCACATGATCACCGACCCGGCGCGGCGCGAGGCCGTGCGCGAGCGCCTGCGCGAAACCGGGCGCGAGGTGATCGAACTGAGCGCGGCGCAGATCGCCGACTTCGCAGGCAACGCGCTGGAACTCACGGGCGCCCAGGGCCGCGTGCTGGCCCTGTCGTCGCGCGCGGCGGCCAGCCTGGCGCCCGCGCAAAAGGCCGTGATCGAGCGCAGCGCCCGCCTGCTGCCGCTGGCCGTGCCCACCATCGAACTGGCCGGGGGCTCGGTGCGCTGCATGCTGGCGGGCATCCATCTGGCGCGGCGCCATGCCCCCGCACCCACGGGAATTCACATCGAAATGGCCACCAGCGCCGGATGAACAAGCGCGGCGCGCTATATATTCAATAGCAAACTCAATCCCGGGAAGGCGGCGGCAACGCCTGCGTGTGCAGCCGCGCATCGCACCCCACGCCCGAGGCGATCCAGCGCCGCGCCAGCGCCGACAGCGCGCGCACGGCCCAGGGGTGGGCCAGGCCGGTCACGCCGCCGGGGTCGGCCACCATGCCGCACCAGTAGCGCTGGTCGGCATCGCTCCAGCGCAGGGCCGTGCACGGCCCCGTGCGGCGCCGCGACACCAGCATGCCCAGCGGGCAGGGCTCCGCCAGGCAGCACAGCCCGCAGCCATTGCAGGGCGCGCCTTCCGGGGGCTTGGGCGGTGCCTGGGTGTGCAGCCACACCACGGCGTGCGGACCAGGGGATTGTGCGGGCATGGAGAAAGCGGATCGAATGGACCGCGCGCAGCGGCCTCGGGCCGCAGCGCTCAGGCCTGCATTGTGGCGCCATGCACGCATGGGCGCGTGGCGCGCCCGCAGGCCGGCCGCAGGGGCATGCACGCAAAAAAGCCCCGCGCGGCCGGGGCCACGGGGGCTGAACCGGTCGAGAGGACCGGGAGAGGGAGACAAGCAAGGGGGAGCGAGCTGCCCCGGAATCAGCAAGGCCGCATCAGCATCCCAGCGGGCGGTTCGGGCGCATGGGGACTATGCCCGAGACACGCAGCGTGGCGCTGGAGCCGTCGGTGGCGGTGAGCGTCTTGCCGGTGAAGCGCACCTGGTTGCTCTCGCGCACCACGGCCGTGTCGGTGGGCTCGCCGCTCGCGTATTCCTTGCCGTCGAAGGTCAGGAACACCTGGTGCAGGCCGGTGGCGTCGGGGCGGTAGCGGATGTCGCCAAAGGCCGTGGCCGACGATCCCACCTTGTTGGCACCGTCGAAGCGGAAGGCGCACAGCTCGGGCACGGAACCGACAGGGTTTTCCTTGTCCACGTCCGTGAGGTTCAGCGTGCCGTTGCCATACACGCCGTTGAGGCCGTCCAGGGTGGCGCTGCTCACGGTGAGCACGCCGGGCTCATTGCTGGGCGTCGGATCGTCGTCATTGCCGCCGCCGCAGGCGACCAGCAGAACGGAGGTGGCTGCAAGGGCAGCGCAGGTCTTGAGCAGTGATTTCATGGTGATGGGTCCGTAGGAGTTGGTGGAGATGTGCGGGGCCGCTGCGCCTGGCGCCAACCCCTGCACTGAATCCTAGAAACCTCACCCCGCGCCGCGCGTGCGCCATGTTCCGCGCCGTGCGTAGGACATGGGCCGACAGTGGCGTGCGCCACCGCCGGGCCCTCCGGTCACCGCGCCAGCACCGCCGCCAGCGCCTTGCCGGTGTGCGTGCCCAGCCGCACCACCTCTTCCGGCACGGTGGCCGCCACGATGCGGCCGCCCTCCCTGCCCCCTTCCGGGCCGAGGTCGATGATCCAGTCGGCCTCGGCGATCACGTCGAGGTCGTGTTCGATCACCACCACGCTGTGGCCGCCGTCGACCAGGCGGTGCAGCACGCGGATGAGCTTGTCCACGTCGGCCATGTGCAGGCCCACCGTGGGTTCGTCCAGCACGTAGAGCGTGTGCGGCACCTTCTGGCCCCGGCGGCCCACCTCGTCGCGCACCTTCGTCAGCTCGGTCACGAGCTTGATGCGCTGCGCCTCGCCGCCCGAGAGCGTGGGCGAGGGCTGGCCCAGCGTGAGGTAGCCCAGGCCCACGTCTTTCAGGAGCTGCAGCGGGTGCGCGATGGAGGGCATGCTGGCGAAGAACTCGACCGCCTCGTCCACCTCCATCTGCAGCACGTCGCCGATGCTCTTGCCGCGCCAGGTCACGGCCAGCGTCTCGGGGTTGAAGCGCGCGCCGTGGCAGGTCTCGCAGGGCACCTTCACGTCGGGCAGGAAGCTCATCTCGATGGTGCGCACGCCCGCGCCCTCGCAGCTCGCGCAGCGGCCCTCGCCGGTGTTGAAGGAAAAGCGCCCGGCCGCGTAGCCGCGCGCCTTGGCCTCCAGCGTTTCGGCGAACAGCTTGCGGATGGTGTCCCAGAAGCCGATGTAGGTGGCCGGGCAGCTGCGCGGCGTCTTGCCGATGGGGGTCTGGTCCACTTCGAGCACGCGGTCGATGCTCTCGAAGCCCGACAGGCCCGTGCAGCCCACCAGCGGCGGCGCCTTGCCCGCGTCCATCGCGTCGCGCCCGGCCTTGGTGGCGCGCTGCTGCACCCAGGCCTGTACGTTGGCCAGCAGCACGTCGCGCGCCAGCGTGGACTTGCCCGAGCCGCTCACGCCCGTGACGGCCACCAGGCGGTGCAGCGGCACGGTGGCCGTCACGTCCTGCAGGTTGTGCAGGTGCGCACCGTGCACGGTAAGCCAGCGGATCGCGGCGCGCGCCTTGGCATCGGCCAGCGCATCGGCCGTGAGCGCCGCCGCCGCCGCGGCCCGCTTCTTGACCGCGGCGCTCTGCCGGCCCTTGGGCACGTCGGCGGGTTCGCCCAGCGCGAGGGCCTCGGCGCTCAGCTCGCTCGGCAGCATGCTGCGGCGCAACTGCAGCGGGTGTTTCATGGCGTGCAGCAGGTAGCGGCCGGTCTGGGATTCGGGCGCGCCGGTGATGTCGTCCACGCTGCCCTGCGCCACCAGCCGCCCGCCGCGCTTGCCCGCGCTCGGGCCGATGTCGATGATGTGGTCCGCGCGGCGGATGGTGTCCTCGTCGTGCTCCACCACCACCAGCGTGTTGCCCTTGTCGCCCAGCTTGTGCAGGGCGTTGAGCAGGATCTGGTTGTCGCGCGCATGCAGGCCGATGGTGGGCTCGTCGAGCACGTAGCACACGCCCTGCAGGTTGCTGCCCAGCTGCGCGGCCAGGCGGATGCGCTGCGCCTCGCCGCCGCTGAGCGTGGGCGCCCCCCGGTCGAGCGTGAGGTAGGACAGGCCCACTTCCTCCAGGAATTCGAGCCGGCTCTGGATCTCGGGCACGAGGTCGCGGGCGATGTCGGCCTCGCGCCGGCTCATGCCGCCTTCGATCTGCAGGGTCTCGATCCAGCGGCGCACGTCCGTCACCGACAGCGCGGCGATGTCGGTGATGCCGATGCCCGCGAACCGCACCGCGCGCGCCGTGGCGTTCAGGCGCGTGCCCTGGCAGCTGGGGCAGGCGGTGTCGGCCAGGTCTTCCACCTCGGGCTCGGCGAAGGTCTGCTCGCGGCCCTTTTCCTTGTCGTCCTGCACCGAGTCGTCGAACACCTTGCGCTGGTCGCGGGTGAGCTTGACGCCCGTGCCCACGCAATCGGGGCACCAGCCGTGCTTGCTGTTGTAACTGAACAGGCGCGGGTCCAGCTCGGCATAGCTGGTGGCGCACACGGGGCAGGCGCGCTTGGTGGAAAAGGCCTGCAGCTGGCCGATGCCCGCCGTGGGCTGG
Organism: Acidovorax sp. A79; assembly: GCF_041154505.1. GTDB lineage: Bacteria > Pseudomonadota > Gammaproteobacteria > Burkholderiales > Burkholderiaceae_C > Acidovorax. Next base: position 2,197,187 of record NZ_AP028672.1, read on the forward strand.
CCGCTTTCCATGGCGGCGCGCAGGTCGCCGATGCTGCTGAGCACGTGCACCACGCCCTTGCCGTGCGTGAGGGCCTCGGCCAGCGAGGCGCGCAGCAGCGCCTCGTTCCCTGCGGACACCTCGACGCTGGCCACGGGCAGTTCGATGGTGTGCTCCTTGAAGCGGTCGATGCGCGGGAAATGGGTGGTGGGCAGGAAATTGCCGTCCACCCGCAAATGCGTGTAGCCGCGCGGCCGCGCCCAGTCCGCCAGTTCGGTGTACACGCCCTTGCGGTTCATCACCAGCGGCGCGAGCAGCCCGATGTGCTGGCCCCGGAACTGCGTGAGCAGCTGGGCGGCGATGCTCTCGGGCGTCTGCGGCTGCACGGCCGCGCCGTCCTTCACGCAGTGCTGGGTGCCGAGCTTGACGTACAGCAGGCGCAGGAAGTGCCACACCTCGGTGGTGGTGCCCACCGTGGACTTGCGCCCGCCGCGCGACAGGCGCTGCTCGATGGCCACGGTGGGCGGTATGCCGTACACCGCATCCACCTCGGGCCGGCCGGCCGGCTGCACGATGGACCGCGCATAGGCGTTGAGCGATTCGAGGTAGCGCCGCTGCCCCTCGTTGAACAGGATGTCGAACGCGAGCGTGGACTTGCCCGAGCCGCTCACGCCCGTGACCACGTTGAATTGGCCGCGCGGGATGTTCACGCTCAGGTTCTTGAGGTTGTGCTCCTTGGCGTTGACGATTTCAATGGCGTTTTTGGCCGCTGGCGCTTTATCCATGAGCGCAGAGCGCTCCTGTTTTCGTAGCGCCGCGGCTTTTTCGTGCACCGAGTGGCCGCCGATGCCCAGCGTGAGTTCGTAGTCGCGCAGCGCCAGGCCCGTGTGCGAGGTGGCGTGCTGGCGCACGTCCTCGGGCGTGCCCTCGGCCACGACGAGGCCGCCCGCGTCGCCGCCCTCGGGGCCCAGGTCGACGAGCCAGTCGCTCGCGCGGATCACGTCCAGGTTGTGCTCGATGACGATGAGCGAGTGCCCCGCGTCGATGAGCTTGCGCAGCGCGCGCATGAGCTTGGCGATGTCGTCGAAGTGCAGGCCCGTGGTGGGCTCGTCGAACAGGAACAAGGTGCCCTTGCGCGCTATCGTCTGGCGCGACTTGCTTTGCACGCGGGCCGCTTCCGCCAGAAAGCCCGCCAGCTTCAGGCGCTGCGCCTCGCCGCCGCTGAGCGTGGGCACGGGCTGCCCCAGCGCCACGTATTCGAGCCCCACGTCCACGATGGGCTGCAGCGCGCGGATCACGTCGCGGTCGGCGGCGAACAGTGCGGCGGCCTCGGCCACCGTGAGGGCCAGCACGTCGGCCACGTTCAGGGCCCTGCCGCCCCGCTCGATGGTGATCTCCAGGATCTCGGGCCGGTAGCGCTTGCCGTCGCAATCGGGGCAGCGCAGGTACACGTCCGACAAAAACTGCATCTCCACATGCTCGAAGCCCGAGCCGCCGCAGGTCGGGCAGCGCCCGTCGCCGCTGTTGAAGCTGAACTTGCTGGCGGTGTAGCTGCGCTGCCTGGACAGCGGCGCCACGGCGTACAGCTCGCGGATGCTGTCCCAGGCGCCCACGTAGCTCACGGGGTTGGAGCGGGCCGTCTTGCCGATGGGCGACTGGTCCACGAACACCACGTCCGAGAGGTGGTCCGCGCCCAGCATGCGGTCGTGCGCGCCCGGCGAGTCGGTGGCCTTGCCGAAGTGGCGCAGCAGCGCGGGGGCCAGCACGTCCTGGATCAGGCTCGACTTGCCCGATCCGCTCACGCCGGTGACGGTGACCAGGCGCTGCAGCGGGAATTCGACCGACACGTTCTGCAGGTTGTGCTCGCGCGCCCCTTCGAGGATGAGGCGCGGCGTGGACTCGGTCACCATGCGCTTGAAGCCGAAGCCCACGTGCTTGCGCCCGCCCAGGTAGGCGCCGGTGAGCGTGTCGGCATGGCGCAGGTCGGCCGTTGTGCCGTCGAACACGATCTGCCCGCCCAGGCGGCCGGGGCCGGGGCCCATGTCGATCATGCGGTCGGCCGCGAGCATCACGGCCGGGTCGTGCTCGACCACTACCAGGGTGTTGCCCGCGTCGCGCAGGCGCAGCATGGCCTCGGTGATGCGGTGCATGTCGCGCGGGTGCAGGCCGATGCTGGGCTCGTCCAGCACGAACAGCGTGTTGACCAGCGAGGTGCCCAGCGCCGTGGTCAGGTTGATGCGCTGCACCTCGCCGCCGCTGAGCGTGCGGCTCTGCCGGTCCAGCGTGAGGTAGCCGATGCCCACGTCGCACAGGTACTTCAGGCGCGTGGTGATTTCTTCATGCAGGAGTTTCAGCGCCTGCGCATCGCCACCGGCCGCCGCGTCGCCCACGGGCAGCTCCATGCGGTCGAAGAAGCGGCGCAGCCGGTCGATGGGCAGCAGCATCAGGTCGTGCAGGCACAGGCCGGGCAGGGCTTCGAGCTGCTCGCGCGACCACAACACGCCCTCGGGCATGAAGCGGCGGGCAGGATCGACCGCGGCGTCCGCGTCGTCCTTGCTGCCCACGCGCCAGAGCAGGCTCTCGGTCTTGAGGCGCGCGCCCGCGCAGGTGGGGCACGGCGTGTAGCTGCGGTACTTGGACAGCAGCACGCGGATGTGCATCTTGTAGGCCTTGCTCTCCAGGTACTCGAAGAAGCGCTTGATGCCGTACCACTGCTTGCTCCACTGCCCGTCCTTGTAGCCCGGCGTGCCGCCGATGACCCATTTCTTCTGGTCGTCGGTGAGCTTGTACCAGGGGGTGTCGCGCGGGATGCCGGCCGCCTCGGCATGGCGCATGAGGTCGTCCTGCGCTTCCTTCCAGGCGGGGGTCTGGATGGTCTTGATCGCCCCCGCGCGCAGCGTGAGCCTGTCGTTGGGGATCACGAGGCCGTAGTCCACGCCGATCACGCGGCCGAAGCCCCGGCAGCTCTCGCAGGCGCCCACGGCGGAGTTGAACGAGAACATCGAGGGAATGGGGTCGCTGTAGCGCAGGTCGCTGTCGGGGCAGTGCAGGCCGGTCGAGAAGCGCCACAGCTCGGGCTCGCCCTCGTCCACGAGGCGGTACACGTTCAGGCGCCCCGTGCCGCGCTTGAGCGCGACCTCGATGGCCTCGACCACGCGCGCCTTCTCGGCATGGCCCAGGCGGAACCGGTCGGCCACCACATCGAGCACCTTGCGCGAGCCCGTGGGCGTGGCCACCTCGCGCTCGGCCTGCACCTTGGTGAAGCCGCTGGCGGACAGCCACTGCTCGACCTGCTCGGCCGACGTGCCGCCCGGCAGCTCCACGGGGAACGTCAGCACGATGCGGGGGTCGCCGGCCTCGGCGCCGCGGCGCTGCAGCTCGGCGTAGATGGTCTCGGGCGAGTCGTGGCGCACCGGCTGGGCGGTCTGCTTGTCGAACAGCTGTCCGGCGCGCGCGAACAGGAGCTTCAGGTGGTCGTTGAGCTCCGTCATCGTGCCCACGGTGGAGCGGCTGGAGCGCACGGGGTTGGTCTGGTCGATGGCGATGGCGGGCGGCACGCCCTCGACCTTGTCCACCGCCGGCTTGTCCATGCGGTCGAGGAACTGGCGCGCGTAGGCGCTGAAGGTCTCCACGTAGCGGCGCTGGCCCTCGGCGTACAGCGTGTCGAACACCAGGCTGGACTTGCCCGAGCCGCTGGGGCCGGTGACCACGGTGAGCTCCCCCGTGCGGATGTCCAGATCCAGGTTCTTGAGGTTGTGCTGGCGTGCGCCGCGGATACGGATCAGTCCCTGGGTCATGGAGGCAGTCTTTTTCGAGGGTGAGGCGGGACATTCTAGGCACCGCCACGGACCCCGTCCGGCCATGCCGCAATAGCCCCTGATCGCACATCTGCTGACAAGTCCTGTCACACCTTCGGGTTATGCCGATTCGCAAACCGAGGACATTTGTCTAGAGTGGCCGGACAATTCAAAGGAGACGACCATGCACACATGGACACAATGGGGAGCCGCGACCGCCCTGGCCGCCGCGCTGTGCGGCACCGGCCATGCCCAGATCCTGATCGGCCAGACCGCGGGCTTCTCCGGGCAGGTGGCGGCGGGCGTGAAGGAGACCACCGATGGCGCCCTGCTGCACATCGAGGCCGTCAATGCCAAGGGCGGTGTCCACGGCCAGAAGATCGAGCTGACCTCGCTGGACGACAAGTTCGACCCCAAGCTGGCCGCCGCGAACGCGCGCAAGCTGATCGAGGAGAACAACGTGTCCGCGCTGTTCCTCACGCGCGGCACGCCCCACACCGAAGCCATCATCCCCCTGCTGGAGAAGCATGGCGTGGCGCTGGTGGGCCCGTCCACGGGCGCGATGGTGCTGCACCAGCCGGTGCGCAAATACATCTTCAACGTGCGCGCCACCTACCAGCGCGAGGCGGAAAAGGCCATGACCCACCTGGCCTCCATGGGCATTTCGCGCATCGCCGTGGTGTACGCGGACGACAGCTTTGGCGCCGACGGCGTGGCCGGCGCCCAGAAGGGCCTGGCGGCCGCCAAGCTCACGCCCGTGGTGCTGGAAAAGTTCGACCGCGCCAAGCCCGATTTCGCGCCCATCGCCGCCAAGGTGGCCAAGGCCGATACCCAGGCCGTGCTGATGATCGCCTCGGGTTCGGCCGTGGTGGACGCGGGCAACGCGCTGCGCGGCGCGGGCTCGGCCGCGCAGATCGTGACGCTGTCCAACAACGCCTCGGGCGGCTTCATCAAGAGCCTGGGGAACAACGCGCGCGGCGTGATCGTGACGCAGGTGTATCCCAATGAGCGTGCGGTGACCTATGCCATGGTGAAGGAGGCCCAGGAACTCGCGCGGGCCAAGGGCCTCACCGAGATCACGCCCGCCATGCTGGAGGGTTTTGCCGCGGCCAAGGTGCTGGTGGAAGGGCTCAGGCGCGCCGGCCCCAAGCCCAGCCGCGAAAAGATCCATGCGGCGCTCGAGAGCATCCGGAAACTGGACCTGGGCGGCCTGGAGGTCTCCTATGGCCCGGACGACCACACGGGCCTGGACTTCGCGGACTTGTCCATCATCGGCACCGACGGCAAGTTCCGCCGCTGAGGTGTTGCAAAATACCCGCAAACCCGGGAAGAAATTGTTGACAAATCAGTGAAAACACCCCCTGGCCGCTACGCACTTCTACGGATGCCCTGCGGTGCCCAGTCCCTAAACTCGGGCACCTCAATGAAGAGAGGAGCACCATGACAGTCCCTGGCACCCTTGCGAAATGCGCCGCCGCGCTGCTCACCCTGGCGTTCGGCGCGGCCCAGGTCCACGCGCAGATCCTCATCGGCCAGACGGTGGGCATCACCGGCTCCGCCGCCGCCACGGTGGCCGAATCCATGCGGGGTGCCGCCCTCTACCTCGACCACGTCAACAGCAAGGGCGGCGTGGGCGGCCAGAAGGTGGAGGTCGTGTCGATGGACGACAAGTTCGACCCCAAGCTGACGCTGGAGAACACCCGCGCCCTCATCGAGGAAAAAGGCGTGATCGGGCTGTTCATGACGCGCGGCACGCCCCACACCCAGGGGATCATTCCGCTGCTGGAACAGCATGCCGTGCCGCTGGTGGGGCCCTCCACGGGCGCCATCGCGCTGCACCAGCCGGTGAACAAGTACATCTTCAACGTGCGCGCCCCCTACCAGCGCGAAGTGGAGAAGGCCATCACCCACCTCAACACCCTGGGCATCAAGCGCATCGGCGTGGTGCATGTGGACGACACCTTTGGCGCCGACGGCCTGGCGGGCGCGCAGTCCGGGTTCAAGGCCAACCAGCTGGAAGCCCTCTTCGTCGAGAAGTTCGACCGCGCCAAGCCCGACTACAGCGCCATCGCCCCGCGCGTGGCACAGAAGGAGCCCCAGGCCATCATCTTCATCGGCACGGGCGCGGCCGTGGTGGACGGCATCAAGGCGCTGCGCGCCGCCGGCGCGACCGGGCAGATCGTGACGCTGTCCAACAATGCCTCGGGCGGCTTCGTCAAGGCGCTGGGCGAGCAGGCCCGGGGCGTGGTGGTCACGCAGGTGTTCCCGTCGGAGCGGTCCTTGAACTACGCGGTGATCAAGGAGGCCATGGACCTGGTGCGCGCCAGGAACCTGGGTGAGCTGACCCCCGCCATGGTGGAAGGCTTCGTGAGCGCCAAGGTGCTCGTGGAAGGACTGAAGCGCGCGGGCGCCAAGCCGGACCGCGCCAGGCTGCAGGCCGGGCTGGAGAGCATCCGGAAATGGGACCTGGGCGGGCTGGAACTGAGCTACAGCGCCACGGACCACAGCGGGCTGGATTTCTCCGACCTGTCCATCATCGGAAGCGACGGCCGCTTCAAGCGCTGAGCGAGGCCCCCGCAAAAGAAAAAGCCCGAAGCCAGTGGCTTCGGGCTTTTTCATGGAGGCCCGCAGGGCCCCGGGGCACGCACCCCGCGCTCCGGGGCCGCCATGGACTCAGCGCATCACTGCGCGCTGGCGGCCGAAGCCGGCGCCGACGCGGGCGCAGCCGCCGCCGGCGCGCTGGCCGCAGGCTCGGGCGCATGCACGGCATCGGCGCCGTGCTTCTCGCCGCCCATGTCGGCCTTGTCGCCCGCCTTGATGATCACGTACATCGACAACGCGGCGAACAGGACGAAACCAACAACAATCTTCCACATATCAATATCTCCTTGGATGGGTTTGTTCAATCAAGGGGCCTGGAGCGCGGCGTTGTAGGTTGTACTGGTGCAGCACAAGCCCCTTGATGGAACACAGGGCCCGACCCTTGCGGGGCGGGCCCTGCACACCGATCAGAAACGGTCAGTCGTTGGCGTAGATGTCAACGTCCTTGGTTTCCTTGACGAACAGGCCGCCGATCACCACGGTGGCGCCCGCGATGATGATGGGGTACCACAGGCCGTTGTACATGTTGCCGGTCTGGGCCACGATGGCGAATGCCGTGGTGGGCAGCAGGCCGCCGAACCAGCCGTTACCGATGTGGTATGGCAGGGACATGGACGTGTAGCGGATGCGGGTCGGGAACATTTCCACCAGCATGGCGGCGATGGGGCCGTACACCATGGTCACCAGCAGCACCAGGTAGGTCAGGATGACCGTGACCATGACCTTGTCGATGCGGGCGGGATCGGCCTTGGTGGGGTAGCCGGCGGCCTTCAGCGCATCGGCCACGGCCTTCTTGAACTCGCCGTCCTTCTTCTTGGCTTCGTCAGCGGGCAGGCCCTTGCTGGAGTACGAGGTGATGACCGTCTCGCCGATCTTGATCGAGGCGGGCGTGCCGGCGGCGGACGTGGCGTTCTCATAGCTCACCGAAGCGCCAGCCAGAACCTGCTTGGCGATGTCGCACGAGCTGGTGAACTTGGAGGTGCCGGTGGGGTTGAACTGGAACGAGCATTCCTTGGGGTCTGCCGTCACGATCACCTGGTTCTTGGCCTGTGCTTCGGCCAGGGCGGGGTTGGCCGCCTTGGTCAGCGCGCCGAACACGGGGAAGTACGTCAGCGCGGCCAGCAGGCAGCCCGCCAGGATGATGGGCTTGCGGCCGATCTTGTCCGACAGCGCGCCGAACACGATGAAGAACGGCGTGCCGATCAAGAGCGACACGGCCACGAAGATGTTGGCGGTGGCGCCATCGACCTTCAGCGCCTGCGTCAGGAAGAACAGCGCATAGAACTGGCCCGAGTACCACACCACGGCCTGGCCGGCGGTCAGGCCCACCAGCGCCAGGATCACGATCTTCAGGTTCTTCCACTGGCCGAAAGACTCGGTCAGCGGCGCCTTGGAGGTCTTGCCTTCGGCCTTCATCTTCTGGAAGGCGGGGGATTCGTTCATCGACAGGCGGATCCAGACCGAGATGGCCAGGAGCAGGATCGACACGATGAACGGGATGCGCCAGCCCCAGTCGGCGAAGGCTTCCTCGCCCATGGCCGTGCGGGTGCCCAGGATCACCATCAGCGACAGGAACAGGCCCAGCGTGGCCGTGGTCTGGATCCAGGCCGTGTAGGCGCCGCGCTTGCCGTGCGGGGCATGCTCGGCCACGTAGGTGGCCGCGCCGCCGTACTCACCGCCCAGCGCCAGGCCTTGCAGCAGGCGCAGTGCGATCAGGATGACGGGAGCCGCCACGCCGATCGATGCATACGTGGGCAGGATACCCACGATGAAGGTCGACAGGCCCATGATCAGGATGGTGACCAGGAACGTGTACTTGCGCCCGATCATGTCGCCCAGGCGGCCGAAGAAGATGGCGCCGAAGGGGCGGACGATGAAGCCCGCGGCAAACGCCAGCAGCGCGAAGATGAACGCCGAGCCGGCATCCAGGCCGCTGAAGAACTGCTTGGCGATGATGGCCGCGAGCGAGCCGTACAGATAAAAGTCGTACCACTCGAAAACGGTGCCGAGGGACGACGCGAAGATGACCTTCCTCTCTTCGGGCGACATCGGCCGCGGTGCGGGATGAACGGTTGCCATGGTGTGTGTCTCCTGTTGGTTGTTCAGACCGCGCTGCGGCGGGCTGCACGCATTCTTGGAGATGGCACTGACCACGCTCTGACGCGAAACCAACACGAGCTTTCACCAAACTGACCGCTCTCTGACAACTTAGGGTGAAACCCGCAGCGCCCCTTTCAGCATCCGGAAATCGCTCACACCTTGCCGGGTAAACCCGATGGGAGCTGGCTGACAGCCTCCCAGCCCGGACCGTCGAACCACGCATCGCCGTCGAGGTACGCGCGCAGCATCGGCAGGCCGTCGAGGCCCCAGAACAGCTTGCCGTCCACCTCGAACGCCGGCACGCCAAAAACGCCCGCCGCCTGCGCGGCTTCGGTGTTGGCGCGCAGCAGGGCCTTGGGGCCATCGCTGGCCGCAGCCTCGCCGGGCCGCAGCTGGTCCGCGAGTTGCGTGGCCAGATCGGCCAGGCGCGCCGGGTCGAGCGCATCGTGCCCGCCCTGCCACACATGGCGCAGCACCGTGCCGGCCACGAAGCGGTTGATGTGGCCGTCGTCGCTGCAGGCCAGCGCCGTGCGCAGCAGGGGCAGCGGGTTGAACGGATGGCGCGCGGGCATCTGCAGCGGCGTGCCCTGCGCGTGGCCCAGCCAGGTCACATGGCGGTAGGTCCAGTCGCGCTTGGGGGCGATGCCCGCCGGCCCGGGGTTGGCATGCTGCTGCAGCAGCGCACCCAGCAGCACGGGCTGGTAGGCCACGCTGTAGCTCAGCCCCTGCAGCGCCTCGGGCAGGCGCTCGAACGCCAGCCAGGCGTAGGGGGACACGAAGTCCAGGTAAAAGGTGATGCGCTTCACGGCGATGTCTCCTGTGCCTTCTGCGGGGCGGCCGGGATGCCAGCGCGGCCCAGCAGCTGCGCCCAGATGCCCCGGCGCAAACTGGCGTCGGCACGCGACCAGATGCGGATCTCGTCGAGCGTGCGAAAGCAGCCTTCGCAGTGGCTGCGGTCGGGCGACATGCGGCACACCGAGATGCACGGCGAGGGCACGGGCTCCATGCTCTGGGCATCAAAATGGCCGCCAGCGCCCAACTGGTGGGCGCGATCAGCTAGCAAATCAATAGCATTCATGCGGCGGGCTGCACGCTGGTGTCCACGGGCGCCTGCACCACGTCGACCACGGGCGCCCCGGTCAGGCGCTGCAGGTCGCCCGGATGCAGCGCAAACACGCTGTGCGGGTGCCCGGCCGCGGCCCACACCACGTCAAAGCGCAGCAGGTCCTGGTCGATCAGCGTGACGGGCGGCGTGGCATGCGCCACGGGCGACACGCCGCCGATGGAAAAACCGGTGCGCGACTTCACGAACTCGGCGTCCGCCCGGCCGATCTTGCCGCCCACATGGGCCTCGACCTTTTTCTCGTCCACGCGCCGGTCGCCCGACGTGACCACGAGCACGGCCACGTCGTCGCTCTTGCGCCGGAAGATGATGCTCTTGGCCACCTGCCCCACGAGGATGCCCAGTGCATCGGCCGCCTGCTGCGCGGTGCGCGCGGCGTCGTCGAGCATCTGCGGCATGTGGGGATGGCCCTGCGATTGCAGCGCCGCGGCCACGCGCTGCACGCCGTCCGGCAAATTCTTCAGTTCAGCTCCGCACACGGTAGTTTTCTCCTGCGCCGATGGCGCTATCCCGCGCGTTTGGTCAGCAGTGCATTCGCTGCGCGGGAATTGGGTTTACGGTTCAGGAAGCCACTGATGTAGGCCCCCGCATCGATGAGCTTATCAAGATCGATGCCGGTCTCGATGCCCATGCCGTGCAGCATGTAGACCACGTCTTCCGTCGCCACGTTGCCCGTGGCGCCCTTGGCGTACGGGCAGCCGCCCAGGCCCGCCACGGAGGACTGGTAGTTCCACACCCCCAGCTCCAGCGCGGCCAGCGTGTTGGACAGCGCCTGGCCGTAGGTGTCGTGGAAGTGGCCCGACACGTCGTCGATGCCGAAATGCTTCAGCGTCGCTTCCAGCGCGCGCTGCACCTTGCGCGGCGTGCCCACGCCGATGGTGTCGGCCACGTCCACGCGCTGCACGCCGATGCCCTGGAGCAGGCCGGCAAGGTACTCCACGCGCCCGGGGGCGATCTCGCCCTCGTACGGGCAGCCCACGGTGCAGCTCATCGCGCCGCGCACGCCGATGCCGGCCGCCAGCGCCGCCTCGACCACGGGCGCGAAGCGCTCGATGCTCTCGGCGATGGAGCAGTTGATGTTCTTCTGGCTGAAGGCCTCGCTGGCCGAGCCGAAGACCACGATCTCGTCGGGCCGGTCCGCCACCGCGGCTTCATAGCCCTTGAGGTTGGGCGTGAGCACCGAGTAGCGCACGCCGGCCACGCGGTTCACGCCCTGCATCACCTCGTGGTTGTCGGCCATCTGCGGCACCCACTTGGGGCTCACGTAGCTCGTGACTTCGATCTCTTTGAGGCCCGCGTCCTGCAGGCGGTGCACCAGGGCGATCTTGACGTCGGCGGGCACGGGCGATTTCTCGTTCTGCAGCCCGTCGCGCGGACCGACATCGATGAGTTTGACGCGGGAAGGAATGCTCATGGGCGGCTACCTGAAAGAAAAGGAAACGGGAAACAGGCCGGGCCTGGCGGCGGCAGCGCCCGGGCGGCGCCGCTGCAGCCCGGGCACCACGGCCGGGAACAGGCCTTCTATTGTCCGGGCTTCGCGGGGACGGCACCACCCCATATCCTGCCAGACCCTTCCCCGCTCCTGCCATTGCGGCGCCGGCGTCCGGGGCCTCAGCGTGCAGCCCCCTCCTCCATCTCCTGGCGCAGCAGCGCCACCATCTGCACCGCCGCCAGCGACAGGCGCCGCCCGCGCAGCGTGACCAGGCCGATGGGCCGGCGCAGCGAGGGCAACTTGAGCGGACGGGCCACCACCTCGGGCCGGCGCACGACCTGCGCGGCCAGCTCGGGCAGCGCGCTCACGCCCAGCTGCGCGGCCACCATGGCCGCGATGGTGGCCAGGTGCTCCACCTCGTAGCGCGGCGCAAAGCGGATGCGGTGCGTGAGCAGCGCTTCGTCGGCGTACTGGCGCACGCTGGTGCCGGCGGGCATGGAGATGTGCGGCAGGTCCGCCACGTCGGCCCAGCCCAGGGCTCCGCGACCGCGCGCCAGCGGGTGGGCGCGGGCCAGCAGCAGCACGAAGCGGTCGGACGACAGCGGGGTGTAGTCGAGGTCGGCATACGCCGGGTTGGCGGCAGTGAGCGCGAAGTCCACGCGCCCTGCGCGCACCATGTCGAACGCCGGGCCCGCCAGGCTGTCGAACAGCTCCAGGTGCACGCCCGGGTGCCCCGCCGCAAACCGCGCGAACGCACGGGGCACCACGCCCGCCGCCAGCGACGGCAGCGCCGCCAGCGCCAGCCGCCCCACCTGCACCTGGGCCACGGCCTGCACGCGGCGCACGGTCTCATCCATCTGGTGGCGCAAAAAGCGGGCCTGCTCGGCAAACACCTCGCCCGCCTGCGTGAGCTGCACCGTGCGCGTGGTGCGGTCGAACAGCCGGGCGCCCAGCATCTCTTCGAGCCGCGCGAGCGTGCCCGACACCGCCGACTGCGACAGGTGCATCTGCAACGCGGTGCGCCGAAAGCTCAGTGTGTCGGCCAGCGCCAGGAACACATCGACCTCGCGGGCCGACCAATTGATCTTCATAGCCGATTAGTCTATCGAAAAATACGTCTGGACCGCGCAATGCCGCCTGCCTAGACTGCACCGCAAGACAACACAAGGAGACAGCAGCATGGACATCAGTTCGCCGCGCAATGCACGCACGGTGGTCGTGGGCGGGGGCACCATGGGCGCCGATGTGGCCGTGGTCCTGGCCCGCGGCGGCGCCCGGGTCACGGTGGTGGACCCGCACACCGCACGGCGCGACCTGCTCTTGCCGCACATTGCCGCAGAACTCGACGCCGCCGGCCTGGCCACGAGCGCGGGCCCGGTGGAGGTGTGCGCCAGCCTGCAGGACGTGGCCTGGGACGGCGTGGTGCTGGTGGTCGAATGCATCACCGAACAGCTGGCCGCCAAGCAGCAGCTGTTCGCCGAGCTGGTGGCCCTGGCGCCGGCCAGCGCCGTGCTGGCCAGCAACAGCTCGGGCTTTCCGATCAGCGCCATTGCACAGGGCCTGCCCAGCGCGCAGCGCATGCTGGGCCTGCACTTCTTCATGCCGGCGCACCTGGTGCCGCTGGTGGAGGTGGTGCTGGGCGAGCGCAGCGACCCCACGCTGGGCCAGTGGCTGCACGGCTTCATGCGCCGCTGCGGCAGCGTGCCGGTGCTGGTGAAGAAAGACAAGCCGGGCTTTCTGGCCAACCGCATGCAGCATGCGCTGTCGCGCGAGGCGTTTGCGCTCATCGACGAAGGCATCGCGTCGCCCGAAGACGTGGACGCCGCCGTGCGCTTTGGCTTTGGCTTTCGCTTCCTGGCGGCGGGGCCGGTGCTGCAGCGCGACCACGCGGGCATCGAGGTGCACTGCGCGGCCGCGGCCACCATGTATCCCACGCTTTCCAACACCGACGTGCCCGCCCAGGCGCTGCGCGACCGCGTGGCCAGCGGCGAGCTGGGCATGAAGACCGGCAAGGGCTTCTTCGACTGGCCCGAGGACCGCAAACGCGCCGAGCGCACCCGCTACGACACGCTGCTGCGCCAGGGCCTGGCCCTGCTGGCCAGCGAGCTGCCCACCATCGAGCCCGCCAGCACACACACCACGCCGGGAGCCACGCCATGAGCGCCACCAGCCAATGGACCGACCCGCTGATCGTCACCGTGGCGCCCAACGGCGCCTACAAGCTGCCCAGCGACCATCCCGCCGTGCCGACCACGCCGGCCACGCTGGCCGCCACCGCCAAGGCCTGCCTGGAAGCCGGCGCGGCCATGATCCACATGCACATCCGCGACGCCCAGGGCCGCCACAGCCTGGACGTGGAGGGCTACCGCGAAGCCCGGCGCGTGGTGCAGCACGCGGTGGGCGATGCGATGGTGGTGCAGGTCACGAGCGAAGCCGCAGGCGTGTACCGTGCCCCGGCGCAGATCGCGATGGTCGAGGCGCTGCTGCCCGAGGCCGTGTCCATCGGCCTGCGCGAGATCGACCAGCCCGAGATCGGCGAGGCCGGCCTGCAGCGCTTCTTCACCGGCTTGGCAGAGCGGCGCTGCATGGTGCAGGTCATTCTGTACGACGTGGCCGACCTGCGCCGCTGGCAGGCGCTGCGCGCCAGCGGCGTGGTGCCCGATGCGCCGTGGTTTTTGCTGTTCGTGCTGGGCCGCTACAGCGCGGGCCAGACCTCGAGCCCGCGCGACCTGCTGCCCTTCCTGGCCGCCCACGACGGGCCCGAGCCCTGGGCCGTGTGCGCGTTCGGCGCGGCCGAGAACACCTGCATCACCGCCGCCGCGGTCTTTGGCGGGCATGCCCGCGTGGGCTTTGAGAACAACCTGCTGCGCAAGGACGGCAGCACCGCGCCCGACAACGCGGCGCTGGTGCGCCAGGCGGTCGAGGCTGCGGCCGCGCTGGGGCGGCCGCTGGCCACGGCGCGGGACATCCGCCAGCGCTTCGGCGCGGGCTGAGCCCTCGCCCGGCTCTGCATTTCCTCAACACCCCATCAACCCCATCAGCCCGCGCCAGACGGGCCTTCATCCATCCGCAGGAGACACCATGCAACAACACCCCACTGCCCGCGCCCACGCCCACACCCCCGTACCGCAGGCCCGCCGGGCCACGCGACGCACGGCCATCCGCCTGGCGCTTGCCGTGCCCGCCACCTGGGCCCTGGCCCTGGGCATGGCAGGCCACGCCGTGGCCCAGACGGCCCCGGCCGCCTTCCCCACCAAGACCATCCGCTTCGTGGTGCCCTACCCGCCCGGAGGCCCCACCGACCTGATGGCGCGCATGCTGCAGCCCGAGCTGCAAAGCCGGCTGGGCGTGACCGTGGTGGTGGACAACAAGGGCGGCGCGGGCGGCAACTCCGGCAGCGCCGAGGTGGCCAGGCAGGCGCCCGCCGACGGCCACACCCTGCTGCTGGCCGCCAGCGGTCCGATGGCGGTGAACCCGTCGCTGTACGCCAGCATGCCCTTCAACCCGCTGACCGATCTGGTGCCCGTGGTGCAGCTGTCGGCCTTTCCGCTGGTGCTGGAAGTGCACCCCTCGCTGGGCGTGAAGACCTTGCCGGAACTCATCGCCATGGCCAAGGCGGGCAAGCCGGTGCTGAGCTTTGCATCGGCCGGCAACGGCACGCCGCAGCACCTGGCGGGTGAGCTGTTCAACACCACCGCCCACGTGAAGATGGGCCACATTCCGTACCGCGGCGCGGGCCCCGCGCTCAACGACTTGCTGGGCGGCCAGGTGAACGTGATGTTCGACATCGTGGGCAGCTCGCTGCCGCACCTCCAGTCGGGCAAGCTCATCCCGCTGGCGGTCACGTCGGCCGAGCGCGCCAAGGTGCTGCCCAACGTTCCCACCATGGCCGAAGCGGGCGTGCCGGGCTACCAGATCACCGGCTGGCACGGCATCGCCGTGCGCGCGGGCACGCCGCAGGCCACCGTGGACAGGCTCAACGCCACGGTGAATGCGATCTTCAAGGAACCCGCCTTCCGCGCCAAGTGGGAGGCCATCGGCACGCCGGTGGTGGCGGGCACGGCGGCAGACTTCGGCGCGCTGATCAAGGCCGACGCGCAGCGCCTGGGCAAGCTGGTGCGCGATGCGGGCGTGACGATGGATTGACGGGCTGCCAGCCAGGGGCTCAGGGCGGTGGGGCCGCGGCCCTCGGGCGCAGGCGCAGCAACAGCCAGCCCGCCGCCATGCCCACGGCACCGAACAGCAGCATCACGACGCCGATGAAGCTCCTGATCGTGGTGGAGCTGCTGATTTCGGCCTGCGCGGGGTCCTTGGCGGGATAGCGCACCGTGACCGCCTCGCCGACCTTGTGCACGGCCTGAAGCTGGCGCGCCACCGAGTCCGTGAAACGCAGGGTTCGCCCGTCGCCCGCCACGAATTCCACGATGCTTTTCCGGGCGAGCACCTTGCGGTGGGAGGGGCCGACAAAGGTCTCCTCATGCGCCACCACGCGGCCCTGGGCGGTGAGCGTGCCGCCCAGCAGGCTCATGCCCGAGGCCAGCAGCCACGCCGCGCCCAGCGCGGTCAGGGCACCGGGCACCAGCAGGAACCAGCCCAGGAAGCCAAGCAAGCCGCGAAAGGTTGACGTGTTCATGCCCCCATTTTCAACGCTGGAGACACCGCCGGCCAGCGGCCTCAGTACCCGCGCCCGGGGTTCACCACGCCCGCGACCGCCTCGCCCCGCTGCAGCGCGGCCATCTTGCGCGCGATCTGGGCAATGCTCTCCTCGCGCAGCGTGCGCGCCGAGGTGTGGGGGGTGACGGTGATGCGCGGGTGGTTCCAGAACGCGTGGCCCGCGGGCAGCGGTTCGGTGCGGAACACATCGAGCGTGGCGCCAGCCACGTGGCCGCTGCCGATGGCCGCCAGCAGGTCTTCGTCCACGAGGTGCGCACCGCGCGCCACGTTGATGACGTAGGCGCCCGGCCGCAGGCGGCCCAGCGTTTCCTTGTTGATGACATTGGCCGTGTCGGGCGTGAGCGGCAGCAGGTTGACCAGCACGCGGCTGGCCGCCAGGAAGTCGTGGAACTGCTCCGCGCCACTGAAGGCGCGCACCCCTTCGATGGCCTTGGGGCTGCGGCTCCAGCCGTTGACCGGGAACTCGAACTGCGCCAGCGCCTTGGCCACGCGCTCGCCCAGCACGCCCAGGCCCATCACGCCAATGGGGTAGTCGCCACGCAGGCGCGGCTTGCGGTAGCCCCAGCGCCCTGCCGTCATGTCGGCCTCGTAGCCGTCGAACTCGCGAAAGTGGCGGATGACCGCATGGCACACGTACTCGGCCATCTGCACGGCCATGCCCGCATCGTCGAGCCGCACCACCAGCGCACCGGGCGGCAGGCGCAGCTTGAGCAGCGCATCCACGCCCGCCCCGATATTGAACAGCGCCTTGAGGCCTGGCTGCTCGTCCATGAACTGCTGGGGCGGCGCCCAGACCACGGCGTAGTCGGCCAGCGGCGCACCGGGCTGCCACACGGAAATATCAGCGCCGGGCAATGCGGCGGAAAGCCCCTGGAGCCAGGGGTCGGCCTTGGTGTCGGTACAGCAGAAGGTGATTTTCATGGCGCCCAAGCGTAACGGCATTGCCCCCCGCGCGCTGTCGCATGCGGGGTGCCCTGCGGCCGCCTACGCCTTTTCGGCCACCACCAGCTTGAGCAGCTCCGCGCCTTCGGTCACCTGGTCGCCCGGGGCGTACAGCAGCTCCTGCACCACGCCGTCTGCGGGCGCGGCAATGGTGTGCTCCATCTTCATGGCTTCCATCACCGCCAGCGGCTGGCCCTTGGTGACGGCATCGCCCGCCTTGACGGCAAAAGACACCACCTTGCCGGGCATGGGGGCCGTGAGGCGCCCGCCTTCGGCCGCTGCCTCGCCCGCATGGGCCAGCAGGTCGATGGCGGTGATCTGCGTCGCGCCGCGCGGGGTGAACACATGGTCCACCTCGCCCTGGGCGTACACCGCAGCGCGGGTGCGCTGGCCTGCGAACTGCAGTTCGATGGCGCCGCCTTGTTCCGCGAATTCCAGCGGCCCTGCCACGGCCGCATCGCCCTCGCCAACCGCCAGGTGCAGCGCGCCGTCACGTTCGTAGGTAAGCCAGGCCTTGGCGTGCTCGCCGCCAAACTCGAACTCGAAGCGGCGGCGCGTGAGCGCGTGCGAATGAAAACCGTCGCGGCGGCTGAAGGGGTCCACGCCTTCGGTGGCGCGTTCATGCAGCACCGTCTGCGCCACGGCGGCTGCGGCGGCCAGGGGCAGGCCCACCGGCTCCTGGTGGAACAGCACCGCCTGCTCGCGCGGGATCAGCGCGGTGTCGAGCTGGGCGTTGGCAAATGCACCGGTGCGCGCCACGCGGCGCAGGAACTGCACGTTGGTCGCCAGGCCCACGATGTGCGTTTGCGCCAGGGCCTCGTCCAGCCGCGCCAGTGCCTGCTCGCGCGTGTCGCCGTGCACGATGAGCTTGGCCACCATGGAGTCGTAGAACGGGCTGATCGCATCGCCCTGGCGCACGCCGGAGTCCACGCGCACCGCGCCCCGCTCGAAGGTCACGCAGTCGGGCAGCGCATACACGTTGAGCGCGCCGGTGGCGGGCAGGAAGTTGTTGTCGGGGTTCTCGGCGCAGATGCGCGCTTCGATCGCATGGCCGGTGATGCGCAGCGCGTCCTGTGTCAAAGGCAGCGGCTCGCCAGACGCCACGCGCAGTTGCCACTCCACCAGATCGAGCCCCGTGATGGCCTCCGTCACCGGGTGCTCCACCTGCAGGCGGGTGTTCATTTCCATGAAGTAGAACTTCATCTGGTCGGGCCGCTCGTAGCCACCGGGCTGCTCCACGATGAACTCCACCGTGCCCGCGCCCACGTAGTTCACCGCCTTGGCGGCGGCCACGGCGGCTTCGCCCATCTGTGCGCGCAGTTCCGGCGTCATGCCGGGGGCGGGGGCCTCTTCCAGCACCTTCTGGTGGCGGCGCTGCACGGAGCAGTCGCGCTCGAACAGATAGACGCAGTTGCCGTGCGTGTCGCCAAACACCTGGATCTCGATGTGGCGGGGGCGCTGCACGTATTTTTCGACCAGCACCGCGTCGTCGCCAAAGCTGTTGATGGCCTCGCGCTTGCACGATTCGAGCGCGGCGGCGAAGTCCCCGCTCTTGTCCACCGCGCGCATGCCCTTGCCGCCGCCGCCCGCGCTGGCCTTGATGAGCACGGGGTAGCCGATGCGGTCGGCCTCGCGCTGCAGCAGCGCCGGGTCCTGGTCACTGCCGTGGTAGCCGGGCACCAGGGGCACGCCGGCCTTTTCCATGAGCTGCTTGGACTCGGCCTTCAGGCCCATGTCCTTGATGGCCGAGGGTGGCGGGCCGATGAAGACCAGGCCTGCGGCCGCGCAGGCGTGGGCGAAGTCCTCGTTCTCGGACAGGAAGCCGTAGCCCGGGTGGATGGCCTGTGCACCCGTGGCCTGGGCGGCTTCGATAATGCGCTCCCAGCGCAGATAGCTGTCCTTGGGCGCGCTGCCACCGATGTGCACGGCCTCGTCGCACACGGCCACGTGCTTGGCCTTGGCGTCGGCATCGGAGTACACCGCAACGGTCTTCACGCCCAGGCGCTTGGCCGTAGCGGCGACCCGGCAGGCGATCTCGCCACGATTGGCAATCAGAATCTTTTTGAACATTTTTAAGCCACCTTGGCAGAACCAGAAAAGAAAGAAGACAAGCGCCGCACCACGGCGCGCAGAAACTTGAACAGCACCACCAGGAGCAACACCGACACGGCCACCATCAGCACCAGTGCGATGCCGAAGGCCACCGGGTGCTGCGTGGCCAGCCACACCACGGCCACCACCAGGCCGTCTTCGAAAAACGACAGCAGCCAGTTGGAAAACGGCTCGGGCGAGGTGTTGGCCGCTGCGCGCGTGGTCATCTTGGTGGCCATCGACGTGGCGGCCAGCGACCCGCCCAGCAAACCGGCCACCACGCCCATGGTGGCGTTGTCGGCACCGAACACGCCCGCGGCCAGCAGGGCGCCGCCGGGCACGCGGATGACGGTGTGCACGGCGTCCCAGGCGCTGTCGATCCACGGGACCTTGTCCGCAAAGAACTCGACCAGCATCAGGCCGCCCGCCACCAGCAGCACCAGCGGGTTCTGCAGCACGTGCAGACCGGGGGGCAAGGGCATCCAGCCCATGGCACCCATGCCGCCGACGAGGAACACGACCGCGTACAGCCGAAAGCCGCTGGCCCAGCCCAGCGCGGCGGCCAGCGCCAGCAGGCTGGGCATGTCGAGCCGCGCGGTGGCCGTGGCCGCTGCGTCACCCACGGCGCGCGCCGTGCCGCCATCCACATGCAGCCCCAGCGTGTGGAGCCACTGCACGATGTTGAGCCAGAGGGTGTCCATGTCAGTAGGTCTCCCCGACACTGTGAAAGATCGCTGGCCGCGACAACTGGCGCGCCCCAGGCCAGGGACGCCGAGCAAGGGCCGCCCCGCAGCGAGGGCGTCGTCCACCTGCCCGGTGCGCGCAGCGCAACGAGAGCGGGGGGAAGGCGCGCAGCGCCTCAGGGGGGTGTCTCATATCAGCCAGTTCGGCTTGCGCTTGTTCAGGAAGGAATGCACGCCCTCCTTGCCCTCGTCGCTGGCGCGGATGTCGGCAATGCCCTGCACGGTGGCGGCGATCAGGCCCGCGTTGATCTCCCGCTCGGCCACATCCATCACCAGCTTCTTGCATACGCGCACGGCGTTGGGACTGGCACTGGTCAGGGCTTTCAGCAGTTCGTCCACCTTGGCGTCGAGCTGGTCGGCCGCCACGACCTCGTGCACGAAGCCGATGCGCAGCGCCTCGGCCGCGCCGAAGCGCTCGGCCGTCAGGAAATAGCGGTGCGCGGCGCGCGCCCCCATGGCACGGATCACATAGGGGCTGATGGTGGCGGGGATGAGGCCCAGCTTCACCTCGCTGAGGCAAAAGCCCGCCGTGTCCACCGCCACGGCCATGTCGCACGCGGCCACCAGGCCCATGCCACCGGCGTACACGTCGCCCTGCACGCGGGCAATCGTCGGCTTCTCGCATGCATAGATCACGCGCAGCATCTCGGCCAGCTTGGCGGCGTCGGCCACGTTCTCGTCGCGCGTGTAGTCGGCCATGCGGCGCATCCAGTTGAGGTTGGCGCCCGCACAGAACGCGGGGCCCTCGGCCGCCAGCACCACGGCGCGCACATCGGCACGCCCGCCCACCTCCATGAAGGCGGCGGTGATCTCGGCGATGACTTCGTCGCTGAAGGCGTTGCGGATCTCGGGCTGCGTGAGCGTGATGCGCGCCACGGCGCCGGTGTGGGTGATGGACAGGTTCTGGCTCATGGCTTGGGCGGGTTTTGCAGGAAGTAGACAAGGTCCAGCTCGGGGCTGGACTGGCCCAGGGCGGTCAATGCGGCGGTGATCTGGCCCCGGTGGTGCGTGCCGTGGTTGAACACATGCGCCAGCGTGGCCGCGAACGGCAGCGATGCCGCCGTGCCGCGCATGGTGGTGTAGTCCAGCGTACCGTCCCAGCGGCCTGGGGCGAACGAAGCGATCAGCGGTGCCCAGCGGGCCGCGCCCTCGCGCAGGCGGGCATCCAGCCGCGCGCGGTCGCTTTCCAGTTCGGCGTCCAGCGCCATCTTGGGCGAGGTGCCTTCGGCAAACCGCACGAACCACAGATGGTGTTCGCCCACCAGCAGGTGGTTGAGCGTGCCGTGGATGCTCTTGAAGAACAGGCCCACATCGCGCCGGTAGGCCTCTTCAGGCAGCGCCCGCACGGCATCGAGCAGGCGCGCCGTGGCCCACACGTTGTAGCGTGCGAGCTGGGTGAAGTGGGCGACGGCGTCCATGACGGCTCCCGGCACGGTCACATGCGGAACAGGCCGAACCTGGTGTCTTCGATGGGCGCATTGCGCGTGGCCGCCAGGCCCAGCGCCAGCACGCGGCGGGTGTCGGCCGGGTCGATCACGCCGTCGTCCCACAGGCGGGCAGTGGCGTAGTAGGGGTGGCCCTGGTCTTCGTACTGGCGGCGGATGGGTGCCTTGAAGGCTTCTTCTTCCTCCATGCTCCACTGCCCGCCCTTGCCCTCGATGCCATCGCGCTTGACGGTGGCGAGCACGCCGGCCGCCTGCTCGCCGCCCATCACGCTGATGCGCGCGTTGGGCCACATCCACAGGAAGCGGGGCGAGTACGCGCGGCCGCACATGCCGTAGTTGCCGGCGCCAAAGCTGCCGCCGATGATGATGGTGAACTTGGGCACGCTGGCCGTGGCCACGGCCGTGACCATCTTGGCGCCGTTGCGCGCGATGCCTTCGTTCTCGTACTTGCGCCCGACCATGAAGCCGGTGATGTTCTGCAGGAACACGAGCGGGATCTTGCGCTGGCAGCACAGCTCGATGAAATGCGCGCCCTTCAGGGCCGACTCGCTGAACAGGATGCCGTTGTTGGCGATGATGCCGACCATCATGCCTTCGATGCGCGCGAAGCCCGTGACCAGCGTGGTGCCATAGCGCGCCTTGAACTCGTCGAACTCGCTGCCATCGACGATGCGGGCAATGATCTCGCGCACGTCGAAGGGCTTGCGTGTGTCGACGGGGATCACGCCGTAGAGCTCTTCAGCTACAAATTTAGGAGCTACTGGCGCTTGATCGGCGGGCGCTGGAGCCTTGTTTTTGTTCAGATTTCGCACCGCATTGCGCGCCAGTTGCAGCGCATGCAGGTCGTTTTGCGCCAGGTGGTCGGCCACCCCCGACAGGCGCGTGTGCACGTCGCCACCGCCCAGGTCCTCGGCGGTGACGACCTCGCCCGTGGCGGCTTTGACCAGCGGCGGGCCGCCCAGGAAGATGGTGCCCTGGTTCTTGACGATGATGGACTCGTCGCTCATGGCCGGCACGTAGGCGCCGCCCGCCGTGCAGCTGCCCATGACCACGGCGATCTGCGAGATGCCCATGGCGCTCATGTTGGCCTGGTTGAAGAAGATGCGGCCGAAGTGGTCGCGGTCCGGAAAGACCTCGTCCTGGTTGGGCAGGTTGGCACCGCCCGAGTCCACCAGGTAGATGCAGGTGAGGTGGTTCTGCTGCGCCACTTCCTGCGCGCGCAGGTGCTTCTTGACGGTGAGCGGGTAGTAGGTGCCGCCCTTCACCGTGGCGTCGTTGCACACGATCATGCAGTCCACGCCGCTCACGCGGCCGATGCCGGCAATCAGCCCCGAGCTGGGCGCATCGTTGTTGTACATGTTGAGCGCGGCCAGCGGTGCCAGCTCCAGGAACGGTGTGCCCGGGTCCAGCAGCATCTGCACGCGTTCGCGCGGCAGCAGCTTGCCGCGCGCGGTGTGCTTGGCGCGGGCCGCTTCGCCGCCGCCCTGGGCGACCTTGTCGAGCTGGGCGCGCAGGTCGTCGACCAGCGTGCGCATGGCCGCGGCGTTGGCCAGGAAGTCCGCCGAGCGGGCGTTGAGTTGGGTGTCGAGAATGGTCATGCTGTGTTGCTTCTTGTGTGTTTCACGCGGTCTTGGCTTCGACCAGACCGAGCTGATCCTTCATCTCATCGCGGATCTTGAACTTCTGGATCTTGCCCGTCACCGTCATCGGGAAGCTGGTGACGAAGCGGATGTAGCGCGGCACCTTGTAGTGCGCGATCTGGCCCTTGCAGAAGGCGCGGATGTCGTCTTCGGTGGGCTTCGTGCCCGGCTTGGCGATGATCCAGGCGCAGAGCTCCTCGCCATACTTGGCATCGGGCACGCCCACCACCTGCACGTCCTGCACCTGCGGGTGGCGGTACAGGAACTCTTCGATCTCACGCGGGTAGATGTTCTCGCCGCCACGGATCACCATGTCCTTGATGCGGCCGACGATGTTCACATAGCCCTCGGCGTCCATGGTGGCGAGGTCGCCGGTGTGCATCCAGCCGCCTTCGTCGATGGCCTCGCGGGTCTTGGCATCGTCGCCCCAGTAGCCGTGCATCACCGAATAGCCCTTGGTGCAGAACTCGCCGCGCTGGCCGATGGGCACCACGGCGCCGGTGTCGGGGTCCACGATCTTGACCTCCAGGTGCGGCTGCACCTGGCCCACGGTGGAGACGCGCTTGTCGAGCGGCGTGTCGGTGCTGCTCTGGCAGCTGACCGGGCTGGTCTCGGTCATGCCGTAGGCGATGGTGATCTCGCGCAGGTTCATCTGCTCCACCACGCGCTTCATCACCTCGGTGGGGCAGGGAGAGCCCGCCATGATGCCGGTGCGCAGGGTGGACAGGTCGAACTCGGCGAACCGCGGGTGGTCCAGCTCGGCGATGAACATCGTGGGGACGCCGTGCAGGCCGGTGCAGCGCTCGTCCTGCACCGTCTGCAGCACGGTGAGCGGGTCGAACCCGTCGTTGGGGTACACGATGGTGGCGCCGTGTGTCAGGCACGCCAGGTTGCCCAGCACCATGCCGAAGCAGTGGTACAGCGGCACGGGGATGCACAGGCGGTCCTCGGGCGTGAGCTTCATGCATTCGCCGATGAAGAAGCCGTTGTTCAGGATGTTGCGGTGCGTGAGCGTGGCGCCCTTCGGGAAGCCCGTGGTGCCGCTGGTGAACTGGATGTTGATGGGGTCGGTGGCCTTGAGCGTGGCGGCCACCTGGGCCAGGCGCGGGTCGGCCGCATCGCCGCGCGCGATCAGGTCCGAAAAGCGCAGCAGCCCGGGCTCGTCGGCGCCCTGGCCCGCCTCGTCGATCCACACCACCGTGTGCAGGTGGGGCAGCTTCACCGCGCCCAGCTGGCCCGGCTGCTGGTGCTGCCACTGGGGCGCCAGCTCGCGCAGCATGCCCAGGTAGTCGCTGGTCTTGAAGCGCGCCATGGTCACCAGCAGCTTGCAGCCCACCTTGTTCAGGGCGTATTCGACTTCGGACGTGCGGTAGGCCGGGTTGATGTTGACCAGCACCAGGCCCGCCTGCGCGGTGGCCAGCTGCATCAGCACCCATTCGGCGTTGTTGTGCGACCAGATGCCCACGCGGTCGCCGGGCGCCAGGCCCTGGCCGAGCAGCGCGCTGGCCAGGCGCTGCGCCTGGACCTGCAGTTCGGCGTAGGTGTAGCGGCGCCCCTGGTGCACGCTGACCAGCGCCTCGCGCCCCGGTTGGCGGGCCACCATGCCGGCAAAGAAATCGCCGATGGTCTGCTCGATCAGCGGGACGCCGCTGGCGCCACGGGCGTGGCTGCCGGTGAGAGGGGCCGCGGCGGCAAAGGCGGCAGGGGTCGTCGTCATGTTGTGTCTCCTTGCATGGCTCTTCCTCCCGCGTGCGGCGGCGGGGGCGGCGATCCGTAAGCATAGAAGCCCTGGTCCGGCCCTGGTTGCCACAAAGGTTGCAAATCGTGCCACGCATCGGGCACACTGCCTTGTGTGAAACCCGTTGCCCCCACCCCCGAGCCGGCCTGGCAGGCCCTGGCCCCCACCAGCGCACCCGCCGTGACGCCCATGGCCTTCGTGCGGGCGATCGCGCTGGCCTACGAACGCCGGGGCATGGGCCCCGAACGCGCCCTGGCGCAGGCACAGATCGCGCCGGAGCTGCTGCACGATACCCATGCCCGCATCACCGCCTGGCAGATGGAGCAGATCTCCGATGCCGCCATGCAGGAGCTGGACGACGAGGCCCTGGGCTGGTTCAGCCGGCGCCTGCCCTGGGGCAGCTACGGCATGCTGGCGCGCGCGTCCATCAGCTCGCCCAACCTGCAGGTGGCGCTGGCACGCTGGTGCCGCCACCACGGGCTGCTCGCGGACGATATCGCGCTGCACCTCACGGCCCAGGGCGGCACCGCCACCCTGGGCATCGCCGAAGCACGCGACCTGGGCGCGTTGCGCGAGTTCTGCCTGGTCTCGGTGCTGCGCAATGCACACGGGCTGGCCTGCTGGCTGGTGGATTCGCGCATACCGCTGATCGCCGCCGAGTTCGCGTTCGCCGCGCCGCCGCATGCGGACGCGTACGCGGTGCTCTTCCGCGGCCCGGTGGCCTTTGGCGCCCCGCGGACGGCCATCCACTTCGATGCGCGCTACCTCAGCCTGCCCCTGCGGCGCGACGAGCAGGCCCTGCGCCAGATGCTGCAGCACGCCCTGCCCCTGACGGTGCTGCAGTACCGGCGCGACCGGCTGCTGGTGCAGCGCGTGCGCCAGCTGCTGGGCGCCCCCGTGGCCGGGCAACTGGCGCATGCGCTGCCCCAGCACAGCGCCGAATCGCTCGCGGGCCTGCTGCATGTGTCGCCGCGCACGCTGCACCGCCAGCTCAAGGAAGAAGGCGCCACGCTGCAGGGCCTGAAGGACGAGGTGCGCCAAAGCCGCGCCGTGGACCTGCTGCACCGCACGGACCGCCCCATCAAGCAGGTGGCCGAGGCGGCGGGCTTCGTCAACGAGAAGAGCTTCATCCGCGCGTTCCGCGGCTGGACGGGGGATTCGCCGGCGGAGTTCCGGCGCAAGGCGCGCAACGCCGCATGAAGCGTTGCGGCGCTGCGTGACGAGCGTCGCCAGGACGGCACCGGCCAGCGCACTTTCGCCACCCGCCACTACACTGGCGGGCCCGGTCACCACACCGCCATGCCCCCACCGCACCCATGATCCATCTGTACCACTGCGTCAGCGCCCGCTCCTTCCGCCCGTTGTGGATGCTGGAAGAGCTGCGGCTGCCGTACGTGCTGCACATGCTGCCGTTTCCGCCGCGCGCGCACGCCCGCTGGTTCCTGGAAGAGAACCCGCTGGGCACCGTGCCGCTGCTGGTGCAGGGCAAGGCGCCACACCAGGTGCGCATGACCGAATCGGCCGCCATCTGCCAGTACCTGGCCGCCGCGCACCCGGACGCCGGGCTGGACGTGCGCCCCCCCGACCCGGCCTTTGGCGCCTACCTGAACTGGCTGCACCTGGGCGAGGCCACGCTCACCTTTCCGCAGACGCTGGTGCTGCGCTATGGGCGTTTCGAACCCGCGGACCGCAAGCAGCCTCAGGTGGTGGTGGACTACAGCCGCTGGTTCCTGGCGCGCCTGCGCGCGGTGGAGGCCGCCGTGGCCCGCAGCGACTACCTGTGCGCGGGCCGCTTCACGGCGGCCGATGTGTCGGTGGGCTATGCGCTGCTGCTGGCCCAGCACCTGGACCTGGAGCCGCAGTTCGGCGAGGCCACGCGCGCCTACTGGCAGCGGCTGCAGCAGCGCCCCGGCTACCAGAGGGCCCTGGCCGCGCAGATCGAAGCGGCCGAGGACCAGGACGTGCCCACCACCCCCGCGCCCGACACGCGGCCCTGAGCCAGGGACGAAAGGCCTGCCCGCGCGGGCTGTCGGCCGACCGGCCCCGCGCCTCTGTCACTGCGACGGCTGCGGCGGCCTGGGTGCGCCGTGCAGCAATGACTGCACCAGCGCGCGGAACTCGGGCGAATGCCGCAGCACGCTGCCGCCGGCCTCGATGAGGTCGGTGACCTCTTCGTGGGAGATGGAGAACGCCGTGGGCACCTGCAGCAGGCGCCGCCGCGCCACGTCGTCCGGCGCGTCGCGCAGGTTCACGGGAATCACATGGATCTCGGCATCGGGCGCGAAGGCATCGCCGCTGCCCGTGGAGCCCGCGGCCAGGGCCTGGCGCCACTGCTGGGTGATGTCGCGCAGGAACTCCTGCGTCTCGCGCGTGGCGCGTGCGCCGGTGCCGAACAGCAGCGCATCCACCACCTGGGCCATGTTGGGCACCTGGTCGCTCATGTCGATGTTGACCGACGGGTCGCGCTCCGCGTTCACGGTGATCAGCACCAGCTTGCGGATGGTGGCGGGCGGGATGCCCACCTCGCTGAACGTCTGGCGCAGGCCGCCGCCCGCCAGGGCCCGGTCCAGCAGGCGCTGCACGCCCAGGTTGTCGGCCAGACCGCCGTCCACCAGGTGGATGTAGGGCTTGCGCTGCGCGTCGGTGTAGCTCAGTTCGTGCGCGCGGTACAGCCGGGCACGGTAGTCGCCAGCGGCCGCGGCGCGCGCGCTGGCCGTGGAGCCGGTGCGGCGTTCAGGGCACTGGTCGGCGTAGTTCTTGAGCGTCATCGGGCTGAGCAGCAGCGGCACGGCCGACGAGGACGCCACCGCAAACGACAGCGGCACCTTGCGCAGGTCCGAGCAGATCAGCGTGAACTGCTCCCAGGTGAACTCGAAGCCCGTGCCCAGCGACATGTCGGTGGCGGTGATGAACAGTTGCGGGTGGCGCGGGCGCCGCTCCACATCGCCGAAGGTCAGCCCGCCGTACAGGTCGTCCAGCCGCCGCGCGAGCAGGTGGGTGCGGCCCAGCCAGGGCGAGGTCAGGTCCACCAGGTTGCCGGGCCGCAGGGCCTGGGTGATGAGGCTGTTCTGGAAGTTCTGCCGCAGGAAGTCGTGCTCGAACCGGGGCAGCCCCTCGATGCCATGCGCCGCGAAGTAGGCGGCAACAATGCTGCCGCCCGACACGCCGCTCACCACGTCCGTGGCGTCCAGCAGGGTGGTGTCCCGCCCATTCCAGCGAAAGCGGGTCTGCTGCATCTCGGTCAGCACGCCGAAGCCGAAGGCGGCCGCGCGCGCGCCGCCGCCCGAAAGCGTCACGGCCACCAGGATGGTGGGGTCGCGCTCGGACTTGCGCACGGGGATGTCCCGGTCTTCGGGCGGCAGCGGCTCGTTGATCCAGGGGCGCACCGACGAGCAGCCCATGAGAACGCCGAGGGCCGCGAGCGCGGCGCAGTTGCGTAGCCACCGTGGCAGCTGGCTGCTGTGCTTGGGCATGGCGTGTCCTGGTGCGAACAGCAGCGGTCAGCAGCCCAGCAAGGCCGGCAGCTCGGCCATGCTGCGAAACACCTCAGACGCCCCCGCCGCGCGCAGGGCCTCCCCATCGTCCAGCGGCGCATAGGCAAACACCGTGGCGCCCGCCGCCACCCCCGCAGTGACGCCCGTCACCGTGTCTTCGACCACCGCGCAGCGCAGGGGCTGCGCCTGCAGCGCGGCGGCCGCCGCCAGGTACACGTCCGGCGCGGGCTTGGTGCGCGGCATTTCGTGGCCGCTGAAGATGCGGCCCTCGAAGAAGGGCGTGAGGCCCACCTTGGCCAGCTGCATCTCCACCTTGTGCCGGTCGGCCCCCGAGGCGCAGGCGATGCGCCCGCCGTGGTGCGCGTGCACGCGCTCGATGGTGCCGTGGATGTGCTCGATGGCCGTGAGGCGCTGGTCCAGCTCGGCATTGCGCCGCGCATAGAAATCGGCCATCCATGCATCGGTGAGCGGCCGGCCGGTGTGGGTCTCGATGCGGGCGGCCTCGCTGCGCACGGTCTTGCCGATGAAGATGCGCATGCACTCCTCGGCGCTCAGGGCCCAGCCGGCCTCCGCGAGCATGTCGCGCAGCACGCCGTTGGTGATCGGTTCGCTGTCCACCAGGACCCCGTCGCAGTCGAACAGTATTGCTTCAAATTTCATAGCTTATGGCGCTTATGGATAAAGGGCTTGAAGTCATTTTCATGCAAATTTCAACCGTGGACATCGCCATCCACATAGAACCAGCGCCCGCCTTCGCGCACGAAGCGGCTGGTCTCGTGCAGGCGCACGGCACGGCCGCCCACGCGGTAGCGCGCCACGAACTCGACTTCCGCACGGCCTTCGCCCGTGGCGCGGTGGCCGCGCACCGCAAGCCCGAGCCACCGCGCGCCCGCATCGAAATCCATCGACGCGGGGCGCGTGGTGGGGTGCCAGGTGGCCTGCAGGTACTCGGCCCGCTCGCCCACGAACGCGGTGTACCGGGACCGCATGAGGCTTTCGGCGTCGGGCGCGGGCACCGCTTCCAGATGGTCCACATAGCGGCCGCAGCAGTCGGCATAACGCAGCACGGCGGCCATGCCGCCGGCGCGCCGGCCCGCGGGCGCCACGGTGCGTCCGCACGGGCAGGGTGCGCTGTCGGCCAGGGCCATGGGCGGGGTGCGCATTGCGGTGAACGGCGATCAGCGCAGCGCGCCGAACACCTTGCGGGCGATGGCACTGCCCGCGCCGGCCGGGTCCTGGCGGATGCGGCGCTCTTCCTCGCCGATCATGGTGTACAGGCCATCGAGCGTCTTGCCGGTGACGTACCGCGCCAGGTTGGCCTCTTCGGGCTTGAGCAGTCCGAAGCCCGCGGCCTTGCCAGCGAAGGCGTTGTACTTCTGGGTGAGGCCCACCTTCTCCGTCGCCTGGTCCACCACCGGCAGGAAGCGCTCCCCCAGCGGCACGCGCGTCTTCTCGGCGAAGAAGGCCGTCACCGAGGTGCTTCCTCCCGCCAGGATGTTCTTGGCGTCCGTCACCGTCATGTTCTGCACCGCGCCCACGAGCAGGTCCTTGCCCATGGGCACGGCGGCCTCGGCGGCGCGGTTGATGGAGGTGACCAGCTCATCGACGCGCTTGCCCTGGCCCAGCGACTTCATGACCTTGGCCGCGTCGTCCAGGTAGCCGGGAAGCCCGATGCGCACCTTGGGATTGCCCAGGAAACCGTCGGGCCGCCCCAGCAGCGACACCGCGGCCTGGGCGCCCTGGCCCAGCGCGGCCTTGAGGCCGCCCGTGGCATCGGCATTGGAGAGATCGCCCAGCGACAGGGCCCAGGCCTGCTGCCAGCTGGCGCACAGCAGCGCCCCCAGGGCACTGGCTTGGTGGAATTGGCGGCGTTGCATGGAGGTGTTTTCTTTCTGTGAAGGGACCGGGGCCGCACGGGGCGTGGGCCGGCCTGGCAGGTGGCATGTCCGGGATTTTCGCTCAGCGCCGTAGACTGGCACGCGACACAACCCTCCAAGAAGGAGCCTGCAATGTGGGAAATGAATGTGCCGTGGTGGGAGTTCGTGCTGCGCGGCGTGGTGGTCTATGTCTTTTTGCTGGTGTTCCTGCGCCTGACAGGCAAGCGGCAGACAGGGCAGTACGCGCCGTTCGACCTCGTGCTGCTGCTGATCCTGTCCAACGCGGTGCAGAACTCGATGAACGCGGGCGACAACTCGCTGGTGGGCGGACTCGTCTCGGCCACCACGCTCATCGGCTGCCACGTGGTGCTGGCGCAGCTGACGTTCCGCTTCGCGTGGATGGAGCGGCTGATCGACGGCACGCCGCGGGTGCTGGTGGAGCAGGGACAGGTGAACGCCGACCTCCTGCGCAAGGAGCTGCTTTCACCGGACGACCTCGAGGCCGCGCTGCGCGCCAGCGGATGCCTGCACCTGCACGAGGTGGAGCGCGCGACCATCGAGACCAATGGGCAGATCACGGTGGTGCTGCGGCGCCGGGGCAGTGGCGGCTGAAATTCCGCCCGCCCCCCGTCCAGCCGCCCGGCCGTGCCCACGGGCCGCCACGGCCCGCAGGGAGCACGGGGGTTCAGTTCTGGGTGTAGCAGGCCTTGTTCTGGATGGAGATGTCGGCCGAGGCCTCCACGGCGGCGGCCGAGCCGAACAGGCTGGGGTTCTGGTCGCCCAGCGGGCACAGGTAGGGGCCCTTGCGCGCCCACACGGTGCGCGAGGTCAACCCCGTGACCTGGGCCCAGCTGCCCCAGAAGGCGGCGAGCGTGGGTGTCGCGCCCGTGCGGTCAAACGTGAAATTGCCCCCATCGCCCCCTTGCCCGCCAATGACCGCGCCCGCGGCGGTGCAGTTCCCGTCGGAGTAGGTCGCCACGCCCAGGCTGACCGTGGCCCGGGTCTCGCCTTGCCGCACGATGCGCCACAGCGACCGGCCCCATTGGCCCGGGCCGATGGGCGTGCAACGCTCCTGCTTCCAGTCCCCCTGCGGCAGTGCCACGGCCGTGGCGCAGGCCACCTCCACCGAGCCGACATGGGCCGAACCCACCGTGCCGCTGCCGTTGCGCACCGCGCAGTTCTGGCCTGCGGGCGGGGTCTTCACCGTGACGGCATAGGGGCTGCCCGTGGCCACCGCCGTGGAAAACGCGAAGCCGCCGTTGCTGGCCAGGGACAGGTCATCGCCGCCGTTGTTCTGCAGCACCACAGCGCCGCCCGCCAGGCCCGATACCGAGCCCCCCACCGTGAAGGTGGCCGCCGCCAGGTTCTCGCAGCGCACCTGCACATCGCCCACGTTCGCGGTGGCGGTGCCCGTGCCTTGCGCCACGGCGCAGCGCTGGCCGCCGGGCTGCGTCCTGACGGTGACGGCATAGGCCACGCCGCGGTCCAGCCGGGCCGCGAACACAAAACCGCCGTTGGCGTTCACGGCCAGGTCATCGCCGCCATTGTTCTGCAGGGTCAGCGCCTTGCCGGCGCCCAGGCCGACCACGGAGCCCCCCACGGTGAAGGCCCCGGCCGTGGGCGGGGGCGTGGTGCCGCCGTCGCCATCGCCGCCCCCGCAGCCCGCCAGCAACACCGCGGCCAGCCCAAGAGGGGCCCAGCGGACTGCGGGCCGTGCGTGGTGCCGGGTGAACTTTGCGCTTGTGGGGGTCATGAACGGAAACCTCCTGGGTGGTGAATGAATGGGTGAAAGAGGGGCGGATTCTGTGCGGCACGCCGCCCGCCGCAAAACCCTACCGAGGTAGGGTTTGCGCGCCGCCCCTTCCGGTCCACACTTGGCAGAATTTGCTTTGCTGCGGCATCCTGGCGCCCGGCGCCGCAGCGCCCCCCGGCCCCCATGTCACCCTATGCACTCATCCTGGACGACCACCCGCTGGTAGCACGCGGCGTGGCCGAATTCCTGCGCTTGCGCCTGCCCTACCTGGAGGTGGCCGTGGCCGGGTGCGCCGATGACTTTCTGCCGCTGGTGGCCACGCGGGGTGCCCCCGCCATCGCGCTCGTCGACTTCTGGCTGGCCGAAGGTGCCGCGCTGGGCCTGATCGCGCTGGTGCGCGAGCACTGCCCCGGCACCGCGCTGGCGGTCGTCAGCGGCGACGACGACCCGGCCATGATGGAGCGCGTGCGCCAGGCGGGCGCGCACGGCTTCATCCACAAGCAGACTCCGCCAGAGATCTTCGCCCAGGCGGTGGAGGCCCTGCTGGGCGGCCTGGCCTGGTTTGTGCCCGCCCCCCCCGGCAACCAGCCCCCGCGCAGCCGCGACCTGCCGGTCACGCCTGCCGAACTGGGCCTGTCGGTGCGCCAGGGCGAAATCCTGGCGCTGGTGCTGCAGGGGCTGCCCAACAAGCGCATCGCGCTGCAGTACGACCTGTCGGAGAGCACGGTCAAGGAGCACATGAGCGCCATCCTCCTGCGCCTGGGCGCACGCACCCGCGTGGAGGCCATCACGGGACTGCGCGGGCGCCGGCTGGTCCTGCCCGATCCACCCGCCTGAACACCGGCCCGCCCGCGCCCCATGCCACTCCAGTTCTTGCCGCGCCGCTGGTTTCCCCACCCCCATCCCCGCGCCGGCACCGGACCGGGCGAGCGCGGCCAGGTGCGCATCCCGGCCTGGACCGCGGTCCACGCCCGCGCGGCCCTGGGCATGTGGCGGCAGGTGCGCCGGCTGCGGCGCCGCCGGGAGGCGGCGGCCACCTTCGCAGGCACATGACGCCCAACACCAAGGCCCCGGGCCACGCGCACGGCGCGCCCAGCGCACAAGGCTGGCTGCTGCTGCTCGAAGCCTCTTTTGCGCGCCTGCGGCTGGGCATGTCGGTCATGCCCGCCATGGGGCTGCTGTTTGGCCTGCTGCTGGGCTGGCAGGGTGGGCAGGCCATGCCGCTGCTGGCGTGGGGAGGCGCATACCTGCCCGTGTTGCTGTTCGTGGGGTGGGGCCACCGGCAGTACCGGCGCGAACGCGCCTTGCGGCCGCCCGAAGCCCTGCTGCCCCCCTGGACCCGCCGCGTGTGCTACCTGGCCCTGGTGCACGGGGTAGGTGTTTCACTCTCGATAGCGTTGTCGCTGGGCCACGCCAGCTACGAATTCATGCTGTTGCTGCATATCACGCTGGCGGGCATTCTGGCCGCCAACGCAGCGCAGATGACCGCCACGCTCGCTGTCTACCGCATGTATTTCGTGGGTGCGGTGGGTGGGCTGGCGATGATCCCCTGGGCGTTTCCGGCGCAGTGGCCGTTTGTACTGCCCATGACGCTGGTGATGGCCGCCGTGATCTACCGCAGCGCCATGAACTCGCACCGGTTCTTCGTGCGCCAGGTGGTGCTGGAAGAGCGCAGCCGCGACCTGGCCGAGCGCTACCGCGAGGCCAGCGACGCGGCCGAAGCCGCGCTGGCCGAGAAGAACCGGTTTCTGAGCACCGCCGCCCACGACCTGCGCCAGCCCGTGCACGCCATGGCGTTGCTGGCCGAAGCCATTGCGCTGCAGGGCCAGGACCACCCGCACATCGGCCCCTTGCTGGGCCAGTGGCGGCTGAGCATGCACTCGCTCAGCCAGATGTTCGACGCCCTGCTCGACCTGTCGCGCATCGAATCAGGCACGGTGGAGCTGCGGCCCGCGCCCGTGCCGCTGGCCCACCTGTTCGACGACCTGCGCCACCAGTTCGTCACCGAAGCCACCGCGCGCGGGCTGGCCCTGCGCATGCGCCCGCCCCCGGCGCACGCCACGGTGCTGGCCGACCCCGCGCTGGTGCGGCAGTCGCTGGCCAACCTGGTGCACAACGCCTTGCGCTACACACTGCGGGGCGGGGTGCTGGTGGGCGCACGGCAGCGCGGTGGCCACTGGCGGCTGGAGGTGTGGGACACCGGCGAAGGCGTGGCACCACAGGAGCAGGCCGCCATCTACCAGGCCTTCTACCGCCCGCAGAGCGCGGGGCACCTCCACCGCGAAGGCCACGGCCTGGGGCTGGCCGTGGTGGCGCGCTGCGTGGCGCTGATGGGTGCACGCCAGGGCATGGCCTCGCGTCCGGGGCGGGGGTCGTGTTTCTGGATCGAGCTGCCGGCCACGGCCGCGCCTGCGCTGGCGCCCGACGCACGTGGCACCGCCGCGCCACGCACCTGGCCCCGCCTGCAGGGCCGGTGCCTGGTGCTGGACGACGATCCCCACGTGCTGCGGGCCTGGGCCATGCTGGCGCAGGCCTGGGGCATCGAAGTGCGACTGGCCAGCGATGCGCGCGAGGCGCTTTCACACCTCGATGCAGGCTTCGTGCCACACGCCATCCTGTGCGACCAGCAGTTGCGCTCCGGCGAGAGTGGTTTCGATGTGCTGCAGATGCTGCTGGCGCAGTGCCCCGGCGCCCGGGGCGCCATGGTGAGCGGCGAGTTTGATGCCCTCGAACTGCATGAAGCGCAGGAGCAGGGCTACCTCGTGCTGAAAAAACCGATGGATGCGGGCGCGCTGCATGCGGTGCTGGAGCGATGGCTGGACACGCCGTCCGATGAGCCAACGGCGCCGGCCGTCGGCCCGTGATGCGCGGCATGCGCAGGTCCCTCTAACATGCGCGGCAAAGACCGGCGCCCACCGCGCGCTGGCAGCCAGACGTCCGAGGGAGCCACGCCATGAACACTACCCAGACCGCCGCCCAGGAATTCCAGCCACGCTGGCTGTACCAGGCCAGCGACGGAAAAGGCCGCCCCATAGAGGGCTTTGTCCACGCCAAGACCGCCGAAGAGGCCTTGCAGGCCATTGCGGCGATACAGCCTCCACTGAGCCATATCCAGCTCCACACCTCAGGGCTGTACGCCCGCGCCATGACCGAAATGGCAGACGATGTGCTGGGACCTCTGGATGTGAAGGCACTGCGCCAGCTCGCGCGGGACCAGATCGAGGCCCTGGAACGCCCGGGCCTGTCTACCACGTTGCGCCAGTTGCTGCGCAACAACCGCACCTGGCTGCTGGTCTGCGCCGCATTGCTGGCCGTGGCCCTGTGGCGCCAGTGGAGTCCCTGGGCGGTGGGCAGCCTGATCGTGGCAATGCTGGTGCCCTTTGCCCTGTTTGCCTACATGCACCGGTTCCAGCGCATGTACCAGCAGGTGCTTCAAGCACACGCCACGGGCGATGTCCCGCGCCTGGAAGTGCTGGCACAGCGGCTGGCCCGCTCCGCCGAGCGCCACCGGTTCCTGCGTCAGCCCGCGTGGGATGCGGCTGTGCGCGTGGCGTGGTTTGAGGCGCGCGCCGAAGGCGTGGACTCGGTGCTCCTGCGCCTGCGCATCCATCCCATGCGCCCACCGGAAGAAGACGAGTTTCTGGCTCGCACCTATACCCTGCCGCTGGCCACGGGCGACCACGCCGGCTTTACGGCGCGCTTGCGGGAACTGATCGCCTCGCGCCCCGCAGAGCCTACGCTGCAGCTGGATCTTGCCCTGGGGGAAGCACGCGCAGGCCACACGGAAGAGGCCGCTCGCCTGCTGGGCGCACTGCAGTCCGCGCTGTTGCCGCCCCATGGGCAGGCGTTCATCGACTGGGTGCAGGGCCTCGTCGCGCTGCGCAACCCGGCCCTGGCTGGCGAGGCCGCGAGTCTCCTGGGCAAAGCCTGCGGGCAGTTCCTTGGGTTGGTGCGCACGGCCCCGGGTGCATGGCCTTCCCTGGCCGTCTGCACCTGCGACTACGCGCTGGCCCTGGCGTGGAGCGGGCGCACTGAAGCGGCACTCGCGGCGTTTGCCAGCGTCCACCCCGTGGCCCGGCACCATGCCGAGCCCGAGCGGCTGGCCCTGCTGCAGCGCGAGTTACGTCAAGCCAGCGCGCGCTGAATGATGATCTTCTGCACGTCGCTCGTGCCTTCGTAGATCTGGCACACGCGCACGTCGCGGTAGATGCGCTCCACCGGGAAGTCGTTCACCACGCCGTAGCCGCCCAGCGTCTGGATGGCGGCGCTGCACACGCGTTCGGCCATCTCGCTGGCGAACAGCTTGGCCATGGCGGCTTCCTTCAGGCAGGGCCGGCCCGCATCGCGCAGCGCGGCGGCGTGCCAGATGAGCTGGCGCGCGGCCTCGATCTGCGTGGCGCAATCGGCCAGGCGAAAGCCCACGGCCTGGTGGTTGAAGATGGCGGTGCCGAAGCTCTCGCGCTCTTTCGAATACGCCAGCGCCGCGTCGAAGGCACTGCGTGCCATGCCCACGCTTTGCGCGGCGATGCCGATGCGGCCGCCCTCGAGCGCGCCGAGGGCGATCTTGTAGCCCTCGCCTTCCGCGCCGATCAGGTTTTCGGCCGGAATGCGGCAGTGGTCGAAGTTGATCTGCGCGGTGTCGCTGCTGTGCTGGCCCAGCTTGTCTTCGAGCCGCGCGACCACGTAGCCCGGGTTGCTGGTGGGCACGAGGAAGGCGCTCATGCCCTTCTTGCCCGCGCCCTTGTCGGTGACGGCGATGACGATGGCCACGTGGCCGTTCTTGCCGCTGGTGATGAACTGCTTGACGCCGTTGATCACGTATTCATCGCCCTGCTTCACCGCCGTGGTGCGCAGTGCGGACGCGTCGGAGCCCACATGCGGCTCGGTCAGGCAGAACGCGCCCAGCATCTCGCCACGGGCCAGCGGCGTGAGCCAGTCGCGCTTTTGCTGGGCGTTGCCGTAGCGCATGAGGATGGCGTTGACCGGGCAGTTGGTCACGCTGATGGCGGTGCTGGTGCCGCCGTCGCCGGCCGCGATCTCTTCAAGCACCAGCGCGAGGGTGACGTAGTCGAGGTGTGCGCCGCCAAATTCTTCGGGCACGCAGATGCCATACGCGCCCAGCGCGGCCAGGCCCTGGTGCGCCTCCTTGGGGAAGTGGTGTTCCTTGTCCCAGCGCGCGGCGTGGGGCCACAGCTGTTCCTGCGCGAAGTCGCGCACCGCGTCGCGGATCATTTCCTGGTCTTGGGTCAGCAGCATCGGGGTTGTCTCCAGAAGTCGTTGTGGGTTCGGTCGAAAGGGTTACCAGTGGGTGGCGCGGCGGCCGTCGTGGTGCAGCAGGCGGCCCTTGTCGGCGGCGGTGACGCCCGCCACGGTGGCGCGCAGGCCGCGCACGCTGTCCTGCACCGTCAGCGCGGCGCCTTCGCCGCCCATGTCGGTCTGCACCCAGCCGGGGTCGATGGTGATGAGCGTGGCGCCTGGGTAGTCATGCTGGGCCGCGGCCACCGCCATGTTCAGCGCCGCCTTGCTGGTGCGATACAGCCAGGAGCCGCTGCCCGGCACGCTGCCAATCTGCGACATGGACGAGGACAGGAACGCGAACACGCCCTGCGCGTCGGCCACCAGGGGCGCGACCTGCGGCAGCGCCTGCATGGCGCCCAGCACGTTGGTGTGCATGACGGCGTCGAAGTCCTGCTGCGTGGGCGGCGTGAGCGCGTTGGGACGGCGGATGACGCCCGCCACGTACCAGGCGGTCTCGATCTTTTCGCCGTCCAGTTGCCAGGCCAGCGCGCTCACACTGGCGGGGTTGGCCACGTCCACGGTGAGCACCTCGGCGCCCAGGGCCTGCACCCGTTCGCGGCCCGCGTCGTCGCGCACGGTGGCGATCACGCGGCGGCCCGCCTCGGCGTACTGGCGCACCAGCTCCAGACCGATGCCGCGCGATGCGCCGATGACAAGTATGGATTTCATGGTTGAAATTTGGATTGAATTGGGCCCTGGCGCCTATGTATCAAGCGCCAATAGCTATCAAAATAGTAGCAATCACTCTCAACACCCTCAGGCGTCGCCGAGCTGCTGCTCCTGCGCCAGTTGGGCGCGGTAGCGCTGCAGCATCGCCACTTGCGACTCAGGCTCGGTGGCGAGGCCCATCTGGTCGTGGATCATCTGGCCCATCGTGGGCAGCGCGGCGCGGTCCACCTGCGCATCGGCGGACCACAGCCGCGAGCGCATGAAGGCCTTGGAGCAGTGCAGATACGCCTCGGCCACGCGCACTTCGATCACCATCTTTGGGCGCTGGCGCCCGGCCGTGAAGAAGTCCGTGTACAGCGCCTCGTCGCGCAGGCGCGCGGTGCCGTTCACCCGCAGGGTTTCGTCCACGCCCGGAATCATGAACAGCAGGCCGATGCGCGGGTCATCGAGCAGGTTGGTCAGGGTGTCGAGCCGGTTGTTGCCCCCCGCGTCGGGCAGCAGCAGGGTGTGCGCATCGGGCGACTTCACGAAACCGGGCGCACCGCCGCGCGGCGAGGCATCGAGCAATGCGCCATGGAGACCACCACTGGCCACCACGCAGAACGGCGACAGGGCAATGAAGCGCTGGCAGTGCGCATCCAGCTGCGGTTGCTGCTTGTGCAGGGCCCGCTCGCTTGGGGCGGCATACAGGGCGCGCAGCTGCTCGGTGGTTTCGATCATGGTCGCGTCCAGGTCAATGCACGGCAAATTCGAAGTAGCCCGACCACGCCGGGTCATAGGTGGTGGACAGCACCAGCGACTCGGCCTCGTCCCGCAGCAGCAGGGGTGCCAGCGCCTGCCTGGCCAGTTGCTCGTCGCCCACGTAGTAGACGGCCTTGCGGTGCCCGGCACGGGTCAGGGTGTAGGCCAGGATGCCCAGCTGGGGCAGCTCCAGCAGCGTGGCGGCCTGGTCCTGCAGCGCCTGCACGGCGGCCAGCTCATCGCGGTCCCCCACGGCCAGGTCCAGCACCAGAGCGTGCGACAGGTCGGCGCGCATGGCCACGGGGCTGGCGCTGCGGTTGACCATGACAATGGCGGTGTCCTCGCGCCCCCCGGGGCCTTCGTCGCCGTCGCCATCTCCGGGCTCGCCGCCGAACGCCAGCGTCATGCCCGACCAGTCGTGTTCACCCGCCGGGAAGTCTCCCGTGCGGCCCAGCGTCTCGACCCAGTAGCGATCAAACACCGGAGGCAACTGGCTGAGTGGGACCCACTGCGCCTGCGGGTCGCCAGCCTGCCCGACAAAATCCACCGCCCCCACCTTGACGGCGAAATCGTACTCGCCGAGCACATGGTCGAGCATGATGAACGCCATGTTGCGCGCATGGTCCTGGTAGTCGCTCGGGATCTCGCGGCCAAAGCGGATCTCCAGCGCGGCCTGCCCGCCATCCTGATCCAGGGCGATGAGCACCTCGGACGTGGCCAGCTGGAAACCGTCCATGCCGATGGGAAAGTCCGGCTGCGTGGTGCGCTCGCGGAACGCGCGCACGCGGTAGTTCTGCAGCGCGGGCGCGGCCGCCACCGCCTGCATCAGCAGTGGAAATTTTTCGGTGCTGCCGTGGGCGGTGACGATGAGGTCCACCACCGCATCGCCGTCGCCGCCGGACATCTCCAGCGCGAGGCCGCCCAGGTGGCGCTCGATGAGCGCGTTGGCGGACTCGACCCGCTCGCGCAGCGGCTGGGCCTGGAGCGATGCCTGGGCATCGGAAAACGCGCGCCAGAAGGCGGTGATCTCGGGAGAGGGTGCGGTCATCACTGTCCTTGTGAAAAGAGCCAAATCATCCCATCTCCCTCCCGCATCAAACGAGTTCCAGCGCCACCGCCGTGGCTTCGCCGCCGCCGATGCACAGCGTGGCCAGGCCCTTGGTCAGGCCCCGTGCCTGGAGGGCATACATCAGCGTGACCATGATGCGGGCACCGCTGGCACCGATGGGGTGGCCCAGGGCGCAGGCGCCGCCGTTCACGTTGACCTTGTCGTGCGGCAGGTCCAGCTCTTTCATCAGCGCCATGGGCACCACGGCGAAGGCCTCGTTGATCTCCCACAGCTGCACGTCGCCCACTTCCCAGCCGGCCTTGGCCAGCGCTTTCTGCGTGGCGCCCAGGGGGGCGGTGGCGAACCACTCGGGCTCTTGCGCGTGGGTAGCGTGGCTCACGACGCGCGCCAGCGGCTTGGCCCCGAGCTTCTTCGCGGTGGATTCGCGCATCATCACCAGCGCGGCGGCGCCGTCGTTGATGCTGGAGCTGGATGCGGCGGTGATGGTGCCGTCCTTCTTGAAGGCGGGCTTCAAGGTGGCGATCTTCTCCAGCTTGACCTTGCCCGGGCCTTCGTCCACCGACACCACGGTCTCGCCCGCGCGGGTCTTGACGGTGACGGGTACGATCTCGGCCGCGAACGCGCCGGACTCGGTAGCGGCCTTGGCGCGCTGCACGCTGGCCGTGGCGAACGCGTCCTGCTGCTCGCGCGTGAACTGGTACTTGGCCGCGCAGTCTTCGCCAAAGGTGCCCATGCTGCGGCCTGCTTCATAGGCGTCTTCCAGGCCGTCGAGCATCATGTGGTCGAAGATGCGGTCATGGCCCAGGCGGTAGCCGCCACGCCCCTTCTGCAGCAGGTAGGGGGCGTTGGTCATGCTCTCCATGCCGCCGGCCACCATCACGTCGTGCGTGCCGGCCAGCAGCATGTCGTGCGCCATCATCGCGGCCTTCATGCCCGAGCCGCACATCTTGCTGAGCGTGACCGCGCCAGCGCCCTTGGGCAGGCCGCCCTTGAAGGCCGCCTGGCGTGCGGGCGCCTGGCCCTGGCCGGCCATCAGGCAGTTGCCGAACAGCACCTCGCCCACGGCGTCGGGTGACACACCGGCGCGCTCGATGGCGGCCTGGATCGCGGCGCCGCCCAGGTCGTGCGCGGCCAGGCTGGAAAAGTCGCCTTGCAGCGAGCCCATGGGGGTGCGCGCGGCGCCGACGATGACGATGGGGTCTTGGGTGGATGCGGACATGGTGCAAGTCTCCTGGGAAGGGTTCAGACGAAAGTCGGGGGTTGAATGAAATGGACTACCGGGCCGGCGCGCCCTGCGCGAAGCGCCGGTCCGTGTCGTAGGGAAAAACGTCGAACATGTGGCCCGCCTGGATGCGCTCCTTGTGCGACTGCCAGAACGCGGCGTCGAGCAGGTCGGCGTGGTGCGACATGAACACCTGGCGCACGGCATCGTTGCCGAGCAGGAAAGGGCCGAAGGTTTCGGGGAACACATCGCGCGGGCCCACGCTGTACCAGACCTCGCCGCTCATCTCTTCCTCTTCGTTGCGCGGCGTGGGCACGCGGCGGAAGTTGCAGTCGGTGAGGTATTCGATCTCGTCGTAGTCGTAGAACACGACCTTGCCATTGCGCGTGACGCCGAAGTTCTTCCAGAGCATGTCGCCGGGGAAGATGTTGGCGGCCACGAGGTCCTTGATGGCGTTGCCGTATTCGATGACGCTGTGCTCCATCTGCTGGCGCGCACGCGGGTCGGAGAGCCCGGTGTCGAAGGCTTCCTGCAGGTAGATGTTGAGCGGGATCATGCGCCGCTCGATGTACAGGTGCTTGATGATGACTTCGGTCTGGCCGTCGCCATCGCGGTCGCTGATCTCCAGCTGGCTGGGGGCGAACTTCTCGATCTCGGCAATCAGTGCATCGTCAAACCGGTCGCGGGGAAAGGCCACCTCGCTGTACTCCAGCGTGTCGGCCATGCGGCCCACGCGGTCGTGCTGCTTGACCAGCAGGTACTTGGCCTTGATCTGCTCGCGCGTGGTTTCCTTCTGGTGCGGGAAATAGTCCTTGATGAGTTTGAACACGAACGGAAAGCTCGGCAGGTCGAACACCAGCATCACCATGCCCTTGATGCCGGGGGCGATGCGAAACTGATCGCTGGAATGCTTCAGGTGGTACAGGAAGTCGCGGTAGAACAGGGTCTTGCCCTGCTTGGCCAGGCCCAGCGCGTTGTAGATCTCGGCGCGCGGCTTGCGGGGCATGAGGCTGCGCAGGAACTGCACGTAGGCGCTGGGCACCTCCATGTCCACCATGAAGTAGGCGCGGGCGAAGCTGAACAGCATCTGCATATCGTCTTCGCCGAACAGCGCGGCGTCGATGAACAGCCTGCCAGCATCGTCGTGCAGGATGGGCAGCGCAAACGGCACTTCGTTGAAGCCGTTGATGATCTTGCCCACCACATAGGCGCCCTTGTTGCGAAAGAACAGGCTGGTGAGCACCTGGATCTGGAAGTTGGCGCGCAGCCGCACCTTGTCGAGGCGGCCGCGCACGGCGGCCACCACGCAGGCACTGTCTCGCGCCAAGTCCGCAAACTCACGCTGCAACTGGAAGTTCTCGATGATGGTCTGGAACGTCTCGTGCAGGTTGTCGCGGGAGGGGTAGTACGCGCGGTAGGTGGGGCGCGCTGCGGGCTCTTCGTTCTCGATGTATTCGGTGCTGACCGCGGGCCGCACGAAGATGAAGTCGTTGTGGAAATGCGTGCGGTGCAGGATCTTGGTCGTGACCGAGTTGAAGAAGGTCTCGGCCAGTTCGGGCTGGTGGTGGTTGACCAAGAGGCCGATGTAATGCAGCTTGATCTGGTGCCACACGTCCATGGGCTGCGCGCCCGCGCTGAATTCCTTCTCCAGCCGGCGCACGCATTCTTTCACGCGCAGGTCATAGAACTCGATGCGTTCGCGCTGCGCCCGCTGCTGGCCGTGCCAGTCGCCGGTTTCGAAGCGGTGCTTGGCACGCGCCGACTCGGTGCGGAACAGCCGGTAGTGCCGGTTGAAACCGTCCATCATGGCCTTGGCAATGCCGTAGGCCTGGGGAGCATCAAGCCGTTGCGGGAACATGGCAGTCTTTCAGCGCAGGCATCGCAATGCGGTCAGGCCAGAGGCGGGCTATTGCCTTTTGACGGCAGCCACACCAGCGATCGCCGCCTTGTACAGCGAGTCCAGGCCTTCGGTGCTGCCCACGGACATGTGCAGGTTGTTGATGAGACCGTCCTTGAGCCCATAGCACCAGCCGTGCAGCGTGACCTTCTGGCCCCGTCCCCACGCATCGAGCATCACCGTGGTCTGGGCGATGTTGACCACCTGCTCGATGGCGTTGAGTTCGCACAGCACGTCGTGGCGCCACTCCGGGGCGGTGGCGGCAATCAGGTCGCGGTGGCGGTCACGCACGTCCTGCACATGGCGGATCCAGTTGTCGGCCAGGCCCACGCGCGTGCCTTCCAGGGCCGCCAGCACGCCACCACAACCATAGTGTCCCACCACCATGAGGTGCTCGATGTGCAACTGGTCCACCGCGTACTGGATGGTGGAAAGGCAGTTCAAGTCGGTGGGCACCACCACATTGGCCACGTTGCGGTGCACGAACACTTCGCCCGGCTCCAGGCCCGTGATCTGGTTGGCGGGCACGCGGCTGTCGGAGCAGCCGATCCACATGTACTTGGGCTTTTGCTGGGCCAGCAGGCTGGTGAAGAACCCGGGCCGCTCGCGCTCCATCTGGGCCGCCCAGGCGCGGTTGTGAACAAACAGGTCGTCGATCGAGGAGGGCATGTTGTCCTTGAGGAATCAGTAGAAAGGAAATGAAGCTCAGCAGGTTTCGGCGAACAGCTCGCGGCCAATCAACATGCGGCGGATCTCGCTGGTGCCCGCACCGATCTCATACAGCTTGGCATCGCGCCACAGGCGGCCCAGCGGGTATTCGTTGATGTAGCCATTGCCACCGTAGATCTGCACGCCTTCGCCGGCCATCCAGGTCGCCTTTTCCGCGCACCACAGGATCACGCTGGCGCAGTCCTTGCGCACCTGGCGCACGTGGTCGGTGCCGAGCATGTCGAGGTTCTTGGCCACAGTGTAGGCAAACGAGCGCCCCGCCTGCAGCACGGTGTACATGTCGGCCACCTTGCCCTGAATGAGCTGGAACTCGCCAATGCTCTGGCCGAACTGCTTGCGGTCGTGAATGTACGGGATCACGTTGTCCATCACGGACTGCATGATGCCCAGCGGGCCGCCGGTCAGCACCGCACGTTCATAGTCCAGGCCGCTCATCAGCACCTTGGCGCCCTGGTTCAGGCCACCGAGCACATTGGCGGCGGGCACTTCGACATTGTTGAAAACCAGCTCGCCCGTGTGGCTGCCACGCATGCCCAGCTTGTCGAGCTTTTGCGCAATGCTGAATCCAGGCATGCCTTTTTCGATCAGGAAGGCCGTGACCCCACGCGCGCCCATTTCGGGTTCGGTCTTGGCGTACACCACGAGGGTGTCGGCATCCGGACCATTGGTGATCCACATCTTGTTGCCGTTGAGCAGGTAGTAGCCGCCCTTGTCCTCGGCCTTGAGCTTCATGCTGATCACATCGGAGCCCGCGCCCGGCTCGCTCATGGCCAGCGCACCCACATGCTCGCCACTGATGAGCTTGGGCAGGTACTTGGCCTTCTGTGCCTCGCTGCCGTTGCGGTTGATCTGGTTCACGCACAGGTTGCTGTGCGCGCCGTAAGACAGGCCCACGGAGGCGCTGGCGCGGGAGATTTCCTCCATGGCCACCATGTGGGCGAGGTAGCCCATGGCGGCGCCGCCATATTGCTCGGGCACCGTGATGCCGAGCACGCCCAGGTCGCCCATCTTGCGCCACAGGTCCATGGCGAACTGGTCGCTGCGGTCGATCTCGGCCGCGCGCGGCGCGATCTCGGCCTGCGCAAAGTCGCGCACGGCATCGCGCAGGGCATCGATATCCTCGCCCAATTGGAAGTTGAGGCCAGGCAGGTTGGCGGGAATGCTCATGGTGAATGTCTCCTCAAAACAGATTGTGGAAGGTGGCTTGTTCAGCCTTGGATGTTGTCGCGCCCGGTGACGGCCATGAGGGTGCACCCCATGGTGGCCACCAGCTTTTCCTGGGAGTTTTCTATGGCGAAGGCACGGCCCTCGCACACGGTGATGGTGCGGCCGGGCTTCAGCACCCGCCCCTCCATGCGAAAACGCTGGCCCTTGGCGGGGGCCAGCAGGTTGATCTTGAATTCGATGGTGAGCACGGCGGCGTCGGGGCCCATCAGGGTGAAACCCGCATAGCCACAGGCCGAATCCAGGGCGGTGGCCACCATGCCGGCATGCAGGAAGCCATGCTGCTGGGTAAGTGCCGGAGCCCATTCGAGCTCGATGTCGACCGCCCCCGCCGCCACGCGGGCCAGGCGCGCGCCCAACGTCTGCATGGCGCCCTGAAGGGCGAAGCTGGCGCGCACGCGCTCCGCGTAGTCAGCGCACCGGGGCTCAAGGGGGGGCGTGCTCAAGGCAATCTCCTGATCAGCATTTACGTTTACGTAAACGTCAATTATGAATCATTTTTGCTTTTCGACCTTCAGCAAGAGTGCCCGCGCCTCGTTTTCATGCTCCTGGACCTCCTCCAGATTGGCCTGCAGGTC
Organism: Acidovorax sp. A79; assembly: GCF_041154505.1. Classification (GTDB taxonomy): domain Bacteria; phylum Pseudomonadota; class Gammaproteobacteria; order Burkholderiales; family Burkholderiaceae_C; genus Acidovorax. The sequence goes on from NZ_AP028672.1 coordinate 2,242,043, forward strand.
AGCCATCTGTTCCTCGAGCTGCTTGCGATGGACGACAAGCACATCCAGAAACTTGCGCAGCTGCACGCCCGTGTCGCGGGGACTGTCGTACAGGTCGATGATCTCCTTGGCCTCCGTCAGCGACAGCCCCAGTCGCTTGGCGCGGAGCGTGAGGCGCAATCGGGTCCTGTCACGGGCACTGTAGACGCGGTTTCGGCCCGCTGGTCCCGTGCGTTCCGGTTGCAGCAGGCCCATGTCTTCATAAAAGCGGATCGCCCGCGTGGTGAGATCAAACTCTTTGGCGAGATCGCTGATGGTGTAGGTGTTGGCCATGGTGGGAACTGCGTGCAGCAAGGTCGGTTTCGCACAGGAGACAGCCCCGCGGCCGCAGCTCCCTACAATGCATCGGATGCATGACGTTTACGTTAACGTCAATGCTAACCCATACCACGACCGCCATGAACCCACTCGAACACCAGATCCACTACCCGCTTGGCGATGCACTCCCTCCGCAGGGGGGCACCATGGAAGTCGCACCTGGCGTCAAGTGGATCCGCATGGGCCTGCCATTCGCGCTGGACCACATCAACCTGTGGTTGCTGCGCGACCGGCAACCCGACGCCGACGGCACCATGGTCAGCGGCTGGACGGTGGTGGACTGCTGCATCGACAGTGCGACCACGCGTGCACAGTGGGAGCAGGTTTTTGCGAGCAGCCTGGAAGGGTTGCCGATTTTGCGCGTGATCGTGACCCACATGCATCCGGACCACATCGGGCTGGCGCATTGGCTGTGCGACCGATGGAAAGTACGCCTTTGGATCAGCGCCACCGACTACAACGTGGCGAGAACCGCGGTATACGACCGCAATGGATTCGGTGGCGAGGCCAGCGCCGACTTCTATGCCCTGCATGGCATGCAGGATGTGGAATTTCTCCAGCATGTCCGGGGACGCGTGTCGTACTTCCCGACCCTGGTGCCCGCCCTGCCTCCGACCTTCCGCAGGCTTATGGAAGGTGATGTCATCGAAATCGGTGGCCGCGATTGGCAGTGCATCAGCGGGTACGGGCATGCGCCTGAGCACATTGCCCTGTATTGCGCAGAATTGTCCTCCCTGATCAGTGGCGACATGGTGTTGCCGCGCATTTCCACCAACGTCAGCGTCCACGCGGCAGAACCCGAATCGGACCCTCTGCGGCTTTTTTTGGCCTCCCTGCTCCGGTACCTCGCATTGCCGGCTGACACGCTTGTCCTGCCGTCTCATGGCAAACCCTTCCAGGGATTGCATGAACGCATCCAGCAACTGCAGAACCATCACCGGGATCGGCTGGCAGAAATCCTGGAGGCTGCGAAATCGGGCCCTTTGTCAGCGGCGGATGTGCTGCCCATCATGTTCAAGCGAAAGCTGGATGCCCACCAGATGACCTTTGCGATGGGCGAGGCGCTGGCCCATCTGCACCTGCTGTGGTTTGACCGCCAACTGCATCGGGTTCTCGACGCCGCTGGCGTTCACAGGTTTGCCCCCCACGCAAGCATTGAACTTGCGTGAGCCGCCGGTGAATTGGTGCTCAGGCGCCTTCGCCATGCGTGTGGGTGGCGCAGTGGTGGAAAGGCGCTACCCGCGTATAAGCAGGTGCCGCAGAGTGATGAAGAAGACGCGTGGCGGGATTTTTCCCGAAGCGGGAGCACAAGACCAGGGTGAGTCCATCCCATCCAGACGCTCATAGAGCTCACCAAGGTCCAGACCAGCAGAGAACCCAGCTGAATGGATGCTTGCTTTTTGCCGTTCCCCAAAGCAAAAAACCCCAGTCATTGCTGACTGGGGTTTTCTGGGCTGTAAGAGCCTGACGATGACCTACTTTCACACGGGAACCCGCACTATCATCGGCGCAAAGTCGTTTCACTGTCCTGTTCGGGATGGGAAGGAGTGGTACCAACTTGCTATGGTCATCAGGCATAACTTGGTGCTGGGCTGTTCGTGGAACAGCCTGGCGAATTCATAGAGTATGGAATCAGATTTTGTGTCTTTTGACTGCGTCAACTTGGCATAACAATCTTTGAGCTTTGCACACTTGCGTGTGTTGGCTATCAAAGTTATAGGGTCAAGCCGCACGAGCAATTAGTATCAGTTAGCTTAACGCATTACTGCGCTTCCACACCTGACCTATCAACGTCCTGGTCTTGAACGACTCTTTAGGGGGCTCAAGGCCCCGGCAGATCTCATCTTGAAACGAGTTTCCCGCTTAGATGCTTTCAGCGGTTATCTCTTCCACACTTAGCTACTCGGCAATGCCACTGGCGTGACAACCGATACACCAGAGGTGTGTCCACTCCGGTCCTCTCGTACTAGGAGCAGGCTTCCTCAAATCTGCAGCGCCCACGGAAGATAGGGACCAAACTGTCTCACGACGTTTTAAACCCAGCTCACGTACCTCTTTAAATGGCGAACAGCCATACCCTTGGGACCGGCTACAGCCCCAGGATGAGATGAGCCGACATCGAGGTGCCAAACACCGCCGTCGATATGAACTCTTGGGCGGTATCAGCCTGTTATCCCCAGAGTACCTTTTATCCGTTGAGCGATGGCCCTTCCATACAGAACCACCGGATCACTATGTCCTGCTTTCGCATCTGCTCGACTTGTCAGTCTCGCAGTTAAGCACGCTTATGCCATTGCACTATCGTCACGATGTCCGACCGTAACTAGCGTACCTTCGAACTCCTCCGTTACGCTTTGGGAGGAGACCGCCCCAGTCAAACTGCCTACCATGCACTGTCCCCGATCCAGATAATGGACCTAGGTTAGAACCTCAAACACACCAGGGTGGTATTTCAACGTTGGCTCCATGAGATCTAGCGACCTCACTTCAAAGCCTCCCACCTATCCTACACAGATCTGTTCAAAGTCCAATACAAAGCTACAGTAAAGGTTCATGGGGTCTTTCCGTCTTTCCGCGGGGAGATTGCATCATCACAAACATTTCAACTTCGCTGAGTCTCAGGAGGAGACAGTGTGGCCATCGTTACGCCATTCGTGCAGGTCGGAACTTACCCGACAAGGAATTTCGCTACCTTAGGACCGTTATAGTTACGGCCGCCGTTTACTGGGACTTCAATCAAGAGCTTGCACCCCATCATTTAATCTTCCAGCACCGGGCAGGCGTCACACCCTATACGTCCACTTTCGTGTTTGCAGAGTGCTGTGTTTTTATTAAACAGTCGCAGCCACCGATTTTTTGCAACCCCGTTGGGCTCGCCTTGTACAGGTTCACCTACTTGGGGCATACCTTCTCCCGAAGTTACGGTATCAATTTGCCGAGTTCCTTCTCCTGAGTTCTCTCAAGCGCCTTAGAATACTCATCTCGCGCACCAGTGTCGGTTTGCGGTACGGTCGTCAATAGCTGAAGCTTAGTGGCTTTTCCTGGAAGCAGGGTATCACTCACTTCGTCTGCAAGCAGACTCGTTATCACCCCTCATCTAAGCCCGGCGGATTTGCCTACCAGGCACGACTACAGGCTTGAACCAACATATCCAACAGTTGGCTGAGCTAACCTTCTCCGTCCCCACATCGCACTATTGATCGGTACAGGAATATTGACCTGTTTCCCATCAGCTACGCATCTCTGCCTCGCCTTAGGGGCCGACTCACTCTACGCCGATGAACGTTGCGTAGAAAACCTTGCGCTTACGGCGAGGGGGCTTTTCACCCCCTTTAACGCTACTCATGTCAGCATTCGCACTTCTGATACCTCCAGCATCCGTTACCAGACACCTTCACAGGCCTACAGAACGCTCTCCTACCACTTGCAATAAATTGCAAATCCGCAGCTTCGGTAACTGGCTTAGCCCCGTTACATCTTCCGCGCAGGACGACTCGATCAGTGAGCTATTACGCTTTCTTTAAATGATGGCTGCTTCTAAGCCAACATCCTGACTGTTTTAGCCTTCCCACTTCGTTTCCCACTTAGCCAATTTTAGGGACCTTAGCTGGCGGTCTGGGTTGTTTCCCTCTTGAGTCCGGACGTTAGCACCCGGTGCTCTGTCTCCCAAGCTGTACTCGTCGGTATTCGGAGTTTGCATAGGTTTGGTAAGTCGCCATGACCCCCTAGCCTAAACAGTGCTCTACCCCCGACGGTAATACTTGAGGCACTACCTAAATAGTTTTCGGAGAGAACCAGCTATTTCCAAGTTTGTTTAGCCTTTCACCCCTATCCACAGCTCATCCGCTAGTTTTGCAACACTAGTCGGTTCGGACCTCCAGTACCTGTTACGGCACCTTCATCCTGGCCATGGATAGATCACTTGGTTTCGGGTCTACACCCAGCGACTGATTCGCCCTATTCGGACTCGATTTCTCTACGGCTTCCCTATTCGGTTAACCTTGCCACTGAATGTAAGTCGCTGACCCATTATACAAAAGGTACGCAGTCACCCTTGCGGGCTCCTACTTTTTGTAAGCATGCGGTTTCAGGATCTATTTCACTCCCCTCCCGGGGTTCTTTTCGCCTTTCCCTCACGGTACTGGTTCACTATCGGTCGATTACGAGTATTTAGCCTTGGAGGATGGTCCCCCCATATTCAGACAGGATTTCTCGTGTCCCGCCCTACTTTTCTCTACCTTAGTACCACACGTCTGTTTTCGCATACAGGGCTATCACCTGCTATGGCCGGACTTTCCATTCCGTTTTGCTAACAGTCGTGCTATCAATAGAAGGCTCTTCCGATTTCGCTCGCCACTACTTTCGGAATCTCGGTTGATGTCTTTTCCTCGAGCTACTGAGATGTTTCAGTTCACCCGGTTCGCCTCGCATGACTATGTATTCATCATGCGATACCTCTTGCGAGGTGGGTTTCCCCATTCAGAAATCTCCGGATCAAAGCTTATTTGCCAGCTCCCCGAAGCTTATCGCAGGCTATCACGTCTTTCGTCGCCTGTAATCGCCAAGGCATCCACCACATGCTCTTAGTCACTTGACCCTATAACTTTGACGTTTCTTGCGAAACACCGCCGTCTAATCTTTCAAGGACTTGCCAGGTCTTTCACCTGACGCGTTATGCCGTAAACAACTTCAACCCTTTCGAGTTGTCATCGTATTACTTAAGAATTTCAAACTAGGTTTGAATATTCGTTTTGACGCAATCAAAAATTCTTGTTGCTAGCGGCACGGTCTGCACTAAACCTTTACGAATGTGCAGTTTCCGCTAGCAACTCTGATTCGACTCTATGAATTTTTAAAGAACAGCCGATTGATCAATCGATATTGATCAACAACAAAGAAGCCTTAACCGTTTCCAGTCAAAGCCGCTTTGGTGTTGAGTAATCTTCTTACTACCTACTACCGCAGTGTTGGTGGAGGATGACGGGATCGAACCGACGACCCCCTGCTTGCAAAGCAGGTGCTCTCCCAGCTGAGCTAATCCCCCAGTGTCCTCATACCGTATCCGTGTATTGGAATTTGGTGGGTCTAGTTGGGCTCGAAC